>NZ_JBQSXI010000007.1:0-1918 GCF_052378035.1 Pseudoalteromonas sp. AOP31-A2-14 | reverse complement strand
GGTAAAACAAATATAATTGCGCTGAAAAGCTTGATTCTATTGGCTTTAGAGTCTAAATTGGGGGTGTAAATAGGGTGGAAGGTTTTCCACTGAATTTGTATTACGTAATGTGATAGTAATTTTTGTTAACGTCTTAGAGTAGGACGGTAGCCGGTGCGCTAACACCGACTGACCTAAAAGCCACTTAAGATGAGTATCGAATTCATCCCAAGCTACGTTTTACCCATTATCGAGATAGGTAAACGATATGACTATTGTATATCAAGACCTGCCCGTAATCCACGGAACAGGCGAAATTTTAAAAGATTCAAAAACTGATTGGCGTGTACTTAAGTTGAAAACCGTCGCAGTATCCAAAGCATTTGACCAACCAGAAAAATACTGGCTTGGCAGGTCGCAAAGAATGTTTGATTGCGGATCAACTCTTGAGTTCGCAGTAGACCCCCACGGTAATAAAAGATTAATTAGAGCTTTGTTTTGCAGGGATAGAATTTGTCCGTCATGTCAAAGGAGGCGATCAATGGCCATTTTCCATCAAGTTAAAGCGGTTTGTCAGTCTGCCCAGAAAGAAAACCCAACGCTAAAATATTTATTGTTAACCCTCACAGTACCCAATATTAAAGCTGATCGGTTATCAGATGAAGTTAAACATTTGACTGCTAGCTTTAAGCGATTAATGGAAAGGGCAGAGGTAAAACGCAGTGTTAAGGGCTTTTTCAGAGCGCTAGAAGTCACCTATAACGGTAAAAGGGACGATTACCACCCTCACTTTCATGTGTTACTGGCGGTACCGTCAGGTTATTTTAAAAAAACGTATATTACTCAAGCGCGATGGCTGGAGCTGTGGCGCGAATCCACTAGATACCCAGAAATAACACAGGTCGATATCAGGGTTATAAAGCCCAATAGAAAAAGAGAAGGTTCATCAAGTATAGAATCCGCAGCCGCAGAGGTAGGCAAGTATGCCACTAAGCCCTCTAATTACGTCTGTGAGATGCCGGACGGTAATTATTTGGCTCATTCAAAGGCTGTTAAGGAATTGGCCTTAGGTATTCGCAACAAGCGTCTGATTGCGTTTGGCGGCATTTTAAAGGAGCACCACAAAAAACTAAATTTACAGGACGTTGAAAGTGACTCTGTAGACCTGGTTCATGTCGGTGAAGAAAACGACACTATTGAAGCCGTTATGGTTCAAGTTTTCCGCTGGAATGTCGGATTACGTCAATACGTGGGGTAAAACCCACTATTTGCTATTGCGTTGCTATCCTATTGCTATTGCATTGCTATTGCATTGCTATTGCATTGCTATCGTATTGCTATTGCATTGCTATTGCATTGCTATTGCATTGCTATTGCATTGCTATCGTATTGCTATTGCATTGCTATTGCATTGCTATCGTATTGCTATTGCATTGCTAATACTCGGCTTTTTCGGTGGAATTACACAGGCACGCCGTCGAATGTCGACAAATTACTACGTAATCCGATCTCATTCGCGTGCAAAAGGTTTCACCCTTTAACCCATTTCAATTTAACCACCTGTGCGATTAATCGCACGAAAGGCCACATGACCAAGTTTATTTTCCTCGGTGATTGTTGGCCGCAACCAAGCGAAGCGCAAACCATTTTTATATGAAAACAAATCCCCGCGCTTGCGCCCCTGATAAACCAAAAAGATTTTCAATTTAACGCATGAGAATGATTTGGGGGGGAACCGTGTAACGGGGGGGTCCCTGATATTATTCTCATGTGGGAAATTGACCTTACTTGATACATAGAAATAAAGTGTGGATAAACGTCCTTGGTAGATACACGAACTTACGAGACAAGCAAAGAAACAGGTTAAAAATACACGCTGAAATAGGGGGTTTTTGAGGGTGTTTTTCTTCTCTTGATAAATAAGAAACAACTTCGACGG
>NZ_JBQSXI010000006.1:0-4706 GCF_052378035.1 Pseudoalteromonas sp. AOP31-A2-14 | reverse complement strand
TCTTGAGAAACAATTTCAAGCGCTTTATCTCGGTTTATGCCTGAATTTTGAAGCTCGTACATGCGTTCTTGGGCATAGCTATGTCGAACTCCGTGAGCACCTTCGCTCCACCCTAGTTTTTTTTCAGATGCACGACTAAATGATGCAGCCCAAGCGCGTCCAGCGCTGATTTTGTAATGTTGTACGTAATTTATAGTTCGGTCTGTTACGTGTTTTGGCTCGGGCAATCTCTGTGCTTCTAACTGGTTTGCAAGGTGTGTCGGTATGCGTACTTCTCGAATTAATCCGCCTTTGCCTTGCACGGTATATCGTTCACCCTCTCGACCTTGAAATTTTTCAGCTAATGCAGGGCGATCGCTTACCCCTCTTTCCTCGATACGGCGAAGCGTGAAAAGTTCGTGACCACGTAAACCCGCTGCGTGTGCAAGTTGCGTAGAAAGTGCATTTTGCGGACGTTGTGACTCCGTGATTATTTTTAACTGCTCTGGCGTGTAGGAGCGGGATTTTAAAATTTGTTGGTGTTCAGATTTGATAACGCCCAGGCGTTCATCCTGGTTTAGCTTTTTGCTGGTGAAGTGCATCATGGCCTGGATTGCCTGACGCTCCATATCGAGAGTTTTTTGCCCCACTTCCTCGCTGCGAATTTCAAGATATTGTGCCGCTTGTTCAGGTGTGATTTCACGTAGTCCGATAGATAATTCACGGTTTGCATATTGTGCGACTCTGGACAGCGCTTCTTCGTAGTTCCTGACTGTACCAACAGATTGTATGTGTTTACCTTGAATGGTTTTCATCACATTAGCAGCTTGTTTTTGAGCTACCTCAAGGGGATCTTTTTTGGCAAATTTACCCATTTTTATGATTCCGCTCTATCCAACGGGAAAGCGTAGAGGGGGAGACTTCGACATTCAGGCCTAGTAACCAGCGACGGATTTCCGCGCCACTCGAACCACCATTAAGCAGTTGGATTATTTCACCGTGGTATGGGTCTAATTTTGATTTACGTTGAGTGTAGCAGCGCTTTCTTATCGCTTTGGTTTGCGTTTTAAGCTTGGAAATTTCAGCGTTCACATCGAAATCAGACGGTACTTTCATTGGTTTCATGTTTTTCCTTGTAAGAACTTACAACTGCCTGTTAAACCAGCAGTAGCGACAACTTAATGCCTATTAGCCTGATTTACGCATAACGGAGCGAAGATTCAGACTTCTCTAGTCTATTCCGCATCGTATTTTAAGTGGGATGAATCACTGACCTTTACACCGGTTAAGTGGCTTTTACGTTTTGCATCGTTGATCTCCTATTTCGATTTTCGCTAGTGGATGACTATTTCCTGACATGGTGATCAGGCCTCCCATTTTCGCGTTGCGCTAGCGGGGTAACTAGAACCTAGCAGAGAGCTAGACCTCGGATCGTTTACCTGTATCCGGTGTAGCAGGTGTGCTAAAGGCACAACTCTATTTTCAAGAATTAATATATGTGATGAGTTTAAATTCGTCAAATAAATTTATATTGCTCGTATTTTTTTGCGTGAATTAAGCTTAAACCATACCCCCGCTATGTTTACGAGCCTAAGCGAGTGTGTACATAGCGGGGGGATGGGTTGCAAAAATGCAAAAAAATAGCCCCATTGTACCACATCTTGTACTTGATTTGACTGTTGTACAGGATGTGGTACAATGGAGGTAAGTAATCATTTTAGGAGGGTTTATTATGCGTTAGCGTTCTTTAATCACATACATGGTTAATATGTGAACATAGCTGGAAAGTAATTTTATAGAGCTTAATTTGGTATTAATCGTAATAAAAATTTAACAGGAGACAGGTGATGTTCTTAGGAGGATTAATCCTTTTGAGGGGCTGCGTTTTACAATTTATACGCGCTTAACAATTGTCACCAAAGAGAATATATGCAAGTACAAACATTTAGTAAAACAAGAGCCAATTTTAAGGCAGCTATAGAGGCTGTGACAGATCGTCATGAGCCATTATTGATAACAAGTAAAACAGCTGAGGTTGTTATGCTTTCAAGAGAAGATTACAGCAGTATGGTAGAAACAATGTATTTACTACGCTCAGCTAAGAACTCTCAACGTTTGATAGATTCTATTGCTCAGCTAAACGGTGGCTCTCTAATAGAAGAGGAATTAATCCGTTATGACATCGAAGAAGAAAAAGAAACTTGATCAGCAAACAGTATCATTAAAGAAAGTTGTATTCACTCCCCACGCTTGGGAAGACTATACTTATTGGGCTTCTAGCTCCCCCAAGATAACTATAAGAATTAATGAATTGATTAATGATGCTCAGCGTTCACTAAATCAAGGAATAGGAAAACCAGAAAAGCTTTCTGGTGATTTAAAGGGGTATTATTCCCGCCGTATAGATCAAGAAAACCGCCTAGTTTACACTGTTTTAAATGGTGATTTGGTCATTGTTCAGGCCCGTTATCACTATTAAATAATATATTTAATAGTTTCTATTAACGGTCTTAATTATTACTTTTTTGACCGTTAAAACATCTCTAAATTTTTAAGAGGTTTCTAATGGCCTTAATTAAAATCCTTCAAATTTCATTTGGTCATCTACTCGATAAGAAAACCTTAGCTTAGTTGCTTTACGTTGCTTTCTTTCGATGATTTCAACGCTTATATCTTTTATTTCTGTAGTGTCTTTAATTGTCTCAAGGCTTCGTTTTATAACTAGCTTATTCAAATCTTTAAATAATGGGTATGAGTAAACTCTTTCCTTGTTCTTTGTTGTGTATAGTCCTAATTCATCCTTAAGCTCATCGACACCTATTTCAAAATAACGGTCTTTTTTCTCGCTAATTTTCTGTCGTAAGAGTTGATATAGATTACTTGCGTTCGTGTCTTTTAGTCTGGCGCTGGAGATTAAAACCTGAGTAGTGTATTTACCCTCTATCATGCAAATATACGGCTCCATTTGACGGCTAAAGCTAATATCTACGTAACCGTCCCCGTCTTCATAGTCACAATATTCAGTGACATTAAGCATACGAATTCCTTTTCCTGTTGGCTTTTTCCAAGGCCGCTCCCCTTGTCGAGCTATGGGGGGTAAAAGCTGATCTTTAGGAATTCCTATTATCTGTTTTTGCAAGTCCAGCGTGGCGGATTTTAGTTGCTCGTAGGCTGTATTCATTTCTAGCTTAGCGATTTTCGCGTACTCACTGGCATAAATGCGGAACACTTGGCCTTGCTTTACTATTTTTTTAGAGTCCAACTGAGCTATGGCCATAAATAAAACGCGCCTAGATGACAAAGGCATTTTAGACAGTGTTTTGTTGATATCAGTTTTATGCCTAACTTTTGTTTTGCTCGATACGTTTACTAATTCCATAAAAGGGGTTTTCTTTGTTTTTTTAGACCACCGCCAATTTAGGGGATAGCTATTATTTAGTCAATACCTCCTTTAATTTTGTGTGTTATTTTTATCCACAGGACTCGGTAGACGACCACCTTTAACTCGGTAGACGACCACCTTAACTCGGTAGACGACCACCTTTAACTCGGTAGACGACCACCTTTAACTCGGTAGACGACCACCTTTCAAAATTATTTGCTATATATTTCATAGCTTTAATTAACCTCCTAAGTCTTTTAAGTCTTTTAAGTTATACATAAAGTCTTTAAAGGTCAGTTCGGCGAAAATTTGTGGATAACGCATTTTAAAATTTCGGGGTGCTAACCCCTCTTAGGGGCGATGCCCCTGCCGGCCCTACCCCTCGCTTCGCTCGTTCCGGCATACCCCAAGAATGCCTTCGCTGCGCTCAGAGTTTTTTCAAGAGCTAAGACAAACCTGAATCATTGGAGTAAACAAAATGCGTTAGCGTGGCTTACAGGACGTGCATAATTGGTTTATCAGGGCACGAAGAAGTATCGGATCTGCTGATCCTTTTGTGATCGCGTTGTCACATTGTTTTTTGCGTTGAACACCGCTGGGTTATCGCTCGTTCCTCGCTGCGGCTTCGCCCTCATAGTCGTTAACTATTAAGTAAAAAATTTATTGAGCGCAGAGTTGGTTAACCGGTGATCTAAAATAGCGGCTGTGTGTCAACGTGTGGGCGGCTTGCCCGTCCACCGTTGTCCATAGTGAGCTAGAGTTACCGAGGTTTAGATCTTAATCTTGCCATAGCTCCTTCAGCCCGTTGTTTTTTAGTATTCGCTTTGGCTGCGGTTTTCTCCGCCTCTTTCACACGTTCTTCAGCGGCTTGAACACGTTTGACGGCTTCAGCTTCAAGGCGACTAAACCGCTCTTCTCGCTCCATTAACTGCCTTTCTTGCGCTCTCAACGCTTCTCTGTCGGATTTTATTGAGTTATCTGCACGTATTTGAGCCTTTTCCGCTTTATCGTCCGAGAGTGCTTTCTGGGCGTTTATACGAGCTATTTCATTTTCATGATCGGCCTCTGTTGCGGTTAGGTACAGATAACCCAAAATTACGTAAAATATTCCACCACCAATCAACACGCCGATAACGGCAACAGGCCACGCATATTTCAACGTTTCCCAGCCTGTGCCGGCAATCACCCATTTTTGATTTTCAACAACAACCCAGCCTTGATTTTCCATGAAGCCATTTAACCACCAAGCGCCAGTCCCAAGGGCTGCAAGCAAGATTAACATGAGGATAGTTCGCCAGTTCATCGTAAATAAGTCTCCGTAATATCAGGTCTAAAATGCCCCATT
>NZ_JBQSXI010000005.1:0-7231 GCF_052378035.1 Pseudoalteromonas sp. AOP31-A2-14 | reverse complement strand
AGCTGGATACCTAAAACATCTCAAAAAATGCCTTTCAATGAAAATGCCGCCTGAACTGGGGAAAGCATCACAATGGCCCATACCGGTTTTTATGTTAAATACGTTTTCTCAGTACAAACTCCCCGTTTGTGCCCAACAAAGCGTTTGTTTTTGCCCGGTTCACGCTCAGATCCAGTGCAAGTACCAAAAAACGGCTAAACTCGTTTTCCAGCGTCTTTATACGCTTCTGATTTATCTCTTTTGCCTATCGCCACAACAAGGATCGACACTTTTTCATCGTGCACTTGGTATATTAACCGGTACCCAACTTGACGTAGTTTAATCTTGTAGCAGTCTGGGAGTTCTCGTAGCCGGTTAGCCTCAACCCTTGGTTGTTCCAGCACCTCACTTAACTTCTTTTTAAACTGCTCACGCACGGTTGCGCCTAGCTTACGCCACTCTTTAAGCGCACGGGGATCAAATTCTAACTCATAGGTCATCTAGCGAGACCTTTACTCCGGCTTTTGGATCAGCTAAACGGGCTTGTGCCACGGCAATAAGCGCTTCATCTTCACTTGTGAGCAGCACTGACTTGAACGGCAGTTTTTCTCTTTGTGCAACGTATTCCAGTGTTTGTCTCAATAACTCTGATGGCGTTATTCCTAATTTCTCTAACGCAGCGTAAGAACGCACTTTCAGATCATCATTCACACGAATATTTATAGTAGCCATAACGCACCTGTATTTACATTTGTATACACACATTGTATTCCACTGACACAACTTTGCAAGCTCCAAAAACGGATTAAAATCGCCTCTGGGCGATTTTAAACGTTTTTGTGAGCCAACAAGCGCAGCGCGTTAGCCCCCGCCAAAACAGCGTAAAAAAGTTGAAAATTGTGCAAACCTCCAACCCGCTGGGTACAACTCGTAAAACGAGCTGTAACCCAGCGGGTTAGAGCCATGTAGCAATTTCACGCAAAAACCAAAACGCATTGCGTGAAATTAATTTATTTTTGACTTTTTTTTTGTTGCTTGTAATATAGGAAGCTCTTAAAGAGTAGTGCCTATAGCACCGTACTTTACCGGTTAGTACCAAATCAAACCGAGACTGAAAACAACCGTTTCAGTACTGAACCCATACAGTAAATTTGGAGGCTATACGCTTCTCAGAAAAGAGAAAATCCGTTCTAAAGCTCGTAAAGCTTAAGTCTTATCAACTTTAATTGATGCGTTTTAAGGTGAGAACAGTCCGAACCTATGCAAACGATATTGCAAAACAGGGGCGAATAGGTATTCAGTTACCGCTGAGTTAAGCGACAGCTTTTCCAGTTAGACTTACAAAGAGAAATTATGACCAATTTTGATCCAGATAAAGAAGTTGCAGAGTTAAAAAAAGATTCAGAGCTACGCAGAAAGCGCAGCTATAGCCAGCGCAAATCAAGGTTAGATAAGTATCATGCTGAGATAGAAGGATTGCGCCAAAAGGGCTCGACAATAGCAGAGATCACACGTTGGTTAAGCAAAAAAAAACGCTTCGTAGTAGCGGAATCTACTGTTCATCGCTGGTTAAAAAGTAAAGATATTCATGGCAAGATTTAGTGTAAAAACCCCTGAGCAGCAAGCATTTTCTGTCACCAAGGACTTCACACGTAACAATATATTAGACTCCATAAGAACGGTTGATAATTATCGCGGTGCACTGGAAAGTGTGGCGAAGAATATGCAGCAATATGGGCTAGGTGACTCATTAAGAGGAATGACCCCAGAAACCGCCAATTCATACTTGAACATCCGCGCTGAAAAAGTTCGTCAATCGCAATTAAATATGGAGCGCCAAGCAATACAGTGCATGATGCACAACATTACAAAAACACTAGACAAAAATAACAAACTAGACTCTTCAATAAAATCTGAGCGTGAAACCATAGAAGCCAGCCGCTCTTATACTCCAGAGCAAGTACACGCCATAGCCTCAGCACAAACTGAACGTAACGCACTGGCAACAGAAATTGCATATGCGGCTGGACTACGTGCACATGAATTATTGACGTTACAACGAATAGAAGAGCGAGCCCCATCAGACAGACCTGCACTAGAAAGTAAATTTAATGGTCGTGATGGAGTACGTTACACCGTACAAGGGAAAGGCGGTCTTGTACGAGAAGTCGTTTTACCTCATTCACTTTCAGAACGCTTAGAAAGCAAACGCCTGGACACAGCAAACACAGTAAGCGACAGAGGCATAAATTATCGTTCTCAGTATGATATTGCAGGTGGCCAACGCTGGTCTAACTCATTTTCTGCAGCATCAAATCGTGTTCTTGGGTGGTCATCTGGTGCACATGGCGTTCGTCATTCATACGCTCAAGAACGTATGTCCGAGTTACAAAATCAAAGATTAAATTACACTACGCGTCTAGAAACGGTTAGCCAAGAAATGGGGCATTTTAGACCGGATATCACAGAGGTTTACTTACGATGAAATACCTTTTCGCTCTTGTTATTGCTGTAGGTTTAGCCGGTTACTTTGGGTACCAATCTCTCGATAATTACTACGAGAGCAGGGTTAGTGGTGATGTGAAATTTTATAAAGGCCTAAAAAAATTCGCTTACACCGAAAGTGCTGATGGCGAGTTAACGGTTACATTTAAAAGTACCAGCAATACAAAGTTAGGCTGGGAAAACGTATGGGATAACAGCTTAGCCTTAGCTACAGGTGCATTAGTTGGTGGAACAGCATTTATATTTTTGTTTTTCTTCTGTGGGCACAGACTTGTAAACATTGAATTAAGTAATAAAATCAAATCTCTTGAAGCTAAAAACGAACATGACTTAAATGAATATAAAAAACAGTTACAAAACAAAATAGAGCAGGCTAATAGTGCAGAAGAAACCGCGAAAAACGCACTCAACGATGAATTTGCAGAAGCAGAGAGGCTACAAAATAGGGCTCAACAAAAATTAATTGAAGCTGAAAACGAAAGGCGCAGTGCTGAAAAATTAAAAAGAGAAGCAATAACCTTCGTAAACGAAGCAAAAGCCAAGCAGTCCGAAGCTGAGGATTTAAAATCAAAAGAAGAGTTTAGTAAAATTCACGCTGGGAAAGCAATGCAGCGCTATAAACTAAAATTAGATAAGCTTAAAACAGATCAGGATGAGCTATTTAAATTCGTTAAAAAGCACCATCCTAGTTTGATAAAAGATAAATAAAAAAGATTCAAAAAACACTTTATTATTTTAGAAAGTAAAAAATCACGGTAACGCCCTTAGCCGAAAAAATAATATGATAAACAGATTAAAAAATGACACTGAGTATTTAAACTCATTCATAACTGAAAACTATGAAACCTAAACCCTCAAATCAGACCATTTTTCAATTAAGTCATTTATTTTAACGGTTACATCAATATCAAGCCGTCTAAGCCATGCGCTAGGCTGGTAGTCGCCCGCTGATACGCCAAGTAATACGTTATTCGCATACTCTCGATGAAGCGGATCTAAATGTATTAATTCTACAGCACTAAACTTAAACCAGTTATCTGCTTCCAAACTCAGAATAATTAAAGCAGCAGATTTAGCTGACCGGCCATCATGTTCTAATGCTAAATCTATAAGTTCTAACGCTGATAAAGCACGAAGTCTCTGCTTTTCTTCTTCAGCCATTTCGAACTTTAAGCTCTCTATATTCATAACACACCTCTACTCTGATCTAATTATGTTTATATAGCCTTTTTAGTGCCACAAAGAGAGTCAGAACTCTCTCCGAGATATATTTGAATACTTAGGTACCAGTTTCAAATATAGATAATACCAAAAAGGCTATTATCTGATAGGGCTTGTTTCGATCACTCAAGTTTGCCTTTCAAGTATAGACTGACTGTACTTGCTGAAATCCCTAAATCTTGTGCTATATCACGGTTTGAATAGCTTTGTGCTTTAAGGTTGATAATCGCTTTTGACAGTTCCTTTTTATCCAGCTTACTATTGGACGGTCGTCCACCACCTTTAGATACCTTACCGCCTTTTGCCCCCTGCTTTGCTTGCCATTCACTAAAGCCGGCTGCGCTAAAGTTCTTATGCGTCCACCGTGCTACGCTCTTCGCTGTGGCTTTAATTTCACTCTGCGGTAATGGCTCTTTGAACGTTTTCTTATTATGAACAACTCCCACTAAACGCTGCGCGTTTTGAAGGAGTTTCAAAAAGAAAGCCTAAGCTACCTTTTTAGGCTGGTTCCCAGCCTGAATACCTAACGCCCAGTTTAAGTTAACTTGCGCACTGGCTACATCGCGGGGCTTCTCACAACCACATTCGCATGAGTGCCAGCGCTCTGCTAAGGATTTCTTCTTCTTAGCTCCGCAGTCTGGGCAGGTTTGACTTGGCTTAACTTGCTTTGTTGGTACTTCAACAAATTCGCTACTAGCTTCTTCCGCTTTGTATCGCAGTAAATTAAGAGTCATGGCTGGCGCGGTGTTCAGAATTTCCCGATTCAGACCAGCCTTTTGTTTCACCATTTTTCCGTTTTTCTCGACAGTACCTTTGGCACTGCGAGTCATGTTCTTAACGGTGAGTTTTTCGGTGGCGATCAATGCCGCCACTTCAACTAATTTTGCAGTTTCTTTATGAGTAAAATCGAGTCTTTGACGGGCGATTTTCTGGTGGAGTTTGGCAATTTGATGCTTTAATTTTCGCTGGGTGCGAGTGCCTTTTTTCGCTAACGCGAGGTCACGTTGTAAAGAGGTTAATCGCTCTTTGCTGTTTCTGAGGTAACGGGGGTTTTCGACTTGCTCAAAATTACCATCCTGATCGATAGTCGAAAAGTAATGAGAAACACCCCAATCCAAGCCAACAGCTTTAGTGCCACAGTTTCTCTCAATGGTGTCATACTCCATTGAAACTGAAATGAACCACTCACCATTCTTTCGGATGATTTCGGCAGTTTTCGGCTTGCCTCCTGTGTTTCTAGCTTTACCTCGGATCTTAACGATACCAACATCAGCCAAATAAACAGCACCATGCTTTTTTTCTTTCAGGTTGAGCTTCCAACCATCACCATGAGCCTTGTAGCCCCAACCTTTAAAGCGTTGAAATGGTTTAAAACGTGGGAATCCAGCTTTCTTATCACCTTTTTTGAGCCGTCTAAAAAAACCGTCAAAAGCCAGTGCAACACGTTTTAATGTGACTTGCTCACTCTGAGCATTAGCATTGAAAATACCATGCGCTTTACGATTATTACGCCACAGAGTGTTGATTTTGCACTGTTCGTGAAAGTTAAGACTGTAATTAGAATCACGATATGTTTCGATGCGATCACGTAAAGCCCAGTTGTACAACTGGTGATGGTGGACAAACAAATCCATCAGCGATTCTTCTTGAGAAACTGATGGTTTCATTTTATATGTAACTTTACGGATTGCTTTTTTCATAACAACTAATTATATTTAGTTGTTATGAAAAAACAAGCCCTAAAAACGTTGTATCACAGCGTTTATAATATTCACTATCATTTAGTTATTGTAACTAAATATCGTCGTCGCTGTATCACGCCAGAGGTTGCCGCGTACTTAGAATCTCAGTACAAAAGGTTGTTAAAATCTTGGGATTGTGAGCTTTTGGAGTGCAATGGTGAGCCAGATCACCTTCACCTTTTAATTTCTGCTAATCCCAAGATGCAACCAAGTAAAATGGTGAACAGTTTAAAAACTGCTACATCAAGACTTGTGCGAAAGGAGTTTTCCGAACACTTGGGTGAGTTTTACTGGAAGCCAGTTTTTTACAGCAGAAGTTATTGTCTGGTTAGTTGCGGAGGTGCGCCACTTGAAATCGTGAAGCAATATTTAGCTCAGCAGGAAGGATTTGATTAAAGCCACCACTTCGTGGTGGTGCGCCTTTCACCACCACCTAAATTAACTCGCTTTGGCTCATTAGATTTAGATGGAGCACTTGGCGCTATTGGGTAGCCCTCGTAAAATAAGTTCAAAACTATCGATGATCCTAATTTTAACTTGGCGAAGCCGTAGCGAGGAACGAGCGCGACTTTACAGAGTTAAGTGTAAAACAGTCCTCAAAACGCGTTCCCCGATCTTCCAGCTAGAATAAAAGCTAATCGTGCCCTGATAAACATCTTTTATGGAGCTTAGAGGCTCTGTAGAGCAACTTCATAGATGCAAATAACAAACGGTATCACTTCTTATACAAAGTCCATCAGAACCAGATTGAGGCGCTTAGCCGCAATCTTTGGATTGTGGAGGAACAATTGTAGTGTTTAATGCTTAATATTTTGCAACTTATTCACAGGCTAACGCCTTTTTAATAACTCTTGTTTTTTATATCTCTTGTTTTTAGCACCTCTGTAGCCATTGCAAGCAAAGGCCTACAGAGGTTAAAGGGGGAGAGATTGACACGGAAACAAGGGTTAAAGGGGGAGAGATTGACACGGAAACAAGGGTTAAAGGGGGAGAGATTGACACGGATACCCACAACTAATGGTGGAGAGCTTTAAAAAAGCTCCACTTGATGGTACGGTAGTGGAACAATAATAACCTCCGCCTTAGGAAGAAGATGTGAGCAATTTATCAGTTACAAAATCAAACAACTTAATTGACGCAAGCTATAAGCTAAATGTTCAAGCTCAAAAACTTGTGTTGGC
Organism: Pseudoalteromonas sp. AOP31-A2-14; assembly: GCF_052378035.1. Lineage (NCBI taxonomy): Bacteria > Pseudomonadati > Pseudomonadota > Gammaproteobacteria > Alteromonadales > Pseudoalteromonadaceae > Pseudoalteromonas > Pseudoalteromonas sp. AOP31-A2-14. Next base: position 603 of record NZ_JBQSXI010000005.1, on the reverse strand, counting down.
TTGCCTTGCGAAGGTTGATTCTAGAAAAGATATTCCAAAAGAGATGACGTTAACTACTTCAGAGTTTGCTGATTTAATGGGGGTGCAAAATAACGCAAGAAGGGATCTATATAAAGCAGCAGACGCATTATTCAAATCTAGCATTATCTTGCGGGATGAAAAGGAAGAGATTGAGCTTCATTGGGTTCAAAAGAAGGTGAAAAAATTAAAGGGTGAAGGAGCTATAACATTAACTTGGTCTGATGAAGTGCTCAAGTACATTTGCCAATTACAAAGCCGGTTTACAACATATAAATTACGCAATATAGCTACGCTACAAAGCTCACATTCGATACGAATTTATGAGTTACTAATGAGATTTAACGCCACTGGTGAGCGAATAATTTTTCTTGATGACTTTAAATCCGCTTTAGGAATTTTGGATAAATATGAGCAATTTAAAGATCTAAACAAGTGGGTTATAAAGCCAGCAATTAAAGAGCTTAATCAGCGAAGCGACTTAACAATTAAATTTGAAACAATAAAAAAAGGTCGCTCTGTTAAGGCGCTATCTTTTGAATTTAAGAAAAGTGCCCAACTAAAAATGGATGTTTGAGTTCCTTT
>NZ_JBQSXI010000004.1:0-8495 GCF_052378035.1 Pseudoalteromonas sp. AOP31-A2-14 | reverse complement strand
TTTCAAGATATTGTGCCGCTTGTTCAGGTGTGATTTCACGTAGTCCGATAGATAATTCACGGTTTGCATATTGTGCGACTCTGGACAGCGCTTCTTCGTAGTTCCTGACTGTACCAACAGATTGTATGTGTTTACCTTGAATGGTTTTCATCACATTAGCAGCTTGTTTTTGAGCTACCTCAAGGGGATCTTTTTTGGCAAATTTACCCATTTTTATGATTCCGCTCTATCCAACGGGAAAGCGTAGAGGGGGAGACTTCGACATTCAGGCCTAGTAACCAGCGACGGATTTCCGCGCCACTCGAACCACCATTAAGCAGTTGGATTATTTCACCGTGGTATGGGTCTAATTTTGATTTACGTTGAGTGTAGCAGCGCTTTCTTATCGCTTTGGTTTGCGTTTTAAGCTTGGAAATTTCAGCGTTCACATCGAAATCAGACGGTACTTTCATTGGTTTCATGTTTTTCCTTGTAAGAACTTACAACTGCCTGTTAAACCAGCAGTAGCGACAACTTAATGCCTATTAGCCTGATTTACGCATAACGGAGCGAAGATTCAGACTTCTCTAGTCTATTCCGCATCGTATTTTAAGTGGGATGAATCACTGACCTTTACACCGGTTAAGTGGCTTTTACGTTTTGCATCGTTGATCTCCTATTTCGATTTTCGCTAGTGGATGACTATTTCCTGACATGGTGATCAGGCCTCCCATTTTCGCGTTGCGCTAGCGGGGTAACTAGAACCTAGCAGAGAGCTAGACCTCGGATCGTTTACCTGTATCCGGTGTAGCAGGTGTGCTAAAGGCACAACTCTATTTTCAAGAATTAATATATGTGATGAGTTTAAATTCGTCAAATAAATTTATATTGCTCGTATTTTTTTGCGTGAATTAAGCTTAAACCATACCCCCGCTATGTTTACGAGCCTAAGCGAGTGTGTACATAGCGGGGGGATGGGTTGCAAAAATGCAAAAAAAAGCCCCAATTGGACATCATGCTTATGATGTCCAATTGGGGGGCTTTAGTTGAATATAATAAAGATAAAACAACAAATATGTTTGATGTTATTTTTAATTCTAGTATTATATTTAATAGTAGTTAAATATAATATTTAACTATCGAGACGACCGACCGGATGAGAGAGCGTTTCCCAGCGGCAATGCCGTATCAGCGCAAGGCTGATCGTTAAGTGGTGGCCGGATAGGGTGTTAACTTGGTTAGCACCACCCCCATTCAATAGAACGGGTGTCGAAAGGCACCCGTTTTTGTTTACCGCTTCGTAGAAGTTGGCTTATTTAAATAAATATTCGTACAAAGCAATTGAAATCCGATTCTTCCTAAGAGTTTTGGGGCATCACCCACTGGCAATTCCGGATATGCACTTTCTACGAACAAACTCAAATCCTGCATTTTTTTCTTTTCTCCAGTGGCTTTAGATACCTCAAAGAAAAGGTGATAAGGTCCTGCAGGATCCTCTATTTGTATCGAGTAATTGAAGTTTCTTCGCGCCGCAGTTTGATAAACTTTGCATTTAGGGTCGTTAAGACCTTTTACCAGTTCCTCAAGAGAATGAGAAAGGTTATATCTGATTGGACAAAAAACCCTTTCTCGGCCTGCATGATCTGGTAAGAGAAAATCAGGTGAATATGTTTCTTCTAGAACTGGAGAATGAGTAAAACAGTGATTACTAAACCTTACATTAACTCTCAGGTTCTTAGCTGCTTTATTACTATGAAAGTTCATAGTAAAAGGCTCTAAATGTTTAAACTCATATACTTTACTCGCAATGATTAATGGTGGAAAAAAAGGCGTTGAATTAGACACGAGAGCTCCGCTTTTCAAGTTCGATAACATTAAACATCCATTTTTTAATGGAGCGCTTTTTTTAAATTCAAATGAAAGTGCTGCAACAGAGCGACCTTTTTTGATTAACTAAAGCATAAGATACTCCGAAAAAGTTTTAAGTACAAGCCGTGATTCACTGTAAGTCACTGACAAATAAGCAATATTGAAGTATTGCAATAGTGTTTATATAGCGGGATATGGGTTGAAAAAATGCAAAAAAAACAAGTTGAATATCATAAGCATGGTGTCCAATTGGGGGGATTTAGTCGAGTTTTTAAATTAAAAACCTTCAAATTTCATTTGATCATCTACTCGATAAGAGAATCTTAATTTAGTTGCTTTACGCTGCTTTCTTTCGATAATTTCAACGTTTATTTCCTTTATTTCCGTAGTATCTTCAATAGTGTCTATGCTTTGTTTGATGACACTACGATTAAACTCTTTAAATAACGGATAAGAATAAACTTTTTCCTTATCTTTTATTGTATAAAGCCCCAGCTCTTCTTTAAGTTCTTCTACGGTAATTTCAAAAAAACGGTCTTTCTTCTGGCTTATTTTCTGACGTATGAGCTGATACAGGTTACTGGCATTTGTATCTCTAAGTCGTGCGCTTGATATCAGTACTTGAGTTGTATAATTACCCTCTATCATGCAAATATACGGCTCCATTTGACGGCTAAAGCTAATATCTACGTAACCGTCCCCGTCTTCATAGTCGCAGTATTCGGTAACGTTAAGCATACGAATACCTTTCCCTGTTGGCTTTTTCCAAGGCCGCTCTCCTTGCCGAGCTATGGGGGACAAAAGCTGATCTTTAGGAATGCCTATTATTTGTTTTTGTAAGTCCAGCGTGGCGGATTTTAGTTGCTCGTAGGCTGTATTCATTTCTAGCTTAGCTATTTTCGCGTACTCACTTGCATAAATGCGAAATACTTGGCCTTGTTTTACTATTTTTTTAGAGTCCAACTGAGCTATGGCCATAAATAAAACGCGCCTAGATGACAAAGGCATTTTAGACAGTGTTTTGTTGATATCAGTTTTATGGCGAACTTTCGTTTTATTTGATACGTTGATTAATTCCATAGGTGTACTTGTATTGCTTAAACCACACACCCATAGTAATGGTGTAGTAATAATACTGTCAATATACACCTGTGCAAAAGTGATAGTTTTTTATCCACATGACTCGGTAGACGCACACCTTTAACTCGGTAGACGCACACCTTAACTCGGTAGACGCACACCTTTAACTCGGTAGACGCACACCTTTAACTCGGTAGACGCACACCTTTAAAAATTATTTATTATATTTTTCATTACCTTAACTCACCTCCTAAGTCTTTAAAGTCTTTTAAGTTATACATAAAGTCTTTAAAGGTAAGTTCGGCGAAAATTTGTGGATAACGGATTTTAAAATTTTCGGGGTGCTAACCCCTCTTAGGGGCGTTGCCCCTGCCGGCCCTACCCCTCGCTTCGCTCGTACCGGCATACCCCAAGAATGCCTTCGCTACGCTCAGAGTTGATTTTAAACGCTCGTTGAGCGCCAACCCAAAGCCTGAATCATTGGGGCAATCAAAATGCGCTAGCGTGGCTTACAGGTCGTGCATGATTGGTTTATCAGGGCACGAAGGGAGATCGGATCGGGTGATCCGTTAGTGATCGCGTTGTTAGGCTGGTTTTTCGTTAAACACCGTTGGGTTATCGCTCGTTCCTCGCTGCGGCTTCGCCCTCATAGTCGCTTATTATCGGCTGTAGCCCTTATTTTTATTGGAACGACTACAAATCGCCCCATGGGTTTGATTCTGACGTTTAAGCGATTCAGTTAATTTGATCACCTCAGCGACCTGATTTTTATCCAATCCGTCAAAGTGCCTTGAAAGCGCCTGTATCGAATTCTGAGCCTTTTTCAAGTCTTCGCATACATTTCCTAGGGTTTTACTCATTTCGTGCCGCTTACGCGTTTCTGAGGCGCTTAAACGGGCTTTCTCAACGCTGGGTTGGATCTGTTTGTTCACTTCGCGGATAATTCGGGCTTGGTATTCCTCATCGGATTCCACCGTGGTACTGAAAACGCCTTTCTTGAGAACTTTGCGTTCTTTGTCCACCGTGAGCGGTGCTTGTGGTTGATTTATCTGCCCATAAAACGATTGAACTCGCTGATGGGTTGCCTTGCTGCCCTCAATGCCGCGTTGAAAATCATGTTTAACACCCACCTGTTGCGCAAAATCGGTTTGCATGGCGTTCAGCGCTTTAGCGCCTCCCAAAAAGTGCCGTGCGTTTAATTTTCCTTTGGGGTCAATGGGCACGACATAGGCGTACATGTGCGGTGTTTTTTCATCCCGATGAATGCCCGCATACACCACGTTTTCAGCTCCGTGTTTTGCTTTAAGCCAGGCGAGCGAATCATGAAAATAATTATCCTGGTCTTTGCGTGATTTGGCGGTCATCGCTTCTGGGGAGGCGGTGATCAAATACTCGATGGCCATCACGCCATTTTTACGAATTTTATCCGGTAAACGCGCATTGACAGCCGCCATCGCTTCATCCGAACTTTGTGCGCCGATATGCGTATTTTCTGGCGTTAATTTGGGGTCTGCGTTGGGCGTGTCTTGCTCACGAAAAGCATGCTTTGTTGAGCGGCAAATTGCGCCCTTGGATTTTAACTTCTGTGTTCGCAAAATAACAAAATTCATCGGTGACTCGGTGCGGGGGAGTGTGAACATAGATTAATATATGTGGACTCACTACACAATTTTTAAACGCTGCGCTAAAATTGTGGTTCGTGCACCCCCTAAATCGGGTGCAAAAAGGAGCGAAAAATGACACCGAAAAAAGATGACATCACGCAATTATGCGATGCAATTAATGCGGATTTAGAGAGTGAAAAAACACGTCAGATTTATGCTAATTTAGAGGGGGAAGATCACGCCCCTGCAGACAAAAAAGAGGCCCTCGAAAAGTGGCTCGCTGAAGGGAATAATTTAGAACTTCCTGTGTGGGTATCTAAGAAAAATCAGTCGTGAAGTGCAACGTCATTTCACACTGGTAAGGTGACAAATCACAGTGAGCTCGTTAAGGAACATATATAACATGGGCTAGTACGGTGACAAATCGCAGTGAGGGTATTTAATTAACAGTTTAAATAAATTTTATGGTAGTTTTTATTTTTAATGGAAGTAAATAACAAGGAGTTAAATATGATATGCCCTGATATTAGTGACTTAGAATTCTCTGAGCGTGGAAAATTGGCAGTAAAAGAAATAAGAAGAATAAAAGGTGTTAATCAATGGCTTAGCTCTGCAATTGTAGTTGGTACCTTTGCAAATATTTTTGCTGGTAATGGTATGATAAAAAGTCATTATAATCTTACTCAAACAGATTTTAATTCTTTTAATAAGGCATTACGAGACTCCCCTAGTATTGCTAGACAAACAATAAAAACGATATCAGGCCTTCAAGCTATTAGAGCCAAAACAAGCAAAGAAAGACAATTTTGGAAGGCCGTATACAACGGTTGTGTGGCTGCAAAATGAAATATTTAATTTATTTTTTTGCAGTGTTTGCATCATTTTTTACATATGCGGATACGTCTGAGCAAACTCTTAAAGACTATCTTACTATTCAATATCATAACTCAATTAAAGCGTATGAGATTAAGCTTGAAAAGTGCCAGAAAACAGAAGCAGTTATAACCCCAGATGACGTAAAGCATATTTCTGATGATTGGAATGTACTAAGTACTGTTTTTTCTTATCATTATGCAAAGGTTCAAGACTTATGCACGCATGATGAATTGGAGCTGTTTACTGTACTTTCTGCAAAGCTACAGGCTTTAGAAAGTAGTGATCAGTTAGTACTTGAAAAGTATAACCAATTGATTATGGCAATCCCTCTAGCTTACGAACGAACTAAGGCTGATTATTTTGTCTTACCTGAAGGTATACGCGAACGGTTTTCAAATTTAGAAAAGCTAAACAGACCATTTAATTTAATGGAAACAATGGAGAAATTTGATTTATAAAATTAAATGTCCATTTTCAGCTGAGCACTTTTTTTAAATTCAAATGAGAGGGCTGCGACCGAGCGGCCTTTTTTTATTGTTTCATAACTGATTATTAAATCACTTCTCTGGTTTAACTCATCAACCGATGCCTTGATGACTCGTCTATTTAACTCTTTAAACGTTGGATACTTATCAGAAATTCCCAGCGCAGATTTGAAATCATCAAGATAGATAACACGTTCACCAGTGCTGCTAAACTTCATGAGTAGCTCATACAAGCGTATTGAGTGAGATGATTGTAACTCCGCGATATGTCTCAGCTTGTATGTGGTAAATCTATTTTGTAAACTACTGATGTACTTAAGAACTTCATCTGTCCATGTAATAACGACAGCGCCTTCACCTTTTAATTTTTTTACGCCTTTTTGAATCCACCTGAGTTTCACTTCTTCATGCTCATCTTTCAGTATGATCACTGCGTCAAATAAGCTGTCAGCAGCTTTGTAGAGGTCTCTTCGCGCATTGGGTATGCCCATTAAGTCAGAATATTCAAGTGCCGTTAGCGTCATTTCCTTGGGTATTGCTGAGCGTGAATCAACTTTTCCCAGACATGCCAGTACCAGTTTTTGAGCTTGCACATTCAGCTGATAGCTAGCATCTACCAAGGTATTTGACTTTGTCACAGACATGTTATTCATAAAGGTGTACCAATGTTGTTTTGTTACACCTTAAGCAAAGGTGTAACAAGTGTCAACCCGTACACCTCAAGCTGTGAATTAGCGTGTCAATCTGTACACCTTTAAACTGCTTTAGCGTGTCAATCTGTACACCTTTAAACTGCTTTAGCGTGTCAATCTGTACACCCTTAACCTCTACAGCCCTTTGTTGGCGTGGCCTGTAGAGGTGCTAAAAACAAGAGATCTAATAAACAAGAGAGATTAAAAAGGAAAACACCTGTGGATAACCTAAAAATTTAAGTGAAATTTGAGCTTAAATCCCCTCTTAGGGGCGTTGCCCCTGCCGGCCTTTCCCCTCGCTTCGCTCGTACCGGCATACCCCAAGAATGCCTTCGCTTCGCTCAGAGCTTTTTCAAGAGCAAGACAAAACCTGAATCATTGGAGTAAACAAAATGCGTTAGCGTGGCTTACAGGTCTTGCATAATTGGTTTATCAGGGCACGAAGGGGGATCGGATCTGCTGATCCTTTTGTGATCGCGTTGTCACATTGTTTTTTGCGTTGAACACCGCTGGGTTATCGCTCGTTCCTCGCTGCGGCTTCGCCCTCATAGTCGTTAACTATTAAGTAAAAAATTTATTGAGCGCGGAGCGCAGAGTTGGTTAACCGGTGATCTAAAATAGCGGCTGTGTGTCAACGTGTGGGCGGCTTGCCCGTCCACCGTTGTCCATAGTGAGCGTAGAGTTACCGAGGTTTAGATTTTAGCCTTGCCATAGCGCCTTCAGCCCGTTGTTTTTTAGTATTCGCTTTGGCTGCGGTTTTCTCCGCCTCTTTCACACGCTCTTCAGCGACTTGAACACGTTTAACGGCTTCAGCTTCAAGGCGTTTAAACCTTTCTTCTCGTTCCATTAATTGCCTTTCTTGCGCTCTCAGCGCTTCTCTGTCGGATTTTATTGAGTTATCCGCACGTATTTGAGCCTTTTCCGCTTTATCGTCTGAGAGTGCTTTCTGGGCGTTTATACGGGCTATTTCATTTTCATGATCGGCCTCTGTTGCGGTTAGGTACAGATAACCCAAAATTACGTAAAATATTCCACCGCCAATCAACACCCCGATAACGGCAACAGGCCACGCATATTTCAACGTTTCCCAGCCTGTGCCGGCAATCACCCATTTTTGATTTTCAACAACAACCCAGCCTTGATTTTCCATGAAGCCATTTAGCCACCAAGCGCCAGCCCCAAGGGCTGCAAGCAAGATTAACATGAGGATAGTTCGCCAGTTCATCGTAAATAAGTCTCCGTAATATCAGGTCTAAAATGCCCCATTTCTTGAGAAACAATTTCAAGCGCTTTATCTCGGTTTATGCCTGAATTTTGAAGCTCGTACATGCGTTCTTGGGCATAGCTATGTCGAACTCCGTGAGCACCTTCGCTCCACCCTAGTTTTTTTTCAGATGCACGACTAAATGATGCAGCCCAAGCGCGTCCAGCGCTGATTTTGTAATGTTGTACGTAATTTATAGTTCGGTCTGTTACGTGTTTTGGCTCGGGCAATCTCTGTGCTTCTAACTGGTTTGCAAGGTGTGTCGGTATGCGTACTTCTCGAATTAATCCGCCTTTGCCTTGCACGGTATATCGTTCACCCTCTCGACCTTGAAATTTTTCAGCTAATGCAGGGCGATCGCTTACCCCTCTTTCCTCGATACGGCGAAGCGTGAAAAGTTCGTGACCACGTAAACCCGCTGCGTGTGCAAGTTGCGTAGAAAGTGCATTTTGCGGACGTTGTGACTCCGTGATTATTTTTAACTGCTCTGGCGTGTAGGAGCGGGATTTTAAAATTTGTTGGTGTTCAGATTTGATAACGCCCAGGCGTTCATCCTGGTTTAGCTTTTTGCTGGTGAAGTGCATCATGGCCTGGATTGCCTGACGCTCCATATCGAGAGTTTTTTGCCCCACTTCCTCGCTGCGAA
>NZ_JBQSXI010000003.1:0-159360 GCF_052378035.1 Pseudoalteromonas sp. AOP31-A2-14 | reverse complement strand
AGCCAATTTTAAATCTGGATTAATTTCTTTTATTACTGCATCTTTTAAAGCCTGCCTATATTGGTAAGTGATTCTTTGAGCCTTTCTTTTCGCCATATAATCCCATTCAGGGCGCGGTAAATCTGTTAACTCATCAAATATATCTTCATCAAATTCATCGTCCCATTGTTCTTGGAACTTTATTAGGAAGGAAAAGAAGTGAACCAACCCTTTGCTGTATTGATCGGATTCTTGCTTGTGGTCATCAATATGATGCGTCATTAAGAATCTGTTTACTTGCTCTATCGGTTCAAATGTAACTATCTTACCTGACGAATCTCTCCCCACCATATTCAACAGAGTAATTTTTTTTATATGTACAGGTGATACCTTAGAATATTCCACTGACAACTCTCCACAATCATTAACTGAAACCAATGGAGTTCTATAGGAATAGGGCTTTATTTCTGAGGTTCTAATTTCATAGGTAATGTTTGACAAGAGCGCTTACTTAGACAAATTAATAACTACCTATCATTATAATTGACATTCTCACCTTGTAAAGTGTACAGGTAATTATTTTAATTTAAAGTGTATGGGTGTACGTTTAAATCTTCAAACACTAAAATGTCATTTTCATTGGTTATCTGTCGTGAGATTTGGTGTGCAAAGTCGAGCCTTTGCCTTGAGATCTTACCGTGTAATTTATTGATGCGTTGTTTTGTTTTGTGCCAGCGATTTGAGCCTTTATTTCGGCGGGCAAGCTGACGTTGCAATTGATTTAATTTTGCTTTTGATTGCTTTAAAAACTTTGGATTCTCGGCCACGTAGCCGTTCGAGCCAACTACCGTTTGCTTTGAGTTAATGTCAAAACCTGTGATTGTTTTTAAAACGCGAAGCGCTGTTTTGCACTCCACTTCTTGAGTAATACTGCATTCCCATTTACCGTGGCGAAACTGAACAGTTACCGTTTTGATTTTGCTAGCCAGTTCGCGATGTAAAATGATAGGCACTTTACCAACTTTTGGAATACTGATAGTGCCATCTTCAATACGGATGCAATTAGAATTGTTTACCGCTCGAAATGAATCGTTGTGAAGTTCTTTCTTTTTGTATGAGATTTTATGCTTTGGAAAGCGCTGCAAACGGCCTTTCGAGATTGCGTTCTTTAACGCAGTTTCTAAGTCGCGAGCAACTTGCTGAGCTGCTGCCGAGTCAAAAGACTTAATCCACGTAAACTCTTCAAAAGGCTTTATTTCCTTAAGAAGCGAGGCCATATCATTGTAAAACAAGAATGTTTTATCGAACTCATATCGACGCATATTTTCAGACAGTAATAAGTTCCAAATACCACGCGCAGTCGCGCCAAACTCTATGAGTTTAGCTTCTTGTTCTGGCGTAGGATTCAGTCTGTAATTGTATCTAAGCGTCTTTTTCATATGCTGTATAGACTACTGTATATGAAAGGGTTGTCAAGATGGAATATGAAACTAAATCACACTGCAAATATCTAATAGCGTTACATTTAATCTTAGTTGTGAAATATAGAAGGCAATTGCTACAAGGTAACTTGGGTGAATTCGTAAAACAAAAAATTTCTGAAATTACAGAGCGCTCAGAATTTAATATTGAAGAGATCGAGGTAGACAAGGATCATATACACATATTGCTTACGATTTCCCCGACCATTTGTGTTGCGAGTTATGTTCGTAGAATTAAACAATCAACGACACAAAGCCTATGGTCGAGATTTAAGTGGTTGAAAAAGCAATTCTGGATTGAGAAAACCTTTTGGTCTGACGGGTATTTTGTTTGCTCAGTTGGAAATGCTTCTGCTGATACAATTCGAAAATACATTCAAAATCAGGGCTAGTTATTCCGATTAATCCCATCGACGCCTCTTCGCGTCGAGCAATGGGTTTTCTCGGAAGGATTCGATAAAAATTGACTAAAAACTTCTAACATAGACTTTTTTAAATAAATTATTTATTGAGGAAAATACGATTTCATTCGGTATATCGCTTAACTGATAACTAAAAGAAAGGAAATCGATATGCAATTCTTACATAGCCCTAAAATACTCACCTTATTACTCAGTGTTCATCTTGGGGTTACTAGTTTAGCAATGCCGATATTGTCACATGCGGCTAGTCCAATTACACATACATTTAATATTCCCGCGGGTAAACTTAATAATAGTTTAAATCAGCTCGCGATAACTGCAGGTATAGAGTTCCATTTAGATGCTCGTTTAACACATAAAAAACAAAGCCCTTTACTTAAAGGTAATTATAGCGCTGAGCAAGCTTTGAGTATTTTGCTCTCTAATAGTGGACTTTATAGTTTAATACAAGCAGATGGTTCATATAGAATTTTAGCAAAAGTAGATGAGAATAAAATAATTTTAAATACAATTAATGTAGCAACAGGAGATAACAATGGTGTCACTCGTGATGAAGCTGGTAAGCATGCAATTTATGATGACGATATATCTACGGTATATACATCAATAGATGAAATAGAACGATATAAGGGCAAAGATGCTGGTGATTTATTCAAAGGTATGCTCAATATTTACAGCGGTGATGCACGAAATGGTGGTGGTGTTGACCCCAGTATTCGCGGAGTGCAAGGACCTGGGCGAGTGCCATTATCAATAGACGGTACTGAGCAAGCAATTACTGTGTGGCGTGGTTATAGAGGGGTTTCAAATCGAAATTACGTTGATTCAAATTTAATTGGCAGTATTAAAGCAATAAAAGGTCCCTCTTTAACTCCGAATACACATACTTCTGTTGGTGGTGGGGTGCAAGTTAGTACTATTAGTGCTAGCGACGTACTGCTTGAAGGGGAAAGCAGCGGCGGGGGGCTTGTCATAGAGAGCAGTAATAATGCCGTTGATCCTAAGCTGCCCACTTTATTCACAGGGCAGGATTACAGGGATGTAGAAGGTTTCCCGCAAATGTCACCTAATTTTGCATATGGAGATCCTTCATTATGGCAAGAGATGAGTGGTAATAAAGAAAATAACCCTTTGTCAGGTGAAGATTACGCTTATCGTTTAGCGCTAGCTACGCGCCAAGATAACTATGAATTACTCGCCGCCTATGCATATCGTAATAAGGGCAACTACTTTAGTGGCACCAAAAAATCAGAGTTTTACAATAACCCTAATGATCAAGAGTTCAATATTACTAAAATGAATCCGCGTTCTCTAGCGCACCGTCAACGACCAGGTTATGAAGTGCCAAATACATCGAGTGAGTTGGAATCTTTCTTACTCAAAGGTGAATTTAAAATTAGTGAAAACCAGCAATTAAACTTAGGTGCACGTGTCACTAATGCGCAATATGGTGAAATTATGGCAAGTCGAGCTGGTGACATAGGTGAAAATGGTGAAATGGCGCAATGGCCTCTTAGTAAAGTTGAAGCACAAGCCTATAACATAAAATATCAGTGGAACCCGAAAAGTAAGTTTATTAACGTCACTTCAAACCTATGGAGCACCCATACTATTAGCAATACTAATTCTGCTGGCGGGTTCCCAAATTACGCTAATGCAATATGGGAGTTAGCGGATCCTGATGCAAGTCCAATAATACGTAATACAGCAGTTGCCAGTAACCGTGAGAACCGTTTTGGCTTTGATGTAAGTAACCAAATGATGTTATCCGATGAGTTGGAGCTAACTATGTCAGCGCGTTATCAATATCATAAAATTCGCTCAGAAGATGAATACCGGGGTACAGTCGATGGTTGGAAGCACTGGCCACGCGAGGGTAGACGAGAAGAGCTTGAAGGACAGTTTAATTTTAAATGGATGCCTAGTGAGTCGCTGATACTTTCAGCAGGTGCAAGTTATAAAAGTTATTGGGCGATTGATGACTTTTTATCAAGCCGTATTTCGGCTGGAGACGAGCGCTTTACGAAAGAACACTCTGCCGCTGAAGGTGTATATTTAGAATATAAAACAGCTTACACAGAAGCTGAACACCAAGAAATAAGAGAGCAAGAGAGAGAGCAGTTTGGTGATTCAAGCTTCTTTGTTGATAATCCTGCAGGATTGGAGAGTTTTCTTGATTTTAGAGAGAGTGATCGTAGAAAAAAACACAAAGCGGTCTTAGATCCATGGTTACATAATGGTGAGGGTAAATACCGCAGAGAGAATAATATATGTGTTAACGGGGAATTGAATAACGTAGCTAATTATATAGAAGGCAGTTGTCGCCAAGCGGGTGGGCCTGTAAATGAGTACGATAAGCAAATTGATGGCGGTAAAAAAAAGGGGAACCACTGGGCTCCAGCACTTGCTGCAACCTACTTATTAAATGAACATAGTCGAGTGTACATACGTTATACCGAGGGTATCCGCTTCCCGAGTATGTTCGAAAGTACCTTAGGCTTCTCGGCTAATAACAACCCTTACACAGGTATTAAACCAGAGCATACCTATAATTATGAAACTGCGTTTGTACATAACTTTGAGCAAGGGGATATTAAATTAACCTACTTTCATCATAAAACAAAAGATGTCATAGAACGCTCAGGTAATTTACTACGCTTTTACAATATTGATAAGCAAACATTGCAAGGGTTTGAGTTTCAAGGTCGCTATGACAATGGTTCGTTTTTTGCTGATTTAAGTTTATCTCATATGACTAAGAATGAAGTCTGTGATGAAAGCCTTGCAATTACTCAGGACCCTGTCGAGGGCTCAGTTCCGAATTGTGTACATGCTGGTTTTGCAGGTGGTTACTTAAGCGATCAAGCTATTCCTAATGACTCGGTTAATTTGAGCCTTGGTGGTCGTTATTTCGAAAATTCCCTGGAAACCGGATTACGAAGTGTTTATCTATCAGCAAGTAAAAGTGAAGAAGATCTTGAACGAGATAAAGCGCTGACTTTTGACGCATATGCAAAGTATAGCTGGAGTGAGCGCCTCAACGTTGAGTTGATAGCCACGAATTTAACCGATCTTTATTATATTGATCCACTGGTTCGTTCGAGTGTTCCAGCTCCTGGTAGAACTGTGAAGTTAAAACTACAAATGAGCTTTTAATTTATTGAATTAACTTAGTTGATTAGCTTAAAAAATAAACCCACAAACTAAATAGTTATTATTTTTTGTGGGTTTTTGTTTTTCGTTCGGTGTAGTTAATGAAAGCATCTTAGTTGTGCTTTTTATTTCATTGATTTTTATTTAAAAGGAACTGAAAAATGAACAAGTTATTCGCAACACTCGCAGTACTCACAACCACTTTTAGCTTTGCTGCTCATGCAAACTACGTAGGTACTCAAAATGACAATACCAATATTGAAGTAGGAGAGTCTACGGTTAATGGTGGTCCTCATGTAGCAGGGCGAGCTGGTATTGGCATCGCAGCAATGGGCTCTACTCAACAGAAAGTCGATTTTCAGGCATTATCAGCTTATGCTCAACCAACTAACGGTATTCACTCTTTAAGCATGGGTCATGGTGGTATTGGCGCATTTAATTTTGCAAAAGTGGGTACTAGTGATGTTTGGTTTGGTGAATGGTCACAAGATTTTAACGGTAATGGCAACGACCGCGCAGTATATTATGTTGGCAATAGTACCAACACGACAGTACCAGTAAGCGGCACGGCTAGTTATGCCATTAAAGGGGTTAATAAATTTAGCGGTAGTAATCAGTTAACCGGGGATTTTACGGCTAATTTTGGTACACAAAAGTTAACTGGTAGCTTGGCTAATTCAGCGCTTTCAGTGAGCATTGATGCAGATATCGTGACATCTACGGCAGCTTTTTCAGGAACGGCGCTTGCCAATGGTGTGGTATTTGGTAATAGCGAAGGCCATTTCTTTGGTGCTGATGCAGCATCACTTGCAGGTATTGCCACTTTTGCAAACCGTCAATTAGATACTGCGTTTGGTGGAGCTAAAAAGTAATCGCAATTATTTAGTTGGGGCTAATATTTAGCCCCTTTAATTGACGCTTTTGAGTATTATTATGAGCCATCAAAATAAAAATCATTACTACCGAACAGTAATACAATTATGGGTACTAATGTTAGTGTTAAACTCCCCTTTCTTATCTGCATCGACTGAAACGCGATTACATTTACAGCAACGTATAGAGCAAAATATAAAACAAAATGAGCATTCAATCGTTGCCGATGCGGCGCGTGATTCAGCTAAACCTTCCTCTTTTACAATTAATGGGCAACAAATCCAAGTTAATAACAATGTTCATGAGTTGGGCCAAGCAGTCTATTTTTTAATTCAGCATAAGCAATGGCCAGCTGCACAAAATTTGTTATCTCGTTATGTGGCATTAGAAAATTACGATGTGATGCTAGTTCATTATGCGCAAGGTGCGATTGCTCGATCTGCTGGACGTTTAAACGAAGCTGAGCAGCAACATTTGGTTGTGTTGGCTCAACAACAAGATTTTTTACCTAGTCAATTAGAGTTGGCGCGGGTGTTGTTTGATAACAATAAAAATACTGATGCGCTTATATTGTTTGAGCATATTGCTGAGCAGTTACCAAATGACAACCCTAAGGTTGACGGTGTTCGTCACACTGTAAACAGTTTTATTGATGCGCTTAACTATCGTCAAGCTTGGCGAGGGTCTTTTTCGTTAGGGCCAAGTCTTAGTGATAACTTAAATCAATCATCACAAAGTTATACGTGTTTGCTTTGGCTACCGACTGAAGAGTGTTTAATCGAGCGTAAAACCCCGCCTGAAATATCGGGAGAGGGCGTTGACTTTGATGCAAATATTAGTAAACGATTTACGTTTTCTGGTCACCACGGGTTGAGTTTTCGAGGCCTTGCTTATGGCAGTAATTATTTAAATAACAGTGAATATAATGAGCACACTGTGATTGCTAGCTTAGGTTATAGCTATCAAACGGCTTATGAACAATTTTCAGCATCTGGGCAATTTAAATACAATGCATTAGGTAATAGCACACTTTACAGTGCTGCGGGTATTAAGCTTGATTGGCTAAAAAACCTTTCAAAAAAACTAAATATAAAACTTGAACTTGAAATTGAGCAGCAATCTTATCAACCTCAGCACTATAGTTATCAATCCGGTACACAATTGGCAAATTACAATACCCTTTGGTATCAGCTTAATGAACAATGGTTACTATTTGGTGGTCTAGATTACAGTAAAAAGAATAACAGTGAACAGGTACATGCTTACCAATTATTTTCGAGTAGATTTGGTGTCAATAAGCGCTGGGGTAACGGGGCAGAGGCAACATTATTTGCATCACTCAGGGCGCGTAAATATGAGCAGTATAGTGCTTTATTGGCACATAAGCGTAAAGATCTTGAACAAAATTACACACTGATTGTAAGCATGCCAAGTCTAGCCGTATTTAGCATGACACCAGTTTTTACCTTAAATCATATAACAGTAAACAGTAATGTTGATTGGTTATACAGTTACGATAAAAATACGGTGAGTTTAAAGTTCGAAAAAATATTTTGAGCTTTAACGCTTGTCACAAGCAGAAAAATTAATTAAGCGCTACTTTAAGGTTTCATTACTTTTAATTCAAGTATGCCTATATATTAATAAACTATAATAATGATCATGATCATTATGAATAGGTACAACTCTTGAACTAATTGCGAATGAAATGTATTATCATTATCATTAGGTTGTTTGGAGTAATACTAAGTGATGGTGATCAATCCTGCTAATATCGCGTGCGTTGATGATATGTATAGAAAACACAATAATTGGCTGTCCATTTATATTCAACGTCGATTAGGATGCTTAGAAGTAACTGCTGATTTAGTACAAGATACTTATTTGCGTATTCTAACAAAAGCATCATTACCAGATATAAAAGATTCCCGTCGCTATTTAACTCATATCGCAAAAGGGTTAGTCATCGATTTGTACCGAAGACGCAATATTGAAGCGGCTTACTTAGAACTAATAGCGAATGATCCACTTACTTCGTCTGAATCTCCAGAGTCTCATCTTATTATGGTTGAGGCATTAAATGAGATTGATATGCTTCTACGGCAACTTCCGGAAAAAGTACGCCAAGCATTACTTATGCGTCAACTCGAAAATATGAGCTATAAACAAATTGCAGCAAAATTAAAGGTGTCAGTATCATCGGTAGAAAAGTACATTGCTAAAGCTTTGCAAAGTTGTTTAATAGTTAATATTGAGATGCAGTCTTGACTATGGAAAAAATTTCTTCAAATACTATTCAACAGGCTGCGATATGGATGGCAAGATTATGGGCTGACGATGTTAATCAACAAGATGAAATTGCTTTTCAGACTTGGTATGAAGAAAAGCCTGAGCATGCTTTAGCATGGCAACAACTGGAGTTATTACAAGAAAAATTTCATAAAGTCCCGCAATCTGAGCTTAGTCGGAAAGTATTAATAAGTCAGGAAAAAGGATTGTCGCGTCGACATCTACTTTTATTAGGACTCTTGAATTCAAGTATTAAGTGCAATCATTATGCAGCCACCAGAACTTCTGATTGCCCCGTAAATAATTCATGAGGGGTTTTATACCCTCTTGTTTTTCTTGGCCGATGGTTGAGCTTATCAACTGCCGCCTGTATCTCTGCTTCACTTAGCGCCATAAAGTCAGTTCCCTTGGGGAAGAAGCGTCTAAGTAAGCCGTTGGTATTCTCATTTATGCCCCGCTCCCATGATGAATAGGGATGAGCGAAATACACATCAGCTTCTAATTTTTGTGCAACATGCTCATGGTGAGCAAACTCTTTTCCATTATCTAACGTCACGGTAATAACCTTACCTTTATATGGTGTCATACACGTGATCAGCGCATCGGCTGTTATTTTCGCATGCTTGCTTTCAATTCTGTGAACGACTGTATATAACGTTTTACGTTCAACCATTGTGACAAGCGCATTTTTACGCCCTTTACCTATCACTGTATCGCCCTCCCAATCACCAATCCTAGACTTTGAATCCACAATACTTGGGCGTTCATCAATGCTGACTCGATTAACTATCTGTCCACGTTTATCATAGCTTCCATAGCGTTTTTTATACTTTTTACATGCACGAGTGAGTGTCTTATGTAGCTTGCCACCACGAGCCTTGTCTCTGTAAATATATTGATAAATTGTTTCATGATGTAAAACGACCTGTTTCTCTAAAGCTAAGCGGCCTGCCACTTGCTCAGGGGAAAGTCCGTCATGCAACAATTTATTAATCCAGTGAGTGACGTCCTCTGTTAACTTACTTGCTTTGAAAGATGACTTACGTCTTTGTTCAGCAAAGTTATTGGCTTGGTTAGGCCGATAGCCTTTAAGTCCTTTATTGCGTTTTAGCTCTCTAGAAATAGATGACGGTGAACGAGTTAGTTCTTCAGCTATCTGCTTTTGGTTATTTCCTGCTTTTATTAACGCGTAAATCTGGTATCTTTCTTCTTGTGTCAGCTGTTTATATTTCATTAAAGCAATTTCCTTTGGCGAGAAAATGGCCGAATTATAACAGCTGGCCATCTAATCTGAGAAATTGCACTTATTATCCGAATTTAGGACTTTTTACTTTAGGGAATCTGAGTTTAATTTTTTCTGGCTTGGCAGGGCACCCTGGCAGGCGTGAATATGTTACTGCCGTAGGTGAAATAAAAACAGTTACTCTAAGCGATGGAACAGTAATGTCAATGAATACAGATACAAGTGTCTATGTTGACTTTGAACAATCAGAACGTAGGTTGTATTTGTTGAAAGGTGAAATTATGATTTCTAGTGCACAGGACATAAAACCTTTTTATGTAACGACGCGTGATGGCAAAGTGGTACCAATTGGAACTTATTTTATAGTAAATCAACGTGAGCAAGAAACCATAGTGAGCGTGTATGAGGGAGTTGTGGAGTTACGGCCAATGAGAAGCATACAATTTGTGCAATTAAAAGCGATGCAGCAAGCTGCTTTTAATACTAAGGGGACTATGCCGATCCAGCAATTATCGACTAGTCGAGCATTATGGCTGGAGCATAAAATACAAGCAACCAACAGTAAATTAACTGATTTTATAATCGAACTCGCTAGATACCACCGTGGTGTTATCAATGTGGCGCCAGAGCTTGCTAAATATAAAGTAACAGGTATTTTTTCAATAACTAATATAGATAAAACCCTACATCATCTTAGTGAAATTTTGCCGATAGAAATTACTTACTATTTTAAACGTTGGATATATATTAAGGAAAAGCCTAAAAATCTACATTAAAACCTTGGTCTAAGTTGAGTGTTAATATTGTATCTGGTCATAAAATTATCTATCCAACTATCATAGGTCGTGTTTATATTAATGCAGAAGTTAGGTTTTAATTTAATGATTATTAGTTGTTATTGTAGTGATTACTGTTGTACCTCCAGTCACTCAATTAATAGGCATTAATGCTTCCCAAAAAAATTATATTTTATATTACGGTAAAGGGCGTGAAATTACATAATATGCACATATCATTAAAAATAGTGCCACAACACTAGCCAGCAATAAAGAGGGTTGCCCCCCTAAATAAAACAAAATATAGCCAACGGACATGCCGAGACTTGCGATTATCTTTACTGGTTTAGAAATAGTGCCATGCGTTTGCCAATTGGTGAGAGTTTTCCCAAAACGAGGATGATTAAGTAGCAGGTACTCAAAACGCTTTGATGAGCGGCTAAAACAAAAAACTGCACCAATCAAAAAAACAGTTGTAGGCATAATAGGTAAAAATAAACCTATTATGCCTACTCCGGTTAATAAAAATCCACTTACCAAGTATGTTATTTTTTTTAAGTTACCAGCAATTATTTGCGGGCTAGTTTTATTTATGAATTTCATAATTTACCATTTCGTTTTTGCCAGCTCATACAAATAGTTACACTACTCGTTATTCAAATACACTATCAACGGTACTACGTACTAGGCTAAAAGCATCCCGGGCACCATCAATGACAAGGCTTTGCTGTTCATACGTGAGCTCAATAGCATTTAAAGCGGTTGTAAATACTTTCCATGACTGTCCGCGACCAATCGCTGCTGGAGCCAAATGAGTGGCACCAAACTCTTCTGATAGGCCAATACGTTTTGCTGCTTTTAATAAATACTCGGCACCTAAGTTAGATCCTTCAGATACATAAAGCCAACCAAGAGAAGCTGGGTAGTCAATGTTTGGCAAATTATTCTCGGCTTTCATATCATTAATATCGGCATTTAAATCTAAATAATCTTTTTTAAGATAACTAAGACGCGCTCGTTCAGGTAAATCAGTAAATAAACATAGCAGCTTAAGATCACAATAGAGAGGCGCTATGGCTAAATGAAAACGATACTGTACCGCTAAAAATAAAGCGTAACGGCCTAAGTCTGTAAAAGGTCGTTTTGTCATAATCATCTTATCTAAGCTGTCATGTGTGGTTGTGGTGTCGAGCTTTAGCCTTTGGGCCAGAGTGAGTATTTTAGCTTCTTCGTTAACGTGTAACTCTTCAATCATGGTCTATCCTTTAGTATTAACTACTTATCATGTAATTAGTAATGGTTATATAAACACAGCGATATCGCTGTTAATGAATAAAAAACGCAACAGGAACGGCCATGCTAATTGGGTCCCCTGTTACTGTGTTAGGAGGTGCAGGCAAAGGCTCTGCACGTCTAACTAATTCGATGACCTCTTGATCTAATGTAGCTATTCCACTGGGCTTAAATAGGGTGACATCTAGTACATTCCCCTCTCTGTCCATAGTAAAGCTTACCCACGGAATACCTTGTTGACCCCGTAATTTAGCCATTCGTGGGTAACGTTTTTTCCTTTCTAAATGTAGCTGTAACGCACTTTGCCAAAGTTGTTTAGCCGAACTTTCATGTTCACTCAAAGTACCTTTTACAGGGCCAGATGCCACTTTGGCTTCTTTTACTGGTAACGCAGCAGGTGCACTCGTTTGCTCTACGTATTGTTCACTCGCCCCCGTTGCCGTTGTGCTATTAGGTTGTGACTTCGGCACAACGTCTATTTTTTTCTCAGTGGTTCTTTTTAATGGTTTACTTTGCGCAGGCTTAATTAGTTTGTCTTTAATGGTAAAGTCAGACTTACTTTCTATAATTGGCTTTACTAAAGGCTCTATTTTTGTAGTCTCAGGTTCACTGCGCTGCTGTTTCATTGGCGTTGATTCTTGTTGCTTTGGCCCAACAGGTAGCGCTAATTGTTCAGACTTTGGTGCAGCAACAATGCTTACCTCAAAGACCTGTGGGGATGCTTGGATAGGCACATTGTTATTATGTTCTTTTGGTAATAAAAAATAACCTGCAATAGCAAAGTGTAAAATAACAGCCCCTAAAATAGCGATAATTACTTGCCATGATACTAAGCGAGAAGCTTTCTCAGTGGTGCCTATAAACATACTCACTGGGCAACGTCCGTTTCGTGTTTTAATCCCACTAGCGCCACTTTTGAGTAGCCTGCTTTGGTTAATTGATTCATTAATACCATAAACTGCCCATATTCAACTTTGCTATCAGCACGCAATAAAATACGTTGCTCAATTTCAATTCCATACTGCTTTAGTTCTTGAGCCAAATTTTGTTGTTGAATGACATCGCCCTCACCAAATATTAAGGTTAAGTCTTCTTGTAACGTTAGATAGGTAGGATCGTCATTCTCTGGATGCGCTGGGGCTGCAACTGCAGGAAGTTTAACGGGCACGCTCACTGTAGCAAGGGGGGCTGCGACCATAAAAATAATCAGCAATACCAACATCACATCAATAAAAGGGGTAACGTTAATTTCATGCTGTTCATCTAAACTATCGTTATCGGTATTTTTAGTAGTAAATGTCATTATTTAAGACTCTTTAGATACGATGTTAACAGGGCTTTTATCATCATTAAGTAAGATAGCTAAAGGCTTTGCTTGAGGGTTTTTTCTATCAAGATCACGACTAATTAGTATCATGGTGGCAGTAAGAATGTCAGTCAACATAGCTTTATAACTGCCAATCGAACGAGAAAAATGGTTATACATAACAACAGCTGGAATTGCTGCAACTAAACCCAAAGCGGTTGCAAGTAGTGCTTCGGCAATACCTGGTGCGACTACGGCAAGGTTCGTTGTTTGTGTTTTAGCAATGCCAATAAAGCTGTTCATAATGCCCCAAACAGTACCAAACAAACCAACAAATGGTGCTACAGACCCAATAGTTGCCAGTACACCAGTGCCTAGATTCACATTTGCAGATATGGATGCTTGTACGCGTTCTAAACGAGCTACTAAGCGCTCTTTTAATGCTTCGTCTGTAGTCGGCCCTGCAGCACTAAGATGTAACTCATGTTGAGTTGCCGTTAAAAATATTAGCGCTTCGCTTTTTTGTTGTGTTAAATCATGGCTCGCCTCTGAAAAGCTTGTGCTTTGGAGTAAATGTGTAAGTAATTTTTTACTGTGCCGTTTGGCAATATTTAGCTGTATAGATTTAAATATACAGATAGCCCATGATATTAATGATGCAATAAGCAGCCCTATAATTACACTTTTCACTACAATATCAGCGGCTTTGTACATTCCCCAAGGAGATAGGTCATGTGTTTCAAAAGTGGCTTCACCAAGTTTATGCTCTACATTAGTTACGTTAATGGCCTCATCACTAGATGGTGTAATAGATGGTTGTTCGACGACTGATGAAGTAGCTACTATCTCACTTGTTACTATTGATAGAGGTACCTCAGCGGCGTGTATTGTCATAGACAGTTGTACAATTCCAATACTTAGCAGGGATAATAACAATATAGCTTTTGTAAACATTTTGATTCCTTATCTTTTTTAATATGGCCCACAAACTCAGCTGTGTATTAGCAACAAGCAATATTAAAGTATGCATCTGATGGGTTACTTTATTAGTTATATAACTAGATGCCGAACGAGAATCGGTTTTCATCAATTAATAACAAAATTATTTTAATTAAACTTTACTGAACATTATAACTAACTGTTGAATGAGAATGAAAATCATTTATAGTGTTGACTGATATGCTACAGGAAGACCAAAATTTTGACCAGAAATACCGCTAATTCAGCAGGGTTTAATACGCTTTATCAGGAACACCATGAGTGGCTTGTTCGCTGGATTGCGCGTCGTACCTATAGCACTGACACTGATAGTGCACAAGATCTTGCTCAAGATACGTTTATACGTTTATTAAATAAAACTTCTTTATACAGCGAAATACGTAGCCCAAGAGCATGGCTTACAAAAGTTGCTGGTAACTTAGTAACCGATGACATACGGCGCAAGATTTTAGAAAAGAACTATGTAGATTTTTTAGAAAGCATGCCAGAAACAGCCTATTTCTCACCGGAAGAGCAATTTCAGTTATTGAGGCTATTAGAACAAATAGACCGGTTATTAAGTGGTTTAAGGCCAATTGAAAAAACAGCATTCTTAATGGTTAGACTAGATGGGCTCAGCTATAAAGAAGTGGCAAAACAACTCGATGTAAGCTTATCATCTATTGAAAAGTACATCGCGAAAGCCATGTTTGAGTGTTATACCCTCACTTATTCGGATTAAAAGTAATAGATGGATACCACTGTTGTGCAAAAAGCAAAACACACGCCGTTACCTGATCAAATTGTGCAACAAGCGATTGCTTGGTGTATTTGTTTCGAGTCAGGCAACGCACAATCTAAAGATCTTGATGAGTACCAACGTTGGCGCTTAGCTGATCCTATGCACGAACTGGCATGGCAGCGGATTGAGTTATTAGAATCAACATTTTCAGGCGCGACAAAAAAAAGCGCCAGCATCGTTCATTCAACGTTACAAAAAACAGATCGTGACATACAGAGCATGAGCCGCCGCCAAGCATTAAAGAAAATAGCAGGTACCACTCTTACTTTAGCAAGTGTTAGTTGGTTAGCTGATAAACAAGGCGCTTGGCAATACCTTAACGCAGATTATGCAACCACTAATCAACGTGAACTTTTTACGTTAGCCGATAACAGTCAGCTTTGGCTTAATAGTGGCAGTACCGTTGAGCTTAATTTTAACAACCAAAATAAACACATTCATTTAACGCGTGGAGAAATGCAATACACCGCCTCAGTTAGCGCACAGCCGCTCCAAATAAAACTTAATCATGGAGTGCTAATAAGTGATAGTAAACAGTTTTTTGTGCGTCATGAAGATGACCATGCACTAGTTAAAGTTATGCAGGGCAGTATTGTTGTACAGCAGCCAAATACTTTCCTCAC
Source organism: Pseudoalteromonas sp. AOP31-A2-14 (assembly GCF_052378035.1). Classification (NCBI taxonomy): domain Bacteria; kingdom Pseudomonadati; phylum Pseudomonadota; class Gammaproteobacteria; order Alteromonadales; family Pseudoalteromonadaceae; genus Pseudoalteromonas; species Pseudoalteromonas sp. AOP31-A2-14. Next base: position 144,142 of record NZ_JBQSXI010000003.1, on the reverse strand, counting down.
TAACCAAGTAATGAATGCAGGAGCGCTTTATAAAATAACCTCAAATTCAGTGCAGCAGTTAGATAATCATATATTTGATTACAGTAGTTGGACCGAAGGGCTTCTTTCTGTGCGGAACATGCCCATAAAGCATTTTTTAGCGGAGTTATCACGTTATCACCGTGGGTTTATAAAATGTGCGCCAAATTTAGATGATTACTTAGTATCTGGGGTGTTTCAATTAAATGATACTAACCTCATTTTAACAACTCTTGCTCGCACTGCTCGCGCTAAAGTGCATTACATGACTCGTTGGTGGGCTGAAATACGGCCTTAATTATTCAATTAGTTACCCAGTTCAATAGAGTTATATAAAAATATAAGATAATTATCATTTAACCTTACGGGGTTTCTATTTTCATGCGTCATATAAGTATGCATTAAAGAAATAGGAAATCATTCATGCCCCGCGCTGCACTACACTTATTATCCGTTGTAACTTGTTTGTTGGTTATCACACCCACTGCAAGTTTAGCTGAACAAGCAACAGCGACATCACAAATAAAAATGATCAATTTTGATCTACCCGGGGGCGAACTAGGGGATGTACTTAGATTATTTTCGCGCCAAGCCGGTGTAACGCTGTCATTTGAAGAGCGGACTGTACGTGGTTTTTCAGTTACTGCAATGTTAGGTCAATACAGCACTGAATCAGCATTGTTGACGCTATTACAAAATACTGACTTACAGGCCTTACCAATTAGTAGTCGTGCATGGTTAGTACAGGAAAAAAACCAACAAGATTTAATAACCCTAAATACTATTAATGTGCAAAGCCGTAACGTTGATCTAAAAGATCAAACCTACACCGAAGCTGCCTCAGTAAACTTGATCACTCAGCAAGATATTCAACGTTTTAGAGGAACCAGTGTTGGCGATATTTTTCAGGGCACGCCGGGTGTATTGATCAGTGAAAACCGCAACTCTGGTGGTCTCGATATAAATATTAGAGGTATGCAAGGACAAGGTAGAGTACCTGTGGTGATCGACGGCAGCCGCCAAGAAACCACGGTTTATCGCGGTTACTCTGGGGTGTCAAGTCGTAGCTACATTGACCCTGACTTAATCGGAACACTTAAAATTAGTAAAGGCCCGGTAATGAGTGCTGATGGCACCGGCGCGACGGGTGGCTTAGTGAGTGTAAGCACATTAAGCGCCGATGATATTGTAAAAGAAGGCGAGTTAACGGGCTATCGATTGCGTGTTAGCGCCATTGGAAATAGCTCAAATGCACCCGATCCTGGGACTTATGCGGGTTATTATTTAGCACGTAATGCGTACCGCTCCGAATGTCGGTTTTCGAGCTACTGTAGCGATCAATATTTAATGCCAGAGCGCTTTGCACCTGATGAAGGCATGGATAGACCAAGCTTATTTAAATTTAGGAGTTATGCCGGTAGTTTTGCAGCAGCGAAACATTTTGAATGGGGCGACCTTATTGGCGCCTATGCAAAAAGAGAGCAAGGTAACTACTATGCAGGCAGTAATGGCCCTGCACCAGAGGTCATTTACGGCGAGCCAGACAAACTTGCTTGGTACACTGAAACGCAAGTATCAATGCAAGGCGCGTCACGTTTTCGTGCTAATGAGCGTATCCCCAATACTAACTTTTCGAGTGAATCTTGGCTGTTAAAAAGTAATGTACTGCTGCCCGATGATCAAAGTCTAGAAATGAGCTATATACGTTATAACAGCGCGTATGGCGAAATGATGCCTTCACAAATACGTTCTTTTGGTCAGGCAAGACAATGGCTTGATAGCGAAGTAACCAATCAAACTTACACATTGCGATACCGTTGGCAGCCAATTAAATATGACTGGGCTGATTTTAAAGCCAATATTTGGCATACCGATGCACTTACTCAGTTAAATACCCCAGGTGTTGGCTCAGTAGATATTGCTGATAATGTTGCTCGCAGTGATGACTATCAACGCTTTGGAACTGATATAAGTAATAGCATGATGTTTTACTCAGCAGGCGAATTAGAACTAAGTTATGGCTTTGCTGGACAGTATGAAAACATGGACACTAACACCCCTGAAACTGAAGGTTTTTATGTGGGTTCGCGCAGCGGGTGGCGTAAAGAGTTCAGCGCTTTTAGTGCAGTAGATTGGCAATTTGCATCAGCATGGTCACTAGAAGCCGGTTTACGTTTTACTCATTTTTCTTCTAAAGACAACAATCCTCTTGCTATAAACACGAATGATCCCGCCTGCATATCTGACGATGCAGGTGGTTGCTTAGAAGTGCAATATGAAAATAGTCATTCAGGTACTGCGCCGTTAGTCGCTATAAAATGGCAAGCATTTAAAGGATTACAATTTTACCTTCGCCATAGCGAAGCATTACGCATGCCGAGTTTATTTGAAAGCACCTCAGGCTGGTCTGTAAGCCCTGTATTAGATATCCCCTTAGAACCTGAACATGCAACTAATCAAGAAGTTGGCCTAAATTATTTAAACGACTCATTACTGATCAATGATTATAAAGTGGGTTTCAAGCTCGCGTATTTCCAAAACCACGTTGATGACTACTTAACCCGCACCCAGCCAAATGCATGGGAGCAAAAGCAAGGTGGTCTCGACTTCTTCCGAATGCGAAATATCGACAGTCTTGATCTAAATGGCTGGGAACTTAATTTTAGCTACGACACAAAATACTGGCTTGTAGAATTAAGCGGTACGCATTACACCCATATTGAAGTGTGCAATGTAGGGAGTTACGTACGTTACTACTGTAATGATTGGGGCCTACCTGAGAGTTATATAAACAACATGATCCCGCCAAATTGGCATGCAAGTGCTCACCTTGGTGTGCGTTTATTTGAACAGCGGTTAGAAGCGGGACTAAGAGGCACTTTCATGGGGCAACGTAACTCAATCCCTCGTTACAACGCTCCAACAGGGTTTAATGAACCCGTCCTTTGGCACAGTTATAACCTGCTGGATATCTATGCCAGTTATAAATTTAACGATGATACGACACTCGATTTCACCGTAGACAATGTCACCGATCGTTATTACCTCGATGCCTTGAGCTTGGGTTTAGTACCTGCACCAGGAAGAACAGCACGACTGAGCTTAACCTTACAATTTTAACTGATAACACCTATCAGACAGGAGAATAAAAGCATGAAAAAAATATTTGGCGTAATCGCTATCATCGGGCTTTCGCTCACTATGTCGGCCTGTGGCGGCAGTAGTGATAAAAAAGCCGACACCGAAGTGCAAGTCCCGCAGCAAAAGCCAATCGCTGTCATTGAGTTACAATCGCCCACGGAACAAATATTTTCATTAGAAGCTGGCGCGGTACAAGTAACACTCAATGCTGATACAAGTACCCATGCCGAAGGTACTAGCTTAACTTACACGTGGCAGCTTATTGAGCGACCAGCTGCAAGTAACTCAGATATTACCAGTGCAGACAGTGCAATAACTGAATTTACAGCTGATTTCCCCGGTGTATATGTAGTGAGCTTAATCGTAAACGATGGCACCAAAAACAGCGAAGCTGTTCGTTTTACGCTCACTGCAACCAGCCCGTATCCAATTGCAATTACTGAGTCAATTTATAGTGTAAACTTGGGCACTGATAGCATTGGTCTTGATGGTAGTCAAAGCGTAACACCGACTGGTGAAACCGGCTCATTAGAATACCAATGGGAGCTTATTGAAAAGCCAATAGATAGTACGGGATATTTAAACAATGCAGATCAAAGTCAAAGTACTTTATTTGTTGATTTAGCCGGTGATTACAAACTGCAATTTATAGTGACTTATAATGGCATTGCCAGTGAACCCGTTAATGTTACGGTTAGTGTGGCAGAGGGTAATGCACCACCAGTTGCTAAAGCAGATGATATTACTATTATTTTAGGTGAAGAAGCCGTACTTGATGCCTCATCGAGTATTGATCCAGAAGGTGAGCAACTGCAATATCGCTGGCAATGGGGTTATAGCCCAACGGAGCCTGATAATGTACCCTTGCCAAAACTTGACGGTGCAACAACCGCCAAAGTGCGTTTTACTCCACAAGCTGTAGCAAATTATAAAGTCATGCTATTTGTATTTGATGGCACGCGAAAAAGTGAAGAAAAAGAAATAATCGTCACAGTCAATAAAAACCCTGAAGCGACAACCAATGCGGCACCTATTGGTGAGTTATCAGCAACTGGTTATTATCCGTCTTACAGTATTGGTGAACAAGAAGTTGGTCTTCGCGCCGAGTTTAACTTTACTGGTTATGATCCAGAAGGTGAAGCGCTGCAAATTATCGACGCGACACTTGTTGAAAAACCTGAAGGTAGTTTAGCTGAGCTTGTTGATATAGGCTCTTGGAAACCGATGGGTAAAAAAATCCAAAAGTTAGATATAGCAGGTACTTATTTAGTTCGAATGGTGATTTCTGACGGTGAAAATCAAATGTCACTTGATGCCACGATGGAAGCAAAAGTAGGTAACGTTAACGGCCAACCTTCAACAAGTGGCGTTAATGCACAATCAAAATCAGTATTGGTTGGTGATGCGTTAGTATTTGATGCTTCAAGTAGCGATCCTAATGATGACCCAATTACCTTTCACTGGGAGCTAACAGATAAACCCGATGGCAGTAACGCCACAATTGAAGCCGTGATCGAGCCAGAGAGCCAAGAGTATCGCCGTGCAAAAGTGATCACCGATGTGCCAGGTTCTTACACTGCACGTTTGATTGTAGAAGATGACCGTGGCTTATTTGCCAAAACATATGCGCAAGATGATGGTTTAGCTAAATTAACCAACACAACACCAGAGATACGCTCAGTAGTATGGGCACGTAACTGGGGGCGTTTAAGGCCGGGTGAAGACTATTATCAAATTCTAACATGTATGTCGTTATTGCATCGCCCGGTGACAATTGATGCCGATGGTGATGAAGTATTCACGCATGAAGAGCTGATCAGTACACCTGAAGGCGGCGAGTTTACCAGTAGCCCAAGTGAGGCCGATTGCTCTAACACCCGAGGTCAAGTATTTACTAAACCAGGAACGTACACATTCAGATACTCTGCAACAGACTTAATTGATGATGCTCCACAGTACGATTTTGTAGTAAAAGTTGACCCAATAGCTGAGGCTAAAGGTGTTCGTTTACGCAGTTTAAATGACAATAATGAAAGCTTATGGCAGCCATTACCATATGAAAATATCCCTCCATTTGCTAATGACTTTTATGCAAGCTCTAAGCCTTTCCTTGAAGAAGGTTATGTAAGGTGGTCATTAACTGCAACAGATGCAGATTACACCATCGAAAATCTACATGTTAGTCATATCAATGGTGATTTAGAAAGCTTAACACCTCGCTTTGAAAACTTAATGCAAGGGCAAGTTATTGGCAAAGGTGAGTCAGTTGAGTTTAAAACTGTATTACCTGCGGTAACGTGTGTTGGAAACAAAGAGGCATCAGAAGGATTTCATTTTTCATTCAGAATTAAAGAAATTCCTGAGATCACTTTTGTATATGAAACATGGCGCACAGCTAACCAATCAAGCTTATTTGATGAGTGGAGAGAATGTGAGAGCGACTAGTTAGCATAAATCGATACTATTTAAAAAGTGTAGAGTGATTTTAATGCCACTTACCTTAGAGCAAGTGGTATTTTTTATTGGAAAGTTATGAGTCTGTAACGGATTCTGTGTAACTGCCCGTTTTTAGATTTTAAATATGTTTACTGAGGTTTTCCTCAAATTCAATGATAAAACCGCCAGTCTCGTATTGGTATCCGTCCATTTTTTTGATGCCTCTTTTATTCCTGAATAAATCATTTTTCTTGCAGAGTCGTCATTTGGAAATAGCTTACGGTTTTTAATCGCTCGGCGAATAACGCTTTTGAGTGATTCAATGGCATTCGTTGTTTAAATGGCTTTTCGTATCGCCTCAGGGTAATTAAATAACGTATTTTGATTGTCCCATTTCTCTGCAAACCGTTCCAACTCTAGCAATGTCTCTTCTTCTGTCGTAATGGCTTTATAATTTTTCCATGAAACCTATTTCAATGAGTTGGGAACCATATGATCTATGTATAAGTTATTTTTGTGGAAATATGCATCACAATCCCAGATAAATAGGGAATGCTCCAATTTATCCCTGCAATAGCTATGTATAAGCTATTTTTGTGGAGATATGTATCACAATCCCAGATAAATAGGGAATGCTCCTATCAATCCTCTGTAATAGCTATGTATGAGCTATTTTTGTGGAAATACGCATCACAATCCCAGAAATACAGGGAATTCTCTTATCAATCCCCTGTAATAGTTATGTATAAGCTGCCTTCGTGGAAATATGCATCACAATCCCAGATAGATAGTTATTTGGGAAGTGATTGGAAAGTTCCATGGGGTTTATTCGTGAGCGTCTAGCGAACTACACCTATGTTTTAAAATTCCAGGGTAACAAGCTGTCGATATCGGGCTCAGGCTGGCACAGTTCATCAAGGCAAGCACAGATGTAATTAAATGGGATTAGACCATTTATCTTGGCGGTTTCCACAATGCTGTAAAGGGTGGCACTAGCATGGGCACCGTTAGCCGTTTGGCTAAATAACCAATTCTTTCGGCCTATCACAAACGGTTTTACCGCGCGTTCTGCTCTATTATTATCGATGCTAAGTCGGCCATCATCAACATAGCGCATGAGCTTGTGCCATTGATTTGCCAGGTAATTAGCTGCCTCTATCAGTTTGCTGTTCCCCACTAAATTTGGCTGATCCTGCTCAAGCCATATTTTTAGCTTGCTAAGAATAGGCAGGCTAACCTCTTGTCTTGCCGTATATTTGTCATCCACACTTTTATCTTTGATGCGTGACTCAACGCCGTACAGTTTTTGGATAAGGCTCAATACCACATCCGCTTTGCCGGTTTTGTTTTTACCTTGTAGCTTTTTCGCGTCGATAAATTTACGACGAGCATGCGCCCAGCAGCCGATTAAGGTTGCCTCTGTTCTGGCATAGGCTTGATAGCCATCCACGTGCAAGTACCCTTGATATCCATCAAGATAATTGACCACGCAGGCGGCCGCGCGACTATTGTGGAAGTCGTAAAGTACGATATTAGGGATGGGATTATTCGGGTCTGGTGAATCTCGACCCGAGCAATACACCCACATGTAACTGTTTACTTTGTCCGATTTCACCACCTTTAATGGCGTTTCATCGGCAAACAGCGTGGGTTGCCTTAACAGCTCGGCTTTAAGCCGTTCAACTAATGGCGCGAAGAGTGTGGCTGATTTGTCTATCCAGCTGCTCATGGTCTGTCGACTGAGTTCAATACCGTATTGCTTAAACATCGCTTCCTGGCGATACAGCGGTAACCCGTATTGGTATTTACTGGTGATAAGCTGACTGAGCAAACTGCTGGTTGCAATGCCTTTGTTGATGGGCATGGCAGGCATTGAGGCTTGTTTAATCTGTGTCTGAGTTGAGGATTTATCACAGTGACGGCAGGCGTATTTAGGCCTAATATGCTCAATCACTTTGATTTTAGCGGGTATGAACTCAAGCTTTTCTGACTTATCTTCACCCATTCTATGTAGCTCACCGCCACAGCAATCACAGGTTTTGTCGATGATGTCGTGAATAACCTGCTCACGAGGTAAGTCTTTTGGCAGTGGCTTACGCACCGGCTTTTTACGGGTATAGCTAATGGATTGTTGCTCTGCCTCAACTTCCTCAACAATTTCTTCCACTTCATTGAATAACTCGCCTTGCCCGGCAAAGCCTTCAGCACTTTTGCCGAATTGTTTTTGTTGGGCCAAGCTCCAGCGCTCTTCCAATGCCGCAATCTGGGCATCCTTCTGCGCTAACAGTTTTTCAAGTTCAGCAATGCGCTGTTTAAGGGCGAGTTCATTTTTCATGACGCCTATTTTAAGGCATCCTCAAAGGCTTTGCAGTGCTAACTGAACTCACTTTGATGATCATCAATCGATCGCAAATATTAAAGCATTTTCTTACCTGCGACATCAATTTTACTGTGTCCAATCACATCATAACCCGATAATAACCAGTGTAATTGCTGCTCGCTTAAGGTCATGGTGGGTGACATGAGTTTGGGCCATTTGAACTTATGCTTATGTCGAGTAGCCAGACCCGATTACTCGAGCCCAGCCCTCTAAGAACGGTACGTGCGAGTTTCCCCGCATACCGCTCAAGTCGTTATAACGCCATGTAGGATGGCGCAGCAGTATTTTGACTCCTATGAATGCTGTTATGGCAATAAGGATGAACAACCACGGTATTACTCGCTTTATTATCACCACCTAAGTATAAAGGTACTAGGCGGTGAATATTCCAACCAGTTTTAGCCGTTATTTTTTCTTTGCAATACAAACACTCACCATTTTGACGTGATAATAATCTATGCAGACGTTCTTTGTTGCGAGAATTTACTAACACATCAAGCCGAGATTCAAAGTAAGTTTCATGTGTCGGATCGTAAGGGTTTGCATCGGAATTGATCTTTGGATGTCGCACAATCGGCATTGCTGCTAACCGAAATAAGCCTATTTGTTTATCACCGGTGCAGAATGTCCAATTACGCGGCCCAACAGAGTGGAAGTATCTAGCCCTAATCCAGTATTTTCCTTTTCTAGGATGTCTACGACATGCCCATTTCCAGAGTAGCAACCATATATCAGAGTCAATCTTGCAAAATACTTCCTTTGCGACACTGTGTCGGTGATAATTGCACCAACCTCTTAATATTGGATTAAGCTGAAAGATTAGCCTGTCTTGTCGACTAGAGCGATATTTGGTGATCGTAAGTCTCAACTTATTCATCAGATGTAGAACGCTTTTGCTACTGGGTTTGACCAATAATTTGCCATTATACTTTCTGAGATTTTGACCAAGAAAATCAAAACCCTCTGATATATGCCTAACGTGCGTTTTTTCTGGCGATAATGCCAAACCACGTTGGGACATAAATTCATTAATACAAGGCAATATTGTATCTACCAAAAACGCTTGAGAATGAGCCGTTACAACAAAATCATCGGCATATCTGATTACAGAGACTCTCTTAACATTAGAACGAATTTCACGGTGCTTACCTCTTTTAACACCAGAAGCTTCTTCAATTGTTCCTTGCAGTTGATTCAATACCATATTCATTAACGTCGGCGAGATTATTCCTCCTTGCGGTGTTCCTGCAAGTGTTGGATATACCTTACCAGACTCCATAAAGCCAGCATTCAGCCACTGTGAAAGGATTGGTTTGTCGATGTTTAAGTGCTTTAGCATCCACTCATGGCTGATATTATCGAAGCAACCTTTAATGTCCGCATCAAGCACCCATTCTCCCGCACGTTTGCGACACAATACTTTGAAGCATTGTTCGATCGCATCAGCACAAGACCTTTGTTTTCGAAAACCAAAAGAATTGCCGTCACTGTTTGTCTCCACTTCTGGCTCAACGGCTAGCAAATATAGTGCTTGCATCCCACGATCCAGCATTGTGGGGATACCGAGAGGTCTTTTCTGCCCATTCGACTTTGGAATAAAGACTCGCCTTAATGGACTTGCCTTGTATCCAGAGCGTTTGAGCGATGAGATTGCTCGCCATTTTTTAGTAGCACTTTGCCATGTTTCGCCATCAACACCAGACGTTTTACGCCCTTTGTTCTCCGTTACTTGTTTAACCGCAAGGGCTTTCGCATAAAAGGAATGAGTCAATAACCATTGCAGGCTTTTAACTTTCCCTTTTCTCCCTTGCTTTACTGCTTTCACAATACGCGCTTGCAATGATCCTACGTAGCGCTTTGCAGCCTTCCAATCGATGTTAGACCAGCATTGCGCTTCGTTTATAGGTGCACATTGTTCATAAGAGCAATTCATTTGCATTCCTAAGCTAAAATCTTATTACAAATTTCTTGTGATTAACCACTCGATGGAAGTGGGCTATGCTTTCGCATGATGTCACGTTCAATACATCTATCTTTGCCATTACAGCAAGGCATTCGCTTTCTCCATCGTCCTTTACCCGCATGCCCGTCATTCATTCTTACGAAGAAACTACCTCAACGAGGGAGCATACGGGCTTACCAAGTTCCGCTTTATTCACATAATGGGTTAGTGTCAGTCAATCCGCCGGGGGCACATTAAATTGCGTAACATGAGACTAGAGCATGTTAACTTGTCCACCACACCTTTTGGTTCAAGCTTGTCAGCATCTTTAGCTTGTTTACAATGACGACAGTTACAACTGTTCAGTTAATTACACATACCATTAATTCCTAGGGCCCAACCGCATGATGCTTGCAGTTTGTTCAACATCACTATTGAACTTAAGGCTACATTGTCTTTCGAGCTTCACACCCCACCATTGCTAGTGACGCATATCGAAATAGGAAACCTTCGGCAATACGAAGGGTTGAATCAAAGTTCAACAGTAAACAAAGCGACTTCTTGTCGCACCTAATCGCTTATACCACAGTGCAAAACCGGTGTTATCCCAGTAAAGCAGTTTGAGTTTGTCACGGCCTTTATTACAAAACACAAATAGCGCACCACTGAGCACGGGTAGTTCAAGCTCTGCTTCCACCAACGCCGCCAGACCATTAATTGATTTTCGAAAATCAACGGCATCGACACATAAATAGACGGTGGGTACATCAACGAACATCCTCATACCGTTAGCCCTTTAATAATGGCAACGATATCGGCCGTCGCTAAATCGATAGGAAACGTGAGTTGGCCGGTTAGCGTATCAAACTGCAGCGTATTTTGACGAGTTTGCGCGCAGACTTCAGTAGTTTGTTTTACCTGGACAAAACGTGATGATGTAAGGCAGTGCGTGTGCACTGGCAAGGTGGAATTAGGCTGGTCTTTTGCCAGTAAAGCACGTTGTTTATAATAAGTCGTAATAGCGACATTATGGTGTTGGCAGAATTCAATATTAGTACCGCTAAACGTACTGCGTTGCAGCAAAAGCTGCTGCCACTGTGCGCTTGTTCTGTAAGTTTTCATCACCTGCTCCGAATTTATCATTGAGCAGGTATTTTTAGATAATCAGAACATCGATGCTAGGTGTGGTTCGCTAGACGCTTACGTTTATTCTAAGTAATGAGGCAGAGTATTTTCCCCATTTAATGATAGAAGTTCTGCAGATGAGAGGTTTTGTTTACTAACGAAATACTTGAAAGCAAGTCGTCAACAAAGAAGGGCGTTTCGATAGTACAATTATCAAATCGGTACGGATGTGAAATCCCTAATAAGAAAACTTTTTATCAACTTTTTGCCGTAAAACACCGTTCCTTTAGGTCGGTGATATAAGGCAATAGTCGCGAAGCGACTAAGTGGGTTGTTCCTTTTTGATTGACTGTATATAATAACAGTATGATTATTCGCAAAGCTTATAAATTTCGTTTAAAAACAACACCCGATATTAACGCTAAAATGGCGCAATATGCGGGAAATTGTCGATTCTTGTGGAATAAAGCCTTAGCGATTAACTTATTTAAGTTACAGAATGAACAAAAAATTTGCTACTACCAAGAGTTGGATTTCTTTTCCAAACTTTGGAAAAAAAGCGAGGAGTATGGCTTTTTAACACTATCGCCCGCACAAACTATCCAACAAACATTAAAACAGCTTGAACGCGCCTTTAAAGACGCATTCGATAAAAACCAACCACTCAAACGGGTGCCTACTTTTAAGAAAAAAGGAGAGGTGAATAGCTTTAGTTTTCCACAAGGCTTTAAAATCGACAAGAATGGGAAACGTATTTTTTTACCTAAAATCGGTTGGGTTAATGTTAGAAAAAGCCAAGCTATTTTAGGAAAAGCTAAAAACGTCACTGTTTCACAAAAAGGAAAGCACTGGTTTGTTTCAATCCAAGTTGAACAAGAAGTAGCACCACCTAAGCACCCATCAAACGCCATAATTGGCGGAGATTTAGGCGTGAAACGCCTAATTACCTTTTCTGATGGCAGTTTTATGGAGCCGATAGATACCAGTAAACAGACAATCAGGATCAAACGATTACAGAAGCAACTTGCTAGAAAAGTGAAATTTTCAAGTAACTGGAAAAAATTAAAAGCAAAGATCACAACATTTCATACGAAAGTTGCCAATATTCGTCATGACAAATTACATAAGATCTCAACACAGTTGAGCAAAAGCCACGCAATCATCGTACTAGAAGATCTTAAAATTAGAAATATGACGAAAAACAGCAAAGGCAACAGTGAGCAGCATGGAAAAATGGTGAAACAAAAATCTGGCTTAAACCGCGTCATTCTCAATCAAGGATGGGGAATGTTTAAAGAGATGCTGAAATATAAGCAGGATTGGCTCGGCGGTCAGGTTATTTTTGTTGATCCGAAACATACCAGTCAAACGTGTCCAGCGTGTGGCCATCAATCAAAAGATAACCGATTAACGCAGTCTAAGTTTGAATGTGCGAAGTGCGGTTATCAAGATAATGCGGATCATGTTGGCGCATTAAATATTTTAGCGCGAGGTCATCGCGTTCTAGCCTGTGGAGAGATTGACATTAGTCAGCTTGTTGAAGCAGGAACTTGCCTTATGAGTGATCATAAGGCCCCGATGGTTTTAAACTAATCGGAATCCCCCTCCTTTCCTGAACTTGTTCAGGCGCTTAGCGAGGTGGGGGAGGATGTCAAAAGAGGGTTGCTCAATGCTGGCACAAACTAGCGATAAAAACCTTTACCCCAATCAAACTTAGATTACGAAGAAGTAAGTTGCGGGCTGATGACTTCTTTGGCCAGCCTTTGTGATATCAAAATAGATAGCGCTTTAACTTGTTTTTAAAAGCGCTACCTACGACCCACCACCTAAACCCTATAGTTAGTTGCATCGGTTTTCTCCAGGTAGTGCCCGAATAATGCCCTTAAAGTGCCTAAATACAGGGAAATAAAGCAGATATCAACCTAAGTCATTGATCTATAACTAGAGGTTTACTGCATCGGTTTTCCGAAGAAACCCCAGATAAACTCTCTTTCAAGTCTAAGAGAAGCAGAGCTTAAAGCACAAAATAAACCTAAGCCATTGTTTTATAATTAGAGGTTTGTTGCATCGGTTTAAAGCAGGGTATATAGGTTTGCTGCATCGGTTTGAGTGATTGACAATGGTGAACAAGGATTGATACATCAGAACATACGTCAAATGGATAAAAAACAGTCTATTTACCTCAGTTGCTCACAGGCGATTTTTGTATTTTATGAAATAAGTTGTGAGCAACTGAGGTAAATAGACCGAAAAACCCTATAGGTTTAGTGCATCGGTTTAAGAAAAATAGTGAAAACTCCGATATTACAATCATAAACGCACGAGGAGGCGTTTGTAACTGTGCGTTCTTAGTTCTTCTTACTACCCAACATCAACTGTGTTGATATGAGACACATGATCATTACATAATCTTTGCCCCTTAATCTTAATGTGTATATTATCTCAACTAATAAAACAAAAGGATTAGCTGTTTAGTTATTAACTAATACGGCTTGGCAGGGAATAGTATGTCGTTACCAGATTACCAATCATTCATGACTCCATTACTGCAGTGCTTAGCTAACGGTAAAACCGTCAAGCTTAAAGACATTGAAGCAAGCGTTTATCAAAACCTCGGTTTATCAGTAGAGCAGCTTAAGCTACGTATACCTAATGGTAAACAAACCTATGCCTACCATCGCTTGCAATGGGCTAAAACATACTTAGTTAAAGCAGGGTTAATTGAGCAACCTAAAAGAGCCTTTTGTACCATTACGAGCAAAGGTTTATCTGCGTTAGCAACAGGTGAACAAATCAATAACCAGTATTTAAGCCAATATCCTGAGTTTTTAGATTTTAAAACCCGTACTAAAGATACTAGCGACTCACTAGACGAAAACACCACCAGCTTAGTAAATAGCAACTCACACAAAACACCCGAAGAGCTGATAGAAGCAGCGGTAGATACACTCAACACTAACTTAAGCGACGAAATACTACAGGCCGTGCTTTCGGCCTCCCCTGCGTTTTTTGAAAACCTTGTAGTCGATTTAATGCTAGCTATGGGCTATGGCGGCTCACGTAAAGATGCAGGGCAAGCTACTCAGTATACTCAAGATGGTGGCATTGATGGCGTAATAAAAGAAGATAAACTCGGCCTCGAAATGATATATTTACAGGCTAAGCGCTACACCAATAAAACAGTGGGTAGAGCAGACATACAAGCCTTTGCGGGCGCACTTGATATGCACCGCGCTAAAAAGGGCGTATTCATCACCACCAGCGGCTTTAGTAAAGATGCACTGGAATATGTAGGCTTAATAGAAAAGCGCATAGTGCTTGTAGATGGTAAACAACTTACAGAGCTAATGCTTACTCATAACTTAGGCGTTAGCACCAAACAAGTATTTGAAGTAAAAGCGCTCGATAGCGATTACTTTTTAGAAGATTAACACGCACGTGCAGTGCGTATGTAGAAGCTCTACACAACTAATTAAGAGATTAGATTAATGGTTCAACAACACCAGCAAGAATTAAAAAAACAGCTTTGGAATATTGCTAATAGTTTACGTGGCAACATGTCGGCTGATGACTTTCGTGATTACATACTTGGGCTTATTTTTTATAAATACCTGTCAGATAAGCTCAATACCTATGCTGATCAGCTACTAAGTGAAGACGGTATTGTATTTGCTAAAATTGACGAAACTACAGCAGAGGGACAAGAGTACTTAGAAGCTGTAAAAGAAGAGGCACTTGATAAGCTTGGCTACTTTTTAAAACCAGCAGAGCTGTTTCATGTATTGGCTGAGCGCGGTGCTAACGATAAGTTTATTTTAGACGATGTAACCAACGTACTTAACCATATTGAACAAAGTACTATGGGCGTAGACAGCGCTGATGACTTTAACGGTTTGTTTGATGACCTAGACCTAACCTCTAACAAGCTAGGTAAAACACCGGATACGCGTAATAAGTTAATAGCCAAAGTATTAGAGCACCTTGATAACATCGACTTTCACCTAGAAAGTAGCGAAATAGACATACTTGGCGATGCTTACGAATACCTTATTGGTATGTTTGCTAGTGGCGCGGGTAAAAAAGCAGGTGAGTTTTATACTCCGCAAATGGTATCTAAGTTACTAGCAAAATTAGTAACCTTAAATAACCCGCACATTAAATCGGTTTACGATCCTACCTGTGGTTCTGGCTCATTGTTGTTACGTGTTGCAAAAGAAGCTAATAACCCCGATTTAAAGTTTTACGGACAAGAGCAAAACCCAAGTACTTACAACCTAGCCCGTATGAACATGATTATGCACGATGTGCATTACACTAAGTTCGATATTCAAAACGACGACACGCTAGAAGTTCCCGCGCACTTTGAACAACGCTTTAGCGCCGTAGTAGCTAACCCGCCATTTTCGGCGGACTGGTCTGCCAACCCACTACACATGAATAACGAGCGATTTGCCGACTACGGTAAGCTTGCACCAAAAGGCAAAGCCGACTTTGCTTTTGTACAACACATGATCCACCAGCTTGACGACAATGGAACAATGGCAGTGGTGTTACCGCATGGCGTGTTGTTTCGTGGTGCTGCCGAAGGGCATATACGTAAACACCTTATTAAAGAAAAAAACTACCTTGATATGGTAATAGGCTTACCTGCTAATATATTTTTTGGCACGTCTATTCCTACCTGTGTATTGGTACTAAACAAACACCGTAAAGCCGACGACAACGTATTGTTTATAGATGCCAGCAATCACTTTGAAAAAGGCACTAACAACAACGTAATGCGTGAGGAAGACTTACAACGAATTTTAGATGTTGTAAGCAAACGCGAGTTCATTGATAAATATGCATTCGCAGCTACACAAACCGATTTAGCAGAGAACGACTACAACCTCAATATTCCGCGTTATGTAGATACCTTTGGAGATGAAGAGGTTGTTGATTTAAGTGAGGTTGCAAAGCAATTGATTGCAAATGATAAAGCGATGCTTGCAACGGATAAAATAATTGCTGATTTTTGTGATGAGCTAGGGATTGAAGCACCTTATGGGGTAAGTAAATGAATGTAGCTACTCCAAGCCTCCGTTTTAAGACGTATTCAAAACCATGGGAAGTGCAAGCTTTAGGTAATCTTGGTTCTTTTCTTGGTGGAGGCACTCCATCAACAGAGAATCGAGTTTATTGGTCTGGTGATATACCTTGGGTTTCTAGCTCTGATATAAAAGAAGGTGATTTTTTTGGTATAAACCTTCATCGCTTTATTTCCGAGGACGCAATAAAAAATTCAGCAACAAAGAAAGTCCCAGAAAATAGTTTATTAATTGTGTCTAGGGTTGGTGTTGGTAAATTTGCAGTATGCCGTCACGAAGTATGTACCAGTCAGGATTTTACTAGTTTTACACCTGAAAATTGCTCTATAGACTTTATTGCTTATCAGTTATATAAAAATAAAAATAGATTAATAAATTTGGGACAAGGAACTACTATAAAAGGTTTTACAACTGGTGATTTAGCTTCTTTTAAACTTCATATTCCTGAAAAAGGTGAGCAACAAAAAATAGCTGATTTCCTTACTTCTGTAGACACTAAAATCAGCCAGCTAACTGAAAAGCACCGCCTATTAAAAGACTACAAAAAAGGTGTAATGCAACAAATTTTTAGCCAAAAAATCCATTTTAAAGACGATGATGGAAACGCTTTTCCTGAGTGGAATACACATGAATTAGCTATGCTTTCTGAATCAGGTATTTCTAATGGAGTTTTTAATGACCCTAAAAAGGTAGGAAAAGGCTTCCGATTGATTAATGTTAAAGATATGTATAAAGGTGATTCAATTGAATATTCTGAATTGACTCTTTTGGATCTGGAGCCAAAACTATTCGAAAAAAACAAAGTGAAATACGGAGATATATTTTTCACTCGATCATCAATCGTTCCCACAGGAATTGCTTTTAGTAATGTTAATTTATCTGAGAAAGAAGATATAACTTTTGATGGACATTTAATGAAAATAAGCCCTAATAAGAAGCTTGTTGATCCTCTTTTTCTTGCATATTACCTCAGAAGTTACACTCCACGTAAAACATTAGTTTCTCGAGGTAAGCAAAGCACTATGACTACTATTGCTCAAGATGATATTAAAGATATTAAATTAAATATACCGGCTTTAAAGGAACAGCAAAAAATAGCGCAGTTCTTACAATCGATAGATAAAAAAACAAGCGCTGTTAATGAGCAGATTGAACAAACTAAGCTATTTAAAAAAGGCTTACTACAGCAAATGTTTGTGTGAGAAATAATGACTAATAAAATTAACGACAACCCAATAGCGAACATTATTGATATTCAAACTTTGCAAGAAAGCGTAGAAGTTGAGTGCAAGCAGGCTGGTGGGCGAGACGGCCATGGCGCAGTGCCTAATGATATGTGGGAAACCTATAGTGCGTTTGCCAATACCCGTGGTGGCTTAATTTTATTGGGCATTAAAGAAAAAAAAGGCACGTTTACAGTTGAGGGTATAACAAACCCAGCGCCGCTAATTAAGAATATTTGGGATATTGTTAATAACTCGAATAAAGTGAGTGTTAATTTACTCAGCGAAAGCGATGTGCGCATTGAAACACTTGAAGGCAAATCGGTGATTGCGATTACTGTACCACGCGCCCCGCGCGAGAGCCGCCCTGTATTTATAAATGCGAACCCACTCAATGGCACCTATCAGCGCCGTTACGAGGCCGATCAAAAGTGTTTGCCACCGGCAGTAAATAAAATGCTGGCAGAGCAAGAAGAAGTGCGCGACAACCGTATTTTAGAGCACTTTACTCTTGACGACATAGACCCCGAAAGCCTGCGTATTTATAGGCAAATGTTTGTTGACGCTAAACCACAACACCCTTTTTTAGAATTGAGCGACCAAGAATTTTTGCGCTCAATACGTGGCTGGCAAAAAGACCGCGCAACAGGTAAAGCGGGTTTAACCCTTGCTGGTTTAGTGATGTTTGGTAAGTGGAATGCGATTCAAGATGCGTTGCCGAGTTTTGCACTCGATTATCAAGAAAAAGACGACAGTACACACCGCTGGATAGACCGAATTTATACTGATGGCTCTTGGTCGGGTAATGCTTTTGATTTTTATCGTAAGGTTTACCGTAAGCTTACGGCAGATTTAAAAGTAGGGTTTAGTTTAACCGATGACGGCCAACGACAAGATACCACTCCTGCGCATGAGACCATTCGTGAAGCACTTGTTAATACACTCGCACATGCAGAATTTAATACCGAAAGTAATATTTTAATTGAAAAACACCCTGATTTTATCGGCTTTAGAAACGCGGGACTCATGCGTATACCTGTGCATGAGGCTAAGGCGGGAGGTAACAGCCAGTGCCGCAACCCTGCTATTCATCAAATGTTTTTAAATATTGGTTTAAGCGAAAAAGCAGGGTCGGGTATTCCTAAAATATACAGTAACTGTAAAGCGCAAAACTGGCAGCCACCGCATATGTACGAAAAGGATGAGCTGAATCAAACCTTTTTAGAGTTGCGTATGGTTAATATTGTATCGCCTGAGCTTGATAAGCGCCTTACAGATACCTTTGGTAGTGGCTACAAAAAGCTGAGCGAGCTTAAGCGAACTATTTTGATTACCGCCATTACTGAGTCATGGTTTAACCACGAGCGTATTTGCTCGTTGACCTCAGAGCATACAAGAGAAGTGACACTTGCGTTGAGTCAGTTAGTTAATGCAGGGTACTTAGAGTCGGCAGGCCAGCACAGAGGCAAGATATATCACTTAAAAGGGATACAAATCCCTACACCTGATAATGATGCAGGTAAGAGTATTACGTTTGTAGCCTCTCCTAAGTTAGATCAACTCTCACTGTTTGAAGGTCCGGAGTTACATAGCGAAGGTCCGGACCTAGATAGTGAAGGTCCGGAGTTAAGCAATGAAGGTCCGGACCTAGCTTTAAATACTCCGGACCAAGACAATACAAAAGTAGAGACAGCTGCAGCTGATGAGTTATGGAGTTCACTATGGGTTATAGGTGAGCAAGTACGATCTGCCTCAAGTAGAAAGCAGAAGTCTGAGGTAGAACAAGCAATAATAGCCCTATGTAAAGAAGCACAGCCGCACTGTTTAAGGTTGGGTGATATAGCACAGCTGCTAGGAATGAAGCCCGATACGCTAAGACGTAATTACTTAAGTAAAATGGTTAAAGAGCAGGTATTGTTTTTGGCATATCCAACAATACCTAATCACCCAGAGCAAGGTTATAAGTTACATAAAGATTAGCAATAAAGCTGTGAATGTATTGCACAAGGCTAGCACCAAGGAGTTGTAGGTATAAATGAATTATCAAAGTGAACAACAATTAGAAGGTAACTTAATTGCACAGCTTAGCGAGCAAGGCTTTACGCGCGTTACTTTAAAGGATAGCGCAGCTCTTGAAGCTAACCTTAAGCAGCAGCTTGAAAAAGTGAATGGCTGCACGTTAAGCGATACTGAGTTTACGCAAATATTGGGTAAGCTTGGTAAAGGTAATATATTTGCAAAAGCCAAAATACTGCGCGACCAGCTTGATGTAACACTTGATAACGGCGACAGCAGGCACTTAACGCTGTTGTTTGATGAGCCGCAGCTAAATAGCTTTCAGGTAGCGCAACAAATTACAGTAAAGGGCACATACACTAACCGATACGATGTAACGTTATTGGTTAATGGCTTGCCGCTGATACAAATAGAGCTAAAACGCCGGGGTATTGAACTAAAAGAAGCGTTTAACCAAATTAAACGTTATCAAAAGCATTCGTTTCATGCCAACCATGGTTTGTTTAACTATGTGCAGCTGTTTGTAATGTCGAATGGGGTTAATAGCCAGTACTTTTCTAACAACAGTGAAATGTCGGCTAAGCAAACCTTTGACTGGACTGATAATGAAAATAATAAAATAAGCCAGTTACATGACTTTGCCGAAGCATTTTTAACGCCTTCGCACTTAACGCATATGCTCACCAAGTACATAGTGCTTAATGAAACAGGTAAGTACTTGATGGTGCTCAGGCCGTACCAGTTTTATGCAGTAGAAGCGATTGTAGAGCAAGTTAAAACTACAACCGATAACGGCTACATTTGGCATACAACGGGCTCGGGTAAAACGTTAACCTCGTTTAAAGCGGCGCAAATTATGACCTCGCTGAGTGAGGTTGATAAAGTAGTATTTGTGGTAGACCGTAAAGATCTAGATTACCAAACAGCGCTTGAGTTTAATGCGTTTGTAAAAGGCTCCGTAGACAGCACCGACAACACTAGTATGTTGTTCCACCAGCTGTTAGATAAGCCAATGAAGGGTAAAAAGGTCAACCAAAGCCGTAATACTAAGCTGGTGGTAACTACACTACAAAAGCTTAATAACGTGGTGACTAAACAGCGCTATTTAAAAGAAATGCAAAGCCTGCAAGATAAGCGCATTGTGTTTATATTTGACGAGTGCCACCGTAGCCAATTTGGTGATACGCATAAAAATATTACCGAATTTTTTAATAACGCGCAGTTGTTTGGTTTTACGGGTACGCCTATATTTGCCGACAATGCTGTTGCTAAAAGCTCAGTTAAACGCACCACTAAAGATTTATTTGGTGAATGCTTACACCCTTATGTAATTGTGGATGCAATACGCGACGCTAACGTGCTTAAGTTTGCTATTGAGTACGTTGGGCGCTATCAATACAAAGATGGCTCTAACAACAATCTAGATATTGAAGTTGAAGACATCGACACTAAAGAGCTTTTAACCTCTCCTGCGCGCTTAGATAAAATAACTGATTACATTATTGCCCAGCATAACCGTAAAACG
This sequence comes from Pseudoalteromonas sp. AOP31-A2-14, assembly GCF_052378035.1. Classification (NCBI taxonomy): domain Bacteria; kingdom Pseudomonadati; phylum Pseudomonadota; class Gammaproteobacteria; order Alteromonadales; family Pseudoalteromonadaceae; genus Pseudoalteromonas; species Pseudoalteromonas sp. AOP31-A2-14. The sequence continues at coordinate 123,249 of NZ_JBQSXI010000003.1, read as the reverse complement.
CATAGCCGCGAATATAACGCCATGTTTTGTGTATCAAGCGTTGCAGAGCTTATTCAATACTATGAGTTGTTTGCGAGCAAAAAAGCACAAGGCAAACACAACCTTAAAATTGCCACCATATTTAGCTATGAGGCCAATGAAGAGGAAGAGTACGAACTAGGTAATGATGATGCGCAAATTAAAGAAGTATCAGCCAAATATTTAAACGAAGGGCAAACCGTTAAGCTGCATAGCCGCGATAAGTTAGACTCATTTATTAACGACTACAACGCAATGTTTGGTACAAGCTACTCCACCAAAGACAGTAAGTTATTTGAAGACTACTACAAAAATATATCTAAGCGCGTTAAAGCCAAAGAGATTGATATATTGCTGGTGGTGAATATGTTTTTAACAGGCTTTGATGCTCCTAAGCTCAATACTTTGTACGTTGATAAAAATCTTAAATATCATGGTTTGGTACAAGCGTTTTCGCGCACTAATCGTTTATTGGGTGAGACTAAATCGCACGGCAATGTAGTGTGCTTCAGAAACCTTAAAAAAGCTGCCGACACGGCTTTTACGCTGTTTTCGAACAAGCAGCCTAAAGAATATATAGAAACACCTTCGTATAATGAGCTGCTTACTGATTTTAACAGCGCCTATGAAGCGCTAATGGAAATTACGCCTACCGTTGACTCAGTTGATGCTTTACCTGACGAAGAGGCTCAGGCGTTGTTTGTGAGGCAGTTTCGTGAGCTTATGCGCTTAAAGAACATGTTAAGCAACTTTGCTGACTTTGATATGGACTCAACCTCCATGGGCGAGCAAGAGTTTCAGGATTATACGAGTAAGTATGCCGACCTTGGCAGGCAGCTACGTGAGAACTCAAGTAAAGAAAAAGTATCGGTTTTAGATGACGTTGATTTTGAACTAGAGCTACTACACAGTGATATAGTAAATGTAACCTATATTTTGCAGTTATTGCGAGAGTTACACGGCGAAGAAAGCGGCGACGAAAAAGCCCGTAAACGTCAAGTAATAGCAAACCTTATAGCCACAGATCCAACCTTATTAAGTAAAAAAGCACTTATAGATAAGTTTATGGACGAGCACTTACAAGGCATACCTGCCAGTGCTGACGTTGATGAAGAGTTTGAGCTTTATTGGGAAAAAGAAAAGCGCCTAGAGCTTGAGAGGTTTGCCCACGAGCAAAAGTTAAACCAAGATCGCCTAGAAAAGCTAGTAACGCGTTATGAGCTAAGTGACGAAATGCCACTAAGGGATGACTTTGCTGATGTACTAGAAACCAAACCCAGCCTTTTACAACGCAGAAGAATACTGCCAGTAATAACGGATAAATTTAAACACTTTGTTGATACGTTTATCGCAGGGTTTTAAAGGAGTGAGGTGTTTTTCGTAAACCGTGAACGGTTTGTTAGGGACGTATAAGAAAATGTTGTATTTATGAATTTCGAACGTATTTGGAGTGAGTTTACGAAAGCTATATCTTAGTGTAGCAGGGCAACGTGTATTGAAATTACACAACAAAGTATAAAAATGAGACTGTAAAGCTGATAACTTTCTGGACTAGTTTTTTCGGCCGCTACGTGCCAAGTATAGTCTTTGAACCTTAATAATCTATACTTTGAATTGTTGAGGTTATGTGCTCTTTACTTACGAATATTGTGCCAGCATCATTTAATGATCACCGCTTTTCTTTCGAAGTATTGAGTTACTTTACTCAAAACGAATACTCAGGGCTTGCCTTAAAAACGCTGTCTATATTTCTTTCGAAGAGTAAAGAATACATAACAAATTTCAATAATCGGAGATTTGGCATGAATACTAAAAATGATAACTTTTCTGCATATGTTGGCCTTGATTGGGCTGATAAAAAACATGATATTTGTGTGCAGGTTAAAGACGAAGAGTCTCGGGCGTTCAGCGTAATTTCTCACTCACCTGAATCAATTAATGATTGGGTTGAGGCATTACATAAAAAAGTAAAAGGCAATATTGCTGTTGCAGTTGAGTTAAATAAAGGGCCTATAGTATACGCCTTGCAAAAATATAGCTTTGTTACAGTTTATCCTATTCATGGATTAACCCTTGCTCGATACAGACAAGCTATGTTTCCTAGCGGTTCAAAAGATGATCCTTCAGACGCTGAATTAGCATTAGATATGATGCTCAATTATCCAAAGAAGATTACCCCCCTAAAACCAAGCAGTGAAAAAACGAGAACATTAGCCCTTCTTGTCGAACAACGTCGATTACTTGTAGACGACAAACGTAGGCATGCGAACCGAATCATTAATGCTCTAAAGCAATATTACACACAGCCCTTAGAGTGGTTTTCACATAGAGATACAGAGCTATTTTGTAATTTTCTAATTAAATTCCCAAACTTAAATGAATTGAAACGCGTTAGAACAAATACAGTTACCAAACTATTAAACTCCAGAGGAGGGCCCACTGTTAAGAAGACCCCAGAACGCATTGCATCTATAAAAGAGGCAATTCCTCTAACTAACGACGAATCTTTAATTATACCTTATCAAACGTTTGTCATCGCATTGGCTAAACAGATGTTGGTATTAATTAACAATATTCGAGAGTATGACTCACAAATAAACTCAATTTTTATCAGTATGGATGACGCCTCAATATTTACTTCACTTCCCGGCACAGGCCCTTGCCTTGCTCCTAGGCTTTTAGCTGCTTTAGGGGAAGATAAATCTCGTTTTAGTAGCGCACAAGAAATACAAAACTATGCAGGCTTATCGCCAGTTACAGAGCGTAGTGGTCAAAAGAGCTGGGTACATTGGCGCTGGCAATGTTCTAAATTTGTCCGTCAGAGCTTTATAGAGTGGGCTTCCAAAAGCGTAGGGCAATCTTATTGGGCGGGCATTTATTACGCACAGCAAAAAGCGAAAGGTAATTCACACCAATCGGCAGTGAGAGCGTTGGCCTATAAATGGGTAAGGATCTTATTTAGGTGCTGGAAAACAGGAAAAGCTTATGATGAATCAAAATATTTAAAAGCACTAAAAGAGAAAGGTTCTCCTCTTTTAGTGCTAGAAAAAGCTTGTTGAATGCCTCAGGGCGTGAAGCGGACGGTAGTAACCATGTTCACTTGTTATGGGGTCTGTGTCATCACTGCAACAATATAACCAGCTATACCAGCACCAATTATTTTTGACCACTCAACGAATAAAGTCCAAAAACTTTGAAGCAGCTTTTTTCTATTCCGTACGTCAATCAAAGTCATCCAGTTGATTTTAATAATATCCATTAAAGAGTTTGAATACACGCCATAAACACTTGAGTTGCGGTTATAAAATAGATATTTGGAAATACATTTGTCAATCAGCTTATCGCTTACGTTATCAGGGTTAAGTGATATATGAAGTATAATATTCTCTTCATTTCTTGAGTAACGTTCAGATTTATAAGGATAAATTATAAAAGCAACTGAGCCTGTACTACTAAATGATGCAACTAAAGCAGAACCTTTCTCAACCTCGCATGAAGTACCTTTTTTTTCAGGTGTATTAATTCTTTCAACTACGCCTGTTTTATTAGCTCCTGAAGAAAGTTGAACTGTAACTTCATTTATTGTTTCGTCATGTACTTGGCAAAATAACCTAAAAGGGTATTCTGTTTTGCTTGAGAGCTCAGCTATATCTTGAAACTTACTTCTTATTTTATTTTGCGTAACTAATTTCCAGTTTAATCTACGCCTATTCAGTTCAAAACTACTGGATTTTAATTTAACTGATTCTTTTGTAAGAACATTCAAGTTAACACCTCAACTGGATTAAACCCCATAACAGCTTTATCGGAGGACACTTTCCATATTTTAGTGCGAAAACATCCTTATTTTGTGGATTTACATTAATAGCAAATACTATAAGTTATTGCTGCGTAATACCATGATGCCGATCGCTCAATACCATTCAAGCCGATCACTTTTTTGTCTGTCAGTAGACCTCTGTAAAATCTAACTTGAGTGATCGGCATCAGTCAAGAAATTTAGTTTTTTTCGCATCGACTCGCCTTTTAATTCCAACTTTATCGCCCCGTGCACAAGCCTATCTAGAATCGCATCCGCGTGTGTCGATTCTCCGATCATTTCATACCAATTTTCTATCGGTAATTGACTCGCTATTAAGGTCGATTTTGTATCATATCTTGCATCAATTAATTCCAGTAAATCACTCCGTTGTTGAGCCGTTAATGGCTCTAATCCCCAATCATCTAAGATCAGTAAATTGGCAGAGCTAAGCTTGTTGATCAGTTTTCGATAACTACCATCGGCTTGCGCTAGAAACATCTTTTCTAATAGCTCTTTGAGCCTAAAATAATAAACGCTACTCCCTTGTTGGCAGTGGTTTTGACCAAGCGCGCAAGCGAGGTAAGTTTTGCCACAACCTGTTGCTCCTGTGATCAAGATGTTTTGGTGAAGACGAAGCCATTCACCTTGTGCTAATGAACGGATCTGAGCTTTATCGAGTTGTCGTGCTGCGCCATAGTTGAGTTGGGCAAGTGTGCCGCCAACTCTGAACTTTGCTTGTCGCGTTAGGCGATCTATTTTACGCTGATCACGCTGCGTTATTTCATGTTCAAGCAATAAACTTAGCCGCTCTTCGAAGCTTTGTTCAACGTATAAATTGGGTTGCTCGTATTGCTGCAATAGCGCATCACGTATGCCGCTTAGCTTTAAATTACTTAACTGATTATTAACTTGTTGATTGATATTTTGCATAAGTCTTCCTATGGTTTGTTAATTTTTATTAATGGTAATAGTGGTTGCCACGGATATTTTTATGATCAATATCTTGTAGTAAATCACCTTGAGCTTGTGGCAAGGGTTGTTTATCCAAGCCTTTTTCTAAGATAGTCTTTACTTGTTTAACGCGAGTAACACCTGTGGTTAATGCGCGATGACAGGCGGCTTCAAGACGTTGATCACTAAACTTTTTACCTAGGCTTAATAACCCCATACAAGCACGGTAGCTTTGCTCTGGATGTTTTTTAGCTTGCATCAATTGCATAACAAACTGCTCAGTTGATGTGCCAAATTTACTCGCCCAGCGTTCGAACCGCTGTGGTGTCCATTGTTGCTGCTTTTGATGAGCGATAGGCATATGCAGATCAAGCGTGGTGTGCGCACCTTCTCGGTATGATCTGGGGTGAACAGCGACTCGTATGCCTTGATGGTAGAGTGTCACCAACTTCCCGGAGGCATGGGCTTCAAGCTTTTGTTTAATTAAGGTATGTGGCACTGAGTAGTAGTGCTTTTCAATTTCCACATGATAATCAATATGCACGCTCACCTGTTTTACTAAGGTATAGCTGTAAGGCTGTGTAGGCAGTGGTTTGAGTGCAGGTCTGTCGATAGCATCAAACTGACTGAGCCGTGAGCCAGGATGCTTTTTCATTTTACGTTGATTTAAATCGACCAGTAATGCTTGTATTTTCAGGTTCAATTGACGCAAGCTAAAGAAGGTTTCATTGCGAAGGCGCGCCATTATCCAACGTTCAACAATTTGCACACCCACTTCAGCCTTAGCCTTATCCTTTGGTTTATAGGGTCTAGCGGGCACAATGACCGTATCGTAATGTGTCGCTAGTTGTTGGTAGGTTGGATTTAAGTCAGGCTCATATCGACACGGTTTGGTGACGGCACTTTTAAGGTTGTCAGGAATTATTAGCTCAGGAACACCGCCAAGAAACTCAAAACAACGGGCGTGACTCATCACCCAATCTTCGAGTTTCTGGCTGTAAGTCGCTTCGGCATAGGTATAATTTGATGCACCCATGACCGCAACGAACACTTGTGCAGTACGACATTCGCCTGTACTTGTATCAACAATACTCATGGTTGGGCCACAGTAATCCACAAACAGTTTTTCACCTGCTTTATGATTTTGTCGCATGGAGGGTTTTTGGCATTTAAGCCATGCCTTGTACTGACGGCAGAAGTGAGTGTAACTGTAAAAACCTTCCGCGTGCCGCTCTTTGTATTCTTCCCAAAGCAGCAACAACGTCATGGTTTTAGGCCGAAGCTCTTGCTGAACTAACGACCAGTCAGGAATGGTAAAGCCCTTTAATCGAGGCTTTGTTTTGAAGAACGCTTGTTGCAGAGCGTGATCATCCCACTTCTCATCAAGCGGCCAGTAAGTAATATCTAACTCTGCTGATTTACAGGCATATTTAGACACGATTGAGGGTGAAACAGATAAGCTTGTTGCTATCTGACGATGACTGAGTTTACAGCTGTATTTTAGTCTTAAAATCTCTTTAAGTTTACGCATTGAAATAGGTGCCGTTGGCATGGTCATTCTCATCATCAAAAATGAAAAGAATAACGGTTAAAAACACCTACTGGCTAGACAAAAACGTGTACAAATTGAACGATACCATTCAAGCCGATCACTCAATACCATTTTGACCGAAAAGTGATCGGCATCGATGGTATTGAGTGATCTTGATGGATGGTATTAGGTGATCGGCTTAGATAGTATTAGGTGATCGCGATGCATGAGAATATGCATCAATGTCATAGTCGTAACCAATCTTTGAATAATTGCTTTCATCTCTGCCCTATAAGGCTCTGAGAACACTTTATGTCGATATTTAGGGATCCACACTAAGTGGTACATGATCCTAAAAACGTGATGCGTATTTCTTTGAAGTTCCATGTGTTCGATAGTACAGACTGAAATAAGACCAGTCTACACTATCCAGCACAGGGCAAGCCCCGATATTTTCGATACGCTCTATTAAATAAAAAACATTCCATTGAATAATAATTATTTGCATTAAGGTTAGCTGTGTGATACTTTCCAAATTATAGGTACAGGGTGTTGCGGATTTTAATTAATTGGAGACAAGAGAAAAGCTCTTCTTGTCTCTTGGTTACTAAATCAATGTTAAAGGATATACATATGGATAATTTTAAACCCCCGCAATATCAATGGATTAATGATTCTAAAACTAAACAAACCAATGCCCCACTTTTTGGTGTTTCGCCAATGCAGGATTACTCACAATTAATGCAATTGGGTATAAACACTCTAAGCGAGCGCATTAAAAAAGTTAATTCTCCTACCAGTGGAGTACATCCTACACAGTTACAAAAAGAATTTGCAGCCATTGATCTAAACACACCTTTGAATGATATAAATCAAGTTCTTGAAGAGCTAGATCAGCTTTATTTGAAGCACGCAATATACTTTCATCATCCTGATTATCTTGCCCACTTAAATTGTCCTGTGATGCTTACCTCCTTATTGGCAGAGCTGTTTAGCACATCGATAAACACTGCTGTTGAAACATGGGATCAAAGCGCAGGTGCAACACTTATAGAACAAAAAGTAATTGATTGGACATGCCAAAGAATCGGTTACGATGTGGGCGCAGACGGCGTGTTTACAACTGGAGGAACCCAGTCAAATTTAATGGCATTATTACTTGCACGTGAGTTGGCAGGCAAGTTAGAACCACAAAGCCATACAAATATTACCTCTGGCTTAAGCAGCAATGCACACCGTTATCGAATTCTTTGCTCTGAATATAGTCATTTTAGTATTCAAAAAGCAGCCGCACTATTGGGCCTTGGTCATGATGCTGTCATTAGTGTTGCGTCTGATGTAAATCGCTGTATTGATACCCACAGCCTCGAAAACACTTTAAGTGAACTCCAAAGAGCAGATTTATTACCTATTGCTGTAATCGCCACGGCTGGTACAACAGATTTTGGCGCAATCGACCCTATAGCAAGCATTGCTCATTTATGTAAAAAGCATAACTGCTATTTACATGTAGATGCTGCTTATGGCGGCGCTTTGTTAGTATCACAACATCATAACGAACGGTTGTCAGGCATTGAATTAGCTGACTCTGTAAGTATTGATTTTCACAAAACATTTTTCCAGCCAGTATGCTGTTCTGCCCTATTGGTTAAAGACAAACGGCTATTGAGCTTTCTAACTTACCACGCCGATTACCTCAATCCAAAGGCACAAGCACAAGCAGGCGTACCCGATCTAATAAACAAAAGCTTACAAACCACACGCCGATTCGATGCTTTAAAGCTCTGGTTAAGCTTAAGAACAGAAGGGCCTGATGCGATTGGTGCCATGTTCGATACCTTGCTTGAAAAAACACAGCAAGTATACCAACGGTTGGTTAAAGAAAACCAACAACTTCTGACATTAGCTGCCTTACTACATCAAGACAGCCAACAAAATAGCTTACTAGTTGAACTAATTAATACCTCTCAACTCACTGCAAATGAGTGGGTAAGCAAATTAATGGATCTTTATTTACAACCTCTATTACATGCGTTCTTTGCGTATGATTTAGTGTTTATGCCCCATGGTGAAAACCTGATCCTCGTTTTAGAAGAACACCAACCAGTTACCATTTTAATGAAAGATATCGGTGAGGAAGTCGCGATACTAAACGGCAATTCACCTTTACCTGGTCATGTTGCTAACTTAGCGGTGTGCCTAGAAGAGGACATGAAATTAAACTATATACTACTGGATATTTTCGACTGTATTTTCCGCTTTATCGCACCTCAGCTTGATGCACAAAATTGTTTAACTGAACATGGTTTTTGGCAATTAGTCGCTGATAAAGTTTATCAGTATCAGCATGAAAAACCGCAATTTTCCGAAAAATATACACGTTACAACTTATTTAAGGCTCGCTTTACGCGTACCTGCTTAAACCGTATTCAATTGAATAATAATCAGCAGATGATTGACCTTGAAGATAGAGAGAAAAATCTCCGTTTTGCTGGGGATATCAAAAACCCACTGCATGATTTTGCAACTAGTCATGACTTTCAACATGACATAACAATGGCCTAAGCATAGGCCTCACTATTTATATACGTAATAGGACTACGAATAAAAATGAAAAAGACTAACTACTTTAAACTCACGCCTGTCGCACTTTCTTGTTTAGCGATATTTAGCCAATCTTTACAGGCCGAGCAAAAAAAGCATAGCGATATGGAAGTACTCACAGTCGTTGGTGAACAAAGCAATGCCCGAGGCTATAAAGTTGAGCAAATGAGTACAGCAACGGGTTTAGAATTGTCATTTCTAGAAACACCACAATCAACCACAGTCGTAACTGAGCAAGCGATGAAAGATCAACAACTAAACTCAGTTATTGAAGTGATGAGCAGCGTAACAGGGATTAATACCCGACCTTCTGACAACGACCGCTATTCAATCAGCGCCCGTGGTATTGGCGTAAGCAGTATTTTATATGACGGAGTGGCAACAACCTACGATACTCGCTTTAACTATGGTGACAACTTGATGGATAGCGCAATTTATCAGCGCATAGAAGTTGTTCGCGGTGCAACAGGTTTGATGCTGGGGTCGGGTAGCCCGTCGGCTGCGATTAATTTAGTTCGTAAGCGTCCGACAGAAGAGTTTCAAGCAAGCGTAAGCCTAAGTACAGGTTCATGGCAACAGTTACGCGGTATTGTTGATTTATCGGGAGGCTTAAATCAAGACGCAAGCGTACGAGGTCGAGTCGTCGTAGCGTATCAAGATCGTGAAAGCTATCAGCATCGTTACGAGCAGCAACGACAAACCCTATACGGTATTATCGAAGCAGATATAGGTCGTAATACATTACTGACGTTAGGTGCTGACTACCAAGACACTAAACCTGAAGGCACAATGTCAGGCGGATTACCGTTATTCGACAACCAAGGCAATAGAACTAACTACAGCCATCATATATCAACAGCCCCACGTTGGGCGTCATCCAAAACCAAAGCGTTGAATAGCTTTGCTACGATTGAACATAATTTTAGTGATGACTGGCAACTCAAAGCAAGCTACATCTATGGCGATAACGATTTAGAATTTGATGTGTTATGGGCTACAGGTAACCCAGATCCAATAACCAACGAAGGTATGATACCTGGCTCATTGGCATTTATTGACGGTAATCGAACCCAACATACATTCGACTTAAAATTAACGGGTCACTTTACCCTCTTTGACCGCTCACAACAAATTCTAATTGGCGCAAATCAACAGAAGCAAGAGTTTGCCAATCCATATTATGGCTCTTTAGATGAGGCTCTACCTTTAGGTGACTTTAGAGATAAAGGTTTTACATATCCGACCCCTACATGGAGCGATGAAGTTCTGTATGGCTCATGGGGAGAAACAAAACAACAAGCAATATACCTTGCCTCTGATATTGAGTTAACCGACTCACTTTCTATGGTAATAGGTGGGCGTATTGATAATTGGGAAACTGACCAAGATAATTTTGGCACCATTCATGATTACGAAGTTGATAATGAATTTACCAGCTATGTCGGCGCCACCTATGCTATTGGGCAAAATGTATCACTGTATGCCAACTACACAGATATTTTTACACCACAAAGTAGAGTGCAAGCTGATGGCAGTTACCTCGATCCTGTTAAAGGAAAAAACTATGAAGCAGGTATTAAAGCCAGCTTATTTGAAGAAGCGTTAGACACCTCACTCTCGGTGTTTGAGATCCGTCAAGATAACGTTGGTGAAGCAACGGGAGAAACCTTACCAGGAACAACGGTTCCTATATACCGCGGTATTGATGGCACTAAAACACAAGGATTCGAATTTGAAGCCAATGGTTCAATCAATGAGCAATGGAACGTCTATTTTGGTTATAGTCAATTTGAAACAGAAGACCCTGATGGTGAAAAAATAACAACCACCAGCCCAAAACATCAAGTAAAGCTCTTCACTACCTATGAATTAGATAACTGGGTAAATGGCTTACAACTGGGTGCTGGTGTTAATTGGCAAAGTGAGATCCACAGAGATGTTACTAAGCCAGATAGAAGCTCAGTGGAGGTTAGCCAGCAAAGTTATGGGCTTGTTCGATTAATGGCAAGATACAATGTAAACGATCAACTAACATTGCGCGCTAATTTAGACAACGCATTCGATAAACGTTATTACAGCCAATTAGGCTTTTATAACCAGTTTCAATATGGCGCACCACGAAACTTTAGCATCACTGCTCAATATAGTTTCTAAGTAACTCGACATTATTGCGAATTGCTATTATGCCGCCTCTGTATGAGGCGGCATAAAATACACTTTAAAGACGCAATTTTGTGAAGAAACTTCCACCCCAGCATAATGAAAGTACAAACATACATGGCGTTACACGATACCACTGAGCTAAACTCTTTACTGGAGCGACAGGCTCCATTTTATAGTCAGCATTTTAAAATTATTGAGCCACATCAACCTCTCCCCAAAAACTGCCAACCATTATCACAACGGTTAAATAAACCGCATTATACAGAAGCACTCGTTACTTTTTCTAAGAGCTATCAACAACAGCAACAAGAATCAATCGACTTTAGCGCATTACATTCTATGTGGGGCCAATGGTTTTTCGGCTTTTTGCTTCCGCCACTATTAGAATACGCATTAAAAAGCCAAGCGAGTGTATTGCATGCTGCGATGAACCTTAAAAACTGGCATTGGACTTATCATCAAACGGGGCGAGTAGAATGTTTCTATTTAGTACTTAGAGAAGATCAAATTCAAAGACCGACTGAGTTACCCATCACATTGCTAGAGCGGTTACTTGTTAAGCTGATAAACCCTATTGTGAAACAACTAAGTACCCTGTCGCCGGGGTCAGAAAAGTTATTTTATAGTCATGTTGCGTACTGTTTTTATTGGTATTTGTCAGAGATGCCGTTAGCTCAAGAATTTAAATTTAATTTACTAACCCAGTTATTTAGTAAAGACACATTATTACTCGCTAAAGACGCTACTTTGCCACACCCTTTATGTCGCAAAATTAGACTTAAAAATAGTGAGTACCCACGTATTATGTGTTGTTTACGGCATAAATTACCTAATACACCAATGTGTAATATTTGCCCATTGAACAAAAATAAACACAAGGTCTGTAAAACAATGATGTAAAGGCTCTGTAAAAGAGCCTTTATAGAATATTTGAGCAAAGTTTTTTGCTCAAATATAATCTCATTTAGCCTTCAACAATAATGCGTAGCATACGACGAAGTGGCTCTGCAGCACCCCATAGTAATTGGTCACCCACGGTAAACGCACTGATGTACTCAGGGCCCATAGATAATTTACGAATTCGACCAATTGGGATATTCAATGTGCCTGTAACTTTAACGGGTGTTAAGTCTGTCGCGGTGATATCACGTTCATTGGGTACGACTTTAACCCATTCGTTATGCGACGCTAAGATTTGCTTCAACTTGCGCTTTCCATTCCTCTTTCGATTGCCCTGATGGCATAGGCACATCAATCCACGGAATTAAGCTGCCTGCTAACGGTACGCCAAATTGATCTTGAGGTAGCTCGCTTGATGCAATTTGCTCAGTTACAAGCTTGTCTATTTCTAAAATGGCCGCTTGCGGGTCGGCAAGCTTATCTGCAACGCTTGCGTGAATAGAGCCCATTTGAGCAATAAGCTCTTTCATATTACGAGCGCCGGCACCTGAAGCTGCTTGGTAAGTCATAGGGCTTACCCATTCAATTAAGTCTTGCTCAAATAAACCACCTAAAGCAAGCAGCATTAATGAAACCGTACAGTTACCGCCTACATAGGTTTTAACACCTTGTTCAATGACGTCTTTATTAACAGGATCAAGCACGATTATACTGTCATCTGTCATCTGACATACGCAGAGCTGACGCTGCATCTATCCAATAGCTATTCCAATCACCAATATTATGACTAATTGCTTTCAGCATAATGTTCAAATACTGATTCAATATCTTTTTTAGTTAACTCATTAAGTGTAAGGTCTCGACTATTTGACAAGCCATAATAGTATGTTTCATCTGTTGTAGTGATTACATTTGTGTCGTTCTTTAAAATCAAAACATCAACATTAGCAACGCAATACATTTCATCTATCGAAACACCTAAACCATCAATATTTTTAATTTTAACTTGTGCAACTTCGCCCTTGGCTTCTGATTTCTTTCTAACATCAATAAGAAGATATTTTGCACAGTAATCTTTTACCATCCTTTTATTAATAACTAGCTCTAGCATTTCAGGTTTTTGTATAACTAGACCTGAAGGTTTGGTTAGGTGATAAGTAATAGCGCTGCTAGTTGCAGCTACCACAGCCATGATCAGATATATTTTTAAGCTATTCATGCTTTGCGGTTACTCCTATTTTCCAATTAGGTTTGTGGGCGCTCTTGATTTTCAATTGCTCTCAAGCTCAACGAAGTGGCTCAAGAAATTTGTCATATTAATTAAATCGTCGATGGTAAAGTTACCGAAATCGTTGCCCTTTTCGTACGGGTATCTGCTTGCCTGAAAGGCTCCTTCAAATTGACTCAGAACAGCTTTAATGCATCCACCGAATTCAGCTTTGTAAGCGGATATCAATCGTTTTTGGAAGGCTTCTGGAATCACTTCCAGACGCTTCATTAAGCCGTGACCATTTCCACCTACGCTTTTTGCTTTCGCATAAAGCTCTTCAATACAGGAGCTCCCACTATCAATAGGTGTTCTAACTTCATCAGCCGAAAGTGACTTTAAGTAAAGTTCGATCGCTACAGTTGCCAAATTAATAAGAGGTAATACGACGCCTTCTTCTACCTCTTCCACTGCCTACAGGCTTTCTTAAACTGGTCTGCTGCGTCTTTTACAAGGATGTTTGGTATTTCCATTAATTCGTATTCCAATTTAATTATTTATTTGTATCGGTGAAATAGCATCTTATAATCTTTGTCTGAAATAGATGCTGTCCAAAATTCAGGAGTAAATGGCCCCTTTTTTACTTGCCTTTTTATTTCTTTCTTATGCTCATCTGGCATGTTTACGCCAAAATATATATCTGTTATTTCATCTTCTTCTAAAGATAAGCACTCACAATCATGTTTTAACTCAAGGCCTTTTAAGAGGTCGATATTTTGAGTTAATTCGATGTGTGATTTTATGTCTCTCTCATGATTTGGGTTGAAAATAGATCTGTACTCATTTTCATATTCCCATGTTTTTGATTTGCTGAGCATTGGACCTAAACCCATGTTTTTGATTTGCTGAGCATTGGACCTAAAAATTTAACCATCTGAGTTATCAATGGAAAGGTTAGTTCTGGATAGTTGTCTGTGTAATTTATTCTACGCGCCTGAGAAGCTACCTTCCCTCTACCCGAAAATTTAATACAATACCCTCTATGCGAATCTGCATAATGCGCCCAGGATAAGGGGTTTTCGTGACTTGTAGTAAAACAACAGACACGCAAGCTTTGATACGCCTCTATGACGCACCTTTTTAACTTACCTTGAATACTTTTATCTCTGAGCAATTGTTTTGTATTAGGTTCAGAAAGTGTTCGATGAAATAATTGATGATATGCTGTTAAGTCAAGTATGAGCCCAGATTCTTCGATAGATTTTCTCTCAGGCCAATTAAGCTTGGGTTTAAATTCGAACGGATCATTAAAGTTACAAGGTAAATTATGAAATAACCAACCATCGACAAATAGTTTTTTGTGACGCTCTATTTGCTGAGGATTGTAAGCCGAATATCGGAACAAAGCCTCTATATTTTGAGATTCAGCACTTGGATATTTGTTGTTATAATAATCAATAATACTTGAAGAACTTTTAGACATTCATATTCCAATACATTAATTTATAGATTTAGTGATAGAGCTTTGGCGCTCTTGATAAGATGCCATTTGCCAATAATCGGCCAAATCAGTATCAAGTTTTTGATACGGGTTATCTTGATACGCAACCCCTAACTTGTAATCTACTTTACCGCGATGCCAAGCTGACTGTGAAGCGTTCATAATTAGTTTCCACATTACTTATTGGTAATATTATTAAACAGCGTTTTTAATGAAGTTTTTTATTAAACGATTGAAATCACTTCCCGCCGCATCATCTTCTCCAGTTACTACTAGCTCAAAACTTTTTGCCAGATAAACGGATAACTCATCATCCATACCATCGATGACAGAGCCAGCGAAGTTTATAAATTTTTCAACTCTAAATTCAATACCTTGCATTTTTTCAGCAGCTAAATGAAGCCCTGTAAAATCAACATCCAGTTCCATTACTTACTCCTGAATTCCAATGATAATTGTAAAATCAATCGGTAACTAACCTGAATCTCGTTTAAGAAATTGAACTAAATGCCTGTTCCGAGATCCGATCTTTCGACCAAGAACGATTGGATAGACAAGGAACAGGCATGATTAAATTAGTTGAATTGTTTTGCGATGTCGATGATTTTTGCAAAGTATTTATACCTCAATGGGAAAAACAATTACTCGAAGATGGTACCCAAAAACGTCAGCGAGCAGGACGTATGACGACCAGTGAAATTATGACTATTGTCATTAGTTTCCATATGTCGCATCACCGTGATTTTAAAAATTACTATCTTGGCTATGTTTCACTTATGTACAAAAGTGAATTTCCTAACTTGCTCAGTTACACGCGATTTTTAGCCGTTATGCCGAGGGTACTTGTGCCGATGTGTGCCTATTTTACTTCACTTAAAGGTAAACCCACAGGTGTTGAATTCATTGACTCTACATGTATCAAGGTGTGCCATAATATTCGTATTCCTAGGCATAAAACCTTTGATGGAATAGCCCAGCGAGGCAAAGGAACGATGGGTTGGTTTTATGGCTTCAAACTGCATTTAATTGTTAATCATCATGGTGAGATTGTTGCTGCAAAAGTGACAACAGGTAATGTGCATGATACGCAGCCAGTGCGTGAATTAGCGAGCTGCCTGACAGATAAACTGTATGGTGACAAAGGATATTTAAGTAAAGCTTTAGAAACGGACTTACTTGATAAAGGTGTAAAGCTTATTACGACTGTTCGCAAAAATATGAAGGCAAAAGCGATGTCACTATGGGATAGAGCGATGCTTTCAAAGCGCTTTATAATCGAGACAATTAATGACCAACTCAAGAACATATCCTTCATTGAACATTCGAGACATCGGAGTATGAACGGTTTTATGTTGAATTTAGTGGCTGGATTGGTGGCTTATTGCTTAAAAGAAAATAAGCCACACCTTAATTTAACTGACGTAGAGCTCAATGCATTAGTTATCGCTTAAACAGATCTCAGGTTAGTTAATCTATATGCTAACTGGCGCTTTAATAACTCATGGAATGCGACATTAAGTGCAACAAATATAACTGACGAAAAATATTGGGCTAATATCGATTTTACAATTAAATGGACGTATTAACTCAATAAACCATAATAGACACCACGCGATTTTATAATCGCGTGGTATCAAATAACTAGGGGCTGTTGATCTTTGTTGTACATATATCCACATCATAGTAAATGCTAAAGCAAGCATTTACTATGATGATTTCGTTCAAACTTTTCATACCGTGTGACTATACCTCTATATTGCTTAATACTGCCAAATGCATTCTCAACCAAGTGCCGATACTTGTACAGTAAATATCCGGTGATCATCACCTAGATATCGATGTTCCAAGGCAATAATCGTTCTATGCCTGCCTAAGGCTGACAAAGCTAATCGAGGCAATGCATGATGTAATCAAATGGCCTTAAGCCGTTGGATTTCGCATTTTATGCCGAAAGAAAAACTATGCCGAACCACTTGGCTAGACCCTTATAATACAAAGATATTTGCATATTATTGCTTCGGCATAGTGTTATCTAGTAATCCCACTAATAATTAATTTACGGAGAAGGATTATGAGTTCTTGACATTCTACAAGTGTAAAAAAAACAGTAACGTGACCTCATACGGACCTTTGTATCTAGCGTCAATTATCTTAGCCGGTGATACCAAATTTGATTTACTCTTATTGAGCAGTGCTAGTAACTGATCCAGTGATATTAATTGAGTTGCAGGTGTACTTGGCTAGAGGCTTACTTATCAATTGTATCAATGATAGTATTAAGCGCCTGATCTTTAATACGCTCAGGCGTAAATATAGTGACTGACTGTGGCGTTTCTCTAAGGCTTAAACCTAAGCCTGTTGCGGTATCAATACTTTCGTTAACGGTATATTTTCCTTTGATAACAATTGTTTAAATCACTTTATCTTCTTGACTCTCACTTTGTTCTGCTAACTCATTTGCCATACTTAACATTGGGTTGAGTGAAACTGATATTACTGCAGAAAGTGTACGAACAAGCATTCTATTTTTTCATTATGTTTCCCCTAAGATTAATGTGCAATGTTCTCATTTTTACAATAGCACTAAATACAAATAAGAGTGCATATCATTTGCATTTGTTTTTGATTGTGTTTATTATAATAGCTATAATGACGGGCTATTTAAAAACCTCAATAGATAGAATTGTTGCTGCTAATGTCAATAACAAAGAAATGTAATAAGGAACTTCGTTGAAAGCACGTTTTAGGGATAGTATGACTTGGCTACACACCTGGGCAGGAGTAGTAGCAGGTGGGTTGCTATTCGTAATATTTTTAACCGGTACATTAGCGTACTTTAATAATGAAATAACCGCGTGGATGCGGCCTGAAATACGCCAAATAATCTCACCTGAAAACGCACTTAATAATGGGCAAGCTTACCTCAGTGAACATGCCACTAATGCTAAAAGTTGGACAATCTTGTTGCCTACAAAGCGATTTTCACCTACAACTCTTTATTGGCGGGATCCAACAGTAAAAGGCCGTGGCTTGAAAGTAGTTAAGCTTAATGAACTAGGAGAAAAGATAACAGCCCGAGATACTCGCGGAGGAGAGTTTTTATATCGTTTCCATTTTGATTTGCATTATATGCCCGCTTTCTATGCACGTTGGCTAGTCGGGATTTGTGCAATGTTTATGTTAATCGCTATTATTTCTGGCGTAATAATCCATAAAAAAATATTTAAAGATTTTTTTACTCTTCAATTTAATAAAGGTGATAAAAGCTGGCTTAATGGCCATACAATTACTTCTGTTTTAGCTCTCCCATTCCATCTCATGATCACTTACACCGGATTAGTCACCTTAATGTTTATGTATTTATCATGGTCCATGTCGCTAGCAATGAATGATAGAAATGAATATTTTAATACGATAGGTCAACAACCCTTAGTTCCAAGCCCCACAGGAATTACCGCTAAAATGAAGCCTTTTAGTCACCTATATATTGATGCAAAATCACATATAGGTGATTCAGACTTCAGTTATGTTGTCATTAATAATCCCTCTGATGAAAATGCCAGTATTGTATTTTTTGAAGGCGCTACCAAACACTTACTACCTGACTATCTAACTTTAAGTTACTCTGCTGCGACAGGTGAGCTGCTCAGCGAGCAAGTTATTACTAATTCAGCAGAATTAACAAGACGCACCATGATCAGCTTACATTCTGGTCGTTTTGCAACATTACCCGTGCGCTGGTTGTATTTCATTTCTGGCATTATGGGATCAATTATGATTGCAACAGGGCTTATCTTATGGTCAGAAAAGCGAAAGAAATCATCTATTTCTAAAGGGTCAAAAATTGGTAATCATCTAGTCGACCGACTTAATATAGGAGTTGTAATAGGATTACCTATTGCCATAGCTTCTTTTTTTGTTTCCAATAGACTTCTGCCGTTAATGCTTATTGATCGTGCTGACATCGAGATTCACTGCTTTTTTGCCGGTTGGATATTCACATTACTTTATTCTGCAGTTAGAGGAATAAAAAATAGTTGGCGAGAATTATCGATACTAGCTGGAGGGTTATTTTTAACCTTACCTTTACTTAGTGTTTTTACAACACACAGACACTTATTAAACTATCAAATAGAACTAGATTTAACGTTACTACTGATTGATTTATTTTTTATTATAGCTGGTGCCATATTTATTTTTATCGCCTCGCAAATTAAAAAGTATCGTAATGTTAAAGCAATGAAACTATCGGCTCGACAAGGCAAAAGGTCGTACACATGAATAAGTTTAAAACCACTGAAAATAAGAATCATTGGTTGGAAGTTACATTCTTGTGTTGGCGTATAGGTCTTGCAATTATTGGTAGTTATATTGCCGTTAGTGTTTTTAGTGCTGCAATACCAAATGTGCTTTCTACATTATTTAGTATTAATAAAGCAACTGTATTTTTATGGATGATTTTATTAAGTTTTTTATTATATAGCTTGCTCGTTTTGTGGGTTATTTCATCACGGCACTTACTTAAAACATCAATTCAATTAACTATCATTACTATCTTCTTATTGCTCGTTCTGGAGTGGAGTACTACTGCACAATTAATTCCCGAAATATCCAAGATAATTAAATTATGATGCTATTACTAATTTGGCTAACATCTTTATTTGGGTTCAGTGTTCTATCATTAAGTATGGCTCGTCATCGAAAATTGCTACAACTTTCACCATTAACTCAGAAGCAAGAAAAATATTACTTATGCCTTGGTTTAATAGCATTAGCAGCGTCATTAGTCTTTGCTTTTATCCATCTACCAAACTCAGAAGCTGTTCCTATTTGGTTCGGTTTATTAAGTGTCGTAGCATTAAAGGTTGCTATTTACCTGAGCGTTAAATTTCATCTCAAATTACCAAAATAAAATTAAGGAACTAACTTATGAATCAGATACTAAACTCACTTATAGTATTGTTTTTACTTTACGCAACGAATTTACAGGCTCATGAAATATGGTTAGTAAAAGCTGATACTAACCAAGTCCACTTGTTTTTAGGTGAACCCGGCGATGCCGAATCTGGAGATAACATATCAGGTCTAAGGAATACCAAGATTTATACAGATACAATCAGCAATTCAATACCTATTGTACAACATCAAACACATTGGTCAGCTAAGGTAACACAAGAAGGTGATGTAAGAGCTACCATCGATGATCTTTGGCATCCATGGGATATGGAAGAGGTGCCAACATGGCAGTTTTGGAAGTCATCAAAAAAGCAAGCCGCAAAGCTATTTGCGAAAGCAGGTCGAAATGATACTAAAAGTAAAACGGAATTCGAATTCGTGCCAGTATCAGCACAAAGTAACACTTTTATACTCACTTATCTAAATAAGCCTGTTCAAGAGCATTCAGTTATGGTCTTAACACCAAACAAAACACTAATAAAATCGCTTACAAATAAACAAGGTGAAATTACAATATCAACTGATATAACTGGATTATATGTGATTTCTAGTGATTACCCTGTAGACGGAAAAACTATGATAGCTGGTAATAATGTTGATAGTACATTCAATATCACTAGTATTAGCTTTTGGGTAAAATAAGTATATATATACCTAAGAATGAAAAGTTTATTCTAGAGGACGTTATGCTCGAGTGATTTTTAGAATATATAGAAAATAAAATAATCAATTATAACTATCTGTCATAATTGATTCAATTAAGAATTTAATGGGTAGGCGGAGTAAAAAACTTGGGGCAACGCACTAAAGAAGAAGCTAAAAGTATAACAATATTAAAACATACCTCGCTTGTACTTATTTAGTATTTATTTAAAGCTAGTCAATCTTGCAATATATCTATTTTAAGTAATTAGATTGCCTTTCCTATAGATTGGAGAGGCAATTAGTTACAATGATTAATTGTCTAATGAAACTGGTTAAATGACTTGAGAAGCCACATCAGGACTGAATTTAAAGCACTGCTGGTAACAACACTGGGGGAAATTACAACTTGGCCTTTGAAATACAAGTAAAATGAGTTTAGGTTTTGGCGCTTAATTTGTCTTCGCAGGCTGCGCCAAAACCGCTTGTATAGCATTAATAAAAAACGTAAATGCGGTTTCTTTGATTCAAAGAATAAGTGCATAACTCGAACGGGTAGAAAAAACGGTCAGCCGAATATACGCTAATCTCTTTTTCTCTGGTAAGAGATGCAACAATGAAAACATATAAACAACAGACCTATGAACTATGATGGTCTAATGAAACTGGACAGGTTTATAGCGTAAAATGAGCTAAACCGAAAAGGTATCAATATGACCAGAAAATCAAAAGCCACACTCAGTGCACAGCAGAAACTTGAATATGCCAAATTAATGGTAGAGCCAAATGCGCCGCTAATGTTTGCTTACCTTTTTTATGATGTTTGGGCGGCTCTGTGGATTTATGCTGCTCAGTTTCGTTGAAGGTACCTCGCGGGGCTTTTTCACTTTTCTTGCCGTATTTTTGCGATTTACTTAATTTAAGCTCAGCCAGTAAATGGTCGATACGCGCTTGCATTTCAACCTTATCCTCTTGTAAAACATCAAGCTTAGCCTGCATAAGAGCAAGCTGATTTTGTAGTTCGGTAATGAGGATATTGACTGGTGCATGTACAAATATCGGCACTTGGTTGAGAATGCATTTGGCCGTATTAAGCAATATAGAGGGATAGCCATACGGTATGAAAAGCTTGAACGAAATTATCATTCAATGCTCGCTTTAGCATTTACTATGATGTGGCTACCAATGTGGGCTGATTGATATATGTACTACAAAGATCAACAGCCCCTAGCTTTTATGCGGTAAGAAAGAAACTCGGCCTATCATCGAATAATTTCGTTCGCGCCAAAATTACACAGCAAGTCGAAATAGTTGATGAACAATCATCCATCACGTTAACTGTTGGCAAGGCTAACGTGAGTTTGCCAGCCACAACCTCCGCAACGTATTTAAGCCAATTACTACGCGAGTTTGTTCAATGAAAATGTTTGTTGAGCCGTCAGAGGTTTTTCTGCATCGGGATTTTGTCGACTTTCGAAAAAGTATTAATGGCTTAGTGAGTATTGTTGAAGATGAGCTTGTTCGCGATGCCTATACCGGTACGTTGTTTGTATTTTGTAACAAGGCCAAAGATAAGCTGAAAATTATATACTGGGATAAAACAGGGTTCGCGCTTTGGTATAAACGACTTGGTGCGACAAGAAGTCGCTTTGTTTACTGTTGAACTTTGATTCAACCCTTCGTATTGCCGAAGGTTTCCTATTTCGATATGCGTCACTAGCAATGGTGGGGTGTGAAGCTCGAAAGACAATGTAGCCTTAAGTTCAATAGTGATGTTGAACAAACTGCAAGCATCATGCGGTTGGGCCCTAGGAATTAATGGTATGTGTAATTAACTGAACAGTTGTAACTGTCGTCATTGTAAACAAGCTAAAGATGCTGACAAGCTTGAACCAAAAGGTGTGGTGGACAAGTTAACATGCTCTAGTCTCATGTTACGCAATTTAATGTGCCCCCGGCGGATTGACTGACACTAACCCATTATGTGAATAAAGCGGAACTTGGTAAGCCCGTATGCTCCCTCGTTGAGGTAGTTTCTTCGTAAGAATGAATGACGGGCATGCGGGTAAAGGACGATGGAGAAAGCGAATGCCTTGCTGTAATGGCAAAGATAGATGTATTGAACGTGACATCATGCGAAAGCATAGCCCACTTCCATCGAGTGGTTAATCACAAGAAATTTGTAATAAGATTTTAGCTTAGGAATGCAAATGAATTGCTCTTATGAACAATGTGCACCTATAAACGAAGCGCAATGCTGGTCTAACATCGATTGGAAGGCTGCAAAGCGCTACGTAGGATCATTGCAAGCGCGTATTGTGAAAGCAGTAAAGCAAGGGAGAAAAGGGAAAGTTAAAAGCCTGCAATGGTTATTGACTCATTCCTTTTATGCGAAAGCCCTTGCGGTTAAACAAGTAACGGAGAACAAAGGGCGTAAAACGTCTGGTGTTGATGGCGAAACATGGCAAAGTGCTACTAAAAAATGGCGAGCAATCTCATCGCTCAAACGCTCTGGATACAAGGCAAGTCCATTAAGGCGAGTCTTTATTCCAAAGTCGAATGGGCAGAAAAGACCTCTCGGTATCCCCACAATGCTGGATCGTGGGATGCAAGCACTATATTTGCTAGCCGTTGAGCCAGAAGTGGAGACAAACAGTGACGGCAATTCTTTTGGTTTTCGAAAACAAAGGTCTTGTGCTGATGCGATCGAACAATGCTTCAAAGTATTGTGTCGCAAACGTGCGGGAGAATGGGTGCTTGATGCGGACATTAAAGGTTGCTTCGATAATATCAGCCATGAGTGGATGCTAAAGCACTTAAACATCGACAAACCAATCCTTTCACAGTGGCTGAATGCTGGCTTTATGGAGTCTGGTAAGGTATATCCAACACTTGCAGGAACACCGCAAGGAGGAATAATCTCGCCGACGTTAATGAATATGGTATTGAATCAACTGCAAGGAACAATTGAAGAAGCTTCTGGTGTTAAAAGAGGTAAGCACCGTGAAATTCGTTCTAATGTTAAGAGAGTCTCTGTAATCAGATATGCCGATGATTTTGTTGTAACGGCTCATTCTCAAGCGTTTTTGGTAGATACAATATTGCCTTGTATTAATGAATTTATGTCCCAACGTGGTTTGGCATTATCGCCAGAAAAAACGCACGTTAGGCATATATCAGAGGGTTTTGATTTTCTTGGTCAAAATCTCAGAAAGTATAATGGCAAATTATTGGTCAAACCCAGTAGCAAAAGCGTTCTACATCTGATGAATAAGTTGAGACTTACGATCACCAAATATCGCTCTAGTCGACAAGACAGGCTAATCTTTCAGCTTAATCCAATATTAAGAGGTTGGTGCAATTATCACCGACACAGTGTCGCAAAGGAAGTATTTTGCAAGATTGACTCTGATATATGGTTGCTACTCTGGAAATGGGCATGTCGTAGACATCCTAGAAAAGGAAAATACTGGATTAGGGCTAGATACTTCCACTCTGTTGGGCCGCGTAATTGGACATTCTGCACCGGTGATAAACAAATAGGCTTATTTCGGTTAGCAGCAATGCCGATTGTGCGACATCCAAAGATCAATTCCGATGCAAACCCTTACGATCCGACACATGAAACTTACTTTGAATCTCGGCTTGATGTGTTAGTAAATTCTCGCAACAAAGAACGTCTGCATAGATTATTATCACGTCAAAATGGTGAGTGTTTGTATTGCAAAGAAAAAATAACGGCTAAAACTGGTTGGAATATTCACCGCCTAGTACCTTTATACTTAGGTGGTGATAATAAAGCGAGTAATACCGTGGTTGTTCATCCTTATTGCCATAACAGCATTCATAGGAGTCAAAATACTGCTGCGCCATCCTACATGGCGTTATAACGACTTGAGCGGTATGCGGGGAAACTCGCACGTACCGTTCTTAGAGGGCTGGGCTCGAGTAATCGGGTCTGGCTACTCGACAAAAGCAAAAATTCAAATGGCCAAGTAAACTATCGACCCAGGAATTTGAATTAACCTATCAACAACTGAGTTGGTTGTTATCTGGATATGACGTGCTTGGCCATGAACCGCTGCACTATCAATCACCGATTTAACTCGATCTTTTATCAGTCAACGATCGTGTCGCAAGTCCATATTTTATATGCGTTACAAAGCAGAATCATCTGTCTATTCTTGCTAAACTCGATGGATGAAAATTGATACACACTCACTCCCTGACGACCCAGAACAACTCAAGCAAATGTTGCTTGAGTTGTAGGCTAAAACTACCCAAGAGTTAGCGAAAAAAGATAAAATCATCAGTGAACAAGCCATTCAAATTAATCAGTTTATTGAACGCTATGAAATTGCCAAGCGTAAACAGTTTGGTAAAAGCTCCGAGCAACTCCCGGGTGCGAGGGAAACCTTCAATGAAGCGGAAGAAATCATTGATGAGGCCGATAAAACGTTATTAGCTGCGGCTGATAGTCACAGTAAGGTCACAATTAAAAACAAACCGACGCGCAAGCCACTGCCAAAAGAATTACCTCGAAAAGTGGTGACAATTGATGTGTCCATTGATGAACAAGTGTGTGATTGTTGCCAAGGTAAGCTGCATAAAATTGGTGAAGCTCGTAGTGAAAAACTTGAGTTTGTTCCTGCGTACATCAAAGTGATAGAGACAGTTCGACCGAAATATGCCTGTAAAAGGTGTGAGCAAACTGGCACAGAAAATTCTATAAAAGTTGTACCTGTTCCAACAACACCCATTCCTAAAGGCATTGCCACCAGTAGTTTGCTGAGTCAAATCATCAGCGCCAAATATCAATATGGGTTGCCGCTATATAGGGGTTCTAGGGATTTTCCCCTCTAAAGTAACATAAATCGCCACAACCCTCGCAGTTAATGGCTTGTGGAGCTGGGTTACCTTTCATTTTAGACTTCATTTTCAACAATAGGCCTAGTTATTTCCTGTAAATCAGGTAGTTTGCGGTTACTAGCGAACTGATAAGTGCCGCTCAGATTAATGTTCTGCCATGCAACGGGTGATACTTGTCGAGTTATTGCTGCTTTTTCCTCGTCACCAACTTCTTCAAAGTGCAGTAATAGATGACTTAGGATCATCGAGTTAAAGTAGATAATAGCATTTGCCGTCAAACGGGCACACTCGTTCCAGACGACTATTTCTGATTCGTTTTTTCCACGGAACTGGTCACGATTGACCGATGCAATAGCTCGCCTGAGGAAATGCCAGGCTTCGCCTCGGTTCAGTGCTCGTTGAACATATTGGCGCAGACTTGCATCATCAATATAATCAAGTAAATATTGGGCTTTGATGAGCCTATTATATTCCGTTAATGCTTGTAATATAGGGTGTCTAGATGGATAACCAGATAATTTGCGTACTAGCAATGCCTGTGTTGTGCGTTTTTCTTGAAGGGATAACACAATACGCTGAATATCCTGCCAGCCTTCTTCAATCACATTCATTTTTATCGGCTTTTTCAGCGCCAGATGCGTGTTTCCGTCGTCGCTTTCAGTTACGTTAAATAGGTCATTGATCACACTGGTGAACTGAGCATACCTAGGCGCAAAACTATAACCGCATAAATCCAATAAGGCATAATTAACATGATTAACACCATGGGTGTCGGTTGAGAGGACATCTGGCTTAAGATCACTAGTATTAGATTGTAGTAAGTCGTAAATATAATGGGACTCATGCTCATTAGATCCTATGATACGGGCATTTAACGCACTATGATTGGCAACTAACGTCATGGCCGTAATACCTTTGTTGGTGCCGAAGTATTTCGAGGAGTAGCGAGTTTTAAAAGTCTCAAGGTGAGTTTCAAATTTTTGCCCATCGGTACTGGCGTGCAGGACGTCTTCTTGGATGTGATAGTGGCGGAAAATAGGGAGTGCCGCTACTGCGTTATTGATGATATCACTAGCCTCTTGCAAGGTTTCAGGCCTAATATAATTAGCTTGTATAGTGCTTAGATGCTCATAACTGCGATCAGATATTTGTGCCATCCCATATACGCCGCGATGTGTCGCATTCGCAATTAGAATAGCCAATAAATCATCCTGATTGGCGCCTACTTGTTTTTGTATTGGCAGCACGTGTGCGAAGCATTGCATAAAGTTGGTTTCTTGTTCAACATAACGCAACACATCAGCAATACTGACGGGGATCATTTGTTTAAAGAAAGGGTTGTTGACAAGTGATTGGGAGCCTTTAACTGGCAGTCGCCATCGTGTGCCACTTCGGCTCTTCATGATCACATTGCGGTTATCACCATTATCAATGTGACGAGCAACATCTTCTAGGGATGTTGTTAAGCGTATTTGTTTTACTTGCAGTAGCTTCTGAATCGGCTGCTTTAGCTTTTCCAATGTTGATGATGCCAATAGATCAGGCTGTATTGACGATGCAATTAAGTCGTCTTCTAGCGCACGATATTTAGTGACGTTTGATAAGTAAATTCGACCATTAAGCCGAGAAGCCAGTTGACGGTAAAGCAACCATTCGTATCGCTGTGGATGAACAACATCCT
This sequence comes from Pseudoalteromonas sp. AOP31-A2-14, assembly GCF_052378035.1. Taxonomy (NCBI): domain Bacteria; kingdom Pseudomonadati; phylum Pseudomonadota; class Gammaproteobacteria; order Alteromonadales; family Pseudoalteromonadaceae; genus Pseudoalteromonas; species Pseudoalteromonas sp. AOP31-A2-14. Next base: position 96,424 of record NZ_JBQSXI010000003.1, on the reverse strand, counting down.
TGTTAATTAACCATGGACGATGTTTTTGTTGGATAAGTGTACTATCCATTGTTTGCAATGTATTACCTGCTAATAGTTCTGTTTTTGTGGTTTTGAGCTGGGTCACTAATGCTTCTGAGCCTTTACCTGCTTGGCATTCAAGACATAGAAACACGGGCCTTAATAACTGCTCAATTAACCCGTTTTGATCATCATAATATTGCCATTGATATTCTTCTACCGTGCGTTTTTGCTTTTTTAAGTACAGGCATAGCGTTTCTATATCTTGGTTATTCATTACACTTAATGCTTGTTGCCTAACCGTTGCAAATGGTTGATTATCGTCGATACTGTCATCAACAAACAGATGCAGTAATTCTGCGGCTTTGGTGACATTGTCTGCAGCTGACCTCCATGAGTCAAACACTGCCTGTTGGGCAAACGCATGCGCAGCTTCTTGTTGTTTACGGATATGATGAATAAACCCATCAGCCAATCGCTCTAGGCTTTGCCGTATGCGTTGAGTCAGAAAACACAGCAACCATAGGTGTTGCTGTGGACGCTTAAAGCGTTTTAGTTTACTGCCATAATAATCCACCATTTCACCGAAGTGTTGTTGGTTTTTAGACGATAAGGCTAAGCCCTTAACAGCATTATCAATCTGTCTTGTATAAGGCTGTAACTGATGATACACCGTCAGTTCTTTTTTTAGCTCTGTCACCATAACGCTTTTTGCACCGGCTCGAAGCTGGCTTAAGGAGAGCCCATCTTTGTCATCGATAATAGTATTTAGAAATCCGTGTAGTTCAGATGAAACATGAATACGAAGCTTATTATTTAACGCCTTCTTGACCTGTTGGATAACACGACTGATAAGCTTTTGTAAGACAGTATATTTAGGGATGGCAATTCTATGCGTTGCTAGATATTCAGCGGCTGCATCGAATAGATAACGAGGCTCAAGCCAAGCTTTGCCGACCATAACAAGATGTTCGTACAGCGGCGCAAAGTGCAGACTTTCGTCCCATTTCTGATAGTTTAATAACCTCAGTATTCTTTGATATATACGGTCACGCTGCATCTTATTAATGCTGAAAGGCCTGATCCCTTTGCCTCCTTGAACTTGCGTTGAAATAAACTGCATATCGTCAAAGATGAGGTTAAAGCTAGGTGAAAGAATCACAGGCTTAGACTTAAAATACCCTAATAACGCAATGAAATAGCATCGGTGGTTCCTTAGGCGAATACTTTTCAACTCTGTTAACTCGATCTCGTTTGGCGTAAAATACAATCGTTGTTGTTCAAGTGATAATAGCGGCGGAGAATATAGATCAAGCTGCTCAGCTTTGGTAAGAATTGATAGTTCGTTTTTTATAGCCATAGGAATTAAATTAAGTTTAAGGGGTTGTTAACCTCATAATTTGCCATACTTTGGAGAAGTAACCCACCTTTGTATGCCTTTAAATATGGTGAGTATGGCGATTTATGTTACTTTAGAGGGGAAAATCCCTAGAACCCCTTATTAGATCAGAAAAGAGCTGGGTGTTAAAGCCTTTTTACAAAGTGCGATCCCGCCGTGGTTGTGCAAGTAAATATAAGTTACACTTTATTTCTATGTTCGACTGTGAAGCTAGGTTAATGTTATTTCATAAAACAGTCGGCAGTAAGACGAATGAAATACCCGCCGTAAGAGACAGTAATTACGTTAGACGCATTATATTATCACACTGACATCGCTTGTATGAAAAGCTCTAGGACTAATTTCAGTTAATGCAGGTTTACGAATTTGATTATGAAACTGTTTATAACCACAGCACAACCCGCTTGTGTTCGCAGGCTCTGATGTATGTCTTATAAATTAGCATGTTACAGACAAGACAACCTTTTAAATACCGTTTTGAGTAAAGATCCAATCGACAAGTACTGATGGTGCTTTTCAGAGATAAATGAATCGCCCCGTGTTTGCCAGAGACTCAATAACTTGAGAAACTGGAACTATGAAAAAATCAAATCGCTATACATCAGAATTTCGTGAACGTGCAATTAGGCTTGTTACCACACAACAGCATGAATACCCTTCTCTTTGGGCTGCGCTAGTATCGATTTCAGATAAACTGGGATGTACCCCAGAAACACTTAGAGCATGGGTCAAGAAATCTCAAGCTCAACCGTCTAAACCCTCTTCTAATACGCAATCAACTGAAGAACGCCTTGCCGTCTTAGAGCGCGAGAATAAAGAGCTCAAGCGAACGAATGATATCCTGAGGCAAGCTGCCGCTTTTTTCGCCCAAGCGGAGCTCGACCGCAAACAGAAGTAATAGTGGATTTTATTGATGCTTGTAGAGAGCATTACGGTGTCGAGTCAATTTGCAAGGAATTGCCGATTGCACCATCAACGTATTATTCTCATAAACAGATACAAAGAGAGCCTGAGCGACTGTCTAACCGCAAAAAGCGTGATGCTGAGCTGATAATACTCATTCGCGAAGTGTGGGAGGATAATATGTCAGTTTATGGTGCAAGAAAAATATGGAAGCAGCTACAGCTTGACGACCATCAAGTCGCCCGCTGTACAGTCGAACGATTGATGCGAGTTATGGGAATTCAAGGTGTTCGTCGGGGTAAAGCACATAAGACAACGATACCTGACGAGCAACAAGATAAGCCACTTGATTTAGTTAATCGTCAATTTACTGCTGAGCAGCCAAATCAACTTTGGGTAGCTGACATCACCTATGTTGCCACATGGAGTGGGTTTGTTTATGTCGCTTTCGTGATAGATGTTTTTTCACGATACATTGTAGGTTGGCGTGTATCAACGACAATGCACACAGAGCTTATTCTTGATGCGTTAGAGCAAGCTATTTGGCATCGTGGCAACCCCGAAGGGTTAATTCACCACAGCGACAGAGGCAGCCAATATTTGTCTATACGATACACTGAGCGACTTGCTGAAGCTGGAATTCAAGCGTCTGTAGGCAGTGTGGGTGACTCTTATGACAATGCATTGGCTGAAACAATAAATGGATTATTTAAAACAGAGATTATTCGCAGAAATGGTCCGTGGAAGAATGTTGATGCTGTTGAATACGCAACGTTAGAGTGGGTCAATTGGTTTAATAATCAACGCTTATTATCTTCAATTGGGTATATTTCACCAGCTCAATATGAAACAGACTACTATGATAATTTAAACGAGTCAGGTAAAGTGGCCTGACTTAAACAAACTGGTCTCCGATGAACTCGGGGCGATTCAAAAAGCTTTTAATTAGCGCATAACTTGGTTAATCTAATGTAGTTCTGTTTTTGATCATGTTTTTATTGGCGTAACTATTTGATCATTAACAGGTGTTAATTTTCTTAAGATACAACCTATGAATTTGTATTAGCCTGATATGATGACTCTTTTATAGAGTATTTTTATTAGGTTACATCTTTATCAAAGTTTACTCGTGCACTGCCTGTTTCGCAAGGCTGGAAGTTTATACTTTCATGAATTAATACTATAATATTTAGCGCAAAAGCTTACTCAAATTCACAATAAAAATAACGATTAAATTAATATGGCCAATAAATGGATGTATGTCCTTAGCAATGATCTGAAGCAATATAAAAGCAACTTGTTATTGAAAAAAATAAGCAGGGGAATCTTTATAATTTTCATACTTGGAGTATTGATACCTCGAGATGTTCAAAGTTTTTTTCGCTTGTTATCCAATACTTCTGATGCCTTGTTAATTACATCACAATTATCATCATTGTTCTCAATTATAGTTTTTAATAGTGTATTGTTATTCAGTTATCTTATTCAAGTTAAGATACTACCGATTGCATATAACACAAATTATATGCCCAGTATTTTTGATCGTCTGTCGATTTCTATTGCAAGGGCTGTATTCTTCACCATTACCAATTGGTTTGTTTTAGTTTGGGTTTTAACGGGGCTGCTATTATCATCAACCGATATTGCTCTTGTTATCATTCTTAAAATTTTATTTATTACGCTCAATATTCCCGTAACTTTATCTCTGATGCATGAAAAAAAATATGTGTTACTGCCAATATTGTTTGGGCAGTTAGTGATATATGCCTATTTAAGCAATGTGATTTTTATTTCGGTGTTAAATATTTTATTACAAATTTTTGTTCTTTCTAAAATATATGATACAGGTATCAGTACCAACAAAATTAAATTTTTCCGTTTCGTAAAAAATACCCTTACCCCTAAAATTTTTCATAGTTTCATTTTCGGCCCTCAAACTTTACGAGTTGGCATAATGTTAAGGGGGAATTTGCAAGCATCTGTTGGCATCGTTTGCACTCTAGCCTTTCTTTATGGAATTTTTTACCATTCATTATTATCAACCAAAGGAGAAAGTACTAGGATATTATACCTGTACACTTCGTCTGTGCTATATTTGTTGTCATATATTTATGCTAAGTTAAATCTTGAAAGAAGCAAATTCAGCAATTTTCTAACCTCAATATCACCACGTTCATCGGAGGTTATTCATGATTTTGTATTTACCTTAATAGTATTTGAGCTCGTCCAAATTTTTTCGCTTTATTTCTTCCCCATAGCACTTGAATGGTTTCAATTTGTGCCGCTTATTTTATTCCCGATACCTGTGTTAGCTATCTGTTGCTTTCTGTCAACGATTAATAACCGATATAGGAAAGTATACCTTTTCTTGTCCTTTGTCTTAATAGTATGGTTAATAATATGGAATTTTTAGAGATAAAAAATGCTTCTATTACTTTTGGCAAGAAAAAAGTGATTAGAAACTTTAATTATATATTTCGTCCTGGCGTGACTGTGATCACTGGGCGGAATGGTGTTGGTAAATCAACTCTTTTATCAATTGCAAGCACACTAACATCACCGGATACTGGTGAGGTCAGTTGCAGTATTATAGGAGTAAAACAGCCATTAAATATTATAAAAAATGGTACTTTTGTTCCTGATAAACCTGATTTCTATCATTTTATTACTATCAAAGAATTTCTTAAGTTAATGAAAAAAATAAAAGGCTTATCATATAATTTACATGAATCAACACTTTTTAATGAATTTAATTTAGTAAAACATCTTTACACTCCCTTTCATGCATTGTCATTTGGTACTAAAAAGAAAGTATTTTTACTTGTCGCATTGACAATCGACGCATCCGTCATTATTTTGGATGAACCAACGAATGGTTTGGATGCCGAAAGTCATAAGGTATTAATAAAACACATAAAAAACAATCATCAAGCTGGCCATATTATTATTATGTCAAGCCACGATGAAGAATTCATCCGTCATTTTGATGCGACAATGATTGCCCTTTAATCATTTAATAAAGTAACTATAGGTTTTATTATAGTGTTAACACTACCATAAGGTTGTACTAGGAAGATTAATTAGAAGGTGATAGAGAAACCCGTCACCGGAACCTGTCTGTCCAAATCTTTGGTACATAGCATTCTTTGTAATCAATTGAAGTGGCTGATAACCTATCGCTTTTTCTTTCGAATAAATACCCTATGCATTCCAATCTAACAATTTTGATGTTTTTTTATCGCAGTATCAGGACGATAAAAACCATATATTTCCTTGTATAATTCATCGGCTTCCTTGGTGGCTGATTTCGACTGATTTAGTAAAGCAGGATCAACAACCTCACCCTTCTCGTTTTTAAGGCGAATAACATTCAAGTAAGACCATTCTCGACTTCTGGCATTATTAAGCGCATTAATTTTTGAATTAGCCAACACTCGTAATAATTTATCAATTACCAAGCCTAATACAGCTACGGATAAGCACATGGCAACCCATCTGTCATCTTGATAGTTAAATGATGCAGCTAACACGCCTAGCCACTTCATTGCAGAAACAAAATTTTCTAATAAATTCATAAGCTTCACATTCATTTCCTCTGTATTCCAACTGTTTAGATAGGGCGGCCTTGGCGCAGCCTGCGAAGACAAATAAAGCGCCAAAACCAGTTAATTTAGCCGTAACACCTTCATTTGTTAAGCTATCCACAATGATTTTCTCCCTCATTCCAATATTTTTCTTTTGCGCTCTTCCAATAAATAATCATATTCCGATGAGCGAATATCTTGATCAACAACTCTATTTGGCCAACGTTGTTTTTGCTTGCACCAAAATCCTATTCCTCCACCTATAACATGGACTGGTTGAATAACCTGGCTTGTGTTATCGACTAACCAGCGAACCATTGAGCTACCATATTTGATCCCAACAGTAGATGCTTTAATACTATGTACTAGGATTAAGTCACTATCTGCCCATAGTTCTGTTCTAAGCTGTCCAATATAGATATTTGAAGAATACAAATAATAATCAGTAGTTGCCCCTTGGTGCGGTAATCGAAAACCTACAGTTTCGGTTTCCACTCTATCAACAAGTGGTTCATAGATTAAATTTTTAGATTTTTGAAGAAAAAATTCCTTTATTTTAGATAACATAAACTCTCATTCCTTGATTTATTACTTAAATGTAAGTGACATCGACAATAAGGGAAGGACAAATGGTTCAGTACCATCTGTATTACAACGTGTTAATTAATAACTGAAGATTCTGCTAATGACGGCTCAAGCTCAAGCAACTGCAATCTTTGTTTGTTATAATATTCAACAAGCCTTTTGTTTTTGATAACAGCTTCTTGAGAGGTGTCACCATCCCAACTTACTCTTTCTTCACCCAGTTCAACAATATTCGCTTCTACTGCTTTAAATGCAGCATTTAAATCACTGAATTTAGCTACTTCAGCAATAATCTGTTTCTCATTACTCATAACCATTTTCCTGTTATTCCAAGACTTCTTAACTTATGGATATAATAGCACGTCTTTAACGTGCTCCAAGTTGTTTTTTAGCCAATTTTTATTCAATATTCCCCAATCTACAACCGAGTACGAACCGCCTTTGTTTTCAAGCGCTATAGAAAGCTCAGGAATTGCTGCTAATGTGTCTTGAGCTGTTCGCCTTGGCATTCCTGTAGCTTCCATAATTGCTGGCACAGTATTAACGCCTGCGCTAATCAGCCAAGTCACGTAAGCTCGCCTATATAAGCTAGTTTTTGTTTTGCTATGTGTCATTTAATAACTCTGTGAAAATATTTTTAAAGCTAATCATTTTGAGTTTCCGATGGTAACAATATATCCTCAAATGTTTTTAAGTTAGCAATATCACATTCCGATAAAAATCTATCCTCGAACCCTAGCGCGGTTATTAACTGATACTTACTTGAGGACAAATACCTAATTACTTCTAAATGCTCCTGATATTTTTTGATTATGTTATTTATTGCCTGCTCCCTACTTCTAGTAGAGCGTCCTTTCCAAGCTGGCTCGTGGTGAAACAATCTATTTCTAAATTTATTTAAAGTACCAAAATTTTGAAAAATTGTATTCAAGGAAACCTTACTTGCTTTGGCGTTGGGAAAGCATTGGTTAAATTTGAATTGCCACAAGTTATGCTCTCTATCTCTTGAGTTATTATAGTCTTTCGATAGCATGTGAACCCAGAACCCAAATGGTAGCCGCGATACTAGATCATTTGTTGTGTATTTAGCTCCCACTTCATCTAAGCACTGTTGCTCAGCTTGGGCCACTTGATTTTTTGATTTATCGCTAATTGTTTTTGTTTTGAACCATTCTGGATCATCAAACTGCTCTGTCGCACACTGGTGTATTGAATTTCTTAAAGTAACTTCAAGTAGTTGAACAACTGTGAAAAAATGGCTCATAATGCTCTGCATTGACATATAAATAGCTATTAATTCATGGTCAGATTTACAGGAGAATACTTGACGATACGTTTCAAGCTTTTCCGTAGATAGACCCTTTTTTATTTCTGCAAGCTCCAAATTATTTGCCCTTATTAAATTTATTAGGTATTATTACAACAACTGAGGCATTGCCTCTTGTTGCGATAGCCCTGTCCTCTTACGCTCTATGAGTATTGACAACAGGTAGCGAGTTTAAGAGCCATCCCAATTGGGGTGGCTCACTTGTTTCTGACGCACAATAAATTCTGAAATACACCTTAATACCCTGTTACTTTTATTCTTGAGTAGACATTATTAATAGCCTCTGATATTTGCAACAAGTTACCATTATATTTGTCTGTTACTACTTGCCTTGATGCATAGCCAAATAAATCAGCTACAACACCATGGTCAACATTTCTAGCTAAGTGAATTATTAACGAATCTTCAAATGTTTTAGCTGTGGCCCATTCTAAACCAGCTTTTTTAAGTAATGCGTTTACTTTAGTTCTTAGGTTGGTTGGCTGTTTATTAATACCACCCTTAACTTCACGTTCACTCATTGCATACTCATTAAGTCGATCATTAAGCAAAGCTGGTGCGTATTCACTAAACCCTCTGTAAGTGCCTAAGTTATGTCTATACTTCGCAGGCACTTTTTGTTGCTCGTACCAATCGAGGTAATTTTCAATAGCTTGGCAGAAAGCTTCTGGCACTTCGATAATGCGGTCTTTTTTATTTCGACTGTAGGCCGCTGGTAAAACCCACTTGCGATACACTTCACCCTTATCATTCATTAACTGATGCAGCTTTAATAAATTATGCTCTGAAAGCGACAAGGGAACGTAAGCAAGCTGAGTTATTAGATACCTATCTTTAAGTTCATACTTTCCCGTACAAGCCGTGTTTAGAAGCGATTCTATGTCGGTATCTACTAATATTTGTCTCAACATTTATATAATTGCATAAACCATATAATATTTTATGCAATATAGACTACATTATTTCTTAACAATAACAAGTGGGCTAGGGCTGTTAAAGTGGGGTCATATTGGGGTTTTGTGCCCATCCCCTCGAAATGAACCTTAAGCCTATTTTATAACCAACACAGAGGGCGTTCAAAATTCTGTGTCAGCTTAAATTTTTAAATGTCGAGTACGCTATCTAAACGTCCTTCAAAATAAATGGCCAGCTGAGATAAACACAAGCTCCAATTGTGGATTGGCATGGTCCATTTCTCAGTGGCGTTTAATATGCCAGCATAAAGTAATTTCAACAAGCTGTTTTCGTTTGGAAAAGCGCCTTTCGTTTTCGTTAGCTTTCTAAATTGACGATGCACAGCCTCCACAGCATTCGTCGTATAAATGACTTTACGAATATGTTCAGGATACTTGAAGTAAGCTGATAAGTTATGCCATTTATTGCGCCAGGAGTTAATCACAAGCGGGTAAGAGTTACCCCATTTAGCCTCAAGTTCATCAAGTGCTAACTCAGCAGCTTCCTTGGTTGGAGCACGATATAGGGGTTCTAGGGATTTTCCCCTCTAAAGTAACATAAATCGCCACAACCCTCGCAGTTAATGGCTTGTGGAGCTGGGTTACCTTTCATTTTAGACTTCATTTTCAACAATAGGCCTAGTTATTTCCTGTAAATCAGGTAGTTTGCGGTTACTAGCGAACTGATAAGTGCCGCTCAGATTAATGTTCTGCCATGCAACGGGTGATACTTGTCGAGTTATTGCTGCTTTTTCCTCGTCACCAACTTCTTCAAAGTGCAGTAATAGATGACTTAGGATCATCGAGTTAAAGTAGATAATAGCATTTGCCGTCAAACGGGCACACTCGTTCCAGACGACTATTTCTGATTCGTTTTTTCCACGGAACTGGTCACGATTGACCGATGCAATAGCTCGCCTGAGGAAATGCCAGGCTTCGCCTCGGTTCAGTGCTCGTTGAACATATTGGCGCAGACTTGCATCATCAATATAATCAAGTAAATATTGGGCTTTGATGAGCCTATTATATTCCGTTAATGCTTGTAATATAGGGTGTCTAGATGGATAACCAGATAATTTGCGTACTAGCAATGCCTGTGTTGTGCGTTTTTCTTGAAGGGATAACACAATACGCTGAATATCCTGCCAGCCTTCTTCAATCACATTCATTTTTATCGGCTTTTTCAGCGCCAGATGCGTGTTTCCGTCGTCGCTTTCAGTTACGTTAAATAGGTCATTGATCACACTGGTGAACTGAGCATACCTAGGCGCAAAACTATAACCGCATAAATCCAATAAGGCATAATTAACATGATTAACACCATGGGTGTCGGTTGAGAGGACATCTGGCTTAAGATCACTAGTATTAGATTGTAGTAAGTCGTAAATATAATGGGACTCATGCTCATTAGATCCTATGATACGGGCATTTAACGCACTATGATTGGCAACTAACGTCATGGCCGTAATACCTTTGTTGGTGCCGAAGTATTTCGAGGAGTAGCGAGTTTTAAAAGTCTCAAGGTGAGTTTCAAATTTTTGCCCATCGGTACTGGCGTGCAGGACGTCTTCTTGGATGTGATAGTGGCGGAAAATAGGGAGTGCCGCTACTGCGTTATTGATGATATCACTAGCCTCTTGCAAGGTTTCAGGCCTAATATAATTAGCTTGTATAGTGCTTAGATGCTCATAACTGCGATCAGATATTTGTGCCATCCCATATACGCCGCGATGTGTCGCATTCGCAATTAGAATAGCCAATAAATCATCCTGATTGGCGCCTACTTGTTTTTGTATTGGCAGCACGTGTGCGAAGCATTGCATAAAGTTGGTTTCTTGTTCAACATAACGCAACACATCAGCAATACTGACGGGGATCATTTGTTTAAAGAAAGGGTTGTTGACAAGTGATTGGGAGCCTTTAACTGGCAGTCGCCATCGTGTGCCACTTCGGCTCTTCATGATCACATTGCGGTTATCACCATTATCAATGTGACGAGCAACATCTTCTAGGGATGTTGTTAAGCGTATTTGTTTTACTTGCAGTAGCTTCTGAATCGGCTGCTTTAGCTTTTCCAATGTTGATGATGCCAATAGATCAGGCTGTATTGACGATGCAATTAAGTCGTCTTCTAGCGCACGATATTTAGTGACGTTTGATAAGTAAATTCGACCATTAAGCCGAGAAGCCAGTTGACGGTAAAGCAACCATTCGTATCGCTGTGGATGAACAACATCCTTGTTAATTAACCATGGACGATGTTTTTGTTGGATAAGTGTACTATCCATTGTTTGCAATGTATTACCTGCTAATAGTTCTGTTTTTGTGGTTTTGAGCTGGGTCACTAATCTAAGGGATCCCCAGAAATAATCATTAAGTTTCAATTACATCACTCACATCCATATTTTTCCAATCGAGTTTCACTACCACCTGTACGAAATAGGCTAGCCCTTCCAAATAATCTCGCCGTCGCAGTTTAATGGACTGTTTTTTGAAGTATCGCAGCCCAACAAATGCCCATGACACTACTCGTCTTTTTTTGGTTGAATTAGCTTGAAAAGCGCCTGTCTTTCCTGCTTTGTCTATCACTGCCCCCAGCATCATTGAGAACCAATGAACCAGAGTTGCGAGCAGTAAAAGTATGTCTAATCGATTGAGTTTGTTCGTTCTGTGCAGATCTGAGCCTAAGCCGAATCTAACACTTTTTTGATCTCGAAACCCTGCCTCTATCTGCATTCTCATACCATATAGCTTGAGCACTTTTTCGAGAAAATGGTGCCTTTTTGGAAGTGAAGAAACGAGTAGCCAAGGCTCTTTATAACCGCGTTCTTTATCTCTTTTTAATAACTTATGTCCCTTGCCAACCAACACTGCATGCGTTTGATATTTTGCACTTTTGGTCAGCTCGGTCGCGCCAAGATACTGGCTCTTACGTTGATTGCTCTTGAATAGTGACTGGCATGGAACAAACTCATCGCTGCCCTGCGTTTTCAAGTGTGCCGTACCTCGAACTCGGCTAATATAATGCCAGTCATTGTTTCGCACGGCTTTGAGCCAAGGAACTTTAAAGCCCGCATCCGTAACAATAACGGGCCGACAATCACTCGGCAAGATCAGTTTGAGCATCTTCAAGAACCGTTTTTGTACTTTTGGGCAATGATATTGAAAGCTGAATGCACTTTCCTGGTATAAGGTCAAAGAGCGACCTTCACTGACAATGCTAGCACGCAGAATACAGTATTTGGTTTGTGTATCTGCATGACTCCAATCAACCAATATGACGGGATGCTTTTCAGTGACCACAAAACGGCTTAAGCGAACATAAACCGATGTCGATTCACGCAAAAGCTCGTGGTTATTGAGTAGTCGATCAATACGCTTAATATCATGTTTTTCAGTTGTTTTTGAATCCAAATTGCGACCAATAGATGTCAAGGTGCATTGCTGACAGTGCAAAAGAGATTTAACGGCAGCGACTAGAGTATTAAATCTGGCTTTATGAATAGAGTTAGGGGTGACAGCGCGGAGCATATTGTGCAAAATAGTAGACGCATTCATGGTGTTTAGTTCTGTTGTTTTTAAGCGATTCATAAGATCACAAAACACCATGAATGTTCCCTCACTACCCATATTTTTTAACACTATTAGTTCATTGATATATAAAGGCTAATTTTGGGGATACTTTAGGTCACTAATGCTTCTGAGCCTTTACCTGCTTGGCATTCAAGACATAGAAACACGGGCCTTAATAACTGCTCAATTAACCCGTTTTGATCATCATAATATTGCCATTGATATTCTTCTACCGTGCGTTTTTGCTTTTTTAAGTACAGGCATAGCGTTTCTATATCTTGGTTATTCATTACACTTAATGCTTGTTGCCTAACCGTTGCAAATGGTTGATTATCGTCGATACTGTCATCAACAAACAGATGCAGTAATTCTGCGGCTTTGGTGACATTGTCTGCAGCTGACCTCCATGAGTCAAACACTGCCTGTTGGGCAAACGCATGCGCAGCTTCTTGTTGTTTACGGATATGATGAATAAACCCATCAGCCAATCGCTCTAGGCTTTGCCGTATGCGTTGAGTCAGAAAACACAGCAACCATAGGTGTTGCTGTGGACGCTTAAAGCGTTTTAGTTTACTGCCATAATAATCCACCATTTCACCGAAGTGTTGTTGGTTTTTAGACGATAAGGCTAAGCCCTTAACAGCATTATCAATCTGTCTTGTATAAGGCTGTAACTGATGATACACCGTCAGTTCTTTTTTTAGCTCTGTCACCATAACGCTTTTTGCACCGGCTCGAAGCTGGCTTAAGGAGAGCCCATCTTTGTCATCGATAATAGTATTTAGAAATCCGTGTAGTTCAGATGAAACATGAATACGAAGCTTATTATTTAACGCCTTCTTGACCTGTTGGATAACACGACTGATAAGCTTTTGTAAGACAGTATATTTAGGGATGGCAATTCTATGCGTTGCTAGATATTCAGCGGCTGCATCGAATAGATAACGAGGCTCAAGCCAAGCTTTGCCGACCATAACAAGATGTTCGTACAGCGGCGCAAAGTGCAGACTTTCGTCCCATTTCTGATAGTTTAATAACCTCAGTATTCTTTGATATATACGGTCACGCTGCATCTTATTAATGCTGAAAGGCCTGATCCCTTTGCCTCCTTGAACTTGCGTTGAAATAAACTGCATATCGTCAAAGATGAGGTTAAAGCTAGGTGAAAGAATCACAGGCTTAGACTTAAAATACCCTAATAACGCAATGAAATAGCATCGGTGGTTCCTTAGGCGAATACTTTTCAACTCTGTTAACTCGATCTCGTTTGGCGTAAAATACAATCGTTGTTGTTCAAGTGATAATAGCGGCGGAGAATATAGATCAAGCTGCTCAGCTTTGGTAAGAATTGATAGTTCGTTTTTTATAGCCATAGGAATTAAATTAAGTTTAAGGGGTTGTTAACCTCATAATTTGCCATACTTTGGAGAAGTAACCCACCTTTGTATGCCTTTAAATATGGTGAGTATGGCGATTTATGTTACTTTAGAGGGGAAAATCCCTAGAACCCCTATCTGCATTCTCATACCATATAGCTTGAGCACTTTTTCGAGAAAATGGTGCCTTTTTGGAAGTGAAGAAACGAGTAGCCAAGGCTCTTTATAACCGCGTTCTTTATCTCTTTTTAATAACTTATGTCCCTTGCCAACCAACACTGCATGCGTTTGATATTTTGCACTTTTGGTCAGCTCGGTCGCGCCAAGATACTGGCTCTTACGTTGATTGCTCTTGAATAGTGACTGGCATGGAACAAACTCATCGCTGCCCTGCGTTTTCAAGTGTGCCGTACCTCGAACTCGGCTAATATAATGCCAGTCATTGTTTCGCACGGCTTTGAGCCAAGGAACTTTAAAGCCCGCATCCGTAACAATAACGGGCCGACAATCACTCGGCAAGATCAGTTTGAGCATCTTCAAGAACCGTTTTTGTACTTTTGGGCAATGATATTGAAAGCTGAATGCACTTTCCTGGTATAAGGTCAAAGAGCGACCTTCACTGACAATGCTAGCACGCAGAATACAGTATTTGGTTTGTGTATCTGCATGACTCCAATCAACCAATATGACGGGATGCTTTTCAGTGACCACAAAACGGCTTAAGCGAACATAAACCGATGTCGATTCACGCAAAAGCTCGTGGTTATTGAGTAGTCGATCAATACGCTTAATATCATGTTTTTCAGTTGTTTTTGAATCCAAATTGCGACCAATAGATGTCAAGGTGCATTGCTGACAGTGCAAAAGAGATTTAACGGCAGCGACTAGAGTATTAAATCTGGCTTTATGAATAGAGTTAGGGGTGACAGCGCGGAGCATATTGTGCAAAATAGTAGACGCATTCATGGTGTTTAGTTCTGTTGTTTTTAAGCGATTCATAAGATCACAAAACACCATGAATGTTCCCTCACTACCCATATTTTTTAACACTATTAGTTCATTGATATATAAAGGCTAATTTTGGGGATACTTTAGGTCACTAATGCTTCTGAGCCTTTACCTGCTTGGCATTCAAGACATAGAAACACGGGCCTTAATAACTGCTCAATTAACCCGTTTTGATCATCATAATATTGCCATTGATATTCTTCTACCGTGCGTTTTTGCTTTTTTAAGTACAGGCATAGCGTTTCTATATCTTGGTTATTCATTACACTTAATGCTTGTTGCCTAACCGTTGCAAATGGTTGATTATCGTCGATACTGTCATCAACAAACAGATGCAGTAATTCTGCGGCTTTGGTGACATTGTCTGCAGCTGACCTCCATGAGTCAAACACTGCCTGTTGGGCAAACGCATGCGCAGCTTCTTGTTGTTTACGGATATGATGAATAAACCCATCAGCCAATCGCTCTAGGCTTTGCCGTATGCGTTGAGTCAGAAAACACAGCAACCATAGGTGTTGCTGTGGACGCTTAAAGCGTTTTAGTTTACTGCCATAATAATCCACCATTTCACCGAAGTGTTGTTGGTTTTTAGACGATAAGGCTAAGCCCTTAACAGCATTATCAATCTGTCTTGTATAAGGCTGTAACTGATGATACACCGTCAGTTCTTTTTTTAGCTCTGTCACCATAACGCTTTTTGCACCGGCTCGAAGCTGGCTTAAGGAGAGCCCATCTTTGTCATCGATAATAGTATTTAGAAATCCGTGTAGTTCAGATGAAACATGAATACGAAGCTTATTATTTAACGCCTTCTTGACCTGTTGGATAACACGACTGATAAGCTTTTGTAAGACAGTATATTTAGGGATGGCAATTCTATGCGTTGCTAGATATTCAGCGGCTGCATCGAATAGATAACGAGGCTCAAGCCAAGCTTTGCCGACCATAACAAGATGTTCGTACAGCGGCGCAAAGTGCAGACTTTCGTCCCATTTCTGATAGTTTAATAACCTCAGTATTCTTTGATATATACGGTCACGCTGCATCTTATTAATGCTGAAAGGCCTGATCCCTTTGCCTCCTTGAACTTGCGTTGAAATAAACTGCATATCGTCAAAGATGAGGTTAAAGCTAGGTGAAAGAATCACAGGCTTAGACTTAAAATACCCTAATAACGCAATGAAATAGCATCGGTGGTTCCTTAGGCGAATACTTTTCAACTCTGTTAACTCGATCTCGTTTGGCGTAAAATACAATCGTTGTTGTTCAAGTGATAATAGCGGCGGAGAATATAGATCAAGCTGCTCAGCTTTGGTAAGAATTGATAGTTCGTTTTTTATAGCCATAGGAATTAAATTAAGTTTAAGGGGTTGTTAACCTCATAATTTGCCATACTTTGGAGAAGTAACCCACCTTTGTATGCCTTTAAATATGGTGAGTATGGCGATTTATGTTACTTTAGAGGGGAAAATCCCTAGAACCCCATATAGGCAAGAAAAAATATTCAATGAGTATGGTATTGAGCTGAGCCGTAAAACCATGTCAGATTGGATAATACGGTGTAGTGAATTGCTGATGCCATTAGTTAACGAGCTAAAAGCAGCATTGCTTAGTCAAGCGGTGCTCCATGCCGACGAAACGCCCTTAAATATAGCCAGCAGTTTATGTGCGTGCCCTGAGTATTCGTTAGTGAGCCGTGGAGCACTTACTGGCTCGAAAGAAAAGCGGTGATCATCAAATGATTTTCGCTCATTATTCGTAGCCAGTAAGCACATACCATAAACCACTTTAAAGTGTAGTTCTTAGGTGTGAATGACTATATATCGCTCAAAGCTGTCATTCTTCTTCTAAATTCCAACTTTAAGCTATCTGATCTACCAAACTAAAAAGCCTACTCTTTACTATGTTTATGCGAATTCAGCTTTACCTCTACTTATTAAAATGTATCTTTTAGAAAGTAGAGCCTGTGATATAATAAATATCGAGTCAACACCATCAGAATTTAAAATTAGAAGCTGTAATTTAGGTGGTGATACTGAGCAAAATAAACACAGATAATATGTCCGCACTTCATTATGTAGGGTTGTTCTAAACACACAAACTTAAACTAAGTATGGAGCAAAAGCACAAAGTTACTTTGAGGCATCAAAAAATGCACGAACAAAACAAAGATGAAAATACCGAAGTCACATTTCTCCCTGCAGAGCGTACTTTTGAAGTGTTAAGTGCGGAGGCTGCGGGCACTGGTGTAAATGGTATTGAAAAAAACCCTGCAGTTTCATACTTAATGGGCTTAAGGGCTGAAAGTAGCCGGCTAGCCATGAGGTCGTTTTTAAACAACATCGCTAAAATGATGGGTTACCATGATTTAAGAACCTGTCCTTGGGGTATGCTTGAGCGGCACCATGTACAGGCAGTTTTGACCATGCTCACTGATGCGGGAAAAGCACCGGCCACTATAAATAATTACTTGGCGGCAATAAAAGGTGTAGCCGTAGAGGCGTGGACACTTAAGCTTATTAGCACTGACACTTACCAACATATCAAGTTAGTTAAATCGGTTAGAGGGTCAAGGATACCCAAAGGTAGAGCCCTGGCCCCTGCTGAAGTGAAGAAATTATTTTTCACATGTGAAAGTGATAAGTCTGCTATTGGGGTTAGAGATAGCGCTATTTTATCTGTTTTAGTCGGGTGCGGATTACGAAGGGCTGAAGTTGTATCCCTTGATTTTGCTCATTATAACCGGCATAACCGCTCTCTAAAAGTGTTAGGTAAAGGTAATAAAGAGCGCATGGCATACTTGCCAGATGGCGCATTTCAAAGGCTTGAAAGCTGGGTTGAGGAAATAAGAAGTGACATTCCAGGGCCACTATTTAGTCGTGTTCGCAGGTACGATGATGTGACCTCAGAGCGCATGACTAGCCAGGCAATTTACCATATTTTAAATAGTAGATCTGTCGAGGCCGGAATAGAAAAGTGTGCCCCGCATGACTTAAGAAGGACATTCGCTTCATCAATGCTAGAGAACGGCGAAGATCTAATTACAGTTAAAGATGCAATGGGCCATGCAAGCTTAGCAACAACGCAAAAATATGACTTTAGGGGTGATGAACGCCTAAGAGCAGCGAGTAAACGCTTAGATATTTAGGGGGAAGAATGTCACAACAGAACAATTTTGGTGAAGCACTTACATTTTATGCAGATAGGCACCCAGAACCATTAAAGCGCACAGCTATGAACGTTCAGTACACATCTAGTCGGCTTGGCTTGCAGACGTTAAGTATTGAAATGACTACTATTAACTCCCCTGGTGAATCACCAGACTGGGCAAGTAAAACGATAATTCAGTTGACTAAAAGCGAGTTAACCAGGTTGTGTGGCGTGTTATTTGGCTTGAAAAGCGAAGTAAAAGCTTCATTTCATGGCGAGAATAAAAACAAAGGGATGGCAGTTTATAATAATGGTGCACAGGGGGCTGCTGTCACTATTTCAGTCGCTGGCCGACACTTACATCACTTTTTATCACCCGATGATAGACTTGAATTAGGGGTTTTTACTTTACGCAGATTGTCGGACGCATGGAAAGTTACACCGTCTGATACCTTAGCAATATTACGTCAAAATGAGTTGATAAGAAGAAGCCAGTAATGAAAGACATTCCTTATGTGGGTAACTCTCATGTCGGAGGACAATAATTATAAATAGTTCGTTACATGTAACTGTGGCTAACCTTCTGTTTTATATAACTTTGTTTGAGGTTACACTTTTGGATGTTTTTAACTATCTCAAAAGTAACCTTAATTTGAAATTATTAACATTAAATTCAGGCAGTTAGCTGTATATTAGTTGCGTTACATTGCTATTGTCCGCAAGAACATTGCTCAGAGCCATGTTTTTTCGTATTAACGTAGCATTTTGTGATTGAACTTTAGCGAGCATAGCTTTCAATTCTGCCACCTCAGACCGCAACTCTCGATTGCGGTCTTTGTATTTATTAAGTTCAGTTTGTTTGGCATCACGTTGCTGTCGAATATCTTTGTTTACACCGCCTTTAATACGCTCTAATAGTTCAGGGCAATCACGGTGAATCAATGCTCGACTTACACCTGCTTCTTCGGCAACGGCAGCGACACTCATTTTGCGTTTATGAGAAACAGTATTTGGACGACCTTTTTCGATTCGAACAATGGCAAGTCGAACCGCTTTATGTGTCGCTTTTTCTTTCTGGTTAGACATTTATCACCTCGATATTCTCTCTTTCGTTAATCTCTTGCTTCATAGCTTCAACATCAATACCCAATGCCACTAGAACCTTTTCACAGCGTTCCATGCCTTTTTTTACCGCCGCTCTACCAGCTTCACCAATATCATCCAATTGCATCAGTTTCATTTGCTGCACTAGCATTCCCTCCCAATAGGGCAGGTGTCGCTTATCTACAATGCCGCTTTCACAGCTATCAGGCTTACCACACTTACACTCATCATCATTGGTGCTGTAATGGTCTAATGAAACTGGACAGGTTTATAGCGTAAAATGAGCTAAACCCAAAAGGTATCACTATGACCAGAAAATCAAAAGTAACACTCAGTGCACAACAAAAACTTGAATATGCCAAATTAATGGTAGAAGAAGGTTATACCAATAAGCAAATTGAAGAGATGTCTGGCGCAGGAAAGTCAGCAGTATCACGTTGGAAGCAACAATATCTATCTGAGCTAGATGGTAAGAGCCCGGGAAATGTACAAGCACTCACACCAGAACAGCAACGTATTCAATTGCTAGAGAAGCAGCTACAGCGAGCTTTAAGGGATAATGATATATTAAAAAAAGCCACCGCTTTCTTCATTCGCGACAATCAAAATTTAAAGTAATTAAAGCGTTGAAGAAAGCGACCCCAAGCTATACGGTATCTGAGTTGTGTCGTGCTTTAGAAGTCAGTACAAGTAGTTATTACTATGCGCCCGTCGCGCCAAATAAGTCAGAGCAGGCACTGCTGGAGTTAATTAAATCTATCGCTGACGATTCTGGTTATACGTATGGTAGACGCAGAGTGAACGTTGAACTGAATGCGTTAAATCATACGATTGGAATATATAAAACAGCGGCACTGATGAAAAAGTTGAATATAAAAGCCATCAGGCCGAAGAAAAAACATTACTACCCTAACTCAGGTGATGAACATAAGTACGCACAGAACCTCTTAAAACGAGAGTTTAACCCTGATTCACATAACACGCATTGGGTCGGTGATATTACCTATATCAGGAACCATCAAGGGTGGAGCTACTTGGCCTGTGTGTTAGACTTATCAACGAGGGAAGTTGTAGGGTATGCCTTATCAACAAGCCCAAATGCTGAATTGGCTATAGCAGCATTGAATAATGCTATTAAGCGTCAACAGCCGGTTCTTAATCAACTGATGTTTCATTCCGATCAGGGGTGTCAGTATTCTGCGGCCTCGTTTAGAGCTCGGTTATCACAACTAACTATAACGCAAAGTATGAGTCGTCGAGGTAATTGTTGGGATAATGCAGTAATGGAGCGATTTTTTAGAAGTTTAAAAACAGAGCGACTGAATCGCCTGTCATTTATAAATCATCATTCAGTTATAAGTGAGGTGGACAATTATATTCAGTTTTACAATTACAAACGTAGGCATTCTACGCTTAATTATATGACGCCACATCAGAAATATAATGAATTAAAAAATGCCGCTTAGAATCTCTACAGAATTTGTTGACCATTACATACACCACCCAATACCTGTTGAGCGAATTGGTATGGAGCTAGAGTATGCCTTTGCCATAGCACTAAGAGAGCCAAAAGATTTAATTAACTCTTTATCCTCACGGACTTTCATGATGTTTTGAGCTATGTCGCCACCAGTGATAGGCATGTCTAGTTCAAACCAATCTTGCTTAATTTCTTCTTCAACCAGATATTTCTCTCGAAGCATTTCTTCAAACAATTCAGCATCAAAAGCATCATTAAAGGCATACAAAGTGGTCATGGTAATTGACCAATGTTTAAAGTGGTCTTTTAATGCTCTCAAGTCACCTAATTCAGAGTGAACCGCATAATTAGCAAAGGTACGTCTGAATTGGTGCGCTGATAGGTTCCAATTATTCCCTATTTGTTCACATAAGTTTGGCAACCTAGTGTTAGTCATTGCCACCCCTGACAATAGGTAAATTGCGTTTCCTTTTCCCCGGTTTTTCGATAGGCAGATGTGGTTTGAGATTTCCTCAAGTCGATGTGCTTCCACATGATCGTTGCTTGCTTTCGCTTTTAGTGTAAACGTCCGGTGATCATCACCTAGATATTGATATTCCAAGGCAATAATTGTTCTATGTCTGGCTCAGGCTGACAAAGCTCATCGAGGCAATGCATGATGTAATCAAATGGCGTTAAGCCGTTGGATCTTGCAGTTTCGATGATGCTGTATAGGTGAGCGCTTGCTATTGCGCCGCGTGAGGTTTGGCTAAACATCCAGTTCTTACGGCCAATAACAAATGGTTTGATAGCACGCTCGGCGCGGTTATTGTCGATATTAAGCTGACCATTTTCAAGGTAAACTATAAGTTTATGCCATTGATTAGCGAGATAGGTTGCTGCCTCTGCTAACTTGGTTTTCCCGACTAAACGTGGCTGGTTTTGCTCTAGCCATTTATGCAGTTTATCGATAATAGGTTTCGCTTGCTCTTGCCTTATTTCATGCTTTTGTTCTGGTGTTTTATCGTTGAGTTTTGATTCAATGCCGTACAGTTTTTGAATAAGACTCAAGACTACGTCGGCTTTGCCTGTCTTGTTTTTACCCTGCACGTGTTTTGCTTCTATAAATTTACGACGTGCATGGGCCCAGCAACCAACGAGTGTTGATTGCGTTTGTGCATACGCTTGATAACCATCAACCTGTAAATAGCCCGAATAGCCATCCAGATAATTAACCACACAGGAAGCTGCCCGACTGTTTTGATAGTCGTAAAGCACAATGTTTGGTATTGGGTTGTGTTTATTTATAGCCGATGGCGAATCCGTGCCGGTACAATATAGCCACATGTAACTTTTTACTTTGTCGGCGTTGACCACATTGACCGTCGTTTCATCGGCATGTATCGCAGGCTGTTTAAGTAACGCGTGTTTCAGTCGTTGTATCAGCGGTTCAAACAAGGTAGCGGATGCGAGTACCCAGTCACTCATGGTTTTACGGCTAAGCTCAATGCCGTATTGCTTGAACATCGACTCTTGTCTGTTGTAATGGTCAACTAATTTTAGAGAGATTCTAAGCGGCATTTTTTAATTCATTATATTTCTGATGCGGTGTCATGTAATCAAGCGTCGAATGCCTGCGTTTGTAATTATAAAACTGAATATAATTATCTACTTCATTTATCACTGAATCATGATTTATAAATGAAAGACCATTCAAACGCTCTGTTTTTAAACTCCCCTAAATTCGGATAATAAGTGCAATTTCTCAGATTAGATGGCCAGCTGTTATAATTCGGCCATTTTCTCGCCAAAGGAAATTGCTTTAATGAAATATAAACAGCTGACACAAGAAGAAAGATACCAGATTTACGCGTTAATAAAAGCAGGAAATAACCAAAAGCAGATAGCTGAAGAACTAACTCGTTCACCGTCATCTATTTCTAGAGAGCTAAAACGCAATAAAGGACTTAAAGGCTATCGGCCTAACCAAGCCAATAACTTTGCTGAACAAAGACGTAAGTCATCTTTCAAAGCAAGTAAGTTAACAGAGGACGTCACTCACTGGATTAATAAATTGTTGCATGACGGACTTTCCCCTGAGCAAGTGGCAGGCCGCTTAGCTTTAGAGAAACAGGTCGTTTTACATCATGAAACAATTTATCAATATATTTACAGAGACAAGGCTCGTGGTGGCAAGCTACATAAGACACTCACTCGTGCATGTAAAAAGTATAAAAAACGCTATGGAAGCTATGATAAACGTGGACAGATAGTTAATCGAGTCAGCATTGATGAACGCCCAAGTATTGTGGATTCAAAGTCTAGGATTGGTGATTGGGAGGGCGATACAGTGATAGGTAAAGGGCGTAAAAATGCGCTTGTCACAATGGTTGAACGTAAAACGTTATATACAGTCGTTCACAGAATTGAAAGCAAGCATGCGAAAATAACAGCCGATGCGCTGATCACGTGTATGACACCATATAAAGGTAAGGTTATTACCGTGACGTTAGATAATGGAAAAGAGTTTGCTCACCATGAGCATGTTGCACAAAAATTAGAAGCTGATGTGTATTTCGCTCATCCCTATTCATCATGGGAGCGGGGCATAAATGAGAATACCAACGGCTTACTTAGACGCTTCTTCCCCAAGGGAACTGACTTTATGGCGCTAAGTGAAGCAGAGATACAGGCGGCAGTTGATAAGCTCAACCATCGGCCAAGAAAAACAAGAGGGTATAAAACCCCTCATGAATTATTTACGGGGCAATCAGAAGTTCTGGTGGCTGCATAATGATTGCACTTAATACTTGAATTCAAGTCCTAAAAAAACGCTCCATAACGGCATTATCCCAACAATTACCTCGGCGACTCATACTTTGTGTTATCGTCAGTTGTGATAACCTCGTTCTAAACGAGGCCGCTGAATACTGACAGCCTTGATCTGAATGAAACATCAGTTGATTAAGAACCGGCTGTTGGCGCTTAATTGCATTACTTAATGCTGCTTTAGCTAGTTCAGCATTAGGGCTTTTTGATAAAGCATAACCTACAATTTCTTTCGTTGATAAATCTAACACGCAGGCCAAATAACTCCACCCTTGCTGGTTTCTAAGTAGAGTAAGAGACAGAACGTAGTCGAACTATTTTTCTGCCTCTCCTCTCCGAACCGTACGTGCACCTTTCAGCGCATACAGCTCTCCGCTTAATTGTGGCTTACAGCCATTACAACATCGCTGTAGTGTAATGGTCAACAAATTCTGTAGAGATTCTAAGCGGCATTTTTTAATTCATTATATTTCTGATGTGGCGTCATATAATTAAGCGTAGAATGCCTACGTTTGTAATTGTAAAACTGAATATAATTGTCCACCTCACTTATAACTGAATGATGATTTATAAATGACAGGCGATTCAGTCGCTCTGTTTTTAAACTTCTAAAAAATCGCTCCATTACTGCATTATCCCAACAATTACCTCGACGACTCATACTTTGCGTTATAGTTAGTTGTGATAACCGAGCTCTAAACGAGGCCGCAGAATACTGACACCCCTGATCGGAATGAAACATCAGTTGATTAAGAACCGGCTGTTGACGCTTAATAGCATTATTCAATGCTGCTATAGCCAATTCAGCATTTGGGCTTGTTGATAAGGCATACCCTACAACTTCCCTCGTTGATAAGTCTAACACACAGGCCAAGTAGCTCCACCCTTGATGGTTCCTGATATAGGTAATATCACCGACCCAATGCGTGTTATGTGAATCAGGGTTAAACTCTCGTTTTAAGAGGTTCTGTGCGTACTTATGTTCATCACCTGAGTTAGGGTAGTAATGTTTTTTCTTCGGCCTGATGGCTTTTATATTCAACTTTTTCATCAGTGCCGCTGTTTTATATATTCCAATCGTATGATTTAACGCATTCAGTTCAACGTTCACTCTGCGTCTACCATACGTATAACCAGAATCGTCAGCGATAGATTTAATTAACTCCAGCAGTGCCTGCTCTGACTTATTTGGCGCGACGGGCGCATAGTAATAACTACTTGTACTGACTTCTAAAGCACGACACAACTCAGATACCGTATAGCTTGGGGTCGCTTTCTTCAACGCTTTAATTACTTTAAATTTTGATTGTCGCGAATGAAGAAAGCGGTGGCTTTTTTTAATATATCATTATCCCTTAAAGCTCGCTGTAGCTGCTTCTCTAGCAATTGAATACGTTGCTGTTCTGGTGTGAGTGCTTGTACATTTCCCGGGCTCTTACCATCTAGCTCAGATAGATATTGTTGCTTCCAACGTGATACTGCTGACTTTCCTGCGCCAGACATCTCTTCAATTTGCTTATTGGTATAACCTTCTTCTACCATTAATTTGGCATATTCAAGTTTTTGTTGTGCACTGAGTGTTACTTTTGATTTTCTGGTCATAGTGATACCTTTTGGGTTTAGCTCATTTTACGCTATAAACCTGTCCAGTTTCATTAGACCATTACAATTACATCTGCACTTGAGCGTAACGGAAGGTAAACCCGAGAAATTTCGAGCCTGATACGGGACCGACTCGACTTTTCGATTCATTCACTTTGAGTTTTAATCGCTGAGTGATAAACGCAGTAATTTCCCGTTGGATTATGAGTCCTTCGCTTTTCATTTTTACTAAAATGATTATGTCATCAGCGTAACGTGCAAACTTAAGGTGTTTGTAGGTTAGCTTCTTATCTAATTCATCGAGTAAAATATTGGAAAGTAAAGGGGATAATGACCCACCTTGAGGGACTCCTTTGGTTGACTCAAACCACAGACCCGTTTCGCGCTCTGCTATCCCCGCTCGGAGGTATTTACCAAGTAGGCGCATAAGTGCTTTGTCTTTGACTTTACGACCAACACGATTCATCAGCATGTCATGGTTTACTTCATCAAAGAACTTAGACAAGTCAATATCAACTGCTGTTTTATAACCTTGTTTAACACAAGATTGAACATGATTTACTGCTTGGCTGGCTCTTTTATGAGGGCGATAACCATAACTATGTGGTGAAAATAGAGGCTCAAAGTAAGGGCTAATCACTTGAGCAATAGCTTGTTGGATTACTCTGTCAATAACAGAAGGGATCCCAAGCATTCGCTCACCGCCATCGGGTTTGGGTATCATCACGCGTTTGACTGGCAAGGGTTGATAAGTGCCGCTAAGTAATTGTTGTTTAATACCCAGCCAATGTAACTTAGCGAAGTCATTAAATTCCTCAATACTCATATTATCAATACCCGCAGCCCCTTTATTGCGCTTAACATGTTGCCATGCTGCACCAATGTTGTGGTTGCTCAGTACCCTTGCCATCAGGTCACGATCTGTTTTGTTGTATTCATTCGAGGTATTATTCACAGTCGAACGCTGTTCATCACTATCACAACACGGTGATCTATGTGAATTCAAGTTCATTTGTAGTATCTCCTCTGGTTAAGATGTTCAGGCCTTCACCGTGTCCCCTCCATTACGATGGGCGTTTGGCTACTATGCCGTCTGCTGACTTCTGATAAATCACTCTAGCGATTACTCGATAAAGCGCGTCGAAACTAACGCTTATTTACTGCTATTTCGCTCGCTGTAGGTCGCAGCAACCAAAGCGCCAAGGGTTTGAACAACCAGTCCCTAACTGGTAATCTCCAAGCGTTAGCGCGGATGCGTGTTTATCAGATATCCCCGAATAAGGAGCATCGACTTTCTCTGCACAACTGCATCATTTACGGTGGCCGTTAGATCACATGACTTCGCTATCTTGTACTAGCTCGTCTCCAGCCTACGCCTCATATGATGTTTTTGTTCATCAGCTCACAGATTTGCTAGCGGCTTCCTCTAGACTATCTCTCGCGATTTAGCCCTTGCCATTCGCTAGTAGTTATCGTTTAATAACAGTGTGTTATTTAAACGGTGATCTTCCTACAGAGGACTTTCACCTCATAAGTCAATGCCCATGTCGGGCGTACACAAGTCATTCAAAAGGACACAAAACAGCAGGCTTGTGCTCCTTCGTCGCCAATTTTAGCCTGCTATTTTGTGCCGTTTACGGCAAGCGTTATGTGCTTCAATAAGTCTGAGCATTACTCAAGCAAGGAGAAAGTATTTTGACATTAGATGAATACAGAATAGAATTTGAACAATCTTCAAACAGATCTATTTCAATGCCGGTTGCTGGAACCATTATTTGGGGTTTAGTTGGGCTTTTAAGTACACAATTTAGCGCAAATATTTCTATATATATTCTACTTTTTGCAACAGGCGGTATTTTTCCTATAGCTTTAGTAATTGCTAAATTTAGAAAAGAGAACTTAGTTTCCTCATCCAACCCTTTAGCAAAGCTAATGGGCCTATGCATAGTGATGGTTAATCTTCTTTGGGCTGTCCATATTCCATTACTTTTAAATGCACCTGAATTTGTTCCTTTGAGTTTAGGCGTTGGCTTAGGACTTCATTGGGTAGTATATTCTTGGATCGTTAAACACCCTGTTGGCTTAATTCATGCTGTGCTAAGAAGTATTTTAATTGTAGCCGCTTGGTATTTATTCCCTAACAGTAGTATTTTAGCTATCTCTTGCGTTATCGTTTTAACTTATTTAATAAGCATTTATCAAATGTTAACCAGGAATATGATAAGAACATAACAAACACCTAAACTCCGACAATGTAAAGTTGTCATAGTTTTGGCAAACAAAAAACCACGCCAACACATTGCGTGTTATACGGTTGTTAGTTTTTAAAGGAGTCGAATGACCATTAAAATATTAGGATGGTTTTCAATAATCATAACAACTCTTGCACTAGCACCAAGTATTGTACCTGGAGCCATGTCAATATTAGCTTTTTATCTATCTTTGGGGGCTTTAATTATCTCTATATCAACTATAAAATCGGCGGGTGTTTTCTACTTCAAAACAACTGCTATTATAGTTTGTGTTGGGATGTTAGTTGTTAATGATTACCTTCGTTTTTATGGCTCACTTCCACAAGCTACGTGGGCTGAAAAGATAGGGTTGTATGCTTTTTATATAGTAATTTGTATTACAGGTTTTTTTAAAGCCAAAAAGTATTGTAAATAATAAAAACTAACAAGAACTTCAAACGGAAAAAACACAAGGAAATTTATGATTCAGTGCACTCGCTGTGAACATTAAAAAGATGTTTTTAGCTTTTCTTTATCTGCACTCCCATTTTACTTTAAATGTACAAATTGTAACCTTACATATTCAGCCAAGATAACGTGGCACTATATGATTGTGACGAGCTAAAACAGCCTTGTTTTATATCTTCCTCTAAAAGCGCAGCGTCTTTTCGCCCTCTTTGTGCATAAATCACTAAAAGACCTTACTTAGCAAAGAGAATTGAAAAACCAAAAGGGGTCAAATCTTGACTTCAGACATCAAACAATCTCGAAGTTTTTCTAATTGTAATTCAACCTTCTTATCTTCAATCATTAATGCATTTAATCTACCGACAGTTTTTGATATCGCCGAATAGTGTTTAACATTAAAAACATCTGCTAATGCCTGCAAATTTAATCCCGTTAAATCTTGGCATAATTTTATAGCAAACCAGCGTGGTAAATTTTTCTCTTTTCGCCCCTTTTTAACCGTTATAATCTCATCAACTTCAACATTAAAGTGTTTAGCTAAGTAAGCTATAACATCATCTGCTGAGCGTTTTTTACTAACAAGCTTTCTTTCGCTATCTGATTTAGCAATATAGTCTTTTATGTTTTCAATAAAGTCCTCACAACCCAAAACCGACAATAACTTTTTAGCACTATAAAAAGCGCTTATTTCTTTATTGTTTTCATATTCAACAAATTGCTTATAAGCAGCATATTTACGCTTTTTGCCTTGCAGCGAAAATATAAAGTCTCGAACGAGCCATTTAGGCGTCGATCCCCTTTTAATGAAAGCTGGATAACTAGACCATTTATACTTAGCAAGCTCTTCTACCAACGGTATGTTCGTTTCAATTGGGTTACGATGAATATACCGACTAACATGCAATAAATAGTTATCAGCATCCACCAGCACCGCTTTGTAGCGCCCTCTAAACAGCGCACCATCGGTGTTATGTACTCTATTAAAGTATTGGGTGTAAAGGCCATTAATATGCTTCATGGCTCGGCCTAAATTTGCATCAGGGGTTTTGATTAGCAGGTGGTAATGATTGGTCATTAAACAATATGAATGCACTTCAATATTAAAGCGAAAACTTGCTTGCTCAATACAATGTAAAAAATACTTAAAGTCGTTATCACTTAAAAAGATATTTTCGCGCCCTCTCCCTCGATTCATTACATGATAAAACGCATTTTCATACTCTATTCGCAGCGGCCTAGACATAGTAATTCACTCAATGAGTAGTAAACTATAAATCTAGACCTTTGATGTCTGAAGTCAAGATTTGACCCCTTTATTATGCGTTTTTTAGAATGTTGGAACTATGGAGCTTAGATAAATGCCAATATTCGCTATTGCCAGAGCTTGCTTTACACTGATGGTGTTCGTATGAGTCATCATTATTGCCTATTACCAAGTCAACTCCGACCTCATCATCCCCAATAGGCTCTACAATCACATAACTTATCTTTTCTTGTAACAGCCGCAATAACTGATATGCAACCCAATTAGATTCATACCTGTTGCCAAGCTTTTCTGCATATCCACCTGCTTCTAACGCCATACTGTCTTTTCTCAACATAACCTTACACATCAGTAAGATATGGCATATATCCTATTTTTACAATTATTCTTCTAGTATCTGTGACAATTTAGGGACAGGTGACGACTTAAGTATTCAGTTCATAAAGTTAGTAAGGCCTGAAGCATGTCGATATTTTAGTATTAGAAAAAGTAACTTAAATTACGAGCTTTTAATTTAGCGTTCAATCTTATTCTGGCACGTTTTGGGGCAAAAGTTTGTTAGAACAAAAGGCAGACTGCGATAAATAGCATCGAAAAGTTTCAAACTTTATTGCCATGGTTTCGGTATTTATTGTCGAGTTTCATACTTTAATGTTATGCATACTTAAAAGTGTAACATCTCCTTTAATGGTTAATATCTGCGGTTGTAAGGGTGAACTGAACTAAAGCATAGTTCTTATAGAGGTAGTACTTTCTGTGCTGATTGGAATCTAACAGAGGCGATGTTGCCAAACTCATTTCTGCCCCATAATGAGTTAACGTAATTACTCTAAGGGGCTTTGAGCAAACAGCGGTCATTGGAAAAGTTAAATTTATTCTAGTGCTTTGAGTAGAAATCTAATTTTGTCCAATAACATTATTAAACGCCGTTTTGGTGTGTTATAAGCTGTTAGTAAGACACGAATATTTCGCATATGGAGTTGCCAATGAATAACGAAACAAATAACCCTCGCATTAAAGAAGATGTTGAGCCAAAAGACCTAATTAAAATGCAAACTGAAGTCGGTTTAATTGAATCAATGCTTCAGTCGAAGACGCTCACAGCTATAGTCATCATTGCAATTATTTTGTTGGGTGGCTTTTTCATGTTCTTGTCCAAGGTGACAGGTTAGCCGCAACAGAATGTATTGCTAACAAGCATCTAAATCCTACATTGCCGGCAGCCACACTTTTAGCAAGCAACGCAAAAAGCCCGCCAGTGCAAGGCGTATTAGGCGAGCGTTAACAATGTCCGCAATTGGCACAGACTGTGTGAAAACTCTGATCACCTTTTGGTCTAAGTATGTTCTGCTTATGATCTATTAATCTATACATTTAGTTCACTTAATATACTGATATTTATATAATTAGACTATTGATTCAGTTGAGGGTTGAGGCAGTATGTCAAAGTTTATAAGCGGTGAAAGTCGTGACCAATCAACGTTATTTCCAGAATCGTTGGAAGATTACGTCAGTGAAGATAATACGGTCAGAGTGATTGATGTTTTCATTGAGGAACTAAATCTAGCTGAATTGGGGTTTAAAGGATTAACTTTAAAGTCCACAGGCCGCCCTAAGTATCATCCAGCCACATTATTAAAACTGTATCTTTATGGTTACCTCAACCGTATTCAATCATCCCGCCGATTAGAAACCGAATGCCAACGCAATATTGAACTGATGTGGCTACTTGGTAAGTTGGCACCCGACTTTAAAACGATTGCTGATTTTAGAAAAGACAACGGAGATGGTATAAAAAATGTGTGCAAAACGTTTGTTGAAGTCTGCCGTCGTCTGAATATGTTTGAGAAACCCGTTGTTGCCATCGATGGTAGTAAGTTTAAAGCTAGCAACAACAAAGGCAATAATTTTACGCCAAGCAAAGTTAAATTTCACATCGACCGAGTCGAAAAGAACATTGAACGTTATCTTGAATTACTTGATGAAGCCGATAAAGAGCAAGCTAACGTCACAAAAATTAAAGCCACAAAAGAGAGACTAGCTGACTTTCGCAGCCAGTTAAAAAAACTATACGAGATTAAAGAACAAGTTGAAGCTCATCCTGATAAGCAAATATCCACTACTGATCCTGATTCACGTTTAATGAAAACTCAAGGTTTTACAAGAGTTGTGAGTTATAACGTGCAAAGTGCGGTTGATACCAAGCACCACCTTATAGTGGCGCATGAGGTGACCAACGTGCCAGATAGAGGCCAGCTTGCGTCAATGACAAAACTCGCACAAAAAGCATTGCGCAAGGAAGATATAAGGGTATTAGCAGATAAAGGTTACTTCAGTCAGCCCGATATAAAAGATACTATCGATTTGGGTGCAGAGCCAATCATGCCCAAGACGGATACATCGTCCTCTGAAAAGAAAGGGATATTTAACCGCTCACTCTTCAAATACGATGCAAATAAAGATATTTACTTATGCCCCGCTGGTAATGAACTTCAAAATCGAATGCAGGTATTTGAGCAAGGTAAATACCTTGATGTTTACTTCAATCACATTGCTTGTCGAGATTGTAAAATAAGAAGTCAGTGCACTAACTCTAAAAAAGACCCTAGGCGAATAAGGCGGTGGGTGCATGAGATTCTGACAGAAGAAATGCTTCAAAAGCTAAAGAATGAACCTGAATTGATGCTTCATCGCAAGCAAACTGTTGAGCACCCCTTTGGCACAATTAAACTCTGGATGGGAGCTACCCACTTACTAACACGAGGTTTAAAAAGCGTGAGTACAGAAATAAGTCTTCATGTTCTGGCTTACAACTTCAGAAGAATGCTCACAATTATGGGAGTTAATGGTCTAAGTAAAGCGATTAGAGTAGCGTTGCTATAGCAGTTTCGCTCGCGCGGAGAAAATTGTGATACTGAGAAAAAATCGATCGCAACCATCCTAGATGGTTTTAAACTAAGAACATACCAAGACAATTTATTAAAAATTAGTTTTTACACAGTCTGGGCACAGAGCCGTCCTTCGGCTTTAACTTATTTCTGTCCAAAAACAAGCTTGAGCGACAGTCTGTTTCTGTCACTTTCTTTCTTAGTTAAGCCTACTTTATTCTCCACATTTACCAAACTCACTTATTAAACCAATAAGATTGCCTTTTTCTGGGGCGTATAACGTATTTATTATTAATGTTCCGCTCTTATCATCAAAAGCAACGTTCAAATGATTTCCGCTTTTTTCAACGCCTTTATAAATTTTGTCGCCGTTAGTTGATTTTTCGAGCTTTAACCATTCAGTTTTGTTGGTTTCAATATCAACCCTTCCAAGTGAAATGTATCATTAATTCTTATTGAAACAGGATAAGTTTGAAAATATGTATTCTTAGTATTGCTAGAAACTTGATCAAGGTTTAAGGATGCTTTATTGGTGGCCAATGACACCGACCAGTCACCGCTTTGATTTGCAGATATATTACACTCAATGACCTTTGAATATGCGAATGTAGGCATTATGAGTATCACCACTATAACTTTTATCCAGCTTTCATGCTTTCTCTTTTGTAAAAATTATTAATATTAGCTTTTCTAATTTATTATTTTACCATCTTGGCTTCTTAAAACAGTAATCCACGGGTCAGGTTTTTTAAGTTGCTTAATTTCGGCATCTTTTATCGCCGCAGACTCTAACCACAATAATGTTCCATCACTAGCTTTGACTTGCGCCAATTCTCTGCCTTTATAATAAGATTTATTTAAAAATCCATAAATAATATTACCTTCCCTAAGAGAGAAGCAGTGTTTATCAATACCTCTTTCTTTTGGTTTGATACCGCTATCCAATTCGTCTATTAGCTCTTCCCAGTGCTTTTTATTAGGGCATGCAGAAACACCGAATTTAAAAGAAAGGTACCTTGGTTCCTCTTTAAGCTCATCAAAGCATTTGCTACGGTCATCTGTATTTTTATATGCATTACATATTTGGTCTGCTATTGAGTTATTTGGGAAGCTTGAAAAGGGCAAAAAAGCAATTATTAATATTATGATGGCTTTCATTGAATAATCCTTATAATCCACAGTGCTGAAGTTTTATTTATTAAGTTGTGTAAGTGTACTGCTAATTAAGTAATCAATGAAAGTTAAGTTTAAAGAGCAATACTATTTTCTTCAGTGCGGATATATCTTAAATCTAATTTTTTAGCTTTGGCCCTAGTTTCTACAGATAGCCTCCATTAAAAATGGGGGGATTACCGAGGCTTTACAGCAAAGAAATACACAATGGGAAGCTTTGAATTCAGAGGGCAGACTAGCGTTTAGGCAAAATGAATATAAAAAAATAGTAGAATCACTTGTAAGTAATTCTCCAGGAGAAAATGATGCAATATGTTTTCATGCAGGGGTTGAATTGTTTGAAAATGACAGGACACCACGCCACCATTATATTCAATCGTCTTTTGATTCAAATGTATGCCAAAATAACAAAACCACTTCAACGAGAAGACCATGAAACAAGAGAAATATTAGAGCTGTTTTACAAAAAATATTGTAGAACATAAAGGCCAATAGCACTTCTGGGGAGCAATACATCGTTTAGAGGATCAGCCGACATCCTTTTTCGCGCGCCTGTTAGGGCGCAAGAAAATAAAAAAGTTCTTAAATATGCATCAGACAGTAGTCTGTCAGGGCCCTTTCTATATCTTGTTTTTGTGATAAAAATACATCAGCCACTACTTTACTTTCATCTTTTATGACGCGGTATAGTATTCGAATGCCGCCTTTGTTGTACTCTCTCCATGTTTTAATTCCAAGCTCTTGCATTAGAGGCGGTGATATTTGGCAAGATTCCGGTGCTCGTTTTATTCTTTCCTCAAAGTCATCTATTATTTTCTCTATTTTACTAATAACTTCTATTTCAGTTGAGTAGTATGATAGATGATTGATTAGGTTTTCCGTTGTCTTATAAAATGATTCGGTGTATTCAATCTCAAATTTTTGCGTCATTATTTATTTTCTCCGCTTCAAGTTTACGATTGGCTAATCGTTTCTTGAATGAAGCACTAGACATAACTCTGTTGTTTTTTGAATCTTCTACAGAGAATGATAAAAGCTTCAATAAAGCGACCGCTTCATCTCTTCTTTTCTTCTCTGCAAATGACTCAATAACAAACGATGGGATTCCGTTCTGAGTTATAATCATAGGCTCATCAAGTGTTAAAGTAGCCGCATTTTTCTTTAGGTAGCTGATAGTCTCAACTCTCATGGTATTCACCTTTTTATTTGTTCCAAATTAAGCACGAAGTATTCAACTGCTTACTTAAATTATAGCATGAGAATAATAAAAGACTAAATTTAGTCTTTATTTAGGCTTCCCCACAAGGTGTATATCTTTATTTTAAGGTTTATCCACGAGTACCTTAGGGTAAGTCTTTTTGTGTGTAGATTTTTTTAGTTGATATACTCCTCCTAAAGAAGAATAAATAAGGATTCTATTCGTGACGTTTTTAATGAGTATGTGACAGAAGAGTGGTTTGGTTTATCGTTTAAAGAGGGGGTTTGGGCGCGGGTATTCCAAGTGTTTCATGCATTATTATTTGTTCTACTTGCTATGCGTGGATTTGTAATAGGTCTTGTTATTGCAATGATTGTTGGGGCGGGTATCTTCGTACAGTGGCTTATTTTTGGATGAAGTTTTAAATAAAACTTTTCCTATACTTAGTGTTATATCCTATTTTCATAGCTAATCATTTTCCCGTTACTTCAATTCCACTGCATCCCTACTTTAAATCATAAGTTCAAAATGTTTAATAGTTTATCGCATTAGGACTAGTTAGTCATGTTGCCATTAAATGCATTAATACTTGTTAAACATATAATTTATTAGCTTTTAAGGCTGCCAGGAAGTGGGGTAAGAGTTTTAAATGGTGTTGTGTTAGCCATTGCTATTGCTTTTACCTTAGGTGGTGCTGAGGGGGGGGGGCTAGCTACTCAGGCTAAGCGACTTTAGAGTAATTAGGGATCACTCTTTAACTAACCTAACGCTGGACATTTAACAATGAGCCAGATTAGAGCACTATTAAAACAAGCTTGCTTTACCATAAGAAAACTGAGAAATCGAATTGCACACCATGAGCCTATTTTTAATCAAAATACCTTATTGGATGTATACCCACTAATTGAAACAACCGTTGAAATGCGGTGTACAAACACCAGATGTTGGCTAAAGTAAATAGAACAGGTCAATAACCTACTTCAAAATCCAGTGATTTAAAACAATTGAAAACTAATCAACAAGACATATTTGATAGGTAAAAAATTTCCGTTTTCAAACAAATAGCAAACCGTAAAGGTTGGATTTTTGAAGATATTGGAAATCAAAGAGACATTGATGCGGATACGGATTTAAGTGGTAAGGCTCATCTAGACCATCATGCATTTAAGGGTTTCTAATAACACCCCCTTAACCCCGAGCTTCTTCTCAGCCAACCTCATTGCCTTTTCTATTTTATCTCTCTTTTTCTCTCTCTTTCTCATTCTAATCTCAGGGCGAGGCCAGCCAAAGTAGTACCACAAAAGTTAATATTAAAAGAATTACATGGTTAACTTCCATTATATTGCATGATGGTCTAGTCTTAGGCTATTAACTGTACTCTGTGCTTTCACAACAAATAATGAACCATACTATGCCTTTTATCACTGACCGGTTTGATGAGTTGAAAAACAATATCCGTTCTCTCAATACAATCCTCACACATACGCAACCATTGGCCGCTCTTGCCTACCCACTACCCTGTACCTCAAAGGGAATGGAAAGTGAACCGGTTAAATATATTGCAGCAGAAGAACATACCGGACATAAGGCTGTTGAACTCGCGGCATCCTGCTACCAAGACCTTTACATACAACCAGGCTATTCACAAAAATCAGCGCGGCGCACTGTCGGCGTTATTTGGCTCTCCCCTGCCCAAAACCCAACAAGCATTACTATCCCTGAGCTGGTGGATAAAATAAACGCGGCAAAAACGGATATCGAAAACCATATCATTCAAACGTATGAAACAAGGCAAGACCGGTTTGAAGCGCTTCGCGCAGAGTGCCCTGGTATTATGACCATGCACCTATATAGGCATATTCGATGTTATTCAGAGCAAAACATTCAATCAATTCGGTTCGCCTGGCAAAGAAAAGACTCGCTATCTAAGCCGGTTAAAAAAGACCTTTTACTTAAAATTGAAGAGGAATTTGATAGATCGGGGTCTGAATACCGCGTACCTCTTGAGCAATTGATCAATAGAATTAAGCAAACTCCTGGGGAGCTGCTTAGGATACGCAGGCAGGTTCGCGTCCAACCGGCAGCAAATATACGCTTTGATGCCGGAATAAAAACAGTAACAGCACCAATGCCGATAATCATAATTCAAAGTAATGAGCTTAAGCTTAAAGCTTTAACTGATTTTGATGCTAAATCACAAAGAAAAATACGATCAGACAAAGCGGTATCAGAAGTTATCGGCTCCTTTGGTGGGGTAACGATTGAAGCATATAATTTTCTAATTTAACTAACGGGTGAATATAGCCTTCAAAATAAATTAAGCCAACCAACAATGTGGCTCAACTTTTATCACAAATGAATTATTTGTTCTGGTTTCCAAATATCGCCTGAGTTATGGGTGACAACTAATAAAGTGCATTTGAGTTCTTGTAATTGTTTTATAATAGACGCCTCTGTTTGAGGGTCTAGTGCTGATGTTGCTTCGTCAAGAATAACAATAGGTGCATTTTTGATAATAGCTTGAGCGAGTGCCAGACGTTGTCGTTCACCGCCAGAAAGCGCTGCTCCATATTCGCCGACAGTTTGATTGATCCCTAATGGTGAACGGTCAAGTAAATTACCTAACATCATTGCCCGTGCGATTTTTTCTACTTCTTGATCACTTGCATCGGGTTTACTAATTCGAATATTACTCGCAATTGTGCCACTAAAAATGACGGGGACTTGAGGTACATAAGCAAAAAAACTTGCTCGCTGTGACAGTGGTATTGTTTTTA
The DNA here is from genome assembly GCF_052378035.1 of Pseudoalteromonas sp. AOP31-A2-14. NCBI lineage: Bacteria > Pseudomonadati > Pseudomonadota > Gammaproteobacteria > Alteromonadales > Pseudoalteromonadaceae > Pseudoalteromonas > Pseudoalteromonas sp. AOP31-A2-14. The sequence goes on along the minus strand of NZ_JBQSXI010000003.1, from coordinate 59,573 downwards.
GCCATGTTGTGCCGATTTTAATATAACCGTGCTTAGGATCATCAAAACGCATTAGTAAATGCAATAATGTGGTTTTGCCTTTACCGCTAGCACCATTGATTAAAACCCGCGTCCCTTGATTTATGATGCATGAAAAATCATTAAAAATAGGCGGATAACTAATATCCTCTATCGAGACAGTAAAGTTTTCAACTAATACTTGTTGTGTTGAATCAAGCTCTGGCAATGTTGGTGCGGCTAAAATTTCGCGGTAATTTTTATATGCAGCATATTGATCATTCACACTTAGTGCGGCGAGGGCTAGTGCTTCTATTGGGAAAGTCGCACGAAGTGCTAAAAGCATGACTACGAAATAAAGCTCGTTTTGTTTAACATCGGTTAAATATAAAAATAATAATGCACCGAGACACGGTAATATTACGGCAATAGTAGAGCAAAATGTTGCCAGCGCAGCTGCTGTATTTGTTTTAAATAGCGCAATACTTTGGGCTGACCATGCTTGTTCTACTCTTGTTGTTGCATTTTCACACCCTCCTGCAGATCGTAGTAATTCAAGGTGTTCAACTAACTCAAGTGCCGCATGTGTGGCTTCGACTTCGGTTTGATTTCTTTGCTGATCTGTTTTTGCTAAAGCTTGCTGAGCACGATACTGTATAAATAATGATAGGTAGAGTAACCCGCCGAATAATAATCCTACTTGAAAATTAACAACCCAAAATATAGCAAGTGTGATAACAATGGGCACTAACGGGGCATGTATAAAATGTTGCAGTTGGTGTGCAGGAATACTCATAAAGCCTGGTATTTGCTGAGTGTTGAGTTTTAATAATTGTGATCTATTATGAGTTGTAAACCAGGTTACTTTAATACGACTTATGATGGTTGAAATACTATTATAAAGCGCATTAGCAAGCTTTGCGCCAGTATGGAACCCTGCACTTGTGACCAGTGATGTTAAAAGTACAGTCAGTACCCCAAGAATAATGATAAGAGCAGTTGGCCACTGTTTTAGGATTGCACAGGCGATGGCGATATAACTCAATGACTCTAGTAGAGCGACAGCGCACCAGCCGAGAGAAACGGGAATTAGTTTTTTAAATGCGTGATCTTTCAACACAGAATATAAACTCATAGTTTTTCTCCACATAGGGTGTCTTTTGTCATGTAAATATGTTCGTTGGCTTGCGCCGCAAGAGTATGATCGTGAGTGACCATGATGATGATTTTTTGTTGGGTTTGCGCGTAGCTTTTTAATTGCTTAATACAGCGCATTGCTGTTTTTTCATCTAATGCGCTGGTTGGTTCATCTAATAAAATAACTTTAGCTTTGCTTAAAAATACACGTGCTAAATGTAGGCGTTGCTTTTCACCACCAGAGAGTAAGCTAGCACTGTGTGATAATGAGATAGGTAACTGCGCTTGTTCTAACGCATTATTATAGTGTTCGTCTGTTGTATTGGGCTGAGTTAATGCGAGGTTTTCTTTTACACTGGCGTCAAGCACAGGTAATTGTTGTGGTAATAACAGTGCTAAACGTGACCATGCTTGCTCGCTTAATGGAGAGCAGTCTTCTCCTTGATATAATATTCTTCCTTTATATGAGGGCTCAAACCCCGAAAGGGCGCGTAATAAACTCGACTTACCAATACCACTTACCCCGCTAATGGCCAACAAAGTGCCACTTGATACAGCAAAATTAATGCGTTGTGTCATCAATTGCGCCGTGATCTGTAAACTCAACTGTTCAACGATTAAAGAACCACTTCCAGTCACTAAATTTGTCTTTTGGCCAAAAGGGATTACAGGTGTTTGTAAGAAATCTTCAATACGTTTTGCTGCGGCCTTTCCTGCGCGGACATAATCTAAGCCATGACCTAACTTTAATGCTGGAGTGACAATTGCTAAGCTAAAAAACAATAATGAAGCGAGCTCTTCTATTGGCCAATTTCTACCGACTGAATATGCAATTGTAAACGTTGCAACCGCTTGTAGCATGGAAGTTGCAAAAGCCACAACACCAGATACGCGTTTTATACGAGAGCTGATATTTTTTATAAAGTGAGTTGTGGCATGCTTGAATTGATTTAGCGGGCCTGAGTTCGTTATATATGTTCTATATGTTGTAACACCGTTGCTGTATTCATTCAGTGACGTGGTTATTTCAGCCATAACATCAAAGCGTTCAGTTTGTTGTTTCGCTGTCAGTTTGGGAATAACTACTAAATAACACATTGCCGCTATGAGCCCCGGTAATAGCACAACTAACGCGATTAATCGTGTCTCTACAAGTAAAAAAGCAACCGTTAGGCAAGGTAAAATCAATAAGTTTGCTACCTCAGTGGGTAAGTGCGCTATCAAATGATGCATTGCAGTAATATCATCTCCTAATAGCCGTTTTAGGTTATCACTTTTATAATTAGCGAGTTGATGTGCCGGTAGTCTTGTAAGGTGAGTGGCTACTTTACGCCGTAATTTTTCTGAAAATTGCGCTTCTGAAAAATGAGAGAGCCAAGCTGATAATGCAAATAAAAGGGCGCTTACACACCAATATACACTGGCAAAAATTAACCAATGTGCTGAGTCTTTTCCACCAATTAATTGAATAATATACCAAATAGCAAGTAAACCTGAAACTCCTGCTAATACGGCACATAACACACCAAACAATAGCATGGGTAAGGAGGGAGCTAGTATCGAAAAAAGCTGATTGCTTTTTTTAAAATCAAACAACATATGACAGACCTTTCGCTAAAAATAAAGCTAATACAAAGTGTTGGTTTAAGAAGATATTTAAACCGTAAAAAAGTAAGTTTGAATCATTTATCAACGTGGTGTTGATAAATGATGCGAGAGATAGTAATCTAAATGAAATTTATTATCAACAACGTAATGGGATAGTTAAGAAATGCGCAGTAATAAGTCTACCTACTCACTGATAACACCAGCTTTGTGTTTAATTTTGCTGACAAACTCATTTATTTCATGGAGTGCTGCTGCACAAACAAGCATGCCGAACGATGATGAAGCAGAGAATAAAGGTATTGAAAAAGTGATTATTTATGGTCAAAAGCTTGAGCGTACTCTAAAAGAAACAGCTAACTCAGTACGACTTATTACTGCAGATGACATTAAAAAAAATGCAGATCAAGCCACCATCTCAGAAATATTACGAGGTACAGCAAACATTACCTTTGCAAGTAATACTGATGCGCCAATTATTCGTGGTACTGACACCAAGGGGCCTGTAAGTGATGGTAATGCATATTTATCTAAGCCTGTACCAAGTGCAACGATTAGTGTTGATGGCAGATATTTAACTTCAAGTGAACTTGGGCTAGGGGCCGCAGGTTTATGGGATGTAACTTCTGTTGAGGTATTTCGTGGACCACAAACCACCTCTCAAGGTGCCAATAGTATTGCTGGTGCTGTCGTTATAAAAACAAATATCCCCACATTTACACCTGAATTTGCGTTACAAAGTTTGGTTGGAAGCCGGAATAAAGTTCGTATTTCAGCTCTTGCATCGGGGCCATTAGGTGATGACTTTGCTGCTAGAATAGCGGTTGATTATAGCTCAAGGGATACGTTTGTCACTTACACAAACCCTGAGTTTACCGCTCATAACTTTGATTTAGACTTTAAAAATAAAGACTTACGTGCCAAGTTATTATGGCAACCAAGTGCTTTTGATGGTTTATCAAGTATGCTGACTTATGCGTATAACGAAGTTAAACGCCCTAGAAATGAAATTGTAACAGAGCCATACAGTAATTTAGAAAACTCATCTTTGTATCAAGATAATCAAGTGAGTAGCAGTAACGTTGGGTTATGGGATTTAGAATATGAATTTCATAACGGCGTCACATTGTCTAATCAAGCGCAATACTCAGAAGGAGACTACGATTATAACTTCGCTGCGCCTTATGCGGGTATAGCAATACGTACAAATAAGAATCTATCGGATGAATTGACCCTAAATATCAAAGATGAGAAAAATAAATACCAAGCAGTGGCTGGGCTTTTTTATTGGAAAGATAAAACAAATAACATATTGAATAATGCTTTTGGTCAAGCAGACGCGGATTTAGAGCATGAAAGTATTGCAGCTTATGGCGAGTTGGCTTGGCACTTTACGCCCAAGTGGGAGTTGACCAGCGGACTGCGATATCAAAAAGATACCATTAGCCATGAAGGTATGGCCACTTATGCTCCCGATCAATATTATGTTTATGAAAAAGCATTTGACATTTTACTCCCGAAATTATCGTTAACTTATAAAATTAATGACAGTATTAATGTCGGGGCTTTGGTTAATAAAGGCTATATACCGGGTGGAACCGGCTTAAACTTTCGTGCCGGTGAGTATTATACCTTTGATGAAGAGTACGCTTGGAACTATGAAATATTCACTCGTGCGGAGCTATTTAATAAAAAGCTAACAATCGATGTCAATGTATTTTATACACAATTTAAAGACTCTCAGCGAGCTGTCACTGATTACCTCGACGGCCGCCCATTTGGCACTATTATAGTTAATGCGGATGAAGCGAGTAGTTATGGTGTGGAATTAAACGCAATGTATGCACCAAGCGAAAGCGTGTCATTGTATGGAGGGATCGGTTTATTAGAGACTGAGATCAGTGAGTTTGAAGACTTCAGAGGAGAATCCTTTGTTGGTAATGAATTCAGTAAAGCGCCAGGTTATATGTTTAATTTAGGCACAAATTACAAAATAACCGATGGGCTATTATTGGATATTAATATGCGCTACAGCGACTCTTATTATTCATCAGACACCAATGAGCCTGAATTACGAGTTAGCGGTTACACCGTTTTGAACATGAATGCTTCTTATCAGTTCAGTGAAATGACCGAAGGGTTTATTTATGCCCGAAATGCGTTAGATAAACATGCCCCATTAGCAAAATTTAGTGACCGCAGTACCCAAGGTGAATCTGCTTATTTACTTGAACCTCGAGAGCTAGGTATTGGTGTCAGAATGAATTTTTAAGTTGCGTATTGCTTCATTTTTATTATTACGTTGCGACTGTTTTTAAATAAAACATTTTGTATATAGCGCATCCTCGTTAAAATGCTTTTTATATTATGAAGGAGTGCTCTATGAACGAAATAAATAATAAAACGGCGCAGCGTGGCCGACCTAATCGCATTTCGCGAGAAATTATTGCACGAACAGCGCTTGATATGGGCATACAAGACGCGACCTTAATAGGGGTTGCAAAGAAGCTAAAAGTAGACCGTTCATCACTGTATCATCATGTTAAAAGTCGTGATGATGTGATTCGGTTAGCCGCGGAAATTGCAGTAAAAGATTTGCAATGGCAAGCCCCTGCGGATGTGAGTTGGCGTGAAGAACTCATTATTCTGACTGATTCACTTTGGCAACTTTATGCGCAACACCCAGGGTTAGCGCAAGTGGTGCAACAAGCTAAAGTAACACCTATTGAAGGCATGCATGCTTTTGCAGAGTCGGTGATGCGACTTCAGCAAAAAGGGTTCTCCCTTAATGACGCTGTGGTGAGTGTTGATCTACTGGTCAATATGGTGTGCGATAGTTTTTTAGGGTGGTGGTCAACCGATATAGTTGAAGCAAATGGTCTGTTGCGTAAAGAGCGTTTAATTACGCTGTGGCAACAACAAGCTGATTTGCACCCTAATCGCGCAGAGCCAATTAATACCATGGTAGCCATTATGCAAGCAGGTTCGCTGCAATGGTGGGTAAATAAACGCGACTTAATTTTAGATGGTATAGCACTAAGATTAGACGCTGCTAAATAATATCACGACCAATGTAATCAGTTGAGTAGTGATGGCTAAAAGACAAAATATGACAGTTAAATCACAGTTACTCTTTTTATTTTTAATTACTTTAATATTTGCTTTCACCTCGCTTTTTTTAGGGGTCGCAGAAGTTCCATTACAAGCACTTACCAATGGCTCTCAAGATGCATGGTTTACAGTTCTAACAAGCCGTATTCCTCGGTTGTTTTCTTTAATTCTAGCCGGTGCTGGATTAGCTGTATGTGGTGTGATTTTACAGCAGGTAGTACAAAACAAATTTGCTGAACCTGCCACAACAGGCGGGTTAGATGCAGCTAAGCTTGGTGTACTTATCGCCGTTATTCAGTGGCCGGAGTTTGGGATACAAGGAAAAGCACTAAGCGCTTTACTCTTTTGTTTATTAACCAGTACATTTTTTGTGTTGTTTTTACGTCAAGTACGTATCAAAAGCACCATTTTAGTACCTGTATTAGGTTTGATGTATGGTAGTGTGCTGAGCGCTGTCGCTAATTTCTATGCTTATCAAAATAATTTAATGCAAAACATGCAGGCTTGGTTGTTAGGCGATTTTTCTAAAGTGATTCAAGGCAACTATGAAGTACTCTATTTCATTTTACCGATAGTCATTATTGCTTACGTTTTTGCACAGCGTTTTAGTATTATAGGCATGGGTGAAAGTGTCGCCACTAGCTTAGGACTTAATTATTTTGCAATGATGAGTATCGCATTATTCATCGTTTCTTTATGTGTTGCGACCATTATGGTAACGGTCGGAAGTTTGCCTTTTGTTGGCCTTGTTATTCCTAACTTAGTTGCTATACGTTATGGCGATAATATCCAAAAAACACTGCCTTTATCTGCATTATACGGCGCTTTATTTTTGATCATATGTGACATTATCGGGCGCTTAATCATTTATCCTTTTGAAATACCTATCGGCCTAACTTCAGGGTGTATAGGTGGTTTACTGTTTCTATTAATTTTAAAGAAAGTAAAACAGCAATGAAGCCTCTTAATATCAGTGTATACGCCTGTATTTTAACTTTACTCATGCTTTTTTTATTTTGGGATTCAGGTTTTGATTTTCAATATGTGATCCCGAATCGTTTAATACGTTTAGGAGCTATTATTGTCGGCGGTGTTTGCGTTGCTTTTGCGGCGATTTGTTTTCAGACAATCACTGAGAACCGTATTATAACTCCGGCAGTAATGGGGTATGAAGCGATTTACTTGTTATTTCAATCATCACTTATTTTAGTTTTAGGGGCTGCTAGTCAAATAGTTGTAAGTAAAAATCTAAACTTTGTTTTATCAACTTTGGTGATGATAACTTACTCATTTATATTACAACATTGGCTGCTTAAAAGTACCCGTAAGCAATTGTTCCACTTACTTTTAGTTGGGTTGGTAGTAACAATTGTGTTGAGTAGTTTTACCCAGTTGATTCAATTTAGTGTCAGTCCTGGAGAGTTTGCAATTTTTCAAAGCTATAGCGAGGCCACTTTTAATCGTGTTGATATTACCCAGTTGAGCATCGCAGCTGGCTTAACAGTCCTAGTATGTATTGCTTTAGTACAGCAACATAAATATTTTGATATTTTGTCATTAGGTCGTGAGCAAGCAATCTCATTGGGCATTGATGCCCAGCACTTTTTAAAATTAAATTTAGCTTTAATTGCCGTTTTAGTTGCGATTTCAACAAGCCTTTTAGGCCCCACTGCTTTTATGGGCGTATTTGTAGCAAATTTAGCTTATTCCTGTGCAAAAAAAGCCCGTCATTTAACAATATTATTCATGGGGGCAGGTATCGCTATCACATCCTTTTTAGTCGCCCAATTACTGGTAGAACATATTTTTAATTATCGTATCACGGTCAGTATTTTAGTTAATTTGATCTGCGCTATTTACTTTTTTGTCATTATTATTCGTCCTCGGAGTTATTTATGATATCAGTAAAAAATTTATATAAAACGTATCAAGATAAAGTCGTACTGAATGATATTAATATTGATTTTCCTGTACATAAAGTGAGTTCCTTGATTGGACCAAATGGTGCTGGGAAAAGTACTCTATTAATGACAATAGGGCGACTGTTAGCACAAACATCAGGAGGTATAGAGCTAAATAATAAAAATATTTACACAACACCTCTACGCCAGTATGCGTTGCAAGTCGCAACATTGAGGCAAACGCCCCATTTTGATTTGAAAATAAAGGTACGAGAACTTGTCGCATTTGGTCGGTTTCCTCATAACCGAGGTGCGCTTACGAAGCTAGATGAACGGGTTATCGATGATGCACTGGATTTTCTATCTTTAACTTCTCTTAGAAATGCTTATATCGATGAGTTAAGTGGTGGGCAGCGGCAAATGGCCTTTTTAGCGATGACAATTGCCCAACAAACACCGTATTTATTACTTGATGAACCACTCAATAATTTAGATATGAAACATGGCGCGCACATTATGAACGCATTAAGACGGCTATGTAACGAACAACAACGAACAATAGTTTTAGTCGTGCATGATATTAATTTTGCAGCAAACTATTCAGATCATCTAGTCGCCATGAAAAACGGCAAAATTCACAGCTCTGGCTCTATAAATCACGTCATTACTGAAGATAATTTACGCGACTTATATGAACTAAATATAGAAATTTTGCAGAGCAAAACAGGGACTATTTGTAATTACTTTAATTTAACAGCAGAGCAAAGACGATGACCCAACGAATAAAGCAATTATTTTCATTAACACTCCTTATAATTCTCAGTGGATGTGGGCCAGTTACTGAAGACAATGTGCAGGTTATAGACCAAAATAGCCAGTTTGAACCAATTAAAATTACCCATAGTTTAGGAACGAGCGTAATTAATTCGATACCTAAAAAGGTTATTGCTTTAGATATGAATGAAGTTGATACTTTAGCGCAATTACATATCCCAATAGCAGGTATGCCAAAAGACTTTGTTCCTCATTTTTTAGCTAATTTTGAAAAAGACCCGGATATTCAAGATTTAGGCGCAATTGTGCAGCCTAACTTAGAGCGAATCTATGCACTCAAACCTGATTTAATCTTAATTTCATCATTACAAGCAAACCATTACCAAGCACTCTCTAAATTAGCACCGACCTTGTATTCAGAGGTTAACTATATGCAAAGTAGTGATGACCAAATTAAAAAAATTGAAGAGCATATACTCTCTGTGGGGAAGATCTTTAACAAACAAGTTAGAGCGAATCAGGTTGTTGATAAATTAGAAGTCAAAATACAAAGCACACGAACGAAAATTGAAAACCGTTCTGAAACTGCAATGATAATCCTGCACAACAACGGTGCATTACGGTTTTTTGGCCCACAATCACGCTATGGATTTATTTATAGTGCACTAGGTATGAAGTCTGCAAGCCCTTCCGTTGAAGCGGGTTCCCATGGACAACCTATTTCCCATGAGTTTATTTATAAATATGATCCTGACATTATTTACGTCATTGATAGAACGGCCGTTATGGAGGGTAAATCAACAATAAGTTATCAGAATTTAGATAACCCATTACTACGTAAAACGAAAGCCTGGAAAAATAAGCATATTCATGTTGTTGATCCAGAAGCTTGGTATGTTACGGGAGCAAGTTACTCTGCTTTAATGATTATGATGACAGATATCTTAGTCGGCTATGATGCTGTTTAAAAAGATTTCTTAATTTTACGTGCGTAAATACGGTGCTGTGTAGTGGTACGAAAAGCCATTTAAACAACGAATGCCATTGAATCACTCAACAGCGTTATTCGCCGAGCGATTAAAAACCGTAAGCTATTTCCAAATGACGATTCTGCAAGAAAAATGATTTATTTGGCAATAAAAGAGGCATCGAAAAAATGGACGATGCCAATTCGAGACTGGCGTAATGCAATGAGTCGTTTTATCATTGAATTTGAGGAACACCTCAGTAAACATATTTAAAGTCTAAAAACGGGTAGTTACACAGAACCCGTTACAGGCTCCAAAAATATCTCTAACCCACGTTGTTCAACAACCTGACTATCAATAGAGTCATTCAGCAACTAAATAAACACTATCCTATACGTTTTTTATCCGCTTCTGTTACAGTAAGTCAGGTAAACCTCTAAATACCATAATTAAGATTGTAATCGATATTATAAACAGGAAGCCTGCTATGACCTTACTAGAAAAACTCGACATCACTTACCCTATCATCCAAGCCCCTATGGCAGGCGGCGCTACCACACCAGAATTGATAGCAGCAGTTAGCAATTTCGGTGGACTCGGCTCGTTAGGCGCTGGCATGACCGCGCCAACCGCTTTAAACGAGCAAATTAATACTATAAGAAATCTCACTGAGCGTCCTTTTATGGTTAATCTAATGGTACTATCAGACTATGATGCCAGCACCCTTGACTCTAAAGTACCAGAGTGGCTTGCTCAGTATTACAAAGAGCATAAAATAGCAGCCGTACTTCCTGACAGACCAGCGCAAAACTTTGCAGAGCAGCTACAAGTGCTCTATGACAACCCAGTTCCTGTAGCGAGCTTTACCTTTGGAATCATTAGTGCTGAGCAAGTTCAGCGTTTGCAGCAATTGGGCACGCGTGTGATAGGTACGGCTAATCATCCTCACGAGGCTAAAGCATGGGCAAAGATTGGTGCGGATGCCGTATGCTTACAAGGAATGGAAGCTGGCGGACATCGCGGTGGCTGGCTACCAGAAAGCGAATCCGATCCGTTGGGGTTACTGACTTTGATTAGTCGGACGCGAGCTTGTACTGATATTCCTTTGATTGCCTCAGGTGGCATCATGACCGGACAAGATATCAAAGTTATACAGACAGCAGGAGTGCAAATAGCTCAGCTTGGGACTGCGTTTTTGACTACAGATGAATCTGGCATTAATAACGTTTATAAGCAAGCACTACTAGATGTCAGTCTTGGTAAACGTAGTGCTGAAACACGTTTGACTCGATTATTCTCAGGCAAACAAGCTCGAGGCCTTGTTAATAGCTATATTATTGATTTTTATGAGTTTGATAACAAAAGTAAACTGCCGCATTATCCCCAATTAAACGCTATGACTGGGCCCATGCGCAAGACGGCTGAAAAAAATAAAGATCCAGAACATCTATCATTATGGGCGGGGCAAGGCGTTACTCAGGTGAAACAAGAGCGTGCTATTACTTTGTTAGAGCGGCTGGTACAAGCGTTGTGAGCATTAGACAACAGCCATTCTCGATAATGATCCCTACCACTACTTCTAGACACGCGGCCAAATAAGTACAATAATCATTGAGGTACTTATGACAACAACAAATAAACCACTTAAAACTCATACGACTGAATTTAAAAAATAAGCCAATCTGTTCACTGTAAAAATAGGTGTTGCTACCACTACTAGAAATTTAGACATTCATGAATCGCAAATCTATGACCTGCGCAATAAGCTTCAGCAAAAGAAAAGCTGATAGAAAAGTAGCTGAAAGAATTGACATCTACTGTAGCGACCACTTTATTAGTCATAGCAGGCGATAACCCAGAGCTTAAAAAAGAATCATCTTTCGCTGCGTTATGTGGTGTTAGCTCATTAGATGCTTTATTAGGAAAAGCAACGTCATAGATTAAATCGTGGAGGTGCAAGAGATGCTAACAACGCATTATAGACAGTCGCTTTGATAAGAAAGCGAAGTAATGCTCGGACAAAAAAATATGCATTAAAATGCTCATCCAAGGTAAAGCAAATAAAGAAATTCAGCGATGCTTGAAACGTTATATAGCAAGGTAGTTATATCCAATTATTGTTTCTGACTTATCTAATGTGAGTTGATATTGACATAGGAGCGTCAACGCACCAATGGAGCGATTTTTTAGAAGCGTTAAAACGGAATGAATGCCAAAGGTTGGATATGGAATTTTATAGGTGCTAAATATAGCGTTAGTGATTATATCAACGGATATTACAACAGCGTTAGGCAGCATCATTATAATGCCGGTTTAGCGCGCAATTAAGCCCACAGACTAATGTTAATGCTACCTATGCATAATTACCTCAGTATATTAACCTGAGGTAATTATGAATAAACAGCAAGAAATAAAACACTGGCAAGGCATCTTTAAGCAGCAAAAATAATCACCGCACCTAAACCTAAACAACCAATACCGGGGAGTATTGCCAGCCCCGAGGCATTAGCGGCGGTTGTGACAGGCAGATACTGCGATGCCTTACCACTTTAATCGTTTCGTTGAAATACTGGGCCGTGGCGGCCTTGAACTATTGCGCGGAACATTAGCTAATTGGTGTATTAAAGCGGGCCTGCTTATCAGCCCATTAGTGGCAGCCATGCAACTTCACTTGCTTAGTGAGCACAGTTTATGTGCCGATGAAACCCGTACACAAGTGTTAGATGAAGGTGATAACCCTAGCAGCAATTCTTACATGTGGGTTTATCGCAGCAATAAGGTTAGCCGTGAGCCTGTCGTGATTTACGATTACCAAGCAGGTCGAAGTCGCGCTTGCGCAAAAGAATTTCTTGCAGGTTATCAAGGCTATTTACAGTGCGATGGCTACCGTGTTTATGACGGTATTGAAGGCATTACCCCTGCTGGTTGTTGGGCACACGCTAGGCGGAAATATGACGAAGCCTTAAAAGCAGAATCTAAAAAAAAAGGCCGTGCGCATAAAGCCATCAGCTTTATCAGCCAATTATATAAACTGGAAACCCACGCTAAAAACAAAAAGTTATCTCCTCAAGCGCGGTATCAGTTACGACAAGAAAAAGCCTTACCCATATTAATGCACTTTAAAGCATGGCTTGATGAAGCGAGTGATAAAGTGACCACAGCGAGCTACATTGGAAAAGCGATAAAATATACCCTCAATCAATGGCCGAAATTAATGCGGTATAGTGAAGATGGCGAACTAGGGATTGATAATAATATTACTGAGCGAGATATTCGGCCGTTTACCACTAGTAGGAAAAACTGGCTATTCTCAAAGTCAATTAATGGTGCCCAAGCAAGCGCCACACTCTATAGTATTGTGATGACGTGTCGTGCCAATGACATCAATCCTTATTACTACTTTATGCATTTATTTAAAACGTTGCCGAATCGAGATGTGGGTGATGATGATTTTACCGACCTAATACAGTGGAATGTGCAGCTAGACTCCGATTATAGCTAAGCGCACTGCTTAATGTTACCAGCAATGCAAAAATGATCCACTTCAATAATTGAAATTTGATCCAGTTAACTTAACACTGGTGCTTTTGGATAAGCACCATGATTTCAAAAGAAGAGTTCATGAAAATAAAAGTCTTAGCCATGCAAGGCATGTCTCAACGAGCCATCGCTAAACAATTGGGCATATCGATACCTTCAAGGTGACTTTGACGCACCGCATTATTCTACTCGTCAAACGGGTATTTCAAATTAGAGGTCTTTAAACTTTATTTACATTCTTGATTAGCTAAAGCGGCTCCAACCTGTTGCACCATCACTGCCGGCAGAAGTGACAATGCCTGCATTTGATCTGTCCTCGGAGACTCAACTGTTACACCATGATTTAAATATTTACGCGCTGTTTTCGGAGGCATTATGAACTTACAATTAGCACGTTTGCATGAACTAACAGAGGAGCTTCAACTCGCTGGTGTTGAAACGAACGCGACAGCGCTAGCGCAGCAAGCAGCAAAAGAAGAATGGGATTATTTACAGTTTTTAGAGCGCATACTACAAAGCGAGCAGATGCACCAATGTAAACAGGTTATGTTTACATGTATGGCTGAATTTCCGTAATTAAAAATCGTTCGAGGAATTTGATTTTACGTTTGCCATTAGTGGCTTAAACTACCTATTAGAGGTTAATTTATTCTGTTAGAAATAATACTTTTACGCCTGCTATTTTCCAAAAAAATCCTTAGTTAACTTTATTTTTACTTCTTATAAAGCTAGATTTATCTAACACTTCAGAAGCATAATTCCGTTACAGCTGACCTGCTAAATGCGTTACAGCGCATGACATTCATAGCGTTACAGCGTGCGCTGTAACACACCCAGCACGTAATAATTATAAAATACGAAAGCACGATAGTGCGAAGTAGTTTATTGATTGAAAGCGTGTTGTTCAGACCAGTGTCGTGACTAGTAGCCAACTACAATAGACTCCACTAGTTCGTAAGCGTATAGCTAACGACACCTAGCCTTCTTAATGTTCCAAGGTAACAGTAGCGCTAGGTTATCAGGCTGCTCAGCTAAGTGCTGTAAGCAAGTAGAAATATAATCATGCACCATAAGGTCATTGGCCTTTGCGGTTTATGCCGAAAGAAAAACTATGCCGAACCATTTGGCTAGACCCTTATAATACAAAGATACTTGCATATTATTGCTTCGGCATAGTGTTATCTAGTAATCCCACTAATAATTAATTTACGGAGAAAGATTATGAGTTCTTGGCATTCTACAAGTGTAAAAAAACAATAACGTGACCTCATACGGACCTTTGTATCTAGAGTCAATTAACTAGACTGGTTGACACTAAATTTTTTCTGCTCTTAATTGAACGCTATTTTTCGCCGGTAACTTTTACCTTCGCAATGAGTAATAGTTGTATCATCGAATAGTTTGTCTGATGTGATGATCAGCTGTGTCACTCATAGCGATGTGCTATCAATTCAAACTGTGCGCTCGTTTCCTGTTCCATTTTTCGAACGCAATCAACGATTAATAAGCTGTATTTATCGAACTTTAAAAGTCACCTTGCAAGCGCAAGCGTCTGATTTTATGGAAAATAGCTGACGCGGTAACAAACTTAATTGTATGGCTTTGTTCGATAAGCCTATAACCGATGCTACTGGCGATATGCACTGGCGGCAAACAAAAATACATTACCACAGTGCTCAAACCACCCTGCTGATTTGTTAAATCAGCAGCAAGAGTAAAGCCTAAGGTGTTTACTTCATTGCGTGTCGTAAGTTTAATATAGTATCGCATCGCTGTGGGCTCGATTTTCACTCAGGCATTCCGCAGTTGAAACATGGTGGCAAGCTTTAACTATTTCAGCATTAAAGGTAACGAGGCCGTTAATTTATCCATGTAGACCTCCAAGTATCATGCTGCTATAAGCGCTTAAACTGTGTTGCTTTATTGTCATTGTGGGTATGTTTGAAGCAATCACCAAAATTTTCGCTTCGGATAGTCGGTAATTGTCGCTTAATACACCGTAATTACGCAACTAAAGTTCATTATACATTAGATCGTTACATAGAAGAAAACATCAGAAGTCAATAAAAAGCAACATTTTTACCAATATCGCTATAAGGAATTAAAGCAACAGCTAGAGAAGCATAAGAAAGTGCATCCAACGCAGGCTGCTATATTTAAATGTATTTTTATACGTGAAGACCTATGAGGCAAACACGCAATTTAACATAAAAATAGCTATCGTAAATGCTAATTTACAAGAGCTATATTTCAATTAGAAAATAGGCTAGATTTTTGGGGTGATATTAATTTTTTGCTTTCTTCAAAGTGAATTATTTACACTGAATAACTTACGTAAGGGCAATGAGCTGTTCTAGGTTTAACCTGCGTAAGAATATTAACATCTCGTTTTGACCATTCACTAGGTGGTACTGAATTAATGCCCATCGATGTACTAATATACCCTCTTTATGCGTATGTAAATTCACTGCGACCTTAATCATCTAAAAATACAGCAAGACGTGTTCTGTAAAGTATCGCGCAGAGCCCAGTATTTATAGTTACTAATATACACATTGAATACTTTGCATAACACTAATAGGGTAACGCTCTCGTTGATTCAATTTCTCGATTAACGAGAATTGTTCAGGGAAGCAGATATCAAGAGAGCGGTGGTGAATTCAATAGGTCAATACAACACCTTACAATCGATAATTAGGTAGTTATGACTGACTTATCAAAACGTGGTTTAAGTGATATTGTATGCAAATAGAATAACATTTCTTTCTTAATGGGTGGCCAAAATCACCGTACCACTACAGTTTCACCAGTCAATGAAGTTGTTATTTCTCCTTTAGAATTTTTTTCCTAGCGTTTGAATCACTAACCTATAAATGGGTCTATACAGTGTTATATCATCAAATTCAGCTCGAACAATCATGCCTTCTATGAAGGCCATGATGGCTTCAGATTTAGCCTCTACTTGCTTTTCATCGAAATCAGGAACATTCGAAATAATATCCTTGATTAGGGCTTTCAGCCATTGTTTATGCATAGATGCTGAATCCGCAATGACGCTATCAGATTCTTTAAATTCCGACATGGCATGCATAAACATACAACCATGAAAATCCTCAGCACCAAACCATTTGAAGTGCCAATCAACCAGTGCATCTAATTTTTCTTCTGTGCTCATTCCGGAGGTGATCACATCACCCAATCTATCTTCAAAATGTAAATGTCTTCGATCAAGAACCGCCAATATCAATTTATTTTTTGAACCGAAATGACGATACATCGAGGTTTTCGATATGCCTGCCTTATCACGAATAAGATCAACTCCAACGGCTGTGTACCCATTCGTATTAAATAAGGATTCTGCAGTATCTAATATATTTTCTTTGGTGCTCATAAATTAATTTCCGAATTTTTAGATAAAACAATTGCAAAGAATGTACAAGTCTGTACCATCCTTAGCGGTGGTACAGGTCTGTACCAGAGGCAATGTACCACGATTTTAATCGATAGCGTTATTTTTAAGGAATTAATTATGAAAAAATTAAAAGGAGGCGGCTCACTTCCGCCACGTCCATCATTACTTCTGCTTACAAAAGGCTTAATCGGTGGAACGCTTGGTATCTTTTGTCTGTGTATTCTCGGTCAGTACTCAGGAGCACCTTGGCTAATGGCCCCCTTTGGTGCCACATGCGTTATTTTGTTTGCTGCATCAGCCTCACCCCTTGCCCAACCAAGAAATGTCATCGGAGGTCACTTAATTGCTGCTTCAGTGGGTCTGGCTGCGCTCTACGGTTTAGGTGACTCATACATTGTTATGTCCGTAGCGGTCGGCGTATCAATCATGGTCATGCAATTTTTACGAATGGTTCACCCGCCAGCCGGCGCAAATCCAGTCGTGATTATTCTTGCAGGAAAATCTGTTGTCGGTTTGAGCTTTTTATTCACACCCGTTTTAGTAGGCAGTGTACTGCTTGTTATTATCGCGTCTCTTATTAACAACTACGGTGTTAAAGATGGTTGGCCTGTGTACTGGCATGGATTTGGTAAAAGTCGAGGATAATAGCGATGTCTTTACTAACGTTGTCTCTGTCTAGGACTCTAGATAAAAACACATTAGATGAAATTACTGATATGCTAACCAGCGTTACACAACTAGGGTGGATTGGGTGACTGATATCACATATGTTGCAACGTGGAGTGGCTGCATATTCTCTCCAGCTTTGATCACTAAAATCACTTGTAAATGATCACTTTTATGCTCTTAATGATTTTGCCGATCAAAGCTTAATACCACTCATAACCGAGTTCACGTTTTATCATTTTTGTAGGTGTGTTAAACCGTTATCTGAATCGTTTGATGAGGATAACAACAATAAAAACAATGACAACAAGACCTATATCTATGAGTAAATTACATTCCATTTTACGGCTGAAGTACTCAGCACAATTATCCCATCAAGAGATTGCCAGAAGTTTAAATATTTCAGCTGGTACTGTGGCTAATTACCTTAAAAAGGCCAATGAGTTAGGATTAAATCAATGGCCAATACCAGAGGGTAAACAGCAAAATACATTCCTCGGCAGATGAGAAAGTGGTCAAAAGAGCTGTTTGAATATCCATAAAAAATCCGTAATTAGCGAAACTAATTACGGATTATTCACGATCATTTAGATCGGTCAACCGATCAATTAACCTTAACTGATCGGCATTAGCATATTTGGTCGGCTTATTGCCTCGCATATAGCTTAGGCATCAACTGCGTTATTTTTGTTACTTTTAACATAAGGCTTAACGAACTGTGCGTGGGTAATTTTAACTTTTGAACTCAGTTTTTGTAGTCCATGCCTCCTGTAATTGCTAGATCCGCAAGCCTCCATAGCTAATTTAACATCGAGTAGCATTTTTTTACATATCATCGCTAACCATTTGCTTCGCGAATACTTACCTTTCCATTGGATCTCACTGGATCGATAAACGTAATGCACATAAAAAATAGACTTTGCAATATCAACACCTACTTTAGTAATGTTACTCATGCGTTTATCCTCAATCGAACGTGATTTTTTGACAATTATCATTGTGGCCTAAAAATGCCAATTCGTCAGCTTGAGGAAGAGTACATCTAAAATAACCTACAGGTCTTTAGTGTATTCACAAAATAAGTCTCTCTTGAATAAACAGGGGGATTACCTTAAACTCACACCTAAAGTTAACTTTAGGTGTGAGATGGTTATTGGCGGTTCTTTAGAGATTAATGCGCCCCTGAAAGTAGGTGAGGTAGCTAAGAGAGCGGGTGTCACCATTGCAACCCTACATTTTTATGAAAAGAAAGGCTTGATATTTAGCAGCCGTAGTGACGGTAACCAGCGCCTTTATTCAAGAGATGTATTAAGGCGGATAGCAATAATTAAAGTAAGTCAAAATGTTGGGATTCCATTAATTGAAATTAAGCAGGCCTTGTCTGTGTTACCCAAGTTTGCAGCCACTACACAAAAAGATTGGCAAGTTCTATCAAGCAACTGGCATGCGACTCTTGATGCAAAAATAAAAAAATTAGTGTTGTTAAGGGATCAATTAGAAAACTGCATTGGATGCGGCTGCCTTTCAGTTAAAGAGTGCCCAATACGTAATCCTGGTGACATATTGGGGAAACAAGGTAGTGGCGCAGTATTACTACGCACAAAACCCTGAACTTTTATGATGACTATTTTAAGTGTCTAATTAAAATAGTCATCTAAGGATTAAAAAGTACTGTCAGGTGAGTTAATAGACCTCGTTATAGATACCTTTTTGGTTGAATACGCTGCACGTATATTTGCTATTAATATGTAGAATACTGGCAATATAAATAATGTGAACAAAGTGCCAATCACCATGCCGCACACTATTACTACTCCCAATGCAAACCGACTGTTGGCTCCGGCGCCATCAGCAAATAAAAGCGGAATTAAGCCAAATGTCATCGCTGCGGTGGTCATTAAAATAGGCCGAAGTCTAACCGATGCCGACTGCAACACAGCATCGAGTGCTGAGCACTTCTTATTGGCCTGAAGTTCGTTTGCAAATTCAACAATCAATATTCCATGTTTACTAATTAGCCCTATGAGGGTAATTAAGCCAATTTGGGTGTAAATATTGAATGAAGCATAACCTAGCGCCATTGGCAAAAGTGCACCAAACAATGAAAGCGGCACAGTGATCAATACAATAAATGGATCGATAAACGAGCCATATTGGGCGGCTAATACGAGATAAATAACCAGCATCGCCGAAGCAAAGGCAAATAACAAGGTGCTACCTTCTTGCTTGAACTGTCGCGTTTCTGACTGCCAGTCATAGGAGTAAATAGCCGGCAGTGCCGCAACTTCACTTTCTAAAAAGCTAACAGCTTCACCCATCGATATGCCAGAGTTGAGAATGGCTTGTAGTGTTGCAGAGTTTTGCTGATTAAACTGCGCAAGTCGGTTCGCATCAACTACCGTCTCTATATTGGCGATAAGTGATAAAGGAACTAAGTCACCACTTTTGGCACGGACATAGTAGCTATTGATATCAATGGAAGACTGACGTTGAGATGCTTTTAGCTGTGGAATAACATCATAGGCCCTGCCTTCGATAGAAATTCTGTTAATGTAATTCTCGCCCACCAAAACAGACAGCGTGTCGCTTATTTCGGCCATATCAATGCCTATATTATTCGCTTTGACCTTATTTACCGTAATGTTGATGACAGGTTTATTGAAAGCTAAGTCACTGTCTACCACAGCAAAGAGTCCACTTTGACGGGCTTTTTGTTTTAGCTCTTCCATCACCCTATACAAGGCGGTGTTTTCCCCAGTTGATTGTAGAACAAGTTGCACTGGAAGCCCTCCAGTGGATCCGGGCAGTGGAGAAAGTTGAAATGCAAAGATACTGCTACCTTCGACTTCATTTACTTTGGCTTGTAGTTCTCCTTGAATAAGCGATGCCCCTCGTTCTCTGTCATTCCATGTCGATAAGTTAATACCTCCAAAGCTATTTGCCGGCCCGTCATTACTATTGATGATCCATGTGCTGGTTGTTTCAGGTATCGACATATAAATTTCATCAAGCTCTCTATTAAAAGTTTCTGCATAATTTAAGTTCGCATTTTCAGGGGCTTTTATGGCTGTTAGTATATTAGCTTGGTCTTCAATCGGGGCCAGCTCACTGGTCGGTAACTTAAATAGCAGTATCAGACTCATAAAAATCACCAGAGCAAAGCTATAAACTATCCATCTGCGTTTTAACAGTTTCTGCAGCACACTTTCATAACGTGTAGTGAGTCGTGTAAATAAAAAATCAGGGCACTTTGATAGCAATGTGGTGTGTGAGTGGGGCTTTAATAACATTGCGCTCATAACCGGGGATAACACTAGTGCTACAACACCTGATACCACTACCGCACTGGCTAAGGTTAGGGCAAATTCTTTAAAGAGCGCGCCGGTTAATCCTTCAATCAGCGCGATAGGTGCATAAACCGCGACTAGGGTTAGAGTCATCGCGACCACTGGGCTGGCCACCTCACGCGCCCCTTTTACTGCCGCCTGTAACGGCGTTAAGCCTTCTTCGATATAACGGTGAATATTTTCGACCACCACAATCGCATCGTCTACTACCAAGCCAATTGCGAGGATCATCGCTAATAAGGTGAGCAAGTTGATACTGAAGCCAAATGCCATCATCAGTGCTGCTGCGCCGAGCATCGAAATGGGAATAGTCATAATGGGAATTAAGACACTGCGCAGCGAGCCTAAACTCAGCAGAATAACAACCATGACTATTATTATCGCCTCAATAAGGGTTTTTATTACTTCGTTAATTGATGCATCAATAAACCTCGCAGTTTCAAACGCAAGCTCTACTTGCACGCCCGGAGGCAGTTTGGCTTCTATTTTGGGTATAAGACGTTTTATCTCAGCAACAATAACCAGCGGGTTGCCTTTAGGTGTTGGAGATAAGCCTATATGCACGGCGGGCTTGCCATTCATCAATGCGCTGGTATCTGAGGACGTTCCGCCATATTCGACCGTTCCGATATCTTGAAATCGCACCAAGCCATTTACATCATCTCTGATAACTAATGAATTGAAGTCTTCAATCGAGGTTATATCAGTGTTAACTCTTATATTGGCCATCACATAAGCGCTTTTGATGGTACCTGGCGCAGATTGGATATTATTACGCTTTAAGGCCGTTAACACTTCTGTTGCGGTGACATTACGTGCAAGCAGTTGGTCGTTATTGAGCCATATTCTAATGGCCATATCCTGGCCACCAAAGTTTTGCACTTTAGACACGCCCTCTATTTGCGAAAACAGTGGTTCAACCTCTCGAGACAAATAGTCTGTTAACTGAGGGATACTAAGACTGTCGCTAGAAAAACCAACATAGGCAACTGCAGTGGACTCGCCATTGGTTAATTCAATAACCGGATCAAATGCTTCTTGCGGCAGCTTGTATTTAACCGCATTGACCTTGGTGACCACATCAGTCATCGCTTTAGATGCGTCGCTATTTAATCGCATTCGAACAGTAACCGTACTTTGGTTTTGATTGGAAATGCTAGAGATAAAATCAACATCGCTTACTGATGCGAGTGCTTGTGAAATAGGTTGCGTAACAAAGCCTCTCATCAAATCTGCCGACGCACCGGGATACGTTGTGTTAACCGATATAGTGGCACTCTCTAGTTGAGGGTATTGCCTGATAGGGAGCTTGGTTGTTGCATAGAGTCCGGCTAATACAATAAGTACGCTAATAACGACAGCTAATACCGGGCGGGCAATAAAATAATCGGTGAATTTCACGTTTAATCTCCTATTTTACTAGAGACGTTAAATTCATTTCTGGCGGCTTCATGCACATGCATGCCATCAAATAGTTTTAAGTGTCCAGATACAACCACCCTATCCTTGTCAGAGAGGCCTGCGAGTACTTCTGTATAGTTATCTACACTACGTCCAACGGTGATTATTTTCCTCTGCACCACAAAGCCGTTGTCATCATTTGACTTAGTCGCGGTAAATACCGTGTTGCCGTGTAAGGAATAACTAATAGCGGTTTCAGGGATAGTTAAGACCGTTTTATCGCTAGGTGTGGTCAGCAATACACGAGCAAACAATCCAGCCCTCAGTTCATTGTTAGTATTATCAACTAAGGCTTGTGCTCTAATGTTGTGAGACTTACTCAAAATCGGCTCAACAGCCACAAGGGTGCCAACAATTTTTTTATTATCTAAGGCATCAATGAAAATATTGACATTTTGCCCTGTGGATAAACCGGCATAAGACTTATCGTCTAGGGTAAAATTTATTAGCATTTTAGTATTATCAACAATACTAATAAGTGAGGTTTGCTCAGATACAACATCACCTATATGTAAATAATTTATGCCTACTATTCCGTCAAAAGGCGCTCTGGTGATTTTTTTAGCTAGGGTACTTTCTGCTAGTTTAATACTTGCTCTTTGGGCTTTTAGTTCGGCGTAAGCCAAATCGACTTCACTTTGTGATACCGAATTCATTTTCACCAGTTCTTTTAGCCTTGTATATTTAATAGTAATAAACTCTGCTTCGGCTTTTAACTTGTCTAATAACGCCGCTTCCTCGCCGACATTCAGCTTAAATAAAACCTGGTCTTTTTTAACAACATCACCTGAATTGAAAGAAATCTGAGTAATTTTCCCGACGCTCTCTGGCGAAAGAATAACTTGTTGGTAAGCCTCTAAAATACCTATCCCCAAGACAGTGTTGTCCCATTTTTTTGCACTGACAGATGTTAATGCAACTCGCACAGAGCTATTTTCGTCGGCGTTTGATTTGCAAGGTATAGGGTAGGTTAACAGCAGGAATAAAATGGTCAGTAGTTGCCATAGTGTTTTAGTAAACGTTAATTGAGTCATGTTGTATCCAGTTGTATGAAAGTGCTCAGATAATAAAACCTCAACTTAAGATAAGGTCAAGAGTTTTTATTTAACTTATTTATTATTTAGAGAATATTTGCTCAACCCTCTATTGGAGGAAAAAAATACAGTAAATAAAAACGTAACGAGCTATAAAAAGTAGCAAAGCGAATCATGATAGAAAAGCGGCGTGTCTGGCTATTTTTTGACACGACCAAGGCGAAAAAGCTAGCACTGTGCTGTGTTTAGCGTAGTGAAAATGGAAAATTCAATGGTCTTGAGCCCTATAGCTACCCTTATACTCTGCTGAGAAAATTGCCTTATACTGAAACAGGAGAGAAAGTCGAAGCACTACTCCCTTCGAATATCAGTAAGGACAATTAGCCTACTTGGTTATTAAGGCATGCAGAAAATTGAGCGATTCTTATTGGCCCTAACTACAGTTTTATTTCCTCTTTTCAAAATGATTATATTTTAGTAAAAAAATCTATCTTAATAGTCATCCCCCTGCCATAAGCTGTTGCTAGAGTGCATATATTCCAATAGTAATTAAGCTATATAAATGAATAAATCCTTGTATAAGGATCAGGTGTGTTTCATCAATGCGGATACTAATAAGCATTCGGTGAATAAAAGCAATCTACATACAACAATGCAATTCAAAAAAATAGATGATTTATTTCGAGAGCACTGGCTTGACGTATGTCGATTATTACATAAATCATATGGATCAGGGCCTCCAGAGCCTGAAGATGTTGCCCAAGAAGCTTTTAGTCGATTTGCACAAATGAACAATCCTGAGAAAATACATGATCCTAAAGCCTATATCTTAAAAATTGCTATCAACATCACACTTAAATCAATTGGACACTTATGTAAAACTCGGGAGTTTATTACCGAGCAATTACTGATTGATGAAGAGCAAGTAGATACATTTTGCCCAGAACGTATTTTACAGGGTGAACAAAGTATTGAAATTATTCAAAAAGCCACAAAGCAACTCAGTAGTAAGCAACGCGATATATTAATGCGCGCCAGAATAAAAGGGCAAACATACGCGCAAATTGCCGCAGACACAGGCTGGAGTATTGCTGATATTTGTCGTCAATTAAATACTGCAATGTATATTTTAGAACAAGTTGATAGAGGTTCGGCTAGTAATAGCAGTAAGTTAAACAGAAGCAGTACTAGCAACCCACTTGTAAGCCGCCCTACCTAACGAGTAAAAATCATGACAGACCAATACAACGAAGAAGCGTTAGTAAAAAACCAAGCAAGAGAATGGCTTACCTATCTTTACTCTGGAGAAACGACGCAAGAAAAACATGATGAATTTATTATGTGGATCAATATTAGCAATGCGAATAGACAAGCCTTTACCCAATCTTACAAAGTCTGGCAAACTATTGGAGTAACAGATTCAGCTCTAGAGTGGTTAGAGCAATACGCTATACGAGAATCTGTAAAATTATCATCCAAAAAACCAAAAAATATATTTACTCAATCCGCAATATGGTTGAGTGGTATTGCCGCGAGTGCTTTGTTTTTATTTGTTAATTTTGCATTTTATGCCCCTGAAGTCTTGAAAGTAACGGCACCTGAAATAGTATTTACGTCACCCATTGGGGAAAACCGAACGGTAATATTAAGTGATGGCACATCTGTCACATTGGCAGGAAACACCAGTATTTCAGTCAATATAAATCCATATGAAAGACGTATATTTCTGCGTAAAGGCAGTGCTTATTTCGACGTTAATCAAGATCCAGCACGTATTTTTTCAGTATCAGCTCAACATACAGAGGTTCGCGTTCGTGGCACTGCTTTTGAAGTTGAATATAGCACTGACAATGAGCTAAAAATTTCAGTACAACGTGGAATGGTAGATGTAGCAGATTTACCTGAGTATGGCGGTCAAGATGAAAAAGTTGTTCAGTTGCAATCAAATGAACAATTACGTGCCGATATTAATGGTAAATTTATTAACGGTATTACTCATTTCAATCCTAAAACAGAATTTGCTTGGCTAAATGCACGATTAATTTACGATAACATACCACTCAAAGATGTAATCGTGGATATCAATCGTTACATTACAAAACCTGTTATTATTTCAGACGACAGCATTAACAACCTTCCGATTACTGCATCATTCACTTTCGATCAAATTGACTCTGTTTTAGCAGGATTAGCTGGCGCTT
This sequence comes from Pseudoalteromonas sp. AOP31-A2-14, assembly GCF_052378035.1. Lineage (NCBI taxonomy): Bacteria > Pseudomonadati > Pseudomonadota > Gammaproteobacteria > Alteromonadales > Pseudoalteromonadaceae > Pseudoalteromonas > Pseudoalteromonas sp. AOP31-A2-14. The sequence continues at coordinate 34,419 of NZ_JBQSXI010000003.1, read as the reverse complement.
ACCCTATTAAGTTAACAGAAAAAGTAAATCGTACACTCATTACAAAAGCTAACAATACCCCATAGCGAGTAAGTACTCGGGACGTTTTTTCATAAACTTCAGTTTATGAAGCTTTTGTTAAATATGTATGTTTTCTGAAAAATTTTTCTTTTTTGTGACTCTTATAACGAACCTCTATTAATTAACCGGAAGATACATTATGAAAACATTACTCAGTAAATCTATTAAGTTTGCACTTTTTAGTGGTGCACTTGCTTCTTTAACACCTCAGGGTGTATTTGCACAACAAACTGAAGTAAACATTTCCACCCAACCTTTAGGTCAGGCGCTTAACCAGCTTTCTCAACAAACAGGAACAGTAATTATCGCGCCAAGTCGCCTAGTGAGTAATAAACAAGCCGTTGCTGCTATCGGAAAGCTGTCAGTAACCCAAGCAGTTGAACAGTTATTACTCGGTAGCGGTTTAATAGCACAAGAACAGCCTAGTGGTGCCATAATAATAAAAAAAGCCGACGCAAATCCTATCTCATCAAATAAACGCACAGCTAACTCTAGTTATCATGCACCAATGGATGAAATTGTGGTTACTGGGCTTAAGCGCGAGAGCAGCTTACAAGATACTCCAGTAGCAATTTCTGTACTGGATGGTGATGAGTTAAAAGCACAAGGTGTAACAGACTTCACGGACTTAATTAATAGTCTATCGGGCATATCAATCAATTCTGCTTTTGGTGGCCCTGAAAATAGTTTTATCACTATTCGTGGGATTGGTGGTGCTGATGACTATAAACCGAATGGTAACCCATCGGTTGCATTACATGTTAATGGTATTTACCAAACATCTAACGCTTATTTAAGTATGCCGTTATTTGATTTAGAACGAATTGAGGTACTTAAAGGTCCGCAAGGCACACTATATGGCCGCAATACAACGGCCGGTACAATTAACGCAATTACGCGAGCCCCTGGTGACACATTAAACGGTTATGCTGATATCGAGTATGGTTCATACGACTTGGTTTCTGGCAGCGCTGCTATTGGTGGACCCGTATCAGATAATTTAGGTGTTCGGGTTGCTGTATTAATGAAACAAGGTGGTGGTTTCATGGATGGCAAAGGCGCTGGTAACTTTGCTGGGTTCGTTCCTGAAGGTGCTGAAGGAATTATACCCCCTGTTACTGATCCAGGTGAACGCGATGGGTTTGGTGATGCTGATTTATTTGCTTTTAGAGGCACTGCTGAATATGAGTTTGATAGTGTAACATCATTAACCTTACACTACTTTTTCAGTCAAAACCGCGGCGATACTCGTCAATACGACCGTATAGCATTCGATGATGACTCGTCTAACATTAATGCTGGAGAAAACGATAACCCTTATGAATTCTATACCAGTGAATATTACTCACATGAAATAGACGTAAGTGGGCTTTCGGGTGACTTCAGTCGTCAATTAAATAAAGATTTAAATTTAGATGTGTTATTCGCTCAACAAAGTAGTGATCGGAATGTTAGCGGTAATGGTGACGGCACTTCTTTCCCTCGCTATCAGTACAATTTTGATGATAGTTTGAATCAAACATCGTTAGAAATACGATTAAGCGATAGTACTGGAGGTCAATTTGATTGGATAGCAGGTACATTTTTCATCAACGACTCAGTAGATTTTACCAGTAACTGGAACAGCTATACTGTAATGTCTCAATACAGCTCACCTTATAATCAGCGACGTAACAGTGTTGCCGTTTTTGGTAATGTCGACTGGAATGTATCAAACGATTTAGTTCTTAGTGCTGGTCTGCGTTATACGAAAGATAGCGCTAAATTTCGCGGTGAAAATATTGATGCAGATCCTTGGGGGCTGTCAATATTTGAAGATACTTTTCAAACGGATGCTAATTTCTCTTGGGATCGACAATTCGATGACAGTAACATGTCGGGGAAATTAGCCGTTCAATACTTTGTTAATAATAACTTTAACGTGTTTGCTTCTGTTAGTACGGCTTATCGTGGTGGTGGTTTCGACGGCACCTCTATTTTTTCAGAGGAAGAAACAGAACCTTTTGAATCAGAAGAAGTTCTCGCATATGAAGCGGGTGCTCGATATGTAAATGACGCGTTCAATTTTACGTTAGACGTGTTTTCTTATGACTTTGAAGAATTACAAGCAACAGCTCGTTTATCAAATGATACAAACGGCAGAACAAACGTAGGGAAAGCAACTGTTCATGGTGCTGAAGCTTCACTCACTGCGACCCTATATGAAGCAGATAGCCATAGGGTTACCTTCAATACCGCGGCTACCTATTTAGACACTGAAATTACAGAGTTCAATTCAAACCGAGTTAACGACGTCATCAGTACCATTGGCGACCCACTTCCTGGTTCACCAAAATGGAGTCAAACGGCCGCGCTTAACTATGAGACATCGCTCACTAGCAATACTCAGTTAAACGCACGCCTTAATTATAGCTACCACGATGAAGAGTCAAATCGCTTGAATGCGGGTGAAGGTAATACAACCCCTTCGTATGGCATTCTTGGATTGCGTGTGGATGTAACATTTAATAATGGTTTAAATCTATATGCTTATGGCCGTAATATTACTGATGAGGTTTACTTTCTTGAACTCAATAGTGGCTCTCGTTTAGTCGGCGCACCCGCCACTTATGGCGCTGGTATTAGCTACGCATTTTAATTAGCAACACAAACTATTAGTACTCTCTTTGAGTACAGTGTTTTATTTTCATAAAGCGTCCCAGACCTGAGACGCTTTTTACTAAATATTTGTATATTTTAGGTGACTTTATGACTTCATCAACGTGTTTTCCTTGGTTAGCTTTATCCTTACTTATTTTTAATACTGCATTGGCTGATTCGCCATTACCCGCTAAATCGGAAACCCCTTATGAGCAGGCCACCTCATGGCCAGATCGAATTATTGCAACAGCGACGGAAAACCCAGCGACAACTATTTCACTCACTTGGCGAACAAATAGCATTACCGGTAGTACTTACGGACAAATAGTTACAGCAAATTCAGATGCCAGATATGACATACATGCAAGTACAGTGAAAGCAATTACGAACACTGTATCCTTAAAGCAAGGTAAAAATAATCAAGGAGAGTTCGAGTACCCTGCTAATAATAAACTTCCTGATGTTAATTATCATGCAATCACATTTAAAAACTTATCACCTGATACATTATATAATTACCGTGTTAGCGGTGTCGAAGGTAAATGGTCTCCTTGGCAACAAATTAAAACATCACCTTTACAAGCGAATAAAGATGTTGAATTTCTCTATTTTGGTGATGCACAAAACGGAATTTACTCTCACTGGCCGATGGTATTAAGACGTGCATGGAAAAATGCAGCCAATGCTGAATTTGCTATTTATGCTGGAGATTTAGTAAACGAAGGAGCTAATGATAAGCAATGGTCAAACTGGTTAAATGCTGGGCGCTTTATCCATGGTATGTTACCCGCTGTATTGGTAGCAGGAAATCATGAATATGATTGGCAGATACACACTAATAAAGATATTAATACTAGTAATAATAAAAACTGGGCACTTTCAACTCTTTGGCAGGATCAATTTACATTACCTCCTGCACCTACTTTAGCCAATGTATTACAAGAAACTGTTTATGCATCGCATTACCCTGACTTAGATGTTTTTGTACTTAATTCTGAAGCGCAAGGTGACGTTAATTTATTACAAGCACAAGCTGAGTGGTTAGATGATCAACTACAACATAGCAAAGCACAATGGCGGATTGTGACTATGCATCATCCTATATTTTCTTCGTGCGGCGTACCATTAAATACTCCAGGGCAAGATGAGCCAGAAGTCAGGGCTGCTTTCTTACCCATTTTCCTGAAACATAATGTCGATTTGGTGTTACAGGGCCACGATCATACGTATGCTCGTGGCAGCATAGGCACAAAAGAAGATATCTCAGTATTGGCCAGCTCTACCTCACCTAAAAAGGTTAAATCTGTGTTTGTGACATCTGTGGCGGGCCCTAAAACTTACCCACAAAAACCGACACGGTGGCAGGAATACAATCACTACGGTGTTACTCTTGAGCGTATAGGTGAAAATACTTCCACCTATCAAATTATTAAAAAAACAACTAACAAACTAATATATAAATCATTTACTACAGATGGTAAATTATACGATGGCTTTACTTTGGAAAAGGCCGAAAGTGGTCAAAAAACCTTAAATGTCATGAGCGATTTACCTAAGCAACGTACTTTTAATAACACCGGCGACTATAAAAGCCACCATGACTTAGCAGAGTAATCGACTGTTTCGAATAATCTCCCTCTTTAATTGGAATTTTCAACTATTGAGGTTCACTATTGAGGCCTTGCCTAGATTAAAATATCGCATCAGTGTAGATATCACGTTTAGGTTAGCCCTCAACAAGTGCTACAGAGCCATTACTTTATTTTTCGACAATTCATAAAATCACGGTATAAAAAGACATGTCCAGATTCAACAAACACCTTACTTGCAAACTTATTACTTTTCCTATGTTATCCATGGCCAGGCTGGCCAACAGCGCAAGCTAACATTGCTTCTTCGTCAACACGGATTTTGATATTTAGAGTTCATCGCTTTTTTCAATTAAGGCATCTATACCTGCTTTTTCTACAAGTTCTCAGTAAAGACAGGGCGTACCTCGTGATACGCCCATGAATTTACAAGCTATTTCAACGTTATCGAATTATTAAGCTTATTCTAATAAACTAGCTTAATGTTTAATGACTGGGTTGTTAGTACACAAGTTGAAACCTAAGTATTTATATTAAAAAACAATGCATTAACAGGGTTGACTTTCAACTTTGCAAGTCGATATGTTAGATTAAGTCGAAATAAATACATAAATTTTTTATATAATAGAGCAATGATTTATTTTTCCACTTATTTACTTGGTACATAAATAAGGCTGCCATCTTCCATTTGATAGGTTTCACCTGCTTTAGTGCCCTGCCCTTTCCCTATTTCACCATTTGACTCATACCGAGTCAGTTTTTCACCATTCTTTACTGTAATTTTCATATCCGCTTTACCTGGGTTTTCAATTACAACAATATCTTTATTCGAAAGTGGGCTCAAAGGGTTTGCTGCGATCACAGCCAATAAAATATCAATGATCACCAGAAATAAATCAACCAAATTAACAACCGACAATATTGGGTCATCCGCATCATCACTATCAAGAAAACGCATTAGCCTCTCCTTGTTGTTCATCTTGGCATTCCAAGTCCCGTAATTCTTCTAACCAAAATCGGCGCTTCACTGTAAGCACACCAAAGGTAATACTTGCAGCAATAAGTGATAATATAACAGCTGAAAATGCCACGACCATATTACTCGATACTTCACTCACTTGTCCTTCACCCAATGCTAGCAGTGCAGGTCCAATAGATATCATCGTTGCGACTAGCCCAAGCATTGGCGAAGTCCGAGTAACAATACGTAATTTTTCTAATCGCTTTAGTATCCACAGCTCTAAATCTTCACTATTAGAAACAGCCTCTGTGCGACTATAACTAGCAAGTTCTGATACATAAACCTGACGCTTACTTTGTACATATTCCATCGTAAAACTCCCCAGTACAAGCAAAAAATAAACTAAAAAAAGTAATATCAGCGACATTACTGGAAATAAGAAAAAACGTGTTAAATCATATAATATACTTTCAAACTCGTTCATTTTATTGACCTTTAATTCGATGTTTATTAAGCTGTTTCTGGTATATTGCACCACTGAGGATCAGCCCTAACATAGCTAAAACCAGCAACAGCCGAGTAATACTTGAAGATGTATTCGATCTGCAAGGTTTGACTACCGCCTTGACCGGCATTCGGGCCATAGCCTGCAACCAATTCAGACAAAAGTTCAGCGGTTTTGATAGCTGCTTTGTGCTGAGGATGTTCTTGCAACAACTCAGCATATCGTGTTGCGAGTGCTATTTTTGCTTGGTCACTCGCTTGCCAATAATCCTTGCGAATAGCTTCTGCCATACGCTCAATAATTTGCATTTGGGCAACAGGCTGTTGTTCATCAAACCACTCGTTAAGGCCAAGCTTATATTTATCTTCAACAAAAACTTGGCTCATTGCTTCCCATTGATCATTACGGATCACATTCGGTGTAGTCGCCTGCCAACCAAACACATTATTTACAGTATTTAAAATTTCTAATGCACCAGCATACCCTTCGCCCTGCATTCCTTTTATCCAATTAGGATTGAGATATCGAGCCCGCATTTCTTCACTAATAAAATCAGCGGCCTTTACAATACGTCCTGTTGATTGGCGTAAATCACTTATATACAGCTCAGGCGATTGACCGTTTACTGATCTCACAGCCGCTGCCATACCATCTAAAAACTCAAATAGATGATCTGTTGATAACATGCCATGTAAATTACTTGAGCGTGACATAATAGCCGCATCAACGCCTTTAAGCTGTTGACCAAATAAATTAACACCTTGTCCAACACTGACTCCCCACCTCTTACGGCCATAGCAATATTGTAAGCGTGCAAGATACTGCTCAGCCAATGCAACCATCACCCTCCCATGATGTTGAATCTAAAGCTAGATTAGTCACTCCTGTTCCATAATCCCCGGGTTGATTAATTCGAGTTGGGTCGCCAAAGTGTTTTTTGCAATAATATTACCGTCATCAAGCGCCGCTAGGCGTGCTATTGCATCCGCCAGTAAACTCATAAAACCATCAAACTGGTCACGGTAAACACTCGTTACTTGGACCACAACATCGCTACGCGGATAAGAAAGTTGATCCTGTGCAATGATTTCAAAGTAACTCACTCGGTCATTTCGTCCCCACACTGGCTTTAAGCCTAAAGCTCTTAAAACTTGCCCTTCCACGACACCCATGTGACGCTGTGCTTCTATCTAGCGTCAATTATCTTGGCCGGTTGACACCGAATTTCATTTGCTCTTATTGAGCGCTGTTTTGCGCCGGTAACTTTCACCTTCGCAATGAATAATCGTTGCGTGATGAACCAAGCGATCGATTGCCGCGACAGTCATCGTTGAATCATCAAATAGTTCATCCCATTGTTCGAATGATTTGTTTGATGTGATGATCATGCTGTGTCGCTCATAGCGATGGGCTATCAATTCAAACAGCACGCTCGTTTCCTGTTCCGTTTTTCGAACGTAACCAACGTCATCAACGATTAATAAGCTGTATTTATCGAGCTTTACAAGCTCATCTTGCAAGCGTAAGTGTCGCTTTGCTTGCTGGAGTTGTTGAACAATCGCTGACGCGGCAACAAACTTAACTTTATGGCCCTGCTCGATAAGGCCATAACCGATGCTACTGGCGATATGCGTTTTACCAAGACCACTGGCGCCAAATAACAATATATTGCCACCGTACTTCAACCAATCCGGCTGATTTATTAAATCAGCAACAAGGGGCTTACTAACCCCATCAACAAGGGTAAAGTCGAAGCTGCTAAGGTGTTTACCCACGGGCAATTTTGCATCTTTTAAAAGCCGCTGAAGGCGTTTATCATCGCGTGTCGCAAGTTCAATATGGCACAGCTCAGATAAGTATTGCTGCGGGCTCCATTGTTCTTCTATCGCTTTTTTGCCCAGAGTATTCCACTGTTGAAGCATGGTGCTAAGCTTTAATTGTTTCAGCATTAAAGGTAACGAGGCCGTGAAGTTATCCATGTAGGCCTCCCGGTATCATGCTGCTATAAGCGCTCAAGCTGTGTTGCTTTATTGTTATTGTGGGTATGTTTGATGCAATCACTAAAAATTGCGCTTCACATTCTCGGATGGCCGGTAATTGTCGCTGAGTAATTGACGCTACTACAAATCGTCCTAATTGACGTTCACACCCACTTTGCTTCGCTAAATGGAGCAATTTCACCATGTAATAGCTCGCTTCATCCGCTAAAAGGTGGGCATTAACGTATTCCCAAATAGCTTTGTAATTGTCGCTTGGAAGTAAGTCGTCACGTAGTTGTGAGTAGCGAAATGCCAATGGTTTTTTAACCAGTGCGTCAATAACATGCAAGTAACTAATATTACGTGCACGGCATCCTTTAGAAGCATAGACACGCGCTAACGTTTGAACTAAATCGCTGCCATAGCGCAGCTCTAAACGGTTGTCATATAAACGAACAAGTAATCGGCTACCAACAAGGCGTGACGGGACGCTATAGGTAACACGTTTCAATGAAATAGTACTCGTACGTGACACCGTTAGATAATGCTCGGTGTAATTGACGCTCATCGTCTTTGGTAAAGCATGTAATTGTCGCTGCTCTACTGCGTATTTATCACTTACACGGCGATTACGGCGAGCTACAATGTCGGCAACAAACGATTCATAGACTTCTCTTGTCTGAAAGTCATAACTACCACGGATTTTTAATGCTTGCTCCAGTTGCGATTTAAGATGCCCATGAGGGCTCTCAATAGCCCCATTTTCATGCGCAATACCACGGTTATTGCGGGTCGCTTTAAAGCCATAATGGATAACTAGCTCATTAAAGCGCTCTGTAAAATCATTATCATTATCATTAGTATGATTACGATACGCGGCACTCAGACTGTCTGTACGCACTTCTTTAGGCACACCGCCGGCTGCTTTAAATGCGTTTTGCACGCCATCAGAAAAAGCAGCAAAGCTTTCACCGCCGTAAATCACTTGGGCGTAAGCCCAGCCACTGGCGGGCATACGATAATGAAACAACATATGCTTTAGGGGTTCACTAGCAATGGTAACGGGTGACTTCATATGTGTGAAATCACACATACCTAATAGGCCATACTCGTGTGTTTGCAGGAATACGACCTCTTTGCTTGAGCCATACAGTGCCCGCCATTTATGAATTCGACGCTCTAATGTACGCCGTGAACTCGGGTTAAATTTGTCGGTGTGAAACTCGCAAAGGTGATCAAAAATTCCCACTGGAGTTAACGTTGCATCACCTTGAAGTAGAGGGACAACAATACTATCCCAGATAGATTCAAGTGGATCTATACGCGTTCGCCATTGGCGTTTATTAGACAATGGCTGCTCATCCAGTTTATCAATGCGCCTTGCTGAACGTTCAGAAATACCTGCTTTCGCAGCCGCGATAACTTGGCTATTACGCTTTCTATGTTTCATATAAATAGTGACCTGCTGATCAGTGATTCGTGTTCCCGGCACAGTGAACTCCTCCGTTCTGCTGTACCGAACTTTATCAGATCAACCGGCCAAGATAATTGTCGCTAGACCGGCCACCGTAATTGTCGCTTAATACTCCTTCTTTAATAAAACGAGACGCGTTACTAGCACATGACTACTGACATTTGTACCGCCAGCCTTATAGGCATCATCTTTGAATGCTTTGGAATTATTATAGACGAATCGCTTACAACCGAAACTGCGAGCAAGTAGGTCTGCTTGCTCGGTAGTTGGGTAAAAGCGACGTTTGAATGCCTTTTTAACAATTCGTTTTTCCAAAGAAAAGTGTCTCTTCACGTTAATTTATTAAGTTGAATTTAGCAGTAAAAATTGTACAAGACAAATAGGCATTTTCTTACGAAAACGCCTATACACCATTGGCTTAGCGCAGCTGTTGATAAAATTATTTTAATTAATTTTTGAGATTTGGTGTTTAAGGGCACGCCGCGCTATCCATCCCTGCACTAAAGTACAGGGTATTCCGCGCAGGTACGATAATCTATGGAGTGCATGATAACGCATACGTTACCCCTAAGCATAGAGTTACAAAGCGTGGCTAATATGAGCATTAAATTTGTTGGTATTATTGAGTCTAAGCACGGCAAGATCATTATAAATTGAACTTATAGAGCAAGTAGTGATCAGATCAAGGCATAATAATTACTTGGTCGCATAAATATGAGCACTACTTTTCTGAAACATTTTAATTCAATTACAGATCCTCGCATTGAACGTTGTAAAAAGCATGAACTTATCGATATTCTTCTCCTTGCTATTAGCGCTGTACTCTCTGGTGCAGAAGGATGGGAAGATATTGAAGACTTTGGGCACCTAAAGCTTGATTGGTTAAAAAAATACGGCACGTTCAACGCAGGAATTCCAAAACATGACACGATTGCTCGCGTCATGTGTCGGTTAAAAGCAAATGAAATAGAAAGGGCATTTCAATCTTGGATATCATCACTGATTGAAACTACAGGTGCAGATATCATCGCTATCGATGGCAAAACCGCACGGCGTTCATTTACCACAAAAGACAGAAAAAGTGCCTTACACACGGTCAGTGCATGGAGTTGCCAACACCAGTTAGTGCTTGGGCAGACGGCTGTTGATAATAAAACAAATGAAATCACCGCAATACCAGAATTACTCACCCTGCTCGATATTGAAAACAGTATCATTACGTTAGATGCGATGGGATGCCAACAAGAAATAGCAAAACAAATCATCCAACAAAAAGCAGATTATATTCTTGCACTTAAAGGTAATCATTCAGGCATGCAAAAGGAACTAGAAGCGTGGTGGCACAAGTGCGAGCGTGAAAGGTTAACTAAGCATAATTGTGATGAACATACCGAAATAAGCTCAGGACATGGGCGTGTTGAAACACGTACATGCCAGCAGTTACTTATAGATAAAAGCTGGCTAGGCAAGGATTATCGTTGGCCTGGCTTAACGAGTATTATTAAGGTCAGGGCTGAAGTTCATGATAAGTCGGCAGGGTCGGATACCACTGAAACACGCTGGTATATAAGTTCATTAGACTTAAATGCAGCGCAAGCACTCAATGCAGTACGCAGTCACTGGCAGGTTGAAAGCATGCATTGGATGCTTGATATGAACTTCAGAGAAGATGAATCGAGAATACGCAAACTTCAAGGGCCATTAATGTTTAATGTAATGCGAAAGATAGCCATGGCGCTTTTTAAACAAGATGCATCTAAGTCAGCAAGTATGGCGAGGAAAAAGAAAATGGCAGGGCTAGACGATGATTACCGCTCAACCCTGTTAGAGTCTGGGATTAAAATGCGCTAGCCGTGTGAGTCTAAGCTGAATTCACTAAAGAGTCTAAATTCAAGCTTGTAATATAAATTTGATTTATTCAGGTTGAATAATTTCAAAATAAAACCTTAAGCGAATGAAATTAATGAATTTAAATCAAAACTCTCTTTGAGGGATTTTTGCAACATTGACTCATAAATCTCTAGGGTCTTATAAAAATGCTGACATATAAGTATCATGCTTCTGTCATGCCTCCTTCACAATAGGCTACTACTGTACTTCCAAAATATTTAATTTAAAAATATCATTGGAGAAGTACATGTTAAACAGATGTTACAAGTTATTGTCTCTGTCTATTTTAGCTTCGTTATCACCTTTTTCTCACAGTGCATTTGCACAAGATCTAAGCCATAATACTAGTGATAATCATCAAGAAAATGCTTATGAAACCTTAATAGTGACCGGCACTCGCAGCCAAGCCCGCACGCAATTCGATACGATGTCACCTATGGATGTTTTTTCAAGTGATGAAATGGATGATACTGCCTCAAGTGAATTAGTAGACATTTTAACGACATTAGCTCCTAGTTTTAACGTGCAACGTTTGCCGATGAACGATGGTTTGGTGTTTGTACGTCCTGCAACGTTACGCGGTTTAAGTCCTGATCATACTATGGTATTGATTAACGGTAAGCGTCGTCATCGAAGCGCTTTATTAGGATCTAATGGCGCACAAGGTGCAGATTTAGCTCAAATCCCAGCTGCAGCAATTAAGCGTATTGAAGTGTTGCGTGATGGTGCTGCTGCTCAGTATGGTTCGGACGCTATTGCCGGTGTCATAAACATTATTTTGGATAACACGATTGGTGTTGAAGGATATACCCAAGCAGGCCAATATTTTGAAGGTGATGGCCTTGAATGGCAGACGGCATTACGGGCAGGTATGAAACTGGGTGGTGATGGCCACTTAAGCGCCACCTTAGAGTACACGGATGCGGAAATGACGTCACGCTCGCGTCAACGCGGTGATGCTATCGATTTTGAACTACAAACAGGCATCAAAGTAAAAGACCCAGTACAAAACTGGGGGCAGCCTGAACGTAGCGCGCTACGTTTAGCCCTCAATGCAGAAACCTATATCGGAGCTACTCGCTGGTACGGTTTTTCAACCTATGGGGAAAGTGAGGGAGTGTCGGATTTTAACTGGCGTAACCCGCTTTCTACCAGCGCTTATAAGCCAAGTCCAGACAACTACCCTGATTATGATTTGCATAAACTATATCCAGCTGGTTTCTCTCCTAAGTTTGGCCAAGACGATCAAGATTTCGCTTTTACCACCGGTTTTGATGGAGATATAACGGCTGATTTTAGTTGGGATGCTAGCATGAGTATGGGCAGTAGTCGCATTGGTTACATGCTAGATGAAAGCATTAATGCATCATTGGGGACAGACAGTCCAACTAGCTTCTATTTAGGCGAATTAAAGCAAAGAGAAGTAAATGCTAATCTTGATTTTGTTTACCAGTGGACAAACAGCCTATTTGCTTATCCTACAAACGTCGCCTTTGGGCTTGAAACCCGTGAGGAAACATACCAGGTAAGTGCAGGCGATTATGCCTCTTATGCAGTTGGCCTTGCAGCGCAAGAAGGTTTACCATCAGGCTCAAATGGTTTCCCAGGTTACAGCCCACAGCAAGCAGGTAAATATAAACAGCGCAGTTATGCCGGTTATGTTGATGTTGAAATGCCAATTAATGAGCAATTTACTACCGGTGTGGCGTTACGCTATGAAGACTTCTCAGAGTTTGGCGATACGCTAGATGGTAAGGTTTCCATGCGTTATGAGTTATCTTATGATTTAGCATTACGCGGTACTGTCAGTACTGGTTTTCGAGCACCGACACCAGGTCAATTAGAAAGCACACGTACCTCGCAAGGCTTAGATACCATGACACTAAACCTGTTTACTTCTGGCCGCTTGGCACCGACTAGTCCTGTTGCTCAATATTTTGGCGCCCAGCCTTTACAAGCAGAAGAGTCAACCTCTTACACTTTAGGCATGACGATGCGAACTGATAACGGCTTCAATGGTTCAATTGATGTGTACCAAATTGATGTCGATAACAGACTTGGCCAATCACAGCGTTACAACGTGACTGATGAAATTCGCCAGGAGTTGTTATCACAAGGCGTAGCCAGTGCAGAAAGTTTCACCAGCGTTAACTTCTATACTAATGCTTTTGATACCCGTACTCGCGGTATAGATGTAGCAGGTAACTATACCTTTACTACCTCGTATGGTGATATTCGTGTAGCGGGGGCGGTTAATTATAACGATACCCAAGTAACAAAGCAGGATGGCACCATTGGTGACAGTGGTGTAGTGCGAATTGAAGATGGCCTGCCTAAGTTTAACGGTAACCTTAGCGCGTCTTGGCAGCGAAATAGTTGGGAATATTTCGCTCGATTACGTTACTACGGCAAGTGGACTGATAGCGCAGACCAAGCCAACGGCCAGTTATATCAAGATTTTGGTAGTGAAATGCTAATGGATATTTCTGCTACTTGGCATTATAGCGATGCCCTTAAAGCTCGCTTAGGGATTGAAAATCTATTCAATAGCTATCCTGATGAAGCAACGTTGCAAGCGAGTCGTGGCTTAATTTACTCACGTCATGCGCCTTACGATACCGACGGTGGTCAGTATTATATTCGTTTTGATTATAAGTTTTAATTATGATGAAGCGACGTAACTTTATCAAGGGAGCCGCCGCGATGGCGGCTATGCCGCTGGTATCGAATAGTGTACTAGCATCCGGCACAACCCTAGCCAGTAATGATATGGCGAATACAATTATCAATAATAGTTCAGGTTTGAAACACGTATCTGATGAAGCCTTTTGGCAGCAAGTACGTCAGCACTATCAATTGCCGTCAGATGTTATTCAGCTTGAAAACGGCAATTGGGGCGTGATGAGTAAGAGTGTTTTGCAAAGTTATATGAGTCATACTCAGCGGGTGAATCAATATAGTTCACACTATAGTCGTCGTGAATTTATGCAGGAATTTAAGCCTATTCACCAGCGAGTTGCCACAATGCTGGGGTGTGCAGCCACTGAGATCGCCTTTGCTCGCGGTGCTACTGAAGTTTTGAATAATTTAATTGCTGGCTACCGCAACTTAAAGCCCAATGATGTGGTGATGTACGCTGATACTGATTATGACAGTATGCAAGCGGCTATGTGTCAACGAAGCAACCCTGTAGTGAAGATAAATTTACCTGAACGGGCGAGTGCTGAGGAATATGTCGCTTTTTATCGAGCGGCAATAGAACAACATCCAAGGGTGAAGCTGTTATTATTAACTCATTTAAGCCACCGGCATGGTTTAGTGTTACCGATAAAAAAAATTGTCGCTATGGCACGTGAATATGGTGTGGATTGTATTGTTGATGCAGCCCATTCTTGGGGGCAAATTAATTTTAATGTCGCCGACTTAGGTGCTGATTTTGTCGGCTTTAACCTACATAAGTGGATGGGTGCACCGATCGGCGTGGGCGTGATGTATATCAAAAGTTCGCGCTTAGCAGATATTGCACCAGCCATCGGTGACACTACAGTACTAAAAACAAACTCTAAAAGTGATACTCCTATCGGCGCTACTTATAATCGTATTCATACTGGCACATTCAATTATGCAGCTTGGTTGGCAGTACCAGCAGCACTCGATTTTCATGATAATATTGGTGGTGATTTAAAAGCAGCACGGATTAAATACTTACGCGATTACTGGGTAAACCAAGTGGCTGAAATACGACAGGTACAGTTAGTTGCTAGTAATGAACCAGGCACTTATGCAGGCATATGCTCCTTTCGCTTATATGGTGAAACCAGCGTAGCCGGCAATGAGGCTATAGCAGCTAAGTTATTACAGCAACATAAAATATTTAGTGTCCATCGTAATGGTTTGGCTAATGGGGCATGTGTACGTATTACACCTGCGCTATTCAATACAACAGCTGAGATGAATAGTTTGGCTCAAGCTTTAAAAGCTCTTTAATTTCCGTAAATGGTAATTGCCCCTAGGCAGAACTCTTCGGGCAGCGCCTGCTTGGCATTAATGCTGCATTATCAGATGTTTATGGATAATAACCATATTACATAGGCTCTGCCTTGCCTAAATACCAAATAGACTGCTGCAAATTTAGCCTTGAAAGGTCAACAGATGTATGGACTCCCACTTCCATCAGAAGTAACGTAATAAGTGTCCAAACTTTTACTAAGGAGCCCATACATGTTGAATTGTAATGTGATAGCGATTGATTTAGCAAAAAATTTATTTCAAGTTTGCAAAACGCAAAGCAATGGCAAAGTTATTTATAACAAAACAATAAGCAGAGCCAAGCTTAAAGGAGTTATTAATTAAAGAAAAGCAATCTTTAGTTGCTATGGAGTCATGTGGCGGAACGCATTATTGGGCGCAATTTGCTAAACAGGCAGGGCACCAGATCAAAGCGATTAACGCGCGACAGGTAAAAGCGTTTCGTCAAGGGCAGAAAACCGATGCAAATGATGCGCTGGCTATTTCAGTTGCAGCGAGACAGCCTCATATAAAAGGAAGTCGTTTACTTTCAGTGCAAGAGCAATGCTTACAAGGCATTGAATGTATGCGTGATTTATTAGTCAAAGAAAAAGTCAGTTTAGGTAATCAACTAAGAGCTTTATTGTTAGAGTTTGGTTACCCAATTGCTCAAGGGGATACGAAGTTGACCCAAGCGATACCTGAGATATTAGAAGATGCTGAAAACAGCCTAACAGGCGCTTTTCGCTTCACAATTAACCGAGTTTATCAGCGTTTTACTGAGGCGATTGAAGAGGTGAAGCTGATTGAAAAGCAATTGCATGAAGTAATTAAAGAAGATCAAACCTGTATACGTTTGCAAGCATTAGAAGGCGTGGGACCTGTCTGTGCAATACTGATTAAAATAGCACTAGGTAATATAACCCATTTTAAAAATGGTCGAGAAGCTGCGGCCTGCTTTGGTCTAACACCAGTACAGCATAGTAGCGGGGGAAAACAAAATATAGGCTCGATATCTAAAGTAGTAGGAAATAAGAAGCTGCGTAGTGCTTTGTATAAAGGCGCATTAGCTGTTGTTTCACAACTAGAAAAAAGAGAAGTTCGTAGCCAAAAAGATATATGGTTAAAAGCATTAAGTGTACGTCGAGGCAAAAAAGTAGCCGCTATAGCGTTAGCAAATAAAACAATCAGAACGGCTTTTGCAATGCAAAAGCATAACAAAGATTATCAGCCACAATTACTTGTGGCTTAAAGACTTGTCAGAAAGATCGATTGAAATAGGTAAGACCGACCTTCAATAGACTGTTAGGGTCTGAAGTTTGAAAAACTGCTCAACAGAAAAGTCATGAAGGTGCGAATACATTTGAGGCCAGGGGTAGCTCCTCAATTTGAGCCCGTATATAAGCTAGCATCTAATTTATTTCAATTTTATTTTTGACATTAATAGGGAGTCCATATAAGACCCTAGTTACCAAATAAGTATAGACTCATAGTTAACTGACCCAGCAGGTTAGCCATGTAGCTAACCTACTGGATCTTTATCTCAATATTAGCCATATGGATAACAATGGCATTTTAGGTTACAATGTTAGCTGCATAATAAATTCTATTGGTAATTGTATGGCTAACAGAGTCGAAATTGGGAAGAAAGTCAGCGTAAGTAGAAAAGCTTTAGGCTATACACAACAAAAGCTTTCAGAAATAACTAGCATTAATAAAACAACAATTTCAGAAATTGAGAATGGCCGATTTACTGGATCATTCGATATTTTTGAGCGCTTGCTCGATGCTGTTGATTTACAGTTTGATGTTTCTCAAAAAAAGTATTCGCTACCTGATTGGGATGAAATTGAAAATATATTTTCAGAGGGTGAATAATGAGTACAAATCCAAACTTACCTAGTAAAGTTAAAAATATTACCGTGTGCACTAACAATACAGAGCTTGGTATATTAACTCATGGCTCAATTCATCATTACCAGCCGACACAAGAAAATCAGCACATATCGTTAACAATGACAAAAAAAGGTATAGACGGTTACTCTTCAGGTTCTCTGCATCCTATCTTTTCGCAGAACTTACCAGAGGGCTTTAATCGCCGCTTTATAGCTGACAAGTTAGCAAGGTATGCAAAAGTAAATGACATGTACCTTCTCGCTTTACAAGGAGAGCAAGGCATTGGCATGCTCTCATATAAAAGTGAACTTTCGTTACCAGAAGCAGATACTATTCCACTGAACGATATCTTATCTTACAACAGTACTGAGCCCCTATTCCCTCAACTGTTAGAAAAGTACTATCTAAGAAACTCATTAGCTGGCGTACAACCTAAAGTAAGCATTCCTAATGCAAATAATATTAAAACTGACAGAACAGTCCAACAAAAAGATTTAATCGTAAAATCATTTGATTCTGAATTTCCATTACTTACTGTAAATGAATTTGTATGCATGGAAGCAGCTAGATACTGCGGGTTTAAACCACCTAAAACGTATTTATCCCATAATCTTGAAACATTTGTCATAGAACGCTTCGACACTGCACAAGATGGTACAAAGCTAGGCTACGAAGACTTTACCACTTTATTAAAAAAGCCAAATGATCCCGATGCAAAATACACGGGCAATTACGAAACACTACTCAAAGCAACAAGCTTGTACACTAATAGCCAATCAGAAGTTGAAAAAATGTATAAGTATATTGTATTTAATTGCTTAATTGGTAACGGTGATGCACACCTCAAAAATTTTGCTCTTCAGTACACACCAGATATGTCGAGGGTTTACCTTTCCCCACCTTTTGATATAACACACACAAAAATTTATGAGGCTATCGACAATAAAATGGCGCTTAAGCTTTCTAACAGTAAAGAATTTCCTGATATAAATCATTTATTAAAACTCGCTGAGGGTACTCACTTTAAAATTAGGAAAGCTAAAGAAATAGTAGAATCCCTGAGTGACAACATACTTGATTACCTGAAGCAATCTGAAGAAGTGAAGTTATTTAATGGCTTACGCAACTCAATAGAAAACTCTGTATCAAGTATAATGACACCAAGCTATTCAACAAAAAACTATCGTCATGACAGAATAAAAAAGTTTGAGTAATATTAAGACATCCATATAGCAACAGTGAAACTAAAAAGAGGGTGTAACTAATTTTATTGGTCACCACACTACAGTTCACGGTGCAATAAAGTTGGAATTAAAAGGTGAATCGATGCACGGCAAGATCATTATAAATTGAACTTATAGAGCAAGTAGTGATCAGATCAAGGCATAATAATTACTTGGTCGCATAAATATGAGCACTACTTTTCTGAAACATTTTAATTCAATTACAGATCCTCGCATTGAACGTTGTAAAAAGCATGAACTTATCGATATTCTTCTCCTTGCTATTAGCGCTGTACTCTCTGGTGCAGAAGGATGGGAAGATATTGAAGACTTTGGGCACCTAAAGCTTGATTGGTTAAAAAAATACGGCACGTTCAACGCAGGAATTCCAAAACATGACACGATTGCTCGCGTCATGTGTCGGTTAAAAGCAAATGAAATAGAAAGGGCATTTCAATCTTGGATATCATCACTGATTGAAACTACAGGTGCAGATATCATCGCTATCGATGGCAAAACCGCACGGCGTTCATTTACCACAAAAGACAGAAAAAG
The DNA here is from genome assembly GCF_052378035.1 of Pseudoalteromonas sp. AOP31-A2-14. NCBI lineage: Bacteria > Pseudomonadati > Pseudomonadota > Gammaproteobacteria > Alteromonadales > Pseudoalteromonadaceae > Pseudoalteromonas > Pseudoalteromonas sp. AOP31-A2-14. The sequence goes on along the minus strand of NZ_JBQSXI010000003.1, from coordinate 15,639 downwards.
TGCCTTACACACGGTCAGTGCATGGAGTTGCCAACACCAGTTAGTGCTTGGGCAGACGGCTGTTGATAATAAAACAAATGAAATCACCGCAATACCAGAATTACTCACCCTGCTCGATATTGAAAACAGTATCATTACGTTAGATGCGATGGGATGCCAACAAGAAATAGCAAAACAAATCATCCAACAAAAAGCAGATTATATTCTTGCACTTAAAGGTAATCATTCAGGCATGCAAAAGGAACTAGAAGCGTGGTGGCACAAGTGCGAGCGTGAAAGGTTAACTAAGCATAATTGTGATGAACATACCGAAATAAGCTCAGGACATGGGCGTGTTGAAACACGTACATGCCAGCAGTTACTTATAGATAAAAGCTGGCTAGGCAAGGATTATCGTTGGCCTGGCTTAACGAGTATTATTAAGGTCAGGGCTGAAGTTCATGATAAGTCGGCAGGGTCGGATACCACTGAAACACGCTGGTATATAAGTTCATTAGACTTAAATGCAGCGCAAGCACTCAATGCAGTACGCAGTCACTGGCAGGTTGAAAGCATGCATTGGATGCTTGATATGAACTTCAGAGAAGATGAATCGAGAATACGCAAACTTCAAGGGCCATTAATGTTTAATGTAATGCGAAAGATAGCCATGGCGCTTTTTAAACAAGATGCATCTAAGTCAGCAAGTATGGCGAGGAAAAAGAAAATGGCAGGGCTAGACGATGATTACCGCTCAACCCTGCTAGAGTCTGGGATTAAAATGCGCTAGCCGTGATGTATTAGCGTTTGTTACTGATGGGTTGCTTGATTTAGCAGGAAGCATGGGGGCTCAATCAGAAGCGGATAGGGCTTTTAACTGGAAGCCAATGCTAGTGTATCTAGCTGATTTAGATCACGACAACCTTGATAGCTCTGTCGTTAAAGTTGTTGAAGAGCAGCTAGCGAAAACTTTTGATAATATAGAGGGCACTGAGTATGTAGGTATTGCCAGAGCTAAATCTGATTCCTACCTAGAAAATTTTATGTTTTTCTTTAAAGGGGGTTCTCTATGCAACGCTGAAGAGCATAACCTGTACGTATGGTCTTCACCTGAGCCTCATCCCGGCCTTTTAGATTTTAAACCTTCTTACAATGGTTCATGTGCTGCTGCAGTGAAAGTTGAGGTTGCTGGTAAGGTTAGTTTTAATGGCAAAATTCAAGATGTAATTACCATTACGTTTTTGACTGCGTATGATCGGTTAACCGATATTGCTGTGGCAACTTCTGGCTTCGCTGTTGTTCCAAAGACTTTTGGCAACTGGGGTGGAGCTGTTAAACATACTGTATCCGCACCGTATGTAGTCCATGATAATAGAATGTATTTATTCACTAAAGATAATTTTTCTGTTGAGCTAAGATAGAGCAATTGAAAGAGGCTAAATATTGTTGTTAATTGATTGGTTAAACTGCTCTTTGCGCATATATTCATGAAAATGAGCGCTGAGCGCATATTATTCTATTTAATTTTTCTTTAAAGTTTTTAGAAAACTTAGTGGTAGTAATGCTTTAGGTTATTTGTTAAAACTATATAAAGTAGATAAATGAGCGTTCAGTCGGAAGAAATATGCGCGATGAGCGCACTATAAAATTGTTATACACATCAGGGAAGTTAGTATGAAAAATTTGGTATCGGCGTTCTCAATCTTGTTATTTACCTTGCCAGTATTCGCGGATGACTCAATTTTATTAGGCACATCCACATCGTTAGAATCGAAGATCATGGCTGAGAATAGACCTTATATGGTTTATTTACCCCCATCTTACGAAAAAAGCGAAAATACCTACCCTGTCATTTATCTTCTTGACGGCGATATCCATAGATTTAAAGGGTTTGTCGGTGTACTTGAATCCTTAAGTACAGAAACGCTGGAGAATCAGGTTCAAGAAGCTATCGTAATTGCCATTCCGAATACAAATAGATCTCGTGACTTAACTCCGTCATCGATTATAGAGTGGAAGTTTAAAGACCGCGTTTTGGAAACATTCGAGCAAACAGGAAACGCTAATCAGTTCGCTAAATTTCTTGAAAAAGAGTTGATACCCGCCGTTGACACTGCATATAGGACGTCCAACAAGCGATTGTTAGTTGGTGAGTCGTTTGGCGGTTTGTTCGCAGCAAACACTCTTATAGAGTCACCATCTGTATTTACAGATTATTTAATCATAGATCCCACATCGCTATGGGATAATGATTACTTAAATCGGGCATTGAACGCCGGCAATAGAGATATAAATTTCAATTCTCGAGTTTACTTTGCTTTCGCAAACAATTCTCATTTGGGAGATATCGGGCTGACCAATTATAGATGGGGTGCTACTTTTGCTTCATCTGTAATTGATAATAATGATGCTATTTCGGAGCAACAATATTTTAAAAATGAGACTCATGGTACCGTTGCTTTTTTAGCTTGGTACAATGGGCTTAAGACACTTATGTCAACCACCAAGCAGTGATGTGTATAACAAAACAATTAAGCCGCCTGCTGCGTCCCTTATTTCAAAGTTGAGGCTGTAGAATTACTCTTTTTTAAGAAAAACATCCTGTTTTATGGGTCCCAAATGCATTACCTAATGCTCTAAAAACGCTTAGAACTAATTGCAGGAGCTAGTTTTTTAATTGATTTTGGCTGTTGGAGTTATTCTACAGGCTCGTTATGTGAATAGGAGGTTCCAGTGAACAAGGTAGTCAAAGAACGCTTCGATGAATATCCGGAAAATGCTCGTATTAGGCTAGAGGAGCTAAGAAATCTAGTCTTTCAAATCGCATCTGATTTGGAGCTGGGTGAAGTCGATGAAACTCTAAAATGGGGTGAACCTAGCTATAGTGTAAAAACAGGCAGCCCGCTAAGAATGGACTGGAAGCTGAAATATCCTAATAATTATTACCTATTCTTTAATTGCCAAACTAAGTTAGTCGATACATTTAGAGAATTGTATGGTGAAGAACTGGTGTTTCAGGGAAACAGATCAATAGTTCTGTCCTTATCGCAAGTGTTACCAGAAACAGCAATCAAGTCCTGTTTAGAGTTAGCTTTAACCTATCAGCAGCGTAAACATTTACCTCTTTTAGGCGCGTGAAGATCACAAAATACAGTTGGCTATTTTCACTCCGTTCAATATTTTAGCCAACAATATTTTGCCGCTTAAGGTGGAGTTATATTTTTAATTGAGTTCAGAGGTATTTGATGGCAAAAGCTAAGTTGTCTCGAGATCAGAAAAGAAAGAAGAGGCTTGAAAAGAGACGTAAAAAAACTGATGTGGCAGTTAAGTTGCCATCAGGAGTGAGGAGTATTTCTAGACGTCAATTTGACGCTTTTTGTTTTTCACGTCATCCTATGGCAAGAAGTACAGCAGATGAAAAACAGTGGTTTATTGCATACGATAAAAAAATTCTAGCAACTGTTTTTAGAAATGCAATCGATAATGATTATGGCTTTGTCATTATGGGGCGTGATACTAGAAAAATATTTAGGGTGCTAGAAGTAAGCAAAACATTTAAACCGAGTGAACTAGGTGCTCGAAATGAACTAATCAAAGCTATTAAAAAATATAAAAATGATGGTAAATCTTTTTACCCTCAAGGGGATGAAATTAAATTAACCAATGAACTCTTTGAGCCTTTAGTTGAGCGAGGAAAGTTGAATCCCATCTATATAGCTTTAGCTGAAGAACCTAGGATGGAAGCAGCTCGAAATTTGATAAAAGAAATTGTGTATACTTTTGATGACCCTGATGGTCATTATATAAAAGAATTTCAAACACATGGCTTTGACGCTCGTCTTTGGGAGTTGTATCTATATATCTATTTCCACGATAAATTCACTCAAATTAAAGGGAATGCTGCACCTGACTTCCACATTACTAATGGGGTGCATGAGTATTTAGTTGAAGCTGTGACAGTGAATCCGAGTGAAAATCAAGCGCGTCCAGATGAAGAGGCGCCGGAAGATCCCGAAAAGTTACGAGAGCTTCTCAACGGCTATATGCCAATTAAGTTTGGTAGCCCTTTATATTCTAAGCTCAAGAAGAGATATTGGGAAAGATCTCATGTTCAAGACAAGCCATTAGTATTCGCAATACATGACTTTCATATTACAGGCTCTATGACTTGGTCTAGAACTGCCTTAATGGAATACTTATACGGTTTTAGGGCATCGATTGTAGATGGAAAGCCAAAAATTACCCGCATAGAGACTCATGAATGGAAAGGTAAATCAATTCCTTCTGCCTTTTTCAATCAGCCTGATTCTGAGCATGTTAGTGCTATCTTATTTAGCAATGCAGCAACTATTACAAAGTTTAATCGTATGGGTAAGCTCGCTGGTATGGGGGGGGAAGATATTAAAATCTTGAGGGATGGCACTCGGTTTAATCCTGATCCAGAGGCTTTTGCTGGCATACCTTTCCATGAAGATGTAGATTCGCCTGAGTATACGGAATCATGGTCAGAGAGTTTGGTAATATACCATAATCCAAATGCCTTGCATCCTGTTGACCCTAATAACTTTCCAGACATTTCACATATATTTTCGTGCGATGAAAATGGGGAACAAGGTTTCTATCAGCCATACGATGTGTTGAATTCAACCTCATTCGTTATTTCTACAAAGGAACCGATTCCTGAGTTAGCAAAAATATAACAAACGCTTTATAGCAGGCTTGCGCTCCTTCGTCGCTAATTTTAGCCTGCTATTTTACGCCGGTTAAGCGAAGCGTTACCAATGTCCGGTTATGGCACATAGCTGCCGAAAAACTAGCCCAGAAAACTCTAAACTTTATTATCTTGGTTTCATACTTTAGTTTAATTTTAACTTTTTAATATCAACCCAGCAGATATATGAGCGTGAGTCAGGCTAGATACTGTTGATTTATTCAGCCTGAATAACTACAAATAAAAAACACTAAAGACTTTAAAAACAATAACTTAAAACAAAACCTCCGTTGAGGAACCTAAAAGGTATTCACTCATAAATTAGCTATGACTGAATACCTTTATTATTAAAGCGAGTCTTGCAACACTTTAGCAATAGCCTGGTCTAAAGTATCTTGTACTTCTTTTGTTAGCTGTGAAAACTCATAAGCGAATTTTCTACCTTTAACGCGCTTACGTGCATAGGTATTCTTTTTGCTAAAATTTGCAAGTGGAGTAACGATAGCCTGCTCGGTTGGCTTAGGTTTGTATGTTTTAATAGCGTCTGTAACTATTTTTAATATAGCTTCTTTATAATCGTCTTGAACTAATTCACTATTGATATTAATTATATTGCTTTCTATATCCTTTATAAATTCATTTACGTTTTCACCTAACGTTTTTTGTACTGTATTTAATACTTTGTAGTCTGAGTGTGACAATAAAGAAATATCCGGAAACAGCTCAATAATAGCACTATCGATAGAGGCAGCAGTTAGCGCCTTACTTACCTTGGCTTGGCTTAAGCCCATTTCTTCAGCTAATTCAGATTGCGTGAGTTTTTTATTATATTTTTTTTCATAAAGCTGACTTTCTAACTGACAACGCATACCAATTTCACGTAAGTTGTGCTCTTTACTAACTTGCAGCTGCTTAGCTAATGCTTTAGCGTCACCAGAGCTAATATCGTCATCTGTGACTAATATTTTAAATGAGTTAATTTTACCTGCTTCAAGCAAAAACCTAGCTCTACGCCTGGAGCCATCTAGCAGATCAATTACGCCATTAACTACGCCATTAACTCTTCGGCCTATAGCTGGGTAATATTGTTGTATACATAATGAGTCTAGATCTTGAAGAGATTCTTTGGTTAGACCAGATTGATCTCGACCATTCACTTCAAATGTGACCGAAGTAAGCTCTTTAACTTGCTGATAACTTAATGTAATAGGAACAAATTGCGCTATTTTTCCTGATTTTAACTTCCAGGATACACTCTCTCCAACATTACTTATCCCTAGATGGGTTTGTAATACATCCATTAGTGATAATTTAGAACCAGTGATCTCTGCTTTTAATTGCTTTGCAAGCGACTCTATATTACTTTTCTGTCCTGACTCGATTGCATCTTGCGCTCCGACTGCATTGCCAAGTGGTGATCTTATTCCACGTTTTCTAGCCATGATTTTACTCCTGCTCCTGCTCTTGCTTACGCCATACATTTACAATATCGCGCTGTAGTTGACTTGTTACTTCATAAGCATTTTGCTGTGCCACTTGGTATGACATTTTACTTTTTGGGTACTCACTTTTAGACATATCAAACACCGTTGATAATAAAGATGATGCCTGCCTTACAGCTTCACCATTTTTAAATTCTTTAGAGTATAAATAAGGTGAAAAGCTATCATTAAGGCTATTGAGTAACTCCGTTGTTGTTGAACTGTCTTTATGATTTGTAATAAGTATTTTCATGAAGTCATACCCCTGATGCTTCGCATTATTCAATAATCCCCAGACTTGCGGTATATATGAAAAATAAGAACACGTTGCATCTATGTCATTTTCTGTAATTGATAGTGGGAAAAGTACACTGGTTGCGGCGTAGTAAGCGTTATACGTTGCATAGCCTAATGATGGAGGGGTATCTATTATGATAATATCGAATTCATCTTCAACTTCATTTAAAATCTTACTCAAAATAGAGTAGGGCGAACTTAGAGACTTATTAAATACGCCTTCATGAAACCACCCCTCAATACCACGATCTGATTGTGAGGCAGGTAAAATACGGAGGTTTGGAATTGTAGTAGGTAAAAAGGCACTTGAAATAGCTTCTTTTTTAGTTTCATTTTCGTCTAATTCATAGTTTCCCATGATCAGATCGCCTACAGATAAACAACCTTCTTGTGCTGATTCAGGGGCGTAATACATTGATAGTGTAGCTTGTCCATCCATATCAATAAGGCCTACGCGATACTCTTGATGAAACTCAGTAGCTAGTCCTGAACCTATTGTTGCACTTGACACTGTTTTACCAACACCACCTTTTTGATTCTGAATCACTATAATCTGTGCTTTCTGCTTATCACTACGTTTGAACTTAGGTTCTTTACGTAATTCAACAGAGAGCGAATCTCTTACTTTATAAATTTCTTCGATGTCAATTGACCACTGTGCATCTTCGTGTCTACGTGGGTCAATACCCAGTGAAGCGCAATACCTATCTAAAGTTTTTACATCAATATCTAAATATATAGATGCTTCAGCTCGCGTAAAACTTCTAAGCTCCTTACGATGATTTACTAAAAGCCTCTGATTGCGTCTTTTTATATAGCGATCAGCGCCTTCCTTTAAATCTTGAAAAATGTGAGTAGTCTTTTCAATGGTCATAGATGAATCCCTTTTTGTTTAAAACAAGTGTATCCCTTGTTTTTTGAGTTGTCCATGTATTTTAGAGGTATTTGATTTTTTGTTTTAGTTTTATAATTTGAGTTATTCACATTGAATAATTACCAAAAAAGAAGCCGTAGGTGTTGGCAAATAGGGATTGTAGGTAAAATACAACTTGAGGAATATTTTTATCGTTATTTTAAAAAATGACTATTGAAATACAAGCTCCCCTCATCATCGAAATATAAGCTAATTAGAGAGTATATTTTAATGTCTAATATGTGTAATCTAGTAAAAACACCAAGAATATGTCATCAACTAGCAAATACAGTCTCGACATTGGAAGAAGAAATGAGCATCGATGAGAAAAAGAAAGTAGTTTCAAGGGATTCTCTTCCTAAACACATAAAAAAGAGCCATCAGATAGTATTTAGTCGCCAAGATTTATCTGCCCGTGAAGCAGATATATTTGCACTCATGATTGCAACTATGAAAGAAAGTGATTGGGTTGGAACAACCCCTAAATACGAGTTTTCAGCATCTCAGCTCTCCAATTGGCTCAATATAGCGCCAAAACATATAGCGACATACCTTAACCCTGTAGCTATGCGGCTATCACGATATAGCGTTGGTATAAAAACTGAAGATGGTAATGGTGAAATTGAATTTGACTATAAACCAATATTTAAAAATATAAGCTATAAAAACCGCACATTTACAATGATACCTAATGATCTTCTGAAGTCTGAGTTTATAGAGTATAAGCAAGGATTTGCGCTGATCAATACCACAAGCTTTTTATGCATAAAACAGGAATACGCAAAGCGACTCTATGAAATACTTAGTAGGTTTAAAGAGCCCGGCTACGAAATGCACTTGATTAAGCTTGATGAACTAAAAGGTTTATTTGGTCTATATGATGAAAAAGGGAATTTAAAATCAGATAAATTATCTTTTAAAAATAATGGGGTTTTTATGCAGAGATGCATTAGAAGCAGCATTGATATTCTCAAGGCCAATCCTACAACAAATAAAGAGCTATTATTTTATGAAAGTGCTAATGGTGAAGTTGGCTACGAATTAAAAAAACAAGGCAACAAAATCATAGCTATCAAATTCCTTATGAGTTGGATAACAAAAGGCAATATTGAGGAATTTAATGAACGCGATGCTATTACAACTATTAAAAAGCTAGAGCTTAAAAGGCAGCAATTAAAGTCTGAAGGCAATGGTAAAAAATTATCAACTGCAGAACTTAAACTGTTACTTTCTGCATACAATTACACTGGTAATGAGAAGCTATCTAATAAAATAGCTACAACCTTGATTGAAAGGCGTAATAACCGCGCAGAACAAGCATCCAGCAAAGAAGAAATAGATATTGCGAATAAACTGACTATAGATAATTTAGATATTCCATATTAAAAAGCATATTACATATTTTTGGTATGTGCTCTCAATAACACCAAAAATATGTAATGTAGCTCATATAAAATATGCTCACGTAGACCTATTTTTAATAACTTCCCATAAAATACGACGAATATAGCCCTACAAATAAATAAAACACCAAGAATATGTTACGTACATACAAAGGTACAAGCTCTCAACACCAAAAATATGTTGCGTACATGCAAAGATATAACCCCTAACACCAAAAATATGTTGCATACCTACAAAAATAGTACATGCAAAAATATAATCCCTCAACACCAAAAATATGTTACGTACATACAAAGATACAAGCTCTCAACACCAAAAATATGTTACGCATATACACAAATACAAACTTTCAACCTCAGAATTGTGTTAAATATATTAAAAAAGAGCTTAATCTATCATTTTGCATGCTAGCAATGAAACATATACTGTAAAAATAGTGTATGTCGTCAGAACCTTATTCTAAAAAAGAACACCAAATATATGTAATCTAAACACCAAATATATGTAATCTAAACACCAAATATATGATCCGAAGCACCAAATATATGATCTAAAACACCAAATATATGATCCAAAACACCAAATATATGATCTGATATTGCATTTTTATCTTTCAATAACAATAACTTACAGGCACCTATAGTTCTTATAGATCTTATAGTTTTAATAGATTTAATAGAATTAATAGGTACTGTGGATATGTGAATAAGTTAATGTCGAATCTAACGAGTTAATTAGATCAATATTTTACTAACTCATTAGTGAAATAGTTAACAATTAAGACTAATTACCCTATTAAGCTACTATTAAAAGGGATTAAGCTTTAAAAACACTGTGGAGTAGGTAAATACATGATCTCTAAATTATCTTTATTATCTAGCATCAATTAACTTGGACAGTTGATTTCATTAAGTCAGAACGTTACCTATAGACGGATATACATTGTGAACTACCCACAGACGCCACCACGTGTCGATCAATGGGCTTCTACAGTCTAGCTTATGAATGCTAGGCTGCTTCTTTTTTCTCAGATCCAACAGCAAACTTCGATAGCTCGAAGACTTTCATTTTATTAGCTGCTTTCCGCTAAGAAGTGGGATTAACCCTTGCGACGATTCCAGCCGCTATTAAGTCTAACTCACCTGTGTTCGCTATGCTTTTAGCCGCTGAAAGGTCGCGATTTTGATGCGCTCCGCAAGCCACACAAATGAAATGTCTATCGTTCAATGTTAAAACATGGTGCTGGCCGCATTCTGCGCAAATCCCAGTCGATTTTTCAAATCGACCAATTTCATGATAGAGCTTGCCTTCAAGCTCAGCCTTGTATTTTGAAAGCTGAGTTATCAGAGCCATCACATTGTCAGCTACCATGCTGCCATTGAATTTTTGCATCGCTTTTACGTTCACCGTTACACAAAGGAATATCAAAATATTGTGAAACCTTTTTAAATACAGTTACTTAATAGGGTAGAGTGTTTTTCTCATATTTTTGGTTAAATAGTTGAGAATCAAGAAGTGTTATTCACACCTATTATGAAATACTGACCAGTCTTTTTCTACCTAGTTCTTCCTGCAATTCGTACAACCTAAACATTAGCGTGGCGTTTAAAGCCTCCATTTCTTTCTGAGCTGTCTTGGCATCATCTCGCTCTGAACGATATTTTTCTTTTAGCGCTTTCTCTCGCTTTAAGTCAGCTTTCAGCTTCTCGACTTCTGTTAGTTCTGCTTCGCCCAAATCCATGCCTTCAATGGCTTGTTTCTTAGTTTTGTTAAAAGTATCTATTTTTGGAGTCGCACGCTCTACGAATTCTTTGAATTTATGCACATAGCTATGACTAAGGCGTGCCTCTTTGTTAACCTTGTTTAAAGTTAGGGTGCCTTCTGGTTTTACTCTTATAGGGCATCCAGACAACAACCGCTCTAGCGCCTCTTCCAAACGCGCCTCTGTAATTACTTTCTTATCCATTGTTTGCCTCTGTGATTACTATGACACCGTGAACTTTATCTTTAAATTCAATGAACTCAACATCGTGATTTTTCATTAGAGCTTCATTGATCTTTATTTTCTGCTTTATTCCAACAAGGATGCTCTGCATCATCGAATCACCTTCGTTCATTGCCCTAAAGCTCTGTATCAACCTCTTATTTTGACGTTTTAATTCTTTGGCAGTTTTGTCGGTATTCACTTGGAACTCACAAGGCTTCTTCTCCGCAGCGAATTGCCCAATACCACATAAACGACTGCAACTTGGGTTAAGGCAATATCCACCTGTAGGAAGCTTAACAATGGCGATGGTTTTGTTTCTTACCAATTCTTCTATTTCAGTCCTAGACATATACACTTGATGACCATTCTTCACCCTCTGAAATTTATCCAAAGCAATACGCTCACCGCCACCGCCGCTGAGGTGTTCAGTCTCATTGTATATTTCATCAAAAGCGTCAACCCCCATATGAATACCTTCCTCTTCGAGTAATTCTAAAAGGTCGGCATCAAGCAACAACTCTTCCATCGCTTGAAGAGCTGCGTTATTAGCGTAGTAATCTGACATATTGATGTTTTGATGCTTGTATTGAAACTTTATTGCAGTGCTTGAGCCGAATCCGTACCGTTTGAAAAAGACAGCAAAGCTTCGCCTAAAATCATGAGGTGTCAGCCTTGGTAATCCCTCACCTGAAGTCATTTCTCCTTCACGAGATGGGTTAAGTCGGTTGAACTCTTCGATATCTTCGTTACTAGCTGTCAATTTAAGAGAAGCTGCATATTGGGTCAGCAGTCTTTGACTATTTGCTTGCACAAACGAAGCCGCTGACGTGGTATTATGACGTAAAATAATAAAAGCTGAATTTAGTTCTTTTGATGCTTTAGCGTGTTCATCCTCTCTATAGGCACCACTATTAATTTTCTCATCAATGAGCGTTTTATAATGATCTCTTAAGCTTTCAGTCATATCGAATGCAAGCTCAAGTGCATCTTTAACAATAGGGTGTGTTTGCCATGTTACGGTTCTGGGTATTCCGTCTTCACCTTTTGATGTTTCACCCGATACAATCGAGATTAACTTGTGCTTGCCTACCTGCTTGGTGCTGTAACGAGAAGGGTTAAAACTTAGCACCTCACCTATACGCCCACCACTAAAGGCCAATGTGACAATCAAGCACACTGATTGTATTTTGCCAAGCTCTGAACCATTTAAAGTGATATTAAAATCAGGGATCTGATGATCGATATTCTTTAGCCTTTTCCTTATCTGATGATCTACCGCTTTATCATTTTGCTCTTTAGTCAGAGAGTTATTGCTAAAGTCACACTGCGACTTAACATCATCAGATATCTGGATTACTTGTGATACTAACTTTGAGATCCCGTGTCGGAGTACGTGGTATTTTTCAACAACATTAATTGCATCAGCAATGATCGCATAGTACATATCAATTGGAATGGCAATACTTTGTTTGGTTATACGCCCCTTTGATAATGCCAATAATTCATCACCACTAAACCTCCTACCGATGAGGTTAGCTTGATACAATATATTGAAAGCCGTGAGCATCCCTCTTATGGATATATCGTTGAAATTAGAAGCAGACACCTTCCTTTTAAACATTCTATAAACAACATCATCACTAAGGCTGTTCCAGTTACAACCCGAAAGGCACTGAGCTATTTTTTCCAACCCTCTTCTCCACGCATTCAATTGGCTAGCAGTCGGAGGTGCAGATTCTTGCTCCCTCAGAAACTCATATATGGAGAACAGCGCATCTTGGATATGCCTACGATATTGTTTTTCAACTTTTGAAAACGAAACCACAGCGTTTTTACCAACGGCTTTAGCTTCTGAGCCAGATAAGTCCCATGATTCATCATATATTAATGATAACGTCTCACCTTCAGATGTACGCGAAACGACAGTGTTGTTGATGTATGGCTTAGCCCTAACTAAACTGGACATTATGCAAACACCTCCAATAGATCATTTAAGCTATATACGCTGGAATATAATGGATGTACCTCAGTCTTATGTTTCTCCAACGCTTGCTTAAAATTCTCTTTGGACTTTTCCTCGAAACGCTGAAGTATCCCATTTACTGTTTGGTATAGCGTGTTGTATTTACCGTCTGGAAATGAATTAATCGACGGCAATTGCTGCATCTCTTGTAACGTATCTCTAAATGAGAGCATGAGCCAAATATCTTGAACGTCGGACACAAGAGCGTGTTGTTCACATTCGAAGCAACCTAAAAAATCAGTACAAGCAGGCTCAATGCTGTCTGTTGCTACACCAGCCTTTGCAAGTGATTTTTCAATTAAACGAAGTGCACCCTTTGTAGAATCATTGCACCTTACCCCTAATGGTGTCCTAGCCTCATGAGAGCGTTCTTCACCTTTTCGTAGTTCCTGATATTCATAGTCACTTAAGATGTCACCATACTTGAATTTGGCCTCTTCTGTAGCAGCCTTAATGTCTTTTCCTTTTGCAATGTTGAACTTCGCTTCAATAGATGCTCCCAGGTTATTTTCATGATCGCCTTCCACACCTGTTGAATAGCTTCTTCCTATCGTTTCTATACTGTTATTAGCCGACATAGCTACTAAGAAAACACTATCAGTAGCCTTCATCAAAGCATCTAGTTTGGTTTTTCGCATTGAAGAGGGGCTTATCTCCACCAATCCCAAAAGCTTTAAAAGCTTATTGATTGATTTTTGCGGTGAGTCACTAATATCCGCAAAAGACAAAGCTTCTCCGCTTACCGATCTGTATGGAAACAAAAATGCTTCAGGTTCGTGAGAAGTAATATCGCCTGAAATGGCATACCATTTATCTAAAAATGACTTGGCATACTTGCTGAATCCAAGTGAATTGTCTTGCTCTTGATGTCCAGCTCTTCCTTTAACGCTCTCTAATATATATTGACCACCCCCCACTGACTTATACTTGATATCTTTCCTTTTCATATACATTAAAGGGCTAGTATTCATTCCTGTCCACATGTAGCAAAGCATCAGAGCAAGTTTCGTCATTTGGTTTACCCAGTCCCCGCGAGCGACAGACTTTGTAAACGACATCCTTTTATGTACAACCTTTTCTTCGTGTCTGCGGCACATCTCTGCGTTAAAAAGTGTTTCGTCATACAAAGGGTGGACCATAGGGCGCGTGCCATTTTGAAAGTGTTCAGCCAGAACATAAAAGGCTATTAGCATTTGCTTAGCAACAGGCTTAAGCTCACCTTCTAAACTGAGAGCTTTTTGACCTTTTGTGTTTTTTCTAGATCCTTTCAATAATGGAAGTGCCTTTGCTGTATCCAGTATTCCTTTTTGTTCAAATATCCATCTAAAAGATGAAGTAACTACTCTCCAAGACCCTTGCGTATATTTTCCTTCTTTGTACCAGTTACCCCATTGATTCATGTATTCTTTTATGAGGTTTTCATTGAAATACTCACCATCTGAAATGGCATGACCTTTTGAGTCTAACCACGCAAGGTACTTCAATATGACGCTGAATGTGATGCTTCTAGTAGCATCGAAATTGGGAGCTAATAAGCAGTACATTTCTCGAATAAATTGGTCACGATTCATATTGCGTAACAAAGTACCGTCAGGGAAGTTATTAGTACCCCTTTTTAGAACTGGACAACCAAAATATCTTAAACGTTTAAAATGAACATTCTTGTGCTTCCCTGCGGATAAAGATATATCTTCAACACGTAATTGATATACTGATGCTGGAGGTTTTATTACACTCTCAGTGGGAAGGACCGCCTTTCTTTTGCTTTTAACTTTCATTTACCCTTTCCTTGTGAGTAAGCTGAACTTCACTTGTAGAAATATCATCAAAAACTCCTATAAAATCTAAGATGTCTTCGTAAATTTCATCCCCTGTAGGCTCATCTTGGGCTATTTTTAGATATAAAAGGGTCGTACTCTCATCATCGTGTCCAAGCAAAGCCGATACTTGAGCTAAAGCCATATCTGGTGTCGTTTTTCGCAGTAACGCTCTAAACAGAGCGACAGCGAAAGTGGCTCTTAAGTTATGAATTGTTGCCTCTAGTGTTCTGCCTGTCTTAACTTTAACAGTAGCTCGGATCTCTCCCCATCTAGCGTTTAAATCATTTAACTTAGTGAAGAATGGCTTACCTGTAGAGCTTATAAATATGTAATCCTTGCTCTCATCAACACCATCCTCGACATTGAAGAATGCAACGTCACCAGCTTCTCTTTTCGACTTGCAAAGCTCTTTAAATTTCTTTAGTCGCTTCAGATAGCGATCAGTTCTGGTGTAGTCATATATCATTTGCATAGTGCTTGCAGGAATGATCGTTTTTCGAGTTTTGTTATTCCCGTCGCGAGTTTTTGTTAGCGACCCATATTGCTCACCGACTCCAAGCCGTAGAATAGGCTTACGGTGATCGGGCTTGATAATTTGACCTTGATGCAAACTTGCGACTTCTTCTCTTCGCAATCCAGTAAATCGTGAAACCAAGAAGAATAGCGAGTATTCAATTGCTAATTTAGATGGTTTGAGATGTCCTGAAACATTTTTGATAACTGTTTTAGTGTTAAGCAAAATATTTTCAACCTCCTTCCATTCTGTATTGGTAAGAGGTCTAATATCTTTTCTTGATGATGGAATTGCGCCGCCTGAATTTCGTTTGGAACGAGGGAAATTCAAGCGTAAATCTGTTGTATGAACCGCCTTTGACATGTAGCCTTTCATGTTCGTGCCACTTGTCTGAAAGTTAATGTTGATTATCTCATGGTCAAAAGGAGGGTTGTTAAACCTGTAACCTTGTCTTAGGTGAAATGAATAAAACTTAATAACGGCATTCATATAAGCTGTTGCTGTTGTTCT
>NZ_JBQSXI010000002.1:0-699142 GCF_052378035.1 Pseudoalteromonas sp. AOP31-A2-14 | reverse complement strand
ACGCTCGAAGGCATACTGTATAAGATGCGCACAGGTATTCCATGGCGAGATTTACCTTCTGATTTTGGCCGTTGGAGTGCTATCTACAGACGGTTTAATTTATGGTCCAAAAAAGGGATTTTGAATGAACTGTTTCGCGCATTATCTCGTGATGCGGACATGGATTGGGTCTTCATTGATGGCAGTATTGTCAGGGCTCATCAACATAGTTGCGGTGCAAGAACTGCTGACAATGAATCAATTGGAAAGAGCCGAGGTGGAAATTCTACGAAAATTCATCTTGCAGTCGATAGCGGAGGGTTGCCTGTTTATTATGAATTATCCTGTGGGAATACGCATGATATCGTCCATGCAGAGTCACTCGTAGCTAATTGCCCAACAAGTAATATGGTTGTCGCAGATAAAGGCTACGACAGTGAAAAACTGAGAGCGTTTGTTCGTGATAATAACGCTACACCCGTTATTCCACGTAAGGGCAACAGTTTAGTAGGCAATGAAGATATTGACTGGTGCATGTACAAATATCGGCACTTGGTTGAGAATGCATTTGGCCGTATTAAGCAATATAGAGGGATAGCCACGCGGTATGAAAAGCTTGAACGAAATTATCATTCAATGCTCGCTTTAGCATTTACTATGATGTGGCTACCAATGTGGGCTGATTGATATATGTACTACAAAGATCAACAGCCCCTAGTGATAACTTAATGTTTATAAAACATTAAGTTAAGCGCTACGCTTTTCGAGATTACCTTGAAAAAACATGAAGAAAATATGACAGAAAAAGCTAAAAGACAAACAGATCCCACGTTAGCACAAGCACGACGAGAACAAGTGCTTTGTGCTGCTGCTAATTGCTTTAAACGCAAAGGCTATCATGGGGCTGGTATGGCAGAAATATCAAAAACGGCAGGTATGAGCGCGGGTCATATTTATAATTACTTTGCCAGTAAAGAAGCAATTATTGAATCGATCATTGAACGTGATATGGAAGAAATGTTTTCAATCTTTCAGCAGTTTGAAAGTCAGCCCGGTGATTTAGTGTCTGTGTTATTAGATGGTTTAGATCATGGTGTTGAGCGCCATACTGATATGAATCAAGGAAGACTTGACTTAGAAATGCTAGCTGAAGCTGCTCGCAATGAAAAGGTAGCAATTTTACTGCGTGAATCTGATACGCATGCACGAGAAAAAATGCGCAGTTTACTCATCGGTGAGCGCAGCTCAATAAAAGCTGCAAATACGGCTGAAATTAACAGCCGTATAGAAGTGATGTTTGCATTAATGGGAGGGTTGGTATTACGAAAAATACTTAACTCTAATATTGATAAAAAAACATTGTTAATAGCACTTCGTCCAGCAATGGAAGCGCTACTAACGCCGTTTGAGTAACCTATATTTAACTATCAAATGCGCTCTATAGACCACTTTATTGCTATAAGCGCGATAACTATTGAACCCGCTGGCATCACCCATTTTTGATACCAGTTATGGTTTCTTGCTAGGATAAGTATTGGCAGAGCAGCAACTAAAATAGCCAGCTGGCCTATTTCCACTCCTAAATTAAACGCTAATACACTGAGTAATTGGTAATCACTTGATAAACCCAGTTCGCCGAGTACGCTCGCAAAACCCATACCATGCAATAAACCAAAGGCAAAGGTTACCCAGCCTAGACGTACAATCAGCGGCCAAATATTATTAAGCGCTGCAAACAACACCGAGATAGCAATACCCAACTCTACCCAACGGCTATTAGGTGAAACTAAATCCATTGCAGTTGCTGTTAAGGTGATGGAGTGGGCAAGGGTAAAAGCGGTGATAATCCATGCTGTGTGTTTGAAAATAGCTACTTTAGAATCAATACCCTGCCACTTTTTGTTTTTACGCATTAATACACACGTTAGTAATAAGGCAATTAAAAATAAAATATGATCAAGACCTAGCCAAATGTGCAGAACTCCTTGATAAACATATTGGTTAAAGGTTTCAAGGTAGCTTGAGGTTGTAAAATCAAAAACTTGCTGGGTTTTTGTGGCACTTATTACGCGGGTTTGATCATCCACTGTAACAATAACTTTATGATTAGCATCAACGTCAAAAAGTACGGTGTAATTAAGACTCAGCGCGCCTTCATTTGGGCAATCTATGCTTATGGGTAGCACTAAATAAGGTTGGTTGAAGTGGCTATCAAGTTGTATAGCTTTACTGCTTTTTAAAGGGCAGCTTTCACCGCTTATATCTGCGCTAATATGGCTTTGTATATATTCGTTAATTGCAATGCCTTTGGCTTTGATTTCGTACCATGCTATTTGCCCATCTTGATTTAAATCAAATGCTATCGTTTGTTCTAAGTCAGTAACGGGAACTTGCCATGCCCCATTGAATTGCTGTTGATCTGAACTATTTAAAGTAAGGTAAGCAGTGCTTAGCTGGTGGGCTTGGGCAAAGGAGCAAAAAAATAAGCTGCAGCCAATAAGGGCTTTGAGTATTTTCATAGTGATGCCTCTTTAGCTTGGCTTAGTAGTTGTTTGTCGGCATCGAGTTTAGCTTGTTGCCAGTTTATGTTTGCCCAATAAAGTGCTTTTTCTGTTTGTTTATCAATACTTAAATAATATAAAGCTAAGTCGCTGGCGTGGAAAGTATCTTGGCGTAATTCTCTAAGTTCAACACGCTTGGACATACGTTGTTGCCATTCGTTTTTATCGGTAATATTTTTCTCCGCTATGGCTAAACGTAGTAATAACGCATCTTCTAAATTCAGTGGATCGTTCGTTAATTTGGGGAGGGTGCTTAAAATAAGTTGCTCAGCGCCTAAAGCTAATTGAATATCAGCCCATAAAACAACCAAACTAACAGGGGCTTGATTTAACTCAACGTTATTTATATGTGATAGTGCTTGGCTTGGCTTGTTAAGCCTAAAAGCCATTTCTGCCAGCAGGTGTTGGCTATTTAATGTTTGCTTACTGATTGGAATACTGTTTTTTAGGCTTTGATAGCTTTGTGCAAGTTGACCATTTTGGCTGAGCACATCTGTTGTGCAGATGGTCACGATTTCTGTTGCGGCTATTCCTAAAAGTGTTAAGCACTGTTTTTTTGCTTTGTTAAATTCACCTTTAACCATTAAGATATTGGCTCGTAAAAGGCGGGTATTAATATGGCTATCATCCATATTAAGTACAGACTCAGTAATTCTTAGCGCTTCATCAAATTGGTGCTCACGTTGTAGTACTCGCGCGTAAAGATAGCCAGTTTGAGGCGAAGGAGATTGCGAAAAAAGTTTTTTTAGTTGGTTTTTTAATAAGCCTTGGCGAACTTCTGTTTGACCTACATATTGGCTTGCTATTACGAGTTGATGAAGTTCTGAAACAGATAACTGGGCTGTTTGTATATTCATTGATGTGGCGATAATATCGTTATCTTTCGGGGTCGTAGGGGCAGCTAATACTGAATGACAAAGTAATAAACTGCTAAAATAAAGACATTTATAATACATTTAGTGAGATCCTTTTTAAAAAGCCATCCATGGCCCACTAAGCTAATATCCTAAAATATAAGAATTAGTTAAGTCCTAATTACCGTTCAGCAAACCATCAAAGTCACCTGTGTTATCGGTGTTAGTAAATGCTCGACCATTGATACTCAATGGTTCATCGGTTGCTTGCTGATTAAATGCAGCGCGCCCAAATTCAGCAAAGTCAACTTGAAGTGCTTCGATTGTGATATTAACCATGGCGGTTACTTGGGGGTTTACACCATCACTTACTGCAAACTTAAAGCTGTCTGTGCCTGTTGCTTCTGCATTAGGCGTGTAGGTATAACTACCGTCAGTGTTAACAACAACCATACCTAACATTGGCTCAGTTGCGAGTGAGTAAGTAAGGTCATCGCCATCGGGATCAGAGCCGTCAAGCATGTCAGTAATAGCGACTTCTGTTTGGGTGGTTACCATTGCATCAGTTGCTGTTGGTGTTGCATTTTTTTTGTCATCATCGCTACAAGCTGTTAATGCTAATGCTGCAAGGAGAATGGCATAATGTGATAATTTAAAATTACGCATTGTTATGCTCCTTATTTAGACCCTGCAAGTGGTGTTGCAAGATATGGAAAGCTAACATCCATCATGCTTGCATCAATAGGGGCGCCATCTGTAAATGGTACATTACCAACGCTTGCGTCATCAGTAGTACATAGACCAAGGTCTGTATCAGTTCCATTTACTGGCACTGGATAACATAAACGACCCATCACTACACGCAGGGCAATATCAACTACGTCATCACCAGGACGACGACCATTTGGGAAACCAGCTAAGTCATCACCAGCAACACCAAATGCTGATTGCTCAGACTGCGATTTAGCGGCAATACCAGTGTTTAAACGTAGCATTTCAGCACCCGTTACTGTCGCTAATTGGTTTACTCCTTCGAATCCCGTTAAAAACGCAGTAACTAAGTCATTACGTGGGAAGTTAGTGGGCGCTAGTGTTTCAATGTTTGCACCTAGTGTCGAATTCACTGCATCTTTAAATAAAATATTTAATAATTCAGGAAGTGAAGGATGAGTTACGTAATCAATAAATTGACCATCATCTTTAGGGTGTGAGCTTGAAAAGGTATCTTTATCTTTTAAGCCGATAACTAATTCATTTACTAGTGGATTACCTAAACGCGATACTTGGGTAAGCGCTCCACCATTAACCGCATTTTTAGCAAACTTAGCATTTGGGTTTAAAATACGAGCCTGTGGAAGACTTGCTGTTGTCCATGTACCAATAGTGCCATTCCCTTCACCTGTTACACAGGTTTTAGGTACTTCAACTGCTATCGCAGTTACGTTTTTATCAGCTAGATCATCATTTTCAGAGTCTTGTGTAATGCCCCCTGGAAAACCACCTCCATCACCAGCACCTGGGGCACTATCGCCTTCAACAGGTACATAATTTACTAAATCAAAGGTTTTTCCAAGGTTTACTACAAATGGGTCTTTACGTTGACCAACAAACACTTTTGCCATTCCTTCACAGCCTGGAATACTAACATTGTAAACAAATTGGTCTGCGTAGCTTTTGTATCCTTGCATTGAACTAAATGTTTTATCACCGATATAGTCAAGTGGTTTACCAAAGTCGTTAGTACTTGTAGTGCTATTTGTAAGCGCGGCTTTATTACCTGTGCGCATAGGCCCGGTGATCATACTCATAGTATATGATTCGCTAAAGTTGACCGCTGAGTCATCACCTGCAGCAACGCCACCGATATTTTTTAGTGGTACAGCAACAGTACGTTGATTATCTTCAGGTCCAACGGTTAAGGCTACGCCTTCGTTGTCGTTAGGCAGCATACTTTTAAAGTTAAACGCAAAAGTAATATCTTCAACGGCGTCCCCATCATTGTCGATGTGAATGCTATAAGTTGCATCTGGGTCCATTGCAAAGTAATTAGGTCCACCATAACCACCTTGAAGTGGAATGTAGTTGGCTATTAGTGTGACATAATCACCACGGCCTTCTTCGTAACTATTAAATGCATAAAAGTCGGTAGAGTCTAGAGTTGGAAAGCGGCTAATATTTGGTGCTTCACGATGGCTTGATGCCACACTAGGAACACTAACAAAGGTACTGCATACTATAACTGCTAATATTGACGGAGTTAGAGCTTTCATGACTTGGTCCTTTAGTTTTGATTGAAGTCACTATTAAATACGCCTTAACATGTTAATTGGATGCAAAAAAAATAATAAAAAAGTAAATTAATTTGTAGCCCTTACTTATATTAATTTTTCCCTTTGATTTTGTTAAATACTTGAATTCAAGTATTAAGTGCAATCATTATGCAGCCACCAGAACTTCTGATTGCCCCGTAAATAATTCATGAGGGGTTTTATACCCTCTTGTTTTTCTTGGCCGATGGTTGAGCTTATCAACTGCCGCCTGTATCTCTGCTTCACTTAGCGCCATAAAGTCAGTTCCCTTGGGGAAGAAGCGTCTAAGTAAGCCGTTGGTATTCTCATTTATGCCCCGCTCCCATGATGAATAGGGATGAGCGAAATACACATCAGCTTCTAATTTTTGTGCAACATGCTCATGGTGAGCAAACTCTTTTCCATTATCTAACGTCACGGTAATAACCTTACCTTTATATGGTGTCATACACGTGATCAGCGCATCGGCTGTTATTTTCGCATGCTTGCTTTCAATTCTGTGAACGACTGTATATAACGTTTTACGTTCAACCATTGTGACAAGCGCATTTTTACGCCCTTTACCTATCACTGTATCGCCCTCCCAATCACCAATCCTAGACTTTGAATCCACAATACTTGGGCGTTCATCAATGCTGACTCGATTAACTATCTGTCCACGTTTATCATAGCTTCCATAGCGTTTTTTATACTTTTTACATGCACGAGTGAGTGTCTTATGTAGCTTGCCACCACGAGCCTTGTCTCTGTAAATATATTGATAAATTGTTTCATGATGTAAAACGACCTGTTTCTCTAAAGCTAAGCGGCCTGCCACTTGCTCAGGGGAAAGTCCGTCATGCAACAATTTATTAATCCAGTGAGTGACGTCCTCTGTTAACTTACTTGCTTTGAAAGATGACTTACGTCTTTGTTCAGCAAAGTTATTGGCTTGGTTAGGCCGATAGCCTTTAAGTCCTTTATTGCGTTTTAGCTCTCTAGAAATAGATGACGGTGAACGAGTTAGTTCTTCAGCTATCTGCTTTTGGTTATTTCCTGCTTTTATTAACGCGTAAATCTGGTATCTTTCTTCTTGTGTCAGCTGTTTATATTTCATTAAAGCAATTTCCTTTGGCGAGAAAATGGCCGAATTATAACAGCTGGCCATCTAATCTGAGAAATTGCACTTATTATCCGAATTTAGGATAAAAAAAGCCAAAATTATTATTGGCTTTTTTATTAGGTTTATAGAATAACCAGCTCTGTGGTGTAAAGTACTTCGGTAGGTAACCCATTGGGTGAACCACCTAATGGCTCTAAACTAACCGCAAGCAATGCGATACTTTGTGCGTTAAAACGACTGTGCTTATTAAGTTCAATAACTCCATCTTTAGGTAAAATACCTAATGATATAGGCGTCTCTTGGCCCTTTAAAATCATCCAGAGCTGATAATCCTTATCGTTACGAGCAACTAGCTGTTGAGTAGCACGCACCGTTAGTTGCTTTTCATCAACATTAATAAACCATAAGGATTGTTCAGTTTCGTCTTTAAATAGGGCTATAGGACCACTGGCCTCTTGTATAGGGGCTTGTGGTTGCCAAATAATTAAGGCCAATATAATGCTGGCTGCTGTTGCAATTAATGACCACACTCGCCAAATACTTGCTTTAGGTGTAATAACATTCGGTTCATGTATTGCTTGATGGCTTATACGACGAGAAATAGTATCCCAAACGTGGTTGTCAGGTGGTACCGATTTAATCGAACGGGCAAGATTATTTAAATGCTGTTCCCATACCCAAGTTGCTTCGCGAACACGGGTAGATGAAAGCATTAAGCGCTGAAAACGTTTTCTAGCTGAGCCTTTAAGAGTCCCCAATACATACTCTGCGGCCAGCATATCGATAAGTTGTTGATTATCATAATTCATAATGCTAAGCACCTCTGCAACTGTTGAAGGCCTCGTCTGATCCAGCTTTTTACTGTGCCAAGCGGGGTTTCAATATGATCAACTAACTCATTATGGGTAAGTCCTTTATAATAAGCTAAGTGGATCGCTTGTTTTTGCTGTTCATCTAGTTGCTCTATGCAATCTACGAGTTTGCTTTTATCTTCGTAATCAATATCTAAAGGTGATTCGTGAGTATCTGAATACGCATGATCGTCGTCATCTAAAGACTGCTCTTTGCGTACTTTATGATAACGTAAGGAGTCTAAACTACGATAGCGAACAATACTGATCATCCATGAAATAACGGTGCCTTTATTAACTTGATACTCCGATGCGTTATGCCATATTTTAACAAATGCGTCCTGCAAAGCTTCTTCAGCGTGAGCTCTGTTGGTAAGCATTTTCAAACTAATGGCAAATAACTTACCGCTGGTTGTCTCATATAGCTTCGCAAAAGCGCGTTTGTCGCCTTGTGCTGTCGCGCTTAGCAAAGGCAATAATTCATCAGTGTCCATAGAGTTCCTTTTTTCTTCTTAGTTAATAAACGTGCGAGGGCTTAATTTGGATGCAAATAAAGTAAGTAAATTATGGAAAACCTTTGCATAAATAATTCTTTTCCGTGAAAAGATTAGCAGTTTTATACTACTTAGCAAGTGACTAATTTAGTTATTATAAAAAGTAATTAGTTGTAACTTTGATAAACTAGGTAAAATTGCTATATATAAGTGTAAATAACTC
This sequence comes from Pseudoalteromonas sp. AOP31-A2-14, assembly GCF_052378035.1. NCBI lineage: Bacteria > Pseudomonadati > Pseudomonadota > Gammaproteobacteria > Alteromonadales > Pseudoalteromonadaceae > Pseudoalteromonas > Pseudoalteromonas sp. AOP31-A2-14. The sequence goes on along the minus strand of NZ_JBQSXI010000002.1, from coordinate 690,769 downwards.
CCAACGACTTAAAATTTATTTCATAGAGGGTATTTTTATTTTAATTTTTATTAAAAAACAGTTTTTTAGTTGTTTTCTACGCTTATAATGATTGGTGTATTTATTGCAATAGCTATACTTAAAGCTAATAAAACTGTGTTTGAATCGAATAAATTATAACAAGGAGTGGCTATGTGGGCTGCGGTAAGCTATTTAAGCTTTGCTTTTTTACTTTTGATTGCGGGTTTACAGGTGCAATCAATTCATTTTTCCTTATTTTTTTATTGGACTGCTTTATCGTTAACTCTTGTGGGCGGTGCATACATTTTTGATATCGCGAAAATTTTTCGCAAACGTGAAAATGGAGTTATTCCTTTTTATATACGCTGGGCATTTGTGCCTTTTTTATTAGGGGCGCAACTTTATAATGCTTGGTCGCGTAAGCATGACAAAGTGCCGCCATTGCAACAAATTAACGAACATTTATTTTTAGCCTGTCGATTATTCCCATCAGATATAGAAACAATTAAAGAAGAAGGGATCACCGCTATTCTAGATGTAACCTGTGAGTTTGATGGACTTGAATGGACATCTACTCAAGAGAATATTAATTACTTGAATATTCCGGTATTAGATCACAGCGTACCTACTCGATCTCAGTTAAATCAAGCAATTAACTGGATTGATCATCATGTAAAAAAAGATCGCCGGGTTATTGTGCATTGTGCGCTTGGGCGAGGTCGCTCGGTGTTTGTAATGGCTGCTTATTTGTTAAGCAAAAATAAAGATGCAGATGCACACCAAGTATTAGCACAAATAAAAGAAACCCGTGAAACTGCAAACTTAAATAAGCGTCAATTAGGGCACTTATTAAGACGCCATAAAAAGGGCGAGTTATTGATTAAAAATAAGGCTTACTTAATTGTCAACCCAGTGTCTGGGACTAGAATGTGGGAACAAAAAGAACATTTAATTATCGCGCGCTTATCGGCTTATTATAATCTAAAAGTGATGCTCACAACGCCTGAGCGCAGTGGGATTGCGCTTGCTAAAGAAGCGATGAAAGAAAACCCTGATATGATCATTGCTTGTGGTGGTGACGGCACGGTTGCTGAGGTGGCAAGTGTAGTGGTAAACACCAACTGCAAATTGGGTATCATCCCATTTGGTACCGCCAATGCATTGGCACATGTTTTAATGGGTCTTAGCTCTAAAATTATTCCAGTTGAGCAAGCTTGTGAATTAATTATTGATGGACAATCTAATCGCATTGATACTGCGTATTGTAATGACGATTTGATGTTATTATTAGCGGGCATAGGCTTTGAGCAACAAATGATTGAAAAAGCTGATCGAGAGGCTAAAAATACTTCTGGTCAATTTGCTTATTTGCAAGGGTTTTGGCAGGCATTAGGTGAGAGAAAAGCGCGAAGTTTTATGGTCAAACTTGATGATGCTGAGCCTCAAGAAATTCATACAAATAGCCTGATCGTTGCTAATGCAGCCCCGTTTACCACCTTATTAGCGCAAGGCGGCGGACAGCCAGATCATAATGATGGTTTACTTGATGTAAATTGGTTAACGCCAGGGAAAGACGCCTCAACTAATCCATTAAGTATTGCTGAGCTTGTCTTTAGCAGCATGACGCAAACACATTTAGCGATAAACTCACATCACACCAACGCTAAAAAAGTCGAGATAACCGCCGAGGAGCCTATTAAATATGTACTTGATGGCGAGACAAGAGAAACTGAAAAGCTGATAATTGAAATCGTACCAGCATCGCTTAATGTAGTTAGTGCTGAAGTAATCTAAATTTTAGCAGGCAAACTGCAGCTAACTACTTTTTTATACTAGGCCAAACAAAGCCATTTGGTTCTGGGTCGGTATGAAACGTATTTAAGTAAAGCTGCTCTACTTTATCGCGAGCCCAGGGGGTTTTACGCAGAAACTTAAGGCTCGACTTTACGCTCGGGTCGTGAGTGAAACAGCGAATGTCGACTTCTTTTCCCATTGTTGTCCAGCCAAGCTTATGTTCAAGTTCAACTAAAATGGTTTCAAGTTTTACCCCATGTAACGGGTTGTTTGGTTGCTGGTTCATAATTCACTGTAACGTTATAAAAGACGTCGTTATTGTAGCCTAACTAGATATTGATACCAATCAGTTAACCCGAATAGTTTTGGCCGCCTTTGGGTAAATAATCTCACCTTGCTCGCTTAACATAGGCCAACTTAGCTCACTTTTATTATGATTAAGATTTTTTGCACTACAAATAATTTGTGCATCTGCCATTAAAATAATCGCGTCTTGACTGTAACGCTTATCTTCATACCAACAAACGTTCTAGTTAGTAAGCTTGTTACTGGCATCTGAATAGAGAGTGGATCTTTGATTATTGCTAAAACTATTAGATGAGTAAATTAAGCCTGAAAAACAAACGCCTAAAATTATTAAATTCCGCATGTTAAGCCTTTGCATTAAAAAATAACTACACTAAGCTTATACCCGAGTAACCAAAAAATACTAGGCTCAATTGCAATTAAATGTATTAAAATCAGTTGTTTTGGGCTTTAGACTGATTTGGTAAAAAATTAACAAAATAAATAATTTTTAAAGTTTTTCTAAAAGCAAGGTGAACACATGCAATTTAAGCAAACTATGATTGACGAATTTACACTGTTAGCTAAATTTCCTCGTAGCGGTAAAATGCAAGGTATTAAGTTGCACGCAGATGCTGATGAAAGTTTAAAAAATGCTGCACAGAGGTTATTCGATAAAGGCATTATAGATAGCCCAGATGGCGGCTATTTAACTGATCTGGGCTTAGATTTAATTGAACATATCAGTGTACTGCACAGCGCACTGGGTCGTTAATAAATTATGTCGCATCTGGCTGGTTTTGTGGTGCGGCATCACTAAATGCAGCTAATTTATTACAACGTTCATAGATGGCTGCTATTTTAGGGTAAGCTGTCATATCAACCTTAAAACGATAAGCGTTAAATACTTGTGGCGCTAAACAAACATCAGCAAGGGTTATTGTATCACCAAAACAATAAGTGTTCTTTGCATCAATTTGTTGTTCTAGCTTTTCGAACCCCAGTTCAACCCAATGGCGATACCACGTATTTTTAGCTTCATCACCAACAGCGAGCTCATTACTTAAATACTTTAGTACTCGCAGGTTATCAACCGGGTGGATATCACAAGCAATGGCATGACAAAAGCTACGAATGTGTGCCTTTTGCCATGCGCTTCCAACTAGTAATGGTGTATCTGGGTACGCCTCTTCAAGATATTCTAAGATAGCCATTGATTGGGCTAGCATACCTTGCTCTGTTTCGATAGTAGGCAATAAACCATGTAGATTCTTAGTTAAGTACTGCTCACTCTGATGCTCTGATTTTAATAAGTTTACTGTGATTAACTCATGCTCAATAGCTTTTAAATTAAGTGCGATACGAACGCGGTAAGCGGCTGATGAGCGAAAATAAGTATAAAGCTTCATGTTAAATCCTCAGTAAAATGTTTTTTAATAGTGCGCCAGCAATCGGTGTAGTTAGGTTGGCGCTCTTTGCCTTCTAGGGCGTATTTAGTTGGTGAAATAATATAACGAGACTCAAACATAAAGGCTAAGGTGTTGTCATACCGTTGTGGCTGAAGTTCTGCATTTGAGGCTTTTTCAAATACATCAGCCTCAGGTCCATGTGGGGACATACAATTATGCAAGCTCATACCGCCAGGTACAAAGCCGTGTTCTTTGGCGTCGTACACCCCTTTAATTAAGCCCATAAACTCACTCATAACATTGCGATGATAATAAGGTGGGCGGAAGGTGTTGTCAGCCACCATCCAGCGCGGTGGGAAAATAACAAAATCAATATTAGCGACACCTTCTGTACTCGACGGGGAAGTCAATACGGTAAAAATAGATGGATCAGGGTGATCAAAGCTTACGGTATTCATTACATTAAAGCGGGATAAGTTATACTTATAGGGCGCGCTATTGCCTGTCCAAGCGACTACATCAAGCGGGGAGTGGCTAATATCACAACGAAACATATTACCGTTAAATTTAGTAACTAGTTCAAACTTACCTTGTTTATCTTCAAAAGCAGCTACAGGGTATTGAAAGTCACGGTCGTTAGCGTAGCCGTTAGCACCGACAGGGCCGCGTTCAGGCAGTACAAAATTATGGCCATAGTTTTCACAAATATACCCTCTGGTGTTCTTGGTAAGCAATATCACCTGAAATTTAAGGCCGCGTGGGATCACCGCAATTTCACCCGCTTTAATCGTGAGATTGCCGCATTCGGTTTTAATTAATAACTCGCCTAGTTGTGGCACGAATAACATTTCGCCATCGGCGTTATAAAAATAACGCTCGCTCATTGATTTGTTAGCTACATATACGTGAATACCAATACCAGTTTGACCATTTGCATTACCATTGGCAGCTATCGTCACTAAACCATCAATAAAGTCTGTTGGTGCGGTAGGAATATCTACCGGGTTCCAACGAAGCATCGCTGGTGGCGTAGGTATTTCAGTGATTGGTGCGGTGCGAATTAAACCGTTATCAATAGGGCTATAATCTCCTTGTACAACGGACGGGCGAATACGATACATCCACGAGCGACGGTTATCTGACCGCGGCGCAGTAAAAGCAGTGGTACTAAATTGCTCTGTGTATAACTCGTATTTCACTTTTTGCGGACTGAATTGGCCGATAGGTAATGCACCAGGTAGTGCTTCGGTTTCAAACTCATTGCCAAACCCGGTCATGTATTTTAATTCACTGGTCATCACTCGACTCCTTTGTGTTTTACTGTAAGATACTCTCAAGTGAGAGTAAGTTCAAACATCCTACTTTTACTTACTGTACATATTTATGGACAAGTAAGGTTACGTTGTAAATTAAAAGGATAAACAATTAGATGGCACTCGATTTAGACACTTTTTTACCTTATAGGTTGGCAAAGTTAGCCAGCAAAATGAGTGAAGAGTTTGCACCTGTGTATCAACGGCAAAGTAATTTAACTATTCCACAGTGGCGAATTTTATTTAATTTAGCGCAATTTGGCCAAAGTAATGCTAAGGCACTGTGCGAACAAGCGGCGATGGATAAATCTACAGTATCACGAGCAATTAAAGCCCTTATTGAAAAGCACTATATAGTTAGTTTAGTTGACCCTAATGACAAGCGAGCAAGTCTATTAAAGTTAAGTGAACAAGGTATGAGTTTGTATCAGCAGTTAGCGCCTGCGGCTCTAGAATGGGAGAAACATATCCTAGCGGTTTTAAATCAAACTGAGTATCAGACACTGCTTAGTTGCTTAGATAAGTTAAATGGTAAATTAAACGAGTAAAACAAAAAGCCCATCAACATGATGGGCTTTAAAGTTATTTAAATTTGTTAAATTAGATTAGCAAATTAGAATGTGTATTTAACACCAACACGCATTTCCCAAAGTGATGGCTTAACATCTACGCTTGCGCCTACAGGGTCATTAAAGTTGGTATAAACATATTGACCATTAACAATTTCTGTCGTTACGGCACTTTGTAATGAACTACCGCTTTTAAGAACGCCCCAGTCGTCATTCAACATGTTACCGATGTTTTTGATAACAAAGTAAGCTGAGCCTTTTTGGCCATCGCCAAAGCCCATAAACTCCTGCTCAACTTTAAAGTCAAACGTAACCCACCAGTCACCATCAATACTGTTACGGCTGTTAATTTTACCGCGTGTTAGACCTTCACTTTCAACCCATTCATTAAAGGCTGCTTGATCAAAATCAGCACCATATACTACTTTTGAGTCATCTAATGTTGGTACATATAGTAGCTGTCGAGAAGCGTCATTATAACCCAGATCATAGGTGCTATTATCAAACCCGTAAGAATAAGGTGATGTTTGTTGTGCTTGGCCAAATAAATTGAACTTAGTTTCATAACCATCAAATAGTTCATGGCTATACCCTAGTGACATAGTGAAACGGTGTGGAATTTCGTAATTTGATGTAGCAACACCTGGGTTTTCTGAGTCAGATACTGCAACGTAATGATAGTTAGAAAATGCCACCGAGCTGGTCATTGGGCTAACATCTTTTGACACTGTGTATGCATATGACAGAGCTAAATCTATGCCGTTATCAAAAGATTTATTCATTGCTAGAGAAAGTACGTGCGAGTAAGCATCATCACCTTCAACATTGGTTAATAAGAAGTCCGATCCTCCATTATAAATAGGACGTCCATCCGGTGCAGTACCTGTTTGATCATATGAAATATTTTTAAATATCGCTGAATCTTGCTTATCAGTGTAAAGGTAATCAATATTAAACACATAATCTGTTTCGGTGATGTAAGTACCACCTAAAGAAAATTTCCATTCTGATGGAATTTCAAAGTCAGGATCAGTTACATTTACGTCGGCATCTGCACCACCTTGACCAACAGCATCAAATAAATCTTGTGGAATATCATATCCAGGCTGACCTGTGCCATTAAAGGCTACAGCATCAGGGCCAAGGATTTGCAGGTCACTTTGGTCTACTTGGATGTTACGTACACCATCATTTGAATAGCTGTTTGATATCCATACATTTGGGTTACCGCCTGAATATAAGCCGATACCACCGCGTAATTCTAGTTGATCGTTGTAAATCCAGTTAATGCCTAAACGTGGTTGTAGTAAATCTACACCATCAAGGTTTTGACTATTTGAATAAAGATAACGGTCTTCAAAATTTTGATTATAGGTAGGAGTATCATCACTTGTATACCAATCGTAACGAAGACCTGCGGTGATCGTAATATCGTAGTCGATTAACTCATATTTGTCTTGAGCATATAAGGTATTTAATGCATAAGAGAACTCGCCCGCAGCGTCATTAGGGTTTTGGCTGGCAGCATTACCATAGTAAACTTTGGCAATCCCGTTTTCAAAGTCTTCAATTGAGCTAAAGCGGTATTCACCTTCAGTATGTTGTACAAATAAATTGAAAACATCGAGTTCTTCACGTTCATATCCAAATGATATTTCGTGATCCTCTAGATAGTAAGTACCCGCTAGTTTTAGCGATAAATTATCATAATTAAGAACGTTTGCTTGGCGAGAGTCATCTGGACCCATATAAATATCAATGTCACCTGTGTCTACTCTGAACTCACCAAAACCTGATGCTGTATCAAGTGAGTTTTGGCGGTTATCTAATTTTGAATAACCTACTCGTACTTCAGTTGAAAAGTCATCTGTCCAATCTGAATAAACTGATGCCACATAAGATTGTAGTTCAGCGCCACGCTCATAAAAATGATTCGATAGTGCAATCTCATTTGAGTCGGCATCTGATTGAGATAGGCTAAAGCCATCATTATAATTATAAACAAAACTTGCACGGTGATCTTCATTGATGTTCCAATCTAATTTCACTAAGATTTTTTCATCTTCAACTGGCATGCTTGGCACCATAGTACCAGGGTCATAGTTGTAATTATTAATCGCAATTTGCGTCACTTGGTCAATAGTTGCTTGATCAATACGACCATTCGCAAAAGGGGTATAGTTAAATATCTCTGCGCCTTCAAGCTTTTCATATGAAGTGAATAAGAATAATTTATCTTCAATTAGCGGTAGGCCTACGTTAAAGCCATAGCGTTTTTCAGAGTAATTACCTAAGTCTTGTTTTGCGCCTTCAATTGAATCACCAGACATTGAGTCATTTGTATAGTCGTAGAAAAATCCACCGGTGATTTCATTTGTGCCAGATTTGGTTACAGCGTTAATGTTACAAGAAGTAAAGCCGCCGTATTGCACGTCAAATGGGGCAAGTTCAACCGCTACTTGCGCAATAGAATCGAAAGAGAATGGCATTCTTTCTGTTGGGTAACCGCTTGAATTCAAACCGAAGTTATCGTTCATACGCATACCGTCAACAGTTAAGCTGTTAAAGCGCGGGTTACCACCACCACAGTTAATTGCACCTGCATTGGTTTCATCAATATAAATACGTGGGTCGGCACGGATAATATCTTTAATATCACGATTTATAGCTGGCTTGCTTTCTAGATCTTCTAATGTGAAGTGAGAAGCAGGGCCTGTGCTACCTGATTGAGAACTTATTGGAGCCCCACTTACTACAATCTGCTCCATTTGCTGTGCGCTAAGTGCAACAGTTACAGGGTAGGTTTGACCAAGTGTTAGATAAACATCATTAAGTTGAGTATCTTCGTACTTGTCAGAGTCTACAATGATTTTATAAGGACCACCAACGCGTAAACCTTTTGAAGAAAAGTTACCTTGTTCATTTACTGTTGTTGTTTTCGTTGAACCTGATGGTAAGTGAATAATAGTAATTTCGGTGCCTGTAGCAGGGTTGCCACTAGGTCCTGTGATTTGACCTTTTACAGATGATGCAGTTTCATTTGCAAAAGCAGCACCACTAGCGCCAACACAAGCTGCAATAGCAAGTGAAAGGGTTGTTTTGCGCAATTGAATTTTCATTATGTTTTTCCCGTGTAAGGTATTATGTTTTTTTAGTATTAATTTGGATTATCCAAACAAGTTAATTATACCTGTCTTTTCATTACAAAAAAATTACAATGTATATAATTTTGTAATAAAAATAGTTTAGAACAAAATACTTATTTATCGAGTTTTAATTGAACTATGCGAAATTTTAATAATTAATTGTGACAATATAATGAAAAATGGAATTACAGCTATAAAAAAACCCGTTTAAAAACGGGTTTTTAGTATAGGTAGCATTATATTAGCTTTAGAATCTGTAGCTAACACCAATTTTAGCTTGCCAAGCAGATGCTGCAGTATCAATTTCGCTATAGTTACGAACGTCAGAGCCGTTGTACTTAGCTTCGATTAAATAACGACCTTCATCATCTAAGCCTGTGAAATCATAAAGGGCTTGCTCTGTATAGCCAAGACGCTTTTCAACACCCCAATCACTATTAAGTAAGTTAGCAAAGTTATCAATCATGAAATAAACTTCACCACTGTGACCTTTAGCAAACCCAGGAATTTCTTGTTTAACGCTAATATCCATGGTGGTAACCCAAGGCTGAGTCCCAGTATTACGATCGAGAATTTCACCGCGCTCAGAGATTCCTGCGCGGTTAAGTAATGTTTCAAGTTCAGCCCAAGACATATCTGATTCAGCCCAATTTACATTTGGATCATCAGCACCTGTAGGGATGTACGCTAAGTATGCAGAGCTTGAATGAAAGTCACGAGTATCACCTAGGTCACCATCGTTATGCATACCCATTGTATAGCTAAACGGACGGCCTGAACGACGCTCAAAATAAACATCAAATTTAGTGTTGTAGCCCGCAAAGAACTCAGTGTGGTAACTGACGTTTATTTTAAAGCTATGTTCAACTTCATAAGACCCACGTTGTGCTAAATCTTCATTACGATTTTTAGTCACGTTGTAAAGGTAGTTACTTTGTGCTTGTGAAGATGAACCTGATGAAGCTTCTGTGATGTCTTGGTGTGCATAGCTTGTAGATATATACAGACCGTTATCCCATTCTTTAGCAAGCGCAGTTGAGAAGATTACTGAACGACCATCTTCAGATGAGTTAGTCATTGCAATATCAAAGTTATCTTGCAAATCACCAGTGTAAATACTTTCGTTAATTACACGCTCACCATCAGCCGTTGTGCCAACTGGGGTAATGGCTGTATTGTGCCATACCGCTTCATTTTCTTTTTTATGGTAAGCAATCTCTGCTTGCCATTTAAAACCATTACCTAAAAGCTCTGAATCAAAATCATATTCGAAACTGAATCGCCCCGTGTTTGCCAGAGACTCAATAACTTGAGAAACTGGAACTATGAAAAAATCAAATCGCTATACATCAGAATTTCGTGAACGTGCAATTAGGCTTGTTACCACACAACAGCATGAATACCCTTCTCTTTGGGCTGCGCTAGTATCGATTTCAGATAAACTGGGATGTACCCCAGAAACACTTAGAGCATGGGTCAAGAAATCTCAAGCTCAACCGTCTAAACCCTCTTCTAATACGCAATCAACTGAAGAACGCCTTGCCGTCTTAGAGCGCGAGAATAAAGAGCTCAAGCGAACGAATGATATCCTGAGGCAAGCTGCCGCTTTTTTCGCCCAAGCGGAGCTCGACCGCAAACAGAAGTAATAGTGGATTTTATTGATGCTTGTAGAGAGCATTACGGTGTCGAGTCAATTTGCAAGGAATTGCCGATTGCACCATCAACGTATTATTCTCATAAACAGATACAAAGAGAGCCTGAGCGACTGTCTAACCGCAAAAAGCGTGATGCTGAGCTGATAATACTCATTCGCGAAGTGTGGGAGGATAATATGTCAGTTTATGGTGCAAGAAAAATATGGAAGCAGCTACAGCTTGACGACCATCAAGTCGCCCGCTGTACAGTCGAACGATTGATGCGAGTTATGGGAATTCAAGGTGTTCGTCGGGGTAAAGCACATAAGACAACGATACCTGACGAGCAACAAGATAAGCCACTTGATTTAGTTAATCGTCAATTTACTGCTGAGCAGCCAAATCAACTTTGGGTAGCTGACATCACCTATGTTGCCACATGGAGTGGGTTTGTTTATGTCGCTTTCGTGATAGATGTTTTTTCACGATACATTGTAGGTTGGCGTGTATCAACGACAATGCACACAGAGCTTATTCTTGATGCGTTAGAGCAAGCTATTTGGCATCGTGGCAACCCCGAAGGGTTAATTCACCACAGCGACAGAGGCAGCCAATATTTGTCTATACGATACACTGAGCGACTTGCTGAAGCTGGAATTCAAGCGTCTGTAGGCAGTGTGGGTGACTCTTATGACAATGCATTGGCTGAAACAATAAATGGATTATTTAAAACAGAGATTATTCGCAGAAATGGTCCGTGGAAGAATGTTGATGCTGTTGAATACGCAACGTTAGAGTGGGTCAATTGGTTTAATAATCAACGCTTATTATCTTCAATTGGGTATATTTCACCAGCTCAATATGAAACAGACTACTATGATAATTTAAACGAGTCAGGTAAAGTGGCCTGACTTAAACAAACTGGTCTCCGATGAACTCGGGGCGATTCAGCTACCAATAGAAGAGTTAGTTACACTGCTCGATGTAACGTCTTTATAGGCGATACCAATTTCACTTGAAAAGTTCTCATTCCAGTCTGAATATAACTTAGTAGAAAAGTTATTGAACTTAGTTGCGTAAGTGTAACGGTTAGAAGCCAGTAAAACTGTATCGCCGCCAGTGCCAAAGTTTTTCTCATCTTGGTCATCTTGCCATTGGTATGTAAAGTCTAAGCGGTGAGCGTCATTCACATTCCAGCTAAGTTTTACAAGTAATGTTTCATTGGTATCTTCAGGGTCGCCACCAAGCGAATCTTGCATACCATAAACTGAATCAAGTGTTGATAAAAATGCACTATATTGCGCTTGTGAAACATTGTATTCATTTGCAGCACCTGAGCCTTCAAAACCATAATCTAAATCAAGCTCACTTTTCCAGCTATTGTAATTAACAAAATAAAATAGCTTATCTTCTATTAGTGGACCGCCAACATTAAAGCCAAAACGCTCTTCAGATTGGATAGGTTCAACTTGCGAAACACTGTATGTTCTGTGTCCATCTTCATCAAGAACAGGGCTACCATCAGCGTAAACTTGTGAAATACTATCTACGTCGCCTGCCATATCAGGTGTTGAAATTTCATAAAAGCCTGAAAATTTAAAATCATTGGTACCAGACTTGGTTACTGCGTTAATTGTACCACCACCAAAGTTACCTTTAGATGCTGAGAAAGGTGAAACATCAACAGAGATTTGCTCTATTGCATCAAGTGCCACTGGCGGTTGAGCTGTTGGGTAACCACCATAGTTAAGACCAAAATCGTCATTTTGACCAATGCCATCAACCGTTAAGCTGTTTGTACGTGGGTTGTTACCAGCAAATGTCAATTCGCCGCTACCATTAATACTCGCCAATGGGTTTAAGCGAGCAATATCTTTAATATCACGATTAAAGCTAGGCATATTGCTGATAGTGTCTTCACCAAATACACTGCTAGAACCACCTGACTGTTGTACTATTTTATAACCAGAGACTTCAATTTTTTCCATCGCTAACGAGCCGAGTTGCTCTTGTAAACGATAAGTGTCACCCAGTTCTAGGTAAATATTCTCAACCATAGCATCATTATGAGTGTCAGAATCAATTAACACAGTATAAGGGCCACCAACACGTAAACCGTTAGCAATAAAAGTACCACTTTCATTCGTGGTTAATTCACTTACTGTGCCTGTAGGTTGGTGGATTACTTTAATTTTTACGTTGGCAGCGTTTGCACCGGAAGGTGTCGTAATTTTACCACGCATTGCAGACGAGGTATCAGCAGCCATTACGCTTGTTGAAACACCTAAGGCTAGAATAACTGCCCCAGTTAATTTCGAAAGACGAAGCTTATTCATTATATTGTTTCCCGTGTTTATGGTTGTTTAGTTTATTACTTTGTTGTTAGTTTGCATCTTTAGTGCACTGACTAACGGTTGTGCTGACTCATCAAATAACATATTTAATAAACCAGCGAGTCTAATTCCACCTTGTTGTAGGCGAGTTTTTATTATTGGTAAATTGGTATAGACATAATTGTAATCTATGTCTGTTACATTTTTTTTATAGATTGATTCAGCTATATGATGCGATTCGATCAGCCAGCCTTGTGGTGTGCTTTTAAGGTACTCTGCTATTAAGCTGGCGTTATCTGTATTTATAAAATCTGCAAATTCTGTATATGATAGGTTTTTACTTTCTATTATTTTAGTGTCCCACAGGCTATGCAGATTGGATTTTTCACCGAAGTAATTGATCTCAATTCTATTACCACCGCGGTCTTCGCCTCGTCCGGCATGAAATGGTTGATGACTATCACCGACTAAATGCACTAAAAATCGCAATGCGAAACGCTTTTCATCAGCACTGCTATCCGCTTTTTTTAGTGTTGCAATTGCGTATTGCATGCCTTGTAAAATATTACTTACGGTGTCTTTAGTGTGAGTATGTTGGTTATCTGAAGAATCAAGGAAGGTACTAGGTGAAGTGCCAGGCTCAAAGTTTATATAATGCCAACGGGATGATTTCTTTTGCCAAAAATTAGCAGGGTCAGATCGCATTTCATCAGGCCAAGTTGATATTTGTGGTAAAGATTCACTTTCAAGTAGGGGGATTAAGGCTTTTTTTGTTTTTAGTGTTAAGTGCTGCTCAGCAATTTTAGCAATGATGCGGTGACCATTCTGCCCCCATGCATAACTTTTATTGCTGGTGATACTTAATGTTAGCATCACCACAATGATTAGTGAGTACAGACGTCTTTGCAACATTTGGAATCATTCCTAATTTTATGCGTAGTATTGTTTAGTTGCTAATTGTCCTAATATTTTAGGTAAATAGGAAGGAGTCAATAAGATTCATAATTTCTTATTCATATTTGTTTAAAAACAATAGCTTGAATGTTATGGGTAAAATTACTAGTTGTAATAAGTAATAAAAATTGTTGAAATAGCTATTAGACTGGTTAAGCGGGTATTAATTTTGAATTTAAGTGTTTTTTTTAGAAACAAACTTTCAATTGTTACATTTTTGCTTCTATCTGTAATGGTGTTTACTTATTTAGGTGTAATGCTCAATATTGAGGCTCAACCCACTCCCCGTGCCTTTATTACTTCGTCGTACGAGTGTCGTACGGTATCAATTACAAATGAAAATCAGTTAGTGGTTTATGCTCCATCAAAAAATATAGCCAATGATGTCGTCAATACTTTGTGCAAAAATGACGTGGTTGCTAAGCAGTTTGGCAAGGTGGCTGCTTATTGGGGATATAAGACAACCGATACAGTTGATTTTTTAGGTAAAGGTATTGCTGATCTTATTTTAGCTAAAGAGAATTTGATTTCGGTTTTTATGGCTGAATCCACTTATAATTATCAAGCTGTTGTTGGTTACCCAACCTATACGGCTTTCTTTATCTCAGCTAAAGAAAAACCAAAACTGACCAAGTCTTACTTTTTAGATAAGCGCATTGGTTTACTGGATTACCCAACTAGCCGTTCTGGATATATCCTTCCTAAGCAGCTATTTAAAGACCTTGATATCAATGTTGGTAATTTAGCCGTTACTTACGCAAGCTCGCATAAAGAGTTACGCGAACTATTAAGTGCGGGAAGGGTCGATATTATCGCATCTTATTGGCAAGAGTCTGATCAACAACAATTTTCAAAAAATTATATTACAGCTATTAGTGATAATATAAGTGGAAGTCGTTGGTATTTAAAAATGCAGGACGAAAATACAGACCTACTGTGTGCAGTGCAGGGTGAGCTTAAAGCATTAGCTAAAAAGCAAAAGTCTCTTTATTTTAATGAGGTAGAGGCCTATTGGCAGTGTGGCTCTATGAAAGTAACAAGCTCTGCATCACCTTTGGTTACAGAGCCGCTGAATAAAACAGCTAAGAGCAGCAATAATGAATAAATACAATGCACTGAAGTCTATATTGTTATTTTTGTTTACTTTTATAGTACTTGTAGGGGCTTATTTTTCATCTGCTTATTATCAGTACCAGCAATCATCGGCGTTATTACTCGCTGATGTTAAAAACCGTATTGCATTAGATTTAAATTATCTAAACTTACCAGATTCTTTTTTTAGCCATGCGGGTAGTGAAGAGATGGTGGTCGATTACATCAATGATCTGAATAGCTTACTTGGTAAAGATTCGGCAATTAACTTATATGCTATTGAAAATATATCGGCTGGCTCAAAACCTTTACAGAGTTTTAAACAAATATTAGAGACCCCACAGCGCAGTGTAGAACTTATTTTTGTGAATAATAGTCGAAGCTTTCATAGGGCAGATGTTGGGGTGGTAATTGGCGCGATGTTGATCGCTTTTATAATTGTTATTTGGTGGCTTTATAGCGAACAACAAGCGAAAAAATTTGAAAATAAAGGAATTGGGGAAGTAATTAAGCCTGCTACTACGCCTATTTTGTTAATTGATTTGCAAAGTAAATCAATAGCTAATAGTGTCATACCTGAGAAAAAAGTTAAGTTAGCTAATAAGCCACTGTGTTTTTATTTAGCTTTAATTGAATTTTGTATTGAAAACCCTGAAGTGGTCTTGAATCAAAATAAAGACGTGCCAGAGCCGTTAATTGAGCTTGCGAATAAGTATTTTTATCGTTTAATTGAGCTCGGTCATACCATCCGTAAACGCCCTAATTTCACTAACAGTTTAGAAAAAACCTTAAGTGAGATTCGCGCCGCACTGGATGAAACGCTTATTGACTTCCCTGAGTTGAAAGAGTGTTATTATCCACCAAAAGCTCACGGTGAAGGTTCACGATCTCGGTTACACAGTTATGGGTTAGCGAAAATAACTTTAAACGATATTAAAGTGATAGGTAAATAGTGGGTGCCATTATACTCACACTATTTACCTAAATAGTGTGAGTATATTTGGAACTAGTTATTTAGGCGCGAAGTTTGCTGCTTTTATTGGGCTGTTGTTCTTAAAGAAGCGCTTCAGTGCTTGTGCATCTGTGTCATCGGTGCTGACAAACCCGTTTCGTTTGGTAAGTTGAGGGTAACCATCACCACCAGAGGCATTGTAGATATTAATACTCATGCGATATGTTTTATTTAAATCAAGCGCTTGGCCGTTTATTTTTACGTTTTCAAGTTTCCCGTTACCATAATCAAAGCTGAGCTTATGGTATTGTAAATAAGCGCCTGAATCGGTTGGGAAAGCGGATACCGTGGTTAGGTAATCATAAAGTGCTTTGCCGTTCCAATCGATATACGCGATACGATTTTTAAACGGGTGTACTTTTAGAATATCTTTGTAGCTGACTTCCCCAGCGTTAATGCTATCGCGAATACCACCACCACTAATTATGCCGAAATCTGCCCCGACCGAATCCATTTGTGCCTGAACGATTACGCGAGCAAGGTTTACTTGTTCAAAACGTGCTTTGCTTCTATCGCCTTCAAGTTTTTTATCAACAAAGCCAATCTTACCTTCTATTTGTTTTGCGCCTTTAGCTTGATAGTAGGCTAAAAAGGCTTTTAACTCAGTGTTCGGCTTTATGTATTCGTTAGCAAGAACAGGCTTTGTTGTACCATCGGTTTGTTTTTCATCGACATATAAATTAACTGGAAGTAATGAATAGTCAATCAAGGTTAGTTGACCCTCTTCTAATTTGAACTCAGCTTTACCTACGTATTTACCCCACTCGTGAGCTTGCATGATCCATGTACCATTTTGTTGATCTGGCTTACATGCCTTTCCCGGTGCAAAGCTATCATCTACTTTGTTATTGCTTGCCATACAAACGGGCTCTTGTGAGTGTCCGCCAATAATCATATCAAGGGTGTTTTTTGGTAATGAACGCGCAAGGGTGACATCTCCAGGAGCATTAATACCATAAGCCGCATCAACGTAATGGCCCATATGTGTTACTGCAATGGTTATATCTGGCTGGTATTGCTGTTTTATTTTTTGCGTTAAGGTTTTGGTAACTGCAACCGGCTCTTTAAATTCAAGTCCGCCAATGTATTGTGGGTTGCCAATTTTTGCTGTGTCTGTAGTGGTTAAACCGATAACAGCTATTTTTAGGCCATTTTTGTTAAATATCTTGTATTGTTCAAAAGCATTTTCACCTGTTTTTTTATCAAATATATTAGCTGATAATAGAGGAAAGGTAGCCCAGTCTTGTTGTTTAATAAGTACGGAAAGAGGATTATCAAATTCGTGGTTACCTAGTGCCATAGCATCATAACCAATTAATGACATACCTTTGAAATCAGGCTCCGCAAATTGTAAGTCAGACTCTGGAACCCCTGTATTAATATCACCACCAGAAAGCAGTAATACGGCATGGCCTTGCTGCTTCGCATTGTTGCGCAGTTCATCAATTAAGGTTTTACGTGCAGCCATACCGTATTCGCCTTTTTCATTATGCCAAAAGCGACCATGGTTATCGTTGGTATGTAAAATGGTTAAATACTGTGCTTTTTCAGTTGTAGTCGTTTGCGATAGGGTAGGGCTGTTGCTGCAGGCAGCAATGCCGATTAATAAAAGTAAGGTAATAAATACGCGCATAATGCACCCGTTATGTCAGTTTTGCTGTTCATTATACGCGTAGTTTAAACTAGTTTTATGATGAAATAACGAAAGTTAGAAAGATTATTCTGTTTCTAGTGAATTATTAGCATTTAACTGCTTTGTAGCCGCAAGTTGCCTTCGTTGTAATTCTTGTTCTGCTAATGCTGATTTTTCATGTTTATTGCCAACCATCCAATTTAAAAAACTAGCAGGTAGCTCTTTGTATGATTGCCCTTGGTGTAAACCAAAGTCACAAATATGTTCATCAGTATGTGCCATTGTTTTATCCTGTTGTGTGTTTTTGTTGCCAATCCGATACTAACAAATTGAAAAAGTTTGTTGAGACGATTTCGTTTTAAATGCAGTTTATTTATAACCCGAACGAATATGTAAATGGATGTATATATAATGTAATTAAACTGCTGGGGTTTGTGTCAAAGTGCTGTTTGCTATCGCTTTGCTGACAAGGTTTTATTATTATTTTATTAAATTTTATATAACAACAAAATTACATACTCAAACCACCTTGAGGTGATTGGATATAAAAGGAAATGAATATGAAAAACCAACTCATCGCTGGCTTAATTGTCGCAACTAGTTTTGCCAGCCACGCTAGCGTTGTCGAAATCCAAACTTCACAAGGTACTGTAAAAATTGACTTGTTTGACCAACAAACACCTAAAACAGTAGCTAATTTTTTAAGTTATATCGAGCAGGGCAGTTATAACCAAACGGTTATTCATCGCTCAATTGATGACTTTGTAATGCAAGGAGGTGGATTTACTTACACTGATGATTTTGAAGCAATAGAAACTCAAGAGCCAGTTATGAATGAGCCTATTCTTTCTAATGTTAAAGGCACGGTCGCCATGGCGAAAATTGGTAGCGATCCAGATAGTGCAACTAGCCAATGGTTTTTTAACTTAAAAGATAATAGCGCAAATTTAGACGTTCAAAACGGCGGCTTTACTGTCTTTGGTCAAGTAGATGATGAAAGTTTTGCTGTACTTGAAGATATCACATCACTTACGCATTGCGGTCAAATACCTGTGGTAAATATTACCAATGAGCAATGCTCTGACGTAGATACCGTGATTACCTCAGCAAATTTAGTCACTATTAATGGCGTAACCGTATTAGATGATGATCCAAACTCATCAGCTCTACTAACACCAGCAGAGAATACCTTAATAGATGAACCAGTATCACCTGACCCTGAAATTGAAACTGAAACTGACTCAAGTGGTAGTGTTAGTTGGTTGTTACCTTTATTGTTAGTAGGGCTTAGACGCCGCCGCACAAGTAATTAAAAAGTAAAAAAATGTAGCGCCTTTTTGTTTTACTTAAAGTGCGAAGGCGCGCATTAACAGCGATACCCACATGGTAATGACAATCAAGCAACCAATTAAAAAAGTGTAATAACGTATTTTTAGATTGTTAGCGCCAATATGTACTAAAGTGTGGATCACGCGTGATATGACAAAAGCAAATGCCAACCCAACAAATAAATAACCCGCACTATTAAATTGTAGCCCTGTTAAGCAGGCTATAAAGAACAGTACTGGAATTTCAAACTGATTAATAAAGTTACGATCGGCAATTTTGACATTATCTCCCGCGTTATTAAGCTCCATGGTGGCAAAGTCTTGCATTGATATTTGTTTATCGCGCGCAGCACTAAAACGACGACGTCCCATAACTACCATAACAGTGAATGTCAGCAATACTTGGCAGAACATGGCTAGTAGTATGTATTTTTCCATTTTATTATTGTCTCTAAAGTTATATTGATGATGATTAAGACTAGCAGTTTGTTTTTAGATTTCACAATGTGTTACAAAGTCGTTTAAAAAACGATTGCATGTGATGCGATGATTACACATGATAAGCACTAATAACGCATTAATAAATGGATCAAAAACCTGTTATGAAAAAAACTATCGGTTTTAGTGCAATTGCCCTAGTGGTTTTAAGTGCTTGTACTACCACGGCGCCAGTAAAAGAAAAAACAAATTTATTATCAGATACCCTCGTCGTTAGCCCAAATGATACTCGTCAATATAAAACCCTAAAGCTTAGTAATGAGATTGAAATGATTTTGGTCTCTGATCCAAGTGCTGAAAAATCAGCCGCAGCATTGAGCGTGGGTGTTGGCTTATTACATGATCCAATGGACCAGCAAGGTATAGCGCATTATTTAGAGCACATGCTATTTTTGGGGACTGAGCGTTACCCAGACACCAAAGGTTATTCAGATTTCATGACCAAAAATGGCGGCGCGCACAACGCGTACACGTGGCTTGATATCACTAATTACATGTTCAAAGTAAATAATGACGCTTACGATGAAGCACTTGACCGTTTTGCTGATTTTTTTAAATCTCCTAAGTTGTACCCTGAATATGCAGATAAAGAAAAAAACGCGGTAAACGCAGAGTGGTCAATGCGCCGCGAGGTTGACTTTTTTGGCCAATTTAAACTTGCACGCAAAATGTTGAGCGATCATCCTGCGAATCGCTTTTTAATTGGTAACCTTGAAACTTTAGGCGACAAAAAAGGCAGTTCGCTGCATAAAGAAACAGTTAATTTTTATAATAAATATTATTCTTCTAACATCATGAAAGTGGCAATGATTTCAAACCTATCACTTGCTGAAATGGAGGCTAAAGCGCAGAAATACTTTTCTGATATTGAAAATAAAAAGATTGAAAAGCCAACCGTCACTGACAAATTAGACTTTGATAATATTGGTGGGAAACGGGTACATTATGTGCCAAATGAGGATGTAAAAAAACTACAACTTGATTTTACTATTACCGATAATAGCGATGCATTTGCTGTTAAACCAAACCGTTTTGTGACTTATTTATTGAGTAATGAAATGCAGGGCAGCCCAGCGAAAATTCTACGTGATAAAGGTTGGGTATCGCAGCTTAGCGCTAGTTCGGCACCTAGCCATTATGGTAATTATGGGGCGCTTACGGTAGATATTGAGCTTACTGATGAAGGCATGAAAAACCGTGAAAAGATCACCGCAACGGTCATGAGATATATCGATTTAATTAAACAAAAAGGGGTCGATAGTAAATACTTCAGTGAAATTAAAACTTCACTTAATGACCAGTTTAAGTTTTTAGAAAAGGGTGATGAATTTAATTATGTTAGTGCGCTTACAGGTAGCATGCAAGAATACCCGCTAAATCATGCCATTAACGCGCCTTATTATTATGCAAAATTTGATGCAGGCGCAGTTAATCGAGTTCTTGAGCAGTTAAATCCAGATACATTACGTGTTTGGTATGTTTCACAACAAGAAGAAACCGACTCACAACTACACTTTTATGATGGCAAATACCGTATTGAAGATATTAGCGATGCTGAAATTGACTCTTGGAGCAAGCCCAGTGAATTTACACTCGCGTTGCCGACCGTTAATCAGCTATTGCCAGAAAGCTTTGCTATCAAAACCGGAGAATTTAATAAGCAACAGCATCCCACATTAGCCTATGATAAAAATGGTGTGAAAATTTGGCGTCAAGCAAGCCAGCGTTTTAGTGAACAACCTAAAGGCTTAATTGATGTATACATAAATACACCCGATGCGCTTGAAGATATTAAAGCTAAAGTATTGTATTCAGTGTGGGCTGATTTATACAATTTACAACTCAGTGAGCTAAGTACTGAAGCCGCTGTGGCGGGGATGAGCGTTAATTTACAAGCTAATAACGGCCTTATTTTATCAATGGGCGGCTTTACTGATAAACAAAACGTATTACTCGATCACGCACTTAAATCTATTGATGTACAAACGACAACGCAAGGTTTTACTCAAGCAATAGATCGTTATAAGCGCCGCTTATTAAATGAACAAAAGAAATTTCCGTTTTATCAGGCATTCGATGAATACTCAAAGCTAACCTTTACCGGCAGTTTTGATATAGACGCATTAATAAATGCTGCTGATAGCCTAACTATGGCTGATTTTACTGACCTTAAACAACACACATTTAGCAATAATGAATTGCGCGTATTTACGTTTGGTAACTATAATCAACAGGATATTGATGTCATAGCGAAAGAGTTAACTGATGTGCTCCCAAGCAACCATCAATCAACTGATTTTGCTCGTAGCAAAGCGTGGTTACCACAGCCGGGTGAAACCATCGTGCTACAAAAAGATATAGATGTAGCCGATGTAGCCATTATTGATATGACCGTTCATCCAGTTGCTGGGTATAAGCAAAAAGCGCAAGCACAGGTACTGCAAGATCACCTTAGAACTTTCGCTTTTGATAAAATGCGTACTGAAGAGCAGCTTGCCTATGCTGTGGGAGCGTTGGCGCGTCCTATTGAAAATTACTCCGCTATTGGTTTGTTCATTCAAACGCCGGTTAAAGGACCGAAAGAAATGCAAACGAGATTTGAAGACTTTAAACGTCAATACGCCGTTGAGCTTGATAATATGAGTGAAGAAACGTTTGCACAACTTAAAAATGCCAGCTTAGTTACACTTAAAGAACAGCCAAAAAATTTAGATGATGAAATGGCGCCATTAGTGGGTGATTGGTATCGTGAAAACTTTGATTTTGACTCAAAACAAAAGCTGATTGCAGAAGTTGAAAAAGTAACACTGGCTGATCTCAAAGACTATTACAAACAAACTATGTTAAATCCAAATGCAGCACGTTTAAACATTCAGCTGCGGGGTAGTAAATTTGTAGATAAACCGTTTTCCGATTTACCTAAACAAACATTAGTCAGCGATTTGGAAGCGCATTTTAACGACATTAAATTGCAAAAGTAGGTGAGATAATTTTGCGTTAAAGTGTATCGAACCCAAGCAATTGCTTGGGTTTTTTTAAATGACTTCATAGTGCAAAAGGAAAATTACCATGCAGTTTAAGTTTTTATGTCATACCTTTAAAAGCTGTCTCTTTTTAGCTTTGCCCTTATTGTTTACAGTAAATGCTTATGCTGCATTTGTGAAAGTGGGAGACTTTGCACTGGAGTATGAGATCGCCGGTACGGGTAAACAAATTGTGGTTCTTGAGGCTGGAGGGAGCGCGGGTTTAAATGACTGGGATCCAGTTTTTAACGCCGTAGCAGAGCATGCTAAGGTTGTACGTTACTCTCGTGTAGGTAATGGCAACTCAACTGTAATTAAGCAGCACTTTACTTCAATGGACTATGCAGATCATCTTAATGAGTTTTTGTTGGCGCTGAATATTTCAAAACCCATAATACTTGTTGCGCATTCTTATGGCGGGAGTGTTGCGCGAGATTTTGCTGCAAAATATCCACAACAATTAAATGCGCTACTCATGCTAGATCCTTCCTCCGAGCACGATGTAGATATACTGCGTGCCATAAATTTAGAGCAGGGGAATAAAGAAATCGCGCAAATAAAACTAAGTGATATGGCAAATGGAATGTCGAATCAATACTTGGATTTTTGGAGTAAACGACCGCTACCAGATTACCCGCAGATTAAAGATATGCCTGTCACACTTATTGCTTCTGTGCGTAAAGTTGCAAAGCCGAGCAATCTACTTTAAGAATAAATATTCCTGGACTTAATGCATGTATGAAATTAAAGGCTGTTCAAAAGATGCTACGTAGTCAACTTGTAAAAGGAGACATTCCATTAAATAACTCAGGCTATGACCCCAATACTTTCAGCACGGGTGATATTCAAAAAGCATTTACTGAAGCGATAAAAAGTTCAATACGAAATCAACAATAAGGATATTTAGTTATGAAAAAGTGGAACGACATACTTGAGTCAGCGCAAGAATTTGTCGATTTTTTAGAAAGAGATACATTCTTTGATAAGCCTTTTGTTAATACTATAAATGCATTAGTAATCAGTGATCCCCTGTTAGGTTTTAAATATGCTAATCAAGATGATGAAGTGCAAAGCTTTCCAGCTTGGGAGTCAATTAGCCGAGGAGAGTATTCATTTCCAGATTCTTTTGAGTTATATGGTTATGTAGGTCATCAACTTCTGAAGAATAACTTTTTCAACATTCAAAGCAAGAACTTTAGTGGATTTAATGAGCTTTGGGATAGTACTATGGCAGAGCTAATAACTGATGATATGTATTATATATTCCAATGTTACGCTAATAATTATTTTCCACCTTTATGGAAAGATATTCTTACTGCTTATTTAAACAATGGACTACCTTGTGGCTGGTCTGATTTTCCACCTAAAGGTAAGCTAGTCGTTTTTTCTAATGAGCTGTTAGAGCCATAGCTATTTATTTTGGTAAAAAAGAGGGTTAGCTGGGCATTTTGCTCAGCTTTTTTACACCTGAATAAAGACCACCTATCACTACGACAATTTTGGCAGACGCATTGCCAATTACAGACAAGGGCCGAATGATGTGGGGGGAGTTGTGGCAGAGTTGGGCAGCTGAATTTCCTCAAGGTCGCAGCGTATTAACAGAAGGAAGCGGCCATTTCATTCAAAATGATGAGCCTATGCTGGTGCTTCGAGAGTTAAAGCGTTTAATAAAGATACTGGATGAGAATAAGCAGTCATGATTATATAACTATTGAAGTTTATATAGCGTTAGAATTTACAAGGAATGACTATGAATTATGTACTTTGGTTTTTGCTGTTAATGTTTTCTGCTTTTAGTCATAGCAATTCATTTACTGAAGATTTGATGAATGCTGCTAATGAGCGAACACAACACAATGTACTATATGATGGCGCCTATCAGCGCATTGCTTACCCAAACGGTGACGTACCTGCCAATATTGGCGTTTGCACTGATGTAATTATTCGAAGCTACCGAGCCCTGGGTATTGATTTACAACAATTAGTACACGAAGACATGCGCGATAACTTCGCTTCTTATCCGTCAAAAAGAATATGGGGCTTAACTAACCCTGACAGTAATATTGATCATCGCAGAGTACCCAACTTACAAACTTTTTTTAAACGTTTCGGCACTGTGCTGCCTATAACAAATGATGCAGATGCTTACAAAGCGGGTGATATTGTCACTTGGATGTTACCAGGTAATTTACCGCATATAGGTATCGTGATGGGAGAACTTGCACCAGACAATACAACGCCACTGATTGTGCATAACATCGGCGCAGGGCCGCAGCGTGAAGACGTATTGTTTCGTTATAAAATTACGGGGCATTACAGGTATAAACCAGCTGAATTATAGAGGATATTTTTAAAAATATGGATGAAAGCGTACAGCAAAAATTTACTACTTATCCTGATAATATCGCTATTTTACTACATGATATACGATGTTTAATTTTTAAGGTTGCCAGCGAGGATGGCATCACCGAGCTTGAAGAAACACTCAAATGGGGTGAGCCGAGCTATATTTCAAAAATAGGCTCCGTAATTCGGTTTGATTATAAAGCAAAATCACCGCAGCAATTTTGTATATACTTTAATTGTAAAACCAAATTGATCGACACATTTAAAAAGGTGTATGGTGATACCTTCGGCTATCAAGGTAACCGTGCTTTAGTGTTTGAGCTTAATCAACCATTGCCGAGCAAGGAACTTGCTCATTGTATCTCGTTGGCTTTGCGCTATAAAAAAATAAAGCACCTGCCAATGCTAGGTGCTTAAATTTATTTTTGTGTTTCAAGCGCAGTTGAATTGTTTATTTAGCTCTTGCAGCGCGGGCAGCATGTAGCTTTTTATAGCTGTCGATTAAACGCTGATGTCGCTCTAGCCCTTCAAGTTGCATGTTGGTAGGTGTTAAACCGTAGAACACCACATCACCATTAATTGAGCCTACCACAGCATCCATTACTTCTTGTCCAAACATGCGAGTGAAGTTATAAATATAGTCTTCAATCTCTAAATCTTCACTTAAAGCAACTTCTAAAGAGGCGTGCATTGCTTGATAAAATAAGCCGCGTTCAACGGTGTTATCGTTAAACTGTAAGAAGGTTTCAACCAGCTCCATTGTCGCTTCTAAATCACCCAGGGCTAGATAAATCAGTAATTTAAGCTCAAGAATTGTTAGCTGACCCCATACTGTATTTTCGTCAAACTCAACGCCAATTAAGGTGATTATATCAATGTAGTTATCTAGTTGACTGTCTTCTAGGCGCTCAACTAAATCAGCAAGTTGATCTTCATCTAAGCTGTGCAGATTTAAAATGTCTTCACGGTATTTAAGGGCTTTATTGGTGTTATCCCAAATTAAGTCCTCGACTGGGTAAACTTCTGAATAGTCAGGTACTAAAATACGACACGCAGTGCCAATATCTGAAAATTCAGCTATATACGCTTCTTTGCCTAAGTCTTTTAATATACCGAAAAGGCTGGCTGTTTCTTCTTCGTTAGTGCCTGAGAAGTCCCATTCCACAAAGTTATAATCGTGCTTCGCGCTGAAAAAACGCCATGAAACTTTACCTGTTGAATCAATAAAGTGTTCAACGAAGTTTTCAGGCTCAGATACTGCCATGCTGTTAAAGGTCGGTTTTGGCACGTCATTTAACCCTTCAAAGCTACGGCCTTGTAATAACTCAGTTAAGCTACGTTCAAGGGCCACTTCAAAACTTGGGTGCGCGCCAAATGAAGCAAATACACCACCCGTTTTTGGGTTCATTAACGTCACGCACATTACCGGAAACTGCCCACCAAGAGAGGCGTCTTTAACCACCACCGGAAAGCCTTGCTCTTCTAGCCCTTTAATACCGGCAACGATGCCAGGGTATTTAGAAAGTATCGATTCAGGTACGTCGGGTAATATAATTTCTTGCTCGATGATTTGGCGCTTAACCGCGCGTTCAAAAATCTCTGATAAGCATTGTACTTTGGCTTCGGCAAAGTTATTTCCGGCGCTCATACCATTACTTAAAAATAAGTTTTCAATTAAATTTGATGGAAAATACACGGTTTTTCCGTTAGATTCGCGCACGTAAGGAATTGAACAAATACCGCGTTCAACGTTACCTGAGTTTGTATCAATGAGGTGTGTGCCGCATAGTTCATCTTCAGGGTTATAAATGCTTAGTGTGTAGTCGTCTAAAATCCCTTCAGGAAGCGTGTCATCGTCAGTGAGTGAAAACCATTTTTCATTTGGATAATGCACAAATTCGCTGTTGGCAATCTCTTCACCAAGAAACTGATCATTATAGAAAAAGTTACAGTTTAAACGCTCAATAAATTCGCCAAGGGCTGAGCATAATGCACTTTCTTTGCTTGCGCCTTTACCGTTGGTAAAACACATAGGAGAAGCTGCATCACGTACATGTAACGACCACACGTTTGGTACGATATTGCGCCATGATGAAATTTCAATCTTCATGCCTAAGTCAGCCAATATAGCAGTCATATCGGCAATGGTTTGTTCAAGCGGTAAGTCTTTACCTAAAATAAAGGTATTATCGCTGTCATCAGGTTTAGCCATCAGCATGGCTTGCGCGTCATTATCTAAGCTTTCTACAGCATCAATTTTAAACTCAGGATCAGTCTGAATAACACGTTTAACAGTACAGCGCTCAGCTGAGCGTAAAATACCCGTGCGGTCTTTTTCAGAAATACTGTCAGGTAGTTCAACCTGTATTTGGAATATTTGATTATAACGATCTTCGGGATCAACAATGTTGTTTTGTGCCACGCGAATTTCATCAGTCGAGATATCTCGGGCATTGCAATACACTTTAATAAAGTAAGCAGCGCATAAAGCTGAAGATGCTAAAAAGTAGTCAAATGGGCTTGGTGCAGAGCCATCGCCTTTGTAACGGATTGGTTGATCCGCAATAACAGAGAAATCGTCGAACTTAGCTTCTAATCTAAGGTTATCGAGAAAATTAACTTTAATTTCCATTGAATTGGTCCACCTTCGTGCGCACTAATAAGTAAGGCTACTAAGTATTTGCGCCAGACTTTGTCAGTGTATTTTTATTTAACCGCAATTATCCGCTTTTTAGGGCAGTACATACAAGTAATAGTCGAGGTTAATTGGAAAAACAGTAAAGTTCGCGAGGTTAAAGGTCAAAATTGTTAGTGTGTTTGAATATACTCAAAAAAGAGTACTTTACATTAGGCTGATACAGAATTAGAAAAAGCCTTTGTAGTATGAGATGCAAGAACCCCAGCGGCCACCACGTTCAGCTATCAGCTATCAGCTATCAGCGAATAGCGCTATGTTACCTTGCTAGTTTTGACACTTGGCACTATAATTAGCGACAATTGTCGTGGAGGTGTTTATGGAAACTTTAAAGTTTGATTTTATAAAAGTAGTGAGTGGTGGGTTAATCACTAATAACTCTAATGCACTAGAAGAAATTACTGTTGCTACTACAGGCTTGAAAGCTTCGTCCATTTTCCTTCTTAGTAAATCACTTGGATGGGAACAAAAACTAATAGCTAAGACTATTGGTACTACAACGAGGACATTAGAACGACATGTAAAAGAGCGCAAACGTTTAGGTATTAACTTAAGTCAAAATGCATTGGAAGTTGCACGTTTGTCATCTATAGGTATTTCATACTTCGGTGATGTAAAACGTTGGAATGAGTGGTTGAATACTGCTCATACACAGTTCGATGGCAAAGCGCCAAAAGAATTTTTACATACCATTCGCGGTCGTGAGTTAATTAAGCGAATTATTAATGGGCTAGAGTATGGATTCACTGCTTGATGATTTGTTACAGGATTGCTCCAACTGAACATAACAATGTAAATAACGCACTGTCAGGCATAGGTGGGCTTTATGCAGAAGGTAGATGGCATATGGTCGGTAAGCCTGTTGTTTATACAGCAAGTAGCCGTTCACTTGCAATGCTTGAGAGGTTAGTGAATGACTCTACAGATATACTTAACAAGCAACTATCAGTCACATCGATATTAATACCTGATAAACTGAAAATTAAACGCTTGGTTGTATCTGAACTACCAAGTGACTGGGATGATCACCCTTATATATTAAGAACCCAAATAGTGGGTAGCGACTGGTTAACGAGTATGGGGGAAGCGGTACTGCAAGTGCCTTCGTCTGTTTGTTCAGATGAATATAATTTTATAATAAATCCCGCGCATACTGATGCACATGAAATAAAATGCGTTGAATGCCAACCATTTAGTTACCCTAAAAGGTTAGCTTTAAAGCTTTAGTAATTTAGTAAGCGGCTGTTTCGGACTACTTACTATCAGCTTGAAAAGTCCACCAGATTAAATATTATGTTTCAAACATTACAGTGTCCAGTCAGTTTGCAAGGAATTGCCCACTGCATCTTCAACGTATTACACCCTCAAACATCGACAGCTTGAGCGACTATCAAACCGCAAAAAAGCGTGATGCTAAGCTGATGAAAAGAACTTAAGAAAACACCGAACCTAAGTTTAGTGGCACAGCTTTGTTTGCTCAATTAGAGTGGCTGTATAGTTAAATAGGTTTGTTTTTAACTTTCACCTCGCTAACTTTTTTCCTTGAACATTATTCTTCTACGCTATCACATATACATTAAAAGCTAGTTAATTGTTGCATTAAAAGCTAATGGAAAGTTACACTAAAAGCTAATTTTTAACTTCATCAAAAGCTAATGGTGTTAACATGAATCAAGTGTCAGAAAAGCTTGCTCATTCTCTAGAGCGATTAAAGCTATTGCAAGATAGTGGCATTATTGCTGTGCAATCGAAAATGCTTGAGCGCACCGATAGAGAGCGCTTGACTAAGCATGGCTTCATTAAAGAGGTCATGCGAGGTTGGTATATTCCTTCAAGCCCAGATGAACAACAAGGCGATAGTACCGCTTGGTATACGTCCTTTTGGGAATTTTGTGGGGCGTATTTGGATGAGCGTCTTGAGCAAAACTGGTGTTTATCACCAGAGCAATCAATACAAATTCATATTGGTGATAAAACAGTTCCACCTCAGTTATTAGTACGCTCGCCTAAAGGTCGAAATAAACCAACCGCTTTACTTCACGATACTTCTGTATTTGATATTCGCTCTGTGTTGCCAGATCAGGCGCATTTAACAATCGTTGATGGTTTGAGGGTATATAGCTTGGCAGCAAGCTTAGTGCATTGTGCTAAAGCTACCTTTGCACAAAAGCCCATTCAAATGAGAACGCTACTTTCAATGGTGACAGATGCTTCAGAAATATTAAGTATATTACTTGAAGGAGGTCATGTTGCTAGTGCTGGCCGATTGGCTGGGGCATTTCGTAACATTGGTAGAGACTTAATTGCTAATAACATCATTAAAGGCATGGATGCAGTAGATTTTAAAGTAAAAGAAACAGACCCATTTGAAGATGAAACACACATTACATTTGGCCGCCGTGAAGTTTCACCCTATGCCAATCGACTTCGTTTACTGTGGCATAGTATGCGAGCAGATGTGATTGCCCATTTTCCTGATGTGCCTGTCGCTAAAATAAATGTTCAGGACTACTTGGCTGAAGTAGAAGACAAGTTTGTTACCGATGCTTATCACTCACTATCAATTGAAGGCTACCGGGTTACACATGAATTGATTGAACATGTACGTTCAGGTAATTGGAACCCTGAACAATCTGATGGCAGTAAAAAGCATTTAGATGCAATGGCGGCAAAAGGTTATTGGGATGCCTTTCAACAAGTAAAGCTAGCTGTTGAACGTGTACTTAATGGTGAAAACGCGGGTGAAGTATTCGAAGCAACTCATGCTGACTGGTATTTAGCTTTATTCGGGCCGAGTGTTGCAGCTGGCATTATCAAGCAATCTGATTTAGCAGGTTATCGAACAGGGCCCGTTTATATTAGAAAATCCAAACATACCCCACCAACCAAAGCGGCAGTTAGGGATATGATGCCTGCACTTTTCGATTTGTTAATGGAAGAAGAAAACCCTGCCGTTCGAGTGGTATTAGGGCATTTTATTTTTGTTTATATTCACCCTTATTTTGATGGTAATGGCCGAATGGGGCGGTTCATCATGAACTTAATGATGGCGGCAGGTGGTTACTCATGGACTGTTGTGCCAGTTGAGCGAAGAAGTGATTATATGGAAGCCTTAGAAACGGCCAGTGTAGAGCAAAATATTGCTCCTTTTACTAAATATTTAGCTTCGTTATTATAATTCGGTTTTTTGATAAAAAATTAGCGCGGGCATGTATTTCCCGCGCGCGCTTGAAGAGGCTCAAATAGTAGTTAAATGGGTTTGCTTTTAAGCTTTAACCTTGCCAACTTTCCTCTTAAATCTTATTGCTTAAGCAATTACTAAAAACCCAGCAAATGCACAGGCAGCTGCAATGAGTGTATACGGCAATTGGGTAATTGCGTGGCTCATTAAGTTACAGCCTGAGCCTTGCGCTGCAAGTACGGTTGAGTCTGAGTAAAAACATGCTTGGCTGCCAAATGATGAGGCTGATAACAGCGCACCAATTACCAGCGGTATATTTGCATCAACCGCGACGGCAAGTGGCATTACAATTGGAATAGTTACCGCAAAAATCCCCCAGCTTGAACCAGTTGCAAAGGCTAAAATGGCCATTGCTAAAAACACCACAGCAGGTAAATAGCCAGCGGTCATAAATGGGCTCAGTGATTCAATCACAAACTGTGGTAATAGCAATTGGTCACAAACATCTTTAAAAATAAACGCGGTGATCACAGTACCAATCGCAGGTAACATGCTTTTAAAGCCATCGAGCATTTTTTCAATCATTTCGGCAAAGGGCATTAATTTTTGCAGCATATAAAATGGAATGATCACGGCAAACGTGGCCAATAAGCCTTTATATACATCGATTTCAAAGTACACTGTAAATGCAACGAGCAAAATGATTGGCAGTAAAAAGTTATACAGTTTGCCGTGACTATCTGCACTTTCAAAGCTTTCTTCAACGGCTTTTACTGCGTATTCATCAGCAGTTTGTACTTCGTTGTACTGCGTAGGGTCGACTTGCGGTTGCTGTTGCATCGCTTGTAATTGTGCTTTTTTCATCGGTCCAAATAAAGGGATCACACCAAACACCACTAATGGCACGATTAATACCGCAAACCAAGCGTATAACATATACGGTATAGCTTGAATGTACACAGCAATACCTTGGCCTTCACTGGCAATGTTATTATCAACCAATAATCCACCAAAGAACACGGCCCATGTTGAAAGAGGCACTAGTACACAGATTGGTGCGGCAGTAGAGTCGACCACGTAGGCGAGCATTTCGCGGCTGATTTTAAATTTATCGGTAATGCGCTTCATGGTTTCACCTACAGTGAGCGCATTAAGATAGTCGTCGATAAAAATCACGATGCCAAGTAAAAAGGTCATAATCAACGATGAACGTGGGCCTTTACAAAAGCGTAGTGCAAAACTGCCAAAAGCGGATGCACCTCCGGTGCGCACTAATAACGCGATTAACGCACCAAAGCCACCACATACCAGTATAAGCCAGCCGATGGTTTCATCGACCATCACTTTTAACGATGCCGCAGCAAAGTTACTCAGTATGGCTGCAGGGTCAAGCATCGCAAGGCCAACTAAGGCACCGATCAGCAAAGATAAAATAGGACGACGTAACAGGATCGCCAAAATAACCACCACAACGGGGGGCACAAGACTTAACGCAGAAGGTTCAAGCATTTAAGTATTCACAAAATAAAAAGTATTTGAGTGTTAGGGCCCAAATTACTTAAACAAAAACAAAGAATGTTAGCTGCATAGCTGATATTCCAAGTCACTGCTTTTGTACGCAATATTGACTGTTGGCTTTCGCGGTGGGGTTAGCACAAGTGCGACACAGTAAAGTGCGTTGGCTTGGCGCCAGACGGTGCAGGGGATGCATGCCGCTATTGTTTATGCCGATAAAAACATCAGCGGGAAAATAATCTGCAATTGCGTTTGAGTCAACAAAAATTTTCAGTTTAGTTAAAAATTCTTGTTGTCTGCATATTAATGCTTGTAGTGCTTAGGTGGTACGCCAAACGTTTGTTTAAATAAACGGCTAAAGTGACTCGGGTTAGTAAAACCTAGTTCATAACAGATTTGACTCACTTGCTGGCCTGATTGCAGCAGTTGTCGTGCTTTTTTCAATCGTAGTTGTTGTTGGTATGTAGCAGGGCTGAGCCCAAAGGCGAGTTTAAATTGTTGATAAAATTTACTGCGACTCATGCATGCTATTTTGCATAATTTATCAATATCGAGCGTTTGGTTTAGGTTTTCAGCCATGAAATTAAGAGCCTGATTAAGGCTGCAACTAATCAGTGGTTGCTGGCAGCTTGAGAGCATTAAATCGCGGCTTTGTTGCTGTAACAGCCGAGTGATTAATTCATTAACAGCCAACTCAATTAAATAATGACGATCTTGCTCGTTTTCACTGAATAAGCCAATCATCCGATCCAGCAGTTGCTGGGTTTGTTGATTATGCTCGGCATGGATAAGTTTAGGGATGTATTGAAAAAAATCATCACTGCTTATTTGTTGCTGCATATTCAGTGCATCAGCGACTTGGCTTATTTTCTCTCGGCTTATTTCAATCGCTAAACAGGTGGTTGGTTGCTTAATTGACGCTTCTGGAAAATCAATCAACACACCTTGCTCTGGCGCTAGTACAAATGATTGCTGTGGTAAGAACTCTTTGTGGTAGTCACTGTCGCCAACATGCATGATTTTTTTACCACAGATCATGCCACAAAATAGCAATTCGCTGGAATGCAGCGCCACTTTTTGGGCATCTTGGTAGGTGTCGTAAATACTCAGCTCAGCATTGTCTGAGGCAAAGGTTATTTTATTTTCGATAAGCACATCAACTGCTTGGCGCTTTTTAATGATTTTTTCAGTGGTTAATAATGCTGTCATATTATTCCCTATTTGATGTCTGGACACACAGACACGTTTTTTGGACAGGTAATCAAGTTTGTATGCCTGTTATGAGCTAATGTCAATAAATGGCGGATAAATAAACAACAATTTCCCGTCAAACTTAATCAATTCGATTAAATTAAAAAGCAACATTTTGAATAAAGGACACACACAATGATCTATGCAAATCCAGGTAGTGATGGCTCACTTATTAATTTTAAACCTCAGTATGGTAATTATATCGGTGGGCAATGGCTTGAGCCGGTTAATGGCCAATACTTTGAAAATATTAGCCCCGTCAATGGAAAGGTATTTTGTAAAATACCGCGCTCAGATAAAGCGGATATAGAACTTGCGCTTGATCAAGCTCATGAAGCAAAAGCAGCATGGGGCACAACCTCAGTGACTGAGCGGAGCAATATTTTATTAAAAATTGCTGATCGTATAGAACAAAACCTTGAACTACTTGCCGTGGCGGAAAGCTGGGATAACGGTAAAGCAATTCGTGAAACACTGGCTGCTGATATTCCGCTGGCAGCAGATCATTTTCGTTATTTTGCAGGCTGTATTCGCGCGCAAGAAGGGAGTATTGGCGAGATAGATGAAACCACCGTAGCTTATCATTTCCATGAGCCACTTGGTGTAGTCGGGCAAATAATTCCCTGGAACTTCCCAATATTAATGGCGGCATGGAAGCTAGCCCCAGCGCTTGCAGCAGGTAACTGCGTAATATTAAAGCCGGCTGAGCAAACACCTGCATCAATATTGGTGTTAATGGAAATCATCGGCGATTTACTTCCTGCAGGGGTTTTAAATGTGGTAAATGGCTTTGGTAAAGAAGCAGGGGAAGCGCTGGCAACCAGCACTCGCATTGCTAAAATTGCCTTTACTGGCTCAACTCCAGTTGGCTCGCATATTTTGAAATGCGCCGCAGATAACATTATTCCCTCCAGTGTAGAGCTTGGCGGTAAGTCACCCAATATATTCTTTAACGATGTCATGGATAAAGACGACTCATTTTTAAGTAAAGCCATTGAAGGTGCGGTACTTGCCTACTTCAACCAAGGTGAAGTATGTACGTGTCCGTCACGGTTATTCATCCAAGAAGATATATACGATCAGTTTATTGAGCGTATTTTAGCGCGCACTTTACAAATTAAGCGCGGCAATCCCCTTGATAGTGAAACCATGGTGGGCGCGCAAGCGTCAAAAGCACAGTTTGATAAGATTCTTAGTTATATAGAGATTGGTAAAAAAGAAGGCGCACAAGTGCTCACTGGCGGTAATGTTGAGCAACTCTCTGATGAGCTAAATGGCGGTTATTACATTCAGCCAACGCTGTTAAAAGGCACTAACGATATGCGAGTGTTCCAAGAAGAAATTTTTGGCCCGGTCATTTCAATGTCGACTTTTAAAGATGAAGCCGAAGCGCTGGAACTTGCTAATAGTTCTGAGTTTGGCTTAGGTGCAGGCGTATGGAGCCGTAATATGAACCGTGCTTACCACTTTGGCCGTAAAATAGAGGCAGGGCGCGTTTGGACCAACTGTTATCATATGTACCCAGCCCATGCTGCATTCGGCGGCTATAAAAAGTCAGGTATCGGTCGCGAAACCCATAAACTCGCCCTTGATCATTACCAGCAAACTAAAAACTTGCTGGTTAGTTACAGCGAAGACCCACTCGGCTTTTTTTAAATAGGACTTAAGCGACGCTGTAATTTAATTGAGTAATGTAAAGCGTGGCTACTGGCTGCGCTTTTTTACTTCTTTTAAGCGCTGTGCCTCATACCCTATTTGTGAATTATTAATTTAAATTTCTACAAAGAGTAGAGAGTGGACAACCAATAAGGGTTAACGTAGAAACAATATTAGCATACGTTATTTGATCTGAACTCGGAGTAACTGATTGAATGCAAATAGTAACTCAGTTATGGTTTGTTGATTAATAAAAATAAATTCAAACAAAAATTTAACATACTAGTATGCAGCGCAGGGAGTTCACATGAAAGTATGCATATTATTTTTTATTTCGCTCATTTCCTTTTTTGCACAATCGAATAACGATCTTGCAGTGAAAAATGAAGTTAATTTATTTCTGGTAGTCTCGGAGTGTTTAAGGAATATTCCTAGTAATAACATTAAAGATTCAAAGTACGATGAATTGTCTTTGCTCACTAGCGTAATTGAGAACATAACGGTTGAGTTAGGTACTAATAACAATGAACAAAAAGAGTTTAGAGACTTATATAAAATTGCTTATCAATCCTGTGAAAAAGAAATAAATAGCCTTAAAGCTGAGTATAAAAATAGGGCCAGCAATAAATAACAGCATTCCCATCTACTTAGATATCTGTAAGTTAGAATATAATAATTAAAAAGGATTTATATGACAAAGGTGATTAAATCGGCCCCTAAGATACTTGTGGTCGTTATGTCTTTAATGGCACAAAATGTTTTTGCACAAGATGATAAAAATAGCGCTTTGCAAAGCTTACCAAGCACAGCTGCCCAGTGGCAAGCAACAGCTAAGCAAGATATTGAAGCAGCGTATCAGCAATCAGTTGCCAATCACCCCGGTATGTATGACAGCTACAACCCAGACTTCCCTAAGCTACTAGAGAGTGCAAAGCACCAAGGTCTAGCACTTGCAAAACAGGTCATTAATGCGCAAGGTTACGCAGCTGCAATTGCGCGTTTTAATACCGTTTTGCAAGATGATCTGAACCATCATTAGTGGACACTTCGTTAAGCGACATTTAGTTGTTCAAATTTCTCGGGGCTTAAATAGCCTAACGCACTATGCCTTCTCTTTTTGTTGTAATCAATTTCTATATATTCAAATACATGCTGCCTCATGGTTTCTCGGTTCATAATAGGCTCATATTGGATGGCTTCGACCTTGAGTGAATGGAAGAAGCTTTCCACACACGCATTATCCCAGCAGTTGCCTTTACGACTCATACTTTGCATTAAATGATGTTCGCTTAATAAATCACGATAAGCATGGGAAGCATATTGGCTGCCTCTATCACTATGTACAATGACATCTTTAGGTCTACCTCGGCGCCAGATAGCCATTTGCAGGGCGTCACACACCAAAGATGATGTCATGCGTGTACTCATTGACCAACCAATCACTGAGCGCGAGTACAGGTCGATAATCACAGCGAGGTAAAGCCATCCTTCGCTGGTCATTAGATACGTGATATCACCTGCCCATTTTTGGTTGGGCTTATCGGCGGTAAAGTTCTGCTCAAGTAAATTAGGGGCCACAGGTAAATTGTGTTTACTGTCGGTGGTCGACTTGAATTTACGAGCTGCTTTAGCTACTAAACCCTGACGTCCCATGCTTCTGTTGATGGTTTTTACATCATGTTTATTCCCTTGCTCCGCCAGCTCGACTTGGATACGTCTCGCACCGTCTCGCTCTTTACTGTCAACAAATACGGCTTTGACCTGAGTATCTAACATTTGCTGTTGTTGTTTGCGCTTACACACGTGCTCACATGATTTTATCCATGCATAAAACCCACTTGGCGATACACAAAGTACCTTAGCCATTCTGATAACGCTGAATGTGCTTCGGTAGCTTTGCATAAATTCAAATCGTGTTATTTTTGATTTTTCGCGAAGTAGGTGGCGGCTTTTTTTAATATGTCTAGCTCCTCTGCTTGCACCGCTAGTTGGCGTTTCAAACGAGCATTCTCGGTAGCTAACGTACTTTCTCTATCTGATGTAGATGCCTTTTTCAGAGCAGCAGTTCGCCAATAGTAAAGCTGGGACTCTGCGACACTTAATTCTCTGGCAGCTTGAGCAAAACCTACTTTACTCGCCAGCTTTAGTGCTTCTTCTTTGAATTCTTCTGAATAGGATTTACGTTTGGTCTTAGTTGTCATGTTTCACCTCTATGAGTTAGTTTACTCACTTAATGAGGTGTCCAAAACTATTGGTTCAGATCAAAACGTTGAATGCTTAAAAATTGGTCTTATTAATTGAAAGTGAAAACTTATCACCAACTATGTTCAGTGAGTTGAGTATAAGCTAATAGTCCCTAAAGAAGTGCTATTTATTAGCGAACTTTGATGGTTGTTAGTTTGCCGAAATGGTCAATTTTAAACGTTGCGTGTATTTTTGACCGTTGATGAAGTCGCTAACCCCTAAGCTGTAATAGTATTGTGCGGTTGCAGCTTAGAGATTAATGCGACTTTATTTGGGGAATACACTAAACGTATACTTTTGACTTTTATGTATCAATAAAGCTTTATTGATTGAGAAGAATGAACACGTGGATAGTTTTTATCATGGAAGCGGATAAACAGGGTTTTATTGACCGTTAATGACTTTAACGCAAACCTAAATAAAGAACCTGAATTACAGAGTATCTATAACGATAATTAGTAGCCTGATTATTTTAAAAGTTCTTGGGACTCCCATCTTATAAGTTATTTATGACTTAATTAAGATTTAAACATCTAAAATTATTCGTTCAATAAACGAATCTCAATATTTAGCTTTAATCTGTGCTAAAAATGTTTTTGGAATTGTAACCAGTTGCTTCACAAGATTTTTTTAGGAGGTAGGGCTACGTTAGCAAATATTAAGCCTGCCACTAACGACATAAAAATTAGAAAAGTTTGCTGCCCTATATGATCAGCTGACACAAAATTCTGACCTTCAATAAAGGAGTTAAGTCCGATATAGGTTTTACTGCCAGGTACCAGCACAATTAGACCTTGCATAGCCACAATAGATGCAGGAGCGTTTGCAACTCGGTTAAATAAGTTACTAAATACTCCGACTGCAAAAGCACCCACAAACGTACCTAATGTATAGTCTAAGTACATAGCAGATCCAATGCTACTTCCGTACGCTATAAATCCAGAGGCAATAGACCAAAGGCTGTGCTTTAACTTTGTTCTAAATATTACAATCAAGCTGCTACATAACATTAATATAGCCAGCCAAGGAGTCCAAGGTGGGAGCGGTTCAGGCTGTATGAAATCTGTTTGGCCAAAAAGGGCAAAACCAATTGATATACCAATAAATGCACCAAAATACAATTTGAACAATTGCATAAATGAGTCCATAACCCGCGCTGTGCCAGAAACTAAATGCCGTGCGGCAAGTTCAGCTAAACCAAGCGCCAGCGCAAGCCCTGGAATAAATACAATAATGGCTGAGAGCACAACTAAGCGGATATTTATGTGGGCATCTAAATGAACACTTATCGCGCATGCTAACATAGCAGAAACAATTGCGACTAATGGCTCTAACATGTGAGCGACACGCTTAGAGCGTGATGACCAAAGTACAAATAAATAGACCACAGTCGTTAATAATGAAGACCAAAGTACATCATTCCAACTAGTCCCCATCAGCATTGCAAATGCACCGCCTGTAGTGGCAAACGCAAAGCCGGTCACCCACTTATTATAGGGGTTAGGTGCATCATAAATAATGTCTAATTGCACATCGACTTCTTGAACACTTAGTTCATCATTAAGCATACGGTTAACTAAGTCGTCAGTATCAGCTAATGAACCCAAGTTATGATCACCAGGATCAACACGCGCAACATGGGTATACTCGTCTTCATGCCCGTCGGTCCAGATCACAAAAGTAACAGAGGTAGGTGACATTACAAAAGACGACTTTAAGCCTAAGTAAGTCGCAACTTCCATTAAATGCGCTTCTAACCGATACGCAGGAGTCCCGTATTTGTGGAGCATTTTTCCAAGTTTAACGATAAATTTTCGTTTTTCAGTAAATGTTGCTGTTTTCAAATGTATATTGAGCCATAAATTAAATTATTCAGTTAAAAAATATAGGCGATATATCTAAATTCGCCTAGGTTTAATGGCGGCGATTTTATACACTAAATGACATCTGTCTAGCCTTTTTAAACTATTTTTTATTTATTTTTAGCTTCGATCCACTGTGCCATATATTGAGTGCTTCGCATTGTATGGTGCTTAAGCATTTGCCCTGTAAAATTAGCTTCTCTGTGGGTGCTCAAGGTATTGCTAATAGCATTAATTTTTTTTACTAAACCAGCTTCTAAAATGGTTTTATCGTATAAAGAGGTAAGTATCGCTTTCCCCTTAGTTTGTGCATTATTAAATTGCAATTCATTTTGATAAAGCGCAAGCGCAGCATCGGCAAATTGTTGTGCGTCGTTTTCAATACTGCCAGGCCAAGGTAAATCATGGTGCATACCCTCGCTGCCAATATTAGTG
This sequence comes from Pseudoalteromonas sp. AOP31-A2-14, assembly GCF_052378035.1. Lineage (NCBI taxonomy): Bacteria > Pseudomonadati > Pseudomonadota > Gammaproteobacteria > Alteromonadales > Pseudoalteromonadaceae > Pseudoalteromonas > Pseudoalteromonas sp. AOP31-A2-14. The sequence goes on along the minus strand of NZ_JBQSXI010000002.1, from coordinate 651,561 downwards.
GTGACACTGGGGGTTTGCATTATCATCGCTTCGAGCAACTTACCTTTAATACCTGCGCCAAAGCGCAGTGGTGATAAGCACACTCGAGCACTTTGCATTACTGTAAAAGCATTCTCGGCCCAGCCTTTAATTAAAAAACCTGTTTTAGGATTATTAAGTGCGGTCGCTTTGGGCGGCGGATATGAGCCATAAATATGCAGTTCAGCAGTGGGTAATTGCTTACGTATAAGTGGCCAAATTTTTTGCAAATACAGCACTGCATCCCAGTTTGGAGCATGGCGGAAATTACCAATAGTCATAAAGTGTTGGCGTTGCTCAAATGACTTTGTGCTGCTTGGGAGGGATTTTAAATCGACCATAAAAGGTAGGTGATGTAATAAACGGCTATCAACCTTAAATACATCACTAAGTAATTGCATTTCATAACTTGAGATAATTAAACTTAAATCGCAGCGTAAAATGGCGGCAATTTCGCGTTTGGCTATATCAGAGTGTAAGTCGCTGTGGTTGAATTCTCTACCTGCTTTATGAGCTTCGTGGCGTGCGTTACGCAGGCATTGTAAATCTTCGGTATCGAGTATTTTAAGCGCTTGAGGGCAGTGTTTATCAACACGCCAACCAAATTGCTCTTCCATCATAAAGCGATCAAACATAACGATGTCTGGTGCATATTGGCTAACATATTCATCAAAGCTTGCACAATTTAGGGCAATAGTAGCGCTACTGATATCGTGTTCATCAAGGTTGACCATATGCTCAGTTTTTTGTGCAGGGCTGGCAAATTCTACGTTCCATCCTTGATGTTTAAAGCTGGTTAATAGCGACATCATATGTGTGCCCGCAGCAGATGAGTTAGGTTCTGGCCACACGTAGCCAATTACCAAGACTTTTTTCATTGACTGGAATCTCTAATTTGTAAGGTGACATCAACCAAAGTGCGTACAGCAGGGGTTGAATATGATAGCAGTTCATTGAGTGCTTGGCAGGTGCGTTTACCAATTTCATCAGCGCTGATATTGACAGAGCTCAGCGAAGGCAACATTAAACGCGAGTCTTCTAAGTCATCAAAGCCAACCACTTTTATATCTTTTCCGGGTGTTAAGCCATGTTGTCGAATAGCTTCAATGGCGCCATACGCAATAACATCATTAAAGCAAATAATAGCTTTAATGTTGGGTGCTTGAGAGTACAATTTGGTAAATGCCTCGCGACCGCCTTGGCGATTAGGAAAGGCACTTATTATCGGTTTTTCGTCCTTTATAGCAAACTGCGCAAGGGCTGACTTAAAGCCACTTAAGCGCTCATGATAGTCTGAAATGTCGCTATTCCCTCCTATAAATGCGATATCGGTAACGCCTTGTGCTAAAATATGACTTGCAGCAAGGTGAGTGCCTTTTTTGTTGTCGGGTAAAATAGTGGGGGCGCTGCAAAAGGGCACTTCGCGCATAATGTTAATGACGGGAAAGCCACTATTTATTAATTCATCAACCCATACCTGCTCGGTACCTGGAGCGGGGCACATAATAAACGCAGCTACGTTATATTCTTTCAGTGTTTTAACTACTTGGTTTTGCCTGTCAACACTTTCACCTGTATTAACTAGCATTGGTAGCATGCCGAGTGAATATATATGGTTTTCAAGGCCCACCGCTAATTGCGCCGAATAGGGATTGGTTAAATCGTTTATCACTAAAGCCACAAGGTTTGAACGCCGGCTTCTAAGTGCAGCTGCATCACGGTTATAGACATAACCGAGCTTATTTATAGCCAGCAGCACTTTTTGTTTGCTCTTATCACTAACTTTATCACTTTGGGTAAGCACCAGTGATACTGTTGATTTTGATACTTGTGCTTCTTTGGCAACATCAAAAATAGTGATCGTTTGCGCTTTATTTTTCATTATTTGCAGGCAGTTGAATAACATTGATAAATAGTTATTTAGTTTAACCTAAGTGGTGTGCTTATCAAACTATCGCAGACACTTTATGGATGTACCTAAAAATGTTTGACTTACCTGATAGGCTCAAGCCCTTTTGCAACACAAAACCCTTCACCTTAATTAAGCTTAGATAAAAAGTTCGTTTAGTTGATGCTGCCGTACGAAGCTCAAGTATTGGGCTCGTAAAATTTACTCTAATCAACTAGTATCGTCTATATGTACATGTTTGTTGTTTATTTGTTGCTATTTTGTTGTGCATTCTTGCTTTACTATGTGAGAGTAACGAGTGTATTACTAGGTTTTATTTAGGAGTGGTTAATGGATTTATTAAAAGTAAGACCGTCGATGGCTATTATAAGTTTATTTATAATTAGTGGGTGTAGCGAACAAGATAAAGCGCTTGATGTTGGGGCCTCAGTATCAAACGAAGGTATCGATATCTCTATGTTTGCTAAAAATGCGTTTACTAAAAAACCTAAAGTAGTGGAATGCGAGACTGCACAAGGAACTGTAACTACGTGTTATGAATTAGTTAGTTCTGGTGCACCAGGAGGGCGAGAGCCGGGCCCATTTTGCCCAAGAACAATAACAGATGGCGCGGATGAAGCGGGTGCTTGGTTTAATAAAGATGGCTCTGGAGAGCTCGTGGATCTTACCGGTAATTTTATTTTAAAGTTAAGTGAATATTACGGTGATGAGAAATGGGTATTGTATGACGCTAAAACCAATGAAGTTCGTTACACTGCAACATTAGAGTCTTGTTCTGGCGCTGCACGTCCTGATGTTGAAGAGCAATACAAACAAAACTGCATAGAATGCGAGCTGGCGTATCTTGATGACGACTTCTCTCTTACTTATTTGATCCCAACGACACCTATTCCAGCTGAAATAACAGGTAGGGTACGTACAGTCGGTATTGCGTTAGATGGCACTGAATTATCAGGTCCCGCTCCTGTCGATGCTATTTTAGGTAGTTACACAATTGCTGCTTTTGATGATTGCGGTGGGCATATTAATTTACATCAGGGTTATCATTACCACGCAACGACAGGTTGTACCGACGCTCCTATAGCCAAAGATGGCCATGCAGCATTAATAGGTTATGCCTCTGATGGCTATGGCATTTATGCAATGAAAGATGCGCAAGGAAAAGAAGAGTCTTTGGATGAATGCCGTGGTAATACTGACGAAACACGGGGTTATCATTACCATGCAGCAAGCCCAAGTGAAAATTTATTTATAGGGTGTATGCATGGTGAAACAGTTCAGCCAGTGGGAGGTCCGCCTCCTATGGAGCCTAATGGTCCAGCACCAGAGCACGCTAAACCAGTGGAGCATTAAGGTGTGGAGATGAAATTAAATATAAGTATTGCAATGGTTGCGTGTCTTGCTAGTACAGCATTATTTATGACAGGTTTTAGTTATGCACACTCAAACTCTTTGAACGAAGTTGCAGTAAAAGCATGTCATGAAAAAGTAAAGTCACAATCGTGTAGTTATGATGGTGGTCATAACGACTTATATATTGGTAGTTGCCAATATATGGCGGATGATTTGCTATGTGTAAGAAACCAACCTATTAAAAAAATTGATTCAACTAAAAAAACCGATCATCAACATATAGAAAAAATTAGCGTTGAGGAAAAATCAACTCAGTTATAATTTTTAAACTTATAAAACCCATTAAAGTCTTAGCTAACGAGCAGAGGTTGTCGTTTGTTTAATGTAATTGATGACTTTAATCACGAAGGCTGACAGTTGATGCAGATTTATCTCTAGTTGAGCGTATAATACGTGTCTTAAATCAAATAATAGAAGTGTGGTAAACCTAAATCCAACAGATGTGATAATAGACCTGAATATATTAGTTATAAACTAGCAGGTTGGATAGTCGAGAATGATATTGAATTACGGTTTATTCAACCTAGTAATCCACAGAAAAACGCGTATACAGAGTGCTTTAATCGATACGATTGGTGAATCATTGTATCTATTTTATATTAGGTAGTTACAAGAGAGTCACATATTAAAGAACCCATGGTTGAGCGCACTACAAATACTTATCAAGCTGCCTGCCATAGTGCAGCAAGTATGTTTAATTGTGCAATATCAACATTTAGAGTAAGTAAACACCGTTATTTTTGGCTGGACGATATTTTGGATTGTATTGAGCAAGCACAGTGCAATTATAAGGTAAACCGTGTACTTGAGCTATTGGCAATGAACTGTAAGCGGCAATCTATTGAAGAAAAATGTGAAAATTAATCGATTTAAGGTAGGAGTAAAGCGTTCACTAAACTATGAATAAGAAGTAGGTTCCCTTCAACAGTACAGATCGGTAAGTTTTTTATAGCCCAAAATCATTGAATGTAAAAAATTTATCTATAAGACTATCAATGTTATAAATATGCCACTATTTTAGATTGAGTTATTTTATGCCTGATTTAGCTATATTAGCTGTATTTATTCCGACCTTTTTCTTTGTTTCAATCACCCCTGGTATGTGTATGACACTTGCGATGACGTTGGGTATGACTGTAGGCGTTCGTCGAGCGCTGTGGATGATGGTCGGAGAGGTTATTGGTGTTGCACTAGTTGCCGTTGCTGCGGTTATTGGTGTCGCAAGCATCATGCTTAATTATCCAGGCTTATTTTCATTACTGAAGTGGTTAGGTGGCGCTTATTTAATTTATTTAGGAGTAACAATGTGGCGTGCAAAAGGGAATATAAACGCTAATGCGAGCCAACCACAAGATGTTAGCCGCAGCCATTTATTTAGCCAAGGATTTATTACTGCAATTGCAAATCCAAAAGGTTGGGCGTTCATGATTTCTTTACTCCCGCCTTTTATTGATGTGCAGTATAGCGTAGCTCCGCAATTGGCTATTTTAGTCATGATAATCATGCTCAGTGAATTTATTTGTATGATGATTTACGCCACTGGCGGTAAAAGCTTACGGGTATTTTTAGCTAAAAGTGATAATGTAAAATGGTTAAATCGAACTGCGGGTGTTTTGATGATGCTGGTGGGAGTATGGCTTGCATTTGGCTGAATTAATGAAGAAATCATGCTAAAACATTAGGTATGACTGATCGTCGACTTGGTTTAAGTAGCTCACTCCATTTAGTTGAGCTACTGTGACTTGATTTAAGCTTTAGTTGGTAGAGTACGTTATACCTTTTGCTTTCCCCTTGGGGACATTGAGCTGCCAACCGAGGCGACTATCACTAACAAAATGGCGAACCACTGCCAAATACTTAATAATTCACCTAATATAGCCAAACCTGCCAGCGCTGCGACGGCAGGCTCTAAGCTCATCATAATACTAAAGCTTTGTGCGGGCATATTACGCAGCGATACCATTTCTAATGTATAAGGTAGAGCGCTTGACATCGCGGCCACCAAAATACCTAGCGGTAATACCTCCCAGCTAAGCAGCGCCATCCCTTGATGAAAAGCACCATACGGAACCAAAACGAGGGCTGCAACACTCATACCTAGCGCCACAGTCATGCCCCCAGAGCCTTGATTACCGGTTTTTTTACCAAATAAAATATAACCCGCCCAGCAAGCACCCGCAGCTAGCGCGAGTATGACACCAATAGGATCTAAACTCTCTTCGCCAGACATATCAGGTAGTAATAAAATAATTCCGGCTATAGCACAGCCAACCCAAAATAAGTCACGTTTGCGTCGTGATGATAGTAACGCCACGGCTAAGGGCCCTGTAAATTCAAGGGCCACACCTACGCCTAACGGAATACGTTCAATGGCGTAATAAAAAAGGATATTCATGCCACCTAAGCTTAAGCCATATATGATTACTGGCAAACGCTGACCAAGACCTGGAAAGTCACGCCATGGTTTAAATACAAGGCATAAAATAACGGCAGAAAATCCAAGTCGCAAGGCTGTTGTGCCTTCAGGGCCGATAAGTGGAAACAATTGCTTTGCAATAGAGGCACCCGATTGTATGGTGACCATAGCCATGAGTACGCAGACTAGTGCAATAATAAAAGGCGGAATAACACGAGACATAGTTTTAAAAAGAATGAAAAAGATGACGATGGGCAGAGTGTACAGGCTAAAATAATAATTTAATATATTTGCGATAAGTGACACTGTAAAAGGTTGTACCTATAAGGCTCTGTTTTTAAACCGAGACCACCTCACCGTGATGCTTTCATTTTGAGGTGGCCTTAGTTTTAAGACTAATTGATTAACTCTAACTTTTTCGTATCAACAATCACTTTGTTTTTAGTGGACTTTTGCTTCAAATTCTTCGACATTAGGGCAAATATAACCGCAAATAGGGTCGCTGTAATATCAACCATATAGCCTTCATAATAAGGTAGTAGCGCAACGTTATTTATACCTTGAACAATGCTTGAGATAGGTAAACATGCCGTGATCAAGGCTAAGCCTGTAAGAATGCTATAACTCGCTCTATTTGTGCCTAGTTTAAAGGTGTAAGCAAGGGTGATAAAAAATACCAAATAATAGCAAAGCATATAATGGTTATTAATATTACCAGCTAATAAGTGTGACCATTTTGCTAATAATAACACTGCCGCAACGGCTAATATAGAACCTAAACACACTCCGATGGTCAACCTTGCCATCATCTGAGTACTGGTTTTACTCGCGTCCTTTTTCATACGTTTGTCTAGCCACAATAAATTACCGGAGTAAAAAAGGAATGCACCAAACAGGCCCATAATAAAGTAGCCCCAACGACCCCATTCACCTCCATATGTACCAAAATGCAACGAGAATAGGCTTGCTACAAAATTACCATAAAAGCTGTCTTCGCCTTGTGGGTATGTCGAGCCACTTATTTCTAGAGTATATGGATTCATAAACAAATAATCTGTGTCTGGTCCACGAACGACTGCAGAATCGTTACTCATTTTAAAGACTGCTGAAGGCGTTACTGTGTTTAGTCGACTGTAGCTAATATGAACGGGTTCATAGCCGGAGGCATAATTCTTAGCAGCAATGATTTGTGTATCAATACTTTTAATATCACTAATATTATAAGCGTGTGCAGCAGGCGGGGTGCGTTCAAACAGAGGTTTATCGCCATAGAACTGCGCTAATCCATCGCAAATTAAATCATGAAACGCAAATACCACAACGGTGAGTGCAATGATTAAATGAAAGGGCAAGCTGGCAATACCGACTAGGTTATGGCTGTCTAGCCAAAAACGGCTGGGCCCTTTTTCTTTACGTAATGCAAAAAAGGTTTTCGTTAAAGTCGGCAGTAAAATAATGACACCTGAAACAAGGGCTAAAAAATAGAGTCCTGCCGCTATACCTAAAATATAGACTCCTGACTGATCATGGCCAATTTCACCGATAAACCCTGCTGTGCGATGCAAGTAATCAATTAAATCGGCAAGTTTATGCTCTGCCTGGTCGGTAGTTATTAATTGGCCTTGCTGATCTAAATGAGCCGTTTGTATTTGGTTATCTAAATGCATGCCCCTTGCTTGGCCTTTTGTATACCAAGATAAAGGAGCGTCATGAGTGAGCAAATCCAGCTCAAATCCAGCATTCATCTGTTCGGGGTATTGTTCAACCGCTTTATCTATCAAGCTTTGGTAGTTTGCTGTGATAGGGGTTGTAACAGGTGCTTTGGTCGGCTCTGACCATTGCTGAATTTCATGCTTAAACATTGTTAGGCTGCCGGCATAAAACCCGATAAATAAAACCAAACCAGCAATAATACCTGTCCACGTATGCAGCCCTTGATAGGTACGTAAAATATCTGCTCTAACTTTCATAGCCCGCCCCGAAAAATATAAAACAAGCTATATAAAACAATCTTGAATTCAAGTATTAAGTGCAATCATTATGCAGCCACCAGAACTTCTGATTGCCCCGTAAATAATTCATGAGGGGTTTTATACCCTCTTGTTTTTCTTGGCCGATGGTTGAGCTTATCAACTGCCGCCTGTATCTCTGCTTCACTTAGCGCCATAAAGTCAGTTCCCTTGGGGAAGAAGCGTCTAAGTAAGCCGTTGGTATTCTCATTTATGCCCCGCTCCCATGATGAATAGGGATGAGCGAAATACACATCAGCTTCTAATTTTTGTGCAACATGCTCATGGTGAGCAAACTCTTTTCCATTATCTAACGTCACGGTAATAACCTTACCTTTATATGGTGTCATACACGTGATCAGCGCATCGGCTGTTATTTTCGCATGCTTGCTTTCAATTCTGTGAACGACTGTATATAACGTTTTACGTTCAACCATTGTGACAAGCGCATTTTTACGCCCTTTACCTATCACTGTATCGCCCTCCCAATCACCAATCCTAGACTTTGAATCCACAATACTTGGGCGTTCATCAATGCTGACTCGATTAACTATCTGTCCACGTTTATCATAGCTTCCATAGCGTTTTTTATACTTTTTACATGCACGAGTGAGTGTCTTATGTAGCTTGCCACCACGAGCCTTGTCTCTGTAAATATATTGATAAATTGTTTCATGATGTAAAACGACCTGTTTCTCTAAAGCTAAGCGGCCTGCCACTTGCTCAGGGGAAAGTCCGTCATGCAACAATTTATTAATCCAGTGAGTGACGTCCTCTGTTAACTTACTTGCTTTGAAAGATGACTTACGTCTTTGTTCAGCAAAGTTATTGGCTTGGTTAGGCCGATAGCCTTTAAGTCCTTTATTGCGTTTTAGCTCTCTAGAAATAGATGACGGTGAACGAGTTAGTTCTTCAGCTATCTGCTTTTGGTTATTTCCTGCTTTTATTAACGCGTAAATCTGGTATCTTTCTTCTTGTGTCAGCTGTTTATATTTCATTAAAGCAATTTCCTTTGGCGAGAAAATGGCCGAATTATAACAGCTGGCCATCTAATCTGAGAAATTGCACTTATTATCCGAATTTAGGAATGTTTAAGCTGCCTAATACGGCCCAAGCTTGCTTACTTGAATTAAATAAATAAGTAAAACTAAATATTGTTAACCACAAAAGTGGGATCATCCACATGTTAAATTGTACTTTATCTCTGGCATCTATCCCGCCTGCCCCATACCAAGCAAATAAAGCCATTAATATAAACGCCAAAGCTAAACCTAAAAAGCCACCGGCAAGTGATTTACCTAACCAGGTTGGTTGAATTTTTTTCCGTGTTTGAGCTGTCATTACCTTTCCTTATTTGACTTTATTAGGCTAGTAAACGGGATTATCATCAGCGCAAGCATTAGTATAAACCCACTGAAAAATATGGCTGCAGACGTAGTGAGCTCGTTAAATGACAAAATCACTGCCATTAATAAAAGAATAAAAGCAGGTTTCCTCCAACGCTTAGAAATAGGTGTCCTTAAAAGTTTTTGATGTCGATTACTACAATAAAGTAACGCACTTGCTAACAGTAGAGTGAGGATGACGGTAAGTAGAAACATAAGAGTAATTAGTTATGCTATTCTAAATGATAAGTAAACTCAATTGCAATAAGTGAATTCATGTGCTACTTTTTTCGCGCAATTTAACACTGTTTCAACTATATCAATAAAGGAAATAACATTGTCTGGCCTATTCAAACTCAAAAAACTTTCATTACTTATCTCGAGCTCTTTTTTATTGTTTCAGGGCCATGCCTTTGCGGATGACGACGAAACAAACCGTAAGTCAATGGATACCATAATCGTAACCGGTGAGAAAGTAGATAAAACACTTAAAGATACAATTACATCTGTTGCTGTTGTCGATCAATCTTTACTGGAAAATGGACAGTTATCATCTGTCACTGATGCGCTTGCAGATATGGCCAATGTGGTCGTGCTGACAGGATCTGTGCCTGATATGCGCGGTGTGTCGGGCAATGGTAGTGCAACAGGATTTAACTCGTTTAGCGGTGGGTCTAAAGCGAGAGTTTCAACGCTTATTGATGGTGTTAGCCAACCCTTTGTTGCTGATTTAACTGGGGATACAGGTTTATGGGATATGGAGCAAATTGCTGTGTATCGGGGCCCACAGGCAACCAGTAATGGACGTAATAGTATTGCCGGTGCGGTTTATATGACGACTAAAGCACCAACTCAAGACTTTGAAGGGGCGGTTCGTATCGGTTATCGCAACCAGGATAGTTACCTAGATACAGCAGCCGTTGTCTCAGGCGCACTTGTTGAGGACGTGTTAGCGTTTCGTTTATCAACTCAATATGTTGATGGTGAAACGTATAGTAACCCACCTGTATATGCAACAAACCCGACTGATCAAGATTTAAATAAATTAAACACTGCAAGTACACGAGTAAAACTACTTTATACGCCATTTGATGACTTATCAATTCAACTGAGCTACACAAACTACAGTGAAAAAGGGAACGCTGGACGACACTACTTTACAGGTGACAAACCTGAAGATTATATCCCGTTGTTTCAGCGTATTATGGATACTAGCTCTGATACAACACAAGTAGATTTTGAGTATAAAATTAATGATAACTACTCACTAGATTTACTCGTCGCATATATGGATTATGACTGGAGTTTTGATGGTTATGAACCACTTGAAACGGCAGAGTCTGATGTTGATATGAGGGAAAAGAATATCACTATAGACTCAAAGTTGAACTTTGGCTTAGCAAGTGATTTTTATTCAGGTTTTGTTGGTTTAGCGTATTTTGACCGTGATCAAGATTTTACCAGTGTAGGTGCAACGTAAGCGCGCAATTAAACCCACATACCAATATTAATGCTACCTATGCATAATTTACTCAGCATATTAACCTGAGGTAATTATGAATAAACAGCAAAAAATAAAACACTGGCAAGGCATTTTTGAGCAGCAAAAATCGAGTGGTTTAGCCATCATTCAATTTTGTCGTGATAACAACATTAACGCATCGACTTTCTATGTTTGGCGTAAACGCCTTTCTGACGAAACGATAAGGGTTAAAAAGCAACAGGTGATCCCGTTTGTTATTCATGAGCAAGCCTTTACACACCCTTCAATCATTAAACTCACCACACCAAACGGCTATCAAATAGACTTCGAGTCGACATTAGCTAACCAAACGCTAGCCAAATTATTGAGCGTACTGTGACACCTTGCACCCACCAAGTTTACTTGGTCACGGGATTCACCGACATGCGAAAATCAATCAATGGGTTAAGTATTATTGTCAGCGATACCCTATCTCTCGATCCTTTAAGCCAAGCGTGGTTCGTTTTTTGTAATAAACAACGCGATAAATTAAAAATTTTGTTTTGGGATACCAATGGTTTTTGGCTTTATTATCGTCGCTTAGAGCAAGGACGATTTCAATGGCCAAATCATGCTCAAGCACACGTAGCCATGGGGATTGAACAACGGCAGTTACAATGGTTATTATCTGGCTTACCGGTAAATAATAAAACCCGCCACTCAACTTTATCAGGGTTATCAGTGATGTAAATTAACCAGATCGTTTTTTTTACTTGAACGATCTTTCCCATGTGTCATGCTATTAAAATGCCAGACACTATTCTCATCACCGAACTACAAAATCAGCTTGCACTTATGCAGGCTAAGCTTGATGGCTTAGAAAAAGATAAAATTTCACTGCAAGAAGATAAGGTTGAAATGCAATCGCGGATTGACCACTTGCTTGCTGAGCTTAAGTTAAGTAAATCCCAAAAATACGGTAAAAAAAGTGAAAAAGCCCCACGGGGCACCTTCAATGAAGCGGAGCAGCATAAAACGACTGAGCCGCCTAAACACCATAAGAAAGGTAAACAAATACTGGCTGAGCACTTTGAACGAGAAGAGGTTGAGCACACCTTAACCGAGTTAACGTGTCAGTGTTGCGGTGAACAACTACATCAATGTGGTAGTGAAGACAGCGAGCAAGTGAAGATTATTCCGGCGAAAGTCAGTGTCATTAAGCACAAACAATTTAAATATGCTTGCAGACATTGCGAGCATGAACAATTGGCCAGTAAAATAATCACCGCGCCTAAACCCAAGCAGCCTATTCCTGGCAGCATTGCGAGTCCAGAAGCGTTATCGGCGGTTGTTACGGGCAAATACTGCGATGCCTTACCGCTTTATCGTTTCGTTGACATACTGGGCCGTGGCGGCCTTGAACTATCGCGCGGAACATTAGCTAATTGGTGTATTAAAGCGGGCCTGCTAATCAGCCCCTTAGTGGCAGCCATGCAACGTCACTTGCTTAGTGAGCACAGTTTATGTGCCGATGAAACCCGTACACAAGTCTTAGATGAAGGTGACAACCCTAGCAGCAATTCCTACATGTGGGTTTATCGCAGCAATGAGGTCAGCCGTGAGCCTGTCGTGATTTACGATTACCAAGCAGGTCGAAGTCGCGCTTGCGCAAAAGAATTTCTTGCCGGTTATCAAGGCTATTTACAGTGCGACGGTTACCGTGTTTATGACGGTATTGAAGGCATTACCCCTGTTGGTTGCTGGGCACACGCTAGACGCAAATATAACGATGCCTTAAAAGCAGAGTCGAAAAACAAAGGTCGAGCGCATAAAGCCATCAGCTTTATCAGCCAATTATATAAACTGGAAACCCACGCTAAAAACAAACAGTTATCTCCTCAAGCGCGGTATCAGTTACGACAAGAAAAAGCCTTACCCATATTAATGCACTTTAAAGCGTGGCTTGATGAAGCCGAAGGTAAAGTAACGGCGGGGAGTTATATTGGCAAAGCGATAAAATACACGCTTAATCAATGGCCGAAATTAATGCGGTATAGTGAAGATGGCGAACTAGGGATTGATAATAATATTACTGAGCGAGATATTCGGCCGTTTACCACTGGTAGAAAAAACTGGCTATTCTCAAAATCGGTTAATGGTGCTCAGGCCAGCGCGATACTTTATAGTATTGTGATGACGTGTCGTGCTAATGACATCAATCCGTATTACTACTTTGTGCATTTATTTAAAACGTTGCCGAATCGAGATGTGGGTGATGATGATTTTACCGACCTAATGCCGTGGAATGTGCAGCTAGACTTCGATTATAGCTAAGCGCACTGCTTAAATGCGCGCTTACGGTGCAACTGATTATTACGGCGATGACAGTAGTGATTCTTTAGCTGTTTATGGTGAAACTAGTTTCCACTTAAGTGAAAAGCTTATTTTAACTGGCGGTTTACGTATTGAGCGTGAAGAACAGTTGCGGGATTTCAATATGGCTTTCGCTGGTGACAGGTTTGTTGAGCAACTAGATAACGCAAATACCATCAAGCTACCGACGTTAGCTATTCAATATAAAGCTACCGATGAAACAACTTTATCTGCCAGTGCTCGGCGCGGGTATAATGCAGGCGGTGGCGCACTGGATTTTACTGCCCAAAACTATTACTACTATGATCAAGAGACGGTTAACACTTATGAAGTGGGCGCGCGTAGTGTATTAAATCATGGCGACACTAATATCAGTGCTAACGTGTTCTATAATAACTTTGATGGTTATCAAGCATTAAGTTCACAGCGTAAAATTACAAACATTGAAGATGCACACAGCTATGGTTTAGAGCTCGAAGCATACAGTATGCTGACAGAGCAATGGCAGTTACATGGGGCATTGGGCCTTTTAAAAACTAAAATAGATGCATCGCAAGATTATGCTGAAGCCGTAGGAAATGAACTTAACTCAGCGCCAGCATTTACAGCAAGTTTAGGCGTATCTCATTGGTTCACCGATAACTTTAAAGTGAATATTAGCGCAAACTATGTAGATGAATATTATGCAGACTTAACCAACACAGAGGAGCGTATTGCTGGTGATTACACCATCACGCGTGCAACTGTAAGTTATGACACCGAAAACTGGTTAATTAGTGCATATATTAATAACGCTTTTGACGAAAACGGCTATACAAGTGTTGAACCTGTAAGTGGAAGGTATCCGACAGGCTATGTTGCCGTCGTTAACCCACAAACGCTCGGTGCTTCAGTTACGTATCGTTTCTAATATAATAAACAGGTAAGAAGCTATCTTGCCTGTTTTTTTTGTTCAACGATTTTAATCCTTCCTATGACTTAATACTTAACCGGTAATCGTGCAAAAATAGTGTGAATACTTCAAAAAGCTAGCCCGCTTCATTTGTATATTTATAACATTGGTAATAGCGCTGTCAATTATTGGTTGACAATATTTAACTTAATTATTAACCTGTGTCTTACATCTTGGTTTACCAGTTGTCGTTAGCTGGTTTGTGACTGTTGCTCATTTTATAAATATAAAAAGTAGGTGCCAATGCTGAATCATTGCCTGTTGCAGCTAAAATTATCGAGAAAATTCAAATGAATCCATTTGAGTGGCACTTTCCTACCAAGCTAGTATATGGCCCCGGTCGTGTGAGTGAGGTAGGCCAGCGATCAGCGCAATATGGTCATAAAGCAATGATTGTTACTTACCTTCGTGGTAATGGCCTTGATAGCACGCTTGTTACAATAGAAAAGTCACTAAAGGATGCAGGGGTTGAATCTATTATATTCGCTCAAATTGAGTCTAACCCTCGTTCTAAAACCATTGATAAAGCCACTTCATTATTTGTCAGTAACCATTGCGATCTCGTTATCGCGTTGGGTGGTGGCAGTGTGATTGATGCTGCTAAATATATAGCTGCTACGGCTTTTTCAGGAGGAAAATGCTGGGACTATGTACTGAGTGCTAATAATACCTCGCAGCAGTACGGTGGTGCATATCCACTCATCGCGATACCCAGTATTGCAGCCGTTGGTTCAGAGGTTAATTGCAATAGCGTTGTGGTTAATTCTCATTCGCAAGAAAAAGGGGTTACGCGCTCAGATGTGTTTTTCCCAAAAGTGGCAATTATTGACCCTGCTATTCAGGCTTCAGTACCACTGCGTTTAACTCAAGACAGCTGTATAAGTATATTTTCGAGTTTATTAGAGCATTACTTAGCAAGCCCTAATGAATCTGAATTTGCTGACAGACTCACTGAAAGCATGATCTTGTGTTTGAAAGACAGCACCGAAAAAATTATATATGACATAGATAATAATGAAGTACGTGGCCAATTGGCGTTATGTTCCATTTTTGCATGGTCTGGCGTGCAAGCTTTAGGCAGGTTAAGTAAAGTGCCATTACAGTACCTTGAAATGCCGCTAAGCGCACGTTATGACCTGCCTTATGGTAGAGGTATGGTGGTGATCATCGTAGCTTATTTAGCGTTTTTTGCAGATGTTTTACCTCAGCGCTGGGCTAAATTAGCCAGACGTTGCTTTGGCGTAACAGAGCAAGATGACATTAAAGCCGCAGCCATGTTATCCGGTGAAGTTGCAAGGTGGTTTAAAAGTACACACTCTTATTTAACGCTAGGGGATGTGGGTATTCCAGATGAAAAATTTGAATTGATGGCTGAAGATGTCATGCGTTTACATGCAAACTCTGGTGAGCGTGCTGAATTAGGAACTCGCAGCATCACAAAACAAGATGTTATTGATATTTATAACTTATGTAAGTAGTTAACAAGATTCTTGCACATACTATAGATTGTTTTAAGGGTTCCTCTCACATTAAACCCTTTTCACAATACTGATAGTACGAGGAAACCAAACCCCCGCTAGGGGGTTTTTTCTTTCTATATCTTAGAGTGTTTTAAATGGTCGGGTTTAAATTATCTTTGAACGCGGTTAATAACACTCATTGTTAGATTAAAGGCTGGTTTTAACTAGACCATCGAGTGAATAAAGGCCACGTTTCTCACTGTTTTTACGTTTTATCTCTTCTAGTGCACGTGCTTCAACTGCGTCAAATAGTGCATTGATCAAACGGTTGAAGTGTTGGTGCATAGCTGAACGTGCAGCATTGGCATCATGATTAAGTAGCGCTTGGTATATAGCCGTATGTTCTGCCATCACACACTCATTATTATTATGACAGACACTGTTATAGTCAGCAATAATTAGCGGATTAGTTAAACGTAAATCCCATAAATTGGCTAAGGCAAATTCAAGCGCTTTATTGCGAGTCGAGCGAGCAATAATTTCGTGAAATTCCCGATCAGCCTGTTCAGCGTATTGCCCTTTAGTCATGGCTTGAAGGGTTTTTTCCATTTGAGCTAACTCATCATCAGTAATACTTTGCGCAGCAAGGGCTGCTATTTCACCCTCAATAAGTGCGCGCGCTTGAGTTAATTCAAATGCACTAATATCTTTTGATTTAATTGGTGGTTCTGGTGTTTCAATTACATAAACCCCTGAGCCTGTTTTAACCTCAACCTTGCCTCTAACTTCTAGTGCAATAATCGCTTCACGAATAGTGGGGCGGCTCACATCAAACATTTCTGCAAGTTCGCGTTCTGGTGGTAAGCGACTTCCTGGCGAAAACTCACCTTGATTTATCAACGATTCAACTTTATCAACAATACGCCAAAATAAACGACGGTTTCCCATTTTAGTACCTTTGTTGGCTAATTTAAGTAGACCAAATGTTAAGACCAAAGATTACAGTAAATGTAACCTCTGTGTCAAAAATGCATAAACATAATAGTATCAAAAAATAGTAGTGAAATTAATTATTTTCAATGTGTATGACCAATTTATTTTAAATTAAATTAATTGGTCATCTTGATTGGTAAGTTTGCTCGTGTTATTTTCATGTTTCTTCTTGTTATATTTTTATTCAGGAAGTGTTGCGCAATGTTGGTTGGGAAACCTGCCTAATTACGAATAAAGATAAAACACAGCATTAGGAACACACACATGATAATAAATACGATTGGTAAAATGCTAAAGCAACAAATACACCTGCATGGCAGTAAAAAAATGACACGCGAGGAAACTTCGCTACAAAATATGGTCATAGGAAACTGTCGTGCTCAAATTAAAGCTTTTGCTTTAATGGGCACTGCCTTAAAAGGTAGACGATTTATAAATACTTTTAAAGTGATTACATTGCTGTCATCACTATCGGTTAGCCAATGGGCTATTGCAGCAGATTACACTGTGTCTTCTGCTGAAGAGTATGAGCAGGTAGCTAAAAAGTTAGCGCCTGGTGATGTGGTGAATTTAAAAGATGGCGTGTGGCGTGATTTTGAAATTATATTCAGCGGCCAAGGCAGTAAAAATAAACCAATTACTTTAGAGGCTCAAACAAGTGGTAAGGTGATTTTATCTGGTTTATCTAATTTACGTTTAGCGGGAGAACACTTAGTTGTTAAAGGGTTGGTTTTTAAAGATGGTTATACACCGACTGGCGCCGTTATATCATTTAGAAGAAACAAAAAAGAATATGCCAACAACTCACGTGTGACCGAAGTAGTAATAGATAACTATAGCAACCCTGACAAACAAGAATCAGATTATTGGGTTGCTCTTTATGGAAAGAATAATCGATTTGACCATAGTTATTTAGCCGGTAAACGTAATAAAGGCGTAACCATGGCTGTGCGCTTAGATTCAGAGCAAAGTCAGCAAAACAATCATAGCATCGATCATAACTATTTTGGTCCACGCCCAGTGTTTGGCTCTAATGGTGGTGAAACATTACGTATTGGTACTAGCCATTACTCACTGACCGATTCATTAACTGTGGTTGAAAACAACTATTTTGAGCGTTGTGATGGTGAAGTCGAAATCATATCTGTGAAATCGGGTAAAAATAAGCTCAGAAACAACACTTTTTTTGAATCAAGAGGAACATTAACGTTACGCCATGGTAATGGCAATATTGTTGAAAATAATGTTTTCTTTGGTAATGGTGTTGATCACACTGGCGGTATTCGCGTAATTAATAAAGACCAAATTGTTCGCAATAACTACTTAGAAGGGTTAACAGGTTATCGTTTTGGTAGTGGTTTAACTGTGATGAATGGCGTTCCTAATTCAACTATTAACCGTTATCACCAAGTCGATAATGCAACGATAGAAAATAATACACTCGTCAATGTTAGTCATGTGCAATTAGCGGCAGGAAGTGATCAAGAGCGTTCAGCCGTACCCGTTAATAGTGTAATGCGTGATAACCTTATTTATAACGATAAGGCGACAGATGTCTTCACCGCGTTTGACGATATCAGCGGAATAAAGTTTAGTAATAACCTACTTAACAAGTCAGTAGAACCATTAACTGACTCTGGCTTCATTACAAAAAAAGTCACCATGCAACGGGCTGAAAATGGCTTAATGTACCCACAGAATGCTACAAAGAAACATGGTATATCGGCCGATTTAAAACCAACCGTTAAAGCACAAACTGGCCCTAGCTGGTACGAGAAAAAGCCAACATTTACTGAGTTTGATAGCGGTGAAAGTAAAGTAGTTAATAGTGCTGAAGGTGCATTGTTTTCAGCAATCAACGACGCTAAAGATGGTGATATTTTAGTCTTGCAGCCAGGTGAATATAACCTGATGAAAATCGCAAATATTGATAAAACCTTAACCCTGCGAGCGCAAAAAGTGGGGAGTGTAGAATTGTCATTTTCTCGTTCTACGTTATTTGAAATTAATAATGGCGGTTCATTAAAGTTAGTTGGCCTGAATATTACAGGTAAAAATAGCCCTGACTCAGCAGGAAATACTGCAATTCGCACAGCTAAGTGGGGTATGTATATCAATTACCGTTTAGAGTTAGATACGGTGAATGTTAAAAACCTTGATATTAACCATTCATTCCACTTTTTTGATTCTGGTAGTGGTGCATTCGCAGATGATATCAGCATCATCAATAGTCAATTTAGTAATATAACGGGTGATATTTTACGTCTTGATAAAGAGCGTGATGATTTAGGTATATATAATGCTGAATATATCAACGTATATCATAACCAATTTGAGAATGTTCAAGGAGCCATTGCAAATATTTATCGTGGTGGTACAGACGAGAGTACATTTGGGCCGCACTTTAACTTACAGGAAAATAACTTTAATAAAGTCAGCCTTGGAAAGCGTAATAAACACGGCACATTAGCATGGTTACATGGTGTGCAAGTGAGCAATATTAAAAACAATACCTTCAATGATACGGCAGCTATTCTTGTTGAACACACTGTTGGTGAGCCAAAAACGCAGATTAGCAATAATACATACGATGGTACGGCTAAGCCGAGCATTATAGAGCTTGTTGCGACAAAAAATGCTGAGAGTAAAAAGCCATGAAATACATCGACGTTATAATGAATCGTAAACAAAAATTAGTAAATAAATGGTTATTAACAGTAACTACCGCCGCTATGTTTTCAAGTGCGCAGGTAGCTGCAAATGAGCATCCTAATTTGGTACTTAGCCAAAGTGATGTAAAAGCAATGCGTGCAGCAACCACTGTACAGGGGAGTTTATTTAGTAACCGGTTTGATGAAGTTAAGCAACAAGTTGATGCTCAACTTGAACTGCCTATTATAGTACCTGTCCCTAAAGATGCAGGCGGTGGCTACACGCATGAGCGGCATAAAAAGAACTACCTAGAAATGCACCAAGCAGGTGTGATGTATCAATTAACTGGAAGCAAAAAGTACGCTCATTTTGTTAGAGATATGCTGTTTTCATATGCCGAACTTTATCCGAAAATTGGTTTACATCCTAAGCGTAAGAACCAAAATCCAGGTAAAATATTTTGGCAGATACTCAATGAAGCTGTATGGCTGGTTTACTCCATTCAAGCTTATGATGCTATTGCACCTGCGTTAAGTGCAAGTGAAAAAGCGCACATAGAAAATGACATACTGCGTCCTGTTGCTGCATTTTTATCAACTGAATCACCAGATACGTTCAATAAAGTACATAACCACGGCACCTGGGCTACCGCAGCCGTGGGTATGACAGGTTATGTATTAGATGATCAAGAAATGGTTGAACAAGCTTTATATGGCCTTGATAAATCAGGTAAAGGTGGTTTTTTAAAGCAGCTTGATGAACTGTTTTCTCCTGCAGGTTATTATACTGAAGGACCTTATTATCAACGTTATGCGTTATTGCCATTTATCACTTTTGCTAAAGCGATTGAAAATAATGAACCCAAACGCGATATTTTTGGTTACCGTGACGGGGTGATATTAAAAGCAATTCAGAGCACCATAGAGCTAAGCTATAATGGTTTATTCTTTGGGATAAACGATGCCATTAAAGATAAAGGTATTGATACCATTGAGCTAGTGCAAGGAGTTAGCATTGCTTATGGACTAAATCAAAACCCACAACTTCTCGATATAGCTAAACGTCAAGGTCGTACTTTACTTACCGGTGACGGTTTAGCAGTTGCTAACGCCATAGATGCAAATAAGGAACAGCCATATCAGTTTAATTCGAAGCTATTTGGTGACGGTAGTACAGGCGAAGATGGCGCTTTAGTTTTATTAAGAGCAGGTGAAGAAGACGACCAAGCCGTAGTATTTAAAGCTACTGCGCAGGGGTTAGGCCATGGCCACTTTGATAAGCTAAATTGGATCTTTTATGACCGTGGTAATGAGGTGGTTAGTGACTACGGCGCAGCACGTTTTTTAAATGTTGAAGCCAAGTTTGGTGGGCGTTACTTACCAGAAAATAATAGCTACGCTAAACAAACCGTCGCACACAACACGGTGGTAGTTGATGAAAAAAGTCATTTTAATGGCGAGGTTAAGGTAGCCAATAAATATGCACCAACCATTGATTACTTTATTAATGATGAAAAGCTCAAGTTAAGCTCTGCGACTATTGATACAGCATATCAAGGTGTCACGCTAACCAGAACGATGGGGCTGCTTGAAATTGATAAAAGCTTGCCCAGTATTGTTGTGGATATTTTTGATGTAAGCAGTGACAGCCCTCATCAATATGACTTACCAGTTCAATATAGTGGCCAGTTTATTCAAAGCAATTTTGATATTGAAAATAATACGACGCTACGCAAACCTTTGGGAACGAAAGCAGGTTATGAGCACCTTTGGTTAACGGCAAGTGCTAAGCCAGAAACTGATTTGGCTAAAGTAACGTGGTTAAATGACAATAATCATTTTTATACACAAACGAGTTTACTTAACCAACCTACATCGTTTTTATTTACGCAAACTGGAGCAAACGATCCAGACTTTAATCTGCGTCAGCAAAGTGCGTTTATTCAACGAGTGGATTCAGCTAAGAATCATCAGTTTATTAATGTGATTGAACCGCATGGAGAGTATAACCCAAGTCGTGAATATACATTACAAGCCACAAGTCGTGTTAAAGGATTAAGCAGTGAAAAAATAGGTGATATTCAAGTTCTTGAAATAACACTTATTGATGATCAAAAAATACTTCTTGCGATTAACCAAGGCAAGCTTGAAAAAGCTGAAAAGTCGTTTCAGTATAAAGATAAAACGTACTCATTAACGGGCCGTTATATGCTTATTTCACCAGCGAATAAAGTGAAATAATAGGGTTTAGTTCAATTTATATAAATGGTGGATGTATTCATTTCCACCATAATTATTAACCTGAGGAACAGTTATGTTGTTTTCTGATTATATGGATGGTCAAAAGTTATTACCGATCATTCAAACTGATTGCCCAAGGACGGGAATTTCAATAACCAAGGCAATGCAAGCCGGTGGTATAAATCTTGTTGAAGTGGTGCTACGTCATGACTCATCACTTGAGGTGTTAAGCAGTATTAAAGAAGCGTTTCCTAATCTGAAAGTGGGCGCTGGTACCGTTGTTGATAATAATATACTCGCTGATGCGCTTAGTGCCGGTGCTGATTATATCGTTACTCCTGCTGTAACACCGAAGTTACTTGATGCACTTTCACGTTGTGATGTACCTGTATTACCCGGTGTATCGAGTACCAGTGATATTACGCTAGCTCGCGAAGCAGGCTTTAAAGAGATGAAGTTATTCCCAGCGAACTTAGCTGGGGGAGTCGGCTTTTTAAACACGGTGAAAGCTGTCTTTAGAGATTGCCAATTCTGTCCTACCGGCGGAATTAATGACAAAAATGTACAGGAATTTTTAGCGCTTAATAATGTATTTGCTGCTGGAGGCACATGGGTGTCGGCTCAACAGTGGATTGATGATGGTAACTGGCAAGCCATTACAGATGCATGCCGAGCAATTAAATAACTTGTGAGAAGTTATGGGAGATCACCCTGTGGTCTCCCTTTTTAATTGTTTGCACAAATTTAGCCTCGTAAAACAAACACGCCTCTACTTTATGTTAAAAAACCTTTATAGCTATGCTCAGGCAACAGTTAACCTAACCATTAAGTTTTACACCTAATGGTTTTGGTGTTGTTAAAAAGGTTATTTATCGTTTGGATATATAACGCCTAATTGTTGCCTTGCGCTATCGAGTACAGTCATAACCTCGGTAGAAAGTTGATGAGTATTGACTGATGACTCAATTTGTCCGGCATTGGCGGCTTTTATAAAATGTTCAACTTCATGACGCATAAAGTGCTCGTTAAATGGCTGTGATAATTCTTCTACAGTGCCATTATTTCCAATAAACTGCATGCGCTTTAACTGTGATACGGCTTCAATACGAATGCGGCCTTTTTCACCTTGAATTTCGGTAAAGTTATCACCTTGTGATATTTTTGAGTAACTGATCACGGCTTGTTTGTCAGCATAATTAAGTAGTATATCGCCTGCACCATCAACGCCAGTTTCAAGTAATACGCCACTGGCTTGTATATTATTTGGCGCCCCCCACAATGCAATAAGCACATAAAGCGGGTATATGCCTAAATCAACCAACGCGCCATTGGCAAATTCGGGTAAAAAAGTATTGGGTCGCTCACCATTTTTATATTTATTGTAACGAGATGAGAACTGACTAAATTGACCAATAAATTTTCGCGGAGTGCCTATTTTTGCAAGCGCTTCTTTAAGAATAGCAAAGTTAGGTAAGTGCGTGGTCATCATCGCTTCCATATATAAACGCTGATGTTGTTTTGCTGCGCTTATAATATCGCCTAATTCGTGTGAATTAGCGGCTGCGGGCTTTTCACCCAGTACATGCTTTCCAGCTTTTAAGCAGCTTAGCGCATACGTTTTATGTAAGCTATTAGGTGATGCAATATACACAGCATCAACATTATCATCTTTACACACTTGCTCAATACTGGTGAATATTTTCGCGTTATTTAAATCATGTTTTTGCAAAAATGCATGACCAGTTTGTTCTTTACGAGAGCATACGCCGTACAAACTAAAACTGTCGACTGTTTGTGCTGCGCTAAGTAGTGTATCGCTAATAAAGTTTGTGCCTACGATTACAAAGTTCATGCTATCTCCTAGTTTGATTGGTTACTTAGCCATGTTTGCCAGTCTTGTTCGAACTGTTGCATTTGTTGATGCTTTTTACTGCGCAGATGTTTTTCTTTATCTTCTGTGGCCATATAAGGGCCGACGCGGCACAAAACGCAGTAATTTTCTGATAAGTAAGGGGGTTTAGTTAACGTATGTTGTAAATTATGCGTTGCTTTAGAGCTAAATACATAGCTTATACCGCTGGTGTCTTTTACATGTTTATCGCGATCTACGTTGCGCACTTTATAGCCAGGGAATTGGTTGATATCAAATGGCATCTGACCTAAATAGCTTACTGCTAACCCCTGATTCAAACTTCCTTCAATATTCCATTCTCTATATGGCCTAAATTCGGATAATAAGTGCAATTTCTCAGATTAGATGGCCAGCTGTTATAATTCGGCCATTTTCTCGCCAAAGGAAATTGCTTTAATGAAATATAAACAGCTGACACAAGAAGAAAGATACCAGATTTACGCGTTAATAAAAGCAGGAAATAACCAAAAGCAGATAGCTGAAGAACTAACTCGTTCACCGTCATCTATTTCTAGAGAGCTAAAACGCAATAAAGGACTTAAAGGCTATCGGCCTAACCAAGCCAATAACTTTGCTGAACAAAGACGTAAGTCATCTTTCAAAGCAAGTAAGTTAACAGAGGACGTCACTCACTGGATTAATAAATTGTTGCATGACGGACTTTCCCCTGAGCAAGTGGCAGGCCGCTTAGCTTTAGAGAAACAGGTCGTTTTACATCATGAAACAATTTATCAATATATTTACAGAGACAAGGCTCGTGGTGGCAAGCTACATAAGACACTCACTCGTGCATGTAAAAAGTATAAAAAACGCTATGGAAGCTATGATAAACGTGGACAGATAGTTAATCGAGTCAGCATTGATGAACGCCCAAGTATTGTGGATTCAAAGTCTAGGATTGGTGATTGGGAGGGCGATACAGTGATAGGTAAAGGGCGTAAAAATGCGCTTGTCACAATGGTTGAACGTAAAACGTTATATACAGTCGTTCACAGAATTGAAAGCAAGCATGCGAAAATAACAGCCGATGCGCTGATCACGTGTATGACACCATATAAAGGTAAGGTTATTACCGTGACGTTAGATAATGGAAAAGAGTTTGCTCACCATGAGCATGTTGCACAAAAATTAGAAGCTGATGTGTATTTCGCTCATCCCTATTCATCATGGGAGCGGGGCATAAATGAGAATACCAACGGCTTACTTAGACGCTTCTTCCCCAAGGGAACTGACTTTATGGCGCTAAGTGAAGCAGAGATACAGGCGGCAGTTGATAAGCTCAACCATCGGCCAAGAAAAACAAGAGGGTATAAAACCCCTCATGAATTATTTACGGGGCAATCAGAAGTTCTGGTGGCTGCATAATGATTGCACTTAATACTTGAATTCAAGTGGTTTTACATCTTTAGAGGTAATATAAATCAGCATTTCGCCGCGCTTGTCCAAAGCAAACTGATGAGCATGCTTCAAATATAAATGTAATAAGGCGCGGTTGAGTACATTCATTGAGGATCGCTGGGTGTTATTGCGAAACTCAGTTTCTCCTTTAAAGGCGGGAATAAGTGGAAACTGAAAAACAACCACGTCAAATTTTTGCTCATCAAGGCGCTGCCAACTTATAGGGTTAGTCACATCAAATTCAGTAAGTACAGTGATGCCTGTAGCTCTTAATTTTGCTAGTTGGTTATCAGTATATTTTTTATTAATGGTGGCTTCATCATCATAAGTTGAAGCAACCAATAACGCAGGTTTTAAATGGGTCATAATAGCATTTGAAAACGATAAATCGCCATCACCTACGGTTAAAACACGCCATGCGGGGTTCAAATACATAATAATTAATTAGTGTTTTCGACAGAGCTGGTCTCAATGGGCAATACACAAAGTGCTAAACGTGTTTTTAACCCTTCAATAGCAATTTGTTTAAAAAACAAATTAAAAGTAATTAGTACAGCAAAAACAATGTGGATAGGGCCATGAGTGAACCCCGCTTCTGGGTCATAAAGCGATAAACCAAACAATAAAAACATGACTGCTAAGATGACTTTAATTAGCTGGTTAGAATAAAAAGAAAGCTGACCGTCACTTTTGTGATCTTTTTTTAAGTGGATTGCACAAAAAAAAGGGATCACTTTAACTTTAAAGTGGCCGTGTTTCTCAACATAATTTTCACCTAAGTAGTCAAGTTTTTTGCGCAGTTGATCAATCATAATATGTCCTTAAAAAGCGAAGCAGGGATATTACATTAATACACTTAAAAGGGCGAGTTAGTCTGGATAAATACTGATACCGATAACAAAAACATGGCATACAAAAACAATAGAGGTTAGTACTAAGCGCATTTTTTTATAATCAGCGTGGTAGCCTTGCCATTGTGGTGTAGATTTTTCAAATAATAGTACTTGCCAAAAACTAACCGCTAACCAACCTAACAGCCAAGGTGTAGGCAAAAAAGTGATAAAACCTAGTGGCATAATAGGCAGCACAGCTTTAATTGCATCACGATGGCTTTGCGCACCAGCATGCCACAAGTTACCCGCCATAAAACCAAGGATCGCGATACTATAAAAAGTAAAAAACTCCATACTGAAGTTGTTATTTCCGGTGATCAATGGCCAGCCAAGAGACCCTAAAAAAGGTAATAAACCGATGTAACCCAATTGAATATGATTGACAAACTTTTCCATAATGACACCTCTATTACTTGCTATAGGGCAAGTATACCAGTTTGTAAATAAAAACGATGATATTCATCATAGGTTTAGACCGTTATTACTGTTTATAGATAATGATACGAATTTATATCATAAAAATCGATTGAAGTAATCTAAACGTTCTGTTTTTTAAAAGTGTTAAAAAGCCTTATTGTATTACTCAAGCCAACGCAGAGGTCTGCGTTGTTTATACTTTAAATACCATAAATGAGGAATATTATGAGCACTTCATTAATTAATACAAAATTACAACCTTTCAATGCAACAGCCTATCATAATGGTGATTTCGTTGAGCTTTCAGAACAAGACGTGCTGGGTAAGTGGTCTATCTTCTTTTTTTACCCAGCAGATTTCACCTTTGTATGTCCTACTGAATTAGGTGATGTTGCAGATTTTTACACGCAGCTACAAGAAATGGGTGTAGAAGTTTATTCAGTATCAACTGATACGCATTTTACACATAAAGCATGGCATGACACTTCAGACACCATTGGTAAAATCCAATTCCCAATGATTGGAGACCCAACAGGTCGTATTACACGTAACTTCGGTGTAATGATTGAAGACGACGGCCTTGCGCTTCGCGGTACATTTGTAATGAACCCAGAAGGTGAGATAAAAGTAATCGAAACTCATGATCTAGGTATCGGTCGTAGTGCTAAAGAACTTCTTCGTAAAGTGCAAGCGGCACAATATATTGCTGAACATGACGGTGAGGTTTGTCCTGCATCTTGGCAGCCAGGTGAAGCAACATTAGCACCTTCACTAGACCTAGTCGGTAAAATCTAAATTTACTAAAGCGTAACTGATTGCGCCTTGTCTAGTCGTTTACTGTTAGGCAGTAAGCCCACAAGCACATTAAATTAATTAGCTGATTGTGGGCTTTTATCTTTTTAAATAAGGGTTCAGCCATGTTAGATACAAACATAAAAAACCAATTAACAAACCACTTTGCGTCAATAACAAGTCCTGTTGAGCTACTTATCGCCTTGGATGACAGCAATAAATCAGCAGAAATAAAAAACTTAGCCAATGACTTAGCGTCATTGAGCAACAAATTTACGGTGCGAGAAAATCCAGATCACAACGCAAGGCGTCCATCTATGGTTGTTTCTTCACCTATTAATCAGACGCAAATAACGTTTGCTGGTGTGCCTATGGGGCACGAGTTCACAAGCTTAATTTTAGCGTTATTGCACACCGGCGGACACCCGAGTAAAGCTAGTGAAGTAGAGCTTGAACAAATTAAATCATTAAAATCGCCATTAAATTTCGAAGTGTATATTTCGTTAAGTTGCCAGACATGCCCACAAGTCGTACAAGCCCTTAATTTAATGGCTGCGCAGAATAATAATATTACAGCAACCATGATTGATGGCGCTTTATTTCAAGACGAAGTGAACGAACGTAATATTTTAGCGGTGCCTGCTGTTTACTTAAACGGTCAATTATTTAGCCAAGGTGCGATAAGCCTAACAGATATTTTAAATAAGGTAGATACAAAAGCCTCAGCACGACAGGCTGAAAGCTTAAACGATAAAGACGTATTTGATGTTCTTGTCGTCGGTGGCGGTCCAGCCGGTGCATCAGCGGCTATTTATGCGGCCCGTAAAGGCTTAAATACGGGAGTCGTTGCCGAACGGTTTGGTGGGCAAGTGGCTGATACTTTAGCCATAGAGAACTTTATTTCTGTGTCAGCGACACAGGGACCAAAGTTGGTCGCGCAACTAGAAGAGCACGTCAAAGAGTATGATGTTGATGTAATGCAAAACCAGCGAGCGGCTTCTTTATCGAAAAAAGATCACTATCAAATTACTTTAGACAACGGTGCAGTATTAAATGCAAAGTCGGTTGTACTTGCAACTGGTGCACGCTGGCGAGAAGTGAACGTGCCAGGTGAAAAGCAATATCGAGGTCATGGTGTTGCATATTGTCCGCATTGTGATGGCCCCTTATTTAAAGGCAAAGCGGTTGCTGTTGTCGGTGGGGGGAATTCAGGCATTGAAGCCGCAATTGATCTGGCCAATATTGTTGAACACGTCACGGTACTTGAGTTTGCTGACACACTACGTGCAGATGAAGTCCTTATTCGCAAAGTAAATAGCCTCTCTAATGTGACTATTATTAAAAATGCACAAACAACAGACGTTATTGGTGATGGCAAGCGAGTAACAGGCCTTACCTATATTGACCGTGTTTCTGGCGAAACCAAAGATATAGAATTGGCGGGAGTTTTTGTTCAAATAGGTTTAATTCCAAATACTGAATGGCTGAAAAATAGTGATGTCGAACTAACCCGTTTTGGTGAAATTGAAATCGACAACAAAGGCGCAACTTCATTACCAGGTATTTATGCTGCGGGGGATGCGACAACATCCGCATTTAAGCAAATTATTATTGCTATAGGCAGTGGAGCGACAGCAAGTTTAGGTGCTTTTGATTACTTAATTCGTAACAGCGACCCACAAAGTGACAGGGAAATTGCTTAAAGACTCTTGATTAAACAGTTGTACACCCATGACTGTTAATCCCCAAGCCACCTTTTTAAGGTGGCTTTTTTTGTTTGCCCAGCGAAGCTGGCAAACCCGATAGGCTGAAAGATGCCTTATCACCCTGACTAAGGGGAAGATAATCTGAATGGCAAGGGCGTCACTGGCCAACGGTGGGGTCTGAAGGAAGCCATAAGAAGTTAGAGGTACACAACTAACCGTAACCTGTTTCGGCAGTATTGGTGGGTCAGCGTGCAAAATAGCGCAACGCCCTATACTTAGTCAGACCAATACTGTGCTTGAGGGTGGGATTTCTAACAGGGAGCCAGTGCAGTAACTGGGGAAGCCTGGCATCTAAACTTAATGAGAGTAAGTGGCCTAAATTCAAGGTGAAAGCCAAGATTTAGTGTCGGTGTGAGGTGGCAGATGAACCCGTAGTAGTGAGTAAGGCTAGGCCGATGAAAGCCAGTAATGGTGTGGAGGGGAAAACCAAGCCGACCATCAACATTATGTTTGATGGGGTCAACTTTAGCCAAAAGCTTTAATTGATTGCGAAGGGGGGAAGTATTCTTTAAGCGTATGAAAGACGGGAACTTTTGTTTATCGGCTCACAAGTATTTCGACGGAAATAGCCAAAATATGACGGCCAAACAGGAATGTAGACGCTGAGAATTGAAGGGCGAGCAATGGAGTAATGACTGACCACTTAGGCAGATTGCCAAAAAAGGCTAGCACACCTAATGTCATCATGAAGAATCAGCGATAAGTAGAGTGACACGAGCAGACATACCGCAAGCAAAGGCAGAAAATGACAGTTTACTACAGCTTGTACGGACAATTATTAGACATTAATAACCTGTACAAGGGATTCAAAAAAGTGAAAGCAGCTAAAGGAGCGGCCGGAATAGATAGGCAGACCGTAGGCGCATTCGCCCTGAATTTAGAAGCAAACTTAAAACAACTGCAACTTGAGCTGCAAACCAAGCAATATAGGGCACAACCTGTCAAACGGGTGGAAATACCCAAAGATGATGGCGGTGTCAGAATGCTAGGTATCCCCGCAGTTCGAGACCGAATAGTGCAACAAACACTATTGAACATACTCCAACCGATATTCGACATCGACTTTCACCCATCGAGTTATGGGTATAGGCCGAAACGAAGCTGTCATGACGCTATCAGTAAAGCAAGTGTATTTATCCGTAAATACCATCGCGACTGGGTCGTAGACATGGATTTGTCGAAGTGTTTTGACCTGCTTGATCATGCTTTGATAATTAGGAGTGTTAGACGCAAAGTGACGGACGGTAGTATTTTAAAACTGATTAATCAGTTCTTAAAAAGCGGAGTAATGATAGGTGAACACTGGGAGGCTAGTACGATAGGAAGCCCACAAGGTGGCGTAATTAGCCCGTTATTGGCCAATATCTACCTAGATGCTTTCGATCAAGAAATGAAAAAGCGTAATCACCGAATAGTGAGGTATGCAGATGATATCTTGATTTTGTGCAGCACAGAAAAAGCAGCGCAAGAAGCACTTAAGGCATCCACCCAGATACTAGAGCGAGACTTGAAATTAACCGTGAACCAAAATAAAACCCATATTGCTCATAGCAGCAAAGGAGTGAAGTTTTTGGGAGTAGAGATAGGTAGCCAGTGGACACGGATACAAGCATCAAAACTCATCGGGTTTAAACAAAAAGTGAAGCAATTAACAAAACGTAACGGCGGCATAAATTTAGCAGAAGTAATAAAACGGCTAAATCCAGTTGTGCGCGGTTTTGTAAATTATTTTAGTATAGCCAATTGTAAACGAGAGCTAAAAGCCTTGGCAGGTTGGATCAGACGAAGACTAAGGGCAATACAGCTGAGGTTGTGGAAGAAGCCATCAAGGCTACATCGACGACTAAAGCAGTTAGGAAAAAAGCCACCGTTTAAGTTCATTAAGATGAACTCGTGGCGTAACTCACTAAGCCCTTTATCTTGTGTATCGATGCCAAACCAATGGTTTGAGGAGCTTGGTTTATATCCAATAGAAAAAGTGAATACGGGATGGCTTGCTTTATCGGCGTTTAGGAAATAAGTTGATAAAATGTGAAGGGTACAGGAGCCGTATACGAGGTCCGTACGTACGGTTCTGTGAGAGGGATGAGGCATAAGCCTCACCCTACTCGATGTTCCGCTAACAGCATAAGTTATTAACTACAGATAACAGTGTAATCTTTAACATTTTAAGAGGGTTAGTTCGGTTTAGGCTGGTATTTTCGGTGTTTAGCTACAAAAATACAGAGGATGGAAATATGTTTATTATAAAGTGATGAAAGCCAAATAGTGGGATATCCCACTACTTGGCTAAAATTTTTAAAGAGGAGCGACCCACATAACACCCACCTCCTTTTTTACTACGGTCACTTCAGTTCCCGCACTAATTGGTTGGTTGCTTTTGAGTTGCCAATTAATGCCTGAGTAACTGTGCGTTGTTAGCCCTTGCTCATCTACATCAGCACTCAAAACAAAGCTCAGCTGGGCAAAATCGGAGTGAACTTCTTTGGTGTCAGTATGTTCTTGCATGCGCTTTAGAGGTTGCCAAAGTAGCAATGTCAACGCCGTAGTGGCAACGATATTACTCCAAAGTGCCGTGGTTAATGATTCTTCCAATAAAGAGAAATTCATCATTAATCCGGTCGCAAATAATGACATACCTAAAAACAGCAAAATGAAGGTAGACATGCCAAGTACGGCGACCTCAATGATCAGCGCTAAAATACCTAAAATCATTAAGCTCTGGGCTAAGTTATCAATAATAAACTCCATAGCTTACTCCAAGTATTAACTTTTTTGCTTTTGATTCAATGAATTAATAATCGACATACCTTGAGCCACTAAAGAGCTGGCATCGGTGCCGTTATCTGGCAGTAAAACCACTGATGACTCACGGGCAATGGCTTCTTT
This sequence comes from Pseudoalteromonas sp. AOP31-A2-14, assembly GCF_052378035.1. Classification (NCBI taxonomy): domain Bacteria; kingdom Pseudomonadati; phylum Pseudomonadota; class Gammaproteobacteria; order Alteromonadales; family Pseudoalteromonadaceae; genus Pseudoalteromonas; species Pseudoalteromonas sp. AOP31-A2-14. The sequence goes on along the minus strand of NZ_JBQSXI010000002.1, from coordinate 620,212 downwards.
AGCTGCAATTGCTTTAGTTGCTAAGTCGAGTTGAATCGCTTTTTGGCCTTGCCCTGTATCAGCAGCTTCACCTACTTTAAGCAGCGCGTCAGCTTGTGCTTCTGCTACGGCTATAATCGCTTTTGCTTCACCTTCAGCACGTAATATCTGCTCGGATTTATCTGCCTCAGCAGCTAGAACTTGGGCTTGTTTTTTACCTTCTGCAACATTGATATTAGCTTGTCTATCACCTTCTGACTCTAAAATCTGCGCGCGCTTAACACGTTCAGCTTTCATTTGCGCTTCCATCGCTTCCATTACAGAGTGTGGTGGAATAATATCTTTAATTTCATAACGCAGAACCTGAATACCCCACGGCTCAGCCGCTTGGTTAATCGCGCTTACAATATTATTATTTAGTACATCACGTTCTTCAAAAGTTTTATCAAGCTCCATTTTACCCAATTCTGAACGCATTGTGGTTTGTGAAAGTTGCGTTACTGCAAATACGTAGTCGTCTACACCATATGTTGCTTTGTATGGGTCAAGCACTCGAAAATACAGTACGCCATCAACAGTCAATGAAATATTGTCTTTTGTAATAGCTGATTGCGAAGGCACATCTTGCGCTTGCTCTTTTAAGCTTCTGTCTGCTGCTATACGGTCAACAAACGGCACAATAAAGTTTAAGCCCGCTTCTTTAGTTGATTGATATTTACCAAAGCGTTCAATCAGCCAAGCTCGGTTTTGTGGTACAAATTTAACACAGCTTTTCAGCAGCACTAAAACAAAAATAAGTAAAAATGCTTCAACAGTAAAAACCATGTTGAGAATTTGCGCGATTGGATCCATGTAGATTTTCCTTAATGTTCTTATCAAACTAGGTAAATTGTTTATTATGCGTTTAAAAGCGCTAAGATACGAGCTTTTATGAATAAAACACATATTTTTTGCTAACTATGAGGTGAAATCAACTAAAAAGCTCTCAATTGCAGCGCTAACTAGAATGGTAAAGTTATCGAATTGAAAGCACACCAAGCGTAACAAAAGCTTTTACACTAAAAAGCACGAGCTAATGCAACAAGTCGCGTCAGATAGCATGTTTGATTCAAATAAAGTGATAACAGTAGGAAAGGAGTTCTGCTTGTAATCAAATCTGTTTGTGATGGTTTTGCACTTTAAAAGCACAGCACGTACTGATAATTTAATTAGGAATTGGCGCATAAATATAACACTATTGAGTTTTAGGTAATTAGGAACAACTTAATAACCTTAAATTCAATCTCGTCGAATTCGGCGGTATTTTTTGCAAAAATATATTGCCTTTAGTTTAGGGCGTGTTGATCTTTGTGGTATGAAAAACAAACAGCATGAAGATAAGGTATAATTGAATTCGCCAGAAAACTTTACACCGAACCTACATGCCAAGATTAATGTTAACAGACGGGACATGGAATGTCTTATCAAAAGTAATGTACTTAAGTGGTCGAATTTATAATAAGCCCAACCATAGAAAAACGCTCGAAGGCATACTGTATAAGATGCGCACAGGTATTCCATGGCGAGATTTACCTTCTGATTTTGGCCGTTGGAGTGCTATCTACAGACGGTTTAATTTATGGTCCAAAAAAGGGATTTTGAATGAACTGTTTCGCGCATTATCTCGTGATGCGGACATGGATTGGGTCTTCATTGATGGCAGTATTGTCAGGGCTCATCAACATAGTTGCGGTGCAAGAACTGCTGACAATGAATCAATTGGAAAGAGCCGAGGTGGAAATTCTACGAAAATTCATCTTGCAGTCGATAGCGGAGGGTTGCCTGTTTATTATGAATTATCCTGTGGGAATACGCATGATATCGTCCATGCAGAGTCACTCGTAGCTAATTGCCCAACAAGTAATATGGTTGTCGCAGATAAAGGCTACGACAGTGAAAAACTGAGAGCGTTTGTTCGTGATAATAACGCTACACCCGTTATTCCACGTAAGGGCAACAGTTTAGTAGGCAATGAAGATATTGACTGGTGCATGTACGTAAGCGCGCAATTAAACCCACATACCAATATTAATGCTACCTATGCATAATTTACTCAGCATATTAACCTGAGGTAATTATGAATAAACAGCAAAAAATAAAACACTGGCAAGGCATTTTTGAGCAGCAAAAATCGAGTGGTTTAGCCATCATTCAATTTTGTCGTGATAACAACATTAACGCATCGACTTTCTATGTTTGGCGTAAACGCCTTTCTGACGAAACGATAAGGGTTAAAAAGCAACAGGTGATCCCGTTTGTTATTCATGAGCAAGCCTTTACGCAACCTTCAATCATTAAACTCACCACACCAAACGGCTATCAAATAGACTTCGAGTCGACATTAGCTAACCAAACGCTAGCCAAATTATTGAGCGTACTGTGACACCTTGCACCCACCAAGTTTACTTGGTCACGGGATTCACCGACATGCGAAAATCAATCAATGGGTTAAGTATTATTGTCAGCGATACCCTATCTCTCGATCCTTTAAGCCAAGCGTGGTTCGTTTTTTGTAATAAACAACGCGATAAATTAAAAATTTTGTTTTGGGATACCAATGGTTTTTGGCTTTATTATCGTCGCTTAGAGCAAGGACGATTTCAATGGCCAAATCATGCTCAAGCACACGTAGCCATGGGGATTGAACAACGGCAGTTACAATGGTTATTATCTGGCTTACCGGTAAATAATAAAACCCGCCACTCAACTTTATCAGGGTTATCAGTGATGTAAATTAACCAGATCGTTTTTTTTACTTGAACGATCTTTCCCATGTGTCATGCTATTAAAATGCCAGACACTATTCTCATCACCGAACTACAAAATCAGCTTGCACTTATGCAGGCTAAGCTTGATGGCTTAGAAAAAGATAAAATTTCACTGCAAGAAGATAAGGTTGAAATGCAATCGCGGATTGACCACTTGCTTGCTGAGCTTAAGTTAAGTAAATCCCAAAAATACGGTAAAAAAAGTGAAAAAGCCCCACGGGGCACCTTCAATGAAGCGGAGCAGCATAAAACGACTGAGCCGCCTAAACACCATAAGAAAGGTAAACAAATACTGGCTGAGCACTTTGAACGAGAAGAGGTTGAGCACACCTTAACCGAGTTAACGTGTCAGTGTTGCGGTGAACAACTACATCAATGTGGTAGTGAAGACAGCGAGCAAGTGAAGATTATTCCGGCGAAAGTCAGTGTCATTAAGCACAAACAATTTAAATATGCTTGCAGACATTGCGAGCATGAACAATTGGCCAGTAAAATAATCACCGCGCCTAAACCCAAGCAGCCTATTCCTGGCAGCATTGCGAGTCCAGAAGCGTTATCGGCGGTTGTTACGGGCAAATACTGCGATGCCTTACCGCTTTATCGTTTCGTTGACATACTGGGCCGTGGCGGCCTTGAACTATCGCGCGGAACATTAGCTAATTGGTGTATTAAAGCGGGCCTGCTAATCAGCCCCTTAGTGGCAGCCATGCAACGTCACTTGCTTAGTGAGCACAGTTTATGTGCCGATGAAACCCGTACACAAGTCTTAGATGAAGGTGACAACCCTAGCAGCAATTCCTACATGTGGGTTTATCGCAGCAATGAGGTCAGCCGTGAGCCTGTCGTGATTTACGATTACCAAGCAGGTCGAAGTCGCGCTTGCGCAAAAGAATTTCTTGCCGGTTATCAAGGCTATTTACAGTGCGACGGTTACCGTGTTTATGACGGTATTGAAGGCATTACCCCTGTTGGTTGCTGGGCACACGCTAGACGCAAATATAACGATGCCTTAAAAGCAGAGTCGAAAAACAAAGGTCGAGCGCATAAAGCCATCAGCTTTATCAGCCAATTATATAAACTGGAAACCCACGCTAAAAACAAACAGTTATCTCCTCAAGCGCGGTATCAGTTACGACAAGAAAAAGCCTTACCCATATTAATGCACTTTAAAGCGTGGCTTGATGAAGCCGAAGGTAAAGTAACGGCGGGGAGTTATATTGGCAAAGCGATAAAATACACGCTTAATCAATGGCCGAAATTAATGCGGTATAGTGAAGATGGCGAACTAGGGATTGATAATAATATTACTGAGCGAGATATTCGGCCGTTTACCACTGGTAGAAAAAACTGGCTATTCTCAAAATCGGTTAATGGTGCTCAGGCCAGCGCGATACTTTATAGTATTGTGATGACGTGTCGTGCTAATGACATCAATCCGTATTACTACTTTGTGCATTTATTTAAAACGTTGCCGAATCGAGATGTGGGTGATGATGATTTTACCGACCTAATGCCGTGGAATGTGCAGCTAGACTTCGATTATAGCTAAGCGCACTGCTTAAATGCGCGCTTACGCATGTACAAATATCGGCACTTGGTTGAGAATGCATTTGGCCGTATTAAGCAATATAGAGGGATAGCCACGCGGTATGAAAAGCTTGAACGAAATTATCATTCAATGCTCGCTTTAGCATTTACTATGATGTGGCTACCAATGTGGGCTGATTGATATATGTACTACAAAGATCAACAGCCCCTAGTACCAACAACGGTCAGCTAATTTTTATTTATACCCCATATGTTTACTAAGCTGAACCGGGGTACTAATCAAAGCGCATCACTTTATTTCGGCCTGCATTTTTGGCTTTGTATAATGCTTTGTCTGCGGCTTTTATGAGCTTGTCGGCTTGGTTTTTTTTGCTCGCGATAAAACAATGATAACCGATACTAAGAGTTAGTTTTTCAGACACTGTTGAATACGGGTGCGCAATAGCAAGTTCATTGATTGAAGATTTAATAAGGGTGGCAAAGTTGTGGCAGCTTGCTTTATCAGTAATAGGTAAAATAAATGCGAACTCCTCTCCACCGTAACGAGAAACCAAGCCTCCTTGGCGTTTAGTTAGAGCTTGTAGCGTGCTGGCTACTTGTTTGAGGATCTCGTCGCCTTGCTGATGGCCAAAGTTATCGTTGTATAACTTGAAAAAGTCTATATCACATATAATTAAACTGATTGGTTGTTGGCTTCTGGCGCTGCGTTGAATTTCGATTTTTAGGGTGCTGTCGAATTGGCGACGGTTAGCAATATTGGTCAGACTATCCAAGTTTGCTAGGTTTTGTAGCTCTTCGTTTGCGCTAAGTAATTGTTGCTGTATTTGCTCAATACGCAGCTTATAGGAAACGTTTTTTAACGAATTTGTGATGATGTCACCGACTAGCTTTATTCTGATCAGATCCGTTTCATTCCAATTACGAGTATTTTTAACGCAATCACAACCTATAAAACCGACTAATTTTTGCTCTGATTTTAGGCCAATACACAAAATTGATTTTATATCTTCAGCAGTGAATTCGGTTTTTTCTTTATGGGCTTCTTCAGGCAGTAACATCACATCCGGGATGTTAAACACATGTTGTTCACTCATCATTTTGAAAAAATAAGGTAGTGAATTTTGCGGTATATTTTGTAAGTGAGTTTTAAATGGCGTTATATTTTCATTAACCCACTCGTGCGTGTTGCTCATTATTTTATCGCTTTCACTAAATTGAAATACATAACTGCGGTCTGCATTGCAGAATGTGCCAATGGTTTGTAGGGCGCTTTCAATTTTAGCGTCTAGATTATCTAATTGAATATCAATGATCTGTGTTGATATTTTTGATATAACCTCATCAAAATCAGCATCGTATGAATTTTTTGATGGTGTTTTTTTGGTGCAAATAACAAGCGTTAAAGATGTACTAACGATACTGTAATTAAGCTCGATTACCGTCGATGACTGTGAACTTGTAATAAGTACTTCACGTACTGAAAGTTGTTTTTTGGGGATAAAAAAATCGTTATTACTTAGCGGTTGCTGGTTTGTTGTATCAAAGAGTTGTATATGGTTAAAAATATGAGTTATAGAGTCTTCTATATTTGTTAGCTTAAAAAGCTGCTGCGCCTGAGCATTCGCAAAGACATTACCCGTCTGTTTGTCGTAGGCAAATGCAGCTAACGGCAAAATAGATAGTGTAAATTGTATGTCTTTAATCGCGGATGTACTCACAAGCTTATAACCTAAACTTTAAAACATAGTTAGATTACATTTACTCACAAATAAATGATAGTAAATACATGTTTTTGTTACATCGAATAGTTTGAAGGAGTTTTTTAGTGCGTTTGGATTGCTGTCGTATTATAATTGCTACTGTATATCATTACCACTGTGTACCATTACTTTTAGAGTAGAGCCAGCGGCTAACGTATTCTTATCCTTTTCACAATTCAAATGCACTTTATGCTGACAGGTAATTTAACTTTTCCATGACGGATATTACAACTCATCAATCTTCAAGAAGACGTTTATTAATTGCTCTGGCCATTACATGCACGTTTATGATTATTCAGGTTATTGGCGCTTATTTTTCAAACTCGTTAGCTGTGCTAGCAGATGCGGGACATTTATTTGTTCATAATAGTTCGCTATTCATTGCCTTAATAGCCTCAAGTTTAGCTATTCATTTAGCTAAAACATACAATGATGGTTACCATAAAGCTGAGCTTGTAGGTGGTTTGATCAATGGCATATTATATTTAGCAATTAGCTTAATTATTATGTACGAAGGTGGTGAACGTTTTTTACATCACCACCAGGGACAAGGACAAGAGATAAATAGTTATTTAATGTCACTTGTAGCTTCAATTGGCTTCTTATTTCACGGTGCTGCCGCTTGGATTTTATATAAAGGTCGTAAGGCGAGCGTTAATATTTATGCCGTGTTTTTACATTCATTTTTTGATTTAATCTCAACAGTTTCTACCTTTATCGCGGGCGTGCTTATTTATTTAACGGGCTACACGGTGATTGATATTATCTCAAGTATGTTTATTTCTTTGTTCGTCCTATTTACAGGGATTAAGGTGATTAGTCGTTGTGTTAAGGGTCTTCGTGAAGACAGCGCGCGCTTGCCCGATGTTGGGTTAGTTGAAAAAGCTATTGCCCATATTGAGCATGTATATAATGTGCATAACGTAACGGTTGCCAAGCGAGATAAGCTGCTTGAAGTCGGCGCTCATGTGGTGCTAAAAGAGCATTGTACAATTGAAAAGCATGATGAACTATGCCGTTTAAAAGTAGAGAAAACCTTAGCCGAAAAATTTAATATACGTATTTGTGTACTGCAAATTGAAAGACATGAATGCCATTAAATAGCTCTTGAAATTTTTAGCCAATATGAGCCATGAAATACGCACGCCCTTAAATTAGATGTTCAGGTTATAAATATAGCGGAACATATTAAATAAATTAGTGAGGTTTTTGCTAATACCATTGGTACGTGATGCGGTGGTATTTAACTGCGTAATAGATAGTGGTATTGGTATTTCAAGCACACAGCAAGCTAATCATTTTAATGAGCTTATACAAGCTGATATCTCGACAACGCGTAAATACGGCGGAGCAGGTCTTGGGCTTACCATTATTAACCGTAAAGCATGTATTACTTGTTGAAGATAACCCAATCAATCAAGTTGTTATATCTAAAATAATGCTACAAACCGGTTGTACAATCGAGTTATCAAATGATGGCTAAAGCACTTGAATGTATTGTTAAAAGCGCCCTGATTTAGTGTTGATGGATTGCCAAATACCAAATACCAAATGCCGAATATGGATGGTTTTCAATGTACTCAAAAGATTCGCCATAACCTTAAAAAATTATAACTTCTTCTTTAGGGCATTGTTCGGCTATTGTGGGGTTGCAAAGTAATGCCCTTATTATTTTTAATAAAGATTTACTTATTCTGATCTAATTAGGTACTTCGCTTTAAGCTAAAATAAAATGGCAAAATTAAAAGTAGCATCACTGTTATTACGTTGAAATAAATATATACTCCATGAAAAAACATACTGTTAGGAGATAGCATGAAACGCCATATTTATAATGCAAAAAAATGTCAAAGTGTTTTGTTGATCATTGATGTGCAAGGTAAGTTAGCTCCGGCAATGACTCGTTTTGACGAAGTGGTTAATACCACATTACAGCTGTTAAACGCAGCACAGTTAATGGCTATTCCGACAGTTATTACACAGCAATATAAACAAGGTTTAGGTGCCACAGAGCCGCAAATTGTAGAGCAAGCAACAGATGCAATATATTTTGATAAAACTCACTTTAGTGCCTGCCAAGAACCTGGATTTATCAGTACGCTAAACAAGTACCAAAAACCGCAAATTATTATTGTTGGTATGGAAGCGCATGTGTGTGTACTTCAAACGGCGCTTGATTTACTCGCCTCTGATTATCAGGTATTTATTATAGCCGGCGGGGTAAGCTCAAGACGCGACAATAATAGAGATATTGCTATAGCGCAATTACGCCAAGCAGGAGCGGTGATCACCAGTGCTGAAAGTGTTATCTTTCAGTGGGCAGAAGTGGCAGCCACCCCCCAATTTAAAGATATATTGAAAATAGTAAAATAATCGAAAGGTACTGTTTTGTCGTATGAGCTTATAATACATTACTATTTTTTAGTTGTTCAAACATACACAGCAACTTAAAACTATCAATTAAGCACTATTAAGCCATAACAACCCAGCGCAACAAATAACGTTGCCGCGATTATTCTCACCTTGTTAAGAGCTATACGTCCTAAATTCGGATAATAAGTGCAATTTCTCAGATTAGATGGCCAGCTGTTATAATTCGGCCATTTTCTCGCCAAAGGAAATTGCTTTAATGAAATATAAACAGCTGACACAAGAAGAAAGATACCAGATTTACGCGTTAATAAAAGCAGGAAATAACCAAAAGCAGATAGCTGAAGAACTAACTCGTTCACCGTCATCTATTTCTAGAGAGCTAAAACGCAATAAAGGACTTAAAGGCTATCGGCCTAACCAAGCCAATAACTTTGCTGAACAAAGACGTAAGTCATCTTTCAAAGCAAGTAAGTTAACAGAGGACGTCACTCACTGGATTAATAAATTGTTGCATGACGGACTTTCCCCTGAGCAAGTGGCAGGCCGCTTAGCTTTAGAGAAACAGGTCGTTTTACATCATGAAACAATTTATCAATATATTTACAGAGACAAGGCTCGTGGTGGCAAGCTACATAAGACACTCACTCGTGCATGTAAAAAGTATAAAAAACGCTATGGAAGCTATGATAAACGTGGACAGATAGTTAATCGAGTCAGCATTGATGAACGCCCAAGTATTGTGGATTCAAAGTCTAGGATTGGTGATTGGGAGGGCGATACAGTGATAGGTAAAGGGCGTAAAAATGCGCTTGTCACAATGGTTGAACGTAAAACGTTATATACAGTCGTTCACAGAATTGAAAGCAAGCATGCGAAAATAACAGCCGATGCGCTGATCACGTGTATGACACCATATAAAGGTAAGGTTATTACCGTGACGTTAGATAATGGAAAAGAGTTTGCTCACCATGAGCATGTTGCACAAAAATTAGAAGCTGATGTGTATTTCGCTCATCCCTATTCATCATGGGAGCGGGGCATAAATGAGAATACCAACGGCTTACTTAGACGCTTCTTCCCCAAGGGAACTGACTTTATGGCGCTAAGTGAAGCAGAGATACAGGCGGCAGTTGATAAGCTCAACCATCGGCCAAGAAAAACAAGAGGGTATAAAACCCCTCATGAATTATTTACGGGGCAATCAGAAGTTCTGGTGGCTGCATAATGATTGCACTTAATACTTGAATTCAAGCGTTTTAAAAGAGCATTACCGGCATAAATAACAGGAACGTTTGCGATTAGCATACCAAGCGTGGTGCCGAGTGTAACCCACGTTACAGATTGATATTGTGCGCCAAGTAATACAGTGGCAATTTGTGTTTTGTCGCCAATTTCTGCAATAAAAAATAACCCCAAGGCTACTACAAAAGCCCCGTAATGGTCGTATTTATGGCTAACCTGCTCATTTTTATCAGGTATTAGTAACCATAGCCCAACAAAAATAAAACTAATATTTACAACATAGGGTAAGTAGGGGTTATTAAAGGTGTCTGCTAAATAGTCACCAAACCACGCAGATAACCCATGATTAATAATCGTTGCGACAAAAATACCTAGTATCAGTGCAGACTTTTTTGCAAAACGGGCGGCCAGTAATAGCGATAAAAGCTGTGTTTTATCGCCTATTTCTGCCAGGGTGACAGTGACGGTTGATGTGATAAATGTATCCATATTTACTACTACTAGGCGGGACTACTAAACCAAGGTAAACACCTATCTCCCGCCATGAGGATAGAGTTTACCCAGGTCTTGCCGATAATGCTTGCTACATTACAAACTTACCATGCACATAAGGTGCAATTATGTTGATAAGTTTACCTAGTGACGTTCTTAATACGACACTAAGCAGGCTACTCCCCCGAGAAGTACAGACTTTAGCATATTTATTTTTTATAGTAAAGGCGCAGGCCATTAAGCAATAGTGTAAATAGCCACTAAAAGCTATTATTTGAAACGTCTATCAGGTCTCCGCTTTGAGCTACTTTGAAATAAATGGTGCTTTTTAAAGATGCATTATTTGCACTGATAAAAAAATTGCCGTCTTCTTCACTGTTTATAGCAACATTAGCTTCAGTAAGCGTTTTCCAAGAGCTATCTAACTTACCTACTGCAAAGCCAAAATCTTTAAAGGTCATTTGTTTTGCTGACTTAATCGCTATTTTAATGGCTTGTTTGCCATTAATATGGTCGTGCCCAGCATGGGCAAAAGCATTAAAGCTAAAAAAAGTGGCTATTAATATAAGTGTTGTTAAAAGTGTTTTCATTGGTTTTTCCTATTTTTGTAATCCAATTATTTTATATTGGCCTTTCACTAAAAGCTGTATGGCCACCGGGTTATTTGAGTTGTTTTTCCAGTACCAGCCATGAGAGCCCGTAAATGGGGCGGTAAAACTGCCTTTCATTTCGTTTAACTCGGCAATCGCATAGCTTTCGAAATAACCGGTCGTATCGTCTGCAGGCTCCCCGTGCAAATCAAAATGCAAGGAAGCTCCATCGGTCATCCATTCATAGGTTATTTTTTCATATTGCTGCATTTCAAATTTATATTCAATACCATGGTTTGCTGGGATGGAAACTTCAATTATTTGAAAATCTGTACTGCCGTTTTTGAGCGAATCCGGCGCTTTAATTGATTCTTTCTCTGATGCTTGGGCTATCTTAGTGAGGCCTAATTGTTTTCCTATTCCGGTTGGGTCAATATTATATTCTGCCGGAAGAATAAATAGCACAAGGGCGACTATTGCGACTAATAAAGCGGTGATACCGGCTTTTGTTAGTGTTTTTGAACTGACTGTATGTTGCATATATTTCTCTAAATTAATTAATCATATAACCGGTTAATTGAAAGCCGACCAGCATTAAACCAGCGCTCATCAATGCACCGTTGGTGAATGTTGAAAAGCGTTGAAAAGACGGTCGTTTACGCCACGCATTAATGGCAATTAAAATAACCGCAAGTGCTAAAAATTGGCCAAGCTCCACGCCTATATTAAAGGCTATTAGGTTTGCAAGTAATCCATCTTGGGGTAATTGAAATTCTTGTAGCTTGGTTGCGAGACCAAAGCCATGGAACAAGCCAAAAATTAACACCGCCGATTGTGTATTCGGCTGATAATTAAAGCAGCGTTTAAAGCCACCTAAGTTATCAAATCCTTTGTAAATCACCGAAAAACCAATAATTGCATCAATCAAGTAAACATTTATTTGAATGTCGTTCAGTACCCCCAATAGCAAGGTTGTACTGTGTCCTATGGTAAACATAGTGACATAAAGCAACAAATCTTTACTGCGGTATAAGAAGAAGATCACACCGATTAAAAACAATATATGATCGTAGCCAGTGATCATGTGTTTTGCACCAATATAAATAAATGCTGCAAACTGTACGCCTTGGTTTTGCTCTAAAAAAGCACGCGTGCTGTCATCTACTCCGTGTGCAAGTGTTTGCAGGCTAGTTAAAGCCAAAACAAGCATCATAAACGCTACGGTAAAGCTTATTATTTTAGTTGGCATTGTGACGCTCCAACGTTTTAGTTTCAGTCAAAATAGACTCCTTTTCATTGTCCAAGACAATACCGTGCGGGGCTTACAAACAATATTAGTAAGGTCGATGAAGTAATAGCATCGATCACTAGGGTAGGTAAAAGCAGGCTGCTAAAAATAATTGCCTATTAGTCCTATTTTGAGCTTTATTATTTTCACAAATCAGCTATTTAGAACAGATACTATAGCTTAAAACCTAAACTAAATGTAACAGGAAATATTATCAATAAAATCAGAGTTATTAAGTTATTTATTTTAATGGTTTTTTACTGCTTGAGATACTTCTTAGCCTTTAATGAGTTGTACGGCGAAAATGCAGCGCTTCATAAATAACCTCTACGTGAATAATTATGATGTGTGAAGCCAAGATTTGACCCTTCACCCTTTCTATTCGTTGGTGCTGGAAAATGGAAAGTTTTGCATGGCGACTATATATGCCAGAAGGGCAGTATTCCAAAGTTTATACAGTGATAGAGCGGGCTCTTAAAAGCTGGGAAGTCCACATAGTGGTGTATGCAAGTCTGCACACTACGATACTCCGTGCCCTATCAGAGAAAGCTGTGGGGCATATCAGCGAGCTAAAATATAACAAGTGACTAAGGTTATGACCGTCCGTTTATGGCACTTTGATGAAGTTCGGCTTGGAGCGAAAAGCAGACATTGACCGTTAATCGTTTCAACGACGGCAATTAGCCATACGTTGCATGTTTGCTCCCTTACTGGTTTTACGATATCCAAAACCGACATAACGACCATTAAGCAAATACCAAAGTAAAATAGGTATGTGCTCCAATCATATAGCCAAAGAGGATAAAGCGTTAATAGCACTGCTACAGGCCCTAGAATGCTGAAGACAGCTCTGGTATGGTTTTTATTTTTGTGCCAGTTGTATAAGTTTACCAATAGTTCCAAAGATGCAAAAATAGGTAAAAGCGTATTTACAGCTATTCCTTCGAAGTGAGAGAAGAAGCCTAGTCCTAATGCCGATGCAAGTGACCTTAATGCAGGGAGGCAGGCCGTGCCGCTAGCCAAACGCCACTAGAGCCTACTCTGTCTAATATTTTATTTATCATTTGAAAGTCTATTGGTTGATATTACCATCATTCTAAACTCCGTATACAAGTACGGAGTCAATCATTTTAATGAGTCAATTATGGGGCAATGTGTTGGATCTTCGTTTTGCATACAGGTATTTGTCATACCCACAATTACTTTCTCTAAACGTTGAAGGTCATTAATTTTGTCTCGAATGATTGCTAACTTTTGTCGGTTTAATAGCTCAACTTGAGCGCAGTTGCTGTCCATAGACATTAGCGATTTTATTTCTCTTAACGTAAAGCCGAGCGCTTTGGCTTTTGTGATAAACCTAAGTTGTCCTGCTATTGATTCGTCATATTGTCTATAACCAGATATTGGTTTTTCAGGTTGTGTAATCAGTCCTTCTCGTTCATAAAAACGAATGGTTTCTACATTTAAATTTAATGATTGTGCTAATTTGCCAATGGTTTTCATTATTGCCTTTGTGAATACTACTAATCTAAAGTTATATTTAGTTCAACTATCTAATGACTTGATAATGCCACAGACTTCAATTGTACCGTCAGACCCGCAAGAGCTTGCCATTAGTTTTAACTCTTTTTTGAGTGCATTCAATTCCTTCATTCGTTGATTAACTAAAGTTAGTTGCCGATCAATTAATGCATTTACACTAGAGCAACTCTCCTCTGGCTTGTTTTTTAATTCAATGAGTCGCTTAATATCATTAAGCGGAATATCTAAACTTCGACAATGCTTTACGAACTCTAGCTCTTTAAATGCCTTATTAGAATACAACCTGAAATTCCCTTCAGTGCGATCAGGATCTGACAGCAAGCCCTCCTTTTCATAATATCGGATGGTTTGTACTGAATACCCCGATGTTTTCGATAACTCACCAATTTTCATAAAATTTCCAAATAAACTTGACCCTATAGTCACTATAGGATTTATAGTTAGAGCATACAAGTTAATCGGAGATGAAAATGAGCGATTGTGGGTGTGAAGTTGAGCTAAAAGATAACCAGCAAAAAACGGTGCTTTATTGGCTTCTGGCTATCAATGCCTCGATGTTTGTTTTTGAAATTGGCTTTGGTTGGTTATCAGAATCAACGGCTTTAATTGCAGATTCGTTAGACATGCTAGCGGATGCAATCGTCTATGCAATTGCACTATACGCGGTGGGAAAGTCAATCCAACATAAGGCTAATGCTGCTTTAGTGAGTGGCTATTTCCAACTGGGGTTAGGCGTGCTAATTCTAATGGATATTGCTAGAAGGCTGTATGGTGAAAGTGAGCCTCACTCTTGGTTTATGATTGGCGTAGGCATGGTTGCTTTAGTTGCAAATGTGATTTGTCTCATCCTTATTCGAAAGCACAACAACGATGAAGTACATATGAGAGCTAGCTGGATATTTTCAGCGAATGATGTAATTGCAAATCTTGGTGTCGTTATCGCAGGCATACTCGTTATGGTGCTGAAACAGCGTTGGCCTGATATCGTCATTGGTAGCATCATTTCAATGTTAATTCTTCGAGGCGCTTACCGAATACTAAGCGATGCTAAACAAGAATTAGCTGTTGCTGAGAAAACACGTTAAACACCAAATGAAGATAAACAATCAACCTTTGGTTGTTCAAAGTAAGGAAACATCAATGAATAGCAAATATCTAGAAAAAACCAAGATAGTAAATTTTGAACACTCTACAATTCAATCATTAATTTCTGAGCGTAATTGGCAAGAACTCGATGACTTCAACAAAATTGGTGCAGCCTACCAATTTGTTAAAGATGAAATATTATTTGGTTACAATGAGAGTGATGATATTTCAGCAAGCAGTGTTTTAGCCGATGGTTACGGACAATGCAATACCAAGGGTAACTTGCTGATGGCTTTGTTACGAGGATTAGGTATTCAATGTCGTTTTCACGGCTTTACTATTGAGCAGCGATTACAAAAAGGAGCTATTCCAACTTATGTATTTTGGTTAGCACCTAAATATATCATTCATAGTTGGATTGAAGTTTATTTCAAGGATCGTTGGATAAACTTAGAAGGCTTTATATTAGATGAACAATATTTAAGTTCACTACAGCACAAATTTAGTCAAATAAAAAACGAATTTTGTGGTTATGGTGTTGCAACAAAGTGTTTCTCTTCGCCAGATACAGATTGGCGTGGTCAAGATACCTATATACAAAAAGAAGGTATTCATGATGATTTTGGTGTTTATAATTCCCCTGATGAGTTTTATCTCGAAAAAGGAACTAACTTATCAGGAATCAAACGTTGGATGTATCAACGAGTGATCCGTCACTTTATCAATTTTAACGTAGTCAATGTAAGAAATTTAAAAGTTCTTGAGGTGGAAAATGCACAATCATAGCCATAGCCATTCGCATGGAAAAGACGACCGTATAGGTTGGACATTTTTCCTTAATGTTTCATTTACTATTATCGAATTTATTGGTGGTTGGCTAACCAACAGTACCGCTATTATGGCTGATGCTGTACATGACCTGGGTGACAGTTTATCTATAGGATTCGCTTGGATACTGAGTCGTTTCTCGGATAAAGAAGCATCCGATAGATTTAGCTATGGCTATCGTCGTCTTACCCTGTTTGGCGCATTAATTAACAGTATTGTATTAGTTATTGGTTCTGTCTGGGTGCTATTTGAAGCAATACCAAGATTATCTAATCCTGAAATGCCAATGGCTGAAGGAATGTTGGGTCTTGCATTACTTGGGGTTGCTGTTAATGGGTATGCAGTATTTAAACTAAAAGCGGGTAAAACGCTGAACGAAAAAGTACTTACGTGGCATTTGCTTGAAGACGTACTTGGCTGGGTTGCAGTCCTAATTGTTTCTATCGTGCTGCTTTTTGTAGATCTACCAATATTAGATCCTTTGCTTTCTATAGGCTTTACACTGTTTATATTGTTTAACGTTTTGAAAAACCTGAAAACAACATTGGCACTATTTCTTCAAGCTACACCTGATGAAGAAGTGCAGAATAATATTGAAAAAGCGATAAAGGCTATACCTGAAATTAATGGGATTCATCATATGCACTTTTGGTCATTAGACGGGGAAAGTCACGTATTAACTGCTCACCTAGAGTTAGCCCATAACTTTGAGGTTGATAAATTAATTAGGCTAAAACAACAAGTGGCTAAGGAACTTTCTTCTTATAATTTATCTCATACAACCATTGAGTTTGAGTTTCCTCAAGAAACTTGCCGTGACGAGCATGAAAAACATGCGCATGGCTAGTTTAGAAAACCTTTTTTTGATATTATAATTTTTCATATTTAAGTAGGTGTTTATTTTGAAATTCAATGTTGCGTTAAAAATACTATTAGTCGTTTCGATTGTTTTGCAATCGTTAACTGCTGTTGTATCCGCAACACCTGAGAATCACCAAATAGATATAGAGCACCTTCAAATTCAACATGATCATGCAGATGATCGAAATGTCTCAAATGATAATGTAGGTGATGAGCAGCATAATGAAAAAGATTGTCATCACTGCGGACATTGCAGTGGCAGCCACTTATCTTGGATTTTAGTCAGTAATTCAAATACCACGGGCAAACTAAACATTATCAATAAAACGCCTTATCAAATTGATCAAACAAGTACCTTTCTTGAAGCGATACTTCGTCCGCCTATTTCTTAATTAGATTAATTTTTAATGACCTATTTATCCTTTAATAATGGATAAAGGTTTCGTGTTTATTAATTTTAAAATTAAGAATTTTTATGTATATATATTTAAAAAATGCAGGTTTAGTCCTGTCTTTATGTATGGCTGTGAGTTTTTCAGTTGCCACTTATGCCAAACAGAAAAGTATTTCATGGCTAGATAGTCAAATAAATAAAGATCCCGAAGTTGTTGCGGCTAAAGAGTTACTTAATGCAAGTAATCATAGAGCCAAGAGCTTAACTAAAGCCGTATATAACCCAGAGCTTGAAGCAAGCTATGAAAAAGAGGGTGATTTTGATAATTATTCTATTGGTATCAGTCAAACGATTGATTTTTGGGATAAGCAATCAGCAAATAAAAGCATTGGTGAAATTGGTGTTTATGCAAACCAGCAACAATTGTTATCTCTACTCGATTCTAAAAAGGCTAACGCTTTAACTGCAATAGTTAATTGGCAAGCAGCAAAAAAGGTGGCTCAGTTACTTTCAGTAAGAGAAAATCAATTACAAACGCTCGTTGGAATTATTGAAGATAAGCGAAAAGCAGGACTTTTAGAGCCACTTGACGCTGAACTGGTTTATTTAAACTTGTCCCAAGTTTTCAGTGAAATATCTGAGTCGCAAATTGCTTTGAAAAATGCAGAGGTAAATGTTCAGGAGTTATTGCCTGATTGGACGCCTAATACTACCAATTTGTTTTCATTTACTTTTGGAGCAACAAACTATTCATTTAACTCTCAGTGGGTTGAGGAACATCCAAAAGTTAAACTCGCTAGAGCGCAATGGAAGATAAAACAATCTAAAGCTCAACTAACCACTATGGAATCTAAAGCCAATCCAACCATTGGAGTTAACGCAGGGAAAAGTGGAGATGAAGACTTGATTGGCGTGACTTTCTCAATGCCTTTAAATATCAGAAATAACTATTCAGATACTGTTAAAGCCGCTTATTCAGAAGCAATTGCAGCAGAGGCTAACTTTCGGTCGGTTTATCGAAAGCAGTCATTTGAAGCAAAAGCTAATTATGAATCGCTTATTGTCAGTAAAAAATATTATGAGCAATGGCAAAAACTGACAAAAGGCAGATTAGATAGCAGCGAAAACTTATTAAATAAGCGCTGGGAAGCTGGTGACATTAATACTTCTGACTACTTACTTGCATTAAATCAACGTGCGGAAGGGCTTCATGCAGGAATACGTTTGGAAAATCAATTCAAGCTTGCAGAAATATCCTTCATTTTAAGTATGGGTCAGTTATCCAAATTTGAGATTTGAGCGCTTTGTTTTTTCAGTAGCGAAAAACGAAATCTTAAATTTATTAAAAATATAGGTTACAAAAATGAATACAGTAATTAGTAAAAAATTTTTAGCCGTAGTAATTAGCTGCCTGTTAGTTGGGTTTACTACAAATCATGATGCTTTTGCACAGTCGTCAGATGGAACTGGTTCTGTCACAAACGTTTCGAAACAAGAAGAAAAAGAACATCAAGATGAGCATGAACACGAAAAGGGACATGAAGAAGATAAAGGTGACCATGACGAGCACGGCCATGAAGGTGGTAATAAAGAGGGAGAAGAAGGACATGAAGAAGGTATCACTATTGATCCAAAGAAGATGTCGCTTGCTAACATTAAAGTGGAAAGTGTTAAGCCTGAATATCAATTTAGCTCCGTATATGCACCTGGCGAAATAAAAGCTAATGGCTATAAAAGTTATGTGGTATCACCACGTACAGAGTCAGTCATTATCAGTCGCCATGCAGCGCTTGGCGAGTATGTAGAAATAGGTCAGAAGTTAGTTACATTATTTAGTGAAGCAATGGCACAAGCACAAGCTGACTATTTAATCGCTTCAACCGAATGGCAACGTGTAAAAAAGCTGGGTAATAAGACGGTGAGTGAAAGTCGATTATTACAAGCTGAAACAACATACAATGCGAGCTATGGCAAGCTCATTGCTTTAGGGTTAACTGAAAAAGCAATAAATGGTATTTCTAACAAAGACATTAAAGCATTTGGACAATATGCATTAACGGCGCACCGTGAAGGTGTCGTGCTTCAAGACGACTTTATCCAAGGGCAACGTGTTGATGCTGGGGATTCAGTCATGTTGTTAGCTGATGAAAAACAACTATGGGTTGAAGCAAAAGTTTCTCCAAATAAAAAGCTAAATTTATCAATTGATTCTCCTGCGGTACTTAAATTAGAAGGCCAGAGTTACAATGCCAAAGTTATCCAAGAAGCCCATACAATTGATCCCGTAACTCGTACAAGAATTATTAGATTGGGGGTACAGAATGCTGATGATAACCTTCATTCAGGTATGTTTGTAAAAGTTTACTTTCAGTTTGCCACAAAGCAGAAAGTGATGGCTGTGCCAGAAGAAGCATTGATCCGCAGCGCAGATGGTGATTGGACCGTATTTGTCGAAGACCACCCTGGAGAATTTAAAGCTGTAGAAGTAGAACTAGGCCGAGCCTTAGGTGATTTTAGGGAAATCATTGGCCTTGATAGTGGGACGCGAATTGTAACCAAAGGCGCATTTTTTGTTGCTTCTGAAATCGCTAAAGGCGGATTTGATCCGCATAACCACTAAGGAGCAAGACTATGTTTAATAAAATAATAGATTGGTCTGTTAATAATAGACTCCTGATTTTGATTGCGCTGTTTGCCACAATTGTCGGCGCAATTATGGTTATACCAAAACTAAATTTAGATGCCTTTCCTGATGTTACTAATGTTCAAGTTGCTGTAAATACTGAAGCGCCAGGACTAGCTGCTGAAGAAGTTGAACAACTCATTACGTACCCCATTGAAGCGGTCATGTATGCCTTACCTGATGTAGAACAAGTGCGCTCAATTTCTAAAACAGGCTTGTCTGGCGTCACGGTTGTTTTCAAAGAAGGCACCGACATTTACTTTGCAAGACAACTTGTATTTGAGCGTCTTCAAGCCGCAAAAGAACTGATACCAGAAGGTGTCGGCACACCCGAAATGGGGCCAAACACCTCAGGGCTAGGCCAAGTATTTCAGTACCTTCTTATTTCAGATAAAGATGCAGGCTATGATGCTATGGCACTCAGGAGTCTCAATGATTGGGTAGTAAAATTACTCGTTATGCCTGTCGATGGTGTTACTGATGTACTCTCCTTTGGAGGTATTGTTAGGCAGTACCAAGTAAATGTAGATCCATCTAAGCTTCTTTCTTATAACCTAACGCAAGAAGACGTTGTTGGTGCCCTAGATAACAACAATGCCAATGTTGGCGGATGGTATATGAACCGTGGGCAAGAGCAGCTTGTTATTAGAGGTGCAGGTTGGTTTGAAAGTGGTGACGCTGGTATTAGTAATATCAAACAAGTTCCCGTCAAAACAGTTGATGGGACAGTTGTGACGGTTTCGGATATTGCTAAAGTTGAAATGGGCAGTGAAATTCGTCAAGGTGCTGTCACAATGACGCGCAAAACCGAAGACGGTAAAGTCGAAAATTTAGGTGAAGTTGTCTCTGGCATTGTCTTAAAACGCATGGGGTCTAATACTAAAGCCACCATTGATGGTATCAATGCAAGAATCCCATTGATTAATCAAGCATTGCCTAAAGGTGTTCGCTTTGAACCATTTTATGATCAGGCTGATTTGATTGAAAAAGCCGTTGATACAGTAGTTGATGCACTATTACTAGCATTTATTTTCATCTGTATTGTATTAGCACTATTTTTAATGAATATACGTGCAACCTTCCTTGTCCTAATATCTATTCCAATTTCAATTGGTATCGCGTTAATGATCATGGCTTGGTGGGGCATTTCTGCAAACCTTATGTCATTGGGTGGCATTGCCGTAGCCATTGGTATGCTAGTTGATGGTTCAGTCGTGATGGTTGAAAACATGTTTAAGCATTTAAATAGACCAGACTCTACCCATTTAAAAACTGTAAAAGAAAGAGTGCCTAGTGCTGATACTGATCCACATGATGTAGAACAAGATGAGCATGGTATTAAGTTACGTCTTCAAAATGCGGGTAAAGAAGTGGCTCGTCCCGTATTTTTTGCAGCTTCTATTATTTTAGTCGTATTTACGCCTTTATTTAGCTTTGAAGGTGTTGAGGCAAAGTTATTTCAACCTATGGCAATAAGCATCATTTTAGCTGTTATATCTGCTATTGTGGTTGCGTTGTTTGTTGTACCCGCTTTAGCTACTTATTTATTTAAGTCAGGTGTAAAAGAGAGGGAAAGCTTTGTTCTTAGGCCATTAGACAAACTCTACAGAAAAGGGCTTACATTCGCACTAAAACGCACCAAATTAGTCATTTCAGCCGCACTTATATTAGTTTTCTCTGCCTTTGCATTAGTTCCATTAATTGGTACTGAATTTGTACCTGAGTTAGAAGAAGGGACGATAAACTTAAGAGCAACGCTTGCACCTTCTTCCAGTTTAGATACCGCGCTCACTGTGGCACCAATTCTAGAAGAAAAACTAATGGCTTTCCCTGAAGTAACCTATGCATTAAGCCGAATTGGTCGAGCAGAAATAGGTGGAGACCCAGAGCCTGTGAATAACATCGAAATTTACATAGGGTTGAAGCCTGTTTCTGAGTGGACCAGTGCATCTAATCGATATGAACTTCAAGGAAAAATGGAGAGATCTTTAGAAGAATTCCCTGGGTTGCTACTCAACTTTTCTCAACCTATTGCGACTCGTGTCGATGAGCTACTATCTGGTGTTAAGGCTCAGTTGGCGATAAAGTTGTTTGGGCCTGAACTTGAGGTACTGGCGGCTAAAGGTCAAGAAATAGAAACAGCAATTAAAAACATTGAAGGTGCAAGGGATGTTGCATTGGAGCAAATTGCTGGTGAAGCGCAATTGGTGATAAGTCCTAACAGGCAAGAACTATCACGCTTTGGATTGTCTGTGAGTGACATAATGGAGGTTGTGCGTGATGGTATTGGTGGTGTTGAAGCCGGACAAATAATCAATGGTAATGAACGTTATGATATTTACGTTCGCATAGAGGAAGAGTACCGAAGTAACAAAGAAGCTATTGCTGATATTCGGCTTCAATCACCTACTGGTGCTTGGGTGCGGCTGGGTGACGTAGCCTCAGTCTCATTTGAGTCAGGCCCACCACAAGTTAGACGCGATGATGTACAACGAAGAGTCGTTATCCAAGCAAATGTACAAAATCGAGATATGGGAAGCGTGGTTGCCGATATCAGAACGGTAATTGCTGAAAAGGTTGACTTACCTTCAGGTTATTCTGTTTCGATTGGCGGCCAGTTCGAAAGTCAAAAACGTGCTCAAAATAGGTTAGCTATAGTTGTACCTTTATCGTTAGCACTAATCGCACTACTACTTTACTTTGCCTTTGGTTCTGTTGGTCAAGCTATGCTGATATTGGTCAACGTGCCGCTTGCTGTAATTGGCGGAGTTTTCTCCTTATATTTATCTGGACAATACTTGTCTGTACCAAGCTCCGTTGGCTTTATTACCTTATTTGGTGTAGCGGTATTGAATGGGGTCGTTATGGTAGAAAGTATCAACCAACGTATTAAAGACGGTCTAGAAGCATCTAAAGCCGTTTTTGAAGGCGCTACTTCAAGATTAAGACCTGTACTTATGACTGCTATAACATCAGCTTTAGGTTTGATACCGATGTTAATGTCTAATGGTGTTGGTGCAGAAATACAGCGCCCATTAGCGAGTGTTATTGTTGGCGGCTTGGTAACTGCAACACTGTTAACATTATTTGTTTTACCTGTTTTATATCGCTGGTTTTCAGAGAAAAAAATAAAAGAGCTATCCAGATAAAATTACTGTGAACTCTAACCCCACGCTAAAGTCACGTTTAGCGTGGGGTTATTGAGTAGATGAACGAAAAGAAAGATTAGATTTAACAATAAACTAATAGTCATGACTGCTTTGTCGGAATATTTGTCGTTAAACAGGCCAAAGCTAACTTCCGCTTTCGTATCTTTGCAGTCTTAATCTCTATGTGTCTCAAGGTCGGATTATGGCACAGACTGTGTGAAAACTCTGATCACCTTTTGGTCTAAGTATGTTCTGCTTATGATCTATTAATCTATACATTTAGTTCACTTAATATACTGATATTTATATAATTAGACTATTGATTCAGTTGAGGGTTGAGGCAGTATGTCAAAGTTTATAAGCGGTGAAAGTCGTGACCAATCAACGTTATTTCCAGAATCGTTGGAAGACTACGTCAGTGAAGATAATACGGTCAGAGTGATTGATGTTTTCATTGAGGAACTAAATCTAGCTGAATTGGAGTTTAAAGGGTTAACTTTAAAGTCCACAGGCCGCCCTAAGTATCATCCAGCCACATTATTAAAACTGTATCTTTATGGTTACCTCAACCGTATTCAATCATCCCGCCGATTAGAAACCGAATGCCAACGCAATATTGAACTGATGTGGCTACTTGGTAAGTTGGCACCCGACTTTAAAACGATTGCTGATTTTAGAAAAGACAACGGAGATGGTATAAAAAATGTGTGCAAAACGTTTGTTGAAGTCTGCCGTCGTCTGAATATGTTTGAGAAACCAGTTGTTGCCATCGATGGTAGTAAGTTTAAAGCTAGCAACAACAAAGGCAATAATTTTACGCCAAGCAAAGTTAAATTCCACATCGACCGAGTCGAAAAGAATATTGAACGTTACCTTGAATTACTTGATGAAGCCGATAAAGAGCAAGCTAACGTCACAAAAATTAAAGCCACAAAAGATAGGCTAGCTGACTTTCGCAGCCAGTTAAAAAAACTACACGAGATTAAAGAACAAGTTGAAGCTCATCCTGACAAGCAAATATCCACTACTGATCCTGATTCACGTTTAATGAAAACTCAAGGTTTTACAAGAGTTGTGAGTTATAACGTGCAAAGTGCGGTTGATACCAAGCACCACCTTATAGTGGCGCATGAGGTGACCAACGTGCCAGATAGAGGCCAGCTTGCGTCAATGACAAAACTCGCACAAAAAGCATTGCGCAAGGAAGATATAAGGGTATTAGCAGATAAAGGTTACTTCAGTCAGCCCGATATAAAAGATACTATCGATTTGGGTGCAGAGCCAATCATGCCCAAGACGGATACATCGTCCTCTGAAAAGAAAGGGATATTTAACCGCTCACTCTTCAAATACGATGCAAATAAAGATATTTACTTATGCCCCGCTGGTAATGAACTTCAAAATCGAATGCAGGTATTTGAGCAAGGTAAATACCTTGATGTTTACTTCAATCACATTGCTTGTCGAGATTGTAAAATAAGAAGTCAGTGCACTAACTCTAAAAAAGACCCTAGGCGAATAAGGCGGTGGGTGCATGAGATTCTGACAGAAGAAATGCTTCAAAAGCTAAAGAATGAACCTGAATTGATGCTTCATCGCAAGCAAACTGTTGAGCACCCCTTTGGCACAATTAAACTCTGGATGGGAGCTACCCACTTACTAACACGAGGTTTAAAAAGCGTGGGGACAGAAATAAGTCTTCATGTCCTAGCTTACAACTTCAGAAGAATGATAACAATTATGGGAGTTAACGGCCTAAGTAAAGCAATTAGAGTAGCGTTGCCATAGCAGTTTCGCTCGCGCGGAGAAAATTGCGATACTGAGAAAAAATCGATCGCAACCATCTTAAATGGTTTCAAACTAAGAACATACCCAAGACAATTTATTAAAAATTAGTTTTCACACAGTCTGGGCACGTGCCAGACTCTAACTTCGAGTCTGGCTTAGGTTCAAATTTAAGCATCGATCTGTTCTGATACTTCTAACGCATCATCAACTTCTATTCCCAAGTACCTGACAGTGCTCTCTAGTTTTCTATGGCCAAGTAGAAGCTGACAGGCTCTTAAATTTTTAGTTTTTTTGTAAATTAGTGATGGTTTGGTACGTCTCATTGAATGAGTGCCATATTGAGTCTTATCTAACCCAATTGAGGTGACCCAAGAGTCAACTATACGTCCATATTGACGGGTTGAAAGGTGTTCAGAGGAATGAATTCGTGACTTAAACAAGTAATCATAAGAATTGAGAGTAAATTGCTCTATGAGCGCCACAATTGATTTCCTTGTATTTCCAGTAATTTCAAATTGAACAGGCATACCAGTCTTTTTTTGAACGACTATTGCCCGTGATTGGATTGCTTTACCATGTGCAATGTCATTAACTTTTAGTGAAACTAAATCACACCCTCTTAGTTTGCTATCTATGGCTAGGTTAAATAGTGCTAGATCTCTTATTTTATGAAAAAGTTCCAGTCGTATTCGGATAGCCCATATTTGCTGTAATTTTAGAGGTAACTTTTGTCCTACAAGCTTATTTTTATTCCAAGGCTCTTTAGGCTGATATATAGTTAACTGGTGCATTAGTTGTACTCCGGTGTTTATGGAGTTTTAAGCTTAGCTCGCTACAAAAGAATTCGGGTATGAGCGAGAAGCAGACGGTCGAGTAAACTCGTTTTTGGACAGAAATGAGTTAGAGCCTAAGGTCGGCTTTGTGCTGTGAGTACCGCTGGTAATCTGCTTTTCCAATTTTAAGCGGTGTTCCAATTACTCTGGTTGTGATTCGAATGGAATAAGAATCATATTCTCATTTAACTCATATGCTTTATTCTGTTCATCATTTTTGAATGCATCAAAAATAGCTATGTTGTTAGTCTCAAAATTATCACCTAACCCCGAGAAACCATCCCCGATTTGTATTGTTAATGTTTTCTGTTTAGCTGGATGTGAAAAATAGTACCTTCCGCTCTGCATTTGGCTAGTCCTAAAGGCAAGATCATTGTCATTTAATACTTTAATAAGCTTATCAACTTCCGACTTCATCATTACAACTTCTCCTAATTAAAAACTTTTTACTTTTCCAATGTTTTAACTATTTTTGTATTTTTTTGCTTGGGAGCATGGTCAGTTTTCACTTGACTTTGTTCAAATTTTAAAACTTGCTTTTCATACAAATCTAATCGTTGGTAGTTAAAAAATGTCGTCGTAGCGGTAAACACTAAGGCACTTATAGAAATTAAAAAAGCTGCAAGGTTAAGCTTAAACGAAGCTATATATTTGTTATTATTATCTTCGTGCTCAAGTAACTTTAAGGCAACATCTACACCCTTACCCGTTATAGTCCATCGTGCATATTCATTGCTATTGCCTTTTATGGTTTCAGATTCTAGATATCCAAATTTCTTCAATACATCAAAGGCACACTCCGTGAAATAGCTAATTACAATCAATCTATTTTTTTCATCCAAGGTGTTGTCAGTTCTTCTTGATTCTACCTCTATGAATTCATCAACCTGTTTTAAATAGCCAACTTTTTGAGTAAATTCAACTAGCCTATGTTTATCAATATCTTCACCTTCACCATCTGGGAATAGATTTATACCACGCGGTTGGTTAATAAATTCCTTTACAATTCCCCGCCATAACGATATTGCAATTTCATTTGCCTTTTTTTTGTTTTCATCGCTAACTTTGTCGTGAGTTTTCGACTGTTCAAATGCCATTTAATTGCTCCAGCGTAAGACACTGATTAATGAATATCATTCAGTGCATAGGTTAACTTTTATGTTGTGGCTTGATATAGAATAAGTTGTGATGAGAGCAGGCGATTCGCTAAATCGTGCTACAAATATGGCAATTACAATGTGCCGTAAGGGGGGTTATCTGAGTCATGGAGTTTTGCTTCACCTGATGAGGGGATGGAACTGGGGGCTACGTATATATCGATAACGCCATTTTTATCGAGATTGTGAACAATATCCTTTATCATATAAAAAGCACCTGCCGTAAAAATATACTCACCAGTCCGAGGAATAGTTATTAATTCGATATTTCGCTGTGTTGGCGTATTCTCAATGATTAGACTACATTGTGGCATGAATCACTTCCTTTTAGGTATTTGCTGTACTCCAAGACATCATAGCAACAAAAAGCACTAAATGAGAAGCAGCTTGTTAAATGTTGAGCCTCCCTAAGATGAAAGAATCGCTCTTTTCTTCATGGACGTCCTTTCTTCTCAAAACAAACTTTTATAGCATTTTTGTTAACTCATTTTGGGGCAAAGGTGAGTTATATTGATAAATCGTCGATGGACATAAATGAGTTAGAGCCGAAGGACGGCTCTGTGCCCAGACTGTGTGAAAACTCTGATCACCTTTTGGTCTAAGTATGTTCTGCTTATGATCTATTAATCTATACATTTAGTTCACTTAATATACTGATATTTATATAATTAGACTATTGATTCAGTTGAGGGTTGAGGCAGTATGTCAAAGTTTATAAGCGGTGAAAGTCGTGACCAATCAACGTTATTTCCAGAATCGTTGGAAGATTACGTCAGTGAAGATAATACGGTCAGAGTGATTGATGTTTTCATTGAGGAACTAAATCTAGCTGAATTGGGGTTTAAAGGATTAACTTTAAAGTCCACAGGTCGCCCTAAGTATCATCCAGCCACATTATTAAAACTGTATCTTTATGGTTACCTCAACCGTATTCAATCATCCCGCCGATTAGAAACCGAATGCCAACGCAATATTGAACTGATGTGGCTACTTGGTAAGTTGGCACCCGACTTTAAAACGATTGCTGATTTTAGAAAAGACAACGGAGATGGTATAAAAAATGTGTGCAAAACGTTTGTTGAAGTCTGCCGTCGTCTGAATATGTTTGAGAAACCAGTTGTTGCCATCGATGGTAGTAAGTTTAAAGCTAGCAACAACAAAGGCAATAATTTTACGCCAAGCAAAGTTAAATTCCACATCGACCGAGTCGAAAAGAACATTGGACGTTACCTTGAATTACTTGATGAAGCCGATAAAGAGCAAGCTAACGTCACAAAAATTAAAGCCACAAAAGATAGGCTAGCTGACTTTCGCAGCCAGTTAAAAAAACTACACGAGATTAAAGAACAAGTTGAAGCTCATCCTGACAAGCAAATATCCACTACTGATCCTGATTCACGTTTAATGAAAACTCAAGGTTTTACAAGAGTTGTGAGTTATAACGTGCAAAGTGCGGTTGATACCAAGCACCACCTTATAGTGGCGCATGAGGTGACCAACGTGCCAGATAGAGGCCAGCTTGCGTCAATGACAAAACTCGCACAAAAAGCATTGCGCAAGGAAGATATAAGGGTATTAGCAGATAAAGGTTACTTCAGTCAGCCCGATATAAAAGATACTATCGATTTGGGTGCAGAGCCAATCATGCCCAAGACGGATACATCGTCCTCTGAAAAGAAAGGGATATTTAACCGCTCACTCTTCAAATACGATGCAAATAAAGATATTTACTTATGCCCCGCTGGTAATGAACTTCAAAATCGAATGCAGGTATTTGAGCAAGGTAAATACCTTGATGTTTACTTCAATCACATTGCTTGTCGAGATTGTAAAATAAGAAGTCAGTGCACTAACTCTAAAAAAGACCCTAGGCGAATAAGGCGGTGGGTGCATGAGATTCTGACAGAAGAAATGCTTCAAAAGCTAAAGAATGAACCTGAATTGATGCTTCATCGCAAGCAAACTGTTGAGCACCCCTTTGGCACAATTAAACTCTGGATGGGAGCTACCCACTTACTAACACGAGGTTTAAAAAGCGTGAGTACAGAAATAAGTCTTCATGTTCTGGCTTACAACTTCAGAAGAATGCTCACAATTATGGGAGTTAATGGTCTAAGTAAAGCGATTAGAGTAGCGTTGCTATAGCAGTTTCGCTCGCGCGGAGAAAATTGTGATACTGAGAAAAAATCGATCGCAACCATCCTAGATGGTTTTAAACTAAGAACATACCCAAGACAATTTATTAAAAATTAGTTTTTACACAGTCTGTGCCAGAAGCAGACAGTCAGGAGTTATAATGTCTGAAGTCAAGATTTGACCCCTTTGGCTCCTGACCCCTTTGGCTTATGTATGAATCCATTCGATTAACGCCGCATTCAGCGGCTTGTCCGCTGCAATGCTTTGTGTACGCCCGACATGGGCATTGACTAATGAGGTGAAAGTCCTCTGTAGGAAGATCACCGTTTAAATAACATACTGTTATTAAACGATAACTACTAGCGAATGGCAAGGGCTAAATCGCGAGAGATAGTCTAGAGGAAGCCGCTAGCAAATCTGTGAGCTGATGAACAAAAACATCATATGAGGCGTAGGCTGGAGACGAGCTAGCACAAGATAGCGAAGTCATGTGATCTAACGGCCACCGTAAATGATGCAGTTGTGCAGAGAAAGTCGATGCACCTTATTCGGGGAGTTCTGATAAACACGCATCCGCGCTAACGCTTGGAGATTACCAGTTAGGGACTGGTTGTTCAACCCTTGGCGCTTTGGTTGCTGCGACCTACAGCGAGCGAAATAGCAGTAAACAAGCGTTAGTTTCGACGCGCTTTATCGAGTAATCGCTAGAGTGATTTATCAGAAGTCAGCAGACGGCATAGTAGCCAAACGCCCATCGTAATGGAGGGGACACGGTGAAGGCCTGAACATCTTAACCAGAGGAGATACTACAAATGAACTTGAATTCACATAGATCACCGTGTTGTGATAGTGATGAATAGCGTTCTACTGTGAATAATACCTCAAATGAATATAACCAAACAGATCATGATCTGATGGCAAGGGTACTAAGCAACCACAATATTGGTGCAGCATGGCAACATGTTAAGCGCAATAAAGGGGCTGCGGGTATAGATAATATGAGTATTGAGGAATTTAATCACTTCGCTAAGTTACATTGGCTGGGTATTAAACACCAATTACTTAACGGCACTTATCAACCCTTGCCAGTCAAACGTGTGATGATACCCAAACCTGATGGCGGTGAGCGAATGCTTGGGATCCCCGCTGTTATCGACAGAGTGATCCAACAAGCCATTGCTCAAGTGATTAGCCCTTATTTTGAGCCTCAATTTTCACCACATAGTTATGGTTATCGCCCTCATAAAAGAGCCAGTCAAGCAGTGAACTATGTTCAATCTTGTGTTAAACAAGGTTATAAAACAGCGGTTGATATCGACTTGTCCAAGTTCTTTGATGAAGTAAACCATGACATGCTGATGAATCGTGTTGGTCGTAAAATCAAAGACAAAGCACTCATGCGGCTACTTGGTAAATACTTACGAGCGGGGATCGCAGAGCGCGAAACAGGTCTGTGGTTTGAGTCTACCAAAGGAGTCCCTCAAGGTGGGCCATTATCCCCTTTACTTTCCAATATTTTACTCGATGAATTAGATAAGAAGCTAACCTACAAACACCTTAAGTTTGCACGTTACGCTGATGACATAATCATTTTAGTAAAAACCAAAAGCGAAGGATTAATAATCCAACAGGAAATTACTGCGTTCATCACTAAGCGATTAAAACTCAAAGTGAATGAATCGAAAAGTCGGGTCGGTCCCGTATCAGGCTCGAAATTTCTCGGGTTTACCTTCCGTTACGGTCAAGTGCAGATCCACGAACAGGCGCTAAAGAAATTTAAAGCAAATGTCAGGGAGCTCACTAACCGCAACTGGGGGATCTCAATGACCCTACAAATTCATAAACTCACACAGTATTTGCGCGGCTGGGGACACTACTACCTGATAGCCAACGCTTATCAGCTAACGGTGGATTTAGATCATTGGATCCGCCGTAGGATAAGAATGTGCTACTGGCGGCAATGGCGTAAACCTCGCACCAAAGTACGCAGTTTAATGAAATTGGGTGTTAGCGAACGACTCGCCATAGCCTGTGGTATCACCAGTAAAGGCCCTTGTAGAAGCTCAAAAACAAAAGGAATTAACATTGCGCTAGGCAATAACTACTTAGCTTCACAAGGTTTAGTGTCTTTGAGAGATATTTGGATCAATATTCATTACGGGAGATGAACCGCCCATTGCGGACCCGCATGATGGGTGGTGTGGGGGCTGGAGGTTAGAGACCTCCGGCTACCCGATTATGTGCTTGTACTATTAGTTGTTAAAACATTTGAAAACTGTGCCCATTGCTTGAGCATCTGGAGCTGACCATGCTCCAACATTCAGATCAGAGTGAGTTACCGTATCCGCTTCTGGATAACGCTCTGCTGCTGCATCGCGTAGTCGATTCTTTATTTCCATTGTTTGTTGGTTTCTATCCCACAACCCGCTAATGCTAGCGTCAACCTGGACCTGACCAAGCATCTTACAGTTTGCTAAGTGAGCAGAGTCTGAAGGCGTGATAAATACTCGCTCGCCTTTTGTTACGGCTGTTGCACAGCCACCAAGGAGAGAGACAAATACAAAAGTTAATATTATTTTATTCATGTAATTTCCTAATTTGAGTTAATAGTGATTGGCACATAACAATTTAATAGTGCGCTCATCGCGCATATTTCTGCCGTTATAACGCTCATTTACCTACTTTATGTAGTTTTAACAAATTCCCTAAGATATTACTATCACATAGTTTTTTATTATCTTAAAGCAAAGTTAAATGGAACAATATGCGCGCAGCGCTCATTTTCATGAATATATGCGCAAAGAGCAGTTTAACCAATCAATTAACGACGATATTTAGCCAATCTCAATGGCTGGTTTTCGCTCAAAGCCGACCTATAGGGTATTTGCGTTAACTCATAAAGGGGCAAAGGCGAGTTATATTTATAACCCGCCTTTGGACACTCTTTAGCTTTGCGCTAATATGAAAGCGGACTTAAAATCCAAACTTATGATGCAATACACAAAAATTAAAAGGAATAATAATGACTCAGGTTTCAGTCCCACAAAATGACGCAGTAGTTCTTTCTACAGTTCGCATTTTAGCTGGTAAAAAGGGAAGTCCACCAAGCTCAGTTGGTACAGGTTTTTTCTATCGAGCTGACAACGGTAATATTACTAATTCAAGAGTAGTTATAATGACCAATAAGCATGTTGTAGAGGGAAGTGATTATATCAACTTTACAATTACAAGCAGTAATAACTTGTACGAAATGGGCAAAGGAGGACAACCTGCTAACAGAAATGATTTAACTCACCATGTAGATATAATTCGTAATATTTCCCCAGAGATTGATAACTATTTTCCACATCCAAGCGACGAAATCGATTTATGTGCTATTGATATATCGAGTATTTTTATGTCTCGACTACAGAATAGTTCAAAGGTTAGAGCTCATCTAATTGACAGCAACGACTTAATGACAGAGGACGAAGAGGTTACGGTGGCGCATGTTGAACAAATAATGGTTTGCGGATATCCAACAGGTTTATGGGATAGCACCAACAACATGCCAATTAGCCGAGTTGGTCATACAGCAACTAATATGCTGACAGATTTTAACGGTAAGAGAGAGTTTTTGGTGGATATGCCAATTTTTGGCGGTTCTAGTGGTTCGCCAGTTTTTCGTTATGAAGTGCCAATGTATAAAACTTCCGCTTCCAACTTAAGTCTTGGTGGCCGTATAAAACTTGCAGGCATTATTTGGGGTACTTTAAACAAGACTCAATATGGGGAAATAAAAATAATTGAAGTTCCTACCGGTGAAAAACCAATGGCTGCATATCAAACTAACTTGTCGTTAGGTATTGCGCACCCTGCATCAACTATCAAAGAGCTAGCTTCTATAATTGGAAATCGTATTAACGAGGTACAATCATGTGAACCAAACTTAATCAAGAGATAATTTTGTAGAACTAAAAAACAAATATGAAAGCTGTGGTTGTTTCTTCCTCGCTCAAAATCGACCTATAGAGTATTTACGTTAACTAATAATGGGGCAGAAACGAGTTACGGCTGATAGTCGGCTTATGGCACAAACCGGAAGATTAAAATACTTCCAATAATATCAAACGTAGGACATTAATATTTTTCTGCCCTTGAAAGTTAATTTATCAACTCACCTGTAATTTACCTAAAGCCAACCTTACTTAAATTTAAGAACTCAATGAGATTAATAAATCTCGACTTGTATGGCATAGTTTAGGGTCTTAATAAGATAATTGAATCTCGATTTGTATGGCACAGTTTAAAGCCTTAATAAGATCAATAAATCTCATTTTAAGTGGCGCTCACCAAGAACAAAGAATAAGAAAAAAACCTGCAAATAACTATTGATAACTATTTTCGTTTAGATTAGTATGTAGTTATTAATCTAATTGAGAGTGGTTTGTATTCATGTATGTCTGTTTATGTCATAGTGTGACAGATAAAAAAATTGAACAAACAATCGACGAAGGCGCAACAACAATGCGTGAGCTAAGTAAAGA
The DNA here is from genome assembly GCF_052378035.1 of Pseudoalteromonas sp. AOP31-A2-14. Classification (NCBI taxonomy): domain Bacteria; kingdom Pseudomonadati; phylum Pseudomonadota; class Gammaproteobacteria; order Alteromonadales; family Pseudoalteromonadaceae; genus Pseudoalteromonas; species Pseudoalteromonas sp. AOP31-A2-14. The sequence goes on along the minus strand of NZ_JBQSXI010000002.1, from coordinate 587,150 downwards.
GCTTAAAGTCGGTAGTCAGTGCGGCAAATGCTGTGGCTGTACTAAAAAGATCCTCAATAGAAAGCTAATCCAAATTGCTGATATCACTGAGCAAGTAGCTTAACACTTGCTCGAAAGCTTATTTTATTTCTTCTTTTTTACCAATCCTACATTCATATATTAATCAGCTAGCGCTATAGTTACGTTCATTTAGTTAATAGAAAGCGCTATTTGTGTGAAGTAATATATGAAATCAATCTGCTTTTTATATCTGCTGGTATATAAACGGGTTGTGTCAGTTTACGACCTCAAGATATACTAGAAAAATTATGCTATTGATCCTGCTACATTGAGATTATTAGGAGATACTGTGGGATATGACCACCCAAAGTTGTCGGGGTTTTATCCACTTGCCGATGGTGTTGATGCCTTTGTTGCGCGTTTAGCGTTAATTGAAGCTGCGCAACATACAATAGATGTACAATATTATTTGTATCATCGTCAACAAACAACTTATTTACTTACTGCTTACCTATTAGCCGCAGCAGAGCGGGGCGTACGAGTACGTTTGTTGCTGGATGATATGTCTCAAGCAGACAGTGAGTTTGATTTAGGTGCACTCGCGTTTCATCCTAACTTTGAGGTGCGGTTGTTTAACCCGTTCCCAAACCGCACGTTTCGGGCTTTAGGCTTGATTACTAATTTTAATCAACTATCACGTCGAATGCACAATAAAAGTCTTATTGTTGATAACCAGACGTTTATTACTGGTGGACGGAACATTGGAAATGCTTACTTTGCGGCAGAAGATCGCTCTGCGTTCATTGATTTAGATGTATTAAGTGTTGGTAATGTGGTGCCTGAAGCGTCTAAAGCATTTGAGCTATATTGGAACCACCAACTAGCTTCCCCTATTGAAGCTTTACGCGGTGATAGCGATCAGCAATCGCTTGATAGTATTTCTAAAAAGTTAAAAGCCTATTTAGTGACTCACGAAGACAGTGATTATGTAAAACAGCTTGAATCGAGCGAATTTACACGCAAGCTTATCGCTGATGAAATTTACTTTGATTGGCAACAAGCAGAATTGTTTTATGATCACCCAGATAAACTCCTTAATCCTGTAGATGAAAAATCTGCAAATATGTCGCCAAGCTTATTTAAAGCGATGGGTGAGCCTGAGGAAAAGGCTGTGATCGTTTCACCTTATTTTATTCCAAAAGATGAAGGTGTTGATCTGCTTGCCAGCTGGATAAAAAAAGGAGTTAATGTAACGGTATTAACTAATTCTCTTGCTGCAACAGATGTAGCGTCTGTCTATGCGGGCTACGGACAATATCGTGCAAGTTTGTTGCGTGCGGGTATAAAGTTATGGGAGCTTAAACCCAGAGAGCAAACCACATTAAAAAATAAAAAAGAAAATAAAAGGCTAACGGGTTCTTCACAGTCAAGTTTACACGCAAAAACAATGGCTATGGATGATAAGCAAATTTTTGTTGGCAGCTTAAATTTAGATCCGCGTTCGTTTAATTTAAATACCGAGATGGGTGTGCTTATTCAAAGTGAAAAGTTAAGCAGTATGTTGAGTCATTGGGCTGCAATGAAAATGCCCGAATACGCTTGGCAACTTGAGCTAAAAGAATCTGAAAGTGACGAGATAATATGGCGAGATATGATCACCGGCGAGGTGTTTACCACCGAGCCTAAAGCATCAAGCTGGCGTCGTTTTCAGGCATGGTTTATGTCATTGTTTCCCATCGAAAATGTGTTATAAATAGAGATAAAAAAGCAGCCTTGGCTGCTTTTTTTATCTTATAAACATTACTTATACACTACATTTGTGATTGTAAGTAGTTTTCAAGTCCTGCATTTTTAATTAGTAACTGCTGAGTTTCGAGCCAATCAATTTGTTCTTCTTGGTCGTTTAAAATGTTACCGAGTGCTTCGCGGCTGATGTAATCTTTTTTGCTCTCAGCTAATTTTACTGCGTCTTTTAAATCGCTTAGTGTGTCTAACTCAAAGCTCATATTAGCGGCAATCATTTCTTCGCTGTTTTCACCAATACGTAAACGACCTAAGTCTTGTAGGTTAGGTAAGCCTTCTAAAAATAAGATACGCTCAATTAAACGATCGGCGTTTTTCATTTTTTGAATAGAGACTTTATAGTCTGCTTTATCAAGTACAGTAAAACCAAAGTCTTTAAACATACGAGCATGCAAAAAATATTGGTTGATACCAACAAGCTCATTGGCTAAAACTTTATTAAGTGCTGTAATGATGTCTTTATCACCTTTCATAATTAGCTCCTATTCGCCCATTTGTGCTTGATGGTAGTTTTGCGTACCTATTTTTTCAATTAAGCCAAGTTGCTGCTCTAACCAATAAACATGATCTTCTTCGGTATCAAATAGTAGCTTTTCAAGAATTTCGCGAGATTGATAATCTTTCTCTTGCTCGCAAATAGAAATAACTTCCTTTACGCACTCGACGACTTCAAGCTCGAGCGTTAAATCATTTTGCATCATGCTTTTTACGTCATGACCAATAATTAAGTCACGACGTTTGGTCATGTTTGGTACACCTTCTAAGAACAAGATACGCTTGATGAGCCAATCAGAGTGATCTTTTTCTTCTTCCATTTCATGGTTTAAGCGAACGTAGAGTTTATCTAATCCCCAATCGTCATACATGCGAGAGTGAATAAAGTATTGATCAATTGCTGCTAATTCATTAGCAAGTAACTTATTGAAACTGTCGATAACTTTCTGATTACCTTTCATAATGGTGCACCTCATAAACCTTAGTTGCGAACAGTGTAGTATAAAAATGCAGGAAATCAAGCGTTTTCCTTTTTAAATCATTGGTTTACTATTGATTTTGATTCTCGTTTAAGTTTGTATTGTTGGTTGCTTTATGAACATGTTGTTATTTGTATTTTTTACATATAAATAAGTGAGTAGAGCCGCAGAAACGTAATCTTAATTAAGTATGTTTTCACTACCCATAAATCCTTGCCAGTTTGCAACCAATTGATATAACGCACTGACGTTAAATATATTTTAGCTATTAACAGCGACCTGAACGGCGGTATATTTTTTGCTATCGTTTGCCCATATTACTGACCTGGCAGTATCCGAAGTAAGGTCCGCATTAAGAGTTACTTTTAAATGCGCTTAATTTGTTTATGGTTAACAGTGGTAATTGAAGTAGGCACTTCATCAATACTTTCAAAGATACGCCTTTTAGAAATAATGACATACTCGATTTTCGATTGGCTAAGATTTTTTTATTGGCTGTATCATCAGTAATGCAGGCGGCGGTTATTGTTGATGAAATTAAGCTCAGTGCTGCTTTAAATATGTGATCCTTGAAGTAACTCGGTTATGTATGGTGATAAGGGTGAACAATAAAGAATGACGAGTTAAACGCTAGGGTGGCGAAACTGGTTTGTGTTTGCATTCGCTGATTGGGCACAATGCAATATTTACTTACATGGCTATATTTTACTCATTAGATTTACTTTGAGTAATTAAGTGCACAGTAAATGAGTTGTTTATTTTATTCTTACTATGAGGTTATAAACTTTTTAAAATCAATGGTTAGATGTTTTTTATTCACGTTTTTAATTACTCATCCTGTTTTATAGGTACGCTAAATATATTGCAACTAGCATGGTATTAATTTTGCATTTAGTAAGTGTAATTAGTTATATAGTGCAAGTAGTTAACTTAAGATGTTACAGACTTTTGAAAAGGAGATGATCATGACATCAGCTATGAGTAGTGAAGACCGTGTCACTAAAATTGCAGGTATATTTAGTAATGAAGAAGCGGCCGAAAATGCATTTGATACGTTAAATCGCGATAGCCAATTTAAGCAAAGCAATTTAAAGCAAGTTCCTCCCCATGACCCACATTTTGATCAGAAAATTGAACCTGAAGATAAAAATATAGGTAAAACCTTGCTTAAAACGCATCTTATATTTGCTGTTGGCGGGGTTGTTGTTGGTATATTAATTAGCAGTTTATTGTTGTTTTTAGAGCTTAGTTTTATGCAGGTGTATGTATTTGAAACCTATATTGCAATTAGCGTGATTTGTTTATTTATAGCCATGCTAGCGGCGGGGTTCACGTCCATCAGGCCCGATCACGATCCCTTAATTAATGATGTTAGAAAAGCAACTAGAGCTGGTAAGTGGGTACTAATCGTGCACACCGACGATAGTGACAAAGCTAGCAAAGCAAAAGAGTTAATGCAGCCTTTTGCAGCGTCTACAACTAGCACTTTTTAACAACGCTTAACTCTATAAGCATTGTATTACCGATAATGTCTTTTATACCAAAAGTAAAAGCCACTTAGGGTAAAAAACACAGGCGTGAGCGCTATAAACAACCAGAGTATTTGCACCAGTGAGCCTGCAAAGTCTCCAATGTGGAGTTTATATTTAAAATCCCATGCTTTGCTTGTGAAATTAGCTTTAGATGCATCATAGCTTTGCAGCACGTCACCTGTGTATGGGTTTACCCATACCCAGCTATAAGCGTGGCTCTCACCTGGGTTTTTAATTCTCAGTGCGATTGGTTCAGTGGTTTTTTTGGCAAAATAAATACGATACAGTTCGCCATCAGGGAAAAAGGCAAGCGCATTGTTTAGTGCCAAAGTTAGCTGTTGTTGTGGGGCGCTGGGGAGTTCAACCACAGGTGCGCTGGGGCGGTTAGTAACTTTATCTTGGGTTACAAACTCAAGTACTGCCTTGGTTTCATCTTTCCAATGAAAGGCTATACCGGTAAAAGCAATGAGTATTAGCGGAATAAACAAGTACATACCAATAACTGTATGCAGTTGATACAGCAAAATACGTAATTTTGCTTTTGGCTTTATAACTAATCGTTTAAGTCTGTTTTTGGGCTTTATCCATAAATATACGCCTACAAGCAGGGTAATGATAAAAATAAGCGCACACGTTGATACCCAGTTTCGTAATGACTTTTCACCTTGTTCGTTTTCATAAAGCAGCCAGCGGTGTAGCGCCATTGTGAAACCGTAAACTGTCGAATAAAAATCATACTGGTGTAAAATATCACCCGTATAAGGATTTACACTCGCATACTGTGTGCTCGCTAGTTGTAACTGCCAAGCCAAATCACGTCGTTGTTCTGGCATGAGTCGTGTCACTTTTTCACCCGTTGTGGTTGCGACTGTGTTAACTAGTTTTTCGTAGCTAAGTGGCTGTTGTTGAGGCTCTACGAGCCATTGCTGGGGTTGGATAATGTATTGAATATCTTTAGCATAAATAAGTAACGCACCCGTTAAACTCAGACACACTATAAATAGCCCGCTTACTAATGCTAATACTAAATGGATCCGACGTAACCACAGCTTCAACAACACACGCACCTATAAATGGCTAATAGCAATAAAGATGTAATGTTACATGAGAACGCGAGCTGTTTGCAATTAAAATGCGATTAAATACAATAATTGTTTGCCTATAGGATTGGGTGGCGTTTTTAGCGTGCTAATTTTGGCAGCAAGACGCTAAACTAGTTAATAAACTCATAGGGCATAAACTTGCGTCTTGTGGTTTTTAATGCATTAATATAAGTAACCTATTTATTATAGTTATTTGATACTACTCATGGAAAACTCTGCTAGGCCAGGACTTTTTAATAGTGTCGGTCAATCAATTCGTAGTAAGTTAATCATCGCTTTTATTCTTATTGCGCTTGGACCTTTATGTCTTTTGTCTTGGTTCAGTTTTCAGTATGTTAATCGAAGCTTAGAGCAAAGTGCGCATGTTGAACTGCAAGAGTTAAGCAGCATTGCAAAGCAATTTGCTGACATCTGGTTTGATGATCATATTAAAGATCTAGCGCTGCTAAATGAGCAACTCAGTCACAGTATGTTAAACAGACAATTACTTACCGAGCACTTTGTTGCCAGCTATGAATTTGTTAAGCAAGTACATATTATCTCAGATCCACTTAATAAACCCATTCCATATAGTAACCACGGCAAGATCATTATAAATTGAACTTATAGAGCAAGTAGTGATCAGATCAAGGCATAATAATTACTTGGTCGCATAAATATGAGCACTACTTTTCTGAAACATTTTAATTCAATTACAGATCCTCGCATTGAACGTTGTAAAAAGCATGAACTTATCGATATTCTTCTCCTTGCTATTAGCGCTGTACTCTCTGGTGCAGAAGGATGGGAAGATATTGAAGACTTTGGGCACCTAAAGCTTGATTGGTTAAAAAAATACGGCACGTTCAACGCAGGAATTCCAAAACATGACACGATTGCTCGCGTCATGTGTCGGTTAAAAGCAAATGAAATAGAAAGGGCATTTCAATCTTGGATATCATCACTGATTGAAACTACAGGTGCAGATATCATCGCTATCGATGGCAAAACCGCACGGCGTTCATTTACCACAAAAGACAGAAAAAGTGCCTTACACACGGTCAGTGCATGGAGTTGCCAACACCAGTTAGTGCTTGGGCAGACGGCTGTTGATAATAAAACAAATGAAATCACCGCAATACCAGAATTACTCACCCTGCTCGATATTGAAAACAGTATCATTACGTTAGATGCGATGGGATGCCAACAAGAAATAGCAAAACAAATCATCCAACAAAAAGCAGATTATATTCTTGCACTTAAAGGTAATCATTCAGGCATGCAAAAGGAACTAGAAGCGTGGTGGCACAAGTGCGAGCGTGAAAGGTTAACTAAGCATAATTGTGATGAACATACCGAAATAAGCTCAGGACATGGGCGTGTTGAAACACGTACATGCCAGCAGTTACTTATAGATAAAAGCTGGCTAGGCAAGGATTATCGTTGGCCTGGCTTAACGAGTATTATTAAGGTCAGGGCTGAAGTTCATGATAAGTCGGCAGGGTCGGATACCACTGAAACACGCTGGTATATAAGTTCATTAGACTTAAATGCAGCGCAAGCACTCAATGCAGTACGCAGTCACTGGCAGGTTGAAAGCATGCATTGGATGCTTGATATGAACTTCAGAGAAGATGAATCGAGAATACGCAAACTTCAAGGGCCATTAATGTTTAATGTAATGCGAAAGATAGCCATGGCGCTTTTTAAACAAGATGCATCTAAGTCAGCAAGTATGGCGAGGAAAAAGAAAATGGCAGGGCTAGACGATGATTACCGCTCAACCCTGCTAGAGTCTGGGATTAAAATGCGCTAGCCGTGTATAGTAACCCGCAGTTTGGTAAAATTGGTAACGAGCAATTGATATCGATGTTAGCCAGCTTAGAGCAAGGTTCGTCTAGCGTGTTAAAATCCGTAAAGGTTCAACAGCAGTATCACCATGTGATGGCTTTGCCTATGCGGGATAAAAATGAGCACCTTACTGCGATTATATTAATGGAAATTAATTTGCAGGGGCTGTTAGAAAACCTAGCAACTATCCGCAATGCAAATAAAGAGCTGACTTTATATATTGTTAAAAATGGCTGGATAGAACACTCAGAAGTTAATTCAAAATCAACACATTTAGCTGACTTAAACATTATTTCCCCTGAAATAAACAAAGCATTTAGCTTTGATAAATCATCGGGTGAAACGCACTTCGGGATTTTAACTGATTTAAACTTTTCAGGCAGCGATGGCTGGCAATTATTAGTAGAAAAGCCTGCGAGCATCATGCTGCAAAGTGCAGCAAACTTTAAGCAATTAGCAGTATGGGCGAATGGACTGGCACTACTTGTAGTACTACTACTTTCTTGGTGGTTTGGCAGGCGCCTGTCACGGCCCTTAATTACACTCGCAAAGGCGGCTGAAGAAGTAACCCTCGGCACGCGAAATGACATTCCAACGCTCAATGATAGTAGTGAGTTACATCGTTTATCGCTTGATTTAGGAAATTTAGTCGCAGTTAAAACTCAACAACAAAACCACCTAACATCGCAAAGCGAAGCGTTAAAACACGCCCTTAAAGAACTAGCAGAACAAAAAAGTGCCCTTGATGAACACTCAATTGTGGCCATTACTGATATTAAAGGCACCATCACTTTTGTTAACAGTAAGTTTTGTGAAATAAGTGGCTACACTGAGCAAGAGTTAGTTGGGAATAACCATCGTTTACTTAATTCAGGAATGCATCCTAAAAGCTTTTTTAAAGATATGTATAAAACTTTAAAAGCGGGCAATGTATGGAATGCGCAAATATGCAATAAAGCAAAAAATGGAGCTTTCTATTGGGTTGATACAACGGTTGCCCCGTTTTTAGACGAGCAAGGCCGCCCACAAAGTTATATTGCCATTCGTACAGATATTACCACCTTAAAGCGACAAGAGCTTGAGTTAGCCCATCATAAAACGCAATTACAGCTCGTACTTGATAGCACGGCTGTGGGCGTATGGGATTGGTATGTTGATACCCAAAAAGTGCATTTTAATAACCGTTGGGCAGAAATTATTGGGTATACACTCGAGGAGCTAGAACCGACTGATTTAAACACTTGGCTTGATAATGCTCATCCTGATGATTTAGCTGAATCAACGCGCCTTTTAAATAAACATTTTGCCCTAAAGTATCCCCAAAATTAGCCTTTATATATCAATGAACTAATAGTGTTAAAAAATATGGGTAGTGAGGGAACATTCATGGTGTTTTGTGATCTTATGAATCGCTTAAAAACAACAGAACTAAACACCATGAATGCGTCTACTATTTTGCACAATATGCTCCGCGCTGTCACCCCTAACTCTATTCATAAAGCCAGATTTAATACTCTAGTCGCTGCCGTTAAATCTCTTTTGCACTGTCAGCAATGCACCTTGACATCTATTGGTCGCAATTTGGATTCAAAAACAACTGAAAAACATGATATTAAACGTATTGATCGACTACTCAATAACCACGAGCTTTTGCGTGAGTCGACATCGGTTTATGTTCGCTTAAGCCGTTTTGTGGTCACTGAAAAGCATCCCGTCATTTTGGTTGATTGGAGTCATGCAGATACACAAACCAAATACTGTATTCTGCGTGCCAGCATTGCCAGTGAAGGTCGTTCTTTGACCCTGTATCAGGAAAGTGCATTCAGTTTTCAGTATCATTGCCCAAAAGTTCAAAAACGGTTCTTAAAGATGCTCAAACTGATTTTGCCGGGTGACTGCCGGCCCGTCATTGTGACGGATGCGGGCTTTAAAGTTCCTTGGCTCAAAGCCGTGCGAAACAATGGCTGGCATTATATTAGCCGTGTTCGAGGTACGGCACATTTGAAAACGCAGGGCAGCGATGAGTTTGTTCCATGCCAGTCACTATTCAAGAGCAATCAACGTAAGAGCCAGTATCTTGGCGCGACCGAGTTGACCAAAAGTGCAAAATATCAAACTCATGCAGTGCTGGTTGGCAAGGGACATAAGTTATTAAAAAGAGATAAAAAACGTGGTTATAAGGAGCCTTGGCTACTCGTTTCTTCACTTCCAAAGAGGCACCACTTTCTCGAAAAAGTACTCAAATTATATGGTATGAGAATGCAGATAGAAGCAGGATTTCGAGATCAAAAAAGTGTTAGGTTCGGCTTAGGCTCAGATCTGCACAGGACAAACAAACTCTATCGATTAGACATACTGTTGCTGCTTGCCACACTGGCTCATTGGTTCTCAATGATGCTGGGGGCAGTGATAGACAAAGCAGGAAAGACAGGCGCTTTTCAAGCTAATTCAACCAAAAAAAGACGAGTAGTGTCATGGGCATTTGTTGGGCTGCGATACTTCAAAAAACAGTCCATTAAACTGCGACGGCGAGATTATTTGGCAGGACTAGCCTATTTCGTACAGGTGGTAGTGCAACTCGATTGGAAAAATATGGATGTGAGTGATGTAATTGAAACTTAATGATTATTTCTGGGGATCCCTTAGCATTTTGCCGGTGAAAGTGACTATTATGTCGGCGAAGCACGCATGAAGCACAAAAACGGCCACTGGGTTTGGGTACTTGATACCGGCCGAGTTGTGGAATGGAATAGTGATGGCTCGCCAAAACGGATGATTGGCACACATTTAGATATCACTGAGCGCAAAGAAATCGAGTCACAATTACAACAAAACCGTGATCGTTTTGCTTCTTTAGTGGGGAATATTCCCGGCATTGTATATCGCTGTCAACCGGATAAACAATGGACCATGCTTTACATGAGTGAACAAACAAAGTCCATAACAGGTTATCACCCTGAGGATTTAGTTAATAATCACAAACTAAGTTTTGCTGAAATTATTCACCCTGATGACGTACAACAAGTTGAAACCGCAATTTTTGAAAAGGTAAATCAACATTTGCCTTGGTCAATTGAGTATCGACTAATAGCGCATGATGAAAGTATTCATTGGGTGCACGAAAAAGGCCAAGCTGTGTATGATGCGCTAGGTGATATTAGTTATCTGGATGGTTTTATATTAGACATAACAGAGCGGTATAACACCCAAACTCAGCTTTATCGTCAACAGAGTTTACTTGAATCAATGAGTAAGCAAGGAAAAATTGGCGCATGGGAAGTGGATTTAACGCTACAAACTATTTATTGGTCAGATGAAGTTAAAGCAATTCATGATGTTGAGAATAACTACGAACCGGTGCTTAGTGAAGCCCTCGATTTTTATAAACAAGGTGAAAACCGCGATAAAATTATTGAACTGTTTGATTTGGCAGTAAGTGAGGGGAAGGCATGGGAAGCAGAGCTTGTTATTGTAACTGCAAAAGGGAAAGAGTTATGGGTTAAATCGATGGGCCAAGCTGACTTTCAAGATGGTAAGTGCGTACGCATTTATGGCTCTTTTCAGGACATAAATGATTATAAAGCAATGCAACTTGAGCGTGAAAAAGCCAGTCGTTATAACAAGCATTTGGCTAGTTTAACGGTTTCTCCTGAAGTGCTTTCGGGGGATTTTGAGCAAGTAAAAGATATTATTGCGCAATCGATGACTGAGTTGTTAGGTGTTGATCGTGCATCAGTATGGATTTTTGATGCAGCAGCGCAAGAAATGCATTGCTATAGCTTATACGTTAAAGAGCAAGGCTACATTAAGCAACCAGTAGTGCTTAAAATTGTTGATTATCCAAATTACTATCGTTATATGTTTGAGCAAGGCGTTATTGCGGCGGTTGATGTTAATAAGCATCCCGCTATATATGAGATGATTGAAGGCTATACAAAACCCCTTGGTATAACCTCAATGTTGGATGCAGTTATATCAACAGGTGAAGGGATTTTAGGGGTACTTTGTGCTGAGCAAGTCGGCACTCATCGGGTTTGGAGTCAACAAGAAGAAACCTATTTACGCTCTTTGGCAACATTAGTTGGTAGTGTGATTATAGCCCAGCGCCGTAAAAAAACCGCAGAAGAGTTAAAATTTGCGCTGATAAAATCTAACGATGCAGCAACGGCAAAAAGTCAGTTTTTAGCTACTATGAGTCATGAGATACGTACTCCGATGAATGGCGTGCTTGGCATGCTTGAGTTGATCCAACTAGAGCCGCTGAGTAAACCTGTTGAAACCAAAGTGGGTATTGCAAAAAATAGCGCCCATTCATTATTGTCAGTTATTAACGATATTCTTGACTTTTCAAAGATTGAAGCCGGTAAAATTGAGCTGGAAACTATTAACTTTAATGCTCGTGACTTAATTGGTGAAATTGCTGAATCACAAGCGTTAAAAGCACAAGAGAAGGATTTAGAAATAATTCTCGACCTTGTAGCTATTAATCCATCAGAGCTTAAAGGTGATCCTGGGCGAATTCGTCAAGTGCTAACTAATTTACTCAGTAATGCAGTTAAGTTTACAGCTCACGGCGATATTATTATTAGTGCAAATATGAGTGAGACTGCTGATAACTTTCTACTTTCATTAAAAGTAAAAGATTCTGGCATCGGCATAGATAAAACCAAGCAAAGCCAATTGTTTAGCCCTTTTTCGCAAGTTGATGCGTCTACAACCCGCGAGTACGGAGGCTCAGGTTTAGGGTTAGCCATTTCTAAGCAGCTATGTGAAATTATGGGGGGAACAGTCACACTTCAAAGTGAAGTGGGCGTTGGTAGTGAGTTTACAGCCACCTTTATGCTCGAAGCAGGAAGTGAGCAAGAGCGTAGTATTCCTAAGGCCGATATGAGTAAACTAACGGTGTTGGTGGTTGATGATAATGAAACGAATCGTATTGTGATTAGTCAACAATTACAACATTGGGGGGCAAAAGTTGAGCTTGCCTGTGATGGCTATACAGCTATTAGTTTATGTAATGCACGAGTTGCGGCGGGGCAGCCGCTTTATGATATTGCGGTGCTAGATATGCAAATGCCACAAATGGATGGCATAACTTTATGTAGAAAACTTAAAAGTAACCCGCAGCTACATGCAATGCCTTTAGTTATGATGACCAGTATCGCTGGCATGGAAGGCGCGCAGCGATATAGCGATGCAGGTTTTCAAGCTTACTTTGCAAAACCAATAACGACAGCCGATCTTATTTCAGCTTTAGCTGTTATTACAGCTAAAAGTGAGAAAGATGAACTGCCCCTTGTTACATCAAGTTATATCTCGTCACTGCGTTCGAATAATAAAAATAAAAAACTATTGTTAGTGGAAGATAACCCGATAAATCAGCAGGTTTCAACGCTTATGTTAGCTAAATTGGACTACCAAGTGACGCTTGCAGAAAATGGTCAGCGAGCAATTGAAATATTAAAAGAAAGTGAAAAGGGTGAGTTTTATTTAGTCTTGATGGATTGTCAAATGCCTATTATGGATGGTTTTGATGCGACCCGTGCAATTCGTCAAGGTCGAGCGGGCGCTGAACATCAAGATATTACTATTATTGCATTAACGGCCAATGCAATGGATGAAGATAAAGAGCAGTGTTTAGCGGCTGGTATGAACGATTACCTATCTAAACCTATTCAACTACAAATACTTAAAGATAAATTAGAACAATATTAGGATAAAACCAAGACATTATGACTCATAACACCTTAACCATAAGAGATGCATGCCCATCGGACGCTGCTACTATTTTGCATTTTATTACCGAACTTGCGATTTATGAAAAACAGCCCGATGCTGTTAAAACTAACGAACAAGCCATTTTAAAAACCCTCTTTAGTGAAGGGGCAACCGCTCATAGTTTGCTTTGTTTAGAAGGTGACAAGCCTGTTGGTTTTGCAGTTTACTTTTATAACTATTCCACTTGGCTGGGTAAAAATGGGCTGTACTTAGAAGATTTATATGTTAGCCCAGACAGCCGTGGTAAAGGGGCGGGTAAAGCAATTATGACTCACCTTGCGCAGCAAGCAATAGCTAAAGACTGCGGTCGTTTTGAATGGGTGGTACTTGATTGGAACCAGACTGCTATCGATTTTTACAACAGTATGGGCGCTGAACCACAAGATGAGTGGATTATCTATCGGTTAACCGGGCAGGCATTGGTAGATTTATCCAAAAGGTAGTATAAATAAAAATCATTTTCATTTAAGTTGTATGGAGTGTAAGTTTAATACTCTCATTTTCAGTGCAGGTGGTTTGATGATGTCTACTCAAGTAAAAGAATTCATGCCTATAATGGTTGAGCAGGCATTAAGCCCGTGGCAATCTAATATCATAGCGGGTAACTATGCATTCGAGCGCGGTGCGTTACTTGAAGCGCGTGATAAGTACACTACGGCATATACTCATGCTGCCCATTTACTAAATCAATTTAGGCAAACAAAAGCCAGCCAATCTACACTCAAAGCAATTGAGTATTGCTGTCCGGCACTAGTTGTCGCAGCTCATAACTTAGCTGATACTTACCGAGCAATGAGGCAAGCAGATCATGCTTGCCAGTGGTTATGTGATATCCATGTCACATTTAGCCAGCTTCTTCTGCATCCTAGTAATAATGTGCGAGCCGTGGTGATCCACCATCATCATAGAACCTATTCTGAATTGGTGCAGTTTGCGAAATTACATAACCATAATCCAAAACTGATAGAACAGATTAACCATACATTGAGTTATACCCCTGACTGCAGTGCAACTTTACACTGAGAATCCAATAGCTAGAAGGAGCAACTATGGCTTTTACCTTACCTGCGTTATCGTATGAATACGATGCGCTGGAACCACACATTGATACTAAAACGATGCAAATTCATCATACTCTACATCACCAAACGTATGTTAATAAAGCAAATGCAGCTTTAAAGAATACGGAGTATGAAAATACCGATGTGCATGAATTACTTGCCAATATTGCATCATTGCCAGAGGCGCTACAAAAAGCAGTGCAAGAACACGGCGGAGGACATGCGAACCATTCATTATTTTGGACGATTATGGGTCCAGAGGGAGGTTGTCAACCAAAAGGCGTTCTGCTTAGTGCAATTACTGAACAGCTCGGTGGTTTTGAATCTTTTAAAGATGCTTTTACGGCCGCCGCCTTAAGCCGCTTTGGTAGTGGGTGGGCATGGCTGAGTGTGACTAAAGATAATAAGTTAGTGGTTGAAAGCAGTTTAAATCAAGATAGTCCATTAATGCACGGGAATACCCCTATTCTTGGGTTGGATGTGTGGGAGCATGCTTATTATTTAAAGTACCAAAATCGTCGCCCAGAATATATAGCGGCTTTTTATAATGTTATAAACTGGGATGAAGTTGAGCGTCGATATTTACAGGTACTCACTGAATAATTGTTGAGTGCCGAATATGGCTAGTAAAATAACTTTTTTCACGTAATCTTATGCATAGTTATTCTAATTATGAGTAAGTTATGGATATTAGTCTTTGGCAACACGCCCGCCAAAGCAGGGATTATCGCTTTGATGGGCTGTTCTTTGTTGGAGTAAAAAGTACCGGTATTTATTGCCGGCCCATTTGCCCTGCGGTCACAGCCAAAGAGCACAATGTAACCTATTATCAATATGCACATAGTGCAGCCCAAGCAGGGTTTAGGCCTTGTATTCGTTGTCGTCCAGATAGTGCGCCGGGAAGTAGCGCCTGGCAAGGTGTTAAAACGACCGCTCTTCGTGCAAAGCAACTTATAGACAGCAATTTAACCGAGCCGCAAAGTGCTTCGCAGTTAGCGCAGCGCCTTGGTATTAGTAGTCGTTATTTACGCCGCTTGTTTAGTCAGCATTTTGGAATTTCAGTTACCCAGTATCGGCTATTTTCGCAGTGCCATTTTGCTAAAAAACTATTACAAGAAACAACGTTACCGATATCGCAAATTGCTTTTTCATCAGGTTTCAAAAGTATCCGCCGCTTTAACGATGCCTTTTTACAGCAACTTCATATTTGCCCAACTAAAATGCGTTTGATGCATAAAAGTGACACTTCAACATTAACGCTTAAACTGCCTTTTAGGCCGCCATATAACTGGCATGCACTACATCAGTTTTTAGCGCGTAGGCTTATTTCTCCTATGGAATGGTTAACGGAAAGTAGCTACGGTCGCAGCTTTAATAATGATTACTGCAAAGGGCAGTTTACCGCGACATTTATTGAAGATAAGCATCACTTTTTAGTTTCCATTAATATTGATGACCCACTTTTTTTACAGCCTATTTTAGTACAAATACGACGAGTACTTGATTTAGATGCAGATACCAACTTAATAGAGCAACACTTAGAACAGTCTACGCAAAAAGCTATTATATTAACTAAAGGTTTGCGCCTACCGGGGATTTGGTCAAGTTTTGAAGCGGGGGTTCGTGCTGTTCTTGGTCAGCAAGTCAGCGTCACTGCGGCACATAACCTAGTGGGGCAATTAGTTAACGAATTAGGAGAATGCGATAAAGGACGGGTCTATTTTCCCACTCCACAAATTATTGCTAAGAACGAGCTTACCTTTTTTAAAATGCCCCAAGCGCGTAAAAATGCACTACGAAACCTGTCCCAATATGTTATGGACAACCCAGGTTGCGAGCAGCTTGATAACTGGCTTGAACTAAAAGGCATTGGCCCTTGGACGGTAAATTATGCAAAGCTTCGCGGGCAAAGTCAGCCAGATATATTACTTGCAGGCGACTTGGGGGTGAAAAAAGCACAAATGCAGGCAGCCCAGTTCAACAGTGATAGCTGCAGGCCTTTTCGTTCATACTTAACATTTCAATTATGGCAGCAATTATTATGAAGGTACTACAAACCCAGCTCTCAAGTCCGATTGGTAATATTATTATTCAAGCGAACGATGAAGGTATTAGTTATGTCGGTTTTTATCCACCGAAAAACTATCCAGAATTTCCATTAACACAGATTAAAAATAAGCATGTTCTTACCTGTGTTAAGCAATTAAGTGAGTATTTTGTAGGTACACGGCAAGTATTTTCTATAACTTTAGCAACCCAAGGTACACCATTTCAACACGCTGTATGGCAAGCATTATTAAGTGTTCCTTTTGGGATCACTAAAACTTATGGTGATATTGCTACGTCCTTAAGTAACCCTAAAGCAGTGCGTGCCGTTGGGGCCGCCAATGGCAAAAATCCAATTAGTATTATTGTGCCATGCCATCGTATTATTGGTGCTGATGGCAAGCTAACTGGATATGCCGGAGGTTTAGAGCGCAAACACTGGTTACTTGAGCATGAAGGGATCATCTAAAAGTTTTGGTGGTGCCTAAAAAATTTATTTTTAAGTCTACACTTTACAGTCCCGCACTTAAGGATTGAGGCTAAATTAAAAAAATAAAAGCGTTAGTCAAACGGGCGCCGAGCAGTGATATTCGTTACTTGGTGTAATTTGCTATCTACAGTAGTCATTGCTAAGCCAACAAGTTTGGAAAACTTTAAGTAAGTAAGATAATGCTAAATTGCATGCTGAACACCTTAATAAAATGAATCAAGTAGCCAGTATTGGTGGTTATTAAGGTACACTCTCAAGGAAGGATATTTATTGCGGGTAAAAGGGTGATGTTCAATCAAGATTGAGGTAGCATTAGCGCACTTTTTCAGGGTAGGCACTTTCATGGCTCAGCTGTATTTTTATTATTCTGCGATGAATGCAGGAAAATCAACCACTTTGTTGCAATCTGCATTTAATTACCGCGAACGCGGCATGGAACCTATTATATTAACTGCTGCTATCGACGATAGATCTGGTATAGGTACGGTTTCATCGCGAATTGGCTTGCAGGCTCAAGCGCATATTTTCGATGCCGACAAAGATGTATTTGAGCTTGTTAAGACGCTAAATCAGGAGCAAAAGCGACATTGTGTACTCGTTGATGAATGTCAGTTTTTGTCCAAAAAACAAGTAATGCAATTAACCGATGTGGTGGATGAACTGCGTATTCCGGTATTATGCTATGGCTTGCGTAATGACTTTAGAGGCGAACTGTTTAGCGGCTCACACTACTTATTAGCTTGGGCTGATAAGCTGATTGAGCTTAAAACAGTGTGTCATTGCGGTCGTAAAGCCAACCATGTACTGCGTACAGATGAGCTAGGCAATGCTATTTCCGATGGTAATCAAGTTGAGATTGGCGGCAATGATCGCTATGTGTCAGTTTGCCGCAAACATTATAAAGCCGCGTTAAACCTCTGTCGCTAATGCTTTTATAAAGCTATTTATGTCTTCTTTAGTAATATCTAAATGGGTTACTAAACGAAGTGGTTTGTCCGGTGAAAGCAGTATGTTTTGTTTTATTAAATTGTTACAAATAGTTTTTAAATCAATGCATTGATCTACATCCGCGAACACAATATTGGTTTCTACGCGAGCTAGGTCAACATTAAACCCCGCTATGGTATTTAACTGACTTGCAAGGTACGAGGCGTTGCGATGATCATCGTTTAAGCGGCTTACATTATGTTCCAGCGCAAATTGTCCTGCAGCGGCTAACATGCCGGCTTGGCGCATACCGCCACCAAGCACTTTACGCCAACGCCGGGCTTTATTTATAAGTGCTTCACTACCAAGTAACACAGAGCCAACCGGTGCACCAAGCCCTTTTGATAAGCAGATCGAAACAGAGTCAAAGCAATTAGTGATTTGAGTTATATCAACCTTTAACTTTACTGCTGCGTTATATGCACGTGCGCCGTCAAGGTGCAGTGCTAACTGATGTTCATCAACAAACTTTCGTGCTGCTTTTAAATAGCTCAGAGGAAGCACTTGGCCGCCAATAGTATTTTCAAGGCTTAGCAGTTTAGTTTTAGCAAAGTGGAAGTCATCTGATTTAATCGCTGCTTTTACTTTTTCTAAGCACAGCGTGCCGTCAGTTTCGTTTTCAATTGGCTGAGGCTGAATTGAACCAAGCACCGCCGCTCCACCGCCTTCAAACTTATAGTTGTGGGCGCGTTGCCCACAAATATACTCATCGCCTCGTTCGCAATGAGCCATTAAAGCAAGTAAGTTAGCTTGTGTGCCGGAACTGCAAAATAATGCAGCCGCAAAACCGTGTCGCTTGGCTGCAAACTGTTCTAGGGCATTAACACTTGTATCGTCGCCGTAAACATCGTCTCCAACAGGGGCACTAAACATAATATTACGCATTTGTGTTGAAGGTTGAGTAACAGTATCCGAGCGAAAATCAATCATTATTACCTCTTATTCAAATCTCTTATAAATTTATCATACAAAATCTTGGCTAATTTCCTGACGAGTGGCTTCATCAAAGTAACTCCAGGCAATAAAGCGACTCACTTTAACGCCTTGCGCCATTTCAATCACTTTTACTGTTGCCACAGGGAGCTTTTTGAGTGCTACTCGTAGTGCATTAATAGTTTCTTTTTTTGATACTAACGAGGTAAACCAGATGCATTGCTCAGAAAATTGCTCGCTTTGCTCAATCATATTAGTAATAAACTGTTGCTCACCACCTTCGCACCAAAGCTCATTATGTTGGCCACCAAAATTAAGTGTTGATTTTGGCTTAACACCCAGCTTGTGCCATTTTCTTTCGCTACTCTGTGTTGCTGCTGCTGCACTGGCGTGAAAAGGCGGGTTACATAAAGTTAGATGAAATAAGTCTTTATCGTTAATTATACCCGTGAAAATATGTTCAGGATTTTTTTGCTGCCTGATGGTTATTTTACGTTGGTTAAGTTGCGCTAGCTGTTTTGCCATTTTGATAGATACGGGGTCTATATCAGAGCCAGCAAATTGCCACTGGTATTCAAAGCTTCCAGTGAGCGGATAAACTAAGTTTGCACCAGTGCCAATATCGAGTACTTTTATCTGTTTACCGGTAGGGATAACGCCATTGTTATCATCAGCTAACAGATCGGCTAAGTAGTGAATGTAGTCAACACGCCCTGGAATAGGTGGGCATAAATAGCCTTCAGGGATATCCCAAAAATCAACATTATAGTAGCTTTTTAGCAGTGCTTGATTAAGCATTTTAACTGCTTTGGCATCACTAAAATCAATACTAGTATCGCCTGCTTTATTAACGAGTAACCACTTCGCTAGCTCGGGAAGCTGTTTAACTAAATAAGAAAAATCATAGCCATTTAAATGGCGATTTCGAGGATGCATTGCAGGCGCTGATGAGGTCATTGACGTAACACTGAAAAATAAAAAACAATGATAGCAAAAAATAGTCGTTGGTATGTAGGGTTCTTTTCCAATAAAGTTAAATGAATCTACCGTGCGTAGGTAGTTTCTTGCTTATTATCAATTTTACTTATGCAAAATAAAGCGTATGTAAAAATAGCCCAACACTGGTAGGATGAGATTGATCTGACAATAATAAGGTGGTTTATGACTGTTTCTCAGCAATCTGTATTTATCAGGCTCGATGAAGGGCAAACGTTACATTTACGACGGATAGTTGGTGATAACACAAGTGGCCCTGCGGTACTTTTTTTACATGGTGCGGTGGAAAACGGGAAAATATTCTACACCGAGAGTAATAAAGGCTTAGCCCCATTTTTAGCTGAGCACGGTTATATTTGCTACGTGGCGGACTTACGTGGCCGCGGGCAGAGTAAACCCGCTATTTCAAAACATACTAAATAACCTGAGATCTGTTTAAGCGATAACTAATGCATTGAGCTCTACGTCAGTTAAATTAAGGTGTGGCTTATTTTCTTTTAAGCAATAAGCCACCAATCCAGCCACTAAATTCAACATAAAACCGTTCATACTCCGATGTCTCGAATGTTCAATGAAGGATATGTTCTTGAGTTGGTCATTAATTGTCTCGATTATAAAGCGCTTTGAAAGCATCGCTCTATCCCATAGTGACATCGCTTTTGCCTTCATATTTTTGCGAACAGTCGTAATAAGCTTTACACCTTTATCAAGTAAGTCCGTTTCTAAAGCTTTACTTAAATATCCTTTGTCACCATACAGTTTATCTGTCAGGCAGCTCGCTAATTCACGCACTGGCTGCGTATCATGCACATTACCTGTTGTCACTTTTGCAGCAACAATCTCACCATGATGATTAACAATTAAATGCAGTTTGAAGCCATAAAACCAACCCATCGTTCCTTTGCCTCGCTGGGCTATTCCATCAAAGGTTTTATGCCTAGGAATACGAATATTATGGCACACCTTGATACATGTAGAGTCAATGAATTCAACACCTGTGGGTTTACCTTTAAGTGAAGTAAAATAGGCACACATCGGCACAAGTACCCTCGGCATAACGGCTAAAAATCGCGTGTAACTGAGCAAGTTAGGAAATTCACTTTTGTACATAAGTGAAACATAGCCAAGATAGTAATTTTTAAAATCACGGTGATGCGACATATGGAAACTAATGACAATAGTCATAATTTCACTGGTCGTCATACGTCCTGCTCGCTGACGTTTTTGGGTACCATCTTCGAGTAATTGTTTTTCCCATTGAGGTATAAATACTTTGCAAAAATCATCGACATCGCAAAACAATTCAACTAATTTAATCATGCCTGTTCCTTGTCTATCCAATCGTTCTTGGTCGAAAGATCGGATCTCGGAACAGGCATTTAGTTCAATTTCTTAAACGAGATTCAGGTTAAATACGGGCAAACAGAATCGATAGTTGAAGATATACCTGCTTTCATTAACAAGATTACCGAGTTGGAAAATAGGCCTGCTAAGTACTGGGTTGCTCATTCGTGGGGCGGTGTGTTGATGAATAGCGCGTTCGCGCGTTTTCCACAGTATATTGATGATGTTAATGCGTGTGTTTACTTTGGTAGCAAACGTTCTTTGTATAACCACCATCCTAAAAAGTACCTGCAAGGCAATCTCATTTGGTACATGCTTGCACCGCTGTTAGCTAAAAAATATGGGTTTCTACCGGCAAAGAAGCTTAAGTGGGGCAGTGATGATGAAAGTATAAAGTCGCATTTTCAAAGTATGCAATGGGCTAAACGAAAACCTTGGGTGGATAGCGATGATGGTTTTAATTACACCAAAGCACTTAGTCAACTTACGTTACCGCCCACTTTACATATTGCCGGTGTGCGCGATAAAGCCTTAGCGCAGCCTATTGATATTGAAAAGTTTATGAATGAATCAGGGCAAGGTATACAAACCATGAATATTTATGGTCGAAAACAAGGCCATAAATTTGATTACGACCACATAAATATGCTGACCCATCCAAAAGCAAGGGATGACCAATTTATAGATTTGCTTAATTGGTTTGAGACTCATTCAGCAATGAATTAATGGTTGCTCCAAAGCGCTTCCATTTATCTACCGCTTTATTATTAATAGGCTCACGTACAGCTGCTTTACTTAATGTGCTAACCCCTTTTTTTGAATTATAAAAATTGAGCATTTCAGCATTGTACTCAGCCCCTAAGAACGTAAGTAGCTTGGTTAGTTCATCTTTTGGGGCGTCTACCAGCTGCTCATACTGTAGTGTGAAAATGCTTTTATCTAGATGCGTACGCCAGTGCGCCATCAGCATTTGTGCTAAGTCGTAATAATATTTAAATTCACTTATTGAGCAAAAATAAGGCTCATTTTCAGCAAAATAATTACTATATACTGACCAAGCGATGGCCTTGAATTCGCGATCCATATAAATAAATTTTGCATCAGGAAATAATACGTAAATTAACCCTAGAGTTTGATAATTAGCGGGTAGCTTATTAATCATATAAGGGCGAATAGTGGTTGGTTTTGTTAGTTGCTGTATATAAATATCTCGGGCTTTTTTGATCAGCGGTTGCGTTAATTTTGCCAAGCATGCAGGGTATGGTATTTGTGTTTGTTGCTCTATAAATGCCACTACCTTACTGCTAATACTGTTATCTTCTCCAAGGCTGGCAAAATCATCGTGGTTTAACAGCATTTGTTCGATGAGGGTGGAACCACTACGCGGCATACCGATAATAAAAACGGGGGTAATTGTTTCTTTAATGCGAGGGGTTGCTTGGTTTAAAAAGTCGCTACCGTTAGTATCAATAATTTTCTGATAAAAAGGAGCAAGTTCTGCAGTATTTAATTGGCTGAGTTGTAGCTGTAATTTATTGGCCAGTTTATAATAATTTTCCGCTTGGTCAATATCGTTAAGTTGGTCATAGCTTTTTGCTAAGGCGTAATAGCAAACCATTTTTAAATGTAAGTTATTAGTTTGGGTTAATAGGTGGTGCAAGTCGCTTATGTAGTTATGTTCTTTATCAAATCGACCAAGCTGTACAAGTTCAAATAAAAGGTACGCAGTGACCGGGTATAATCCCAAGGTAAGCGCATGCGAAAAAGTGGCTTGGGCTTTGTCTAACTCACCATATGTTAAATAATGTTGAGCTAAATAGTAATGAGGCTCGGGATTATGTTTGGCAAGGCTTTTGGCATATTTTAAAACAGTTAATGCATCCGTGGGGGAGTCAACACCATTAAACGCATCCGCTAAGGCATATAGTGGCTCCAGCATTTGCGGGAGTCGTTCACAAGCTCGTTGAAGTAAATAAACCGCAGCATCAAAGCGCTCCACCCTAAGTGCTATCCGCCCTAAACCAAATAGTGCTTCACCACTTTGTGGATTGGCATCAAGTAAGGCTTTAAAATTGAACTCTGCTTCTTTTAGTTTGTTATCAGCAAGCAGTTGATTGGCTTTTTTTAGTAGCATACGTCACTGTATTTTATTATTTTAATTACTTTTACTATAAAACGAAAAAAGCGAAATGTGAAAGTGTTACTTTCTACATTTCGCTTAGTTTTCGAATTTACGATTGTTTAAAGTTATTTAAAACGAGTAGGTTGCTTTTACGTAGTAGAAACCACCGTTAATACCATAAGGTGAAGTTTCGTAGTATTTACCACCGAAGCTGTCGCTTGGGATGCCTGCTGAATCTTCAAAATCAAGTGGTTCTGCATCTTGATCCAGTAGATTTTGTGCACCAACAGAAAAGCTAATTGAATCGTTTAAGAAATATGTCACTTCTGCGTCTAATGTTACAGCAGCATCAGCCATTTTAGCCGTATCATCAAAATCAACGTGCACACCTTGATATTCGCCAAAGTAGTTTAAGCGGGTAAATGCAGAAAAGCTATCCCATTGTTGTGCCCAACTCAGCGTACCACGATGATTAGGTAAGTCATTTTCTAAACGACTTACTTTAAACGGGCCGGTAATATCGGTTGAGCGAGTAACTTCGGTTTCATTCCAGTTATAAGCAAAGCTAAAGGTTGAGCTACCACCGAGTAAATCGGTTGCGTAGTTAGCTACAAAATCAACACCTTGAGTGGTGGTATCAAAATCATTAGTAAAAAAGCTTACTTGCGCTAAGTTTTGTACATTGGATACACCTGAGTCTTCAAGGGTGTCTTTATCATCTTGGCTTAGTGTAATTTTTTCTGATTGACTAATACGATCATCAACCTGAATATTATAATAATCAAGAGTTAAGAATATATCGCCAAGCGTATATACAGCACCAAAGGTATAGCTTTGTGATTCTTCTGGTTCAAGCTCTGTGCCACCTAGTTGGATCGCAATTGGGTTAGTAGGTGGTAATAGTGCTGAATCAACCAAAATACCACTACTTAAGTTAGTTTGTACGTTACTTACATTAGCTTGGCCAACAGTTGGTGCACGGAAACCCGTACTAATTGAGCCGCGTACATTTAGGTCTTCAGTTAAATAGTATTGACCCATAAGCTTGTAGTTAACAGTTGAACCAAATGTATCGTAATCTTCATAGCGAAGTGCAAGGCCCATTAAGAAGTCTTCAGTAAAGGGCGCTTCAATATCGACATAGGCCGCGTAGTTACGACGAGTATATTCACCAGCATCTGACGGTTTAAAGCCAGGGAAGCCGTTTGAGCCAATGCTAAAACCTTGATCTGTTAATGGCCCGGCTATAAATGCTGATTCATCACCTGAGGTTACAGTAAACGTTTCTTCATGCCATTCAAGACCACCGGCTACGTTTACTTCATAAGCGAGACCAAAGTCATAGGCTTTACTTAGGTCAAAGTTAAAGTTTTTCTCAAGTTGTGAGTATTTACCTGGGCTAAAGTCACGAGGGCTTTCAGGCCCAAGTGATGAATTTAAAGTGTCATAAATGAAATAGCGTGATTCATTAAGCCCAACGGTACCGCTTAAGTCGTAGTAAACGCCTTCCAGGAAGCCACCGGTGAATTCACCTTTAGTTCCCATAGTAAGTGATGTATCAGTAATGTTACCACCAAAGTTAGGAGTAAAGCCGCCTGGTAGAGTCTCATTAAATGCAAAGCAATCTGGATTATTAGCAACTTGGTTAATATAATCGGGGTTTTCTAAAACGTTGTCACCAATAGCAATATTGGTCGGGCAGTTGCCACTCATATCACCAGTTAAATCACCAACTAACAGTGTCTCGCCGCCATCATTTGAATATACACCTGGGCGAGTGTGCGGATTACGGTAATAGAAACCACCGCGAACGTCTCGCTCTGAGTAGTTACCAAACATATAAAACTCAGAGTCATCAGTTAATGCTAAACCGACATTACCAAAAATTGAGATGTCGTCATCAACATCAGGTGCGCCCCATACTTGAGCAATGGGTGCAATATCTGGAACACCTGCGGTTTCAAGTGCTGCAGCGTCTGAGCGCTGTACTGAGCGACTTGTTGCATCTGCTGTTTTGTATTGAAAGCTTAAGTTAGCAAAGCCGTTATCTGTAAAAGGTAAACCGATGTTACCTGAAATCTGTGTAGTATCGCCGTCGCCCTCGTAGTATTCACCTTGACGTACTTCTAATGTACCGCCCTCGGAGGCGTCTTTAAGTACAAAGTTCATAACACCCGCAATCGCGTCAGAGCCATATTGTGCGGCTGCACCATCACGCAGAACTTCAACTTGCTTAAGGGCGATACTTGGAATAACCGAGATATCAGCACCTTGTGCACCATCATTAATCCCGCCACCTAAAAAGGCAATAACCGATGCACGGTGACGGCGCTTGCCATTTAAAAGCACTAATGTATTGTCTGATGGTAAACCACGCAAATTTGCAGGGCGCACAAGAGAGGCCGCATCACTAATGGGCATTTGGTGCACATTTAAAGATGGAATAGCACCTTTTAATAGTTCTAGCATATCGGTGTTGCCCGATTTAGCCAGCTCCTCGCCGCCTATGATATCAATAGGTACGGGTGAATCCCCAATTGAGCGAGGTGCAGAGCGCGTACCAACAACGGCTATTTTTTCTACATTTTTGTTAACTGTTGTGGTTTCGCTTTCTTCGTCTGCTGCAAATACTGAGCCTGACATAAATAAGCCGGCGGTGGTGCTTGCCAACGCAAATTTAATTGCTTGGTTGAGCTTGTTGCTTTGTAGTTTCATTCTGACTTTCCCCAGTTAGAATTAATATATTTTTGCTTGTATATGACGCGACAACTGATGTAAAAGGTTGTCACGTTAATCTTTTACATCAGCTTGTTAAAATAATATGCAAATTGTTAATGAGCGGTGTTTTTTTTGAAATTAATATAGAGGAAAATCAAATTTGCTAGTACACAACTGATGACTAGCGTTTTTTTATAAGAGAACATTAAATAAAATAAAAGTCAGGCTATTTAGATGTTTAAGAAGAGAATATTTTAGTTAAAAAAATTTAAATTGGATGGTTATATGAGCTTAATACGAGCATATTAGATATATACTCAAGCGACTTATATAAATTTACTTTAACTCATTTATTGGTCGGTATGATAATTACTAATGCTGCAAATTTTCGCGGGTTTGTCTCATATATATGGGCAGCAATTTCATTCGCGCATAGAGATTAAATTTTAGCGGGCAGAGTAAGTATATTGAGGATAAGGTAAATTCTGCTTTGTGAACCTAGATGGCTGTGTGAAAATAGTATTATGCGATTATATAAAGTGATACATAGAGCGCCTTTTCGGGTTGCAAAGATCAGTAGCAAGCGCCAACAATTGCGCTTTAAGCGTGCTATGGTCGCATTAAAAATCGCCCTTGCTCAAGAGAAGAAAGAAACCCGAGAAATGCTGTCAATTTATCGCCGCTATACGCAAGGCACTTCATCTAAGCAAGAGTTACAGATTGCGAATGAACAATTTGTTGATATTTTAAAAGGCTTAGGTCTGGGTGTCTTTGCCGTTTTACCGTTTGCACCAGTAACCATTCCTTTAGTTGTAAAATTGGGTAAATGGGTAGGGGTGGATGTATTACCCAGTTCGTTCAATATTAATAAACCACTTAAAGAAATTGACCGTCAAGTTGCAGAGGAAGATAAAAAAGACAACTCCTCAGATCAGTAAACTATAATCTAAACTATCTTAAGCAGGACCTAAACAAAGCCAAACTATACCTTTTAGTAATGGTTATTGTTATGCTAGTGACTCATTCTACTTTAATAAGAGTCATTTAATGAGTGCATTGATCTGTAATACATCTGCTGGAATTCCATTATCTTTTATCGTTAAGAGTGAGCAAGCTCAGTGGCAAGCGCAGCAGAGTGATTTTTTACGAAACTGGCTGGACAATACTGATTTTAAAACGTCAGGTTTATCATTAGTTGCGAACTCTCAAACTGGAGAGCTTGAACACGTATACTGTTTAGTTAATAGTTTGGACGATTTTTGGTTAGCAGGCGATTTAGCCACAAAACTACCTGCTGGGTGTTATCAAGTTCAAGAGTGCGAGCAGCAGCTTGAACAAATCGCGCTGGGCTTTATGCTCGGTGGTTATGAATTCAGTGAATATAAAGCAACAGTTGCTGGTAAAGCACAGCTTGCAATTAGTGATAAAACCTTATTTAACAAGCTAACGCAGCAAGCGAATGCGATTAACCTAGTTCGTGACTTAGTTAATACGCCGGCAGCTGACATGATGCCTCAACATTTATCGCAAGTCATGAGTGACTTAGCAGACACGTTTGATGGTGAGTTTAGTGAATGGGTTGGCGATGAGCTGTTAGAGCAAAATTACCCTACGATTCATATGGTCGGTCGTGCCAGTGAAAATAAGCCACGTTTACTCGATTTACGTTGGGGCGCACCAGATGCTCCGCAAATAACTTTAGTGGGTAAAGGTGTTTGTTTTGACTCAGGTGGTCTTGATTTAAAACCAAGTTCTGGCATGCGTAATATGAAAAAAGACATGGGCGGCGCGGCGCACGTGATTGGTTTAGCACAGCTCATTATGGCTGCTAATTTACCTATTCGCCTGCGAGTACTCGTTCCTGCGGTTGAAAACGCGGTTTCACGCAACGCATTTCGTCCAGGGGATGTGATAAAAACTCGTAAAGGCATTATGGTCGAAATAGACAATACCGATGCTGAAGGGCGTTTAGTATTGTGTGATGCACTAAGCGAAGCACAAAACGATGATCCACAACTTATTATTGATTTTGCGACGCTCACTGGAGCTTGCCGTGTGGCATTAGGAACTGAACTACCTGGGTTTTTCTCAACCGACCGTAATGTGGCTAATGGTATTTTTGATGCAGGTAATCAAGTAAGCGACCCTGTATGGCAGTTACCGTTATTTGAGCAATATAAAAACTTATTAAAAAGTGATGTGGCTGATATGGCAAACTGTGCAAGCACCCCTTTAGGCGGTGCAATTACTGCAGCACTTTACTTAAAAGAGTTTGTCGAGCCAACAACACCATGGGTACATTTTGATGTTATGGCTTGGAATACGCGTGCTTTACCTGGGCGCCCTGTTGGTGGTGAAGCGCTAGGTATTCGAGCGGTATTTGACTATTTACAAAATCGTTTTTAATTAACGGCTTTAGTTTTAAGCCCAAGTTATTTAAAAAGGCTTTATGAATATGTAGTAAATCATCGGGAGCGGCGAAAAAACGTTTCCCGATGATTTTATCTTCTTATATTCTGATTTATTCCACCTTCAGCCATTTACTTTATAAGTGCGCTTTAGGAGATAAATAACCAGTAATAGTATTGCTATTGTTATATAAATAAGTAATAAAAGGTGCTTAACCTGTACCTTTACACGCCGCCACAGCTGGTGCAACAAGCTCAAGGCCCGTTTTATCACAAGGCGGTAAGACGGCATCACTTGTATTAATAGGAGTAATACGCTCCCCCCATTTAATATAGCTGGCAGCCCATGTTAAACCTGCACCAAATGCAGCTGACATAATGTTCGCATGGGGCTTTATTAAGCCTTGCTCTACGGCTTCACAAAGTGCAATAGCGATAGTGGCCGCTGAGGTATTACCATAATCAGCAATATTAACCATCACTTTTTCATCTGGCACTTTTAAGCGTTGTTGAATCGCTTGAATAATACGTAAGTTAGCTTGATGAGGAACTAGTACATCGATTTCATCTAAACTTAAATTTGCTTGTTTTAGTACATCATCAGAGGCTTCGCTCATACCTTTAACGGCTCGTTTAAATATCTCACGACCCTCAAATAATAAATCAGAGGGCCCTGCTGGTGCGTATTTGTCGATATCACTGCCAAAGTTAGTAATATGCAGAATATCACGTTCTTCGCTATCACAGCCCGTTTTAGTCGCCAATAAACCCGCTGGTGTATCTGCGGCTTCAAGTACCACAGCGCCACCGCCATCACCAAATAAAACGGCGCTGTCGCGGCGGTCCCAATTGATATACCAAGTCATTCTTTCTGCTGCAATAACAACTGCTTTTTTTATCATGCCTGCGTTAATTTGTGCGGTGGCTGCTTGTAGTGCGTATAAAAAACCAGAGCACGCAGCGTTAGTATCCATTGCAGCCGCGCCTGTTGCGCCGATATTTTTTTGCACCAGTGATGCGGTATTTGCCACCATGGTCGAAGGTGAACAAGTAGCAAGCAATACTAAGTCTATGTCTTTGCCCTCAATACCCGCACAAGCTAGCGCGTGTTTTGCAGCGACTGTGGCAAGTTCTGCGGTACTTACATGGCTAACTCTTCGAGCTTTGATCCCTGTGCGAGAGGTGATCCATTCGTCATTAGTGTCTACTAACTGGCTGATCTCATCGTTGGTAATACGAGCTGGTGGAATGCATTTACCCCAACCTGTTATGTGTGCGTATGACATAGTGTGTTCTCTTTAAAGTGGTCTGACATCTGTCGCTAATATGTTGAGTTATACCAAAAATAGCCAACAAAAACTAGTTTGTAGAAACGCTTACATCGTAATTAATGGTAATTACCTGCAAGTTGTTTAGTCAATGGTAGTAGATAAAAGGGCTGAGCATGAAGCTTAATGTAATTATAATCGTATTATTAATTGGCATATTACGCGCAGCTCAATTAGCTAAGGCCGATCAAACTTGAGTTATTTCTGTCGGTAAGTTGCTTACGGGTAAATACTTAACTTTTAAAAAAAACAACAGACAATTATATCTACAATCTATACTAGATGCGGGGTTACTTAAGTGCGTGATCTTGGCTTTTGCTACAGCATGAGATGATATTGCGTTTGGCACTGATTCTGGGGCACCTCCGCATGGTTTAAATGCAGATGAATTTTTGTTTCTAAGAAAATATGGTAAAAGTACTAACCAAGCAGATATTATCAGCGTTAATGGCTTCTCACTTGGTAATATCAACGAACTAAAAAATGTGCCGTTTGTAATGAAAACAGGGCAAGTCTATAAGCGTTAAACCCGGAGATACTATGAGTAGCAAAATAAAGGCATCGTTATTTAATCACCTTGTCGATGCGCAAAGGCAATTGCTTGAGCCTGAGGTAAGACAATCCACCCAAGCACTGGATGATTTACTTGATGATGATTTTATTGAGATTACAGCAAATGGTACATCGTTTAATAAGTTTCAAGTACTGACCCGTTTACCGACCGAAGTTGTCCCCCAGTTTTATAATCAGCATTTTAAAGGGCGAATGCTTAGCGAAACGATTGCTCAGTTAAGTTATCAAGCGGCTTTTAGGCGTTCTGCATGGGCCGAATTTAATTATTCAGTACGTATGTCGCTTTGGCGATTTGATGGAAAAAAGTGGAAAGTGGTATTTCATCAAGGCACGATATGCGAACAGTTTGCCATTTCAATGGATGATGATTAAGCGTTCAATATAGCGTATTATAACGTCACTTATGAACTTTTTATAATTTAGCTATGGCGTTTTTAATGCAGGCCGACCCTGCGATCAGTCGTTTATTGATGCTTAGAAGTGGCGCGATAGCCGTGCAATTTTTCGCGGTACTTGCGGTGTATTTGTTACTTGACCGGCAAATTCATCTATTACCCTTATTAGGTGTGATTGGTGTTGAGTCATTATTTCAGGTCGGTAGTATTTTTGCATATCGAAATGTTAGCCAAGCAAAGCCAATAGGCATGTTGTTACAACTGAGTGCCGATGTACTTTTTTTAGCCTTGTTGTTGTCACTAAGTGGCGGGGCTACGAATGCATTCGTGTCATTATTGTTATTGCCGATTATGATTGCAGCAGTTACGGTTAACAGCAAAGGCCTAGCTTATATAGCGATACTTGCTATTGTAGCTTACACTTTATTGTTATTTAAAATGCCGCATCATGCTATGCATCAAACGGACATGGCGAGTCATTTTGTGGGTATGTGGGTTAATTTTGTGGTTAGTGCCATTGTAATCGCGCTGGTTATTGGCACCATGAACCGCGCGTTATATCACCGTGAACGCGCTATTTCAAAAGCCCGTGAGGCTCAATTACGTAATGAACAGTTAGTTACCTTAGATGGCGCCGCAGCACAAATTACTCATCAATTAGCAACGCCAATTGCAAACTTACAATTACTATTTGAAGAATTAGTAGAAGACGCCCCTGATAACCTGACAGTAAAAGAAATGGCTCAACCACTTAAGCAATGTGCAGCTCAACTAGCTGGCTTTAGAAAGCTGTCTGAAAGTCTGCGGGTACAAAGTGACATTGCATCTATGAGCTTACATGAACTACAGCAACAAATTAGCGACAGCATGTTGTTACAGTATCCAAGCCAAACACTAACGTGGCTAACTGAAGCCCCTCATTATAAAGTGTATAGCGATCCTATGTTGCTGCCTGCTATTTTGAACTTGCTGCAAAATGCCGCGATGGCCAACAAAAAAGCGGATAAAAATTCTATTGAGTTAAGTTGGGACAGTATTTCTGAAAAGTCATCCAATATTCCTTCAACAGTGAGTTTATTAATTCGCGATTTTGGAATGGGATTTTCTGAGCAGCAACTGAGCCAGTTAGGTGGTCAGCTAATGCCCAGTGATAATGGGATGGGGCTTGCTGTTCTTTTATCAAATGTGACTTTTGAGCGTCTAAAAGGATCGCTTACTTTATTTAACCATAAAGAAGTTGGGGCGCTTGCTAAAGTGAAATTAGTAATTGTAGAGGACGATAATTCGTAATGAATGAAATGAAGTTACTTTTCATCGAAGATGACATCAATCTTGCTGCTACCTTATCTCGGCGTTTAACCAAGTTAGGGTATGAATGTAAAGTGGCTCATAATTGCACTGATGCGCTTGATATAGCGAATGCATTTTTACCCTCACATGTACTGTTGGATATGAAACTTGATCAAGATAATGGTTTAACGCTTATCGCACCTTTACGCCGCTGTCTTTTTGGGGCGCAAATAGTATTACTTACAGGCTTTGCAAGTATTGCTAGTGCAGTCGAGGCAATGCGCTTAGGAGCAGATGACTATCTTACTAAACCTGTTGATATGGCGTCATTGAGCCAAGCTTTGACGGGCGTCAAAAGTAGTTCAGTACCGACTCAAATGATACAAAATAAAGTAATGTCGCCAGAACGATTAGAGTGGGAACATATCCAGCAGGTACTACAAAGTAACCACGGTAATATTTCTGTTACTGCTCGGAAATTAAATATGCATCGACGTACGCTACAACGTAAATTGCAAAAAAAGCCAGTGCAGCAATAACGCCTGTTATTAGTTTTCCTTCGGCTTTTGTAGTCAAACGCACAAGTAGGGCACCTTAAAGCGCTATCGGTTAGTTTATCTAAGTAAACCTATAAGGGTCATTTACAGTGACTTCGAGAATCTAATTTATTATGTAGAATCGTACTTATTGATTCATCTACGCTTGATCTTTTAGCAGTATTTTTTGCAGCTCTTTCTTTTTTTGCTTGGTTTATGTTGGGTAGCAACTGCATTTAGGAGCGTTACGTTTTTGAGCACCCGCAATTGAACCTGTTTTTAGTCAACGCGGGTAATCATATTTTATAATTTACGCTAATGGGGCTGGTATTGGGGTTGTGGCCTTAAGTTTGTTACCATAATAAGTGTTTTAAACTTTTAAGTGGTTATATTTTATGGCAAAACCCAATAAAAAGGGGCCAACTAAAACTGTTGATATATTTTGCGGGCAATGCAAAACTCAACTTTTTAAATATCGTAAAGGTGGCAAAGGTGCCTTGGTAAAATGCTTTATTGAGCGAATTAGCCAAGACTTTACAACTGAAATAGGCATATGCCCAAAGTGTACACGCCCTTTTGCTCGCCAAACTATGATCCGCGGTACCCCGGCTCTTAAAATTATCGGTGGTAAAGTAACTCATAAGTAGCGGACATTTATCCTCGTTTTGCCTTCCTAAATTGCTAGAATCTGCGGCTTGCTGTTTCAATGATTGAAAACAACCCTCCCCATGGAGTGGGCCAGTATTGTGGGTTTACAAATACAATTGAAATAAATGGATAAGGGAACCCTTCGTGATTGCACTTTTGTTTGATATTATTGGTATGACTGGTACTTTTTTAGTGGTTGGCGCATTTTTTATGCTGCAACTAGGTAAAGCTAATGCCACCAGTTTGCTATACAACATGATGAATTTAATTGGTGCCATACTATTGCTTATTAGCCTTTGTTACAATTTTAACTTAGCAAGCTTTGTAATTGAAATATTTTGGATTGCAGCGTCAATTATTGGGCTCTTCAACTATATTCAAAATAAGCGCCGAGCGGCAGCGTTACAGGTTTAATGCTCACTATTTTTTATAATATAAAAAATAGTGACGTGAATTTAATCATGGCGGCAAAATGTGCCGTCATTTAATTTAGTTACATCATCCCCCAAATCTCAATTCCACTTTTATGCGAGTTTAAAGCTTCGCAAGCACTATTATATAACGATAAAATAAATCAACAGAGACTAGTTATGCTCTTTAAGTGGTAACAGATGTACTCAGACAAAGCTTAATAGTTTAAGTTAGTCCTTTTATTGCTGCCTTTAAAAAACAAAGTTATAGTGGTATTACTTTCATTTATTTATGAGCTTACCTTTGTCATCTACATTCTTACCAGATATTACCGTTACGCAGCTAGGTTCTGAGTTCGAGGCATTGCAGCAACGTTTTATGGCCGAACCTTATTTGCCAATTTCAGAACGCATTGCGTTGTTAACATTACTTAAGCGTAAGTTATTGGTATTAGAAACTGAGCTTGTGGCTGCCAGCTCAAAAGATTTTGGCTACCGAACTGAGTTTGACACAGTGATGGGGGACTTATTACCGACCATAAAAGCTATTTCACATACCCTAAAACATTTAGACAAATGGGCTAAAGACTCGCCACGTCGTGCGGGGTTTAGTTTGGCACCTTCAAAAGTCTCGGTTAGTTATCAACCCAAGGGGGTGGTAGGTATTATTGCCCCATGGAACTATCCTATTCAACTTGCACTTGTGCCACTTATTACTGCACTAGCTGCCGGTAATCGTATTATGCTAAAACTCAGTGAGTTCACCCATTATACCAATCAAGTACTTAAGCGTATTTTTACTGACGAGTTAGATGAGCATTGCAGCATCATTGAAGGTGGGGCTCATACAGCAGAGCAATTTAGTCAATTACCATTCGGTCATTTATTTTTTACTGGTTCTACGGTAGTGGGCCGCCATGTAATGGCCGCGGCAAGTTCAAACTTAACCCCTGTCACGCTTGAGCTTGGTGGAAAATCACCTGTTATTGTTACTAAAGATGCAGATATAAACCAAGCTGCGAAAGCTATTTTGTTCGGCAAAATGGCAAACGCAGGACAAATATGCGTCGCGCCTGATTATGTATTAGTTGATGAAGCGATGTACCAGCCACTGCTGGATGCGTTGATTAGCCTTTATAAAAAATATTATGGTCAAGGTGTAGAAGGAAAAAACCTCAGCTCGATATTAAATGATAAACACTTTAAACGACTACAAAACTTGCTTGATGATGCTAAAGAGCAAGGTGCAGAAATTATCAATCCGCTGTTAACTAATCAACAAGATACGGACAAGCATCGCTTGGGCTTACATTTGGTGACACAATGTAGCGAGCAAATGAAAATAATGCATGAAGAAATTTTTGGTCCATTATTGGTGATTAAGCAATACCAAGCACTGACTCAAGCAATTGATTATATAAAAGCCAAGCCGCATCCTTTAGCGCTTTATGTAATGAGTCATGATGAAAAAACCAATCAACTTATTAAACAGCAAACCCAAAGCGGCACACTAACTGTTAATGATGTTTTGATGCAGGTAACTGCCGAAGATGTCCCTTTTGGTGGAATTGGCGAGTCAGGTATGGGTAATTACCACGGTAAAGAGGGTTTTATAACTTTTAGTCATGCGCGAAACATGCTTACTTCGGGGCGCTTCAACCCACGATTAACTTTACTATTAAAAAAAAGCAAACTATTAATGCGTGTTTTAAAGTGGTTATATTTAAAGTAAGGTTGCACACATTTTTTATAGGCTTTATGCTTAAATCGTTTCAGGATACGAGTGTCGTTGGAATTAAAGCGGTTTAGGCAAGACATTGATAACCAGTAATAACAGTCCTATTGTTTAAAAAATAACACATTATAAGTCGCTTTAAATCAACTCGTTGGTCATTCTAGGGGCACACTTACTCTCTGGGCTGTTACTTCTTAACAGGGGGCTTTCATCGTGGCAAGCAAAGTAACGCCTTGATATTAAATTAAGCCCCTGCGAAGTGCTGAATTCTGCACTTGAGGTGGTTTGGCTATAATACTAAAACATGCGGTTTTCACCTGCGTATAAGCCAGCTTGAATTTTTTCGTATAGGGCATCGGCTTTTTCTTTGGCGGCTACGACTTCAGCTGGCATTAATTTTTGCTCATCAAGTTTGCGACTGTGGCTTGCTTGCATATTGCCGTTATATTCAGCGATGGTATTCCAAATATATGATTTTTCGATATTCTTTTGAACGCCTTGGCCTTCAAAGTACATCAGTGCCATATTAAATTGGGCAAGGGTGTAGTTATTGCCTGCAGCTTTTTCGTACCATTGCATCGCTTCTTTGTAATCTTGTGTTACGCCAGTACCATTGGCGTACATTACACCTAAATTAAATTGTGCAGCTGGTAAATTTTTTGCAGCCGCTTTTTTATAAAGTGATACGGCCATTTGTTTATCAAGTTTAACGCCTTTACCTTCTTCATAAAGCACAGCAAGGGCAAACATTGAATCAGGGTGGTTTTTTTTAACTGCTTGCTGATAAAGCGCCGCAGCCTTTTTGTAATTACGAGTGACACCATGCCCTCCTTCATACATCTGTGCTAGTTCGTAAATACCTGGTGCAAAACCATTATCTGCAAGGTAATTAAACTCTGTAAGAGCTTCTTCAAAGCGACCTTCGTTGGCGGCTAATATGCCTTCTTCTAGGCCTGCGTGAGCGACACCTGAGAAACTTAGTGCGCTAAGCATTAAAATAATTGGTAATTTAGGCTGCCACATGACACTGCCTCCAGATAATTTATAACAGTTTAATTCTAGCTCTAAGTAAGGAAAGTTCCAACTTACAGCTAAGAATAAGAATAATACGAATAAGATACAGATATTGAAGAATAATTTAAAGCAATAAAAAAAGCCCCAGCGGGGCTTTTTGGTTCATATCAACCGTCACCGATATGAGCAATGTAGCAAGTAGCGTGATTTTATATAAAAACTGAGTCGAATAAGCTTTTATTCAAGCATCACGTGCTTGATCAAAACGAGATTAAAAGTCCAGCATCCTTACTGGCATTCTTCCCTAGGGTACTGAGGTCGGTTTACTGTATTGGCAATGCAATAAGTGTTTAACTATCTCGCTTTGATACGAACGATTATCACTTAAGTTTATTTATGTGTCAACAAGTAAATGATAATTATTATTGTTTATGTGTTTTATTTTTACTTAATGATTTACAGTATTAGCTAAGTTGATTATCTTAAAGATTATCTTAATCACATAAGCTTTAAAAATGTTATTTAAAAATAGTAAGTTAAATATAAAAAAATATGTGGTAGGCAGCTTGCTCTTATTACTCAGCGGGTGCTCTGCAAGTTTTACTTACAATAACGTTGGCTGGCTGTCATCGTTTTGGATTGATGATTATGTTGATTTGAATAAACAGCAAAGTAAAACGGTTAAAGCGGTTATTAAAAAAACGCGTAACTGGCATCGAAAAACACAGTTACCACTTTATAAACAAGATCTTATAAATCTACAGCAGTTGTTATTAAAAGGCCCGGAACAGGGAGAATTAATTACTCATTTTGAACAAGCTAAGCAGCACTGGCAGGTATTGGTCGCGCATGTAAATGATGATCTAATCGACATTGCGATAACCCTTGATGAGTCACAAAAAAATACATTTACTCAAGCCATTGCAGAGCAAATGGACGAACAACTTGAAGAGTTTAACGAACAAACCACCCAACAGCGCCGCGAAGAGCGTTTAAAAGAACAACTTGAAAGATATGAAGATTGGCTTGGCAAACTGACAAGCGCGCAAGTTGAACTAATCACTAATGCTAATGCGCAATTTAACTCTACTTTTTTACTATGGCATAGCTACAAGCAAGCACGGCTTGATAAACTCAAACAAGTTTTTACCAAATCAGCTATTGATGATGACAAGTTTTATAAACAGCTTGCACATATCATCCTTGAGCGTGAGGCATTCATGAGTCCAAAATTAGTTGAGCTTGATAAACAAAACTTAGCTCGTTACGCTGGTTTGCTGGTTGCATTAAGATCAACCCTGAGTGATAAGCAGATTAATCAGGCAAATGAAAAATTTGCTGAAATGATTAAAGAAATAGATGACTTGATGAATAACTAAGCGAATATTTAATCGTGTAACTTGTAGTACTAAAGTGTTTGTGTATAAAATGCTCTGGTTTTTTCTTATTAAGTAAAAAGATGGATATTACAGCGTTAAACAGCACCTTTATTTTACGTGGTAAAGTACTCAAATGGATGTGTATATGCTTAGGTACGCTTGGGTTCACTTTTGCCGTTTTCAATTTATTTTATAATAACTTTATATTGCTAGGAAATTTAGAGCTACTTTTTGCAAGCTATTGTTTTTATATATATTTGTATAGCCGTAAGTCAGTTTATAAAGTGTGGCAGCCACTCAGTATCTGCATATTTATTACTTTACTTATTGTCATTGGCTGCTACTTTTCCAGTATAGCAAATGGGTTGTTTGTGTGGACCCTCGCATTACCTATTTTATATTACTTATTGTTAGGTAGGTGTTTAGGCTTTGCTCTGTCTTTGTTACTTATTGTTATACAAGGCATCATTTTTGCCGCTAAAGCAGAATGGTCTTTATACCAGGTGCTTAACCTCACCCTTAATATGACACTGTGTTACATTAGCATTTGGGCCGTTGCTCATGTTTTTGAAGCAACCCGCGCTGAGTACTCAAAACGCTTAGAAAGCCTTGCTATGCTTGATCCTCTTACCAATATTGGTAATCGCTTAGCAATGAATTATTATTTTGCTACGCAGCTTGATGATAAAAGTAAATTATATACCTTATTAATGGATTTAGATTACTTTAAGAGTGTTAACGACGAGTATGGTCACGAAGTTGGTGATAAGGTATTGATTGAAGTAGCCAATAGATTACAAGGTTTAATAAATAAAGGGAGAATATTTCGTATTGGTGGGGAGGAATTTGCTCTGCTTATTAATGCGAAAAGTGACACTCAAGCTCACGAGATAGCACAAAAAATCAGGTGTTCTTTTGCGAATGAAGCAATCAATATTGCAGATAAAAAAATTACAGTAACAACCAGTATTGGAATGGTAAGTTACCAATATGGGCAAACCTTAGCGCAAACAATTAAAGCTGCAGATGGGCTACTTTATCAAGCAAAAAACAATGGTAGAAACCAAGTTGTAAATTCGTCAATCTAAAAGCCTTTAGTTAGCTTCATTTAAGTACTCAGCAGTTCGCAGGTTAATCGCTTGCCAGTTTAATGACAGCGTAGTAACTAGTCCTTCGTACCCATCCTCAACGAGTGGTGTTGTCTCATTAAAATAATGAAGTGTTTGTAAAGAGCGGCCTTGCTCTGGTGTTGTTTGGTAAAGCCGCCATAAACCTGCAATTATTGCATTGCCTTTATTATCACCATTAAACTGATGTAGTTCATACTCTAACTCGTAATAGCTTTGTTGTTCTTTATCAGTAACAACGGGTAACCCTTTAACTACCATCCAATCGGGCAGGGCTGTAAATAAACTATAGTGGGCACTGGCGCTAAGCATTTTATCAGGCGCTTCACTCCATAAATGGTAGTTAGCTGCGTTGACTTGATTATTTTCCATTTTAATAGCAATACCACGGTTATTGAGCGCACCTCGTAAGTCGACGGTACTGAGTCGTAGTTGGTAACGTGTATCTTCAGCGCTGCGGCTCGCTGTACTAATAGGTTGTTCGAATTGGTAATACTCAATCGGGGCATTAAGTGATTGACTACACGCCGTTAATAAAACTAAGCTACTTATGATAACGAGCTTGATACTTGAAAATATAGCCATTATTGTTTCCTCGGGGTTGGATCAGCAGGCAGCGATTTGTCAAAAATAAACATGTTAGGTTGCTCGTTTAAGCCGCGACTAAGCGGTTGTAGCTCTTCACTCAAGCGTTTAAATTCAGAAAGCGTTTGTTGTAATTGGTGGTGAAACTGCGAACCTTGTTGGTAACTTGCCATGGTTTTTTCAAATTGCTTCATGGTGACATCAAATTGCTGCATGCTTTTTGTCATTTCAGCAAAGTTACGATTAATATCGCCGGGTAAGTTTTGAGTATCTTGTTGACTAAGGAGCTCTCGCATTTCGTTTGCCAAAGCTTGGTAGTCGGTGAAGGTGTCTTGCATCTGCGATAAGCTATCTTCAACTTTTAAATTATTCACTTTATTTAATACATCAGAAACTTGGTCGGCAAGTACGGTAATACCACTTGAAACACTAGGAAATACGTCATATTTCGCAAGTGTTGATATGCGAGCAGGCTTTGCATCGGGATAAATATCAAGATCAACATACACAGCGCCGGTTAATAGATTACCGGGTTTGAGTGATGCGCGCAGACCATTTTTAACCCTACCGTCAATGCTGTTTTGCCAAAATTCACGAGCTGATTCACTATCGTGATAAATACGGCCATATTCTATTTTAATTAACGCAGGCACAGCGGTGTTGTCAGTGCGAAAATGCGCTGGTTTACCATCAATGATCACATTCGCCGGGGCTTCAACTACAGTGCCGACTCGCATGCCACGATACTCAACCGGTGCTCCGGGGCGCAGGCCACGAATTGACTGTTCAAACTCAACAATATAGTGATCAAAATCCAAGAACCGCTCTTCTAGGGCATCTTTATAGCTACTGCTAAGTGAAAAGCTATGGCCGTCTTCAGCGATATCGCCGGGAGCTTGTTGTTTAGGAAGTCCTACCGAAATTCCACCTTTAAGTAATTGGCTTAACGAACCAGTATTGACGTTAATACCATCTGCAGATAAGTCAATTTCAACACCTTCATTGACCCAAAATATAGAGTTTAATGTAATCAAGTTTTGATACGGCTCTTTAATAAAAACACCGTATTTCATTGCTTGGTTTTTCCAGTCAAATGTTGAAGTTTCAATTTGACCAATTTTATAATTCTTAAAGTAAATACCGGTACTTACATCCATTACTTCAGCATTATAGCTAAGCAAACTAAAACGACCGCCTTTAACGTCTTTAGCAATTAAAGCAGGTTCATCTTGTAACTCAAATTTTTCGGTTGTTTTTTTGCTTTCACCAGGTGAAAACTCTAAGTATACCCCTGATAAAAGTGTACTCATGCCGCTGATGCCGGTTTCGTCAATACGAGGTTTAACGACCCAAATTTTGGCATCACTGGTTAGTAAATCATCGTAGTTTTTATCTATTTGTGCGCGAGCTATAACACTGTTATTTTTATCGGATAAGCGCACAAGATCAACTTGACCTATTTTAACACTACGCACTTTTATCTCAGTTTTACCCGCTACAATTCCATCAGCATGAGGCATTTTGATATAGATAGTAGCCCCTTTATTTATTTGATGTTGGTATAGCATCCAAGCACCAACAAGTAGGGCAATAAATGGAATGAGCCAAATTGCAGAAATGGAGGCTTCTTTTTTTACTTGAGCTGTTGCAGTCATGCGAGTG
Organism: Pseudoalteromonas sp. AOP31-A2-14; assembly: GCF_052378035.1. NCBI lineage: Bacteria > Pseudomonadati > Pseudomonadota > Gammaproteobacteria > Alteromonadales > Pseudoalteromonadaceae > Pseudoalteromonas > Pseudoalteromonas sp. AOP31-A2-14. Next base: position 546,343 of record NZ_JBQSXI010000002.1, on the reverse strand, counting down.
TCTCTGTTTGTTTTTTCTTTGGTGAATCCCACAATAAGCGAGGATCAAATGCATGGGCTGCCATCATTTGACATAAAACCATTGCTGTAAAAAATAATGTGCCGATACCAGGGGTTATCGACATTAAGTTACCTAGTTGCACTAAGGCTACTAAAATTGCCACCACAAATACATCGATCATTGACCATTTACCTATAAACTCGGTTAATTGATATACCCGAGTGTAGATTTTACTTTGCTGTGAAGCTGGTTTTGATACCACCGCGCATAAAAAGCTTAATACTAATGCTTTAGCTAAAGGCACCACAACGCTTGCTAAAAAGATAATTATTGCAATAGGGTACGAACCTGAATGCCAAAGCATAATAACTCCCCCTATTAAAGTAGACGCAGATTCATCACCTAAATTAGTGGTATGCATAATAGGAAATATATTGGCAGGGATATAACAGGCAACAGAGGTAATAAGCCAAGCCGTCGCTTTTTGTATGCTGTGAGGGTTGCGTACATGAGTTTGGCTATGACAGCGTGAACATTTAGTGCCTTCACACAGCTGATGGCAAACATGGCAAGCGCGCAAGTAACAGTCTATAGCACGATAAAGACCAGATGTATTCTGTATTTTTTTTATCGGTTCAATCTGCTCCCATAACCTAGGCCGGTTTAAATGGGCTAGTGCGGCAATATAAAATATTACAAAAGCAACATATGCCCAAAAGCTAATGCCAAAGCTAATATCAGCTAAAGACATAACTTTAACCATGCTGACTAATACACCGATCAGAAAAATTTCCGACATGATCCAAGGTTCAAGCGCCAGAGTGAACTTTAATAACCTGCGTGAAACAGGCCGAGGGAGTGTTTTTAACATGCCTAAATGCAGTGGTAATATTAATAGAAGCAGTGTCATAGGTAGACCAATAATACTGATGTCGATAAATAAACCAAGTAAGTCACTATCGTAATTAAAAAGAATTTTTGCTGCATCAGGCAAGGTAATTGTTTGTGTTATGCCATTACTACTAAATGAAATAAACGGGTAAAACATACTGCTGACAAGCATCAGTAATGCGCTTAGGCTAAACGCTACAATACGTTGATCGTAATCGACATCTGCAGAGCAAACTTTGCTATGACAATGAGGGCAGACAGCCATTTTTTTTGCCAAAATACGCGGTATATCGATAATTAAATCGCAACTAGGGCAGGCAGTTTGCAAACGGTATTCCCAGTAAGAAACAATAGTAAATGAAGTTTGCATCAAATATTATATAAATACAAATATGAAATGGACATTCCTGAAGCGGTTAGTTCTTTATTGCCTCTTTATCTATTGAACGATAGCGGCACTGGGCTTGTAGTTTTGAATATTTAAACCACCGCTATTTTTTCTAAAGATTCGAGCGCTGTTTTTTTAACCGTAAGGTGCTATCAGAAGAGTTTGATCTCGGTTTAACACACATTATCAATAATGGTGAATACACCAAAGCTATGGCATTTGGCGAGAGTGAATTGAAGCTTAAACCTGTAATAAACAAACCTTTAATAAAAAGTTCCGTAAAACAATCACGTTAACTAAACACAGCCACAGTCTGGCGGGTAAGTGCAATAAGTTGTCCTGATTGTGACCAAATAGCGCCATCTTCTAAACCATATCCACCTTGGCTGTGATGGGTAATTGCTTCAAAACCTAGCCATTGCTTTGACTCAAGCGTAGGTAACTGTACAAACTCTAAGTACCACGACATGCTACTGGCAGGCGCAGGTTGTTTAAACATTTGTAATAAAGTAGGAGGCCAAGCATCTGTTAATGCAATGATATGTGCTTCAGTGATTGCCGCTGGTTGATGATTAAACTTCATCCAACCACCAAGGTGAGAGGTCTCAGCTCCAGTAAATGGCATCGAGCCTTGCTCTGGGCACAGTGATACGTGCTGAAAAAACGCAGGCATAATGCCTTCTTTATAAGGTAGTGTATGACTTTCATCTACAGGTTTTAGGGTCATTTTCTTAGTCACTGGAACTGAAATATTCGATTCTCTTTGCTTACCAAAGCAGGCTTGAACAATCACACAGACTTGATCATTTTGGATCGCTTTGACTAATACTTGAGTGCTATTTTCACCTTCTCGTAACACTTCAACATTAATAGTAAAGTCAGTATCTGCTAATAAAGGCCCGACAAAGTTAGTGCTTATAGAAAGTAAACGACGGCTTTGATCTACCTGTTGACGAACCGCTTGATACAATAATGCAGCTGATAACCCCCCAAAAGCTGTTCTGCCCTGGCACCAATTAGCTGGAAATTGCATAGACGTTGATGACGATTCTGGTGATAATTTGCCTATTTGTGCTGCTCGTTCTAGTAATTGTTCAAAGTGCATAACACTTCCTTTTAAAGTATTTGTGTTTTTATAGCACACAAAATCTTGTCAGACCAGTTGTCGGCGGAGACAAAAACAGGCTAAAAACTGGCAATCCACATACTTTGTAAGGCTATTTGCAAAATAAATTACAAAAAATGCCTTTTTTTTTATTTTTACAGTTGAATTCAGTATCTGGCATCCCTATTAACTAGTCATCGAACGTAATAATGAATTTGAAGTTGGAGAATATTCATGGGTAGAATTATTGGAATTGACTTAGGTACTACTAACTCTTGTGTAGCAGTACTAGACGGTGATAAAGCACGCGTAATTGAAAACGCGGAAGGCGATCGCACAACACCATCGATCATTGCGTATACGCAAGACGGTGAAACCTTAGTTGGTCAGCCGGCTAAACGACAAGCAGTGACAAACCCAACTAATACAGTATATGCAATTAAGCGTTTAATTGGTCGTCGTTTTGAGGACGAAGAAGTACAACGCGATATCGGCATCATGCCATTTCAAATTATCAAAGCTGACAATGGTGATGCTTGGGTAGAAGCCGGCGGTGAAAAACGCGCAGCTCCTCAAGTTTCAGCTGAAATTTTGAAAAAAATGAAAAAGACTGCCGAAGATTTCTTAGGCGAAGAAGTAACAGCAGCAGTAATCACTGTTCCTGCTTACTTTAATGATTCACAACGTCAAGCAACTAAAGATGCTGGCCGTATTGCAGGTCTTGAAGTTAAACGTATCATCAATGAGCCTACTGCCGCTGCACTTGCTTACGGTATGGACAAAAACAAAGGTGAAAACGTTGTTGCAGTATACGACTTAGGTGGCGGTACTTTCGATTTATCAATCATTGAAATTGATGAAGTAGAAGGCGAGCATACATTTGAAGTACTTGCGACTAACGGTGATACACACTTAGGTGGTGAAGATTTCGATAACCGCGTTATCAACTACCTAGTAGCTGAATTCAAAAAAGACCAAGGAATTGATTTAAAAACTGATCCTTTGGCGATGCAGCGTGTTAAAGAAGCTGCTGAAAAAGCTAAAATTGAATTATCATCAGCGCAATCTACAGAAGTTAATCTTCCATATGTAACGGCTGATGCTAGTGGTCCTAAGCACATGAACGTGAAACTAACACGTGCCAAGCTAGAGTCGCTAGTTGAAGACTTAGTAACTAAGTCAATTGAACCACTTAAGCGTGCACTTGCTGATGCTGATTTATCAGTAAATGATATCAACGACATTATTCTAGTGGGTGGTCAAACACGTATGCCACTAGTACAGAAAACGGTTGCTGATTTCTTTGGTAAAGACCCACGTAAAGACGTTAACCCTGATGAAGCTGTTGCAGTAGGCGCGGCAATTCAAGGTGGTGTATTAGCTGGTGACGTAAATGATGTATTATTACTAGACGTTTCTCCGTTATCACTAGGTATCGAGACTATGGGCTCGGTAATGACAGCACTAATTGAGAAGAATACGACGATTCCTACTAAGAAATCGCAAACTTTCTCAACAGCAGAAGATAACCAATCTGCAGTAACAATTCATGTGTTACAAGGTGAGCGTAAACGTTCAAGCGATAACAAGTCTCTAGGTCAATTTAACCTAGAAGGCATTCGTCCTGCACAACGTGGTACTCCACAAATCGAAGTAACATTTGATGTTGATGCGGATGGTATCTTACATGTATCTGCTAAAGATAAAGATACAGGTAAAGAGCAAAAAATCACGATTCAAGCATCTTCAGGTCTAAGCGATGATGAAGTTGAAAAAATGGTTCGTGACGCAGAAGCACATGCTGAAGACGATAAGAAATTTGAAGAGCTAGTAGCTGCTCGTAACCAAGGTGATGCAATGGTTCACGGCACGCGTAAGCAAATCGAAGAAGCGGGCGATGCGTTACCAAGTGAAGACAAAGAAGCGATTGAAGCGGCTGTTGTTGACCTAGAAGCAGCAATTAAAGACGGCGATAAAGAAGAAATCGAAGCGAAAACACAAGCGCTTGCTGAGAAATCTCAAAAGCTAATGGAAATTGCGCAAGCGAAAGCCCAACAAAGCGAAGGCGACGCGGGTGCAGAGCAACAAGAATCAGCTAAGCAAGATGATGATGTTGTAGATGCAGAGTTCGAAGAAGTAAAAGACGACAAGTAATTGTTGTTACCGCTTCTGCCTAGCTTAAATTATGGTGCGAGCCACGGATTTAAGTTAGGATGAATGATTGAGGCGCGTAAGCTAATAGCTTGACGCGCCTTTTGCATGTATATAGATGGTAAATTGGTATAAGTCGATATCATTTATCGGTTTATCAAACAGCGATATGAATGAGTAAAATCAATCATGCTGTAGCAAGAAAAGAGTAGTGTGATAGATATGTCAAAAAGCGATTATTATGAAGTTCTCGGCGTAAGCAAAGATGCGAGTGAACGAGACATCAAAAAAGCGTATAAACGCTTAGCGATGAAATATCATCCAGACCGTACCGCGGGTGATAAAGATCTTGAAACAAAATTCAAGGAAGTAAAAGACGCATACGAAGTACTTACCGATCCGCAAAAACGCCAAATGTATGACCAATACGGCCATGCAGCATTTGATCAAAATGGCGGTGGCGGCCATGGTGGTTTTGGCGGCGGTGGCCAAGGTGACTTTGGTGACATCTTTGGTGACGTGTTCGGTGATATATTTGGCGGCGGTGGTGGTCGACGTCAGTCTCGACAACAACGTGGTGCTGATTTACGCTACAACATGGACTTAAGCTTAGAAGATGCTGTTCGTGGTAAAGAGACTGAAATTAAAGTACCTACTTGGGTTGGTTGTGAACCATGTGATGGTAGCGGTGCTAAAGCAGGCTCTAAACCTAAAACATGTACTACGTGTCACGGTGCTGGCCAAGTGCAAATGCGCCAAGGTTTTTTTGCTGTACAACAAACTTGTCCAACCTGTCAGGGGACCGGTCAAATTATCTCTGATCCATGTAATAATTGCCATGGTCAAGGGCGTGTTGAGAAAACTAAAATTCTATCGGTTAAAATTCCAGCTGGAGTTGATACTGGTGACCGTATTCGTTTATCGGGTGAAGGTGAAGCCGGTATGCATGGCGCACCGGCTGGAGATTTGTACGTGCAAGTCTCTGTGCGCGAGCATCGTATCTTTGAGCGAGATGGTAATAACTTATATTGTGAAGTACCGATTGGCTTTACTACCGCAGCGTTAGGGGGAGAAATTGAAGTACCAACCCTTGATGGCCGTGCTAAGTTAAAGATCCCAACTGAAAGTCAAACCGGTAAAATGTTCCGTATGCGTGGTAAAGGCGTTAAGTCTGTACGCAGTGGTGCCGTTGGTGATTTGATTTGTAAAGTGGTGATTGAAACACCGGTTAACTTAAATGAGCGCCAGCGTGAGCTACTTGAAGAGCTTGAAGTTAGCATGGGTAAGGATGGCTCTAAAAACCGTCCAAAAGAAAAAGGCTTTTTTGATGGTGTAAAAAAGTTCTTTGATGACCTAACTAAGTAACGTTTTAGTTATGTTCAAAAAATGGTGCCAATTGGCACCATTTTTTATATTTAGTGCTGTTTTAGTGATCAAAGAACAATGAGTATTGTCAGCTTTGTATGACACAAATATGCTCAAAGTTTCTGAATATACAGATTACTTCTGCTCAGGTTATTTAAAACCTGATACTAATCTTATTAAATGGCAGTGGTGCATTAGCTCAAATATTTCGCTAATTGTTAAACATTTATCAATTTGGCTCTGCGTAATTGTTAATATCAAAGCGAATACTGTGGCTTGGTTATTTTCTTTTACATACTTATCGATATGATAATTAGTCTCACTTGCATGATTGAATAATCGGCGTAAAATCAGTGCCATTGATGTATTTAATAAATGAGATGGCATGTTAACGCTCGACAAATTAGTAATTGGCCAACATGGCTCTGTGGTAAGTATTGATCCCGATGCGAGTTTGTTACGTCAAAAGTTACTTGCTATGGGTTTAACGCCGGGTGCCCCGGTACATGTATTACGCTTTTCTCCTTTTGGCGATCCTATGATTGTTAAAGTTCGTGGCACTGTCCTGAGTCTTCGCAAAGCTGAAGCAAAATCAATTAATTTGGAACTCGCAGTATGAATCCAAACATTGCCGTAATCGGCAACCCCAACTGTGGTAAAACAACACTCTTCAATGCTTTAACTGGTAGCAAACAAAAAGTAGGTAATTGGTCAGGTGTGACTATCGACAAAAAAATTGGTCAATTTAAAGTGGGCGATCAAAGTGTTGATTTAGTGGATTTACCAGGCACTTATTCTTTGGATGTTAATGCACAAACACCTTTAGATGAAAAAATTGCCCGTGATTATGCACTTAGTGGTGAATCACAACTGATCATTAATATTATTGACGCATCAAATCTAGAGCGTAACTTATATCTCACAGCGCAGTTACTGGAGATGAAAGTACCACTGGTAGTCGTATTAAACATGGTAGATGTGGCAAAGCGAAATGGTTTAACAACCGATCCTAAAGCACTTGAAAAACGCCTTGGATGCCCTGTAGTTGCACTCAGTGCGAATAATAAAAAAGACATTAGCGCCTTAAAAGATTGTATTGCGCAAGGCCTAAAATTTAAGAAAATATCATCACAGCAACCTAACTATGATAAAAAAATAACCCAAGCGGTAGATAACATCACTGCCAGCTTAGCAGAGCATAGCGAACCTTTAAATAACGTTGATAGTCAGTGGCTTGCACTGAGGTTACTAGAGCAAGACGAAAGCTGTTTTGGTTATGCTGATCAACATACGTTATTAGTGGCAAAAACAGAGTTTTCACAATTTGCGGATCAACATGAACTCGATGTATTGTTTGCAAATGGCCGTTATGAATTTGCCAACCAACTTGCCGAGTTGACTCAAAACAGCAAAGGGATCGCCAGTGAAACCATTAGCGATAAAATTGATGCTATAGTGATCAACCGCTTTTTAGGCATTCCAATTTTCCTTGGTATTATGTATTTAATGTTCACCATTGCGGTCAATGTTGGTGGTGCGTTTATAGATTTTTTTGATATCGGTGTAGGCGCCATTTTAGTTGACGGCTTTGGCCAGTTATTAACATCATTAGGCTCTCCTGATTGGCTACGCGCCTTACTTGCCGACGGTTTAGGCGGTGGTATTCAACTTGTAGCTACCTTTATTCCTGTTATTGGATTTTTATACTTCTGTTTAGCTTTTATTGAAGACTCAGGCTACATGGCGCGAGCAGCATTTATTATGGATAGGTTAATGCGCGCCATTGGCTTACCGGGTAAAGCGTTTGTGCCTTTAATTGTTGGTTTTGGTTGTAATGTACCGTCAGTAATGGCAACGCGCACCTTAGAAACTCATAAAGACCGTTTACTGACTATTGCTATGTCACCATTTATGTCATGTGGCGCACGTTTGAGCGTGTATGCGTTGTTTGTGGCGGCATTTTTTACAACCAATGGCCAAAACTTAGTATTCGCCTTGTATATCTTGGGTATCGTAATGGCGGTATTAACAGGCTTAGTGCTGAAAAATACTTTGTTTACACCTACTTTAACACCGTTTATTTTAGAGTTACCTGCTTATCATATGCCAACTGCAAAAGGTGTACTCTATAAAGCCTGGGAGCGATTAAAAAGCTTTTGTTTACGCGCGGGTAAAACAATTATTATGGTGTTTGTAATTTTAAAAATATTAAGCTCAATTGGTACCGATTTTACCTTTGGCAATGATAATACAGATAAATCAATGCTCAGCGAAATTTCTAAAATTGCAACGCCCGCTTTTTCGCCAATTGGGGTAGAGCAAGACAACTGGCCTGCAACCGTGGGTATCTTTACGGGTGTATTTGCTAAAGAAGCAGTGGTGGGTACATTAGACAGCTTATATTCAAATCTAGATGGTGCAACCTCTGCGAATAATGAGAAGGTTAATGTACTCAACAAAGTCGGTGAAGCATTTGCTAGTGTGCCTGCTAATCTAACCGATGTGTTTACTAATTTACTTGATCCCCTAGGTTTAAATGTTACTAATGTGAGTGACCAAACTAGTGCTGCGGCTGATCAAGAAGTCAATATTTCTACCTTTACTACCATGGAAAACCTATTTAGTAGTCAGTTGGCTGCCTTTAGTTATTTAGTCTTTGTTCTATTATACACACCGTGCGTGGCGGTAATGGGTGCAATGTACCGTGAAGCAGGGATGAAATGGATGCTATTCGTGGCTACGTGGTCAACAGGCCTTGCTTATATTACCGCTTCAGTGGTTTATCAAGTTGGTAACTTTAAGCAATCACCTATGTTCTCAGCATTTTGGCTACTTGGTTGTGCTGTGGTGGTTGCCTTAGCAATTAGCACAATGCGCATTTATGGCAAAAAAATGGCTGCAAAGAGTCGTTTGATCCCTGTTGTTAATATTATTTAGCGAATACCTTTAATTGTTAAAAAGAGTACTCTGGTACTCTTTTTTTTGTTTGCCCAGCGAAGCTGGCAAACCCGATAGGCTGAAAGATGCCTTATCACCCTGACTAAGGGGAAGATAATCTGAATGGCAAGGGCGTCACTGGCCAACGGTGGGGTCTGAAGGAAGCCATAAGAAGTTAGAGGTACACAACTAACCGTAACCTGTTTCGGCAGTATTGGTGGGTCAGCGTGCAAAATAGCGCAACGCCCTATACTTAGTCAGACCAATACTGTGCTTGAGGGTGGGATTTCTAACAGGGAGCCAGTGCAGTAACTGGGGAAGCCTGGCATCTAAACTTAATGAGAGTAAGTGGCCTAAATTCAAGGTGAAAGCCAAGATTTAGTGTCGGTGTGAGGTGGCAGATGAACCCGTAGTAGTGAGTAAGGCTAGGCCGATGAAAGCCAGTAATGGTGTGGAGGGGAAAACCAAGCCGACCATCAACATTATGTTTGATGGGGTCAACTTTAGCCAAAAGCTTTAATTGATTGCGAAGGGGGGAAGTATTCTTTAAGCGTATGAAAGACGGGAACTTTTGTTTATCGGCTCACAAGTATTTCGACGGAAATAGCCAAAATATGACGGCCAAACAGGAATGTAGACGCTGAGAATTGAAGGGCGAGCAATGGAGTAATGACTGACCACTTAGGCAGATTGCCAAAAAAGGCTAGCACACCTAATGTCATCATGAAGAATCAGCGATAAGTAGAGTGACACGAGCAGACATACCGCAAGCAAAGGCAGAAAATGACAGTTTACTACAGCTTGTACGGACAATTATTAGACATTAATAACCTGTACAAGGGATTCAAAAAAGTGAAAGCAGCTAAAGGAGCGGCCGGAATAGATAGGCAGACCGTAGGCGCATTCGCCCTGAATTTAGAAGCAAACTTAAAACAACTGCAACTTGAGCTGCAAACCAAGCAATATAGGGCACAACCTGTCAAACGGGTGGAAATACCCAAAGATGATGGCGGTGTCAGAATGCTAGGTATCCCCGCAGTTCGAGACCGAATAGTGCAACAAACACTATTGAACATACTCCAACCGATATTCGACATCGACTTTCACCCATCGAGTTATGGGTATAGGCCGAAACGAAGCTGTCATGACGCTATCAGTAAAGCAAGTGTATTTATCCGTAAATACCATCGCGACTGGGTCGTAGACATGGATTTGTCGAAGTGTTTTGACCTGCTTGATCATGCTTTGATAATTAGGAGTGTTAGACGCAAAGTGACGGACGGTAGTATTTTAAAACTGATTAATCAGTTCTTAAAAAGCGGAGTAATGATAGGTGAACACTGGGAGGCTAGTACGATAGGAAGCCCACAAGGTGGCGTAATTAGCCCGTTATTGGCCAATATCTACCTAGATGCTTTCGATCAAGAAATGAAAAAGCGTAATCACCGAATAGTGAGGTATGCAGATGATATCTTGATTTTGTGCAGCACAGAAAAAGCAGCGCAAGAAGCACTTAAGGCATCCACCCAGATACTAGAGCGAGACTTGAAATTAACCGTGAACCAAAATAAAACCCATATTGCTCATAGCAGCAAAGGAGTGAAGTTTTTGGGAGTAGAGATAGGTAGCCAGTGGACACGGATACAAGCATCAAAACTCATCGGGTTTAAACAAAAAGTGAAGCAATTAACAAAACGTAACGGCGGCATAAATTTAGCAGAAGTAATAAAACGGCTAAATCCAGTTGTGCGCGGTTTTGTAAATTATTTTAGTATAGCCAATTGTAAACGAGAGCTAAAAGCCTTGGCAGGTTGGATCAGACGAAGACTAAGGGCAATACAGCTGAGGTTGTGGAAGAAGCCATCAAGGCTACATCGACGACTAAAGCAGTTAGGAAAAAAGCCACCGTTTAAGTTCATTAAGATGAACTCGTGGCGTAACTCACTAAGCCCTTTATCTTGTGTATCGATGCCAAACCAATGGTTTGAGGAGCTTGGTTTATATCCAATAGAAAAAGTGAATACGGGATGGCTTGCTTTATCGGCGTTTAGGAAATAAGTTGATAAAATGTGAAGGGTACAGGAGCCGTATACGAGGTCCGTACGTACGGTTCTGTGAGAGGGATGAGGCATAAGCCTCACCCTACTCGATGCTAGTTTAAAACTGCTAATAATTAATTGGGGAGCGCTAAGTATGACACCGGCAACACAGCTTTTAAAAAAACATCAAGCGAGCTTTGAATTACTCAGCTATGAGCATGACGCCAATGCGAAAAGTTTTGGTTTAGAGGCTGTTGAGAAACTGGATTTGCCCGCAGAGCAAGTGTTTAAAACCTTAGTGCTTGAAACGAACGCGCAGCAGTTAATAGTGGCAGTCATTCCGGTGACAAGGCAAGTTAATATGAAGTTATTAGCAAAAGCGTGCGGCGCTAAGAAAGTACAAATGGCAGCAGCACAAAAAGTAGAAAATAGCACCGGTTATATTCTCGGTGGTGTGAGCCCGCTTGGACAAAAAAAGCGTCTAACGACTTATCTTCATAAAAGTGCGGCAGAATTTACGACAATTTACGTCAGTGCGGGCAAGCGTGGTCTCGAAATATCCTTGCGTCCTACGGATCTCGTTTCGTTGTGTAATGCTAAACTCGCTGAGTTTTAGGCGAAAAAATACCTCTTTAGATTAAATTTCATGCTTTATACGCTAATTCAGCGTACATATGTAATCTTTTTTATTCAATGGCTTAACTATCCCAACAAAAAGTAAATTGAAAAAATGTTAAAAAAACTGGTTGGACCAATTGATCTATTGTTCATTTTATGACGTAATGTAGGTATTATTGTCTGGTCGGATGAGTTGATTATGAGTTTACGTACAAAATTAAAAAAAGTTTTACCAAGTATTTCTATCACTGAACAAGAAGCCCTTGATGCGGGTGATGTGTGGTTAGAAGGCTCTATTTACCAAGGTAAGCCTGATTTCAACGCACTTCGCGCAGTCCCTGCTGCTGTATTAAGCGCAGATGAACAAGCATTTATCGACGGCCCATTACAAGAGCTATTGGGTATGATAGACGAAACTGAAATTCAAAACGGTATTCACTTACCTGAATACATTTTAGATTTTCTGAAAAAAGAACGTTTTTTTTCATTGATTATCCCTAAATCGTTTGGTGGTCTAGAATTTAGCCCATATGCAAATTCAACTATTGTTGGCACAATCGCAACTAAAAGTTCTGCGGTTGCGGTAACTGTAATGGTGCCTAACTCATTAGGTCCGGGTGAGTTACTACTGCACTTTGGTACTAAAGAGCAGCAAGCACATTATTTACCACGCCTAGCCAATGGCCGTGACATTCCATGTTTTGCACTCACTAGCCCAGAAGCAGGCTCTGATGCAGGTGGCATTCCAGATTTAGGCACAGTGACTAAAGGCATGTACAACGGCGAAGAAGTACTTGGTCTTGAGATCACTTGGGACAAGCGTTATATCACCCTTGCGCCAATTGCCACCGTGCTTGGTTTAGCATTTAAAGTGGTGGATCCAAATGGCTTGCTAGGTGGTAAAGAAAACCTCGGTATTACGTGTGCACTTATTCCAAAAGAGCACCCAGGTGTTGAACTTGGTAATCGCCATGATCCAATGGGTATTCGTTTTTACAACGGTACTACGCGTGGCAACAAAGTATTTGTACCAATGGACTTCATTATTGGTGGTCAAAAGAACATCGGTCGTGGCTGGCAAATGCTGGTTAGCTGTTTAGGCGCTGGCCGTGGTATTTCATTACCTGCATTAGGTGTTAGTTCATCGCAAGTGGCATTTAAAAGCGCTGCTGAATATGCAGCAGTTCGTGAACAATTTGGTTTGGCTATAGGTCAGTTTGAAGGTATTCAAGAAAAACTCGCTGATATTGCAGGTAAAACATACCTACAAGAAGCAATGCGTGTACTTACAACCGAAGGTTTAGGCATGGGCTTAAAGCCATCGGTTGTGACTGCAATTGCAAAATATCACATGACTGAAATTGGTCGCGACGTGCTTGACTCAGCAATGGATATTCAAGCTGGTAAAGCAATTCAGAACGGCCCGCAAAATACGTTAGCAAGCGGCTATGTTGCACAGCCAATTGCCATCACCGTTGAAGGTGCCAACATTCTTACACGTAACTTGATGATCTTTGGCCAAGGTGTAATGCGTTGTCACCCGTATTTACAATCGATGGTTGAATCTATCCATAGTGAAGATAAAAATGCGGATAAAGAATTTAACCGTATTTTACGCAAAACAGTCGGTTATAGCGTAGCAAATAGCTTACGCGCATTTCGCTTAGGCGTTCTACCATTTACCGCAGGCGCAGAATCATCATTTCCAGAAGTACGCGAGTATGAAAAAGCAGCACACAAACTATCTGCAAAATTAGCAGTATACGCTGACTTCTCTTTACTGGTACTAGGCGGCAAACTTAAGCAAGCAGAAATGCTATCAGCCCGTTTAGGCGATGTAATGAGCTTTTTATATGCTGCTATGGCATCAATTAAATATTATGAGCAAAAAGTGGCAAGCAGTGAACGCGAGCAAGCCGCGCCGTATTTCCATTACGCAACCCGTTTTGCACTTCAAAGCGCTGAAGAAGCATTACATAAGTTTTTAGATAATTTCCCAGCTAGTGGCACACGTAAGTTTATGCGTTTTATTACTATGAACTACTCAACTAAAATGCCAAAAATTAGCGATGACTTAATTCGCGAATTAGCTACACAAGCGCAACTTGATACGGCATTTAAAAAGCAAATTACCCATTTAGTTAAACCTATTGAGGGGGATGGCCATTACATTAACGAACAAGCATATAAAGCAAAAATGGAGTGTTTAGATTTACTTGCGAAGGTTAAAAAAGCCTTGCGTAGTAAAGCTATCAAACCAGGTGTACGTTTTGCTACTACGCTAGATAATGCTTTGGTTGGTAATATTATTACCGAAAAAGAGTACGCAAAACTAATTGATTACAACATCAAACGTGAACGCGCTATTCGTGTAGATGAGTTTGATTTTGATATGAACTTACTTGACGAAAACGCACAGCCAGTGAATCCACTGAAGAGTGTTGTTAATCAGTAATATTTAACTTAATTCAACAATGTAAGCGCCCAGCAGTTCGGGCGCTTTTTTCTTGTCAATAAAAGGCGTGTATCACTTACTTTTGGAAAGCTCGTGACGATTAACAGTTTGTATAGCAACCGATGTATTTTTGGTTTACCTAGGAATTTCGTGCCCTAATAATGCTACGCGTTTGAACTTATAGGCACTCATAACATGCTTTTATGAGATGCTGCATACGTTTGCCACAAATGCTTCTATCATGCTTATCTGGTCGATGAAAACTTTCAGTAACATAAGCAAACGAAAGTTTGTTGTCGGGATCTGAAAAACCAACAGATCCGCCCATCCCCATATGGCCAAAATTGTTTTTATTTGGACCAAATGAGCAAAACTCAGGTGAATTAAGCATAAAGCCAGCCGCCATCCTCCAATGAGTTTTTGATGCTTTTTCAATACCAGAAAAAATGCATTCTTTAAGCGTATTAACCTGGCACTTAGGTAGCAAGGTTTGGTTTTTTAATTGTCCATCATTGGCCAAAAAGGCATAAAGTTTCGCCATCCCTTGAGCCGTAGAGTAACCATTTACTGCTGGGATGCTAGACGTAGCCCAAGCATGTGAGTTGGGGTGGTAATCTTTATTACAGGGGCGGAAAAATTGGCATTGCCAAAATGGCAGTTTGGGCAACCACTTACTAAAAAAAGTTAATTTCGAAGGAGTAAAGTCAGGGTAATCCCGTATAGTTCTGTATATTATCCCTTGGCGTTGAGCTAAACCTGATTCTATACCAAATGGTTCTGCAATGTTTTCATAAAAAAACTGTGATGGTGATATACCGCTTACTCTATAAACCAACTCTCCTAATATATGGCCATAGGTTAAGGCATGGTAGGCAATTTCTTGCCCAGGCTTAAAAATAGACTGCGCGTTTTGTATGTTTTTTATGCTTTGTTGCCAATTGAATATATCCCCATCTTTACCATTAAAATGACACGGTAAACCTGCTGTGTGCGCTAATACCATTTTAATGGTGATAGTTTCCTTACTATTTTTAGCAAATTCAGGCCAATATTGGGAAACAGGCGCATCAATATCTAGTTGTTTACGCGCAGCAAGAATATGAATACACGTTGCTAGAAAAGCTTTTGAACATGACATAATAGGTACGTAATCATTTTTGTTCCAGTCAGGAGAGTTCATTTGTTTGGCATTTGCGTATAGGTGAGCAACTTTGTTTCCTCTATGATAAACACAAACAGCTGCTCCAGTCTCATTCAGTTGATTGAAAATATCTAAAAAAGCACTTTTTAAAGAGTTAAACTGTGGCGAAGTAAAACCTTGTAAGTTAATAGTATTACCCATGAGTAACTCCATTTAAAATTGGAAGCTAAGTGTTAGACCGAGCTGCTTAGGTTTAATATAGCTGGCGAGCTGTCCACCAGGCATACTGATCATGAATTGTTGAGCACGTTTATCAGTAATATTTTTACCCCATAATGAAAGCTTCCAATTCTGCTCATAACTAAATGTCAGGTTGGCATCATATTGATTATAACTGGGTTGGTGATAATTCCCGGCAAAATCTAGTGGCATTTCCCCTACATGTAACCATACAAAGGAAATATCAAATAGCATTGAATCAGATATCACCTGTGTAAAATTAAGGGTGTTGTTTATATTTTGAGTTGGGGTATAAGGTACAGAGTCGTTTACTTGAATACCAGTTTTATTGGAACCGCAAGCATCGCAATCTTGTATGTGTGCATTATGCTTACCCGCGGTAATTTGCCAAGTTAATTGCTCTGTTAAATTACTAAACCAAATAAAATCAAATCCTTGGCTTTGAACTTTATCGACTTCTATGACTTCACTAATACCATAAGGTGAAAGTTCAAAATGTTGGTAGCCATCTACGGTTGTATTAAACCAGGTGATTTCAAAATGTGAATTTAATGAATGTAAGTCTGCTTTATAACCAAACTCGTAATTTGAACTTAACTCTGGTTGGTAGTTAGTTCCAGTGCCGGTACGAGATAATGTCGTTACATCGATGCTTTCATTAAGCCAGCTACTACCCGCGCTTAAATATCCTTCACCATAACTAAAATAGATATGTTGATGATCAGTGAGTTGGTAATTAAGCGCGGCTTTAGATAAAAAACGAGAGTCTGATTGACTGTGTAAACCTTGAGTTTTGACACTGGGAGTGGCTATCGCAGGGTTTTCATATTCGGTTATGGCAGTAATATCCTCTTTAAAGTAA
Organism: Pseudoalteromonas sp. AOP31-A2-14; assembly: GCF_052378035.1. NCBI lineage: Bacteria > Pseudomonadati > Pseudomonadota > Gammaproteobacteria > Alteromonadales > Pseudoalteromonadaceae > Pseudoalteromonas > Pseudoalteromonas sp. AOP31-A2-14. Next base: position 530,151 of record NZ_JBQSXI010000002.1, on the reverse strand, counting down.
CGTGTACCAAATTGTAGAACAGTATGATCGAATAACTGCCAGTTAACATCAAAGTAGGCTAGTGATGTCGTTCTTTCAATATCCGCCAACACAGATGTTATTAGTAAAGGGTATTTATTTTGTCCTTTTTGAATATTATTATTAAAACTTAACCCAAAAATCCAATTTTGTTTTTCAGAGAGTATACTTGCAGTTATCTCTTGATAAGCATCTTTTTCATTTATGTTTGTTAAATATTTTCCGTATGGTAACGATGAAAAATCAGCATCAAATTGCGCAGCTGATTCTGTTTGCGTGTAACTGGATATGCTTTTTACAGAATAGTTATCTTGTTCCCAGCCAATTGTTAAAGCCCATTGTTTTTGTTGTTGTTCGAAGCTGTTTTCTTCATCTAGCTCAATAGTCAGATCACTACCATCTTTTAAAGGGCGCTCACTACTAATGTACGGGGCTAAGCCATTATTCTTTTCTAGTTGTGAATAAATCAGCGAAGCAGATAGTTCATCATTAATAAAATTTAGTTTTGCATAAGCTTCATATTCGTCGATTGGATCAACATAGTTATCTAATAATGAGTTATAGACAGTGCCTTCTTGTTGTGTAGCAACCCCACCAAAACTGACAGATAGATATTTATCAGATATTAAAGTATCGAGATTAAATTTAAGCTGTTTATGATCTAACTCTGCTTGACTAAGTGATATATTTAATTGCGTGTCGTCAATAAGTTGTTTAGTGTTTATGAGTATGATGCCATCACGGGTGTTTTTGCCAAAATAATTACCTTGAGGGCCTTTTATAAATTCAACAGTATCAATGTTATATAGAGGAATGTTTAGTCCATATAAGCTCGAATGTGGCACGCCATCAATGTAAACATTTAACGTTGGTTGTTCGTAATTTCTAGGTAAACCTCTTACTTGAAAATAACTGTAGTCACCTGTTAATGCTTGCATATTAAAATTAGGCACTAGCTTTATTAACTCGTCAAGAGAGTCTACATTTAGTTTTGATATGTCATCAGCGTTGAATACATGTACATTTGAAGAAACATCCAATGAACCTTTAACTATTCTTTCTGCACGAACTTCGATCTTTTCAATGGTTTTTCCTTGGGCAAAATTACCAATAACTAGTGTACAAAATGTAAACTTTACGAACGCTTGCATGGGGAGTTTATACATAACTATCCTTATAATTTAAATACCCACATATTAAATACGAATACTTATTGTTTTCATATGTCAGCTAGATCTAAAATGGGACTTTTGTTATCAAAATATGGATTTTAAGCAGGGTTTAAATGCAATATACACAGATTGACATAAATGAATTGCTCAGTAGCTTTGAACCAGTACAAATCGCTGAGCAGCAATTAACTAATGAAAGTGACTACCAATTCCCTCTAGCAGCTTCTTTAGGGGAAGGGGTCAGCTATGGTTTTGATTTTGGTGAAGGTAATACACTACAAATTGGCAGTTTTAATTTTCTAAAGGCAACACATTTTAGTAATGGCAAGGGACCACTATGCGGTGCTATATTTATACTTGAAGGGGAAATAGAAATAGAAATTACGGGTTATAAAAAAGTAAAGCTCATACAAAACCAAGCATGCTTATTTTTTTTGAATGAAACTACCTGCCATTGCTACTATCCAAAGGGGAAAGTTAAACTGATTAATTACTCACTTAACTTTACTGTTATGATGGAGCTTGCAAATCAGTATGAAAATGAGCTTTTTCCAAGTAAGCTTATCAGTAAACCTAAGAATGCTAGTAATTGTTTGATACCTATATCAATTACACCATCAATGTCTGCCAATTTAACTCAAATCTACCAATGCCAGTTGCCAAAAGCCTCTAGGCATCTGTTAATAAATGCGAAAATGCTGGAGTTGATTACGTTACTGTTCTCGAGTATCGATCAATTAACAAAGCAGTGGCCAGATATAAAAAAAGCAGATCTGAATGCTATTTTTTTAAGCGCCAATATATTGAACAAGAGTTTAGCCAATGCGCCGACAATCATTGAGTTATCAAGAATAGTAGGCATTAATGATAATAAGTTAAAGCGCTTATTTAAACGTGTTTATGGAAAAACAATATATAGTTATTTACAAGAGCAGAGATTGAATAAGGCACATCAACTTCTTGGTTCTGCAGATATTACGGTTGGAGATGTTGCTGATAAAGTAGGAATTAAACATAAAGGAAGTTTTGCAAAACAATTCAAAGAGAAATTTGGTGTGAATCCCAGTACTATTAAAATAGATTATAACGGTACTAGTAGCTAGAGTTAGTCACTGCACAATTTATATTATGCAGTGTTTAAAGTAACTTTAAGCTACATGCTCTTTTTGTTCAGAGTCAACTAGCTCATCATTTTGTGATATTTGCGTGGTACTGTCAGCGGCAGTAGGTGTGATTTTGGGTAATGGATTACGCGAGCCAACGGCCTCACTAATTGAGTTGAATCCATCTGCTTTTAACAAGGATACTAAGCCACGATTGATCTCATTAATATTTTGCGGGCCATCGAAAATTAGGGTTGAAATCATGTGTAGAAGACTCGCACCTGAAGTGATTTTCTCGTAAGCATCATGGGCTGTGGTTAGACACCCACAACTTAGTTGGTGTTATCAGTTTACCTTTTCATTTCATAATCGCATGGAGTGTCATTGTATTTGCATTTCATGATGTGTTGTACGATGGGCTAAGCCTTGTGTATAGCGACCAACCTATGTTTAATCGTGGTGCAAACTCTGCAGTAGAATACAAGCTAGATCAACTGCCTTCTGTCCAGTCACACCTTAATAAAATAGAGCAACTGGCTGATGGTTATCGGGTTGAATCCATTGAATATTCAGGCTTAACATCTTCACGTCCTTCATTGGGTGTAACCCTAATGAACGAACATACCATGATGCGTAATAATTCAGGTGATTATATATACATGAACCCCTATACATTTGAAGTAAGGGCCAGCAGCTTAGCAATGAACGACGAGCAGTATTATGTGCCTTATGTTGCTAGTTTTTTCTCCTTGCATTTTGGCGGCATTGGAGGCGATTTAGGTCGCTGGATTTATTTTATAATGGGTTTGTTAGGAGCGTTTTTATTTTATAGTGGTAATTTACTCTGGCTAGAAAAAAGAAGACAGAAACAAGGAGAGCAAACTAAAGCAAATAAATTCATGGCAAACCTAACTGTTGGAGTCTGTTTAGGGTCTATCTTTGGTGTTGTGGTGGCTATTTTATCCAGTAAATGGCTATATCTTATTAATATATCAATTAACGAGAGTTACCTGACGTGTTATTACATCGTTTTTTTTGGTTCGCTAATTTATAGTTTTGTGCGAGGTGCAGCTAAAAGTGCCATTGACTTACAAAAAGCATTATTTGCAGCTTGTATATGTATTCCTGTCACATCTTTACTGTTGTTAGTAATACCGAACGAACAAGATTGGGCTTACCGTCACTTTAGCAATTTTAGCTTAGACATTGTTGCATTTATATTTGCAATGATTTTTTTATTCGGCGCAGTTAAAACTAAACACCGTGCTTATTTTGGGGAGCGAAATAGTATCTGGGCATTATAAGTCAGTTATAGCATACGCAAAATAATTGTTGCAATCTCAACTTTTATAGGGGGTTATGTTAAATAACCCCTTCTTCGGGCATTTGTTATGAGACTACTTAAGCTATTTTTAAATATAGCTATTAAAACAATAGGTTGTGGCGATTTGTAGTTGCACTTAAAGAAGTGAAGTGTTAATCTAAGTGCAAATTGTTTTTATTTAACTTGAGAGTCCATGTTTAATCCAACCATTTCAAGCATATCTATTGCGATTACATTAGCAATATCAAATGTAACGTATGCAAGTGAGCAAGACGCAGAAGAAGCAAATATCGAAAAAATTTCGGTGTTAGGGCAACGATTAGAATACAACACCAGCGCTACAGGCTTAATGCTTTCAGTGCAACAAACTCCTCAGTCTATCTCTGTAATTGATGCGCAAGCAATTCAAGACTTTGCACTAGATAATGTTGCAGATGTCGTGGGAATGGCTGCGGGGATCAATGTTCAAAAAGCAGAAACCAGCCGTTTTTTCTTTAGCGCACGTGGTAATCCCGTTACCAATTTTCAGTAACGAATAAACAAGACACCCATCATAAATTTTGCACTTTTCGAAGTTAATGGCTAGCCTTTGTTTAGTGCAAAAAATAAGCAGGGTGTCTTATGGCAATCGCAAGAAAGCGTCAAGTAAGTTTGGTTGATACAAAGTATTATCACTGTATTTCACGTTGCGTGCGTCGTGCTTTTTTGTGTGGTGAAGACCACTTTACAGGTCAATCTTATGAGCACCGACGAGGCTGGGTTGAAGATAGGTTGCTCGCATTAGCAAAAATATTTTGTATTGATGTATGTGCTTATGCTGTAATGAGTAATCATACCCATTTAGTACTCTATGTTGATGATAAAAAAGCAAATAGGCTAAATGATAAAGCGATTATTATCCGTTGGCATAAACTCTGTAAAGGCACCGTATTTACGCAAAAATACATACAGGGTGAAAAGCTAAGTAAAGTTGAACTTATCTTTTTTAATCAAACAGTAAAGCAATACCGAGAGCGCCTATCAAGTATCAGCTGGTTTATGCGGCTATTAAATGAAGACATTGCCCGCAAAGCAAATAAAGAAGATAACTGTACAGGACGCTTCTGGGAAGGACGATTTAAGTCTCAAGCGCTTTTGGATGAAGCCGCACTTGCAGCCTGCATGGCGTATGTAGATTTAAATCCCATTAGAGCTAAAATAGCTAAAACGCCTGAGGGATCAGACCATACCAGCATCAAACAACGCTTAACACACGCAAAAAAAGGCAAGCAACCAAAACAATTACTGCGCTTTGCAGGCATGCCACGTCAGATAATGCCAAAAGGATTACCGTTTGAGCTTAGCACGTACCTTGAACTTGTTGAATTAACAGGACGTTGTATACGAGAAGACAAGCGCGGGTATATTGAAAGTACGCACTTGCCTTTACTAGAAAGGGTGAATATATCTCCAGAAAACTGGTTAAAACTTACCACACAATTTACACGCATGTTTCATGGTGCAGTAGGCAGGCCGAACTCACAAGCAAGTTACTGTGAAAACTTAAACCTAAAACGGCGAGCGAATATCAGTAACTGCGAAAAGCTACTGGCATAAAATTTAAACTACTCAGTAAACATTAAAACTGCATAATGCCGCTATTTTCATGGCTGTTATTTGAGTTTTATTATGAAATGCCTTTTTAAAACTTAATTTAGCTTTACAGTATTAAGAAAGGATATGTTCAAGGGCTAAATTTAATTTTATGTAATACAAGCCCGATAGATAAATTAAAATGGGTGTCATTAAAAAAAGAAAGGTATTTTATTAAAGGCGCCTGCTAATGTTAAACTACAAAAAATTTAATCACTTAGTATAGCTATGGCATTTTACCTTCCTTTATTACAACCTCATTTTAAGCAAATTGACGTTGGCGATACGCTAACATCGGTTTGGAGTGGGTGTGGCAGTATTGTCGAGTGTATACTTGATGATGAGCCATGTGTTGTTAAGGCTATTAAAATACCAAGCTACATAAACCATCCTAAAATAAAGCAAAGCGAATTTGCGCTAAAAAGAAAGCAGTATTCTTATAGCGTTGAATATAACTTTTATAAACGTTACAGCACGTTTTTACCCAGTACAGCAAAAAGTATTGAATGTATAAGTGCAATTAATAAAGACGATGAATATGCATTGGTGTTTAAAAACTTTAGCCAACATGGATTTACTCAAGCTAGCAATTACCATTTAAAAGCAATATTAGAGTGGCTGGCAAATTTTCATGCATATAATTTAAATAAGCCCGCTGATGGCTTATGGCAACAGGGTAACTATTGGCATTTAAGCACTCGCCCAGATGAGTTTAATAAACTAAATGAAAACCCTGATAAAAAGTCCGATATTAAAAGCGCTGCACATAAAATAGATAAAATGTTACAAACATCACACTACAAAACGCTGATTCATGGCGATGCTAAACTTGCCAATTTTGCTGCAAGTGAGCAAAGCGAAATATTAGGGTATGACTTTCAATATGTAGGTGCTGGGGTAGGGGTTATAGATGTAATGTACTTTATGACCAGTTGCTTTAATGATGACCAGCTGCATGATCACGCAGATGAATATTTAGCTTATTATTTTACGCATTTAAAAAGTGCGCTGACAATTTATCAGCCAACTATTAATGCTGATGATGTTACTACTCAGTGGCAAAAATTATGGCCTTTAGCATGGGCTGACTTTTACCGTTTTTTGGCGGGGTGGAGCCCTACACATAAAAAAATAAATACCTATATGCTTAACCTTTACAATGAGTCGCTAAATAATTTAGGTGCTAAGGAAGAATAATGGAAAAGAAAATTCGGTTTGGTATGATCGGCTGCGGCGCCGTAACAGAAATCAAAAGTGGGCCTGCTTATCAAAATACGCAAGGTATTGAGCTTGTTGGCGTGACTCGGCGTGACTTAACCAAAGCTCATGAATATGCCCACCGCCACAATGTAAAGCAGGTTTTTGCAAGCGCCAGCGATTTAATAAATAGCGCAGATATAGACGCTGTTTATATTGCCACGCCACCTGATAGTCATTTAGCGCTTGCACTACAAGTCGCTGCTGCCGGCAAGCCATGTTGTATTGAAAAGCCGCTTGCACCAACTTTATTAGAGTCTCAACAGATAGTGGATGCTTTTAAAGCCGCTAGTGTGCCGTTGTTTGTTGCTTATTATCGGCGCTCATTACCCCGGTTTAATAAAATAAAGCAGCTGATCGATAAAGGAGCGATAGGGCAAGTTAGGCATGTCAGTTGGCACTTAAGTAAACCGCCTAGCGAGCTTGATTTGTCAGAGGAATATAACTGGCGTACCGATAGTAACATTGCCCGTGGCGGTTACTTTGATGATTTAGCCAGCCATGGCTTAGATTTAATAGCATACTTGTTGGGTGAATATAAGTATGTGCAAGGATTTGCCACAAACCAACAGGGACTGTACACGGCTTTTGATGCTGTAACAGCTAGCTGGCTTCATCACAATGGTGTAACAGGCAGCGCAAGTTGGAATTTTGCAAGTCGAAGTCGTCATGATCACGTTACGGTTTATGGTAGCAAAGGTGAGCTTAGCTTTAGTATTTTTGACGAGCAGGCTATTACACTTAACAATGAGCAAGGAAAGGAACAATTTATTATTGAAAACCCTAAACATATTCAGCAATATCATGTTGAAAATATGGCGCATAGTTTATTGAATGTAAGCGAGCATCCTTCAACGGGTGAGTCGGCATTACATACTAGTTGGGTTATGGAACAAATTTTAATCGATACAGTAGCTAGTCATCAGAAAACTTAGCTAAAGATAAGGTTAAGTATGCGATTTTCAGCTAAAATAAGCGCAGTTTATTTTTAGTAGGTTCTTTTTATGTCTATACATGTGATTACTCATCCTTTGGTTCAACACAAACTAGCTTTAATGCGCGAGCATGGTATTAGTACTAAAAGCTTTCGCGAGCTATCTTCAGAAGTAGGCACTTTGCTTACTTATGAAGCCACTAAAAACTTACCACTAGAAAATGTACCAATTACTGGTTGGGATGGCGCAGACTTAACGGTTGAGCATATTAAAGGTAAAAAAATTACTGTAGTTCCTATTCTTCGCGCAGGGTTAGGAATGATGGATGGCGTAATGCAATTATTACCTGCGGCTAAAGTGAGTGTTGTTGGTCTGCAACGCAACGAAGAAACATTAGAGCCAATCCCCTATTTTGAAAAGCTGGTAGGTAAAATAGACGAGCGTTTAAGTCTAGTTATTGACCCAATGCTGGCAACCGGTGGGTCGATGATTGCTACAATCGATATGCTAAAAAAAGCAGGCTGTAAAGAGATTAAAATTATTGTGTTAGTTGCTGCGCCAGAAGGAGTGGAAAAAACGCTCAAGGCTCATCCTGATGTCGAAATATTCACCGCTTCACTCGATAGCCATCTTGATGAAAAGGGTTATATTATTCCGGGCCTCGGCGACGCTGGTGACAAAATATTTGGTACAGTGTAGATACCCTGTGAGTGAACCAACCTTTTCAATCAAAACCGTATTAACCGGGGCACAAATGTTATTTGTAGCCTTTGGTGCGCTAGTATTAGTTCCTTTATTGACTGGCCTCGACCCTAATGTTGCACTGTTTACCGCTGGTGTCGGTACGCTTTTATTTCATATAGTGACCAAAGGCCAAGTACCCATATTTTTAGCATCTTCATTTGCCTTTATTGCCCCTATTACCGCCTCAGTACAGCTTTTTGGTGTGCCAGCGACGATGGGTGGTTTAATGGTGGCAGGTGGAGCGTATGTCTTATTAAGCATACTGGTTAAAGTGAAGGGGGTTGCAATACTGCATAAGATACTACCGCCTATAGTAGTAGGCCCTGTGATCATGGTGATTGGCCTCGCACTTGCACCCGTTGCAGTTAATATGGCAATGGGTAAAAGTGGCGATGGTGCCATTCAGTTAATTCCTTATGGGCAAGCGATTGGTGTTTCTATATTTTCTTTATTGGTGACGCTTATTTTTGCCGTATGGGGGAAGGGGGTATTCAAGCTTATCCCTATTTTAGCGGGGGTTGTTGCAGGTTACAGTGCGTCATTATTTTTAGGAATTGTAGATTTTACTGTCGTTAATAATAGCCGTTGGCTTGCCGTGCCAGCGTTTACGTGGCCTGAATTTAAATGGCAAGCTGTGCTATTTATGCTCCCCGTTGCGATAGCGCCGGCCATTGAACACATTGGCGACATGATGGCGATAAGCCAAGTAACCGGTAAAGATTACCTTAAAAAGCCGGGCTTACATCGGACTTTGTTGGGTGATGGTTTAGCAACTACCACTGCGTCTTTATTTGGTGGGCCGCCCAATACTACGTATTCAGAGGTTACTGGTGCGGTCATGCTAACACGTAATTTTAATCCTAAAGTGATGATTTGGACTGCCATTATTGCGATTACTTTAGCCTTTGTAGCTAAAATGGGCGCTGGCTTACAAACCATTCCTGTACCCGTGATGGGCGGAATTATGATTTTGCTGTTTGGTTCTATTGCAGTCGTTGGGTTAAATGCATTGGTAAAGTCAGGTGACGATTTAACCGAACCACGTAACTTAAGTATCGTGGCACTTATTTTAGTGTGTGGTATTGGTGGTATGCATATTGGTGGCGGTGAGTTTAGCCTGCAAGGCGTAAGTTTATGTGCAGTTTTAGGGATTGTACTAAATTTAGTGTTGCCTAAGGTTGAACAAGAACCAACATAGTGCACTGAACTGTTAATCCATTGCACCAAATTAGCGCATTTAACATGCGCTTTTTTGTTTGCCCAGCGAAGCTGGCAAACCCGATAGGCTGAAAGATGCCTTATCACCCTGACTAAGGGGAAGATAATCTGAATGGCAAGGGCGTCACTGGCCAACGGTGGGGTCTGAAGGAAGCCATAAGAAGTTAGAGGTACACAACTAACCGTAACCTGTTTCGGCAGTATTGGTGGGTCAGCGTGCAAAATAGCGCAACGCCCTATACTTAGTCAGACCAATACTGTGCTTGAGGGTGGGATTTCTAACAGGGAGCCAGTGCAGTAACTGGGGAAGCCTGGCATCTAAACTTAATGAGAGTAAGTGGCCTAAATTCAAGGTGAAAGCCAAGATTTAGTGTCGGTGTGAGGTGGCAGATGAACCCGTAGTAGTGAGTAAGGCTAGGCCGATGAAAGCCAGTAATGGTGTGGAGGGGAAAACCAAGCCGACCATCAACATTATGTTTGATGGGGTCAACTTTAGCCAAAAGCTTTAATTGATTGCGAAGGGGGGAAGTATTCTTTAAGCGTATGAAAGACGGGAACTTTTGTTTATCGGCTCACAAGTATTTCGACGGAAATAGCCAAAATATGACGGCCAAACAGGAATGTAGACGCTGAGAATTGAAGGGCGAGCAATGGAGTAATGACTGACCACTTAGGCAGATTGCCAAAAAAGGCTAGCACACCTAATGTCATCATGAAGAATCAGCGATAAGTAGAGTGACACGAGCAGACATACCGCAAGCAAAGGCAGAAAATGACAGTTTACTACAGCTTGTACGGACAATTATTAGACATTAATAACCTGTACAAGGGATTCAAAAAAGTGAAAGCAGCTAAAGGAGCGGCCGGAATAGATAGGCAGACCGTAGGCGCATTCGCCCTGAATTTAGAAGCAAACTTAAAACAACTGCAACTTGAGCTGCAAACCAAGCAATATAGGGCACAACCTGTCAAACGGGTGGAAATACCCAAAGATGATGGCGGTGTCAGAATGCTAGGTATCCCCGCAGTTCGAGACCGAATAGTGCAACAAACACTATTGAACATACTCCAACCGATATTCGACATCGACTTTCACCCATCGAGTTATGGGTATAGGCCGAAACGAAGCTGTCATGACGCTATCAGTAAAGCAAGTGTATTTATCCGTAAATACCATCGCGACTGGGTCGTAGACATGGATTTGTCGAAGTGTTTTGACCTGCTTGATCATGCTTTGATAATTAGGAGTGTTAGACGCAAAGTGACGGACGGTAGTATTTTAAAACTGATTAATCAGTTCTTAAAAAGCGGAGTAATGATAGGTGAACACTGGGAGGCTAGTACGATAGGAAGCCCACAAGGTGGCGTAATTAGCCCGTTATTGGCCAATATCTACCTAGATGCTTTCGATCAAGAAATGAAAAAGCGTAATCACCGAATAGTGAGGTATGCAGATGATATCTTGATTTTGTGCAGCACAGAAAAAGCAGCGCAAGAAGCACTTAAGGCATCCACCCAGATACTAGAGCGAGACTTGAAATTAACCGTGAACCAAAATAAAACCCATATTGCTCATAGCAGCAAAGGAGTGAAGTTTTTGGGAGTAGAGATAGGTAGCCAGTGGACACGGATACAAGCATCAAAACTCATCGGGTTTAAACAAAAAGTGAAGCAATTAACAAAACGTAACGGCGGCATAAATTTAGCAGAAGTAATAAAACGGCTAAATCCAGTTGTGCGCGGTTTTGTAAATTATTTTAGTATAGCCAATTGTAAACGAGAGCTAAAAGCCTTGGCAGGTTGGATCAGACGAAGACTAAGGGCAATACAGCTGAGGTTGTGGAAGAAGCCATCAAGGCTACATCGACGACTAAAACAGTTAGGAAAAAAGCCACCGTTTAAGTTCATTAAGATGAACTCGTGGCGTAACTCACTAAGCCCTTTATCTTGTGTATCGATGCCAAACCAATGGTTTGAGGAGCTTGGTTTATATCCAATAGAAAAAGTGAATACGGGATGGCTTGCTTTATCGGCGTTTAGGAAATAAGTTGATAAAATGTGAAGGGTACAGGAGCCGTATACGAGGTCCGTACGTACGGTTCTGTGAGAGGGATGAGGCATAAGCCTCACCCTACTCGATTTTAACTTAATAAAAAATAAAGAAAATAAAAGTTGGCTTAGTAACTGCACTATATTTAACCATAGCGTGTCATTCTTTTTGCAAGAGGTCCAACATTGTGGATATTACCCCATTTTTAGCAAAACATAATTTACCGCTTAAATATCAGTACTTAAGTGAGCAATATTTCATTCCTTTAGGGTATGATATTTTGGCAGCAAAAGTTCCCGGCAAAGCCATGTTAGTTGCTGTAAATGGCACTCAGGGATCAGGTAAAACCACCCTTGCTGATTTTTTAATGACATGGGTGAACGAAAATACAGAATTTAATAGTATTGCACTGTCAATTGATGACTTTTACTTACCTGCGATTAAACGCCAGCAATTAGCAAAAGATGTTCACCCGTTGTTTGCAACAAGGGGCGTTCCAGGCACCCACGATACATCATTAATGCAGCAAACTTTAAGCGATTTATTAGCAGGAAAAACACAGGTACCGTTACCTAAGTTTAATAAGCAAACTGATGATCCATTTGCACTTAGTGATTGGGATAATAACCAAGCGCCAGTTGATATTATTTTTTTTGAAGGCTGGTGCGTAGGCAGTAAGCCACAGCAGCCTTATCAGTTACAACAACCTATTAATCAGTTAGAGCAGGAAGAAGACAATCAAGGTATTTGGCGACGTTGTGTAAATAGTTGTTTAGCGAATGAATATCAAACTGTATTTGCTCTTATTGATTACACCGTAATGCTTAAAGCCCCATCGTTTGAAAGTGTCTTCGCATGGCGTTTAGAGCAAGAACAAAAGTTAATAGCTAAAAACGGGGTAGGCAAGGGGACATTTACAGAACCGCAATTAGCACGATTTATTGCCCACTTTGAGCGTATAACTCGAGAAAATCTAGAAACCGTTAGCCAACATGCTGAAGCGCTGCTCATACTTGATGAACAACGTGATATTACTAATATGCGGTTTTTGGCAGGTGAAATAAGCCAACCGCTTATATTTACCGATTTAGATGGCACTTTACTTGATCATGACAGCTACCAATGTGAAGTAATAAAGCCCTTTTTAGCTGAGCTTAGTTTACATGGTATTAATGTTATTTTTAATACTAGTAAAACATTTGCAGAGGTTAAATCAATTCAGCAGTTTTTATCTCATCAGCAACCTTTTATTGTTGAAAATGGCGCCGCAGTTTACATTCCAAAAAATTACTTTGCTGTTAAGCCTATTGGTTGTGACGAATATGAAGGATATTGGCGCTATGCTTTAGCCCCAAATAATCAGCGTTTGCATACTGATTTGACTCAATACGGCGCTAAATTTAAAGACTGTTACCAGCTTTTTAGTCAGCTAGATACCGCAGAAGTGAGCGCCTTAACCGGACTTAATATAGAACAAAGTGAATTGGCGTTGTTACGTCAATATTCTGACCCAATTCATTTTATTGGCTCAGCTTTGCAGCAACAGGCTTTTGTAGATTTACTTAAATCTTTAAGTTATGACGTTCTTATCGGTGGGCGCTTTATCCATGCAACAAAAGGAAATAATAAAGGTAAAGCACAGTGCTGGTTACTTAACCAGTTTAAACAAGCGTTTAGTCATTCATTTACAGTAATTGCATTAGGCGACAGCCACAATGATGTGGCGATGCTAAAAAAGGCTGATATTGCAATTCTTATCAATAATCCTAGTAGTAAAGTGCAATCTAAAATAAAACAAAAAACATGGAAAATAAGTGATAAACCAGCCCCTGCAGGCTGGGTTCAAGAGGTAGCGGCATTAACCGTGATCAAATCGTATTTAGCAGCTAAACAGGAGCAACCTCATGGCTGACTTTTATCAAAATGGCATTATAACTACACTACATAATATCGCGGACAGACCTGTAGAAGAACTTGAGCGGGAGTTACAGGCATTTTCAAAAGAACGTCCTATGGGGCTGATTTTGCCATCTTTATATAGTGAGCTTGAAGGGCCAGCACTTAAAAATATTATTAGCGAATTACAGCATGTGCCTTATCTATCACAAATAACTATTGGTCTAGACCGTGCTGATGAAAGTCAATATCGCAATGCATTAGCGTTTTTTAAAGAACTTGGCCAACACCACAGAGTACTTTGGAATGACGGGCCACGGCTACAAGCCCTAGATAGAGAACTACAAAAATTGGGTGTTGCGCCTTGTGAGCTTGGTAAAGGGCGTAATGTTTGGTATTGCATGGGTTATAAGCTCGCAACAGCAAAGGTTGAATCCATAGCGCTGCATGATTGTGATATCTTAACCTACGATCGTGGTTTATTAGCACGACTTATTTACCCGGTAGCGCATCCGCGTTTTAACTATGAGTTTTGTAAAGGGTTCTACCCACGTACTGCCGAAGGGAAAATTAATGGCCGAGTTTCACGCTTACTCGTTACGCCTTTATTGCGCTCATTTAAAACCATATTGGGTAGCAGTGACTACCTTGAATATATGGATTCATTTCGTTACCCGCTGGCAGGAGAGTTTTCATTTCGTCGTGATGTACTCAATGATATTCGTATTCCTAGTGATTGGGGGTTAGAAATTGGTGTGTTATCAGAAATGTATAGAAACTATTCTCATAACCGCTTATGCCAGGTCGATATTGCAGATAACTACGACCATAAACACCAAGTGCTATCGCTTGATAATCAAGCTGCGGGGCTTTCAAAAATGTCGATTGATATCACCAAAGCATTGTTTAGGAAGTTAGCCACTCAAGGGGTGACTTTTACCAGCGAAACGATTCGTTCACTTAAAGCAACATACTATCGTATTGCTCTGGACTTTATTGAAACGTACCACAACGATGCTGTGATGAATGGTCTAACTTTGGATATTCACCATGAAGAAAAAGCGGTGGAAATGTTTGCACAAAACATTATGAATGCGGGAGAGCATTTTTTACAACACCCTATGGAAGCACCTTTTGTTCCTAGTTGGAATCGTGTTGCCTCAGCTATGCCCGATGTATTCTCACGGTTAGAAGAAGCAGTAGAGCTTGATAATAAAGAATTTTCATAAGAAATAAGAGGTAGGGCAATGAGTAAAGCGCTATTTGAACAACGGGTTGAACAACATTTACAAAGCATATACGAAGGTGTTGATCTGTGTATGAGCATCGATGCTCTAGCAAGTATGTTGATCACTACAATGGTCAAAGATGATCCTGTGCGAGACCCGACACCTCATAAAAATAGATGGGATCAGCAAGATGTAATTCTTATAGCTTACGGTGATTCAATCATGCGCTATACTGAAGCAGCGCAAGCCGTGGCCGTTCCCAGTGAGCCCCCGTTACATACATTACATCGATTCATAAAAAATCAATGTGCGGGAACGATCAACTCACTACATATCTTACCGTTCTATCCATACAGCTCTGATGAGGGCTTTTCGGTGATGAACTACGTGCAAGTCAACGAAGCATTAGGAAGTTGGGAAGACATTCAAGGTATTGCTAAAGATGTGAATTTAATGGCTGATTTAGTGATTAATCATTGCTCTAGCCGCAGTCAGTGGTTTGAAAACTTTATTCATGGCAAGGAACCTGGGGTAAGCTATTTTAAAACAGCCAGTTTGACTGATGATGTATCTGCTGTCGTGCGGCCAAGGACATCTCCTTTATTGAATACAGTGCAAACCGCACTGGGGGAGCGGCATGTTTGGTGTACTTTCAGCCCCGATCAAGTAGATTTAGATTTTGCTAACCCATTAGTACTTAACGAGTTTGTAGGTATTATCCGACATTATTTAGATAATGGGGTGAAAATATTTCGTCTTGATGCTGTGGCTTTTTTATGGAAGGAGCTAACCACTTCTTGTATAAATTTACCGCAAACTCATGAAGTAATTAGATTATTACGTACCTTAATAGAGCATGTTGAGCCAAGTGTAATCATTATCACAGAAACAAATATCCCTAACCGTGAAAATTTATCATACTTTGGTAACGCTAACGAAGCACATTGTATTTATAACTTTTCACTGCCCCCACTGCTTTTACATACCTTACTTAGTGGTGATGCTACCGCGTTAAAGCATTGGATGATGAGTATGCCTCCGGCGCAAAATGGCACTGCCTACTTTAATTTCATTGCTTCACACGATGGTATTGGCTTGCGGCCTGTGGAAGGGTTACTTGACCAGATTCAGATTGGTAAAATGGTCGAAACTACAGCAGGTTTTGGTGGCAAAGTATCAATGCGCACCGCGCCTGATGGTACTAATAGCCCTTATGAGCTTAATATTGCACTTTATGATGCGCTACAAGGCACTCATAAAGGAGTTGATAAATGGGGGCATGCTCGTTTTATATGTGCTCATGCGATTATGTTTGCGCTAGAAGGGATCCCGGGCTTATATATTCATAGTTTACTTGGCACAACAAATGATTATGCTCGATTTGACAATAGCCAACATAACCGGGCAATTAACCGACACCGCTGGCAAGAGTCAGAAATATTAGCAAAGCTTGCTGATGAAAAAAGCCATCATAATCAAGTGTGTCATGATATTAAAAACCTAATAGCAATACGTAAAAAGCAGCCTGCTTTTCACCCCAATGCAACTCAATATACCTTACAGCTTGGTACACACTTGTTTGGTTTTTGGCGACAAAGTATTAATCGAGAACAAAGTATTTTTTGTATTTATAATATTAGTGACCAGCAACAAGTCATTGCATTAGCAGATTTAAACTTGATAGAAACAGAGTGTTGGATGAATTTACTGACAAACACCCCTATTGACGAACAAAACCTAAATATTGAACTTAGTCCCTACCAAGTTATTTGGTTGAGTAACAGATAGATGTTAGCTGTTGCGTTATTTGACTTTAAAGCCGCTGTAAAGCCCCTTTACAGCTTTGTGGGTAACTGCTTATTGATGAGAGATACAAATTTGTTTAGATAAGGTATAATCTGCGCTCATTTTCAGTAGGGTATATTATGAGATTGTTGTTATTTATTAGTTTACTAGTTTTTAGTAGCGCTGCGTTTTCAAATCAACCTCTTGACTTAGAAGTCAACATGAAAAATATGGGCCTTGCCTATAAGCAAAGTGTAGAAGCGACTAATATTGAGGATTTTAACCGCGCTATTGATGAATTTATTCATTTGGTAGAACGTAGTAAAACAGCAAAGTTTAGTCGCTATGAAACCGAGTCATTACAAGGGTTAGATAAGGTTATTAATAAGGCACAGCTAGCGAAGGAGTTAGCAAACGACAAAGGACCTAGCGCCGCAAAAGGCGTGCTAAAGTCGATTGATGGCTTAAGAAAAAAATACCACAAACTTCATGAACCACCAGGTTTTTGGGAGCTATTGTTTGGTGGTTAAATTAGTACAGTATAGCGTGCAACTATCTTATAGAAGCACGCTTGATATATAAAATTACCTTCCTTTCTTTTTCATACCTTGTACTGCTTTAAAACGTGGGTTGTCTTTACAAATTACAAAAATACGACCTTTACGCTTGACTGTTTGACAGCCAGGGCGTCTTTTAGCACTTTTAAGTGAGCTCAATACCTTCATTATTTGCTAGCAAGGTTTTTAAAGCGGCGGTTAAAGGCTGCAACACGGCCATCACTTGCCACTGTTTTTTGTTTTCCGGTATAAAATGGGTGTGAATCGCTTGACACATCTATTGGAACATATGGGTAGGTTTTACCTTCAAACTCAACAGTTCTGTTTGTTTTAATGGTTGAACCAATAATAAAGTAACTGTCGGCAGCGGTGTCGTGAAAAGCAACGGTTTGGTAATCAGGGTGAATATTGGGTTTCATGTTAGACTCTTTGCTATGTGATAGTATAACTTTAATTTATAGTAAATAAGAATTGTTTGCAAATGGTTTAGGTTAAAAAATTCATCATTGAGTGTAATTTGTACTAATCAATCAAAAGATAAGCAGTCAGTTTAAAAAAACTAGCTATTGGCATTTAGCCTGTTATAAATAAGAGAGAGTTGTATAAAAGGAGCTAAGTTTGAGATGAGCGAACAGACACAAGAAACTATTGATGAGCAAATAGACCAAGATGTTATGGATACTTTACGTAGTAAAGATCACAGCACACTAGCGAAACAAATCGACCCACTTAGTTGTACTCATAATGACATTGTTGAACTGCTCGCACATTACATCGCATTAAGTGAACAAGATAATGATGAATTATTTGATAATTGGTTCGATAACTTGAGTAAAGAACAACACACCGTATTAAAAACTTTTGAAGTTTATCGCGGCCAATATGAACATCTAGATTAATGACTTTAGCTTATTAAGCGATTATTTATTTGTGCTGACTTGAATCTCAAAGATTTGACCACAGACAATAGATACACACCTTAATTAAGGAGAAGTTATGCCACAACATGTTATTGAAATGCCAGATTTGGGTATAGGTACGTTTCGCTTAGAAGGTAAATCAGCTTATAATTCCGTGAGTATGGCTTTAGATGTTGGTTTTCGACATATCGATACTGCGCAAATTTACGGTAATGAAAAGCAAGTTGGTCAAGCAATTAAAGACAGTAATGTTCCCCGTAGCGAGCTTTTTATCACCACCAAAGTGTGGAATGATAAATTAAATGAATCAAGCTTTATTGATAGTGTTAAAGAAAGTCTTGATAAGCTGCAAGTTGAACAGGTTGATTTACTATTGATCCACTGGCCTTCTCCAGCAAACGGTGAGCCAATGAGTGAATACCTAACCCAGTTGAAAAAGGCCAAAGAGCTCGGCTTAACCAAACATATTGGTGTATCAAACTTTACTATTGCTAACTTAACTGAGGCGATGCAAACACTTGATAGCCGAGAAATATTCACAAACCAAATTGAAGTTCACCCATATTTAACTAATACCAAGCTACGTGCTTTTTGCCAGCAGCATGATATTCATGTCACAGCTTATATGCCATTTGTAGTTGGAAAAGTATTAAACGATGAGGTGATACTCGATATAGCCAAAAAGCATAATGCTTCAGCTGCGCAAGTGACGCTGGCTTGGATTAATGCTAACGGCATGACCACAATTCCATCATCCACAAAGCGTAAAAACCTAGAAGATAACTTTGATGATTCAGTAAAACTCGATGCTGATGATATCGATCGCATTAATGGCCTTGATTGTGGCGATAGACAAGCAACGCCTGACTTTGCACCGCAGTGGGATGAATAGCCCCTGCATGATGCAACCCTTATAGACTCGAAGCGCAAGTTGATCTTGCGCTTTTTTGTATATATTACAATAGCAGCCTAGAAAACATGATTCTGCGATTTTTTATTTCTATTTTATATTGGTCGACGCTTAATAAGCATAATTTGCGTTAAGCTAGAGTGATGAGGTGTAAATTTAGTTTTTATTTAAATTCTGCATTCGGATAATAAGTGGGTTGGGTACAGTTATATAATATTGATATACAAAAAGCAGCTGACTTTTACCACGTTGGCTTTTGATTACATTATTAAACCTCTTTCAGGCAATGCAAAGCATTAGTACATCAACTTTATATACGTTGGTTTGTTGATATCTTTTATCTAAGAGTCAAGAGGGGGATGTCTATGAATAACTTCGTACGGTTAACAATTAAGCCGCAAGTAGGGCTTTGTTAATCATTAAAACGTTATATTTATTGTATTAGTTACTGACTCATTATGTTGTGATATTTGCAATAAAATCTTAAAAGGCATTTACATGGAAGAACCAAACTATACTTCAGGCAAAGGAAAGAACTCAGTTGTTCCACCGCAAATTAAAGGGTGGAATTGGGGGGCCTGTTTATTAAATTGGATTTGGGGGTTAGGTAACAATACGTTTATTGCATTACTTATGTTTGTTCCTATTGTTAACGTGGTGATGTTCTTTATGCTGGGCGCTAAAGGTAATGAATGGGCATGGAAAAATAATATATGGAGAGATGTTGAGCATTTTAAAAAGGTGCAAAAAAAATGGCGTAACGCAAGTTTTGCATTATTAATAATTGTCGCTCTACCGCTTATTACGACATTGTCATACAACTATATTTCTAATATGTACAAGATGGATGCTTTTAAGCAATCTTATAATGTTCTTGGAAAGAATCCAAATGTAATTAAAATCACAGGGCCAAGGCTTGAAGTTGCATTAACTCATATTCTTGATGACTATCAACATACTGATACGCCTGGTGAAAGGGCATTTTTTTATTATGCCTCTGGCTTTAAAGGTAGTGTGCAGGTACAAGTTATTGTGAGGAACGAGTTTTTTGGTTGGTCATTACAGCGAGTTATAGTCAAAGATAGTGACTCACCAACCGTTATAAATGTACTAGACAAAAGTGAGTAAAGGGCATTTTGGTAAAGTAGCCGTTCAATATGTCTAACGTCACGGGTGAATACTTATTTGGGTTTTATAGGGTTTATAAGCATATATTTAGTCGTTAGTGTTGCTCCTAATAACGCATTGATATTATAGCAATTGTTAACTATTAAGCTGACATTGGACGGTACTTACTATGCAGCAAAAAAATTACATTTCTGAGCAAGGAAAAACTCTGCAGTCCCACCATTAAAGAAATTTTTGTTCAAGGCAGGGGCCTTTAGATATTATTATTGTCTTAAATACAAAAGAATGAAACTTGGGTGTGCTTATTTTTTGAGATTGAACAGGTTTTAACCTTAAAAAGTCAATACGCTCTAAGCTATCTAATTGATTAAGCGCTAAAAATAGATCAGCAATTAAATTTAAAAGTGCATTAAGTAAAATAACGTAATTATTTTTTTAGCTACAGCTATTAAGTGAAGAATCGTATCGTAAGTTAAGTGGCTTCTTTATACAGTTTACGGACAATTCTTTATTCGCTACTATTGGCCCATATTAGAATACAAAGTCTTTTAGGTCTTTTTTATATGGAAGAACAACACTATATTTCAGGTGAAGGTAAAAATTCAACAATACCACCGCAAATTAAAGGGTGGAACTGGGGAGCATGTTTATTAAATTGGATTTGGGGAGTGGGTAACAACACATATATCGCGTTACTTATACTTATACCCTTTGTAAATTTAGTGATGTTTTTTATACTTGGTTTTAAAGGAAATGAATGGGCGTGGCGAAATAACAAATGGCAAAGTGTCGAACATTTTCAAAGAATCCAAAAAATGTGGCGTAATACAGGATTAATTCTATTTGTTGTTATCATGCCTTTACTTTTTGTTGGGGTTTTTAGTATTGTTGGTAGCGCGCTCAAAGGAGAGGCGTTTGATCAATCGGTGGCTATTGTATCTAAAAATGAACAGGTTATTGAGCTTGTAGGTCAGCCAATTGAAGTCGATTTCTTCGTTACTGGTGATATTCAAACATCAGGCTCACAAGGTGATATCGCGCTGCAGTACTCAATTAGCGGCCCAAAGGGTGACGCTGACATCTACTTAGAAGCTTACAAAGATCACACTTGGAAAATATACAGTCTCTATGCTTATAGTAAAGACAACAACAAAGAGATAAATCTTTTAAGGTCAGCACAATAGCTTTAGATTATACAAAGCGATATTGTTGAATGATTTTTAAATCTTTATTTAGAAAATGAGGCTAATCTAGCCTCATTTTTATATAGGTATCGCTGCTTCTTATTCCTATGTCTCTTCTTAATTGGTACTACTTAATCGATAAGTCATACTTTAGTAAAGCCGCATTAATACAGCGGGCACGCAATGTCTGTTTTTTCATGGTCTGCGCCATAGCTTAGCGCTGTTAAGTAGTTCCATTGCTTGGGGCAAGGTGGTGCGCTTATCTTGGCTCAAATGAGTTTTGGTTATAAGTTCAGTTATATAGTCAACAATAAGGCATGCAATATCAACGTTTGTGGCACAAATAGCGCATGTTTTTAAATAATTATTTTTATACGCAGCCTAGAATAAGTTAAACAAGTAAGTCTTATTACCACAATTTAAACTCCTCTTATTTATCAATTTTTAAGTTGAACTTTAAAAAGTGCCTTTTTAGTCGAGCAATAAGCGTAAAATCACTGTCAGTAATATTCCGTGTAGCGCGCTTTTAGCACACCCCCCATAGATTGCAACGACAGATAAGCCACGTTTTATTAAAGCCTAAATTGGAGTGTTAATTAAGCAATTATTTTTCGGGGGGATTACCATTTGATTTCTAAAAGGCGAAGTTTCCCCTCACCGTTACATTTACAAAGCATTGAAAAATTTATCTCAAATCTAGACAGACAGTCACCGATTAAAAAATGGGGAACTGTCAGATCAAGTCTGAACTAGTACATTTATATACAACTAGATGTTGATTAAAATCACTTTACGGATAAATCATATTTACTGACTACGTCGTCAATATAGCGATGCCGTAGGGTGTTCTTTCCTTCGTGGCCGGTGCCATGGCTTAGTGCGCGGTTAATCAGTTTTAATGCTTTATGTAGTGCTTGACGCTCTTCTTGGTCGAGCCCGATTTTGGTTCTTAGTTCTGTGATGTCGTCAATGAGAAGTTTGGCTATATCAAGTTGGACTATCTCTTCTATTAAGCCATTTTGGGTCAATACGCCATACTTGCTACACAAAAATTGTTGCCACACTTGTTGTAAGTGCTCCTCAATCTCACTGCCAAATAGATCTTCACTTATGGCAAAGCCTTGTTGTGTTAGCTTCGTAAGCTGAGAGCTATAGTGCTGAGCAAAATAGTTAAATGCTTGGCTTGAAGAGTCAACTTTATGCTTAAGTAGGTGCTGCCCCCAATTAACGCTGCCTCGTGGGTAATAATCATCATACTCTTCACACTGATATATGCCTGAGTAAGAGCTGCACTCAAGCTGACTTTGAATACAATAACTGGGTTTTGGAAATAAACTACTTTGTTGCCAGTGTAAAAGCGTTTCCTCATCTATAGCTAATGCATGGCAAAGCTCTTCTGCGGTGTAAAAGTAGGTAGCTAAAAATTTAGATAAACGCATAATGACTCAACTCACATAAAGCACTGTTAATTTATACAGTTGTTTATTTTGGACTAAGTATACTTTTTTCTCAAGTTTTTTATTTATTGCGTGTCAATACTCCCAAAATATCAACGTTTGTGGTACAAATAACGCATGTTTTTTAAAGAATAATTTTTTTATGCGCAGCCTAGAACAAATTAAACAAGCAAGTCTTATTACCGCAATTAAAACCCCTTACTTATCAACGGGTGAAATTGACCTTGCAACCTATGACTTTTTAGTCGAGCAGCAAATAGCCAGTGGTGTTGACGGTATTGTCGTGGGCGGAACCACAGGCGAAGGCCAGTTAATGAGCTGGGAAGAACACCTAATGCTGATAGCGCACAGTGTTAATAAATATTCAGATAAATTAGTGATTGTTGGCAATACTGGTAGTAACAACACGCGTGAAGCGATTAAAGCTACCGAGTATGGTTTTGCCAGTGGTATGGATGCAGCGTTGCAAATCAACCCTTATTATGGACGTACATCTATTGCTGGCGTGAAAGAGCACTTTAAGCGCCTATTAGCAATTGGCCCAGCATTTATCTACAATGTAGCAGGGCGTACAGGGCAAGATTTAACCCCTGATATTATTGAGCCGCTAGCAGAGCACGAAAATTTCATTGGCGTTAAAGAGTGCGGTGATAATGAACGTATCAAACATTATGAGCAGCAGGGTATTGCTTGCTGGTCAGGCAATGACGACGAAGCGCATGATGCACGTCATAAATACAATGCGCATGGCGTTATCTCGGTCACTTCTAACTTAATTCCTGGGTTATATCGTCAATTAATGGACACCCAAAATGATCAGCTAAACGCGTCATTACAGCCATTAATGAACTGGTTATTTTGCGAGCCTAACCCGATAGCAATTAATACCGCGTTAATAATGACCGGCGCTGTTAAATCGGTATTTAGGCTCCCTTATGTACCGCTTAGCGACGAGCAACAAGCGAAAGGCTTAGAATTAATTAATGAGCTGTCGTTAACAGACATAGTAGGTGGCACAGCGAGTGTGCTAAATAATGACTATGAACTTATCAGCTAGCTGATAATATCTAGCAGATAATCTTATACTGATAAAGTCACCGGTGGGTGACTTTTTTGTTTGGCAGATCCAAATTGTTAAACGATAGCCGCTTGTAATAACTTACTAAGTTTGGCTTCTTGCTCTGCAACCTCTTCAAGCTTGGTAGCTATATCGTCAAGGGTGACATCGCTTCGCTTTTTACAGTATTTAACGGCTTGCATAGCAAACTCACGCCATAAATCACCTACTTGCGTTGTATGCTGCGCACACTCTTTCAAAGCCGGTGTGTTAGTTTCCTCGCTTGCTTGCTCTAAAAAACTGGCATACATAAACCTAAACCCAGCACCACCCGTGCCTATTTCTTCTTGCATGCGGACAATATGGGCTAAGTAAAGGCGTGCATACTTAGGTGATTTTTTATCAAGTTGGCGTATTTGCTTTGCCATATGGCGGATGCCTTTTAAACCAAAATAAGGCAATACTAAACCATTCATCATTTTAGCTGTTTTTTTAATCGCAGGCTTAATTACTTGCGCTAAGTTTGTTTGTGGTGGTACTGAGCGAATAACGTACATTAAGCCTTTTGCTGCTAAGGCGCCTTTTGCAAAACGAGCATTTTTTAAATCATCGTACGGACAAGTAACAGGGTGTTCAAATACTGGATCGCTAATTAAGTAATCCCCTTGTGCCGTTTTACCGTAAACAATGAGGTTATGGGCATTAAAATGAAAACGCATATCTTCAGGAAAATACGGTAACCAATACACAGAGCTTTGCAAGCCAACCAAATTACCTTTGGCAAGTTCGTCATCAAGCGCGCGCATACCGGCATCTGGATTTGAAAATTTACGGCTTTGCAGTTCAATATTGAGCTTTTTGCAGACCTTTTTAATAATGGTTTTTGGTGGCATACGGTAAGCGATTAATGGCATTCCATTTATTTTTACAAACGGTAAATAAGCAAAAGTAAGGGCTGAGGCAAGGCCGAATGCCATCGGCTCACTCATCGGGATACCTTTACTTTGTAATAAAGTGGCTATTACACCAGTTTCACAATGTGAAGATTGTTGATGGTTTATGGCTAAAATAATGTCTGGCATGAAAGGTTCGTTATTTTGAAGGCAATGAAAAAAGTGCGTCACGACTCATTTTGAGTGCGTCGCAATATCGGTTAATTTTTTTATCGGATAATCTATTAAAGATCGCTGGACGTAAATGGCGTTTGACTTGCCACTGAAAAAAGCCACTGGCACCAGCAAGTGTGGGAATATCAAAACGCCGAGCTAACATATGGTAGGCCAATGGTGATACTTCACCAAGTAGTGCTTGTTCAAGCGCCTCGTTGGCTTGTTGGTTTAAATCGTCAACAGCTAACTGGGTTGCAAAACTTTCGACATCCCATCCTGATGACTTTACGCCTTGGTAATGGCCGCTGTCATCAACGGCATACACAAGCTTGTTTTGGCCTTGGTAACTTTTACTATTATCTTGCGGTACTTCTTGTTTTTTCATAGCGTACTCAGGCTATTTGCCAACGACAGATAACTGCATAAAGGCACTTGAAAATCGTCCGCTTTCGGGTACGTAACACAGTAATTTTTGGCCATCGGTTAATTTCCCCGATTTAAATAACTCATCAAGCATAATGAAGATAGAAGCGGAGCCGGTATTGCCTTTTTCAGTTAAGTTGGTAAACCATCTCTCAAATGGTATTTCAAAGTCGATGTTACTTAAACCTTCAAATAACCGTTCCCGAAAATACCCAGACGAATAATGAGGTAAAAAGAAATCATAATCGCTGGGGGTAATGTCACGTTTTTTTATTATTTTACTCAGAGCATCTTCAACTGTGTATTTAACAATATTCTCGTTAAGCAGCTTTACGTCTTGCTTTACTGATAAGATTGATTGTTGTTCGCGCGTTTGTGAGTCATAGCGTGTCCAACTTTTTAGCTCGCCATCAATTTTTTCAGCGCCAGCATACATACAGGCTTCTAGTTGATCAGCATAGGAAGTAATGTCTATCCAATCAATGCTTAAAGACAGGCCCGTTTCATTGGCTTTATTACTTAATAACGCAGCGCCAGCACCATCTGAAAGCATCCAACGTAGGAAGTCTTTCTCAAAAGCAATCTCGGGTTTTTGGTTTAGCATTTCTACTTTGTGTTCGCTTTCAGCACTAAAGTTGCGTGAATGCATAACGTTTGACGCAAGCTCACTGGCAACCACCGCGCTGTGCTGACTTTCGCCTGCTTTAACATTTAAGTAAGCGTACTTAAGCGCGGTCATACCGCATAAGCAAATACCTGCGGTTGATATTACTTCAAGGCTGGGGTTTTTAAGTTCGCCATGAACCATTACACCGTGATTAGGCATAATTTGATCAGCCATAGATGTGCTTGCCACCAAACAGTCTAATTGACTTAGCTGCGTGCTATTTGCAGTAAATAAGCCACGCACAGCATCAGCAGCTAATGAAGCGTTCGTGTAATTATACTCGCCAGTCTGTGGATCAATTGCGTAGTAACGGTTCTTAATTTGGTTACTACGCAATATGACAGGCTTTGCTCGAGAGCGTTGCCCACCAACTTCACCTAGTACGACTTCCATTTCTTTATTACTTACAGGGTTGTTAGGTAGCACAGCATGTAAGTTGTTTATGTATACAGCATTTTCCATAACGTAAAACTACTCTCCAGATGGCTCAGCAAAATAAGCTTTTTGCTTAGCTATTCTTTTTTTAGTTAAGGGGGCAATCAATTTTTTTATTATCGCAGTAATAGGTACCACGGTAATAATTAAGGTCAGCAAAAATAGCACATAGAGCAATAGCCCACAACTACGGCGTGTAGAATGTATTGGGCCAAGTGTGGTGAGGATTTTACTCCAAATCCTAAAGCTATGTTGGCCAACCCGTTCGCTTGCAATAAACTTTTCATTTATCTTCACAGCCCCTAGTCCCTTCAATACAGATTGCTGTAAGGTTTGTGACGGCTGTAAATCCATGAGTGCTTTTTTTATTGCAATACCAAAGCGACTGGCTGCTTTTATTTCATGATCTGCGACACCCGCTGCAGGCACCCATGAGACGGGTTTCTTTTTACCAGAAAACATCCAAAGCGGAGTCGCTAAAAAGCTGAAACCGGTACCACATTCATCACTGAGTACCACATTATCAATCAATTTAGCATTAACGTTTTTCAGCAATCGTTTCATTTTTTCTTGCGCGCTTAGCCACATACCACGACAACCTATGACAGTAATAACAGGTTTATTATTGAGTAGCTTAGTTGCTTGTTCAGATTGCATGAACGAAGATATGGGTAATGAAGGAGATAAAAACCAAACTTGATAAGTTAAGATGATTAAGTCGTAATCGTCATGGGTTGTTTTTACAAGATCCATTGGTTGCGGCGTCATTTTTACGCATTCGGGGAAAATATGGAAAAAGGTTAAAAACGGCCACGGAAATGGGTATGGTTCACTCGGTTTTAAATTTAGATAATCAACCGTAATATCACCCTGCGCTTGCAGCGGCGCAACAATTGAATTTGCAATTTTAGTGAGTTGACCCGTTTGTGAATAATGAATAACCAGGACTTTGCGCATCCTTTACCTTTTCTAACTTCCTAAAAGTCCGCTATTATACCTCTATTTCAGCACTCAAACCATTAACGAAGGAGTAGATTATGAAAAAAAGAGTGATACTTACAGCAGTACTGTTATTTCACAGCTGTCTAAGCGCTGCGGGGGCTACTGAAACGCTAAATATATCGTTTGCTAAATTTAAACAGGTTGAAGGCGTTTTACACTTTCAGGTACTTGATTGTGCAAATGCTCAGCTGAAGTGGGAACAATTACCAGTACTGACAGTTAAGCAAGTTGATATAACAGAAAATGTGGTACGTCAGAGTGTGAGCAATCTATCTCAAGGAACTTATTGTGTACGTTTTTTTCAAGACTTAAATGGTAATGGAGCATTAGATTTAGCTGCTAATACAGTACCTAAAGAGCCCGTTGGCTTTTCAAATAACCCTAACTTAATGTTTGGTCAACCAGCGCCAGAAGATAGTGTGTTTGAGTTGGTTGATAGTATGGATATTAAAATAAAAGTGAATAATAAAAAACGCCGTTGATAAGTTTATACCTGATAAATATAACGGCGCTATGAATTTTTATAGTTTTATAAAAACTGTTTTTTAACTTTTGCTAGATCAACATTACCTGACTGGTAATAAGGACCCTTACCGTCTATTTCATCTGGGCAATGTTTACGCACTGCACGAATGGGGCTATTTTCTTCGGCATCTTCAATTAATGTTTTATAACGGCCGTTTTTATCTGTTGCTAGCCCCTTACAAATCCAAGCCAAGGTGTCATATTTATGCTGTTCTTTGGTTTTGTAATTTTGCGCAAAATATTCGGCAAGTGTATCGCCAATTTGCTGAGTTGGGATTCCACTTGATGTTGTTTTTTGCGCAATTAATTTGATTTCAATTAAGTTGCCACTCGCAATATCATATAAGTCTTTATCGTTACCGCTAAGTGCTGGTGCATTAGATGAATTAGTGCCTTTTAGGCTTACTAAATCAATTGCTCCAGGGACGTATTGGGCTTGTTGTGTTGAAGGAAGTTGTTTTAATGATTTTTTAGCATACTTACGAATTTTTTTATGGGCATCACTTTCTACAATTGTTGATAATAACTCGCGATAGCGAGCGCTGCCAGTTTCTCCTAATGCACGACATGCCCAAGCAATCGTGTCTAGCTTATAATCAGGTGCATTTTGGTAATTTTGAACAACATACTCAGCAACAAGATCTAATACTTCTGAGTTTGATGTGTTATTTGCCACAATAGATTGAGCCGCTTTTTTTATTTCACTGATGTTGCCCGATGCAAGTCGGTCGTAATCACGTTGTTCAGGTGTAGTAAGTGCAAATGCAGAACTTGAAAGAGCCATTAGGCTGATGCCTAGAATTAATGGTTTGAGTGAGTACATAATCATTCCTTGTATAATTTTAAAAGTAGCGAATATTTTTAATTAAAACATTTTGTTATCAAATATTTCACTAATCATAGTACCGTGCCGGTTAGACAACAAGCACAAATTGTTTAACTTTGTTCATAAGAAAAGCTAAATGCGCATATCATGCAAAAGCCCCGCTAAAAACGCACGGTAAGCTTTGCAGTCATAATTAAAGCTTGCTACTCTAGCGCGGTTTTGTTCACTGTTTTGTTGCTTGTATGTCATTTAGTCGGTTGTTTACCTCTTTTAATCTAGGCTCTACTACACTTAAAAACCGTGTGGTGATGGGTTCTATGCATACAAACTTAGAAGAGTTACCCCAAGGTTTTGAGCGTTTAGCCGCATTTTATGGCGAGCGCGCAAAAGGTCAAGTGGGGTTGATTATTACCGGCGGAATATCGCCAAACGCAGAAGGTATTTTGGCACCTAACCGAAGTGTTCTTGATTCTCAGCGTGGTGTAGAACAACATAAACTTATTACTGGTGAAGTAAAAAAACACGGCGCTAAAATTTGCATGCAAATATTGCATGCAGGGCGTTATGGTTTTCATCGTGATCAAGTCGCCCCCTCTGCTATACAAGCGCCAATCAGCCCTTATACACCAAAAGAGTTAACCGCAGAGCAAATTGAAAAACAAATTACTGATTTTGTTAAGTGTGCCCGCCTTGCTAAGCAAGCAGGGTACGATGGTGTTGAAATTATGGGGTCAGAAGGTTATTTAATAAACCAGTTTATAGTCAAAGCCACCAATAAACGCGCTGATGAGTGGGGGGGATGCTATGAAAACCGTATCCGTTTTGCAATAGAAATTGTGAAGCAGGTACGTCTGGCTCTTGGCGTTGATTTTATTTTAATATTTAGATTATCGTTACTCGATTTAGTCGCTGATGGCAGTACCTTTGATGAAGTACTTCAATTGGCACATGGCCTTGAAAAAGCGGGCGTGGATATGCTTAATTCAGGTATTGGCTGGCATGAGTCGCGTATTCCTACAATTGCTACCAGTGTGCCAAGAGCCTTGTTTTCATCATTAAGTCAACGCTTAAAAGCGGCAGTTTCGGTGCCTGTTATAACGAGTAATCGCATAAATACACCTGAGGTTGCTGAGCAGCTATTAAAAGATGAGCATGCTGACTTTATTTCTATGGCTCGGCCATTTTTAGCTGATAGTCAATTTGCTGCTAAAGCACTATCAAATAGCAGCGAGCAAATAAATACGTGTATCGCTTGTAACCAAGCCTGCTTAGACAATATTTTTGTAAATCTACCGGCCTCGTGTATCGTTAATCCGCGGGCTTGCAATGAAACATTAATGCCAAGGCTTAGCGCAAACAGTGTAAAAAACATCGCGATAGTTGGCGGTGGCGCAGCAGGTATGGCATGTGCAATTTATGCCGCTGAGCGAGGCCACTTAGTTACTTTGTTTGAAAAGAGTGGTCAATTAGGCGGGCAGTTGTTGTTAGCTGCAAATGTACCGGGTAAGGAAGAGTTTAAAGAAACACTGCGTTATTTTAATAGCCGGTTGGTAAGTCTTGATGTATGTATAAAGCTGCAAACAAATACAAATATAGCTGCGTTAACTCAATTTGATCACTGCATTATTGCCACAGGCGTGAAAGGCATAACCCCTGATATAAATGGTGTTGAACGGACGAATGTAGTTGGTTATCAACAAGTATTAAATGGTGACGTATCAATTGATGGTACAGTTGCCATAATTGGCGCTGGTGGTATTGGTTTTGATGTTGCAACATTTATAACGAATGACAAAGCACAACAAAATCAGCAACAAAAAAGAAACAGTGTGAATGATACTTTTACAGACCAGTGGGGAATCGACTTAAGCGCGTCAGTCCCTGGTGGGGTGAAAGCTAAAGCTGTGAAAGCTGTTACAAACGAAGTCTATTTGTTACAACGCAAGCTGCGTAAACACGGCGCTGATTTGGGTAAAACTACAGGTTGGATACACCGCGAACATTTAAAACATCAAGCGGTGAAAATGTTGTCTGCTGTCAACTATCAAAAAATAGACGAGCAAGGTTTACATATAAAGGTGCGAGATAGACCTAAGCTGCTAGATGTAAATCATATTGTTATTTGTAGTGGCCAACAGTCAGTAATGCCAGATTATCATCAGCAAATTACTGAATTATCAATACCTGTGAGTTATATTGGTGGCGCGTTGAATGCAGAAAAGCTAAATTTACAGCGTGCTATAGGTGAGGCATTTACCCTTGCTCAGAACTTATAGGCTAACGATGACTATAACAAGGAAGATATCAATGAGGCAGGCAGTATTATGGCGACAGTAGCTTCAGTTATGCTGGCACTTGAGCAAGTCTGTTTTGGCTATAAAAATAGCCAAAACTTGAATATAGATACAGTGTCGCTAACTTTGAAAAAAGGCAGCTGTACAGCTATTTTAGGGCCTAATGGTGCAGGTAAATCAACACTTATTTCTTTAATGACAGGTTTACTTGAGCCACAAGCAGGGCGCCTAGCCTACCCTTCTTACCCATTACTTACGACAAAACAAGCTATCGCACAAAAAGTGGCGTTAGTGCCGCAAGACTTCGCTTTTTATAATGAACTGAGTGTTTACGATAATTTAGCTTTTTTTGTGTCAATTAGTGAAAAAAATCGCCGATTGCATAGCCAGTATATTGATTCTGCAATAAGTTCATGCAGCCTTGAAACGGTAGCGAATAAAAGGGCTGGAACGTTATCGGGTGGCTTTAAACGTCGTTTAAATATTGCAATAGCGCTGAGTAAACAGCCTGACATTATCTTTTTAGATGAACCTACGGTTGGCATTGATCCCCTTTCAAGGGATGCTATTATCGCCTTATTACTTGAGCTTAAATGCCAAGGTAAAACCTTAGTGTATACCTCTCACTTATTACACGAAGTTGGGCAGTTATGTGACGATGTATTATTTTTACGTAATGGTAAAGTCGTTGCCAATGAACAAATTAAAAAAACGTCCTTATCGCTAAGTTTCATCACGTTTAATAAGTTATCAGCAAATCAAACGGCACTTTTTGGTGAGCAACTTGATAGCTTGTCAATTAACGCCTTGGCACAGAATCAGTATCAAATAACTGTCAGTGATAGCATGCAACTGAGCGTTCTGTTTTCAGCACTTAGTCAACTAAGCCATGAAATTAAAGAACTTAGGTTTTCAGACAGCCATATTGAGCAACTTTATCGCTCGTTGTTTCTGGAGCTGGAATGTTAATTCACACCCTTAAAAAAGAAGCACGTTTAATTGCCAATGACCTGCATAGCTTAGCTGTACTGTTATTGATGCCAGTAGTATTTATGGTGATCATGACGATGGCAAGTAGCCAATCACAGCAAACTATCCAGGAAAATTTACAGCTTACAATTAAAGGGATGAATCATAGTGAGCACAGCCAAGTTATTGCTAAATTACTGCAGGCTCAAGGCTTTAGTATAAGCAACCAAACGCACCTTGATGAGCCAACCAGCAGCTTAACGATCACCCCACATTTTGATCAGCAAGTTTTAATGCGACAAGGCACTAGTCAGTTACAGCTTATTATTAATGATGAACTTGCCCCGCAAACACGACTACTGATGCGTGAAAAAATAAAAGCTAGTTTGGCGCAACTAAAGTTGTATTTATACATGCTAGATACCGGAGATTTAGATGCCGATTTAGTACTGGATGAACAAATAAAATTAGTTACTGCGGCATCCGATGTTGATTATTTACTTGCCAAAGCACCTGAAAAAGCATTACACAATCCTGCGCTTAATAGTGTGCCTGCATGGTGGGTATTTGGTATTTACTTTATTGTATTACCTATTTCACTTACTTTCATTAATGAGCGCAATAATGGCACGTTAGTACGGCTTAAAACATACCCTATTAGTATGGCGCGTTACTTTTATAATAAAGCCTGCGCTTACGTGTTAGTTAGTTTACTACAAACAGGTTTGCTAGCATTGATTGGCTGTATAGTTATACCTTATTGTTTAGACTTACCTTTATTGCCACTACATAGTTTGCCTTATAGCCTATTTACTTTTATTACAGTGAGTTTTGCTGCCATTGCATTTGCATTATTATTGGCAAGTTTAGTGTCAAGCTACGAGCAAGCAATTGTTGTGGGTGGAGGAGTAAATATTATTTTAGCTGCGTTGAGCGGTTTTATGGTGCCTCTTGAAATTATGCCCGCTAACTTGGCTATTCTTGCTGAAGGTTCGCCTATGTATTGGTCTGCACAGTTATTAAGGCAATTGATGAATGAATCTATTGAACACAGCTTTTGGCAACATAGCGCATTACTATGGGGATTTTCATTGTTATGTTTTGCTGCCGCATTATGGACATTTAATAAAAAAATGAGGAATTTGACATGGAGCTAGCCGAAATGAAATTACAATTAAAGCAGCTGATTATCACTGAGTGTGACAAAGAAGATGATTTTGCACCAGAAGACATTATTGACTCAGAGCCATTATTTGGTAGTAAATCAAGAATCAATTTAGACTCACTGGATGCATTACAATTGTCATTAGTTTTAAAAGAGCATTTTGGCATTAAGGTCGAAGGCTCTAAAGAAACGCGTAAACACTTACAATCAATTGATACAATTGTTGATTTTATCGTTAATGAGCGAGCTAAGTAATGACGTTACGGGATGTATATTTAAATGCCAGTGAAGTCATGTGCGCACCTTTAGCCATCAGCAAAAACAACCATGTGATGACTGCTGAGGGCGATTCTGTAACGTTTAAATCATTCCAAGACGATATTGACAGTAGTAACTTTTCTGGCATTTTAGATTATTTTGATGCTTTATTACTGCCGCTTTTTAATAAACTGCAATTAACTGAGGCAGAACGTGCACAAACAAATCTTTTTCTCGGATCTACATCATTAGATATTAGTGCTGTTGATGTCGGTGAAGAGAATGAGTTATGGCTCTCAACTACAGACAAAATTA
This sequence comes from Pseudoalteromonas sp. AOP31-A2-14, assembly GCF_052378035.1. Classification (NCBI taxonomy): domain Bacteria; kingdom Pseudomonadati; phylum Pseudomonadota; class Gammaproteobacteria; order Alteromonadales; family Pseudoalteromonadaceae; genus Pseudoalteromonas; species Pseudoalteromonas sp. AOP31-A2-14. Next base: position 496,587 of record NZ_JBQSXI010000002.1, on the reverse strand, counting down.
GTGAAGCTTTGGTTGAGCGTTATGGTTTGAATGAGCTGGAATTTACTTTTAGCACCGCTTGTACTGCCAGTGCTAATGCATGTTTATATGCCACACGTTTAATAGCCCAAAACAAAATAAACAACGCGTTGGTGATTGGCTGTGAATTTTATAACCCTCTGACTGTTGAGGGGTTTAAATCGCTCGACTTAATTAGCCAAAAAGGACTTACAGCATTTGCTAAACAGCGTTCTGGCTTGGTGCTTGGCGAAGGGCTTGCAGCATTATACTTATCAGCTTCAGCACAAACGCAATGCCAATTAAAAATACTCGGCGGGGCATCCGCATGTGATACATATAGCTTAACAATGACACAAGAAGATGGCAGTCATATTGCAAAAGTGATTACGGATGCATTATTACAAACAAAGATCACAGTCGAGCAGATAGACTTAATTAAGGTTCACGGCACAGCGACACTTGGTAATGATGATGCAGAGTGTAATGCATTACGAACTTTATTTTCTGAAAAAAAACCACCCATTATTGCTTTCAAACCATTTACCGGGCATACGCTTGGTGCATGTGGTGCAATTGAAATTGCATTGTTTGCTCAGTGCTTAGAACAAAAAAATTATGTATTGCCTGAGTACACTAAAAATAGTGATGAGTTAATGTGGCCGTTTTATCAAAAAAGTGATTTCACAGACGTTGATACACTTTTGTTCAATTACTTTGGGTTTGGCGGTAACAATGCTGCGTTAGTGTTGCAGCGTTATAAGGGGTTATAAATGAAAGAGCTTGCAAGTAGTTTAGTAAGTATTGATAAGTCCCAAGATATAAAAAGCCTTAGGCTCCTTATAAAACAAGAAACGGCTTTACCCGTTCGTAGAATGGATACCTTTACATTAATTGCTTTATTGGCCGTGTATAGAGCGAAGGGAAATTTAACATTAAGTAAGTCTTGCGGTTTATATAGCTGCGCTGATTATTTTTCAAGTGAGCTTATGCAGTCAATGCTAATTGATGTAAAAAATAAAAACGCTATTAAGCCACTTAGTTTTGTAGCAAGTGTTGGCAATGCTGCTAATTACTATCTTGCAAGTGCTTATTCAATTACGGGTCCAAATGTATTTTTAGGTAGTAGTAAAGACGCAATGACGAAAAACCAGTTCTTAGCACAAACTGATATGGACGCAGAAATCGTCGATCAAGCAATCATGTTGGAGTGGCAAGAAGATGCAAAAAAGCGTCAATGTAAGGTTAAAATAATAGCAAGTGATGGTTTTTTCAGCGAACGTGGGGGCAAGTGAGGGTTTTTCTTGAATCAACACAAGCTCAACTGTAGAATTTAGTTTCTTTTTGTCATCACCTTTGTAATAAGGATTATTACGTTGAAATTTGTCATAAAACAATGCATCGCTTGGGGCGACGAAAAGTCAAGTCCTGAAGATTGGCAAGCATTTTCAAAAACGGGTGATTTAGAACCTAAAACGTTAACACTTCCTGAATTAAAGCAAGTTCCTGCGATGCAGCGTAGGCGCTTAAGTCCTTTTGCAAAATTAACATTACACTGCGCGTTAGGGGCTAGTGAACCTTTTCAAGGCAATATTCCGAGTGTATTTTCCTCCCGCCATGGCGATTTACATAAAACCAGTAAACTTATTGCTGATGTAGCCAGTGAAGACGCATTATCTCCTACACACTTTGGTTTGTCAGTTCATAATGCAGTGGGTGGGTTATTTAGTATTTATACCGGAAATAAAGCGCCCTTATCGGCTGTTTCTGCAGGTGAAGATAGCTTTTTTATGGGGCTAATTGATGCAGTATCTAAACTGTATTCTTATGGCTATCAACGAATTCTTTATGTATATAGCGACCAAGCCGTTCCTGAGCAATATCAAAAATATGTACAGCAAACTGCTGATAACGTGGCCGTTGGGTTATTGATAGAAGCAAGTAACGCTGAAGAAAGTAACTATAGTGTAGATTTTAAAAGCCACACACAACAAAAAGAGTCTGAAAATTCTCGACTACAGGCGTTGGATTTTCTAGCTTTTTACTTTTCCAATCATGAACAATTAAATACCGCTTCTAAGCGATATCAATGGCAGCTTACACGCACATGAAATCGCAGTTCATAAAAGTATATCGGGTTATTGCTACGGGAAGTGCTTTTGCATTATTTAGTGGCGGCGGTTTAGTGCTATCTATCTTGGTTTTTTCAATACAACGTTTACTTTATCGCGATATTAATCAACGAAACCAAGCTGCTCGCACGGCTGTACATTATTCATTTAAATTTTTTGTTGGCTATATGCGTTTGGTTGGAATATTACGCTTGGATATAGATAAGCTTGATACCATTAAACGTGCTAAAGGGCAGCTAATTATTGCCAATCACCCGTCATTAATTGATGTTGTGGTACTTATATCGATAGTGCGCAATGCAGATTGTGTGGTGAAAGCTGATTTGTGGAAAAACCCGTTTTTAAAAGGGGTTGTGAAAGCCACGGGTTATATTAATAATGACGCCGATCCTGATTACTTTTTAGGTCAGTGTCGACAAAGTTTTGCACGTGGGAGTAACTTAATTGTTTTTCCTGAAGGCACAAGAACGAAACCCGCAACAGCATTAAAGTTTAAACGTGGCGCTGCAAATATCGCACTTCGGACAGAGGTTGATATGTTGCCGGTATTAATTGATGTAAACCCCGTCACTTTAACCAAAGGACAAAAGTGGTATCAGGTGACTGACAGACGCTTTACCTTTAAAATGCGGGTTTTGCCTGTTTACTTGATCGAGCCTTACTTACAAGGTGAACAAATTACTAATACAGTTAGGCAACTTACGCGGGACTTACAAGCTTATTTTAACGAGGAAAAATTGAAATATGAGTGATCTAAGCACAGAAGTAAAACAACTAATTATTGAAACATTAGATTTAGAAGATATTGAGCCTAGCGATATAAACGATGACGAGGCGCTGTTTGTTGATGGCTTAGGGCTTGACTCAATTGATGCGCTAGAGCTGGGTGTTGCTATCAAAAAAGCGTATGACGTAAAAATTGATGGAGATACCGATGACAGTAAAAAGCACTTTTATTCGGTCAAAACCTTGTGTGACTTTATAGCCTCAACACGGGCATAATTTTTTGCAGTAACAGCTGCATTGTTTGGAAGCAACTATGAGTAATGAAAACATGAATAACGGTGATAAAATTTTTGCAATGTTAAGCGAAATTCTGCAAGAATATTTTGAAATAGATGCCGCCGATATTACCCGAACAGCAAGTTTATATGAAGACTTAGACTTAGACAGCATTGATGCAGTAGATCTAGTGGTTAAGTTACGTGAACAAACGGGTAAAAAAATCGAACCAAACGACTTTAAACAAGTTAGAACAGTTCAAGATGTAATTGATGCCGTTGAAAAGTTAATGACAGCTGACGGTTAATGAATAAAGCGTTGCTTGCAGGATTACTTTTAGCATATCCATTTGCAGTGTACTTTGGTTTGCAATTCAGTGATCCCGCACTTGTAGGTGGTGTATTTGCGCTTGTTATCGTTGTGCGATACTGGTTAGTTAAAGATAATAAAGCGGCCATACCCCATGTTAAAATAGTGACAGCGTGTGGTTTTAGCTTATTACTTTTTGCAACATTTGCAAACTCTGCATTAGCATTAAAGTTTTATCCAGTGGTTATCAATAGCTGCTTTTTAGTGGTGTTTTTATATTCACTTTATCGTCCTCCTAGTGTCGTAGAGATCATTGCGAGTCGGTTTGAGAACCTTGATGAAAATGGTAAACGTTATACTCGAACAGTGACAAAAGTTTGGTGTGGTTTTTTTGTACTAAATGGTTTGATCGCAACGGCAACGGTATTTCACCCAAACCCAACAGTATGGTTAACTTATAATGGCCTAGTATCATATTTACTGATGGGGTTATTAATGGCTGTAGAACTAATAATCAGAAAATGGCAAAAGGCAAAAAATAAACCCCATGAAATGGCCGATAAATAATACTTTTTTTTACTGCGAAAATCATGACTATGTTTTATGGCAACAGCAAGTTGTTGCTCATGCACGTGTTTTTGAGGCTCATAACGAAAAAACATGGTTACTATTTGATGTTGATACTTACCAATTTAGCGTATTGTTTTTTGCGTTATTAGTTGCTAAAAAATCAATAGTGCTACCACAAAATGGTCAACCAGAGCAGTTAGCGCAGTGTCTCGAATATGCCGATGCATTTACCGGAGACGCGAAACTGATGCAGGCACAGGTGACGTACACTCCATCATTAAAGGAAGTGACCGACACTGAGCTAGATATTGATGAAAAAACAGCGATACGGTTTTTTACCTCAGGCTCTTCGGGCAGCCCAAAAGCAATAGATAAGACATTTGAGCAACTACTGTTAGAAATTATCGCTCTTGAAGCGCAATTTAGTGAACAAGTAAGTGACTCTGTCTTTGTTGCTACCGTTTCCCATCAACATATCTATGGTATTTTATATACGGTGCTTTGGCCTTTATATGCAGGCCATGATGTATGTTTAAAGAGCTTTGATTACCCAGAAAATTTACTCCATTTTGTGCAGAACAATAGCAGTAAAAAGAATAATGAAAAATATACTTTGATTAGCAGCCCTGCGTACTATCACCGTTTAGTACAAGATAATGTGTTAGTTGAAGTTAAAGATAAATTGCATGCTTTTTTTTCATCAGGCGGGCCATTGCAGAGCTTTGCAGCTGAATTGTTAACAGCGCAGTTTGGAGATGCACCTATTGAGGTGTTAGGTAGTACAGAAACTGGCGGTATCGCATGGCGAAAGCAAAATAATAGTTCAGTATGGCAGGTGTTTTCTACAATTAAATTAAAGCTTGATGAGTTACAACGACTGATAATCTCATCGCCTTATGTGGCTAATGGTGATTGGTATCAAACTGATGATCGTGCCGAGTTAATAGGTGTTGGGGAGTTTAATTTATTAGGCCGTGCTGATCGCATTGTCAAAATTGAAGAAAAACGCTGTTCATTGGATGAAATTACGCAGCGTATAAATCAGCATGCTTGGGTTGCTGATTGCTATGTACTTTTACTTAATAATATTAATAAGCGCGCAGAAACAGCCGCTGTGTTAGTTCTTAGTGAAGCGGGCAGGAAATCACTAACTAGGCTTGGAAAATTTAAGTTTTCACAAGCATTAAAAGGCCATCTAAAGACATTTTTTGAACCCTTAGTGATACCCAGAAAGTATCGTTATTTAGACCAGTTACCTTACAACACACAAGGTAAACTTAATAAAGCGCAATTGGAGGCGATGTTTGACTGATTTTGTATATAAGCCGGCTTGTGATGTAGTTGAACAAAGTCCTGAGCATGTGGTATTAAATTTAACGATCCCTGAAAATTTATATTATTTTCAAGGCCACTTCCCACAAGCTGCAATTTTACCTGGAGTTGTGCAACTTGATTGGGTGATGTTTTACCTAAATGAATATTTACATGTCGACTGTAAAAAAGTGGTCTCAGTTGATGCGTTAAAATTTCAAATTATTGTGCGGCCTAATTACGAAATTCAATTACAACTCAAAAAAGTTAAAACGAATAAATATAGCTTTAGCTATAGCTCCTCACATGGTCAGCATGCATCAGGTAAAGTGGTTTTCGAAGATGAATAAGAGCCAGTATTGATGACTGATATATATGGGTTTGTGATCCCCAATTATAATCACCATTTAGTGATCCATGACACCATTGCAGCACTGGTTGATTTTAACTTGCCAATAATTTTAGTCGACGATGGTAGTAATCAACAAACCCAAGATGTGCTTGCACAAATCGATAGTGAATTTAAACAAGTTACGTTGGTACGCCGTACTGAAAATGGCGGTAAAGGTGCTGCAGTTCAAACAGGTCTGAGTTATGCCCACCAAGCTGGTTGGACGCATGCTATTCAAGTGGATGCTGATGGCCAACATGACTTGAACGATGTTGAGCAGTTAATAACTTGTTCTAAACAAGCACCTAAAGCACTTGTTAGCGGCCAGCCTATCTACGATGAGACTATTTCAAAAGGGCGCTATTACGGACGGTTTATTACTCATTTTTGGGTTTATATTGAAACATTATCATTACAGCTAAAAGATACCATGTGTGGCTTTAGGGTTTATCCGTTAGCAGCCTACGCAAAACTGATGAAAACGAATACGCTCGGTAAAAAAATGGATTTTGATATTGAGGTTATGGTGAAAATATTTTGGCAAGGTACGCCGGTTGAGTTCATTAAAACCAAAGTTCATTACCCTGAAAATGGCGTGTCACACTTTAATGTTTGGGATGATAATGTGTTAATTTCCAAAATGCATACACGTTTAGTATTTGGTATGTTATGTCGTTTACCGCGCCTACTTTTTAATAAATTCAAATAGGACTATTACGTGTCACAAAAAAACGCTTCTGGGGAAAACAATACAGATAAAAGCGCTGCAGATAACCCTTTTCATTGGTCACAGTTAAAAGAACGTGGCTCAATATTTGGTATTGAAATACTGGTCTTTATTTATAAAGTATTTGGTAAGTGGTTGTTTAAAATAGTACTAACGCCCGTTTTGTTTTATTTTTATGTTTCAGGGCGATTATCACGCCAAGCTATTTGGCACTACTTGGATAATCTCAATACAAGTATGGGTGAAAGTAAACGCACCGGGTGGGCTAAGTTTAAACAAGGATTTAAACTGTATTTCTCATTTGGTATGGCTATTTTAGATAAGTTTGATGCATGGCTTGGCAAAGTAAATATTAAAGATATTGAAATAGCTACACCTGAAGGTTACCAAGAGTTAGCACAAGCTAAAGGCGCTATTATTTTTAGTGCCCATTTAGGAAATATGGAGGTTTGTCGCGCTATTTTTAGTATGGGCGATAATAAGCGACCATTAAATGTAATTACTTATAATGAACATACTCCATCATTTAATAATTTTTTAAAAAAAGTAAATCAAGAGGCTGTGGTAAATTTCATTCATATTAATAACTTTGGCCCGGATGATACGATTAAGTTAAAACAGAAAATTGATGATGGTGAAACCGTTGTTATATTTGCAGATAGGACCTCCGTTAATAACCCTAATAGTGTACACCAAGTCCCATTTTTAGGTGAAGATGCAGCGTTTGGTAAAGGGCCTTTTGCACTTGCAACGATAATGGAATGTCCGGTATTTTTAATGTTTTGTCTTAATGAGCAGGGACGTTATAAAACCTACATCGAAAAGTTTGCAGATCCTATCAAAGTTAGTCGCAAAGAACGCAAAGCGCACTTTCAAGCTATGGCAACGAGGTTTGCACAGCGGCTAGAGTTTTATTGTAAGAAAGCACCGTATCAATGGTACAATTTTTTTAATTTTTGGCAAAAAGCCACCGACAAAGATTCTAAGCCTAGCTAAATATCTGGAGAAGCAGTAAATGGACAATAATAATTTAAATCATCTATTATTTGGCGCAGGCCGTATAACAATTGAAGATATAATCAGTGTTGTAAAAGAAAACCGCTCGGTCGCTTTATCTGGCGATGACCATTTTGCTGAAAAAATTGATTCAGCGGTGGCATTTTTAGATAAGTTATTAGCAGATGAAGGCCATATTTATGGTGTAACTACTGGTTATGGCGACTCGTGCACTGTAGAAATTCCGCTTGCGCTTGTTAATGAGTTGCCAATGCATTTAACTCGTTTTCATGGTTGTGGTTTGGGCGACTTTTTCACGCCTGAACAGGGTAAGCTTATTTTAGCTAGCCGCTTAGCCTCGCTGTCTCAAGGCTATTCTGGTGTTAGCTGGGATCTCCTTAAACTACTTGTCGAAATGATTAACCGCGATATTGTTCCTGTGATACCACAAGAAGGTTCGGTTGGTGCAAGTGGCGATTTAACACCGCTTTCGTATGTTGCGGGTAGTTTAATTGGTGAACGCGATACCTATTATAAAGATAAAATCGTTAACTCATTAGCTGCGTTTAAAGCCGAAGGGTTAGAGCCAATTACGTTGCGCCCAAAAGAGGGCCTTGCCATTATGAATGGTACCGCGGTTATGACTGCACTTGCATGCCAAGCTTATGATCGTAGCGAGTATGCGAGTCGTTTAATGACCCGTATTACTGCCCTTGCGAGTATTGCTCTTAAAGGAAACAGTAATCACTTTGATGACATTTTATTCAGTGTTAAGCCGCATCAGGGCCAGCAAAATGTGGCTAAGCGTATTCAAACAGATTTAAATCACGTTGAACATCCTCGTAACTCACACCGTTTACAAGATCGTTATTCAATTCGCTGTGCGCCGCACGTTATTGGGGTATTAGAAGATAGTCTACCGTGGCTTCGTAGTATGATTGAAAATGAACTTAATAGCGCGAACGATAATCCTATTATCGATGGCGTTGGCGAACATGTACTACATGGTGGCCATTTTTACGGTGGCCATATTGCTATGGCGATGGATTCGATGAAAAACTGTGTTGCTAATTTAGCTGATCTTGCTGATCGTCAAATTGCGACCATGGTTGATGTTAAAATGAACCATGGATTACCTTCGAATCTAAGTGCAGCATCAAGGGAACGTAGCTTTATTAATCATGGCTTTAAAGCGATTCAAATAGGCTGTTCTGCATGGACCGCGGAGGCATTGAAATTAACAATGCCTGCAAGCGTATTTTCGCGTTCAACCGAGTGTCATAACCAAGATAAAGTGAGTATGGGCACTATTGCAGCGCGTGATTGTTTACGTATTTTGCAGTTAACTGAGCAAGTGTTAGCGGCAACGCTATTAGCAGCAGTACAAGGTGTTCGTATTCGCATACTTAACAATGAAATTGATGAATCGGCTCTGAACCCTGAAATCAAGGCGATGATTGATGATGTAGCAAGCTTCTTTGATTTATTAGAAGAAGATCGCCCAACTGATAAGCTATTACGTCAAACAATTGAGTATATTCAAGCTCAACGTTGGACACTTTATCAATAAGGTAAAAGGTTAATATGAAAAAATCCACCGCGATAGTGAGTGCAGCCGTTGATATGGTCGTGCCATTTTATGATGTCGATCCAATGCGTATTGTCTGGCATGGTAACTATGTAAAATACATAGAAGACGCCCGCTGTGCGCTGTTTGATAAGATTGGCTATAACTATAATGCGATGGAAAAATCTGGTTATATGTGGCCGATTGTCGATATGCGCTTAAAGTATGTAGCATCGGCTGTGTTTGGCTCATGTATTCGTATTCATGCAGATTTAGTTGAATATGAAACCCGTATAAAAATTGATTATCGTATAGAGTGTCTTGATACTCATAAAGTGTTAACCAAAGCGTACACAATTCAAGTTGCTTTGAATATTCCAGATCAAGAATTACAGTTTGAGTCACCAGCTATTTTTACTAACAAAGTCCTTACGTATGTTGAATAGACTTGTTGTAATACTATTCGGTGCAAGTACGCTTTTAAGTGCGGGTTTATCTGCGAATGATTTTAGTCAATTTCAGATAAACCAAGGCAAAGGTGAGTTTAGCCAAGCCAAGCATTTTAAATTTTTAAAACGTGAAATTAAATCACAAGGGCATTTTGTGATTTATAAACAGCAGGTTTATTGGCACACCAGATTACCTGTTAGTAGTGAATTATTACTGCTACCCAGCGCGATTTATCGTCGTTCAGATCCCGAAAAAAGCTATCAAGTATTGACTAAAGACAAGCAAATTAATCAATTACTGGCTAAGCTATTGAGTGGTCAAATTGATGAGTCTGACTGGGACGTTACGACGTTAAATGCTCACTGCTATAAGTTGATCCCGTTGTTATCTGACGTCGCGTTACTTTTTGCAAGCGTTGAGTTGTGCGCTGAAGACGAAGTAAGTCGAAGCATTGTGATAACCGATCAGCAAAATAATGAAACACACATTACTATGCAGGTAATTAGCAAGGAGCTAAGTCAAAGTGACATGGATGCCGTTAAGCTCCCGCGCTAAATTATTTTTATGGTGCGCGCAATTACTCGCTTTATTAGCTGGTTTGAGTTATTTGTGGCTTTTTAAGTCATTTTCAATTATTGCCGACATAAATCAAATTTTTAAAGTTGAACAAGATACAGAAACTCGCTTAGTTACGGAGCAAGTTGAGCAAAGACAGTTGCGCCAACATGTGTTATTGGTGGGGCATCAAGATCGCACTACTGCTATTAAATATGCAGATAAAGCGGCGCAAACGCTCGAAAGTATTAATGGTATCAACGTAAAGGTACACTTTGACTCACTCCCAAAGCTTGGGTCAATTGTAGGGGATTATCTTGATTATCAACACGCATTTATCAGCCCACAATATCAGCAGCTATTAAAAACAAAAAATACTGATGAAATTTTTAAATACCAATTTAGCTTACTTAATGAAATTGGCTCACCTTGGGTTTCCGCCACATTGGAGGCGGATAAAAGCTTAGCGCTGGCTGATTATTTTAATCAACAAACGCTACCCACCTCTAATTTAAAAAATCATAATGGTTACCTCGTTGCAGAATACAATAATAAAGCTGGTCAACATATGCAGTATGTGCTGGTTAACTTTATAAGTAATGGCACAGGTCTTGATTTAAATGTAGCCAAAAAAATTGCCGATAAGGTCACTGAACTTAAACATAACTCTTTCCAAGAAGGCGCGGGGATTGATTACTTAGCAACAGGGGCTGCTTTTTTTACTGCAAATGCCAGTGCGAGTGCTGAATCTGAGATGGCATTATTTGGTGGTATTTCAGTGATTGCTACTTTGCTATTGATTCTAATGATTTATCGCAGTGCTTTAAGCGTTATATGTACTTTATTTGTGATTTCAATAAGCATGTTATACGGTTACACCGCGCTGCGACTTTTCTTTACTGAAGTTAATATTTTGACCTTGGTTTTTGCCGTAACATTAATTGGCATTGCCGCAGATTATAGCTTTCATGCCTTAAGTGAACTGCGTTTTAGTCGCGTTGACAAAGTCAACCCTTTGAAAAATATTCGCAGCTCATTACTACTTGGTTTTGTGACTACTACTGCGGGTTACTTTATTTTGGCTCTCACACCACTGGCGCTATTTAAGCAAATAGCCGTGTTCACGATGGCCGGCTTACTGGGTGCATTATTGACCGTATTACTGGTTTATCCTAGTTTAGCGGCTTTAATTATTAAAAAGCCAAGTACGATGCCTTCATTTATTAAAACTCTTAATCAATACCAGCAACTCTTTATGAAAAAAAGGTTGAGTGCAAAGTGGCAAGTTGGTTTTGTGGCGATATTGTTAGCAGGCTTAAGTTTGGTAAACAATGTTGATGATCCACGTCAGTTTTACCAAACGTCAGATGATTTAATTGCACAACAACATCAAATTACCGAAGTACTTAATACTGAGTGGGATAGCCCTTACTTGCTTGTGTCAGGGCAGAGTGAACAACAGGTTCTCGAAAATATGGAACAATTATTACCTAAGCTCGAGCAATTAATAAAAACTAATACCATTGAAGCTTATTCTAGTATCAGCCAATGGTTACCTTCACTTTCAGCTCAAAAGTATTCTCAAAAAATTATAAGCAACGCACAAGACAACGGTTTGTTTGAACAGTTAAATGCAGTACTTGGTGGTGCGCAGTCAAACTCCCATCAAACTGATTATAAGCAAATAAATTTTTCAATGTGGCAAAAAACTAAAGTAGCCCCACTATTTACTAACCAATGGCTGCAGGTTAATAACCGCTTTTATAGTATTATAAAGTTACAAAATATAACAAATACAGCATCTCTTAAAAGTATCTCAAATGACTACAAAGAGGTTGTTTTTGTTGATAAAGTAGCCGAGGTTAGTGAGCAAATAGGGCAGTTTAGACAGCATTTAACGTTTATTTATATTTTAGCATTGGCAGCAGCCATGTTGGTATTTTGGCTACGTTATGGGTTTGTTAGCGCCAGTATAGCGATAAGTAGGCCTATTATCGCTATTGTAGTCGCCCTTGCTTTGAGTGCTGGATTTTTTGGCAGCTTAACCGTTTTTAACTATGTTGCGGGAATCCTTATTCTTGCTCTTGGTTTAGATTACTGTGTATTTTATGCAGAGCATGGTAATTGCAAAAAAATAACACTCACTACACTCGTTTCAGCACTTAGCTCGTTGTTTGTGTTTGCTATTTTAATTGCTAGTTCAACGCCAGCGGTGCGTCAATTTGGTTTTACCGTGTTTATCGGTGTGGTGGTGGTGTTTATTGTTGCGCCACGTCTTACTTTGGTATCTAAAAGGAACATTTCATGACATCAACTGATTTTGATGTAACTATCATTGGTGCAGGGCCTTCAGGCTCAGTAGCCGCTTGTTTATTAATGCAGCAAGGGTTAAGCGTTTGTCTCGTTGAGCAAGCTGAGTTTCCTCGCTTTTCAATTGGTGAAAGTTTATTACCTCAGTCAATGGATTACTTACGCCAAGCTAATATGCTTGATGTTTTACTAGAAAACGCACAGCAACTTGGTTTTCAATTTAAAGATGGTGCTGCTTTTTATCGTAGCGGCCACCATACTAACTTTAACTTTGAAGAAAAGTTCAGTGAAGGCCCAGGAACTACTTATCAGGTAAAACGTGCTGGCTTTGATAATTTATTGGCACAGGAAGCAATTAAGCAAGGAGCGGTGATCCGATTTGCTCATCAAGTAACAAACTTCAAAGTAATTGAAGATGTCACCCATCTTGATGTTACCGACATAAAAACTCAGCAAAAAAGTACTATAACAGCAAAATTTACCTTAGATGGAAGTGGATTTGGCCGTGTACTGCCACGTTTACTTGACCTCGAAGAGCCCAGTGAGTTAACCCCACGTAAAGCCTTATTTACTCATTTTAAAGACAATATTGATAGCAGTAAGTTTGATCGTAATAAGATATTGATCACCGTTCATCCACAGATCCCCGATGTATGGTATTGGGCTATTCCATTTAGCGATAGTACAATCAGTGTGGGTGTTATTGGGGAAATCGCGCAAATTGAAAGACCAGATCAAAGTCTTGAGCAAACACTTGTTAACTTTATCAACGAAGATGATAATTTATCTGCGCTACTAGCGGACGCTGAAATTATTGCGCCGGTGCGAACCATTGGTGGTTATTCTGCAAACGTAAAAACTCTTCATGGTGATAGGTTTGCTCTATTGGGTAATGCTGGTGAGTTTCTTGACCCAGTATTTTCATCAGGCGTTACAATAGCACTAAAGTCAGCGGTAGAAGCTTCTGAACTAGTCGTAAAAGAGCTTAATGGCCAACAAGTTGATTGGCAAAATGAGTACGAAATACCACTACGTGAAGGAATAAACGTATTTAAGTACTTTGTAAACTCTTGGTATGACACAAGCTTACAGTCAGTTATTTTCTTTTCTGATGGTCAACCAGATGTAAAAGCAATGGTTTGTTCAATACTTGCAGGTTATGCGTGGGATAAAACGAATCCGTTTGTTAAAAATACAAAGCGGGGGTTGCGTATTCTGGAACAAATTTGTGAACCAGAAAACACTCGTAGCGTTAGTTAATAATGTTATTTGCTAATTCCAAAAAAATTACTTTTTTACTTTTTGCGGCTCTAGTATTAAGTGCGTGCCAATCAGTAACGAAGGAGCCAAAAACAGCTGCGCTCTTTAATTTAATGCCAGTGCCTGAACGATTCGATGAAGGTGGCTGGCTCGAAAAGTTTCAGTTTTCAGGCGTAGTAGATCAATCAATGTTGGTGTCGACAGAGTTTTCAGCACCGATGATTAAAGTTGCCGCATTAACGTTTGAAGGTGTTCCCTTGACGCAGTTGCAGTTTGATACGCAAACCCAGCAATTAACGACGACAAATACGTTAGGAATAGATTTTGATGGCAAAAAAATTATTTATGATATGCAAAGTGCATTTTGGCCATTAGCACAACTTGAAGCGAATATGTTTGTAAATACTCACGTTACAGAGCAGGTAAATGGACAGCACCGAACTCGGCAGTTTTTCCGTAATGAGACATTAGTACGGGAAATAACGTATAATGGTGCATTAACTCAAGTAACAGAGTTTGAACAAAATTACCGTTTAAAAATAGAACGATTAGAAGAATATTAATATGCAACAACCGCTATTTATTAGCCATTACGCCATGGTCAACCCTTTAGGGGGCGACAATAAAACAATAAAACGTAACCTGTTAGCAGGTAACCAAGATGGCATTGTTATAAATCATAGTTTGCTAAATGAAGGGCCTATATACGTTGGTGCTGTGCAATCGCCGCTGCCTTTGCTGGATGAGTATGCGCTTGAGTTCCAAACACGTAATAATCAACTGGCAGCATGTGCTCTTGAGCAGTTAAAAGTTCCCGTCGCTGAGTTAAAGCAGCAATATGGTGCAAGTCGTATCGCTGTGATTGTTGGTACCAGTACCTCTGGAATCGCTCAGGGTGAGCAGGCCATGGCTGTACAGCAACAGCAGGGAGACTTTCCAAGCGAGTACCATTACCAACAACAAGAGATGGATAATTTATCACAGTTTATTCGTACTGCACTTGATTTAGAAGGACCTGCCTTAACGTTATCAACGGCATGCTCATCTAGCGCCAAAGCCTTCGCTACGGCACAAGAAATGATTGCAGCTGGGCTTGCTGATGCAGCGATTGTCGGTGGTGTAGATAGTTTGTGTGGCATGACGGTTAATGGTTTTTCGGCGTTAGCGTCAACATCATCAGCAATAAGTAATCCATCCAGTCGTAATCGAGATGGCATCAATTTGGGTGAAGCAGCCGCTTTGTGTATAGTGCAAAAACACGGAGCTGTGAAGCTTTTAGGTGTAGGTGAATCAAGCGATGCTCACCATATGTCGGCGCCGCACCCTCAAGGTGAAGGTGCTGTTGTTGCAATGCGTCAAGCATTAGCGCGAGCAGGGTATCAAGCAAGTGATGTTGATTATGTAAATTTACACGGTACAGCCACACCCAAAAATGATGAAATGGAAGCTATTGCTCTGGCGGAAGTATTTGGTACCGATACACCTTGTAGCTCATCAAAAGGTATGATTGGCCATACACTAGGCGCTGCTGGTGCGACTGAAATTGGTTTATGCTGGTTGTTACTTGGTGGACATGATTACGCCCCACATGTTTGGGATGGTGAAGCTGATGCTGCATTACCCACAATTAACTTAGTTCCGATAGGTACTAAGAAAAACACAAAAATTAACACGTGTTTGTCAAACTCATTTGCTTTTGGCGGCAACAACGTTAGTGTATTAATCGGATTATAAGATATGTCTGTGTACCCAATTGAAACTATTCTACCTCATACTGCACCCATGATTTTAATCGATAGCTTAGATAGTTACGATGAAAATAATGGTTGTTGCTCAGTAACTATTTCACCACAGAGCAACTTTTATGACGCTGATACTAAAAGCGTGCCAAGCTATGTTGGTATTGAATATATGGCACAAACCATTGCCGCGTACGCCAATGCAAATCACATTGATAGCGGTGCCAAAGTAGAAATTGGTTTTTTAGTTAGTAGTCGTAAATATAAAATGTACAACAACGAATTTTTATTGAACAGTAAACTAACCATAAAAGTAGAAAAGCTTTATAGCGAAGCAAATGGCTTAAGTGCATTCGGTTGCGTAATTCAACAAGCCGATAAAATTTTAGTTGAAGCTAAAATAAATGTATTTCAACCTGAAAACCCAGAACAATTTTTAGCGGAGCAAATGTAATGTCAAAACGTGTATTAGTAACCGGTTCAAGTAAAGGGCTCGGAAAAGCAGTTGCTTTGCAGTTAGCAAAAGATGGTTTTGATATCAGTTTACATTGTCGCTCAGGTTTAGAAGCTGCTCAGCAAGTACAACAAGAAATAGCGGCTCTAGGTGTTAATGTTGATATTTTACAATTTGATGTTGCTGATAGAGCCAGCGCTAAAGCTATTTTAGATGAATACGTTGAGAATAACGGTGCTTTTTATGGGGTTGTTTGTAATGCTGGCATTACAGCAGACACAGCCTTTCCTGCGATGACTGATGATGAGTGGGACAGTGTCATTCATACCAATTTAGATGGTTTTTATAATGTACTCCACCCACTTGTTATGCCTATGGTACGTACTCGTAAAGGTGGTCGAATAGTTGCCATGTCGTCTGTTTCTGGCGTGGCGGGCAATCGCGGACAAGTCAATTATAGCGCATCTAAAGCTGGCGTAATTGGCGCATCAAAAGCACTTGCTGTTGAGCTTGCTAAACGAAAAATCACGGTAAATTGTGTTGCGCCAGGTTTAATAGATACCGGTATGACTGATGATCTACCTATTGCAGAAATGACTAAAATGATCCCTGCTAACCGAATGGGTAACGCAGAAGAGGTTGCTGCTGCAGTGGCTTTTTTAATGTCTGATGGTGCCAGTTATATCACGCGACAGGTCCTACAAGTTAATGGTGGGATGGCTTAATGAAACGTGTAGTTGTAACGGGTATGGCGTCAATCACTGCATTAGGCGACAATTGGGCCGATTTTAAATCGGCATTAATAAAAGGTGAAAACGCCGTCAAACGCATGCAAAACTGGGAATACATTGATAACTTAAATACTAATCTTGGAGCCCCAGTTGATAACTTTAGCCGTCCTGCACATTACTCGCGTAAAAAAGTGCGTTCAATGGGACGAGTGTCTATGATGTCTACGGTTGCCACAGAGCAAGCGCTTGAGCAAGCGTCTCTTTTAGAACACCCCGCATTAACTGACGGCACAACAGGGGTGTCTTATGGTTCATCAATTGGTTCAACAGAGCCGTTAGTATCATTTGGACGGATGATGGATTCAGGCTCCATGAATGGCGTGACAGCAACTAGTTATATTCAAATGATGGCCCATACAGCTCCTGTAAATGTAGGTGTTTTCTTTGGCTTAAAAGGACGTGTTATCACAACTAGTTCTGCGTGTACGTCAGGTTCGCAAGGTATTGGCTATGCATATGAAGCAATTAAGTTCAGTCGTCAAAAGTTGATGGTTGCAGGAGGCGCCGAAGAGCTATGTGTTACTGAAGCCGCTGTATTTGATACACTATATGCAACGAGCACACAAAATGACACGCCTAAAAAAACACCTCGTCCATTTGATAAAAGCCGCGATGGGTTAGTTATTGGCGAGGGGGCAGGCACTTTAATTTTAGAAGAATATGAACACGCTAAAGCACGCGGTGCAACGATCTTGGCTGAAGTTGTAGGTTTTGGTTGTAATTCTGATGGTCAACATGTTACACAACCTACTTCGGCGACCATGCAGGTAGCGATTGAAATGGCATTGCAAGATGCTAACTTATCGGCAGATCAAATTGGTTATGTAAATGCTCATGGCACCTCAACGGATCGTGGCGATATTGCTGAATCACATGCAACGTATAATGCACTAGGTGCAAAACCAATCAGTTCTCTAAAAAGCTACTTAGGTCACACCTTAGGTGCGTGCGGTGCAATTGAAGCATGGGCAAGTATAAATATGATGAACGATAACTGGTTTGCACCCACTATTAATCTGACAGATATTGACAGTGACTGTGCCCCACTTGATTACATCACAGAGCAAGGACGTGAAATCAGTACTAATTATGTGATGAGTAATAATTTTGCTTTTGGTGGCATTAATACTTCGCTTATTTTTAAGCGCTATCAGGGTGAATAAAATATATTGGGTATTCACTTTGCTCATTTTTAGCTGCGCGAGCACCTTTGCGGCATCTAAATTGGAAGTTGGTGGTGGTGTGTTCATGGCTGATATTCCGCATTATTTAGGCGCAGAGCAAAGTGAACAATACATCTTACCCATGCCCTATATTCGCTATCAAAGTGATGAACTAGATATAGACCGAAATAGCTTTACGGGTTATTTATGGCAAAGCAATAATTTACATTTAGATATATCAGCAGGGGCTAGTTTAGCGGTCGATAGTAAAGATAACCGTGCCCGCCAGGGAATGGATGACTTAGATTGGGTATTTGAATTAGGACCTTCACTAAATTATTACTTTTTAGGGTCACCTAAAACGGCAAAGCACTTTTATGTTGGCTTATTTACCCGAAAAGCCATAGCAACTGATTTTGGCTCAGTGACTAATGCAGGTTGGCGATATGGTCCAAATATTTACTTTGAAGCGCCGCTCATCAGCCATGAAAAATATCAATTAACCACAAGCATAAGCATAAATGCAAATTTTGCCGATAGCCGCTATTTGAATTATTATTATGGTATAACGCAGATAAATAGCAGTGAAATACGTAGTGAATTTAGTAGCAGATCGGGGTATTCAGGTTCGGACTTATCTATAGGTCTAAACCTTGATAGCAAAAAGTATTGGTTAGGTGGTTTTATTAAATATCACCACTTAGCAGATAGTAAACAGCAACATAGCCCATTGGTTAAACAAAACAGCAATGTGTCGTTAGGCCTTGGTGTTGCTTGGAAATTTTATACACAACAAGGAAATTAACATGAAATTTATTACGAGCTTACTTTTAGTCATAGCAACACTAACAGTAACCGCGGTTGAAGCGCGCGATGATATTGGTAAATACCCAATTCAGTCATTACTTGAAACAACGAAAGCAAAAAATGCGTTATTGGATATTCCTTTGTATTTTGCTGATCAAACTTACTCTGCTCATAGTAGTAAATATGGTGAAGTGATCACTAATAAAAAAACCAACGCATTTAATAAAAGTGATCAAGAAGCATGTGAGTGGGTGATGCTAAGCGCGTTAAAAGCGCTGCAGGAGCGCGCAGTTAAAGAAGGTATGAATGCAGTTGTAAATATTCAGTCTTATTATAAAAAACGTGAGTTTGTTAGTAGCACCGAATATGAGTGTGGTGCAGGGATGCTGATGGCAGGCGTTGCATTAAAAGGCACTTTAGTGAAATTATAACTAACCCTTTACTAGTTGATGCTGTATAATTTGCGACCCTTGATTATGTGGCCTAAGGTTATACAGCATGAATTTTAAATCTTTTAGTTTTGCCCCTGAACTTATCCAGGCGTTAGATGAACTTAACTATCACACCCTTACGCCCATTCAACGCGGTGCAATTCCTGCCGTTCGTAAAGGCAAAGATGTACTTGCTAGTGCACAAACAGGTACTGGCAAAACCGCGGCGTTTTCGTTACCGCTTATTCAAAAGCTTTCAGAAGTAACGCATACAGCTACTAATGCTCCACGTGCATTAATATTGGCACCTACTCGCGAATTAGCGGAGCAAATTGCTAATAACGTTAAAGATTACGCTAAGTATACAGAACTTAAAACTGTGTGTTTATTTGGTGGTGTAAGTCTAGCAGGCCAAGAAAATGGCTTAAAAGAAGGTGTTGATATTGTCGTTGCTACGCCTGGGCGTTTACTTGATCATATTCGTTTAGGTAACTTAAGCCTTGCTCAGGTTGCACACTTAGTGCTTGATGAAGCTGACCGTATGCTTGATATGGGCTTTATCACAGATATGCAAAGTGTAATAAAAAGTTGTGCACAAGAGCGTCAAATATTATTATTCTCGGCGACTTTCCCATCAGCAATAAAACAGTTTGCAAGCAAAGTATTAAAGCAGCCTGAAATCGTGCGTGTTGACCAAACTAACAGTACTGCCGCGACTGTGAATCACGTAGTTTATCCTGTGGAAGCACGCCGTAAACAAGAGTTATTATCTGAGCTTGTAGGTAAAAAAAATTGGCAGCAAGTGCTAGTGTTTGTAAACATGAAAGAAACCGCCGATGAGCTAGTAAAAGAGCTAAACCTTGATGGTATTCCTGCCGGTGTTTGCCATGGCGATAAAACTCAAGGTAATCGTCGCCGCGCATTAAGTGATTTTAAAGCGGGTAAAGTACGTGTGTTAGTGGCAACTGAAGTTGCAGCCCGCGGTATTGATATCGATGACTTACCACGTGTTGTTAATATTGATTTACCATGGCTTGCTGAAGATTACGTACACCGTATTGGTCGTACTGGCCGTGCAGGTAAACAAGGCCAAGCAATTTCATTTGTAAGCCGCGAAGAAGAAAACATGTTATTTGAAATTGAAACTTTAATTGGCCAAAAAATTAAGCGTGAATATTTGCCAGGTTATGAAGTGAGTAATCGTGAAGTATTGATTGATAAAATCGGTAAAAAACCGTCACACTTACGCCGTAGTCACTCTAATAAGCCTTCTGGTCAAGCAACGGGTGAAGCGCGAGCTAAAAATCGCTCACGTATTTCTAATGTGCGTAAATCGCTAAAAGGCGAAAAGTTAACGTTAAAGAAATAACGACCTGATACTATTTTATAAGCCCACTAAGCGGGCTTTTTAATGCCTGATTGATTTGTTTAGCATACGTATAAGCATGTTGCTCTTTGTTGGGTGCCGCTAATATGCTCAACCCCACCGGTAAACCATTTACTTCACCAAGCGGCAAAGTTATATGGGTAGTGCCTGCAATCGCAGATAGTGTGCTGCTAGTACTGCCTTTAAGTTTATCGTCATTGATCAAATCTGTTTTCCAAGCTTCAGATGTGCTTGGGGCAATGAGGACATCAATATTAGTATAGGCTTTATTAAGCATTGTTAGCGCTAATTGTTTATAGCGTGACTTAGCTTTTAGGTATTTATTCTTATCAGCGTTAAGGCGTATTGCCTCTGACTGAATAAGAATGTCTTGGCCAAAATGTGGCATAACCTGTTGCTTATACTTGTCATTAAAAGCTATAAGCTCTGCTAAATTTGTTACTTTTACTCCGGTAGGCGTATTGTTTAAATAGGCATTTATATCTGCTTTAAATTCATACAAAAGCACAAAGTATTCATCAATAAATAAGGTATTTAGATCACCCTCAATACTAACAGGGGTTATTGTATGGCCTGCGCGCTTTAGTGTTTTGAGTTGGCGCTGAAATAACTGCTGAGTTTCGATAGTAAAACGATCAGGGGCTAAAACGCCAATACGTAGCTTGTTTTTGGCCTCAATCGTTTTATTGCTGAGCTTATAGTCTTTTGTAGTTGCATCTTTTTTATCTATGCCTTGAATAACTTCAAGTGTAGCTAAAGCATCTTCTAAACTATGTGCCATTGGGCCTATCGTGTCTTGACTCTTAGAAAGTGGTACTATGCCTTCGCGCGATACTTGCCCCATACTAGGTTTTATCGCATAAACTCCGTTTACAGATGCAGGGCAGATGATTGACCCATCAGTTTCTGTGCCGAGAGTGACTGTAGCAAAGTTAAGTGCTAGGGCTACCGCAGAGCCTGCACTTGAACCACACGGATTGCGACTGCTATCGATCGCATTATTGGTTTGTCCTGCAATACTACTCCAGCCAGGTGACGAATAAGACGAACGAAAATTTGCCCATTCACTTAAGTTCGTTTTACCTAAAATAATCGCACCGGCTTCACGTAGCTTTTTAACCACGGTAGCATCTCTATTGGTGATATTATTTTTAAGGGCGAGGGAACCTGCGGTAGTCGCAACGGGGCCAATCGTTTCAATATTGTCTTTTAATAACACGGTTATACCATGTAGAGGTCCAGCCCACTTTCCTTGAGTTTGCAGGTCATCATGTTGTTTAGCTTGTTTAAGTGCTGAGGGGTCGATGGCAATAACAGCGTTATACTGCGGGTTTAATTGTTTTATATTTGCTATATGCGCTTTAGTTAATTGAACCGCAGTTAACGAACCATCTTTGTACTGTTGTTGAATATCAGCGATAGTGGTTGGCAGTGGTTGCGCCATTGCATTGAACTGTGTGCAAGCTAATACCAGTAGATAAAGAATGTGAGCAAGAGTACGGGTTATTTTTATCATTGTTATCTATCACTTTTGCTAATTAATGTAGTATAAAAAAGCCCCATAATATAATGAAGTGACCCCATAAAGTTGGACTCATTTCTAAGCGGCAGCCAAGGCCTGATTTCGATATTGTATCGGACTCAGGCCTTTTAGTTTCAGCTTAATACGCTCATTGTTATAATAGTGGATATATTCTTTGATGTTTTCAATGAGTTCATTCGCGTCCTTGAACGTTTCGTTGTGATACATCTCGCTTTTCAGTATGGCAAAGAAATTTTCAGCAACAGCGTTATCTAAACAGTTTCCTTTTCTAGACATACTTTGTTTTAACCCTTTTTCTTTAAGGTGCTTTTGATATTGCTTGTTTTGATATTGCCATCCTTGGTCTGAGTGTACTATCGGCTTCTCGTTCGGCTTCAACTTAGCCGTTGCGGTTTTAAGCATGTCAGTTACCAAGGGAAGCGCAACGGATTTTCTTACTTCGTAACTGATTATCTCTTGGTTGAATAAGTCAATCATAGGCGATAGATATACCTTCTCATTATCCACTTTAAACTCCGTCACATCCGTTACCCATTTTTGATTAGGCTTCTGCGCAGTAAACTCGCGGTTAAGCGTATTTTCTGCGATTTTACCCACTTCACCTTTGTAAGATTTATAGCGCTTAGGCCTTACTTTTGACTTAAGGCCTAACTCATTCATTAGACGTTGAACGCGCTTATGATTAACGAGTACCCCCATTTTTCTTAGGGCACTCGTAATTCTGCGATAGCCATATCGCCCTTTATGCGTGTGATAGATATCACGTATTTTTACGAGTAAATCACTGTTGGCGCAGGGCTGCTCACATGTAGTTCGATGATAATAGTAGACACTCTTCGCCAACCCCGTGGCCTTTAATAGATGTCGTAAGCTATGTTTTGCCTTGAACTCTTCGACGACTATCGTCTTGTCTTTGCTTTTTTCTTTCTGGCTTGAGCCAAGGCTTCTAACTTTTTTAGCACATCATTCTCTGCTCGTAAGTATGCTAACTCTTCTCGTAACTCCTCCTCAGTCATTTGCTCTACTGGTTTTGATGAAGAAGAATTATTTGTCATGGTTGGCCTACCTTTTTTCTGTGGTTGGAGACGGGATATACCATCGCGAGCATAAAGCTTTTGCCATTGAAAAAGAATACCTGGGGACGATAAATCGAAGAACGCACTGGTATAGCTGAGTGACCAACTGTTAGCTGCCATCGATTTTAACACTTCTATCTTAAATGCTTGAGAATAAGGTTTGTGAACAGACCTGAAGCTTTCAGCGCCATGAATTCGATAAACAGCGGTCCAATATCGGACCTGCCTTTGTGTAACATTAAATCTATTACCTATCGCCGGAGAGCTTTCAGATAAAGCGAACTCAGCTACTTTGAGCTTAAAAGCTCGATGATGTTTGGACATAAAAAGACCCCCAGTAATTGGACTGTCCAACTATTGGGGGTCACTTCATAATATGAGGCTTTTTTATATAACGTTAATTAACCTGAATCTCGTTTAAGAAATTGAACTAAATGCCTGTTCCGAGATCCGATCTTTCGACCAAGAACGATTGGATAGACAAGGAACAGGCATGATTAAATTAGTTGAATTGTTTTGCGATGTCGATGATTTTTGCAAAGTATTTATACCTCAATGGGAAAAACAATTACTCGAAGATGGTACCCAAAAACGTCAGCGAGCAGGACGTATGACGACCAGTGAAATTATGACTATTGTCATTAGTTTCCATATGTCGCATCACCGTGATTTTAAAAATTACTATCTTGGCTATGTTTCACTTATGTACAAAAGTGAATTTCCTAACTTGCTCAGTTACACGCGATTTTTAGCCGTTATGCCGAGGGTACTTGTGCCGATGTGTGCCTATTTTACTTCACTTAAAGGTAAACCCACAGGTGTTGAATTCATTGACTCTACATGTATCAAGGTGTGCCATAATATTCGTATTCCTAGGCATAAAACCTTTGATGGAATAGCCCAGCGAGGCAAAGGAACGATGGGTTGGTTTTATGGCTTCAAACTGCATTTAATTGTTAATCATCATGGTGAGATTGTTGCTGCAAAAGTGACAACAGGTAATGTGCATGATACGCAGCCAGTGCGTGAATTAGCGAGCTGCCTGACAGATAAACTGTATGGTGACAAAGGATATTTAAGTAAAGCTTTAGAAACGGACTTACTTGATAAAGGTGTAAAGCTTATTACGACTGTTCGCAAAAATATGAAGGCAAAAGCGATGTCACTATGGGATAGAGCGATGCTTTCAAAGCGCTTTATAATCGAGACAATTAATGACCAACTCAAGAACATATCCTTCATTGAACATTCGAGACATCGGAGTATGAACGGTTTTATGTTGAATTTAGTGGCTGGATTGGTGGCTTATTGCTTAAAAGAAAATAAGCCACACCTTAATTTAACTGACGTAGAGCTCAATGCATTAGTTATCGCTTAAACAGATCTCAGGTTAATTATCTACTCTTTTCAATCATGGACAAAGCTAGTGCTTCCGCGGCTTTTATGCCATCAATCCCAGCAGATAAAATGCCACCTGCGTAACCCGCGCCTTCACCTGCAGGGTATAAACCTTGAGTGTTAATGCTTTGCATACTCTTATCGCGCTTGATACAAATAGGTGATGAAGTACGGGTTTCTACTCCAGTTAATAAACCATCGTTAGTTGAAAAACCGCGGATTTTTTTATTAAACGCAGGGATTGCTTCACGGATTGCGTCAATAGCAAAACGTGGTAATACTTTCGATAAATCCGTTAATTTAATGCCTGGCGTGTATGACGGTTTTACATCACCTAATTCACTCGAATCTTTACCCTTTAAGAAGTCACCGATAAGCTGCGCAGGTGCGTCGTAATTACTACCGCCAAGTGCGTAGGCCTGCTCTTCTAATTTACGTTGTAACTCTATACCAGCAAGTGGATCACCAGGGAAATCTTCATCAGGGGAAATCCCTACCACAATCGCGCTGTTGGCGTTACGTTCACTACGTGAGTACTGGCTCATTCCATTGGTTACTACTCGGCCTTCTTCAGATGTGGCTGCTACGACAGTACCGCCTGGACACATACAAAAACTGTAAACTGTACGGCCGTTATCACAATGATGAGCGAGTTTATAATCGGCAGAGCCTAGAATCGGGTTACCCGTATTAGGCCCAAAACGACATTCATCAATCATTGATTGTTTGTGTTCAATTCTAAAACCAACAGAAAATGGTTTTGCTTCTACATAAATACCCTTGTTGTGAACCATTTGGAATGTATCACGGGCGCTGTGGCCAACTGCTAATATTACGTGTTTGGTATTGAGCTGCTCACCGCTAGAAAGCTGTAACCCTGTAACTTGACCATTTTCAAGTAAAATATCGTCAACTCGAGTGCTAAAACGGATTTCACCACCGAGCTCTACAATATGCGCACGCATTTTCTCAATCATGGTCACTAGTTTAAAAGTGCCAATGTGGGGTTTACTTACATAGCGAATTTCATCAGGAGCACCTGCTTTAACAAACTCTGTGATCACTTTACGACCATAGTGCTTGGGATCTTTGACTTGGCTGTATAGTTTTCCGTCGGAGAAAGTACCCGCACCACCTTCTCCAAACTGCACGTTAGATTCGGTGTTTAAGGCGCGTTTACGCCAAAAACCAAAGGTATCTTTAGTGCGCTCGCGCACTTCTTTACCGCGCTCTAATATAATGGGATTAAACCCCATTTGAGCAAGTACAAGCCCTGCAAATAACCCACACGGACCAAAGCCAATAACCACTGGGCGTTCTGTTAAGTTTATAGGTGCTTGGCCGACAAATTTATAACTTGTATCTGGTGCGAGTTTGACGTGTTGATCTGTACTAAACTGAACAAGTAATGCGGCTTCATTATCAATTTCAATATCTAAGGTATAAATAAGTAATATGGCCGTTTTTTTACGGGCATCGTAACCACGTTTAAAGATATTAAAGCTATGTAGTTGTGTTTTTTCTACTCCTAACTTACTGATTATAGCTTGTTCAAGTGCTTGTTCATCATGATCAAGAGGAAGCTTTATTTCTGTTAAACGTATCATAGTGGGATCTCAATTAAGTGTCTTAGCGAATAATTAATTAAATCGCTCACAAGATTGAGCATATTACGTTAAATTAAGCTGTGATGGCAGTGATTATTTATTGTATTTTTGTGGCGGTTGGGTATTATTCGCCTTCGTTTACTTCGTAATTTTGAGCATATAAAAAAATGGCTTTTGTCGTTACTGAAAACTGTATTAAATGTAAGTACACCGATTGTGTAGCTGTTTGCCCAACCGATGCGTTTTACGAAGGCCCCAACTTTTTGGCAATTAGTCCTATCGATTGTATTGATTGTGGTTTATGTGTACCCGAATGCCCTGCAGAAGCGATTTATCAAGAAGGTGAATTGCCTGATGGGCAAAAAAACTTTACTGAATTAAACGCAGAGCTAGCATTACTTTGGCCGCGGATCACGCAAATAAAACTAGCCCCAATAGATGCCGACAGCTGGAATGGTGTTGCTAATAAACTAAAACTAATTGAAATTTAAGTAATCCCTGCCTTATTTAAGTTGTTTTAAATGTAATCTAATTAAACGATTAATTATTTTAAAATTAATCGTGACATTAATCTTCGTCCTAATTACACCTAAATTCGGATAATAAGTGCAATTTCTCAGATTAGATGGCCAGCTGTTATAATTCGGCCATTTTCTCGCCAAAGGAAATTGCTTTAATGAAATATAAACAGCTGACACAAGAAGAAAGATACCAGATTTACGCGTTAATAAAAGCAGGAAATAACCAAAAGCAGATAGCTGAAGAACTAACTCGTTCACCGTCATCTATTTCTAGAGAGCTAAAACGCAATAAAGGACTTAAAGGCTATCGGCCTAACCAAGCCAATAACTTTGCTGAACAAAGACGTAAGTCATCTTTCAAAGCAAGTAAGTTAACAGAGGACGTCACTCACTGGATTAATAAATTGTTGCATGACGGACTTTCCCCTGAGCAAGTGGCAGGCCGCTTAGCTTTAGAGAAACAGGTCGTTTTACATCATGAAACAATTTATCAATATATTTACAGAGACAAGGCTCGTGGTGGCAAGCTACATAAGACACTCACTCGTGCATGTAAAAAGTATAAAAAACGCTATGGAAGCTATGATAAACGTGGACAGATAGTTAATCGAGTCAGCATTGATGAACGCCCAAGTATTGTGGATTCAAAGTCTAGGATTGGTGATTGGGAGGGCGATACAGTGATAGGTAAAGGGCGTAAAAATGCGCTTGTCACAATGGTTGAACGTAAAACGTTATATACAGTCGTTCACAGAATTGAAAGCAAGCATGCGAAAATAACAGCCGATGCGCTGATCACGTGTATGACACCATATAAAGGTAAGGTTATTACCGTGACGTTAGATAATGGAAAAGAGTTTGCTCACCATGAGCATGTTGCACAAAAATTAGAAGCTGATGTGTATTTCGCTCATCCCTATTCATCATGGGAGCGGGGCATAAATGAGAATACCAACGGCTTACTTAGACGCTTCTTCCCCAAGGGAACTGACTTTATGGCGCTAAGTGAAGCAGAGATACAGGCGGCAGTTGATAAGCTCAACCATCGGCCAAGAAAAACAAGAGGGTATAAAACCCCTCATGAATTATTTACGGGGCAATCAGAAGTTCTGGTGGCTGCATAATGATTGCACTTAATACTTGAATTCAAGACATCTAAATTTTGCGTTAGTCCTAAATTAACGGCAAACGTATTATCTAATGAGATTCTTTTATAAAACCCATATTATTAACTAACTATGGCGATACATGTGATGGCTTTAAGCATAAAGCTGAAGGGTGAGGGTGAATGGACATAAATCAGATAAAGTATATTGTTAAGCGTGAAAGAGTCGTATTAAATAGAGTAAGCGTATTTGTGTTACGTTTTGAGATGTTAAAAATGAGCACCCTCTAGGCGGGCGCTCAAATTTATAATGATATATTTAAGGTGTATAATAAATCGGCGAACCGGGGCCTACTGGGAAGCCAAATACGAAAACCCATAAATAAAAGAGCACCACCCAGCCTACAAAAAAGATCATACTGTATGGCAGCATAGTCGCGACTAAGGTACCAATGCCCATATTCTTTTTATACTTTGTTGCAACAGCGAGTATAAGTCCAAAATAACTCATCATTGGGGTGATAAGGTTCGTTACTGAATCACCAATACGATAAGCTGCTTGAATAGTTTCTGGTGCATAACCAATTAGCATGAGCATAGGAACGAAAATAGGTGCAGTCACTGCCCATTGTGCTGATGACGATCCTAAACTTAGGTTTACTAAGGCACACATTATTATAAACAGTACAAATACCTCAGGCCCTGTTAGGTTTAGAGCTTGTAAAAGTGCCGCGCCATTAATTGCTAATATAGTGCCTAAATTGGTCCTTGAATTCAAGTATTAAGTGCAATCATTATGCAGCCACCAGAACTTCTGATTGCCCCGTAAATAATTCATGAGGGGTTTTATACCCTCTTGTTTTTCTTGGCCGATGGTTGAGCTTATCAACTGCCGCCTGTATCTCTGCTTCACTTAGCGCCATAAAGTCAGTTCCCTTGGGGAAGAAGCGTCTAAGTAAGCCGTTGGTATTCTCATTTATGCCCCGCTCCCATGATGAATAGGGATGAGCGAAATACACATCAGCTTCTAATTTTTGTGCAACATGCTCATGGTGAGCAAACTCTTTTCCATTATCTAACGTCACGGTAATAACCTTACCTTTATATGGTGTCATACACGTGATCAGCGCATCGGCTGTTATTTTCGCATGCTTGCTTTCAATTCTGTGAACGACTGTATATAACGTTTTACGTTCAACCATTGTGACAAGCGCATTTTTACGCCCTTTACCTATCACTGTATCGCCCTCCCAATCACCAATCCTAGACTTTGAATCCACAATACTTGGGCGTTCATCAATGCTGACTCGATTAACTATCTGTCCACGTTTATCATAGCTTCCATAGCGTTTTTTATACTTTTTACATGCACGAGTGAGTGTCTTATGTAGCTTGCCACCACGAGCCTTGTCTCTGTAAATATATTGATAAATTGTTTCATGATGTAAAACGACCTGTTTCTCTAAAGCTAAGCGGCCTGCCACTTGCTCAGGGGAAAGTCCGTCATGCAACAATTTATTAATCCAGTGAGTGACGTCCTCTGTTAACTTACTTGCTTTGAAAGATGACTTACGTCTTTGTTCAGCAAAGTTATTGGCTTGGTTAGGCCGATAGCCTTTAAGTCCTTTATTGCGTTTTAGCTCTCTAGAAATAGATGACGGTGAACGAGTTAGTTCTTCAGCTATCTGCTTTTGGTTATTTCCTGCTTTTATTAACGCGTAAATCTGGTATCTTTCTTCTTGTGTCAGCTGTTTATATTTCATTAAAGCAATTTCCTTTGGCGAGAAAATGGCCGAATTATAACAGCTGGCCATCTAATCTGAGAAATTGCACTTATTATCCGAATTTAGGGTCCACTTAAAAAATGCTACAAACTGCGCTGCAAAAAATACCAGTACAATATATAAGCCCATTGAGCTCATACTTTTACTCATTGCATTTATTACATCTTTATCATTTTTCATCGTGCCGACTACTCGACCATAAACAAAACCAGGAATACCAAAAGTAACAAATATAAATACCACAATTCCTTTAAGAAAAGGGGAGTGGGCTACTAAGCCTGTTTCTGGGTTACGTAAAATGCCATCATCAGGAACGATGGTCCACGCCAGTAATAATGAAACGATTAATAACGATAAACCTGCCCATTTTAAGCCTGATTTTTCTTTACTTGTTAATCCGCTTATATCGTTGTTAGGTAAATCATTACTGGCTTCATCAGGGTTATATTTTCCTAATCGTGGCTCAACTATTTTTTCTGTTACTAAGGTGCCAAGTACTGCAATGAGTAACACTGATATCATCATAAAATACCAGTTGGCTTCTGCACCGACTTGGTAGTTAGGATCGATCATTTGTGCTGCGGGTGTGGTGATACCAGCAAGTAGTGGGTCAATTGTGCCTAACAGTAAGTTTGCACTATAGCCGCCTGAAACCCCGGCAAAAGCAGCGGCTAAACCAGCAAGTGGGTGACGACCAAGGCTGTGGAATATCATTGCAGCTAGGGGGATCATATCTAGCGTCAATTAACTTGGCCGGTTCCGCGTCAATTATCTTGGCCGGTTGACACCGAATTTTATTTGCTCTTATTGAGCGCTGTTTTGCGTCGGTAACTTTCACCTTCGCAATGAATAATCGTTGCATGATGAACCAAGCGATCTATTGCCGCTACAGTCATCGTTGAATCATCAAATAGTTCATCCCATTGTTCGAATGATTTGTTTGATGTGATGATCATGCTGTGTCGCTCATAGCGATGGGCTATCAATTCAAACAGCACGCTCGTTTCCTGTTCCGTTTTTCGTACGTAACCAACGTCATCAACGATTAATAAGCTGTATTTATCGAGCTTTACAAGTTCGTCTTGCAAGCGTAAATGTCGCTTTGCTTGCTGGAGTTGTTGAACAATCGCTGACGCGGCAACAAACTTAACTTTATGGCCCTGCTCGATAAGGCCATAACCGATACTACTGGCGATATGCGTTTTACCAAGACCACTGGCGCCAAATAGCAATATATTGCCACCGTGCTTCAACCAATCCGGCTGATTTATTAAATCAGCAACAAGGGGCTTACTAACCCCATCAACAAGGGTAAAGTCGAAGCTGCTAAGGTGTTTACCCACGGGCAATTTTGCATCTTTTAAAAGCCGCTGAAGGCGTTTATCATCGCGTGTCGCAAGTTCAATATGGCACAGCTCAGATAAGTATTGCTGTGGGCTCCATTGTTCTTCTATCGCTTTTTTGCCCAGGGTATTCCACTGTTGAAGCATGGTGCTAAGCTTTAATTGTTTCAGCATTAAAGGTAACGAGGCCGTGAAGTTATCCATGTAGACCTCCCGGTATCATGCTGCTATAAGCGCTCAAGCTGTGTTGCTTTATTGTTATTGTGGGTATGTTTGATGCAATCACTAAAAATTGCGCTTCACATTCTCGGATGGCCGGTAATTGTCGCTGAGTAATTGACGCTGCTACAAATCGTCCTAATTGACGTTCGCACCCACTTTGTTTTGCTAAATGGAGCAGTTTTACCATGTAATAGCTCGCTTCATCCGCTAAAAGGTGGGCATTAACGTATTCCCAAATAGCTTTGTAATTGTCGCTTGGAAGTAAGTCGTCACGTAGTTGTGAGTAGCGAAATGCCAATGGTTTTTTAACCAGTGCGTCAATAACATGCAAGTAACTAATATTACGTGCACGGCATCCTTTAGAAGCATAGACACGCGCTAACGTTTGAACTAAATCGCTGCCATAGTGCAGCTCTAAACGGTTGTCATATAAACGAACCAGTAATCGGCTACCAATAAGGCGTGACGGGACGCTATAGGTAACACGTTTCAATGAAATAGTACTCGTACGTGACACCGTTAGATAATGCTCGGTGTAATTGACGCTCATCGTCCGTGGTAAAGCATGTAATTGTCGCTGCTCTACTGCGTATTTATCACTTACACGGCGATTACGGCGAGCTACAATGTCGGCAACAAACGATTCATAGACTTCTCTTGTCTGAAAGTCATAACTACCACGGATTTTTAATGCTTGCTCCAGTTGCGATTTAAGATGCCCATGAGGGCTCTCAATAGCCCCATTTTCATGCGCAATACCGCGGTTATTGCGGGTCGCTTTAAAGCCATAATGGGTGACTAATTCATTAAAGCGCTCTGTAAAATCGTTATCATTAGTGTGATTACGATAGGCGGCACTCAGACTGTCTGTACGCACTTCTTTAGGCACACCGCCGGCTGCTTTAAATGCGTTTTGCACGCCATCAGAAAAAGCAGCAAAGCTTTCACCGCCGTAGATCACTTGGGCGTAAGCCCAGCCACTGGCGGGCATACGATAATGAAACAACATATGCTTTAAGGGTTCACTAGCAATGGTAACGGGTGACTTCACATGTGTAAAATCACACATACCTAATAGGCCATACTCGTGTGTTTGCAGGAATACGACCTCTTTACTTGAGCCATACAGTGCCCGCCATTTATGAATTCGACGCTCTAATGTACGCCGTGAGCTAGGGTTAAATTTGTCGGTGTGAAACTCGCAAAGGTGATCAAAAATTCCCACCGGAGTTAACGTTGCATCACCTTGAAGTAGAGGGACAACAATACTGTCCCAGATAGACTCAAGTGGATCTATACGCGTTCGCCATTGGCGTTTATTAGACAATGGCTGCTCATCCAGTTTATCAATGCGCCTTGCTGAACGTTCTGAAATACCTGCTTTCGCAGCCGCGATAACTTGGCTATTACGTTTTCTATGTTTCATATAAATAGTGACCTGCTGATCAGTGATTCGTGTTCCCGGCACAGTGAACTCCTCCGTTCTGCTGTACCGAACCTTATCAGATCAACCGGCCAAGATAATTGTCGCTAGACCGGCCACCGTAATTGTCGCTTAATAGGGATCAACACGACATAACCCAGCTCAGATGCTGTATTTGATAAAATGGCGGCAAATACCACCATAAAAGTAACTAAGCGTTTAGATGCCCCCATTACCATACCGCGCATGGCTGCTGATAATAGCCCTGAATGTTCAGCCACACTAACGCCAAGTAATGCAACTAACACAGTGCCAAGCGGTGCAAATCCTGTAAAGTTAGTAACTAAGCCTGTGACTATTTTTTGTAAGCCTTCAGCGCTTAATAAACTGACTACTTCAATTACACCATCAGGGTCGCGACCGGCGGCTCCTTCTGGGCGGGGATCTATAGCACTCAAACCCATCCAGTCAGCGAAACCACTAAATAAAACGATTGCTATGCAAAATAGTGCGAACAGCGTGATCGGATGGGGGAGCATATTCCCTAAAAACTCAACTGTAGCTAAAAATCGATTAAACCAACCACTACTTTGTTGTTCACTATTATTAGCTGAGCCTTGTGATTTTGACATACTATTCTCTATAATTTAAAAACCGACAATAAAGTATCATTATAAAGAGCATATTTCATGGGGTGGGCTTTAAAATAAATTAGTAATGTAACTAATTTATTACACGCTTATAGCGTCTAATAGTAATTTGATTAAAACAGTGGGTTAAATAACTCAATTACAAGTTACTTATAGTCAACAGTATAAATGAAGATAGCAATTGTAAGAATTGCGATAGGTCATATTTCGCACTTATTAGTGCGCTATATTCCTGTTGTAATAATAGAGCACTAACTTAATATGGTAGGGGCAATAAAAAACGGCCCTCTCTTTTGAAAGCCGTTATTTTCTATACTAGGTTAAGTTTTGGCTAAATGATGTTTAGTTTATTAAGGGCACTTTTTCAAGTTCTAAAGAAACAAAAAGCTGTTTACTATAAGTATTCTAGTGTTTTACTTAGGCTTGGTCTTTATTCTTATAGTGTTTATAAGGCTTCGCTTGCGATGTTACTAAGTTTTTTTAGAAAGTCGTCTTTGTGCTTTTCATGTTCATAATCAAGATGGTAAGTATTATGAAAGCCAAAACGCAGTACGACCCCACTGCCTTGCAAATAAACGGTGTACCCATCAACGTCTGAGTAAGCAGTGACTCCTTGATAATGCTTTCCCTCGGGGGTCTGCTCACCTTGTTGTATCACACGTTCATAAACAGCTAAAATTTGCTTATTATCAATTTCGTTTTTCATAATTTATCCTCGACCTTTCCTTACGTGTAAACGTGTAGAACAGTTTAACTTAAAATGTCGTTTTTATCATGGTGGTGCTTGAAAACTGATTAAACAAAATCGCGCAGGGTGGTTAATAAGTTAACACTTAAAACGCCTATCGAAGGCAAAATATTTTATTTTGATTGCTTAAGGTATTTAGAGGGATTGATTATACGCACTAGTGAGTTTTATTAGCTAAAATGCAACTTAAGACTTTTCAAAGTAAGCCCTAAGTTGCATGCTCAGTTTTGTTGTAGCAGAAATTAGCGAGCGTTGGTACTTTCAAAAATTTTGTCAGCAGATGCGGCCACAAAACCTGTGTAAATTTCACCATCAGGTTTATTGTAACGAAGTGCAAACTCGTAAAAGCAGCTTGGTACGGTCATTTTGCCATCGTTAAATGTAACTGCAAAGTCATCAGCAAGGGTTGATGATTGCTCAAGTAAGACTTCAGGTGAGCCTTTTACTTCACCACCTGATGTATTTAATTGAAATCCTGCATCTTTAAGCACTTGGTTCACCTCTTCGATATTTTCGAATTTAGCAAGCTCATTAATGTTTACAGTAAAGTGATTTGCACGATAACCCCACGCAGACATCCAAGCCGCGTATTCACTTTCGGCGAGTAGCTTCTTATACGTATCAGAACTTACTTGCCAGTGTGTTCCTGAATATAAAAAGTTATCAGCAGTTACGGCGTCTTCATCAATGCTTGCGACCATATCATTAACGATACTTTGTAATTCGGTTGAACACTTTTCTACGAGTAGCTCTGAGATAAATACTTTTGGTTGTGTGGTATCTGGATGCTCGTAATGCTTAGCGTAGAGTTTTTTTGCTTCAAAATGATATTCACCACACTCTTTATAACCGACGGCTAAAAAATGAGCTGCTAGTTTTTCAAGACCAATTTTTTCATGGTTAAAAGTACGTAGCGCAATGTGATCGTTTATTACGCCGTCTTTTTGCGTCGAGCCTAATAATTCATGAACCTTTACAGCCGAAGGCGTTACTTCAAGGTAATTTTGCCATAAATTGTCAAATAGTGTGTTTATATCGGTATGCATGTTTAATTCCTTAATATAAGGCTGCTAACACAGCCAATTAATTATTCAATAATTAAGCCCGGTGCAAGCTTTTCAGGCAAGTTAACTTTGTTAGCTTCAACAGAAGCAACGGGGTAAGCGCAGTAATCAGCAGCATAGTAGGCGCTGGCTCTATGGTTACCACTGGCACCAATACCGCCAAATGGAGCTGCACTTGAAGCACCAGTAATAGGGCGGTTCCAGTTAACAATACCGGCACGAATGCGCTTTAAAAAGTGGTCATAATCTTCGCTTTTGTCACTTAACAAACCTGCAGATAAACCAAATGAAGTGTTGTTTGCTTCATCAATGGCATTATCAAAGTCAGTGTAACGATAGACCTTAATTAATGGGCCAAAGTGCTCTTCATCAGGCAT
The DNA here is from genome assembly GCF_052378035.1 of Pseudoalteromonas sp. AOP31-A2-14. Lineage (NCBI taxonomy): Bacteria > Pseudomonadati > Pseudomonadota > Gammaproteobacteria > Alteromonadales > Pseudoalteromonadaceae > Pseudoalteromonas > Pseudoalteromonas sp. AOP31-A2-14. Next base: position 461,377 of record NZ_JBQSXI010000002.1, on the reverse strand, counting down.
ATGGGTGACATTGGTAACATCAATGATGCCTGGGCTGACGAAGCCGGTGTTTGCTTTTAAGTGTTTAAGTTCGACCAGCGATTGTGCACCTAGATCAAGCAGCTGCTGCTGTGCTGCAACCATGCCAAGTGCCGCTTTAGTACTTATCATTGCGCCCATAAATGGTTGCTCTGATGCGAAGCTGTCGTCTACTTTAATGTTTTTAGTCGCACTAATGAGCTTTTCTAAAATAGCATCGCCATTTTCTGACTTTTCAATAAACACGCGGCGTGCACAGGTGCAACGTTGGCCTGAAGTAATAAAGCCTGACTGAATTATATCGTGCACTGCAGCACTAATATCAGCAACACCTTTGATTACTAACGGGTTATTACCCCCCATTTCTAGAGCCAAAATTTTACCTGGGTGACCGGCAAATTGTTTATGCAATAAGTGCCCTGTATTTGAACTGCCAGTAAAAAATAGTCCGTCAATGTCTTGATGGCTAGCAAGCGCTTTCCCCGTTTCTACTTCACCTTGAACAAGGTTAATAACACCGGCAGGTAGACCCGCTTTTAACCAAAGAGCTAAAGTATATTCAGCAACATGCGGGGTGAGTTCTGATGGTTTAAATACCACGGTATTTCCCGCTAAAATTGCTGGCACAATATGACCGTTTGGTAAGTGACCCGGAAAGTTATAAGGACCAAAAATAGCAACTACACCATGGGGTTTATGGCGAATAAACGCTTTAGCACCAGGCATAGGATTTTCGGTGATGCCTGTGCGCTCATTATGTGCTTTAATCGAAATAGCTACTTTACCTGTCATAGCACCGACTTCGGTGCGGGTTTCCCAAATTGGCTTACCCGTTTCACTAGCGATAATGCTGGCAAATTCTTCGCTATTTTCTTTTAACTGACTAACAAAATTTTCAAGCACCGCAATACGCTCTTCAATTGGCGATTCTGCCCATGCAGTTTGTGCTTGTCGAGCTGACTCTATAGCTGTACCAACTTGTTCTGGGCTCGCAGTCTTACCTTGCCATACAATTTCGTTATTACTTGGGTTAAGTGAGCTAAAATCATGGCCAAGACCTGCTTGCCAAAGATTATTGATTAACTGTTTACCTTGATTTTCTACTGTCATTATAAATTCCTAACGTGGTGGTTACAGACGGAAGAACCGCGCTGCATCCCCTTGTTTTAATTTAAGTGCATCGGCTACATCTTTACTGATTATCAACGTATGTTTAGCATGGTTGTAGTGTGCATGCTTAGTAAAGGTGGCTCTAAAGTCATTTACGCCTTGATTACAAATAGCCAAGGTGTCTGAACTTTGCTGGTTGATATGATCAAGTTCACCGATGGTGATTGGACATACTAGCGATTCGCGAACGCTGCGAATATTTCCCAGTTTTGCTTCAACGGTAGGGCCTGCGTCAAATAAATCCACATAACCGCGATGCTCAAAGCCTTCTTTTTCAAGTAGTTTAAGAGCTGGCTTGGTTTTATCATGTACCTTACCAATTACCGCTTGAGCTTTTTTACTTAGCAAGTTGGCATAAATGGGGTATTTAGGCATCAGTTCGCTGATAAATACTTTATCGCCCAAGCCAACTAAGTGATCTGCTTGTGGGAATTCAATACTAAAAAAGTGTTCTTCAAGCCATTGCCAAAAAGGTGAATGGCCATTGTCGTCACTCACACCACGCATTTCAGCAATAATCGTATCGGCAAATCGCTCGCTGTGCTGCGCCATAAATAAAAAACGTGAGCGTGATAAAAAACGACCAGCTAGTCCTTTGCGGCTTTCTTCGCGTAAAAAGAGTGTGCAAATTTCCGAGCAACCAGTGTAGTCATTACACATGCTGAGGATATCAACGGTGTTATAGACATTCAAAGTCGGTGAATGATGTACTGTTTTACCTAAATGATAATGGTATAAAGGCACGTTCATACCTACGGCTGCCTCAATGGCAGTTGTACCGACTATTTTTCCGGTTTTACTATCTTCTAAAACAAATAAATAGGTTTCATCTTGTGGCTGATTAATGTCTTTTGCGAAGCTTCTTTCTGCACGCTCAATTTTCTGAAGCAATAAAGCATCATTCACAGGTAACGAGGTAAAACCATGACCTGATTCGATGGCTATTTGCTTAAGTGAAGCAAAGTCATTCGCGGTAATAGGACGTAATACTTGCATTTAATTATTTACTCCACTGGCGTACTGGTCGCACGCCATAAAGGGTTTAACCATTAACGACATCAGCGACTGCCTTTTCAAAGCGCGCTAGTCCTTCTGTAATATCACCATGTGGAATAACTAATGAAGGAGTGAAGCGAATTACATTTGTGCCGGCAACTAAACTCATTAAACCATGCTTAATGCCTGCAACTAAGAAATCTCGTGCACGACCATTGTATTTGTCGTTTAGTACAGCACCTAGTAATAGGCCTTTACCACGGATTTCACTAAATACGTTGTATTTTTCATTAATTGCAGCAAAACTATCGCGAAATAGTTGTTCACGCTCTTTAACGCCCGCAAGTACCTCTGGAGTATTAACGGTATCAAACGCCGCTTCTGCTACAGCACATGCTAGCGGGTTGCCGCCATATGTAGAACCATGTGTGCCTATTTTTAGATGTGAGGCTATCTCTGTAGTGGTGATCATTGCGCCAATAGGAAATCCGCCGCCAAGCGCTTTTGCGGTTGTTAAAATATCAGGTGTTACGCCTAATTCTTCATACGCGTAAAGTGAACCTGTACGACCTACACCGGTTTGTACTTCATCAAAAATGAGGAGCGCGTTATGTTTATCGCAAAGATCGCGTACACCTTTAATAAAATCACTTTGTGGTGAAATAATACCGCCTTCACCTTGGAGTGGTTCCATCATTACGGCACAAGTTTTATCGCTGATAAGCGCTTCAAATGCCGCAAGATCATTATAATCACAATGGTCGATAGCTTGTGGCTTAGGGCCAAAACCGTCTGAGTAAGCTGCTTGACCACCAACCGTTACAGTAAAAAAGGTACGGCCATGAAAACCTTTATTAAAGGCAATAATTTGGCTTTTATCTTCGCTATGGTTATCAATAGCAAAACGACGAGCTAATTTTAATGCTGCTTCGTTTGCTTCAGCCCCTGAGTTTGCAAAGTATACTTTGTTAGCGAATGTGGCATCAGTCATTTTTTTAGCTAAACGTAGTGCTGGCTCATTAGTCATTACATTTGATAGGTGCCAAATTTTTTCACCTTGCTCTTTCAATGCACCAACCAGTGCCGGGTGGCAATGGCCTAAACAGTTAACCGCAATACCACCTGCAAAGTCGATGAACTCTTTATCATTTTGATCCCATACGCGTGAGCCTTGACCTCGAACTGGGATCACTTCAGAAGGATTATAGTTTGGTACCATTACGTCGTTGAATAATTCTCTTGTTACTTGCATTGTTAACACCTAAATTTAATGAATATGAAAATAATAAAATTGCAAAATATTGCTTATTGAGAGATGCAATTTACTGATTTGAAAATTATTATTATTAATTACCCCCATTATCAGAGTTATGAGTGTAAATTTGTAGTGCTATTTTGTGAAAAATGACTAGAATAAAAGTCATATTGACTAGGTGGATTAGCAAAATGATAACTGAACAAGACGAAAAACTACTTTCTATACTGCGTACAAATGCGCGAGCCAGTGTTTCTGACTTAGCAAGAGCGCTTAACTTATCACGTTCAACGGTACAAAGCAGAATGCTTAAGCTTGAGGAATCAGGGGTTATTAAAGGCTATAGTGTTGATTATGGTGATGCCTATTTAAGCGCGATGGTGTCGGCGCATGTATCAATTAAGGTTGAACAAAAGTTGACCACTAAAACCAATGTAGAACTCAAACAAATTGATGCTATTTCTCAGCTTTATGCAATCAGTGGTGAGTTTGATTTAATTGCCGTAGTGCAGGCACAAAATCTAGAGCAGTTGAGCCATTTATTAGATGATATAGGTAACTTAGATGGGGTAGAGCGTACTACTTCCTCTGTGATTTTAGAGACCAAATTTAAACGTTAAAAGAGCTTTGTTGACAGCTTCTCCTTATTTTTACTAGTTTATTAAGGTTGCCTTTTCATTACGTTTAATGGATTGTATTACAAAAGTTGAAATAATTAATTAGGAACAATTTATGATTGAAAAATTACCGCAAAGTGATGGTGCTGTTATTGGTGTTGAAGTGTCGGGTAGTATTTCAGCAGCTGAAGAGGCACAGTGGGTTAAATATTTTGACGAGCTAATCGCAGAGCATGGGACCATAAATATTTTAGTTGTACTAGATGGTAAATTAAATATGGGTTTGGATGTCGCTTATGATGATTTAAAATGGACATTTAAACACTTAAAAAATATGAATAAGTTAGCAATTGTATCGCAAAGTAAAGTACTTGATTTGCTTGTCACACTCGATAGTCCTTTTGGGAAGTTAGTGGGTATTTCGGAGAAGCATTTTAAGTTAAATGAGCTAGAGAATGCATGGAGTTGGGTGAGAGAATAACTTAAGGAGCGCTTTATGCTCGATTTATCAGTTTTAACCTCTTTTTTTGGCTGGATGTCAGTAATAAATATTGTTTTTTTGGGGCTAGCTGGGAGCTTACTTATAGTACTAAATAAAAGTATAAGTAAATTGCACCGCAATATGTTTGGTATTACAGACTCAGATGTAAGAAAAGCTTATTTTAATTATCTGGCCAACTATAAAATTTTTGTATTTGTTTTTAACTTAGTACCATATATCACTTTAAAGATAATTAATTAGTTTCATCCAATGTTTAAGTGTACCTATTAGTTTTATGTTAACTATGTGGTACTTTTCGGATGATGGTTTTTTCAACTTCATCGAGTTTTATAACATAGGCGTTGCCGCCAATACCTTTAAACTCTTCATCAGTAAAGATAATTGTGTTGTCATCATAAAACGTAATAGCTTCTTTTTGAGTAACAATACCTAAATCTATGTGTGACACATCGGCTGAGAAAAACGCATCACCTTTGAAGTTTTCAAATAGCCAAATGCTAGTTGAATCAAGTAGTACTAGTTTTTTTCGATCGGGACTGAGCGCTGCTGAGGTGATCCAACAGAGTTTTTCTAGTGTGGTGCAAGTTTTAAATGAATCAACTAGTTCAGCGTCAAAGTTTGCTGCATGGTCACCTACTTTGTAAACATTAGTGATACCATTGAATGGCTTAGTGCGGTTCTTAGTAAATAAATATAGATTGCGACCAAAGGCTACGAAAGCCTCTAAATCAAAGTTGCGCTTGTCAGGCTCAACAGGGCTGCCATCAAGCTCAGGATAAGTAAATTTGATGATTTCCGCTTCAGTCGTATTACTTTTTATATCAATAGGATTTTCTATTTTATAAATAGTTAACCATTTACGTTCTTGTTTATTATTACCAAAATCCCCTAAAAAGAAATGGCCAAAATCGTTTTGGGTCATGTCTTCCCAATCAATATTCTTAGCATTAGAAACTAAAATTTCTTTTGATATTTGACCTTTATCGTCCAAACGATATAGTTTTGGATCATTGCCACCATCATTAATAGCCCAAAGATGGTTAAACTTATCAAGTTCAATGCCTGAGATTTCTTTTAGTTTGGGGGCAACCGACAGTTGTTTTTTACTGTAAAGAGTATAAATTGATTTGTCAACAGTAATTGAGCAAGTAATGATCAGTAAAACAATAAAGGTATATGCACTTTTTTTTAGCATGAATCTGCAATATAAATTTAATATGTTGTTATTATTACTTAAATTCCTCGCTATTGCTATACTCAGGGTGGTGTTTTCTATCAAACTGCCAGATTCCAGTGCCCGTTGCTGCGATGTTATTTACATTTCCTTGTAGTACCTTACAACCAACATTTACAGAAGATTCAGGGCGGCTGACTAAGTAGCCTTGTACGCTAGTAATCCCCATTTTTTTTACTAATTCAAACTGTGCGAGCTCCTCAACACCTTCAGCAACAATTTTTAAGCCTAACTGATTCCCAAGCTCACTTATTGAGTTGAGTATTTTATGATACTTTGGATTTTCGTTAGCTTGTTTTATAAACAAGCGATCAACTTTTATTACATCAATAGGTAAGTCAGCCAAAGTGCTAAGAGAACTAAAGCCTGTGCCAAAGTCATCAATTGCGATAGTAACACCTTCAGCTCTGAGCTTTTCTAGCTCATCAATAATATTGTCGCTTGCGGTTATTAAAGTCGACTCGGTAATTTCCAGCATCAAAGAATGTGCAGGTAAGCCGGTTTTTTTTAGTTTACTCATAATCCACTGGAAAATAGGGCGGTGTTTTAGTTGAATACCGGAGACGTTAACGGATATTCTAACCTTACGCATACCTGCATTATGCCATGCCGACATTTGGCGGCATGACTCAAGCATTATCCAATCACCTAGTTCCAAAATTAAATTGGATTCTTCAGCGATAGGGATAAATTCATCCGGTGATATTAACCCTTCAATAGGGTGCTCCCAACGTGCTAGTGCTTCAAAATAGTCGATAGCGCAGTCTTCAACGTGAACAATAGGTTGAAATGATAGGTGGAGACTTTGGCATGCAGTAGCAAGTCTAAGCTCTTCAAGTAAGTAATGATAGCGACGCATTTGATTACCCATCTCGGGTGAATAAACTTTGAATATCCCCCGACCATCGGTTTTAGCGCGGTACATTGCCACATCAGCCATTTGCAGCAGTGCTTGCGGAGTAGCTGCACTATCAGGGTATGTCGCAATACCGACACTGGCGCTAATTTTAATTAGTTTATTACCAAGAATAAAGTCGCGTTCTATTTCACTTAACACATTCTGGGCAATATCAAGGGTTTTATTAGGGTTATCGATAGTTTCAATAAATAAAGAAAACTCGTCACCACCAAGGCGCGCTAGATTTTGCTCAAGTAAGATATTTGGATTAATATCACTGAGTTTGTGGTGACGTAAAACCCCTGCTAAACGCTCCGCTACTTGAATTAATACTTCATCACCGAAGCTGTGCCCGAATGAATCGTTAACTTGTTTAAAGCCGTCTAAATCAATAAACAGTAAAGCACAATGTTTCTTTTCTAACTCAGCATTGGCTAGCTGTCGCTCGAGATGTTCAATATAAGCATGGCGGTCAATTAATCGTGTTAGTTTATCTTGGCTAATGCTGGTTTGCGCTTTGCGAGTGTAATTAACTATGTGTTTATTTAACTCATTAACCATATGATTTAAATTAGTAATACTATCAGTATTAGCTAACTTGGGCAGGGTGATATTGAGTTTACTTAATAAGGACTCTATATCCGTTGAAAGGCTATTGATAGCACGATAATTTTGGTGTGTTTTACGCTTAACAGAGACCAACCAAGTACATAGTAAACCAACTAAAATGAGTAAAATCATATTTGCGGGTGAGAACAAGGTTAGTTTGACCAAAGTAGATGCTTTTGCAGCTATATAATTGTCTTCTGTAGATCTAACTGCTAAGTAGGCGCCAGTCTTTTTTTCTATCAGAAAGTGGCCACTTAAAATAGGGTTATACCAAGGCGGGGATCGTAATACAGTGCCTTCAACAGGAAATTCTATTAGTTCAATGGAAGGCTGTTTTGAATCAACCGTATTAATTTGTTTGGTTAATAAAACATTAAGGCCGTAGCAAAAAATGATAATGCCTATCAAAATGATACTCAATGATCGGAAAAGTGTTTTCATGTAATAAACCAGTTAGTTGCCGTTTATAATTTTCACTAGGCATGGCAAATTTCAATAGTATATAGTGTGTAAGTACAGCAAACAAAACATTTTTTTAACAAGTATCTTAAGTATGTAATGGAATCACTTGGGCTTGAGTATAAATAAGGGCCGTATAGACTTATTACTCCACTTAGATTTACTTTTCAGGGAATTACAACTCGATTTTAGGGGAATATATCATTTAGGTTAGGTACCTCAATATCGACATCAAATGAACTCAGAAGCTCGTATACATATAGTTGTGAAGTGAGGCAAAATGTCATTAGTAAGATTCATCAAATAAGATAATGCAAGAAGTAAAAAGCACTCCAATAAGATAGTTTTTTCGGACAAACCTAGCTGTAATGAAACGATAGGAAGTGCAAATAAATACAGCTAAAGCCTATGAATAATAAAACTGATGGGTACTAGAGCAAGTGGTTTTATTTATGAACTCCCTAGCGATTCACTTTCTTCTGTTTATAAAAGTGCGTTAAACTGGTGCCATGTTTATTAATTGATTTAACTAAGTAATGCGTAATTATAATATGGATGTTATTCGAGGCATAGCAGTGCTTGGTTTAATGTATATGAATATCCTGCATTTTGGTGTTTTTGAGTTGGGTTATGTTGGCTTGGCTACCCCACCTACTTCAGATAAATGGTTACATTGGATAAGTCTAACTTTTATGGATGGCCGATTTCGCAGCTTATTTTGCTTATTGTTTGGTGCCGGGCTTTATATTTCTTTCCAAAAGTACCAATCTTTTACGCTGCAAAAAAGTCGACTTTTTTGGCTAGGAATTTTTGGGCTTTTGCACGGCTTTTTATTGTGGGCTGGCGATATTTTATTTATGTATGCAGTCAGTGGCTGGTTTTGCCTGCGGTATTTAGAAGTAGATGACCAAACATTAATTGAACGCATTAAAGCTTTTTTAAGTATATCGGCGTTAGTTACGTTTATAGCCATGATGGGACCAGAAAATGAGCTTTTTTATCGAGATTCAGAAGCTTTTTTAAGTATATATAATGAAAGTTTTAACAATTTAAATGGCCACTTTTTTAACAATACGATTAACTTTTTAATTATGTTGTTTGCATTACCCATCATTATTCTTTGGCAAACGGCAGGGTTGATGCTGATTGGCATGGTGCTTTATAAACGTAAGGTGTTTGAGCGGGGCTTAAGCCAACCGTATTTACTTTGGGTAAGCCTTGTAGCTGCGAGCTTTACAACGTTTAGACTTATCATTTCGGGCTTAAATAATCAGTGGGCATTTTCCTTGCGAGAACCGGTGAATTTTTTTGCTGCGGCTTGTGTAGCGATTTTATACATTCATATATTAGTGCGAATATGCGTAAACCGCCAAGCAGTTTTAGTGTCATTACAACGCGTTGGTCGTCTTGCTTTTAGTTGTTATATTTTACAAACGTTGATTATGCTTTTGTTGTTCAAATGGCTATTTTCTGAGTGGATCATTACTTTTAATCGTGTAGATTACTTTTTAGTGGCTACTATCGGCGTGATAGTGCAACTGATTGGTTGCCATATTTATTTGCGCTACTTTAACCAAGGCCCACTTGAATGGTGTTGGCGTAAATTAGTACGAGCTTAATTTCATCCCTTCACATTTTTTTGTTAATACTTATTGGCGTGAATAGTTCTAAATTGTCATAAAAATTTTTAATTGAGGGCGCATTATAAATCTCAGTAGTTTAAACTAACGCCTTTTAGAATTAATGTTGAAACTAGCCATGACAGACTTAAAGCGATTAAATAAATTTATTAGCGATACTGGTTTTTGTTCTAGACGCGAAGCGGATAAATATATTGAAAATGGTCGTGTAACGGTTAATGGCATTCGCCCTGAAATGGGTGTGAAAGTAACTGATTCTGACCATGTGTTAATTGATGGTCGGCCACTAAAAGCGGTGCCTAAACGCGCTTATATCGCATATAACAAGCCAATTGGTATAACGTGTACGACAGAACGAAAAATCCAAAGTAATATTGTTAAAGCAGTCAACTACCCAGATCGTATTTTCCCCATTGGTCGCTTAGACCGTCCTTCTGAAGGGCTAATATTTTTAACCAATGAAGGTGATATTGTTAATAAAATATTGCGAGCTGGAAATAACCACGAAAAAGAATATGTAGTGACCGTTGATAAGCCTCTTAATCGCCAGTTTGTTAATAAAATGGCGGGTGGTTTGCCGATTTTAGACACGGTTACTAAAAAGTGTAAAGTGACTCAAACGGCTCCTCAGCAATTCACCATTGTGCTGACTCAAGGGTTAAATCGTCAAATTCGCAGAATGTGCGAATACCTAGGTTATGAAGTCGTCACTCTTAAACGTACACGCATTATGAACGTTACGCTTAAAGGTTTAAAAGTGGGGCAATGGCGTCACTTAACTGCTCAAGAAATGGCTGTGATAAATGATTCAATTACTGATTCAGGTAAAACAGAAGAACACTCAGTTGATGAGAGCAAGCAGCTATTAAATAACCCGGTAAAACAACCGACAAAAGGTAAAAAGCGTGACTTTCAACAGCATGTTAAAAAGGGGCGTTTTGAGGCAAAAAAAGAGGACCCAAATAGTAGCCGTCGTCGTAGTACCAAACGCACAGGTACATTGAGCTTAAAAAAGTGATTTTCAGCTTGTTTTTATATGCAGCTTCAGCAGTATTCTTTATAAGGGATCGTGCTAGTTATCGTAAATTTACCAGCTAATTATAAATAGATCATTATTAACCCTTAACAAAGTTATTAAGCGTTTAAAATATAAAACAGTAAGCTGATACCCGGTAAGTGTTTAGCTGTATTAAAGTAAATTATACAGCAGGGGATTTAGTTACTTAAAACGATTACTCTAAATCCAAGCAATTTTAAACCGAATTTGGTCTCCCTAATGAAAAACCAGGTAGCATAATATTTAATCAAGGAGCACTCATTGAGCTCCTTGATAATATATAACTTTAATTACTTTGCTTTTTTTGCACGTCAATCTTAAACAGTACGGTGTAAAGCACGGGTACGACAATTAATGTAAGTACCGTGGCGAAGCCTAAACCAAACATAATAGTCACCGCCATTGATTGAAAGAACACATCAAATAGTAGTGGGATCATGCCTAAAATAGTGGTGATTGCCGCCATACCCACTGGGCGTACACGGCTTATACCAGAGTCAAGTACGGCATTAAACGGCTCTTTACCACTTTTTAGTTCAATGTTTATTTGGTCAACTAATACAATACCATTTTTAATCAGCATACCACTTAAGCTTAATAACCCTAGCAGTGCCATAAAGCTAAATGCGGCATTCATTAATAATAATCCTGCCGTAACGCCGATGATCGCAAGCGGTACAGTTGCCCAAATGACTAAGGGTTGTTTTACGGAGTTAAACAGTAATACGGTAATTATGAACATAGCTAAATAGCCAAGAGGTAATGAGCCAAAAATAGCTTTTTGTGCTTTATGTGATGATTCAAATTCGCCGCCCCATTGTAGCTCGTAACCATGGGGAAGTTTGATTGCTTCAATATCATCACGAATGCGGGCAAATAGTTTTGCTGGGGTTTCATCACCTATAACATCATGATCAGCCATAACGGTAATGGTGCGTTTGCGGTCACGGCGCATTATTAGGCTATCTTCCCACTCTACTACAAAATCATCTACTACTTGAGTTATTGGCACAAATAGATCGAGTACTGGGCTGTAAATTTGTAGGTCGCGTAGGCTTTCTGCATTAAGACGCTCCTCAGCAGGAGAGCGGGCTATAATAGGTAAAAGCTGGGTGCCATCTTTATAAGTACCCACTTTTTTTCCTGATAAACTAGTTAGTAATAACTGATCAAGATCCGTTTTACTAATCCCTAAACGTCGTGCTTTTTGTTCATTAAATTGTGGGCGAATAAGTTTAGAGCGCACACGCCAATCATCACGTACATTAAATGCACCAGAATCTTTACTGAGAATATCTTTGGCTTGTTTTGCAAGTTGGCGAAGAACAATAGGATCTGCGCCTGAAAAACGAGCTTCAATTTTAGCATCCGTTGAGGGGCCAATTTCCATACGCTTTATTTTCAGTTTTGCATCAAGTACATGGCTGTTCTCATACTCACGTACTTTGGCTATCATAGAAGTTACAGCGTTGCGATCTTTTACTCGTATGATTAACTGCCCATACGCCGGATATGATTTTTCGGGGGCATATGTCAACATAAAACGGGGAGCGCCTTGGCCAACGGTTGAGGTTATTTCTTTTACTAGTGGATCTTTTTGCAAAAATGTTTCAAGTTTAGCAACACCATCTAGCGTGGTATGAATATCAGCGCCTTGTACGTGCCAATAATCCACATAGAACATCGGGGTGTTGGACGCAGGAAAAAATGATTGTTTGATGAATTTAAAGCCAAATACAGAGCTTGCCAGCAATACGACCATTAGCACTAATGTAGTTTTACGAAAACGCAGCGCACTAGCTAGTAAGCTTTTATAAATGTTAAAAATAGCACCTTGGTATGGGTCGTCATCGCGGCCTTGTTCATTCAGCTCAGATTGTTTAAACATCAAGTCAGCAAAAAATGGGGTCAGTGTTATTGCTATAATCCAGCTTAATAATAACGATATAAACAGTACCCAAAATAAGCTGCCAGCAAACTCGCCACTGGCATCAGAGCTTAAACCAATAGGCGCAAAAGCAGTAATAGCAATAACTGTTGCCCCTAATAGCGGCCACTTAGTTTGTTCTACAATGTTAACGGCGGCTTTAATTTTGCTTTGACCACGCTTTAAATTTATTAAAATGCCTTCGGTGACCACAATGGCGTTATCAACTAACATACCTAAAGCAATGATTAGCGCCCCTAAGGAAATTCGCTGTAAATCAATGGCAAACAGCTTCATAAATATAAACGTACCTAATACGGTCAGTAACAAAATGGCACCAATTAATACTCCACTTTTAAAGCCCATAAATACTAATAGCACGATTATTACAATGGCCACCGCTTCAAGTAAGCTAACAATAAATCCACTCACGGACTTTTCAACTTCATTAGGCTGATTATAAACGGTGTTTATTTTCATGCCATGCGGACGCTGATACTCCATAGAAGCTAGGTGTGCTTCTATGTTTTTACCGACATCAACAACATTAACACCGCTACTAAATGATATGCCGACAAGTAGCGCTTGTTGTTGGTTAAAACGTATGACATTACTGGGTACTTCTGCGTATTCGCGATAAACCGTTGCTACATCACCTAAATAAATCAGTTCATTAGCGCCGGACTTGGAAATAAGTAAATTTTCGAGTTCTTTTACATCGTTAAATTCACCGGTTGGGTGCAGACGAATAGACTCATCACCTACACGCACTTTCCCGGCATTTGATACGGTATTTTGAGATTGCAGTAATTGATAAATATGGTTAGGTGCAATCCCTAACTGGGCAAGTTTTCGGGTGGATATTTCAACCATAACTTGTGCTTGTTGTTCGCCGGCTATAACGACTTTACTCACGCCATCAACTAATACTAGTTCACGTTTTAAAAAATCAACGTAATCTTTTAACTGATCATACGAATAGCCATCGCCAGTTACCGCATATGTAACGCCGTATACATCACCAAAATCATCCATAACTTGACTTGGGTAAACACCGCTGGGTAATGATGAGGCCTCATCATTAATTTTTCGGCGTAACTCATCCCAAATTTGGCGTAAGTCTTGTTTGCGGTAATTGCTTTTCATCTCGACGGTAATTTGTGACTTACCGGGCGAGGAAATGCTAGTAACATAATCAACATACGGCAGCTGCTGTATGGCATTTTCGATGGGGAAGGTGACTTCTTCTTCCACTTGCTGAGGTGATGCGCCTGGATACAGGGTGATCACCATAGCTTTTTTTAGTGTAAATTCAGGATCTTCGAGTTGTCCTAAACCTAAGTAAGAAACCACACCGCCAATTAATAGAAGCAGTGCGGCCATCCAACTGATGACCTTTCTTTTTATAGCCAGTTCAGCAATGGTCATATTATAAGCCTCGCTCTTTTTGCCAAGGGCGAACTTCCATGCCTTCTTTTAGGGAGTGCACACCGGCTGCAACGACGGTTTGGCCTTTTTTGATCCCCGTAATAACTTCAATGCCATTACGGTGTAGTTGACCTACTTCGACTGCTTGTTTGGTCACTTTTCCAGTGCCGGTATCGTATAACCATACATAGCTGTTGTTATCGGTTGGTTCTGTCGGTACTGAGAATACCGCTTCAACGGGCAGTAATGCATAATTTGATTGTGAGTGAGTAATTTTACTTAAATCAATATCAACGCGACCGGTCATACCAGCGAGTAGGTTAAAATCTTCAGGCACAGGCAGTGAAAAAACAACCTTATAAGAGAGCGTAATAGGGTCTGCTTGAGTGTCAAACTCTTTAATATTCAATGTGTAGCTTTTTTGAGGAAAGCCATCAAATACCACAGTTGGTTGATAGTTTACGTCTTTATCAATACGGGCAATGAGTTTTTCAGGTACTTGGATGACGACATCCATTAAATCTCGGGTTTCAAGGCGTAATATATCTTGTTTAGCTTGAACACTTTCAAAGTTTTTAACAAATACTTTTGCTACTGTACCTGAAAATGGTGCGCGTAGTTCACTGTTATTTAAATTAGTTTTTGCAATTTTTAAAGCTGACTCTGCTACTTGCTTATTAGCCAATGCTTGGTCGAGTTCTGATTGACTTGTAATTGATTTATTGTATAACTTTTGTATACGCTTAAGCTGTGAATTAGCCAGTTCGAAACGTGCTTTGCGCTCATCATATTGCAACTGAAAATCTTCAGGGTCTAATTTGGCAAGCAATTGGTTTTTTTCAACATGTTGACCGGCTAACGCTGGAAATTTAATTAACTCACCGCTAACTCTAAATGCAATATATGAGCCTTGGTTAGCAACCACCTCTGCAGGGAAACTCCGAATGCTTACATCAGAATCACTGCCAATTTCAAATAGCTTTACAGGGCGTACATCTTGTTGTTCTGCTTCTTTTGATGGCTGTTCTTTACAAGCTAGTAAAGTTAGCATTAGTGCTGAAAGTAGTAATACTTGCACTTGTTTCATGGTCTTCTCCGCGGCAATGAAGCAATTAATTAGATGCAGCTTACGCTGCTAAGATATAAAATAAAAATTATTAAATTTTAAAAACATAATAAATTAAATTTATATAGTGGTGATGAATGAAATTGAATCATTTAGTTATATTAGATGCAATTGTACAGAATAATAGTTTAAGTGCTGCTGCAGATAAACTGCATAAAAGCCAGCCTGCACTGACTATTGCTATTAAAAATTTAGAGTCTGAATTGGGCTTTGCATTACTAGATCGCAGTCAGTATCGGCTAACACTCACAGAAAAAGGGCGAATATTCTACCGTGAGGCTAAATTACTTTTATCGGCCAATAGTGAACTGTCTTTACTCGCAAAAGAGCTTGCTCTAGGAAATGAAGCACAGTACAAAATTTGTTATGAGCAACTTTGTCATGTTAGCGATTACAATGAGGTGATAAGTCGCACTTTTAAACAATTCCCAAGTACTGAATTTAGCGTTACTAGTGGAAAGCGCTTTGTATCTTTAGAACAAGTAAATAAAGGCGAAGCTGATTTAGGTATTGGTCCATGGTTTGATTTATTTCACGCGACAGGAGATCTTGAAAGTTTACCAATAGGGCAGTTTGATATAGGTTTGGTTAGTGCGCCTGACATTGTGCCTGCAACAGTTAGTTATGCTGAGCTACAAAACTACCCATGTTTGGCGATGTTTGAAAGTGACTTAAGTTTTGATAGCGATCGGCTGTCGTATTCAAAAGGCACAGCGGTGATGAAAATAGATGATATTGCGAGTTTAAAGTCATTTTTGTTATCAGGTGCGGGTTGGGCAATGATAAGCTTGGCCCACTGCCAACAAGAGATTGCCAATGGTCAATTGCAGCATATTAAAATAAGCGATAGAGAACACCAATTTGGCGCGCAAATTCGGGTTTTTCGTAATCACTCAGTTCACCATGGTCCTGTAGCTAGGACTGTTTGGGCGCAGTTTAAACAGTTAAGTGAAGCATTCAAAGTGAGCAATATTAATGCATGAAGCAATTGATAAATTAAGCGAACATGCCATACAACAGGTAACAAAAGAGCAAGCTATTTACACTGTTATTGCCCATATACCCAAAGGTAAAGTGGCAAATTATGGGCAAGTTGCACGCTTAGCGGGTTATGCGAGCAATGCTCGGCTTGTCGGTCGTTTATTAAAAATAATGCCGAATGACTCAACTATTCCTTGGCATCGAGTTGTTAATAGCCAAGGTAAGTTGTCGTTCGAAATAGACAGTGATAAATACCAGCAGCAGCGGGAAAAGTTGATTGCTGAAGGCGTGCTGTTTAAAAAAGATAAAATTAATATGCGTCAATATCGCTGGCAATAAACAGTAATGACTAAGTTCTAACTAAAAGACATACTGGCGAATGGATATAAAATGGCAAAAACAACCCATTAGTACAAATATATGCCATACCGCATGACTGTAATGGCGTGTTTTAGCACTGTAAAAAAACGTTCCTACGCTGTATGCAATACCGCCTGCTAATAACCACCACAACGCATTGGGCTCTACGTGTGTATAAAGCGGGTATACCAGTGCTAGCGCAAACCAACCCATTAATAAATACGTAGCTAAAGATACTTTTTTATTGCCATTTTTAACTAACAACTTATACATTACGCCCCCTAATGCCAGCGTCCAAATAAAGACCAGTGCACCAATAGCCCAAGGGCCAGACAATGAAATAATTAAATAAGGGGTGTAAGTGCCTGCAATTAAAATATAAATTGCACAGTGATCGCACTTTTTATAAATTGCCCTAAGACTCGCACGCGTACTAGAATGATATAAAGTTGACGCACTAAATAGCAATAAAATACTCGAACCGTATATAACTGCACTCGCAAGTGCGAAACCAGTATTTGCTTTAGTGGTTAGGTCCCATAATACATAAAATGCAAATAACACCCCAAAGCCATGAGTAATAACATTAAGTTGCTCTTCTTGTCGGGAGTAATCAAGCTCGACTGACATTTAAGTTTTCCAAATACTTCATCGTTTAATATGGTTCAGTGTACAAGTGTACGCTGAAATTATCAACGCTGTTTTTGTTACTAAAAAATGGTCAATTATATAATTTTAAACTGATTAAATTAATCACATTAGAACATAGGCTTAAAATCAAAATATTGCTTGGCACAAACTTTGAGTAAGTATTTAAGTAATAGCGAGTAACTGACTTTTTGAGATAAATAACTCCGTTTCATAAAGTACCAAAAAAAGCAGTAATAAAGAACTTTGTGTTATATGTTGATCGACTTGATTGCTGCTGCCGTAACCTACTGCAGAGTTAATTAATGGGTGGTGTGTCAGAAAGTATGCTGAAGAAATAAAGGAGGGTGACAGCCAAAGCAAGATGATATATTTGAGGTTATGAAGACACAAATAGATATCAGCTGCCCCGACTGTCACAGTCCCAGTTTAAAGAAAAACGGCATAAAAAGCTATGGCAAGCAGAACTACCAATGCAAGGACTGCAAACGTCAATTCATTGGTGACCATGCCTTAACTTATAAGGGCTGTCACTCTAAAATAGAAGACATCATACGGCTAATGACGGTGAGAGGTTGCGGTGTTAGAGACATAGCTATTATAGCCTCAGTCAGTATCGGTAAAGTATTGGGCACCATAGGCTCATCTGTTTATAAGATCGCGCCTAAGAAGCGCTACTATGAACGCTTAGAGGTTGATGAGTTCTGGACTTACGTGTATCGCAAGAAGCGTAAAGTCTGGCTCATCTACGCTTATGACCGTGCTACTAATGAGATTGTCGCTTATGTCTGGGGCAAACGTGACTTAAAAACAGCTAAGAAGCTAAGAGCACGTTTAAAGCAACTTAAAGTAAGCTATGGCTCTATCAGTATGGACAACTGGGATAGCTTTAAAACCGCCTTTAAAGGTGATCACAAACAGGTTGGCAAACAGCATACCATAGGTATAGAGGGTAATAACTGTCGCCTTAGACACCGATTAAGACGAGCGGTTAGAAAGACTTGTTGCTTCTCAAAAAAGCTTGATAATCATTTTAAAGTGTTTGATTTGGTGTTCTTTTACATCAATTATGGCTACGTCTGATGCCAGCATACTTTTTAGAACACCACCAATTAATGATGTAGGCTTTATGAAACGTGCAATTTTTCCAGTGCCAGTGTTTATATTACCAGGAGGGTATACCCGACTGAGAATTTTTGAGCAGCGGTATTTATCAATGGTTAAGCAATCACTGCGTGAAAATACCGGTTTTGTATTGTGTGCATACCAGCATGAAACGGTTCAAAACATCAGCAATACAGGGTGTTTGGTCAATATTATAGATTTTGATCTGGATAAAAATGGCCAACTATTGATTGATATAAATGCAGAGTCTAGCGTGGCAATCAGCGATGTATACCAAGACGAAAGTGAGCTGAGGCAAGGGCGTGTTGAGTATGTGTTACTGCCAGATTGGTACACTAAAACCCCTATTAGTGATGCTGATAAATTATTAAGCACTAAACTCAGTGATATGTTTTCCAGTAATCTTGAACTTACTGAGCTTTATAAAGAGACTCAGTTTGACAATATAGCTTGGGTTGCAGCTCGTTGGCTTGAGATTTTACCTATTTCTATTGAGAAAAAACAGCAACTTGCATTTAAATCAAACTTTGAAAACTTACTGAACTTCCTCCATACTTTAGTTAATAACGAACTTACTAATTAAGTTTGATCTTTTCTGTTTAGTACAACGTATGTAATACAATGATGGAAAAAGGATAAATTATGATGGTAAGTCAACAACTTCATTCGGGTTGTAAACCTAACAAAGGTAATTACACTGCCATGCCAGAAACGCCGAGCAAAGAGCTTGCTGAGGCATTATTTGCCGTTGCGAATAGCCGTGATAAACGTGCATTTGCGTTTTTATTCGAATATTTCTCACCGAGAATTAAACGTTTCGGAATTAAACAATTTAATAACGAAACACAAGCTATGGAACTTGTGCAAGAAACGCTCACCTCAGTATGGCGTAAGGCACACTTATACAATTATGAGAAAGGTGCAGCAACGACATGGACATATACGGTAATGCGTAATGCGTCTTTTGATATGCTTAGAAAGATGAAGAGCAACAAAGAAGACAATTTGAGCGAAGACATTTGGCCGTTAGTAGACGAAGCCGCAGCAGAGCATCATCAGTTTTCTGATCATTTAGAAGATAAACAAATTAAACGCTATCTAGATAAGTTACCACAAGCACAGCGTGATGTGGTGCGAGGCGTTTATTTTCAAGATATGTCGCAAGAACAACTTGCAGAACAGCTTGATATTCCCGTAGGCACAGTGAAGTCTCGTCTTCGCCTTGCCTTGCAGAAGTTACGCAATGAAATGGGGGATAGCCATGATTAAGCACCATCCAAACAACGAGTTATTAGTAAAATACAGTGCTGGAGAATTACCAGTAACGTTGAGTCTCGCTGTAGCTATACATGTTGATATGTGTCCAGTTTGTCAGAATAAAGTAGCTGAGATCGAGGCACTAAATGCATATAAAGCTTTTACTGAAATTGATGAACTTACAGGTGAAAACTCGATTCAGAGCTCAAGTGCAAGCTTCAATCAAGGCGACCTTGGAGCTAAAAGCAATGACCTTATTGATTTTGCGATGCTCAGCGCTATTACTGAAGATGAAAGTATTGATGAAGTTTATCAGCAGCCACCAGTGACAGTGCAAGTTCAACAAAAAAATTACACTTTACCCCGTGCTCTGACTCGTTTAGGACATAGTAAATTTTTACAAATCGGAAAATTGTCTCGTTCTCGTATTGACCTTGATGATGGCCCATTAAGAGCTAGTATGTTGCACATTGATAGCGATGGCGAAATTCCTGAGCACACCCACACGGGTTTCGAAGTCACCTTATTACTCGATGGTGAGTTTAGCGACCAGTTCGGTCACTACGTCCCTGGTGACTTTATGATGCTTGATGGTACTCATCAACATTCACCACAAACAAAAAATGGTTGCTTATGCTTTACCGTGGTCAGTAGTGCACTACACTTTAATAAAGGGCTAAGTAAATTGCTCAATCCTATCGGTAACCTCATTTACTAGGAATATTATGCAACAGTCGAGTATTAAAATTGGTATTAGTGCATGCCTTGCTGGTGAAAAAGTGCGCTTTGATAGCGGCCATAAAAAGTCTAACTTTTGTATGGACGAATTGGCAAAACATGTTGATTACAAGAGGTTTTGTCCTGAAGTGGCTGTAGGGCTTCCCATTCCAAGGCCAACTATTAGGCAGGTAAAAGTGGGTGATACAATTAAAGTGTGCCGGCCCGATGGCACCGGTGATGTTGGCCCTAAGCTAACCGAGTACGGAAAAAAAATTGCTACAGAGCAGACACGTGAACTCAGTGGCTTTGTTTTTTGTGCTAAAAGCCCAAGTTGCGGCATGGAACGTATTAAAATATACAATGAAGCTGGTACGGGTAATACCTCAGAAGGTGTGGGTTTTTTTGCTGAACAAATAATGGCACATAACCCATTATTACCTTGTGAAGAAAATGGCCGATTAAACGATATGCACTTACGTGAAAATTTTGTAATGCGCGTATTTGCCTACAAGCATTGGCAAGACTTAATATTAGAGCCGCTTACGGTACATCGACTAACGCAATTCCACGCGCGTTATAAATACTTGCTGATGGCACATAATTATCAGGCATACCGTAAGCTGGGTAATTTATTAGGTACTTACGAAAGTGATGATATCACTAGCCTAGCAGATGAATATATCAGCGGCTTGATGAGTGCCCTTAAAAAGCCCGCATCTCGTAAAAATCACAGCAACACATTAATGCACTTACAGGGCTACTTTAAAAAAGACCTGTCAAAAGTTGAAAAACAAGAATTGCGTGATGCCATTGACGAATATCGCGAAGGGTTATTGCCGCTTTATGTGCCTTTAACCTTGTTAAAACATCATTTAAAAGTCCACCCAAACGAATACTTAGCTAAGCAAGTGTACTTTGACCCTTACCCTAACGAACTAAAACTACGCTACGGAATTTAATGAAAACGGTATTTTGGTTTAGGCGCGATCTGCGCCTTTTTAACAACATCGCTTTATATCAAGCAATAGAAAGTGGCTGTAAAGACGCGATTTTTTTTATAACTGCCAAGCAGTGGCTACAACACCATGTTGCTGATATACAGATCGATTTATTAAAACGTCGCTTAGTGTTTCTTGGTAAGTTACTTGCTGAAAATGGTATTCAATTATATATTATTGACGCTAGCGATTATAGTGGTTCGTGCCAAGCATTGATTGATTTTTGCAAACAACATAAAACTGAACATGTTTACGCAAATAAAGAATATGAAGTTAATGAAGTCGCACGTGATGCGCAGTTTTTAACACTTGCAGATGAACACAATATACACGTGTATTTATTTGATGGTGATGTAATTGCAAGGCCGGGTACTGTCGTGACTCACAGTGGTGAAATGTATAAAGTGTTTACGCCGTTTAAAAATGCGTGGCTTAAACAGTATCAAGATACGCACTTTTATTTTCAGGCCCCGCCAGAGTTCCCGAGTGCAGTTACTTGGCAAGCTCCAAGTTTACTTGATACAAACAGCAGCTCAGAAAAATGGCCGGTTGATGATGAAACTCTAAGCCACGTTATTGAGCGGTTTATTGATACTAAATTGGGAAACTATAAAGAAACGCGAGATCTCCCAGCCATAAAGGGCACCTCTGGATTAAGCCCTTATTTAGCACTGGGGATTGTTAGTGTGCAACAATTATTGGCATGCATTCAACTTGTTCATATCGATGTACTAAAGAGCGCTAAAAGCAATCTGTTTACTTGGGTTAACGAGTTGATTTGGCGTGAGTTTTATCGCCATTTAATCGTTGCGTATCCTAAGCTATGTAAAGGCTTTAATTTTAATGAAAAATACAACGGTCTTAATTGGCGTGATGATAAAGACGATTTTAAAGCGTGGTGTGAGGGTAAAACAGGCTACCCATTAGTTGATGCAGCTATGCGCCAATTACTTGAAACAGGCTGGATGCACAATCGGTTAAGAATGGTTGTAGCAAGCTTTTTAACAAAGCATTTATTAATTGATTGGCGCAAAGGCGAGCAGTTTTTTATTGAGCATCTTATTGATGGTGACTTAGCGTCTAACAATGGTGGTTGGCAATGGGCGGCGAGCACAGGCTGTGATGCCCAGCCTTACTTTCGAATATTTAATCCTATAACGCAAAGCGAGCGATTTGATCCTAAAGGGGAGTTTATTCGTAAGTATATTCCAGAGCTTGCTGATATTCCCGACAAAAAAATTCACTTCCCGCATGATTATCTTTCTAAAAGTGAGTCGGTTAAAAATAATTATTGGCCAGCCATTGTTGATCATAAAGCGGCTCGTCAAAGAGCGCTTGATACGTTTAAAGCTCATTAAAGGGATTTTGAAGGGGGTTATATGCATGATGTAGACAAGTTTATTGCTATTTATCAGCAGCTAAATAAACGTAATTTAGCGCTGTTGGATGATATTTATCATTCAGATATACGTTTTACAGATCCTTTGCATGAGGTAAAAGGGCTTGCAAACTTACATGTCTATTTTGCTAATTTATATAGTAATGTTACTGAATGTCACTTTGATATAGCAGACAGCTTTACCAGTGATGACCACGCCTTTGTTTATTGGACTATGGTTTATCGTCACCCGAAACTTGCAGGGCATAAAAAAATAGTAGTAAACGGACATAGCCATCTTGTTTTTGAAAAGAGTAAAATTATTAGCCACCGCGACTATTTCGATGTTGGCTCGCTTTTATATCGCCATATACCAGTACTTGGTTCGATTGTTAAACTTATTGATAAAAGGGCAGCACAATAATGATTACACTTATTACAGGAGCAACGTCAGGCATAGGAGAGGAACTTGCAAAAAAATATGCGGCAATGGGCGATACAGTTATAGCTTGTGGCCGTAATCAAGACAAGCTTTATGAACTTTCACAAGTAGATAACATAGAAGCATGTCAATTTGATGCCACTAATTTACAAGCTATTAAAAGTGGAACCGTTGCCTACACTCAGTTTGACCGCGTTATTTTAAATGCTGGTAATTGTGAGTATATCGATGATGCTCGCAATTTTGATAGCAGCTTGTTTAGCCGTGTAGTTACGACTAATTTGTTAAGTATGGGTTATTGCTTAGAGGCTTTCTTACCTAAAATAAAGCCGGGAGGCCAATTAGTATTGGTCAGCTCAAGTGTCACTTATTTGCCATTGCCTCGCTCTGAGGCGTATGGCGCTTCAAAAGCAGGCGTCGATTATTTAGCTAAAAGCTTAGCAATTGATTTAACCGACGTGGATGTAAGTTTAGTTCATCCCGGGTTTGTTAAGACTCCCCTTACAGAAAAAAATGATTTCCCAATGCCAATGGCGGTGAGCGCGGAAAAAGCGGCTGACTACATTATTAAAGGGGTGGCAAAGCGGCGTAAAGAAGTGCATTTTCCGTATCGCTTTACCCTTATTTTAAAATGTTTACGTGTGCTTCCATTACCATTATGGTTGAAGCTTGCAAAAGGATTATCTCGTTGAAAAAAATAGCCATTATTGGCTCAGGCATTTCTGGACTGAGCTGTGCACAACTATTACACAAACATTATGATGTGACCGTCTTTGAAAAAAATAACTATATTGGCGGTCATACCGCAACGGTTGATGTTGAGGTGGCGGGTATCAATTACGCCTTAGATACCGGGTTTATAGTATTTAACGACCGTACTTACCCTTATTTTGAAAAGTTATTGCAGCGTATTGGCGTTGAGCGACAGCCCACTGAAATGAGTTTTAGTGTGCATAATGAGCAAACGGGGTTTGAGTATAACGGCCATACATTTGCAAGTTTATTTGCTCAAAAACGTAATATATTTCGTCCTCGTTTTTGGCGTTTACTCAGTGACATTATGCGTTTTAATAAGTTGTGTAAATCGCTTCACAGTGAAGATAATTTTCAGCCAGGAGAGACTCTAGGGCAATTACTCGATAGTCATAATTTTAATGATTTTTTCCGTTATCATTATATTTTACCTATGGGCGCTGCTATTTGGTCTACCAGCATTAAAGAGGTGAGTAACGTCGGCGTTGAGTTTTTTGTTAAGTTTTTCTTTAATCATGGTTTGTTAGATGTCACTAATCGCCCACAATGGTATGTCATTCCGGGGGGGTCTCGTGAATATATAGCACCACTGATTAAAGGCTTTGCTGATAAAATTAAGCTCAACAGCTCAATTAAATCAATTGCCCGTAGCGAAGAGCGCGTTACTATCTCTTTTGATGACAATAAGGTAGAGCAGTTTGATAAAGTTATTTTTGCTTGTCATTCAGATCAAGCGCTTGAGCTATTAGATAATCCAACTGAAGATGAAAGCGCTATATTGGGCGGCATCCCTAAAGTATCCCCAAAATTAGCCTTTATATATCAATGAACTAATAGTGTTAAAAAATATGGGTAGTGAGGGAACATTCATGGTGTTTTGTGATCTTATGAATCGCTTAAAAACAACAGAACTAAACACCATGAATGCGTCTACTATTTTGCACAATATGCTCCGCGCTGTCACCCCTAACTCTATTCATAAAGCCAGATTTAATACTCTAGTCGCTGCCGTTAAATCTCTTTTGCACTGTCAGCAATGCACCTTGACATCTATTGGTCGCAATTTGGATTCAAAAACAACTGAAAAACATGATATTAAGCGTATTGATCGACTACTCAATAACCACGAGCTTTTGCGTGAATCGACATCGGTTTATGTTCGCTTAAGCCGTTTTGTGGTCACTGAAAAGCATCCCGTCATATTGGTTGATTGGAGTCATGCAGATACACAAACCAAATACTGTATTCTGCGTGCTAGCATTGTCAGTGAAGGTCGCTCTTTGACCTTATACCAGGAAAGTGCATTCAGCTTTCAATATCATTGCCCAAAAGTACAAAAACGGTTCTTGAAGATGCTCAAACTGATCTTGCCGAGTGATTGTCGGCCCGTTATTGTTACGGATGCGGGCTTTAAAGTTCCTTGGCTCAAAGCCGTGCGAAACAATGACTGGCATTATATTAGCCGAGTTCGAGGTACGGCACACTTGAAAACGCAGGGCAGCGATGAGTTTGTTCCATGCCAGTCACTATTCAAGAGCAATCAACGTAAGAGCCAGTATCTTGGCGCGACCGAGCTGACCAAAAGTGCAAAATATCAAACGCATGCAGTGTTGGTTGGCAAGGGACATAAGTTATTAAAAAGAGATAAAGAACGCGGTTATAAAGAGCCTTGGCTACTCGTTTCTTCACTTCCAAAAAGGCACCATTTTCTCGAAAAAGTGCTCAAGCTATATGGTATGAGAATGCAGATAGAGGCAGGGTTTCGAGATCAAAAAAGTGTTAGATTCGGCTTAGGCTCAGATCTGCACAGAACGAACAAACTCAATCGATTAGACATACTTTTACTGCTCGCAACTCTGGTTCATTGGTTCTCAATGATGCTGGGGGCAGTGATAGACAAAGCAGGAAAGACAGGCGCTTTTCAAGCTAATTCAACCAAAAAAAGACGAGTAGTGTCATGGGCATTTGTTGGGCTGCGATACTTCAAAAAACAGTCCATTAAACTGCGACGGCGAGATTATTTGGAAGGGCTAGCCTATTTCGTACAGGTGGTAGTGAAACTCGATTGGAAAAATATGGATGTGAGTGATGTAATTGAAACTTAATGATTATTTCTGGGGATCCCTTAGGCGGCATCCCCTATACTGAAAACTCAGTAATTCTACATACTGACACCGCTCTTTTACCAAAACGAAAAGCCGCTTGGGCCAGCTGGAATTACCTTTTAAATGAAAGTACTGATAAAGCGGCGGTGGTAACTTATCAAATGAACATACTGCAAGGTATTAAAAGTGATACGCAGTTTTGTGTCACGTTAAACCACCAGACTGGTATTGATAAAAGTAAAATATTGCGTGAATTTACTTATCATCATCCGGTATTTAATAAATCTTCTATTGCAGCGCAACAGCAAAAACAGCAGATTGATGGCGTTAATAATAGCTATTTTTGCGGTGCGTATTGGTATAACGGCTTTCACGAAGATGGCGTAAGAAGCGCTGTTGATGTTGTGCGTCAACTTGGAGTTGAGTTTGACTAGCTCGATTTATATCGGCGACATAAAACATCGTCGGTTTGCGGTTAAATCACATCAGTTTAAATATCCACTTTATATGATGTGGATTAACCTTAAGCAAACTGAAGCTTTAAATGGTATCCATAAAAAACTCGGTACTGTTGGCTTTAAAGTACTTAAATTTAACCAAGCCGATTATATAAACACTCAAGGTGATACTGACAAGTCCCTAGCTCAGCGTGCGTTTAATAAAATAGCAGAACTAGGTGTCACTGAGGCTTTTAGTGATGTTTATATGCTTGGTCAACTACGCTGTTTAGGTGTGTATTTTAGCCCAGTCAATTTTTATTTTTATAAAAGCCTGCAAGGTCAATTTACCCACATGGTGGCGGAGGTTAGCAACACCCCTTGGAATGAGCGGCATTACTATTTAGTTCCCCTTGAAAAAAAAGTGAACTTTAAGAAAGACTTTTCCGTATCACCCTTTATGAACCTTGATATGGACTATCATTGGAGTGTAAGAATTAATTCTGATAACACCATGATACATATTGAGAACAAAAAAGATGACCAATTACTTTTTGACGCAACTTTAAGGTTGCAGCGACGTGATCTTAATAAAGAAAATATAACGCAGTTATTAAAGCAGTTCCCTGCAATGACGTGGAGTATTTTCAAAGGCATTTATTTACATGCCTTCAAACTGTTTTGTAAACGCGTGCCGTTTATTGGTCATTCAGGCAAGAGTGGTTAATTAGTTTTAGATTAGCGCTAAAAATTTTAGGTGATGTAATGGAAAAAGTGTCCAATTTAACAGGTGAACAACCAAATAGTTGGTTTATAAAAATATATAAAAAGCTAGTTTTTGGCGCCTTTAATAGCTTGAAAACAGGTCATGTTTGTTTAGCTGAAGGAAATGAGGAACACCTCTTTGGAGATCGTAGTAGTAAGTTATCTGTCAAATTAACGGTAAATAACCCTGCAATGTATAAATCGTTTGCGCTTAGCGGCAGTGTTGGCGCTGGAGAGTCTTACTTTTTAGGTTATTGGGACTGCGATAAGCTAACCGAACTGATTGAAATATTTGCAATTAACCAAACTGAGCTTGATGCTTTTGAGAAAAAGTTCGCTTTTTTTAGCAACCTTTACTTTCGTTTTAACCATTTAAAAAATAGTAATTCTGAGTCGGGCTCAAAGAAAAATATCGTCGCGCATTATGATTTAGGAAACGATCTTTACTCATCATTTTTAAGCGATGAAATGCTTTATTCTAGTGCTGTTTACCCATCAAAAGAAGCGACTCTTGAACAAGCTCAAAGCCATAAGCTTGACTTAATTTGCCAACAGGTTGACTTAAAGCCTGGCGAGAGCGTTATAGAAATTGGTACTGGCTGGGGGGCATTCGCTATTCATGCGGCAACTCATTATGGCTGTCATGTAACCACGACCACTATTTCCGATGAGCAATACGACTATGTTGCGAGCAAAATAGCGACTCTTGGTTTGTCTGATAAAATTACTTTGCTTAAACAAGACTACCGTTTGCTTACGGGACGCTTTGACAAGTTAGTTTCAATTGAAATGATTGAAGCTGTAGGGCATGAGTTCTTACCGGGCTTTTTCAAAAAGTGTAATGACTTATTGCACCAACATGGCGCGATGCTTATTCAAGCTATTACCATTAGTGATCAACGCTATAAACACTATCTAAAGAATTCTGATTTTATCCAACAGTATATTTTTCCTGGAGGGTGTTTACCTTGTATTGACGAAATGAATAAGCAAGTTAAAGAGCAGTCAGATATGGTGGTGCACAGCATTAAAGATATTGGCGTGCATTATGCGCGTACGCTTGCTGATTGGCGCACTCGGTTTATAGCCAACTGGCCTGAGATTGATAAAGTAAAATTTGATCAGCAATTTTATCGCTTATGGTTATTTTACCTAGCTTACTGTGAGGGCGCGTTTAGAACGCGTGTAACAAGTACAGTACATATGGTTGCGCGTAAGCCGCGCTTTAGCCATTGTGGTGATGATATTGCACTCGCTTATTAATTTTATTTTATTTCAAGCAGTGTGGTTTATAGCCTTGCTGTTTGAGCGGGATTCATTGCTACCTAATCTACTTTTAATCGTGCTAATGATTTACTTGTCAAAGCAAAAAAAGCAAGACGGTTTGCTCGTTGTGATTGGTTTAACAATAGCGCTCAGCTTTGAGTATGTGATGGTGCAATTAGGTTTACTAACTTTTAAAGTTGCGCCATTTCCACTTTGGTTGGCTTTACTTTGGTGTGGATTGCTACTTTGTTTAAATACTTCGATGCAATTTTTGAATCGTTTGCCTTGGTATTTTTCAATTTTATTGTGTGCGATGTTTGCACCGGCAAGTTATTTGGCGGCGGCACGTTTTGAGGTGCTCATTGTTCCATTACCTGCTTGGCAGTTTTGGCTTATTTATGGGTTAGCGTGGTCTGTGATGTTCAATGGTATTATGCAGCTTAACCATAAAATTTCTGCTTACTTGACGCGCACTATCTAGAGCTAGCTGCTTATCGGCATTTAATTAACTTAATCTAAAGGATAGTGCCATGAAATACGTAATAACCTCCTGTTTAGTAGCCTTAGCCTTATTGTGCTCTAGCAACTCTTTTGCTGCTGATTTTAAAGCGGTTGGCGAAGCTCGATTGGAATATTTGTTTTGGGATGTTTATGACGCCAAACTTGCCACACCGACTGGACAATATAAGTTTGGCGACCACCCAGCAAAGCTCACCTTAACGTATCTGCGCGACTTTACCGCGAAAGACATTATCAAAGCCACTAACGAGCAATGGCTTCATTTAGGAAAAGATACAATTGTTGGTAAATATGACAGCCAGCTTAAGCAGTTTTGGCCCGACATAAAAAAAGGCCAATCTTTGGCGTTTATAACGGACGACAGCGGCAAGGGCACTTTTTACTTTAACGATGAGAAACTAGGTCAAGTTGATGGGGAGGGCTTTGCTGATGACTTTTTAGCTATTTGGCTTTCAAGTGGTACATCAGAGCCAACAATGAGAAAGCAGTTAATTGGTCAATAATTGTAGGGCAATAGTTAACTTTAGCCGCTCATGTCACAACTTCTTCGCAATAATAGGAAATTAATATGAAATACTTCACTATGTTACTCTCTGTCAGTTTGTTGTTACTGCTGACAAGCTGCACAGCACCAAAAGTTGAGCATTATGAAGGCAGCGAACCTGTATTTAATTTTAAACAGTTCTTTAACGGCAAACTCAAAGCGTACGGGGTTGTGCAAGATTATAAAGGTGAATTAACCCGTAAGCTTGTTGTTGAGCTAAGCGCGAGCTGGCAAGGCAATACAGGGACTATAGAAGAAGACTTTACTTATGATGATGGTGAAACACAGCGAAGAGTTTGGGAGATCACCTTAAATGAAGATAATACCTTAACGGGGACAGCTGGTGATGTAATAGGAACTGCTAAAGGTTCAAGCAATGGCAGTGTATTTCAGTGGGGGTACACGGTCGAATTACCTTACGATGGCGATACTATTGAAGCGCGTTTTGATGATTGGATGTACTTGGTAACACAATCACGCTTGATAAACCGCACGTCAACTGTTAAGTTTGGCGTCGAGGTCGGGGAAGTGACCTTAGTTATCG
Source organism: Pseudoalteromonas sp. AOP31-A2-14 (assembly GCF_052378035.1). NCBI lineage: Bacteria > Pseudomonadati > Pseudomonadota > Gammaproteobacteria > Alteromonadales > Pseudoalteromonadaceae > Pseudoalteromonas > Pseudoalteromonas sp. AOP31-A2-14. The sequence goes on along the minus strand of NZ_JBQSXI010000002.1, from coordinate 431,599 downwards.
AGAAGCTTGAATAATTGTTTACCGCTATATAACTTGAAATCACCGCGATTGTTCAGGTAAGTTTAAGTTTATGACGGTATTTTACTGAAAATTATTTATAATTTACTCATTTTTTAAGAATTTACGCAAAAATTGCAATTTGCTGTTGCCAATACTTAAAAAATGCATAAAGATAGGTTTTGCGAAGGCAAAATAATAACGAATAGGAATTTACAAATGAATAAAGCTCAATTAGTTGAAAAAATCGCGACGGATGCAGAAATCTCTAAAGCAGCAGCAACCCGCGCTCTTGATGCATTCACAGGCGCAGTAACTACCTCTTTAAAAGAAGGTAATTCAGTCGCGTTAGTTGGTTTTGGTACTTTCTCAGTTAAAGAACGTGCTGCACGTACTGGCCGTAACCCACAAACTGGTGCAGAAATTCAAATCTCAGCAGCAACTATCCCAAGCTTTAAAGCGGGTAAAGGTCTTAAAGACCAAGTTAATCCTTAATAAGTTTTTACTTATTAATAAAAAAGGGCTTGTTAGCCCTTTTTTTGTGTTTGGTGAACAGGGGAGATTTTAAGCTTTGAGTGCTTTATCACCACGGCCAATGCCTACAGCACCTGAACGCACGACTTCCACAATATCGCTTTCATGGCGCAGAGTATCTAAAAACGATTCTATTTTTTCAGTGCTAGAGACAAGCTGCAGCGAGTAGGTGTTACGACCCATATCAAGTATCGCGCCCTGGAAAACATCAACCACACGAGTAACCGCAGCACGGGTAGCTTCATCTTGGGCAAATACTTTAACTAACAGTAATTCGCGCTCGATATGACTCACTTCAGTTAAGTCGATAATTTTTAGCACATCGACTAGTTTATTCACTTGTTTGGTTATTTGTTCAACGATACGGTCATCACCCATGGTGGTGATGGTAATACGCGACAATGATTTATCGTCAGTAGTGCCAACGGTTAAACTGTCGATATTATAAGAACGCTGTGAAAATAAACCCACTATGCGTGATAAAGAACCCGGTTCATTTTCAAGTAAAATAGATAATATACGTCGCATTATGCTTTCACTCCTTTACGTAACCACATCTCATCAATGCCGCCAAGCTTAATTTGCATTGGATAAACATGTTCTTTTTCATCAACACAAATATCTAAAAATACTAATCGGTCGTTTATTGTCATGGCTTTATCAATCGCTGGCTGTAACTCATCTAGGGTATTAACGCGTATACCAACATGACCGTAGCTTTGTGCCAGCTTAACAAAGTCAGGTAATGATTCCATATAAGAAGATGAATGACGGCCGCTGTACATCATATCTTGCCACTGGCGCACCATCCCTAGTGAGCGGTTATTAAGTGAAACTACTTTGACTGCCAAGTTATACTGTAGGCAGGTTGATAACTCTTGAATATTCATCTGAATAGAGCCATCACCGGTTACACAAATAGATTCTTTAGCAGGAAAGGCTAATTTGACCCCCATTGCGGCGGGTAACCCAAAACCCATGGTGCCAAGACCACCAGAATTTATCCATTGGCGTGGGTTTTTAAACGGGTAATACTGCGCCGCAAACATCTGATGTTGGCCTACATCAGAACTGATATAAGCATCACCATCGGTGGCTTTATAAATAGCTTCGATTACTGCCTGAGGTTTGATCTTATCGCCTTCGCTGCTATAGCTTAAGCACTTTTGTTCACGCCAGCTGATAATTTGACGCCACCAATCTTCTTGTGCGCTACGATCAATGTTAATTGGACTTTTATCAATTGCAGTTTGTAATTGCTCAAGCACGGTGGCTAAGCAGCCAACGACAGGAATATGCGCTTTAATAGTTTTTGAAATTGACGTTGGGTCAACATCAACGTGTACAATCGTGGCATTAGGGCAGAATTTTTCAACATTATTGGTAACACGATCATCAAATCGCGCCCCTAAAGCAAGTATTACATCGGCATTCGCCATGGACTTGTTAGCCTCTAAACTGCCGTGCATGCCAAGCATACCGATAAAGTTAGGATGTACTCCTGAAATACCGCCTAAGCCCATTAGGGTATTAGTAATTGGCGCATTAAGTGACTCTACTAAATGGGTAAGCTGCTCAGATGTATTTGAAATAATAATCCCGCCACCTGAGTAAATAACTAATTTTTTCGCTTCTAAAATAGCTGTTACCGCTTTACGAATCTGCTTTGGGTGGCCTTTGGTGTTCGGGTTGTAGGTTCTTAGCTCTGTTGTCGCTGGAAATTCAAAGTCAAATTTTAGCGCAGGGTTTAGCATGTCTTTTGGTAGTTCAACTACAACCGGACCAGGACGACCTGTGCTTGCGATATAAAAAGCTTTAGCCATAATGCTGGGAATATCTTTCGCGCTGCGACAATTAAAGCTGTGTTTTACTATTGGCCGTGAGCAACCAACAATATCGGTTTCTTGGAATGCGTCATCACCAATTAAGCTCGTCGGGACTTGGCCTGATAGCACCACCATCGGGATTGAGTCCATATAGGCTGTAGCAATACCCGTTACGCAGTTGGTCGCACCAGGGCCTGAAGTGGCAAGTACTACCCCAACGTTACCGGTTGCACGGGCATACCCATCGGCCATGTGAGTGGCAGCTTGTTCGTGGCGTACTAAAATATGTTCAACATCGTTTTGTTGAAAAAGTGCGTCATATAAATCAAGGACCGAGCCACCGGGGTAGCCGAATATATATTTAACCTGTAGTTCTTTAAGGGCGCGAACTACTAGTTCGGAGCCGTTATATTGTTGTTTAGTCATCCTCATTCCTCTGCGTGCCACGTAGTACATTTTTAATGCATAAAAAAACCCCCGATATTGGCGGGGGTTTTTTTAAAAGCTAAATCTCACCTTTCAATAACTCCCCGTTAGTCTTATCACTAAGACCACTACGAGTACATTGACTAGGTAAGTTGAGTGTTTCATATGTGCTTTTATTCTCAAAAATTGAATTAATATTAGAAATTGCCACAGTAAAACATGCAGCAATAAATAATTTATTTTATAACTGTATTTTTAAGGGTTTTACTAACTAATGTCAACCGTTCTGAGTTTTAATTTGCATTAAAATTCTATAAAAATAGTTTTATGTTATAACTTTTAATAGATAAGTGATGTATAAGCGCGTTAATTAAAGAAATTATGTCTATTTCACAAATTAATATTGAGTATACTCATGGTGATTCTTAGCTGCTTTTGAATGCATCATGAAGAAGATGATTAAACGGTTGGAATGAATTCTGAAATCAGAGATTACTGAGCCATTAACAATTAGTGAGATTAAGTTTGCTTGCTTTGATGAAAGCAGGAGCAGGTAAATATAGTTATGTGTGGGGTTGTGGTAATGTTGAAATATCTAATCTCATAGGTAGTTATGATCCGGTGAGTACTTATATTTCATGGCTATTTTTTAGGTTAAACTAGTTTATAAACGTTGCTAATTAAGGTTGTAGTTTTTAACATAAAAACCAGTTTAGTGAACTGGTTTTTATTTATTATATACACAAAAACATTCATAGTTTAAGTGGCTTAGGGATTGATATTTCTATAAACGATCGATAACGGCTTGAGTAAAGTCAGTTGTGCCGTGGCTGCCGCCTAAGTCTCGTGTTGTGCGGTCGCCTGATTTAATAACATCGGCAACAGCGCTACGAATACGCTCAGCAGTTTCGCCCATTTCTAAATGCTCTAGCATTTGAATTGACGCTAAAATAACAGAGGTTGGATTTGCAAGGTTTTTACCTGCAATATCAGGAGCACTACCGTGAACTGCTTCAAAAATAGCTGCATCCTCACCAATGTTAGCGCCTGGCGCCATACCTAAACCACCAACAAGACCAGCACATAAGTCAGATAAAATGTCACCAAATAAGTTTGTAGTAACAATGACATCAAACTCATCAGGAGTCATGACTAGCTTCATACAAGTTGCATCAACAATCATTTCTGTTGATTCAATTTCTGGGTAACGTTCAGCAACTTCACGAGCTACTTTTAAGAATAAACCAGAAGTTGACTTTAAGATGTTGGCTTTATGGACAGCTGTTACCTTCTTGCGCCCTTCACGAACAGCAAGTTCGTAGGCGAAAGTAATAATTTTCTCAGCGCCTTCGCGTGTGATCATCGACATTGCTTGTGCTTCGTTGCCATCTTCAGAAACAACCTGACCAAGACCAGAATACATACCTTGGGTATTCTCACGGACAGTAATGATGTCAATATCATCGTAACGCGCTTTAGTACCAACGAAAGATTTTACCGGACGAACGTTAGCGTATAAACCGAACTGTTTACGTAAAGTAACGTTAATTGAAGTAAAGCCTTCACCAACAGGGGTCGTTAATGGGCCTTTTAAAGCAATTTTATTGCGAGCAATAGTATCAATAGTGGCTTGTGGTAATAACTCACCCGTTTTTTCAAGAGCAGCAAGGCCTGCATCCACGAATTCGTAGTCAAAATTGCAGCCTGCAGCTTTAAGAATTTCAAGTGCGGAGTCGATAATACTTGGGCCAATGCCGTCGCCTTTGAGCACTGTGATGGTTTGTGTAGCCATTAACTTTTCCTATAACGAGTTGGATAGATAAGCACGTAAATATCACATATTGCACTATGTGAACGCTTGTTAGGGCTTTACGTGAATTGAGCCTGAAAATTCAAGCGGCTTTTATAGCAATTTATTCATCATTTTTCCAGTAAAAACCACGATAGTTGCGTTATTTGTCGCTAAATTATTCAACTTGGTAACCTTTATATAGTTTTAGATTATAAACGTATTTATAAGCTAATTATATAAGACCATGTGTTTATACCAAGCCAGAACTGAGCTGACTAGTATATAAACTAACTGCTGTTTTTGCTTAAATTCAGAGTTGATAAGCGCTTGTGCATACGAACTATCAAGGAGTAATATTCCACTAAATATAAAGAGTTTTATTTTCAACTAAGCTGTTGGTTTATTTTTAGTTTGTTACTTTTGTGGTGTAACGTCATCCATCGATACACTAAACCTTAAGGTTGCTTGTTAAAGGCATCATAGGCACTTGGGCCCCATAAAATGAGTTCCCCGTCTTTGAACAATAAGCCCGTACATTCATCAATAGTAGTAATACCGTCTGATTTAACATGTTGTGTACGATAAAAGATAATCTGCAAAGCGCTGTCTTTGTTTCTTTTAGCATAGGTTAAATCTGGACTGCCTAAATAGTCGAGCACTGAGTCTAACTCGACAGGCTGTTCAATGGATAACTTTGCGATGTAACGTTTATTAAAAGCTTCTCTGTCTTGCCATATCATCGCTTGTGGATCGTCTTTATAAAAAGTGATCACTAATATGGCGATAAGTGCATAAACACCTAAGCCTAAAACAATATAACGAAAAACCTTTTTAAACATCTTACACTCACAAAATATAACTTAAAACTAGTATACGCCACATGAAAATTCAGGGCTACTAGAATACGATTAACTCAGTCGTAATTGCTTTAGACTGAAACCTAGCTTTATATCAGTTCGTAACGTAACAAGATGTTTTGATACTATGTAGTTATCCATGCCGATAGATAGCTTATCTTTTACGCTTTGCGTTAAGTTTTCATCATTAAGCGCATGCGTTATATCTACATAATTATTAATTATTTGTTGAGCAGTTTTGTTACCAATACCTTTTACACCGGGTATATCGTTGGTTTTATCACCGGCAAGTGCCCAAAAATCGATTAAGCGATGCTGCTCTACAGCAAACTTGCTGTTGATATCTCGGCTATCAAGATAGCATCTTTTAAAGTAATCGTAGACCGATATATATTCATTTAAACTCGGTAAAAACCCTTTATCTGTTGACACAATAATGCTCTTTACCTGGTTCTTTGCAGCTTTGTGAGCAAGAGTCGCAATGACGTCATCGGCTTCATCGTGTGCTGGCGCAAATACGGTGATCCCCATTTCTTCAATTGCGCTTTTAAATACAGTTAAGTTATCTTTTAAAAGATCAGGCATGGGAGCACGGGAGCTTTTGTACTCACTATAAAAGTGATGACGCCAGCTTTTATCGCCATCAAAAACTGCAACGCCATGACTTGCTTGGCTAACATTTATTAGTTTCCTACATGCTTGAGCCACACGTTCACTACATTGAGCAAGCATTGCTTGGTCACTGGGGTGATTTTGGTTACTATCAACTGCATAGATACGCCGAATTAAATTCAGCGCATCTATTAAAAGTAAAGTGGTAGTCACAATAACCCTTAAGCTTTTATCTCATAACAAGGAATATATTTACTTCCCGGTAATTTCATACGCCCTTGCTCTACAAAGGCGCGTAATAGTTTATCCATATTTTGCATTAAATCAGGTTCACCACTTAATACAAAGCGACCGTGTTCTTTAATAGCTTGAATGCCTTCATCTTTTACATTACCTGCCACAATGCCAGAAAATGCTCGACGTAAATGAGCCGCCAACTGTTGTTTTGGTTGATCAAGGTGCAAGTCTAAGCTTGCCATGTTTTCATGAGTTGGTGCGAATGGTTGCTGAAAATCGTTATCAATTTTAAGAGTCCAATTGAAATAATAAGCATCGCCTTGGCTTTTACGATAATCGCGCACATTGTTCATTGCTGATTTTAATTTAATGCCCACTAAAGCCGGATCATCAATAATAACTTCAAACTTTGCCAATGCTTCTTTACCAAGGGTAAGCTCAACAAATTTACACAGCTCAATAAAGTAATCTTCGCTTTCTTTAGGTCCTGTAAGAATAACAGGTAGGCACTGCTTTTGATTATCTGGGTGTAATAAAATTCCTAATAAATATAGAAGTTCTTCAGCTGTTCCTGCGCCACCTGGAAAAATTATAATAGCATGGGCTGTACGGATAAAGGCTTCAAGGCGCTTTTCAATATCGGGTAAAATAACCAACTCATTTACTATGGGGTTCGGTGGCTCAGCGGCAATAATACTTGGTTCAGTTAACCCTAAGTAGCGGTTGTTTGTATTACGTTGCTTTGCATGGCCGATGGTGGCGCCTTTCATTGGGCCTTTCATTGCACCAGGGCCACACCCAGTACATATATTTAAACCACGTAGACCTAGCTCGTAGCCGACTTGCTTAGTGTATTTGTATTCAACCTCATTGATAGAATGCCCACCCCAGCAGACGATCATAGTCGGCTCGCTATGGACTTTAAGAGAGCCGGCATTTCTAAGCATATCAAAAACCATGTGGGTAATGGCTTTTTGCTCGGTGAGATCTTTTTCATATTTTTGGCAAATAAATAAAATATCACGAATAACTGAAAATATATGTTCGTGAATACCAGTAATTATTTCGCCATCAACAAAGGCGGTTGCTGGTGGGTTGGCAAGCTCTATTTTAATACCGCGTTCACGGCTAACTACACGAATATCAAAGTCTTCATATTTGTTATAGATTTCAAGGCTAGAATCTGTATGACTGCCAACATTAAGAACTGCTAAAACGCAGTTTCTAAATAGCTTATAGCGTTCGCTGGTAGAAGATTGTTCTAATAAATCAACTTCTAATTGTGATAGTAAATCAAGTACGCCTGTTGGGTTTAACTGTATTAACATAAGCATTCTCCTTGCTTAAAGCAGTAGGGGGAAGGTGCATTTTTGAGTAACTTATCAATTAAAGCAAAGGCAATCACGTCCTATTTTCTTTGCTGTATAAAGCGCGTCATCAGCACGGTCAAAAGCCTGTAGCGGCGTGTCGCCTTTTTTAAATTGTGTTGCATTAAGCGAAACAGTAATTTGCACTTGGGTATCTTTAAATTTAAAAGGAGTATTTTTAATCCCCTTACAAAGTTTTTCAAGTGTGATGCTGGCGCTATCTAGTATTATACCTGGCATCAGTAAAACAAATTATTCGCCGCCATAACGAGCAATAAAGTTAGATTGACAAACCGCGTGTTGTAATACTTTGGCAATCACTTGCAAAGTTTTATAACCCGCGCTGTGACTATATTTATCGTTAATCAACTTAAAGTGATCAACATTAATTACGAGCAGCTTAACATCTGATTCTTGTACATTAAACAAATGAAACTCATGGTGAAAGCGTCCATTAAATGCTGCGCAATTGGGCTGTTTAGGTAATCCATCTAGCATATTTTTAAAGCGTTGTTCGTTTAAGCTTTCGACCCGCTGGCTAATGTCGTCAAAGGTTCTTATTAGTGCTTGTCTATCTTATTGCGCTAAGCGTTGTTTTTCAATTAAATCTTGATTTAACGGTTTTAGTTCGTTATCAACTAAACCTTTTAATGATGAAATTGTGGTCGCGCTATGAGTTGGTGCAGTCAGCTTTTATATTTTTATTTTCTATGCGTTTATTAGGTTTATCAAATTCCTGGCCTGTTGATTCGTAATGCTTATTAGTGGCAATTATAGAATTATTTAACTCTTAGATAGTTTGATTTAATTAACCTAAAAGGCTTTGAGCTGATTGACGTTCTATACATAGATTTTTAGTAATGATTCGAATAATCTCAACAGCAAAACCAAGCAAAGCATTAATTGGGTCATTTTCTGTATTATTATTCCTAACTACTTTTATTTCATCTGAGGCTTTATCTTTTAAAGTAAGCTCAATTGCCAGATTAAGTTGCTCATTAGCGATACCCGCAAAGTTCAAAACTTACTATTTAGTTGGGTTTTTTATTCATTGAGCTGATGTGTTCTGCTATTTATCGCTTTTAATTCACATTCAATACCATCATTGTTAGTCTTTAATTAATCATTTTTAAATAATAAAAAGCGTGTTTATGAAAAAGTTATTAGCCCTGTCGGTATTGGCTGCCTTCTCTTCGAGTGTATTTGCTGATGTAAATTATTCATTATCAGTGTCACAGCCAGAGCACCACCTAGGCGATGTAAATGTTGAATTTCCTGAAACTGCGCAAGCTCATCTTGATGTAAAATTACCTGCTTGGCGAACAGGTCGTTACGAAATGTTAAACTTAGCAAATGGTGTGCGTTATTTTGCGGCCAAAGATGAAGACGGCAAAGCTTTAAAATGGGAAAAAATAGACGCCAGTACGTGGCGTATTCATTTAGATGAGCCGACCGAAGTGAGCGTTGATTATCAAGTTTATGCTAACGAACTAGGTAAGAGAGCTCGCCATATTGATGACAGTCACGCCTTTATTGACGCTTCTGGATTTTTTATGTTTAGTGAGTCTTTTAGACAAGAACCAGTGACAGTTAATTTAGACGTACCTAAAGAATGGCGCTCTGTATCAGGTATGGATAATGCCGCTTCAAAGCACAGTTTTAAAGCCGCAGATTACGATATTCTAGTCGATTCCCCTATTGAAACGGGAATAAACGAACTTCATAAGTTTACGGTTGACGGTCGAGAGTATGAGTTGGTTATTTGGGGGGATGGAAACTATGATGTAGAAAAAGTCCTAACTGACCTTAAAAAGCTAGTCACTACCGGTAATGTAATTTGGGATGATTATCCATATGAGCGTTATGTCTTTATGGTACATGCAACGTCAGGAGCAGGTGGGGCAACGGAGCATATAAACTCGACCATTATACAACGGCCAAGAGATCGTTTTGGATCGCGTGAAGACCATTTAGCCTTTATCAGCACCGCTGCCCATGAATTTATTCATACTTGGAATGTAAAAGCATATCGTCCAAAAGGTTTAACACCTTATGATTACACGCATATGAATTACTCAAAATTACTGTGGATTGCTGAAGGCTCAACTAGCTATTTTGAAGATCACCTTATGGTGCGCTCAGGGATTGAAACTACAGATGAGTTTTTTAAAGTATTAAGCAAAACCATCAACCGTCACTTACAAACCCCTGGCCGTGAAGTACAAAGCGCTACTGCAACCAGCTTCGATAAGTGGATAGGTCAAGGCGGCGACCATGCACGAAATTACAGTACTAATATTTACTCTGAAGGCTCATTGATTTCAATGGCTTTGGATATAAACCTATTATCACAAAGTAATGGTCAGCAAAGTTATCGTGACGTACATCGTGCACTTTATAATACGCATAAACTACCTAAAGGCTTTACTGCTGAAAATGTAAAAAGCATCCTAAATGATTTAACAGGGCGTGATTATAGCGATTGGTGGGCAAGCAATGTTGATGCACCAGCCAATATCGATTTTGATCTATTACTTAATAAAGTTGGGTTAGTTTTTGAACGCCCAAGTGATGCTAAATATAAAGCCAGTATTGATGCGACTGCAAAAAATAGTGGTGGATTATTAACACTTTCTTATGTTCGTCGTGGCGGTGCAGCATGGCAAGCAGGCTTAACAAGTGAAGATAAAGTTATCGCATTTAATAAAAAGCATGTAGGTAAAGATCTAACTGCAAGCCTTGAAACTTTTAAAGCAGGTGATGAGGTTACTGTTGACTTTATACGCCGAGATGCACTTCAACAAACTACGCTAACGCTTTCTGAAGATTTTGATAAGCCTAAAAAAGTAGTGGCAAATAAAGCTGCAACAGAGCAGCAAATGGCGTTATTTAAAGCGTGGATGGGTGTTGAGCATCCAAATTTAACTAAATAGAATTTAACCTGATTTAAAAGGAGCTTCGCCTCCTTTTTTATTAAGTGGTTGTGCACACAAAGTATTATCCTCTCACTTAAGTAACACCTCATCTTTTGCTGCTATTTTTAAACAACAACGACATATATTAAGTTACTGAGTATTTATTAATGCTTTGATTAGCGACCTTGGTTACTAAAAAGCCGATATTAAATGTCAGTATGAAGCCGTTATGGGATTAAAATACCATTTATATTTTACTATTAGATGACGAGAACATTTTTTTACAATTTAACAGCATAGTTAAATCGAATAGACAATACGCTTGTGTTAACTTCATTATTATTAAAGGATAAAAGAAAAGTATATGAAATATTTTTTAGCATGTTTATTGAATTTAACAGCATTGATCAGTGTATCTGCTTTTGCAAATACAGGCGAAGATGAACGAGGTGAGATCCGAAAGCGAATTGAGCCAAAAGGGTTGTTATATGGTTTTGGGCTTGGTATCAATCAAGAGCTTTACAAGGGTTATGATCGCCGTGTTATCCCGTTGCCTATTATAGGTTACAGAGGTGAACGATTTTCAGCACTCGGCCCTTTTATTAGTTATGATTTAATACAAAAAGAAGGTTTCAAGCTTGCCATACAAGCCGCACCAAGGTTTCAAGGTTTTGACAGTAACGATAGTGATATATTTGAAGGTATGGACGAAAGGAAATTCTCCTTTGATGGTGGCTTTGGACTAACTTATCAAAAAAGTAACTGGAAAGTGAATTTGTCATCAATGTTTGACATATTAAACAGATCTGACGGTTATGAGATAAAATCATCAATTGGACGTGCTTTTAAGCAAGGCCCAATCTTTATTGAGCCGACCATAGGTGTCAGTTATTTAGATGCGAATCATGTAAATTATTATTATGGTGTTGGTGCGCATGAAGTCGGTGACTTTCGTCCTGCTTATGAAGCTGATAGTGCTATAAATACTAAGATTGGATTATCAATTGGCACACCAATATTTCTTGGTGGATTTACACGCTTGAATCTTGACTACACAATGCATGGTTCGAGCATTAGTGACAGTCCTTTGGTTGATAGCGATACAAGTTTTTCGCTTAGTTTAATTTACTCACGTTTTTTCTAGGTATTAAATATGTTGCTACGAATTAGCATATTTTAATGCAAGTTACATTTGTGTATTAACTCACGGCGTATACAGCTGAGAATTTATGGCGATATGTAACGACTTTCGTTCTTGCTTGTTAGCCTTAACTTTTTACTTATTGATATTATAGGAAATACATTTACCTTACCTAGTATGTCTTGAACTATGCATGTTTCAAGTTAGTGATGTTTATGAAGCAAATGGAGTTGTTGGTATGAATAAAAAATATAATAAAATTAAACGCTTACATGGGATGTCAGGGTGTTTAATTGCGATGCTCATGTTAACAGCATGCTCTATGTTTACTCTAGAAGATGAATTAGAACGTGCTAAAAATAACCAATTTGTCATTAAGGCATACATTGAGCCGGCTGAATCTTTAGGCAGTTCTCATTTAATCATTTCAGTTTTTAAAAAAGATAGAGATGATAATGCAGAATTTTTTGCTTATCGCACAGCAGCGCCAGGCCAAAATGTCTATTTTGTTGTTCCACAAGGTGATTACGATTTAATTGCTTTTGAAGATGCGAATCAAGACTATAAATATCAACTAGGAGAAAAGACAGCGATCGCAACGACAGTCAAGCTTGATAAACTGCCCCAAGGCGATGTTGCCGATAATAGTTATTCTAGCCGCCTTGCAGCAGAAAAGCTGAAACTCACTAGCACAACACTGCCAACCCAATACCAGCTTGATTTAACAATAGAAAATATAAAAACAACTAGCTTGTTGCCTAAACACAACTATTTAGAGGTTGTTACACTTGATGATGCAAGATTTAGTAATGAAAACGCATATAAAGGAATGTGGGAACCGTATAGCTTTTCACAAGATATTGGTTCAGGTACATATTTATTAAATAAATGGGACAATAAGAAAATCCCCTTAGTGCTAGTGCATGGGATCAATAGCTCACCCGCTATTTGGCGTCAATTTATAGCCAGTATTGATCAAGAAAAGTATCAAATTATTCTACACCACTACCCAAGCGCAAATTCACTGTCTGTATCTGCTTATTATTTAGGCGAGGCTTTAATTGATATAAAGCAACGAAGTGGAGATAACAATATAGTGATTATAGCGCATAGTATGGGCGGGCTAGTCTCACGCGGTGCAATACAATTTTTAGCTTATAAGAATCACCCCAACTTTATTGATTTGTTTATCACTCTCTCAACTCCATGGGGAGGAGATAATGCTGCCCATTTCGCTGTAGAAAATGCGAGTGTCGTTGCTCCTGTTTGGCGAGATCTGGATCCACAAAGCCAATATTTATCACGTATTTACGAGCATGAAATGGCGCAAGGACTTTCCCATATTTTGCTTGCAAGCTATGCAGGGGATAAAATGATCATCTCTGAAAAAAATGATGGGGCGGTAACATTAAAAAGCCAGCTGTTTTATGAAGCCCAATTAGAAGCTGAACAAGTCTATATGATTGATGCAACGCATGTCGGAATTTTAACAGACGAGCATACAAAAAAAATTATAAAAAAATATCTAACCCACTAATTTTATTATTTAAAAACCTTATTAGTGGTTAATCAAACTGCGTAGGCACTTAGTCGCATTGATAATCGTGTATAAACAAGGGATCAGAACGGGTTAATTATCCGTACGCGGTGTTGCTAATATTCGTTTTTTTTCGCTATCAGATAAAATAATCCAATCAAAAATCTCTTCACTGGTACGCCCGCAGCCGGTGCAATAACCTTTTAAACGATGGCATTGGCCTATACAATCTGTTTTATACTCATGCTCATTTTTTTTACTCGGCTTTGTAACCATATTAGTACGACTCGCTGTACATTTATAAATTCCTGAGGTCTACTAGTTAAAGGTTTTATACTAAGGATAACCAATGAGAATATTATTAATAGTTTGCTTGGGCTTATTAACAAGCATTACACAAGCCAAGGATTATAGCAGTTTCTATAAAAACTCGATCAATCGGTAGTGGTTATTTACGCTGATACAAACTTACAGCGTATACAAAATGATAAAGCGATTAATACCACCGCGAGTAGTTTAGGAACGGGCACGATTATTAACGACGAAGGGCTTATTCTAACTGCAGCCCATGTTGTCGATAACGCTGATGAGCTAACTATTGATGTGCCTAAACGTGGCCACTTCCAAGCAAAAGTATTAGCCAGTTATGCGCCAGCTGATATCGCTTTAATCAAGCTTATTAGTCATGAAGGTGATTTTAAAGCCGTACAAATTGCTGATTCAGATAAAACGAGTATCGGTGAAGAGGTATTTATTATTGGTACCCCCTATGGTTTGAGTCACACGCTTACCGTTGGCCATTTAAGCGGTAGGCGCATTCACCCAAGTAACAATGATATTAAGCTTGAGTTTTTACAAACAGATGCGGCGATCAATCAAGGCAATTCAGGCGGTCCAATGTTTAACCAGCAAGGAGAGCTTGTGGGAGTGGTTAGCTATATTCAAACTAAACTGGACACTCACTCTAATTCAACAAGCAAAGCTCTGTCACTAGATTTATTTTTTTAGACTAATAATTGATTTTTTACGACTGCGTTACTTCATTTCATCCAGTTAATAAGTAATTATCACTATTAAACTCAAATTTCACGCATAGAAATAACTGCATAATTGCGTTTCAAGTTTTCGACTAAGTAATTTAAGTTTTATGCTAATAGCTTTTCACAATTACTTATATTGGCTCGCCGTTTTCTGTTTAAGTTCTCACAATAACTTACTTGTGATGACGGCCGGCCAACTGCACCATGAAATACGCGCGTGAATTGTGTGGTGAGCTTTAACCAATTTTCTGGGGATATATTGAGTCTTTCAAGTATAGGAAGGTGGTTGTTGTCAATACAGCCGCGTTTGTCTTCCCGCATTATTCGTCCTGTTAGATCAACAAGATCAAGATACGATTTAAGTTCAAACGGTAGCCCTTTTGGCATAATTTGACGTGGCATACCTGCAAAGCGTAATAGCTGTTTAGGTTGCTTACTTATCGTTGCACTGTCTATTCTTTTTTGTACGCTGGTGTGGTCAGACTCTTCTGGTGTTTTGGCCATTTTAGCTCTAATCGGGTTTAAATCCACATACGCCATACACGCTGCAAGTGCTGCTTCATCTAACAAAGCTTGTGATTTAAAGCGACCCTCCCAGAACCGACCTGTACACTTATCTTCTTTGTTTGCTCTTCGTGCAATGTCTTCATTTAACAAACGCATAAACCAGCTTATACTGGATAACCGCTCTCGATATTGTTTCACTGTTTGATTAAAAAAGATACGTTCTGCCTTACTTAACTTTTCACCTTGTATGTATTTTTGCGTGAGTAAAGTGCCTTTACACAGTTTATGCCAACGAATAACAATTGCTTTGTCATTTAATCGATTCACTTTTTTGTCATCAACGTACAGGACTAAATGCGTGTGGTTACTCATTACTGCATAAGCACACACGTCAATACAAAACACCTTGGCAAGCATAAGTAACTTTTCTTCAACCCAGCCTCTGCGATGCGCGTAAGACTTACCTGTAAAACGGTCTTCGCCACATAAGAATGCACGGCGCACACAACGTGAAATACAGTGATAATATTTTGTATCAACCAAGCTTATTTGTCGTTTTCTTGCGACTGCCATAATACACCCCGGCTATTTTTTAAACTAACTAAAACTTAGCCTTTAATTTCATAAAATACAAAATTAAAATGGGTGTCTAGTTTATTCCAATTTCATAAAATACAAAATTAAAATGGGTGTCTAGTTTATTCCGTGTCAGCGCGGGTTTATTATTAATGAATGCAGCATTTAGCTTTATGGCTCTGCTTGGCTTACTGAGCCTAAGCGGCATGCTGATAAAAAATGGCATTGTGTTAGTCGATCAAATAAACCTCGAACTCAGTGAAGGCAAAGACCCCTATCAAGCTGTATTTGATTCCGGTGTAAGCCGTGTCCGGCCTGTGGCAATGGCTGCAATCACTACTATTTTAGGCATGATCCCACTGTTATTTGATGTGTTCTTCCAGTCAATGGCGGTCACCATCATGTTTGGTTTAGGCTTTGCCACCATACTCACGTTAATCGTGGTGCCAGTGCTTTATACGGTACTATTTAGAATTGAAGTGCCAAAAAACAGCTAACAAAAAAGGCCAAATAATTTACATTACTTGGCCTTTATCAAAGTTTATCTAGTTACTTTGATACTACACATAATTTGCATAGCTAAGAATCTAAAAGTTACCAGCAACAAACAAAAAGGCAAGAAGAAAGACCTGACCCGATTCTTTGATGCTATTCTTTGCTGACCCTATTCTTTGAACATGGTGACCAAACTTCAAGCACTCTTTGTCCCAGTAATGTGATGAGCATGCTTAAAGCCATGATCTATTTTAGATATTAATAACTCGCGTTCCCTGATGGAAATTTTTCAGCTAATAGAACCAAAGAATTTATCAACCCTTCTTGATAAACATTTTTATTTAATAAAATGGAATATGATTTACTATCAGTTACCCATGATAAAGAGGTTTCTGCGTTACCATGTTCATCTTGCTTTACAATAATGATACCAGGATTACCATTGATATGAATATTAATAGCATCTCTGTCCATTATCACGCCACTACTTTCATCTGAAAAATCCCATTCATCAATAATCAAAATACCAAACTCTGGATTTTTTACAATTCGAGTCAGAGAGTCCCAACCCTTACCTTTAATAAAGTTACCACTAGAGGACTCTAAAACCAAACTCTTTTCACTAGTAATGATCGAGGTTAAGTCTGCCTTTTTGAATGAGTTAACATTTGATATTTTATTTGGAACTATAGCTGATAAAGTTGCTCTATCCGATAAAGCTTGTTTTAAAAGCAGGCTTCTCATTTTAGAAATTTTAAAGTCAGAATCATGCTGAATATATTCAGCAATTAATTTGTTAAAATCCCTAATTTCTGAAGAGTCGACTTCAACATAACCAAAGTTATTCGTACTCTCGATAGCATTCAAATAAGACTTACTTTCATTTTTATTAGCTATACTCATTTCCTCTTTTGAAAATGAGTATATGGAAACACCATTGGGTTCATTTATTGATTTCTGGCTCTTTTCATTTAGGAAAGGGTTATTCTCATCTACAATAATTGGTGGTTCAGCAAAAGTGAGTCCACTACTAATAAATAAGCCACTAAAAACAATATTTCTTATTGAAGTATTCATTTACTATTTTTCCTTTTAAAATTCACTTAAATTGCAATCAATCGCGTAAGAATTCTTGTAGTGGTACTGACCTGGTGATTTACCCCACCAATGCTTGCCTCTGACTTCGTATTTTCCGGTTAAGCCTAAAGCACCATGACTATCAGATGCAATGGAGTGCCATTGAACTTCCCAGTTATCTCCTGCAATTAAATTATGAGCACTATCTCGATTTTCACCAAATCTTAAATGCCATGAACTAGTTGCTCTAGAGGATTGAGGCCAGCCCCAAGTAAGGCTTTCCCAACCAACTTCAGCAATGGGAACATAGCAATTAGAACGACTAAAGGCAGATACAGCAGCTTGAGATGGAACGGCATAAATTCCCACAAGAAAAAGTGGAAATAAAAATTTTTTATTAAATTTCATTAAAACTCCTTTTAAATTAATCAACCTAAAGTATACATAAAAGGAACTATCCAGCAACAAAAAATTAAAACAAGAGATCGTAAAATAAGCAATTGAACATTTTTAATATCAATGATATGTTTTAAAAGTCGGTACGATTTATGTTACTCAACACTTTCATACAATACCGAAAGGATATATATAAAATATAAAACACAAAAAGGTATCTAGCGTCAATTAACTTGGCCGGTTCCGCGTCAATTATCTTGGCCGGTTGACACCGAATTTTATTTGCTCTTATTGAGCGCTGTTTTGCGTCGGTAACTTTCACCTTCGCAATGAATAATCGTTGCATGATGAACCAAGCGATCTATTGCCGCTACAGTCATCGTTGAATCATCAAATAGTTCATCCCATTGTTCGAATGATTTGTTTGATGTGATGATCATGCTGTGTCGCTCATAGCGATGGGCTATCAATTCAAACAGCACGCTCGTTTCCTGTTCCGTTTTTCGTACGTAACCAACGTCATCAACGATTAATAAGCTGTATTTATCGAGCTTTACAAGTTCGTCTTGCAAGCGTAAATGTCGCTTTGCTTGCTGGAGTTGTTGAACAATCGCTGACGCGGCAACAAACTTAACTTTATGGCCCTGCTCGATAAGGCCATAACCGATACTACTGGCGATATGCGTTTTACCAAGACCACTGGCGCCAAATAGCAATATATTGCCACCGTGCTTCAACCAATCCGGCTGATTTATTAAATCAGCAACAAGGGGCTTACTAACCCCATCAACAAGGGTAAAGTCGAAGCTGCTAAGGTGTTTACCCACGGGCAATTTTGCATCTTTTAAAAGCCGCTGAAGGCGTTTATCATCGCGTGTCGCAAGTTCAATATGGCACAGCTCAGATAAGTATTGCTGTGGGCTCCATTGTTCTTCTATCGCTTTTTTGCCCAGGGTATTCCACTGTTGAAGCATGGTGCTAAGCTTTAATTGTTTCAGCATTAAAGGTAACGAGGCCGTGAAGTTATCCATGTAGACCTCCCGGTATCATGCTGCTATAAGCGCTCAAGCTGTGTTGCTTTATTGTTATTGTGGGTATGTTTGATGCAATCACTAAAAATTGCGCTTCACATTCTCGGATGGCCGGTAATTGTCGCTGAGTAATTGACGCTGCTACAAATCGTCCTAATTGACGTTCGCACCCACTTTGTTTTGCTAAATGGAGCAGTTTTACCATGTAATAGCTCGCTTCATCCGCTAAAAGGTGGGCATTAACGTATTCCCAAATAGCTTTGTAATTGTCGCTTGGAAGTAAGTCGTCACGTAGTTGTGAGTAGCGAAATGCCAATGGTTTTTTAACCAGTGCGTCAATAACATGCAAGTAACTAATATTACGTGCACGGCATCCTTTAGAAGCATAGACACGCGCTAACGTTTGAACTAAATCGCTGCCATAGTGCAGCTCTAAACGGTTGTCATATAAACGAACCAGTAATCGGCTACCAATAAGGCGTGACGGGACGCTATAGGTAACACGTTTCAATGAAATAGTACTCGTACGTGACACCGTTAGATAATGCTCGGTGTAATTGACGCTCATCGTCCGTGGTAAAGCATGTAATTGTCGCTGCTCTACTGCGTATTTATCACTTACACGGCGATTACGGCGAGCTACAATGTCGGCAACAAACGATTCATAGACTTCTCTTGTCTGAAAGTCATAACTACCACGGATTTTTAATGCTTGCTCCAGTTGCGATTTAAGATGCCCATGAGGGCTCTCAATAGCCCCATTTTCATGCGCAATACCGCGGTTATTGCGGGTCGCTTTAAAGCCATAATGGGTGACTAATTCATTAAAGCGCTCTGTAAAATCGTTATCATTAGTGTGATTACGATAGGCGGCACTCAGACTGTCTGTACGCACTTCTTTAGGCACACCGCCGGCTGCTTTAAATGCGTTTTGCACGCCATCAGAAAAAGCAGCAAAGCTTTCACCGCCGTAGATCACTTGGGCGTAAGCCCAGCCACTGGCGGGCATACGATAATGAAACAACATATGCTTTAAGGGTTCACTAGCAATGGTAACGGGTGACTTCACATGTGTAAAATCACACATACCTAATAGGCCATACTCGTGTGTTTGCAGGAATACGACCTCTTTACTTGAGCCATACAGTGCCCGCCATTTATGAATTCGACGCTCTAATGTACGCCGTGAGCTAGGGTTAAATTTGTCGGTGTGAAACTCGCAAAGGTGATCAAAAATTCCCACCGGAGTTAACGTTGCATCACCTTGAAGTAGAGGGACAACAATACTGTCCCAGATAGACTCAAGTGGATCTATACGCGTTCGCCATTGGCGTTTATTAGACAATGGCTGCTCATCCAGTTTATCAATGCGCCTTGCTGAACGTTCTGAAATACCTGCTTTCGCAGCCGCGATAACTTGGCTATTACGTTTTCTATGTTTCATATAAATAGTGACCTGCTGATCAGTGATTCGTGTTCCCGGCACAGTGAACTCCTCCGTTCTGCTGTACCGAACCTTATCAGATCAACCGGCCAAGATAATTGTCGCTAGACCGGCCACCGTAATTGTCGCTTAATAAAAAGGATTACCAATGAAATATAAAACGGTTTACCTCGCATTATTATTATCTACATCAAGCTCATTTGCAGCAGATGTATTAATGAAAGAAAAAGCAATCTTTGTTGACCAGTTCGCTATTACTCCATATACGGAATCATCAAGTAATATAGAAAAAACTAATGTTAAACGTGAAGCTTTAAGTACAATATCAACTACTCCTGATGGCAGCCAATATATCAACTTAGCGACAGACGAAGATTTACGTATTTTTAAATCTGCGTTAGATAAAGTGCGTACTTCAGCTTTAACTGAACAAGAGCTATCTGCTTTAGTGGGCTATATGCCAGGCAGCCCAGTAGAGGAAAATGAAATCACGCCTTCTAATGTACATGGTTCTGATGGGCGAACTAGAGTCCAATATACGACAGTCAGCCCTTATAGAAATATTGGTAGAATTAGTTCTGGGTGTACTGGTGTATTGGTTGGTCCAAAGCACGTTTTAACAGCAGGCCACTGTATAGCACCAGGAAACGGAACATGGATAAACAACTTAACCTTTAGCGCTGGGCAGAATGGATACTCAAAACCATTTGGTACACAGAGCTATACTAGAGTGCTTACAACTCCAGGTTGGTTTTACGATAGTGACCCAAGTTTAGATTATGGAATGATTATCCTTAAATCAGCCCCTCACAATGGTTGGAATGGTTATGGGATATACGCTGGTAATGGTACGTATACAGTAACAGGTTACCCAAGCGATAAACCGTTTGGGCAAATGTGGGGAATGTCAGGCAGAACGACTTCCGATACTAGCCATATATACTATTCGTTAGACACGTATGGCGGACAAAGTGGTAGTGGTATTATGGATTCAGGTAATAATGTAAGAGGTATTCATGCCTATGGTAGTGCCAACCAAAATTTCGGAACAAAAATAGATTTAACAATTTTCAATAAAATCAAAGAGTGGGTTGCAAGTTACTAGCTTTAACGACTCTATAAATTATAAGACTGGATTACCTTTATCCAGTCTATTTTCAGATAATAAACTAGACAGCCACCTTAATAAACTAGGCCACCTTAATAAACTAGACAGCCATCTTATTGAGTAAATAACACCCTAATAAACTAGATAGCCACCTTGTTGAGTAAATAAGACTGCGCTACTAAGCTTACTCTTTTGGGCTAAAACTTATCTCTTTATCGATTATCACTTGCACATCTTGCATTAAGCGAGCATTTATCACTATTAAGCCTACATTACACGCATAAATATAACTGCAAGATTGCAGTTATAGTGTAAGCGTCTAGCTAACGACACCTAGCTTTGCTTAATGTTCCAAGGTAGCAGTGGCTCAAGGTTATCTGGCTGCTCAGCAATGCGCTGTAAGCAAGTAGAGATATAGTCATGCACTACAAGGTCATTGGCCTTTGCGGTTTCAACAAGACTATAAAGTATGGCGCTGGCATGTGCACCATTGCAGGTATTTGAGAACAACCAGTTTTTTCGCCCTATTACGAACGGTTTTATAGCTCGCTCTGCACGGTTATTGTCAATACTGAGCCTGCCATCATCAAGGTAGCGCCGAAATTTCTCAAACTGATTTATCGCATAGGTAATTGCTTCACCTAGCGCCATTTTAGGTGGGATTTTATCTTTATGCTTGAGTAACCATTGATACAATTCATCAACGATTGGTTTGGCTTTTCTCTGCCTTATCTTGAATTTTTCATCATGCGATTTATCTTTGATGGCTTGCTCAATACCGTAGAGCTTGCGAATAAGGTTAAGTGCTACATCCGCTTTAACGGTTTTTTTATTATTGCCTTTAGCCTTGATGAATTTACGGCGTATATGCGCTAGACATGCAACCAGTGTTGCCTTCGTTTGCTCGTAAGCCTTGTAGCCGTCAACGTGCATGTAGCCTTCGTAACTATCAAGGAAATCAACCGCACATTGGCCTGCGCGACTGTTATGGTAATCAAACAGGACAATATTAGTGCCTTTACCTGGTTTATCATCGCCGCAACAATACAGCCACATATAGCTGGTTGCTTTATCTGCATTAATGACGTTTAACGGGGTTTCATCGCCGTGAATAACCGGTTGAGATAGCAACACGTCTTTTAAGCGTTGATACAGAGGGGACAACAGGTCTGCGCAGCGCAACATCCAGCTCGACATGGTTTGTCTGCTCAACTCAATACCAATATCGCCTAACATGGTTTCTTGGCGATAAAGTGGTAAGCCAAACTGGTATTTACACATGATTATTTGGCTCAGCAAGCTGGGCGTTGCGATGCTTTTGGGAATGGCTGTTGCGGGCATGAGGGCGGTTTTTACCACACTTTCAATGCCTTCACGCTCACAGTGACGGCACGTATATTTAGGGCGAATGGTTTTGATGACTTTGATATGCGCTGGCACAAACTCGAGTGCTTCACTGCTGCTTTCACCCATTTTGTGAAGGGGGCTTTGACAGCAATCACACATTTTGTCATCCTCTTCGAGGTCAACAACCACCTCAATTCGCGGCAACTGCGCTGGCAGTGGCCGGCGTTTCGGTTTGGCTTTTTCTTTCTTTACTGAGGCCGATGTGGCCAATAGCGCTTTATCATGTTCATCGAGAATATCTTCTGCTTCATTGAATACTTCGCCTGCACCCGGCATCTTTTCAGATTTTTTGGCGTACTCTTTGGCTAATTTCGCGTTATAAGCTTGTAGCAATTCGTGAATTTGCGCGTCTTTTTCAGCTAACTTTTCATCCATATGCTGTTGCAACTCAAGCAACATGCGCTTGAGTTGTTCTGGGTCGTCAGGAAGTGAGTGTGCATCAATTTTCATGTTCGCAATTTAACAGAATTTGACGGTGTTTTCTTGCTTGACGCAAAGATAAAACAGACGGTGTGGCAACGATCATTTACTGCCAATATGATCGATTAGATCATCGATTTATACCGCAACTCTTCATGACCAAGCACATCATATCCCGACAACAACCAATCCAGTTGCTCTGGACTGAGCTCAAATTCTTGCAGACTGGCTTTGGTTGGCCATTTGAACGTTTGCTTTTGTCGAGTAGCCAGACCCGATTACTCGAGCCCAGCCCTCTAAGAACGGTACGTGCGAGTTTCCCCGCATACCGCTCAAGTCGTTATAACGCCATGTAGGATGGCGCAGCAGTATTTTGACTCCTATGAATGCTGTTATGGCAATAAGGATGAACAACCACGGTATTACTCGCTTTATTATCACCACCTAAGTATAAAGGTACTAGGCGGTGAATATTCCAACCAGTTTTAGCCGTTATTTTTTCTTTGCAATACAAACACTCACCATTTTGACGTGATAATAATCTATGCAGACGTTCTTTGTTGCGAGAATTTACTAACACATCAAGCCGAGATTCAAAGTAAGTTTCATGTGTCGGATCGTAAGGGTTTGCATCGGAATTGATCTTTGGATGTCGCACAATCGGCATTGCTGCTAACCGAAATAAGCCTATTTGTTTATCACCGGTGCAGAATGTCCAATTACGCGGCCCAACAGAGTGGAAGTATCTAGCCCTAATCCAGTATTTTCCTTTTCTAGGATGTCTACGACATGCCCATTTCCAGAGTAGCAACCATATATCAGAGTCAATCTTGCAAAATACTTCCTTTGCGACACTGTGTCGGTGATAATTGCACCAACCTCTTAATATTGGATTAAGCTGAAAGATTAGCCTGTCTTGTCGACTAGAGCGATATTTGGTGATCGTAAGTCTCAACTTATTCATCAGATGTAGAACGCTTTTGCTACTGGGTTTGACCAATAATTTGCCATTATACTTTCTGAGATTTTGACCAAGAAAATCAAAACCCTCTGATATATGCCTAACGTGCGTTTTTTCTGGCGATAATGCCAAACCACGTTGGGACATAAATTCATTAATACAAGGCAATATTGTATCTACCAAAAACGCTTGAGAATGAGCCGTTACAACAAAATCATCGGCATATCTGATTACAGAGACTCTCTTAACATTAGAACGAATTTCACGGTGCTTACCTCTTTTAACACCAGAAGCTTCTTCAATTGTTCCTTGCAGTTGATTCAATACCATATTCATTAACGTCGGCGAGATTATTCCTCCTTGCGGTGTTCCTGCAAGTGTTGGATATACCTTACCAGACTCCATAAAGCCAGCATTCAGCCACTGTGAAAGGATTGGTTTGTCGATGTTTAAGTGCTTTAGCATCCACTCATGGCTGATATTATCGAAGCAACCTTTAATGTCCGCATCAAGCACCCATTCTCCCGCACGTTTGCGACACAATACTTTGAAGCATTGTTCGATCGCATCAGCACAAGACCTTTGTTTTCGAAAACCAAAAGAATTGCCGTCACTGTTTGTCTCCACTTCTGGCTCAACGGCTAGCAAATATAGTGCTTGCATCCCACGATCCAGCATTGTGGGGATACCGAGAGGTCTTTTCTGCCCATTCGACTTTGGAATAAAGACTCGCCTTAATGGACTTGCCTTGTATCCAGAGCGTTTGAGCGATGAGATTGCTCGCCATTTTTTAGTAGCACTTTGCCATGTTTCGCCATCAACACCAGACGTTTTACGCCCTTTGTTCTCCGTTACTTGTTTAACCGCAAGGGCTTTCGCATAAAAGGAATGAGTCAATAACCATTGCAGGCTTTTAACTTTCCCTTTTCTCCCTTGCTTTACTGCTTTCACAATACGCGCTTGCAATGATCCTACGTAGCGCTTTGCAGCCTTCCAATCGATGTTAGACCAGCATTGCGCTTCGTTTATAGGTGCACATTGTTCATAAGAGCAATTCATTTGCATTCCTAAGCTAAAATCTTATTACAAATTTCTTGTGATTAACCACTCGATGGAAGTGGGCTATGCTTTCGCATGATGTCACGTTCAATACATCTATCTTTGCCATTACAGCAAGGCATTCGCTTTCTCCATCGTCCTTTACCCGCATGCCCGTCATTCATTCTTACGAAGAAACTACCTCAACGAGGGAGCATACGGGCTTACCAAGTTCCGCTTTATTCACATAATGGGTTAGTGTCAGTCAATCCGCCGGGGGCACATTAAATTGCGTAACATGAGACTAGAGCATGTTAACTTGTCCACCACACCTTTTGGTTCAAGCTTGTCAGCATCTTTAGCTTGTTTACAATGACGACAGTTACAACTGTTCAGTTAATTACACATACCATTAATTCCTAGGGCCCAACCGCATGATGCTTGCAGTTTGTTCAACATCACTATTGAACTTAAGGCTACATTGTCTTTCGAGCTTCACACCCCACCATTGCTAGTGACGCATATCGAAATAGGAAACCTTCGGCAATACGAAGGGTTGAATCAAAGTTCAACAGTAAACAAAGCGACTTCTTGTCGCACCTAATCGCTTGTACCACAAAGCAAACCCCGTTTTATCCCAGTAAACCAGCTTGAGTTTATCCTTCGCTTTGTTGCAAAATAAAAATAAAGCGCCAGTATAGGCATCACGTTCAAGCTCACCCTCAACGATTGCGACCAGACCATCAATGGATTTTCGAAAATCCACGGCATCGCGATAGAGGTAAATATGATCGGGTTCAACGAACATTTTCATTAGGCAAGCTCGCGTAACAGTTGACTCAGATAAGTGGCAGGCATTGTGGATGGCAAGCTGACTTTCACGTTACCGATAGCAAGAATGATCGGCTGTTGCTGTTCAGTGGGATCAACGTGTTTAGTGACTTTTGCGCGAACAAAACTACCAGATGCAGCAGTAAGCTTACTTCGTGCCGCATAAAAGCTTGTTTTTGATAAAACATGTTGCTGGCAAAACTCAGTAATAGTTAAATCGCTGGCTTGTTGTTCTTCGATAATGTTGCGCCACTGCTCAAGGCTACGCATTTTTCTCATGGCTATCTCCTAATTGAAATTCAGAAATAGTTTAATCGGTTTGACGAGTTACTGGCAGGTGCACTTTGCTAGACGCTTACAAGTAATTGGCTAACTTACATAAGTACACCAGCGATGGCACAACCACCACTTAAATCGCCCGGTTATGGGGCACAGTGGTGGCTTTATAATGAGCGTTTTCCGCAGTTACCTAATGACACCATTGCTGCACGGGGTAATCGTGGTCAATATTTGGTTATTATTCCGAGTAAACAATTGATCATAGTTAGGCGAGGTTACGATCTTGCTGGCCAACAAGGGTTTAGTGAACATGATTTTACCCGTGATGTACTTGCAGCATTAGATGATAAAGCTTGAGCTACAATTTAGTAGCTAAAAAATACTTAGCGCGGCACCAGGGCCGCGCAAAATATTATTTATGACGACCTTGCAGACACGCAACCACGTCTTTTAATTCTAAGCCTTGGCGCTGTAGTAACACGATTAGGTGATATAGCAAATCAGCAGATTCATTAGTCAACTCTTCGTTATCGTGTTTCATCGCAGCTAGGGCAACCTCAACACCTTCTTCACCGACTTTTTGACAGCTACGGCTTAAGTCTTTCGCAAACAAAGAAGCAGTGTAGCTTTGTTCTGGATCGTCGTTTTTACGTTCAATAATCACCTGTTCAAGTTGGGCTAAGAAGCTTAAGGCAGGTTTTGCAGCATCACCAAAGCAACTTTGTGTGCCCAAGTGACACGTTGGCCCAAGTGGATTGGCAAGCACTAAAATTGAGTCATAGTCACAATCTGTATGTACTGACACCACTTCTAAGTAATTCTCAGAGGTTTCACCTTTGGTCCATAAACGATTTTTTGAACGGGAGTAAAAGGTCACTTTTTGCTTTTCGAAGGTGACTTCAAGTGATTCTTGGTTCATAAAACCTTGCATTAAAATAACGCCGGTTCGGGCATCTTGCACGATAGCTGGGATCAATTCGCTTTTTGCAAAATCAACTTGGGTCAGGTTTTGTTTGGTTAGTTGCATAGTCGCGCCGCCACTTGGTTATCGGTTAAATATTGTTTTAATTCGCCAATGTTGATCACATTTTTATGAAATACGCTGGCTGCGAGTGCACCATCAACGTGGCTTTGTTTAAAAACATCGACAAAATCTTGCATGGTGCCAGCACCACCTGAGGCAATAAGGGGAATATCACACAAAGCACGCATTTTAGATAGCTGTTGGTTATCGTAACCATTACGCACACCATCTTGGTTCATGCAGTTGAGTACGATTTCTCCTGCACCTAAGTCTTGCACTCGCTTTACCCACTCTTCGGTTTTATAACGGGTGCGGCTTGATGCATTCGGATCGCCAGTAAGCTGATAAACTAGGTATTCACCAGTTGTTTCATCATAAAAGCTATCAATACCGACCACTACACATTGCTTACCAAACTCATCATGTAGCTCTTTAATAAGCTCAGGACGCGCAATCGCAGGGCTGTTAATACTGATTTTATCCGCACCACGCTCAAGTACGCGCGCTGCATCAGCAACTGATTTAATTCCACCGGCAACACAAAATGGAATATCAATATGACGGGCAATGCTCTCAACCCAATTTACATCGAGTAGGCGTTTTTCAACGCTTGCGCTAATTTCATAAAAAACCAATTCGTCTGCGCCAGCTTCACTGTAAGCTTGCGCAAGCGTTAAAATATCACCAACGATTTCGTGACCTTTAAATTTTACGCCTTTCACTACTTGGCCGTCTTTGACATCTAAGCATGGGATTATACGTTTTGATAACATGCTAACGCCTCCTCAACATTAAATGCGCCATCAAGCAGTGACTTACCTAAAATAACGCCGCCAACGCCCAGCTCTTTAAGCTTTTTAATGTCATCAAGTGAGCTTACGCCACCAGATGCTTGCACTTTAATGTCGCCATTATGATTCGCTAAATCTTGGTACAGAGCGAAAGAGGGGCCGGTCATGGTGCCATCTTTACTGATGTCCGTACATAGAAAATCAATCACGCCCAATGCCACATAAAAATCGACTAATTCAAATAAGCCAAACTCAGACTCACTTAACCAACCGTGGGTAGCAGGGGCCCAGCCGCTTGTGGTTTTATTAACATCTAGGGCGATTACAAAGTGCTTGGCACCGAATTTTTCAATCCAGCTTTTTACTTCATCGCGTTTTTCAACCGCCATAGAGCCAATTACTACTTGGTTAGCACCGGCTTTAAGCCAGTCGCTTACGTCTTGCTCAGTACGAATACCGCCACCGACTTGATAGGGTACATTAAGTGCTTTGGTGGCCGCTTGAATGTGTTGCCATTGCTTTTTGCTTGGATCGCGGGCACCTTCTAAATCAACCAAGTGCAATTTACCTGCGCCGCTTTGTGCATACTCTTGTAATCGTGCACCAAGTTCAAAGGGATAAAACTGCGCTGTGTCGTACTTACCTTGGTATAAACGTACGATTTGATTTTGTAATACATCTAATGCTGGAATAATCACGTTGAATTCTCTTTATTAATAGTTGATTAAACTTGCCAGTCTAAAAAGTTTTGTAATAACCGTGTGCCGACTTTAGCACTACGCTCCGGGTGAAATTGCATACCTGCGTAGTTGTCGTTGGCAACAATTGCTGAAAAGGTTTGCCCGTATTCGCCACTCACAAGGGTGGCATCATTTACGGTATGAGCAAAGCTATGCACAAAATACACTTGGTCATTGACATCAAGGCCTTTAGTGAGCGCATGCGCACGGTTAACGTTCAGGTTATTCCAGCCCATGTGCGGCGAGGTTAAATTGCCAACATCCAGCGCTTTAACTTGTCCTGGGATTTTACCTAGGCATTGTATATTCCCTTGCGCGTTTCCTTCTTCGGTACTTTCGCACAAAAGCTGCATACCTAAGCAAATTCCCATAAGCGGGCGCTGGTACTCATTAATGGCCTCCTGCCAGCCACCTTCAACTAAGCGCTTCATGGCAACTGATGCGTGCCCAACGCCAGGTAAAATTGCGCGTTCAAAGTTTTTAAGTTGCTCTGGTGAGGTAATAACCTCAGGTGTTTCGCCCAGACGTTCAAACGCAAAACGAACTGAATTTATATTAGCGCACCCAGTATTAATTATAGCAATCATAAGCATCCCTTAGAACTAGCCGTTTGTTGGCTTGCATCCGCTGCGACGGCCATACGTAAAGCGCGAGAAAAGGCTTTAAATAAACCCTCTACTTGGTGATGGCAATTACCATCACTTACCGATAATATGAGGCTGATTGCAGCGTTGTCACTCAAGCTTTTGAAAAAGTGTTCAACCATTTGTACGTCTAGGTCACCGGCTTTTTCACGGCTAAAGTTAGCATTAAGAACGAAAGAGGCCCGCCCTGATAAGTCAATTTGCGCTTCGGCTTTACATTCATCCATCGGCAGGGCAAATCCGTAGCGAGCTATTTGCGATTTAGTCCCAAGCGCTTCTTTTAGAGCTAGGCCAAGTGCGATGCCAATATCTTCTACTAAATGGTGCTCATCGATATGTAAATCGCCACAGGCTTGAATATCAAGACCTATATTGGCATGGGTGCGTATTTGATCAAGCATATGATCAAAAAAGCCAAGGCCGGTGCTTATCTCACCGTTTTTGGTTTGATCTAAATTAACTTTTACATCAATTTGGGTTTCTTTGGTATTTCGGGTAATACGGCCTTTACGGTCGGCAGTGGTAAGCTTGGTGACAATTGCGTTCCAATCACCTTCATACAAGATCCCTTCGCAACATAAATTTTGTGCAAGGCCAATATCAGTGTGGCGGTCGCCAATTACAAACGAGCGGCCTAAGTCCACGTTACCAGAGCGCATAAGCTCAGTGAGTAAGCCTGTTTTAGGTTTACGGCAATCACAGTTCTGTTCATCAAAGTGCGGGCAAATTAATACGTCATCAAACTTAATGCCTTGGCTTGATAAAATATTCATCATTTTATCTTGGGCAATATCAAAGTCGGCTGTTGGAAAACTGTCAGTACCTAGTCCATCTTGATTGGACACCATGACTAAACGATAGCCAGCACCTTGTAATTGTAATAGTGCAGGGATCACGTTTGGTAAAAACTCTAATTTTTCTAGACTGTCGACTTGTTTGTCTGTAACGGGTTCAGCGATGATGGTGCCGTCACGGTCGATAAATAAATATGGGTTGCTCATGATATTTCCTGCTGTTTATGCGTGGTTGATTGGTCTAAGTCATCCAACCATATTTTTACTTGTTCTAATTCTTGTTCGCTACCAATTGAAATTCGCAGCCAATCGTTTTCACCGTATAGGGTAAATGCACGCATTACTAGGCCTTGCTTAAGGGCAATATTAAAACTGTTTTTGTTAGTTAGTTTTAGCGTTACAAAGTTACCTTCACCGCTCAATACCTTTAATACCGCAGATGACGATTCCAGCCATTGCTTTAGCTTTTCTTTTAAGGCATTTAAAATGGCCACTTGGCGGCGCATTGAGGTGATAGCATCAGGGCTTAGAGCGCTCGCTGCAATACTTGCAACTACGGTAGATACCGGATACGGCGCAATCACTTTTCGGATTGGTGCAAGTACCGACGACTGTGCAAGCGTAAAGCCTGTACGCAGGCCAGCTAACGCAAAGGCTTTAGATAGTGTGCGTAGTACTACAATATTGGCAAATTCATTTATGAGTGCACTTGCGCTTTGCTCTGGGCAAAATTCAATATAAGCTTCATCAACAATAACCAATGCTTTACCGGCAAGGGCTGTGGCGATTGCTTTGATTTTATCAAGTGGTGTTAAGCTGCCAGTTGGGTTATTTGGGTTGCAAATAAACACGAGCTTGCTGTGACCCACTGCTGTAATAATTTCATCAACCGAGCCATCAATTAACAGTGCTTGGCTTAAATCATTAATTGCCACGTTGTGGGTATCCGCTGTGACTTTATACATACCGTAGGTCGGTAAAAATAATGCAATGCTGTCTGAAGTAGGCTGACAATAAGTGCGTACTAGTAGCTCAATTCCTTCATCAGCGCCGCGAGTCATTAATATTTGATCTGCGGTTAAGCCAGCATAGTCAGCATAACGGTTGATCACGCTAAAAGGCTGCGGATCAGGGTAGCGATTTAAATCAGCAACACTGATATCGAGGCTTTTAACGTACGGGCTTTCGTTGGCGTTTAACCACGTTGTGCCGGTGAGTTTTTCGCTTTTGGCAGAGCTATACGCTGCTAGTGCATTGATATTAGCAGGTAATAATGGGTTATTGCTCATTGTTCATTGCCTCTAAACGTATTTTTACGGCATTTGCGTGGGCATCAAGTCCTTCCGCTTCCGCAAGTGGTAATATTGCTTTTGATAAGTTCTTCAAACCATTCTGAGTAATGGTTTGCACTGTATAAGTACGGAAAAAATCAAGTAAGTTTAAGCTTGAGTAAGTTGCGCTGTAACCATAAGTAGGTAAAACATGGTTGGTACCCGAAGCATAATCACCAGCAGATTCAGGTGTGTAATCGCCTACAAATACCGAGCCGGCATTTTTTACTTTGCCTAAATAAGGGTTGGCATCTGCAAGTTGCAGTATTAAGTGTTCAGGACCGTATTGCGCCGAGACGTCAAATGCTTGATCAATTGAGTTAACCAAAATTAATGATGAATTAGCCAGTGCTTTTGCAGCAATATCTTGGCGATTTAGTTTAGCAAGTTGGCGCTCAATAGCTTGTTCAGTACGCGTAATGATAAGTTCACTATTACTTAGTAATATCACTTGCGAATCGCCGCCATGCTCAGCTTGTGATAGTAAATCAGCTGCAATAAACTCTGGTTTTGCACGTTCATCGGCTATTACTAATACCTCTGATGGGCCTGCAGGCATATCAATGGCCATACCAGGAACTGTTTGTGCAACGAGTTGCTTAGCCATAGTGACAAAGCTATTACCAGGACCAAAGATTTTATTAACCTTGGGTATTAAATCTGTACCATAAGCCATTGCGGCGATGGCACCTGCGCCGCCACTTTCTACAATTGTTTTGATACCGCATAGTTTAGCCGCATATAAAATTGCTGGATCAATAGGTAAATCGCCTTGTACAGGCGTTGCTAGAACGACTGTGCTTGCACCACTTAGCTGTGCAAGGACTCCTTGCATAATGACTGATGAGGGCAACGGAGCACTACCACCGGGTACATAAATACCAACCGCTTCAATAGCTTGATACTTAAGCTCGCAGAGCACACCTGGCTGAGTTGATAGCTTAATGTCTTTAGGTAACTGTGCTTGGTGAAAGCGTTTTACATTAGCGTAGGCTGTATCGATAGCATACTTAAGTTCGTTACTGAGTTGTTGCTCAGCATTATTAATCTCATTAGTTGGCACTAATAAACGTGGGTTTTCGCGGTTATCATATTGCTTAGCCATATCGAGTAAGGCGCTATCGCCTTGCTCTTTTACATTTGCCATAATCATTTGGCAAATCTCTTTTACTTCTTGACTGGCACTGACAGCAGGGCGCATTAGCGCCGCTGCTTGTGCGTCTGTGGAAGCCTCATTCCAGCGCAACATCAAATTACTCCATCATTTTTTCAATTGGCATCACCAGGATAGAGTTTGCGCCTAACGCTTTTAATTGCTCCATCGTTTCCCAAAATAAAGTTTCACTGCTGACCATGTGAAGGGCTACATATTCATCAGAGCCTGCAAGATCTAATACAGTAGGTTGGCCTGAACCGGGTAAAATATCGCAAATTTCATCAAGCTTATCTTTTGGCGCGTGAAGCATAATATACTTGCTTTCTTTGGCTTGCTTAACACCACGTAAGCGCGGCATAAGCTTGTTTATAAGGGCTAATTTATCAGTATCTTGCAAGTCTTTATTTTGAATTAGACAAGCGTTTGACTCTAAAATAGTATCACCTTGCATAAGGCCGTTAGCTTCAAGAGTGGCACCAGTTGAAACTAAATCACAAATGGCATCAGCAAGTCCTGCGCGCGGAGCAACTTCTACAGAGCCTGTAAGCATTACAGTGCTTGCATTTATGCCTTCGCGTTTTAGGTATTGACTTAAAATTTCAGGGTAGGTGGTGGCAATACGTTTACCTTCAAACCAGCTTTTTTCTTGTTTGCCAAGCTCTGATGGCCATGCAAGTGCTAAACGACAAAAGCCAAAATCAAGTTTGGATAGCTTAGTAACTTCGCTTGGTACGCCTTGGCGCTCACGTTCTGCTTGTACTTCGACAAGTACATTTTCGCCAACGATACCTAAGTCACACACACCGTCCATTACAAGACCTGGAATATCGTCATCGCGCACACGCAAAACATCAATGGGCATATTGGTCGAGTGGGCGATTAAGCGCTGCTCGCGTAAGTTAAGTTTCACACCTAATTGTTTTAATAAATCTTGGCAATCTTTAGAAAGGCGGCCACCTTTTTGGATGGCGATACGTAGACGGTTGCTATTACTCATTTTATTCATTTTCCTTTAATTTAAAAACTAAAAACCCCGAGGGAACCTCAGGGCGAAAATGAATCATTATGAATTGATTCGCCAGAGGTTCCTTTTAGGAATAACCTCTCAGCGAAAGACCTGACAGGTTATTCCGGTGAATGGTGATGATGTACTGTTGTCAGGTTTAAGCGCATTTTAGATCCTATTTTGCTCACCGCTATTTAGTTAGCGTTAAGCGTTAATGTGTTTCAATAAATTTCGTACTTATAAAAACATAAACAACCTTGCTTAGGCAAGTTTTTTTTCGCTTAATTAAAGTATATATTATAACTGTCGATAATATTTAGAGTAAATTGCTAATTTTAACTGTTTTAATGTCTATTCTGTAGCCTAACCAATTATAACCGGTAAATTTAGCTAGCTTTTATATTTTTATAAGGAGGTTTTTATGGATATGATGATCCCTTATTTTAGGCGGATAACACATTTTACCATTGAGCCTAAACGTGTGTTCCATAGTGCTGGTATGCAAAGTGGCTCGGCAGCTAAAAAAGTAGAGCAAGAAAACAAAAAAAAGCGTGAGTTACAAAAAAGCAAAAGCTTACGAACCAAGAAGAACAAACTAAAAAAACAACTGATCCAGATGGTGAAAGCCTACACTTAGATACATGGGCATAATATTTCTTAGTAAAATAAAAAATATAAAAAAAAAGACCCTAAAAGGGCCTTCTTATCAAAGTTTTTAGTTTATTTTTGGTTTTTACCTTTAACAATGTAAAAGCTAAATATAGCAAGTACGCATACTTGGGCTATCGCACCTTGCCAAGTCGATTTTATACCAAGCCATGTAATATCAAAACTAACAGGTAATGATGTAATACTGATTATATCGGCTTCTTGCAGTGCTATAACAGCTTTGCCCATAAGCACAAATGCAAGTGCAAACAATAAGTAAGTGGTAATTGCAAAAAACTTCGTAACAGGTAATTTAATAGAATATTTAATTAACCCCCACGTGATAATAGCCAATATTGCTATGCCTATAGTAAAGCCTGATGCAATAGATGAGTACTGGCTAGGCGAGCTTTGTGTTAATAGTGATTGATAAAACAATACTGTTTCAAACACTTCACGGTATACGGCAATAAACGAAAGCCCTGCTAATCCCCATAAAGTGCCTGATTCGAGGCGCTTGTTTACATTGTCTTGTATGTATTTTTGCCATTGCTTTGCACTTGTTTTATTGTGCATCCATACACCAACATAAAGTAAAGTGACTGCTGCGAATAATGCTCCAGCGCCTTCCATTACTTCGCGACTGGCGCCGCTTATTTCAATTAATGTTTGTGCTGCAGCCCATGTTAAACCACCGGCAATGAGTGCTGTTATCCAACCTACATGTATATATTTAAGCGCATCCTTGCGTTTAGTTTTAATAAGCACAGTCATAAGCGCAATAATAACTAATAATGCTTCTAACCCTTCACGTAACAATATAACTAAACTGGCTGAAAGCAGCGCACCGTCAGTTAGCTTGGTCTTGCTTAACATGCCATCAGCTATTGCGAGTTGGGAAAGAGCGGCATTTATTTTCTCGGCAACAATGGCGGTATCTTTTTCGTTTTTTAATGTTTGTCGTAGATCCATCAGTTGTACTTCGATATTTTTACGCAGTGCTTCGTCGTAAGCATTTAAGTTGTTCTCAATAAGCTCAAAACCATCTAGGTAGGCGCTAATAGCTAAATCACTCGCTTGTGAGTAATTCCCTTTCGCATGGGCTGCTTGGGCAGCAAGCAACTGTGTGCGAGTGACGGTAATAGAATCTTTTCTGCCGGTGAATAATTGCTCTGGATTACCACGTAGCCACTGTACATAATGTGCTTGAGTGGCATTTTTACCGGCTGATAGTTGCGCAGGGTTAAGGTTTATAATTTGTGAAGCTGTAATATCCTGCTTCGCACCTTGTGGTTTTTGAATATCTTTGAATGCCAAACTACCTACATAAAAAGCCAAAGACCAACGTTGCTGTTCGCTAAGCTGTGTAAAAGCAACCATGGGGGTATCGTTGATACCGCTTGATACTGCATCAAATAACCCCATCAATGACCGATTAGTTGCTCTGTCTGCATCAGTAAAATCAGTAGGTTTAGGGGTTAAATTTTTAGCAAGTGGTCCGTTTCCTTGCCCGCTTAGGCCATGGCACGTAGAGCAGTTTTGAGAAAAAAGAGCTTTTGTTTGCTTAACAGGTAGTAACGATGCTGGCAAAGATAGTTGCGGCATAAAGATAAGTAATGATTCACGCAGTGCAGAGCTTGCAATACGCACATCTTCAACACTTGCTTTATTAGCAATGGCTGTATATAAGGCTTTTGCTTGTACTTTTACTGTATCGAATTCATTTGTTTGGCTTGAGAGTTGATCCGCTTGTTCAATAATGACATGTGAAAACTCAGTCATTTCTTGATATTCGTCTGAATCAAGTATTTCACCATTGCCTACAGCAGCAACGTAATCAACACCGATGTACTCAGCCAGTTGTGCAATTTGCTTTATTTTTGTTTGTTGAATAGGGGAGGCAGAAATGCTAAAGCTTGCAATCAACATAATAAAAAACACAAAGATGAAATTAAACTGACGCTTGCTTACAGATACAAAGTTAAAAAATACATGAGAATTATTAATGGACATTGAAAAGCCCTGCAAAGGAAAAGTAAAAAATTATAATTGTTTTCATTTGCATTTCAAGCATATTAAAGCAAAGCGAAGGAATTGGTGAAAAACATAACAATGAGTAAAATATTTAAAATGTTTTTGCAGCATTTAAGTAACAACTAATGAAGTTAAAGCCTGGCTTCATTAGTTATTACTTAAACTCTAATTATTGAGTCTGCTCTACTGACTTGATACTGCTTTGAATGAGCGGTGAAATAGTTAAGCCCTGCACAATAATGGAAAATATAACCACCACATAAGTAATAATAACGAGTAGGTTATGTAAATCTGAGCCACCAATCATAACTTCACCGTGTGGGATTGCTGCAGCCATGGCTAATGCAAGACCACCGCGTAAGCCACCCCAGGTTAAAATTTTAACACTGTGCTTGTCGTAAGTTTTAAATTTTTTAAAAAATATAAAAGGTGTCCCTATGCTAATGAATCGTGCCAATAACACCACTGGTATCATCAACAGACCTAAGCCAATTTCACTAAGCGTGACTGGCATTGTGACGATAAGCATACCAATTATTAAAAATAGTAGGGCATTTAAAAAGCTGTCAGTTGCATGCCAAAAGTCTTTAACATAACGGGTGTCATCAGGCCCTGTACGTTCGGTGGCCTTGGTGCGGGTAATATTACCTAGTAATATACCACTAGTAACCATCGCAAGCGCCCCTGAAATATCCCACATATTGGCAGCGGCAAACCCTGCCGTTGGAATCGTTAAAGTGAGCAACAGGCGAATATTTTTATCTCGGCAATTAATAACCAAATAATGGCCAATCATTGCAATCACTAAACCAAATGCGATGCCGCCTACAGCATCAACAAGAAATAATTCAGCCACATCTTTGACGTTCGCTTGCGTGCCATAAAATGCCACCGAAAATATAGTGGTGAATATCACTAAGCCTATTCCGTCGTTAAATAATGACTCTCCCTCTACTTGTACTGAGATTCCTTCAGGAGCGTTCATTTGTTTTATTATAGCAAGCACTGCTATAGGATCTGTTGGGCTTATTAGCGCTCCAAACAGCAAGCAATATATAAACGGCACCGGCCAGCCTAAAAGTGCGAATAAATAAAAACTCAAATAACCAACGATAAAAGTAGATGCGAGGGTCGAAAATAAAACCATCGCGGTGATTTCAAAGCGTTGTTTTCGAAGTGCAGCTAAGTTAATTTCAAGGGCGCCTGCAAACAGTAAAAAGCCAAGCATACCTTTGAGAAGTAACTGATTAAAGTTGATACCCGATACAATATTGGTCATATCAAGTGCTGTCTTATCTCCGAGCAGTTTTACACTAAGAATTAATACTAACGAAATAACCACCGAGCCTGTTGTTATCGCAATGGTTGTTTGCATTTTTAGGATAAATTGATTCGCAAAAGCTATAAAAATAGCTAAAGCTGATAAAAAACAAATGAGATACCAAGCATTCATTGTTTGACCTTAATTTGTATCGGGTGCGTAAGAAGAGGTAAGTTTACGGCTGCGTATGTTACTCCTGTAAATTTTACTTGTCACAGGCTATCTGCATATTTTATTAGATTATAAATCGACAGCATTTTATCTTTACTTGCTCTGAACTCATCGGTTACGTAAAATCCCGCTATAATTTTTTAGTAGTGACAGTGTTTATCAAACAACTTTTTAGTGACGCAGGGCCGCTTGCGCTTTCGTTAGATGGCTATACGCCAAGACAACCCCAAATTGATATGGCGGTTGCAGTTAATGATGCGCTTAAAAATAGCCAGCAGTTGGTGGTTGAAGCTGGAACTGGCACCGGTAAAACCTATGCTTATTTGGCTCCTGCGCTAAAATCAAAGGGTAAAACGGTTATTTCTACCGGCTCAAAGGCACTACAAGAACAATTATTCCACCGCGACTTACCCCAACTAGTTAATGCACTAAAAGCCACCAAGAAAGTGGCTTTATTAAAAGGGCGTAGCAATTACTTATGTACTTATCGATTAAGCCAACATGTTGCACATGTGCCCACTGATGACTCAGACGTAATGCATCAACTTGCCATGGTTGCCAAGTTTGCCAGCGAAACCCGCTCTGGTGATTTATCCGACTGTATTGGTATTGAAGAAGACGCCAAAGTATTGCCTTATGTCAGCTCAACCACAGATAATTGTTTAGGGAAAGAATGCCCTGATTTTCAAGATTGTTATATTCGTAAAGCGCGTTTAAATGCCGCAGAAGCAGATATAGTGGTGATCAATCATCATTTATTCTTTGCAGATATGGCGGTTAAAGAATCTGGTTTTGCTGAACTGATGCCCACTAGTGATGCGTATATTTTTGATGAAGCTCATCAACTCAGTGAAATTGCGAGCGACTATTTTGGTGAGAGTATAAGTACCAAAAAG
The DNA here is from genome assembly GCF_052378035.1 of Pseudoalteromonas sp. AOP31-A2-14. Taxonomy (NCBI): domain Bacteria; kingdom Pseudomonadati; phylum Pseudomonadota; class Gammaproteobacteria; order Alteromonadales; family Pseudoalteromonadaceae; genus Pseudoalteromonas; species Pseudoalteromonas sp. AOP31-A2-14. The sequence continues at coordinate 393,192 of NZ_JBQSXI010000002.1, read as the reverse complement.
CTGGTGGATTTAATTAATGATTTACGCGCAATATATCGCGCTGATATTCCCGATATGCTCCAACTAGGTAAAACACTTAATAAGTTGGAAACCAGTGTCGCTGATTTACGCTTACAATTTGGCGTTGATGGCAGTCGTGGTGATTGGCGAGAAAAGCTTGCCGATAAAGCAATATGCGCGGCGCTTCACCGGGTGATTAGTGATTTGGACTTTTTATATCAAGTACTAAAGCTCTGCTTAGACCGTACAGATAAAATTGAGCACCCTTTTGAGCGCACGCTTGCCTTTAAAGGGCAATTAGAACGTGTATTTGATACCGCACAAACGGGATTTAGTTATTGGTACGAGACGACCAGGCGATACTTAACAGTGAATATTACGCCACTAAATGTATCAGCAAAATTTGCGCAAATGATGAAAGACAGTGGTGCAGGTTTTGTTTTTACATCTGCCACCTTGTCTGTTGATAACGATCTTGCTCACTTCAATGCAAGCCTTGGTTTAACACCGAGTAAAAGTATGATTGTTGACAGTCCATTTGACTATGAAAAACAAGCATTATTGTGTTTACCCCGTTACTTACCTGAGTCACATGGTGCAACTATGCCTCATGCTATTATTAAGCTGACGCTTGATTTAATAAAAGCGGCTAAAGGGCGCTGTTTTGTGCTATTTACAAGCTACCGGATGATGCATTTAGTGGCTGAGGGGTTAACCACTCAGATAGACTACCCAGTCTATATGCAAGGACAAATGTCTAAGCGTATTATACTTGAAAAATTTACCCGCCATGGCAATGCCGTATTATTGGGAACGGCCTCTTTTTGGGAGGGTGTAGATGTTAGAGGCAGCACGCTCAGCTGTGTTATTATTGATAAACTGCCTTTCGCCGCGCCGGATGACCCATTATTACAGGCAAAAATGCAAGATTGCCAGCGACAAGGTAAAGACCCATTTGCACATATTCAGTTGCCGCAAGCAGTTATAGCGCTTAAACAAGGAGTGGGGCGACTTATTCGAGATAGCAAAGACAAAGGTGTATTGGTGATTTGTGACAATCGTTTAGTCACACGCCAATACGGCCAAGTATTTTTAAAGAGTTTACCTCCTATGCAGCGAACCAGAAATTTAGCATTGGCAACTCAATTTTTAGAACAGATCAATTAGGTAATTAAGTAATGATAAAAAATAATATATTGGCGATCGATGCTTCAACTGAAGCTTTGTCTTTAGCGCTTCATTATCAGGGCCAATCATTTTTTCATTTTGAAGAATGCCCACAACAACACAGCCAAAAGATTTTACCTTTAATTGATGAATTGCTAAGTAAAGCGCAGTGTAAACTTGTTGATTTAGACGTTATCGGCTTTGGTCAAGGGCCGGGCAGCTTCACGGGTGTGCGAATAAGTGTTGCTATAGCACAAGGCCTAGCATACGCGACTAAACTTCCGTTGGTCGGTGTTTCTACTTTACAAATGTTAGCAACTCAAGCCAATCAGCAAACCGGTGCCAATGACGTTTTGTCGGCGATAGATGCAAGAATGGGAGAAATATACTTTGCTCATTATGAAAAAAACGAGCAGGGGATCATGGCGTTAGTCTCAGCTGAGCAAGTCATAAAGCCTGAATTACTTACCTTACCAAGTATAACTGCCACGGCGGTTGGTACGGGTTGGCAAACGTACCCTGACAGTGTAGCTAATATTAAAAGTATCACTTGTGAGCAAAGTATTACCCTCCCTGACGCGCGATACATGCTTGGCATAGTACAACATGCATTTACTTGCGGTGATACGGTTGATGCAGCAAATGCACAGCCTAAATACGTACGCGACACGGTAACTTGGAAAAAACTACCTGGTAAAGAGTAGCTATTTTTTATTGTAAAAAGTGGTTTGCATGCTCATAGTTTTTGTTTCATAATTAACCTAATTGCATTAATAGGATAGTCTGTGACTTTACCAATAGGTTCAGGTTTTTATTCTGCGGGTATACCCACAAATCGTGTCGCTAAACACAACCTTAGCGATGCGTTAACTAATGCGCCTGAAAAAGTTACACCTAATTCTGCTTCTAAAGAATATGTTAAATCGTCTCAATCAGGTGTTGAGCTTGCTAAACAGTTGAGCTTGCACTCCTCCAAAACCTATCAAAATACTATTTACGATCAGCCCTCAGCACGCATCAGTAAAGCAATTTCGACTTATACAGAGTTTGCCAATCTTGAGCGAAGAGCCGATGTACAGTCGCTTATTGGTGTTGATATTTACGCATAAAATCAGCATTTAAATACTTTTGTCTAATATGTCCAACTTTTAGTTGTATAGTTCCCTCAATTAGGTATTGTAAATAAAAAAATAATAAATAAGACTGTGAAAATTCCTCAACTATTTGATTTATTCAATAAAGGCGCGGTTAGGCTGTCGTCAAATACACTGATTTTATCCTTACGTGAAGGGTATATTGCTTTAATCCCTTTTTTTATTGTCGCTTCGGTCATTACGCTGTTGAATCAATGGTTTAATATTGCGGATAAAGGTGGCAACCATAACTTTTTGAATAGTTTTAACTTATTAGTGTGGGCGCTTTTTCCGCTGATCACGCTCATTTCGTTTAGCTACTATTTATCCAAAAACCTTAAGCTGCATACTATTGCAGGCCCAGTTTTAGTGATCACCTGTTTTTGCGCCACTACAGGTTATGTTTATTCAGATCAAACAGGGATTCATATAGATAATAAGGCGGGGGTACTATATAGCATTTTAATGCCTATTTTCTGCTGTTATTTATTGCATATATTTAGTGAGATCAAAGCTCTTAAGTTAGTCGCTATTAGCTCTATTAGTTTGTTTTTACGAAAGCATTTAAATTTAATTTTTCCGTATCTTATTGTCAGTTCAATTACATTATTAGTTATTCCCTATATTAGTGAGTTTGGCCGTTATTTAGCGCATACGTTTGCTGCTTTATTTACTGAACAGGCGAGCACGTTTGATAAGCTGAGTTTGCAGATGATCAGTGCTCACATACTCTGGTTTTTTGGCGTCCATGGCGATAATACTTACCATATACTTGCGCCCGCTAGTTTTACTGAATATGAAGTCTTAGCTGGGCTGTCAAGTTATCACTTTTTTAGTGTGTTTGTGTTATTAGGTGGCACAGGTTGTTTATGGGGACTTATTATCGCGTGCTGTTTTTTAAAAGAGGCTGAGCACGAGCGTAGCATTGCTAAAATTTCAGCACCGCTGGCTGTTTTTAACATCAGTGAAGTGATGATCTATGCCTTACCCATTGTATTTAATCCTTATTTCTTAATACCATTTTTACTTTCACCGATCTTAAATGGGTTTATTTCGTACCAATTAATTGAACATGGCTATATTGTCATTTCCAACAGTGGTGAGATCCCATGGTTCACGCCGGTTATTTTAAGCGGTTGGATGATCACTCATAGTATCAGTGGTGTATTGTTACAAATTGCTCTAATTGCACTCAACGTTTTGGTATATTACCCTTTCGTATTAGCAAATAAACGACACAATATTACTGGTAAAGCGCTTGATATGTTGATAAAAAGATACGGCGCAGGACGTAGAATCGAAGAGCATGCAGAGCACGCTTTTGCAATTTCACATTCAACGCAACATATTAAACAAAATAGCCTTAAAGATGTGACTGATGCATTAAATAAAGGAGCTTTAGCGCTTTATTATCAACCTAAAATAGACCCGCATACACAACAAGTGATCGGCTTTGAGGCTCTACTAAGGCTCATTCATAAAAATGGTAAGGTAGATGGCCCTTGGTTTTTAGCAATCCTTGAACAGCATAACCTAATGCACATTATAGACACCTTTGTGATTGATCAGTTAGAGGTTGATTTGGCGCATTTTGCGAAGCTCGATTTACACCCAAACATCAGTTTTAATATTTCACCACAAAACTTATTAGCTGGTGGTTACAAGCGTATTATTAACGCGTTTTCGCGCTTTCCTGATCAAGTAGAAGTTGAAATACTTGAATCAAGCTATATTGAGGATTTTGATGCCACTATTGCCATGGTTGATAAGCTCAATAGCCATAAAATTAATTGTGCAATGGATGATTTTGGCACAGGCTACTCGTGTTTATCAGTACTGTCTAAATTAAATATCAATACAATTAAGCTTGATCGCAGTTTGCTACCAGAAGTGGGTAATAGCAAAGCGGCATTACTGTATCAACAACTAGCGAGTATCTGTGCGCAATTAGGCTTTGAAATAGTAGCTGAAGGGGTTGAAAGTGAGTTACACGAAGAGGTTGTAAAAAAAGCCCAGATACACTCTGCACAGGGCTTTTTATATAATAAAGCATTACCGTTTGAGACTGCTTTGTCTCAATTGACCAGTAAAACTTAACGCTTTTGAATATAATCGATTAGTTTATTGGCAATATCAGTATTATTCTGTGAGCCAACAAACTCACTGCTTTTAGCACCATACGCAAAAACCTGTACATCAATTGCGGTATGACCACCGGTTGTCCAACCGGTAAAGCTTGCACGGCTAATAATATCCTTGATGGCAATCTCAAGGGCATCTTCACCCATCTTTTTGGCTTGCTCAAGTTTAATTTTGTTTTCAGCACTGTAATCAATACTGGTGTATTCATTCCACACTGCAGCCATATCATCTGATGCTAATAATAACGTTGTTAGTTTACCGGCCGTTGCTTTAACACCCTTAATTACATCTGTTTGCCACTTATATTGGCCATTAGCACCCAGTGTTAAGCCTCCAGTAGAGTGATCGGCTGTAACCACTAGTAATGTATTAGGGTTATTATCAACATACGCTTTTACCAGCTCAATAGATTTGGCAAAGTCATCCATTTCAGCCATTGCACAAGCAATATCGTTGGCATGGCCGCACCAGTCGATTTGGCTGCCTTCGATCATCGCAAAAAAGCCAGTTTGCTTATTTTTATCCAACAGTGATAATGCTTTGTCAGTCATGTCAGCGAGGCGGGTAGGGTTTTCATCAAGTGCATAAGGTAAGCCTACCGGAGCATACAAACCAATGGCAGGGATTTGTGTTATATCTTTGAGGGCCTTTATATTGTCACTGTACTGATAGCCTGCTTGTTTAAACTCAGCAACTAAATTGCGATCATCGCGAATGTAGTACTTTGTACCGCCACCAAGCATTAAGTCGACAGGTAATTTTCCTGCAATTTTATTATCAATGTAATCATCGGCAATTTCGTCATAATTACGGCGGGACTCATTGTGTGAAGCGAAGCTGGCCGGTGTAGCATGGTTAATTTGTGAGGTCGCAACCAATGCGGTGATCATGCCTTTTTCTTTTGCTATTTCTAACATCGTTTTTAAAGGTTTTTTATCTGTATCGACCGCAATGGCACCATTATAACTCTTATGCCCTGAACTAAGCGCTGTGGCGCCTGCTGCGCTGTCCGTAACGTAAGTATGATCGTCTGGGTAAGTGTGTGCCATGCCCGTTAGCATGGTATCAAATACTGTATTTTCAATTTCTTTCGTATTAGGATCGTCTTTAAAATAACGATATGCCGTCGTATAAGCAGGGCCCATACCATCACCAATCATATAAATAATATTTTTTGGTGCGGACTCAGCGAACGTAGTTGTTGAACATAATAGCGCTAATAGGCTTAATTGTTTTTTCATCTTTGTACCCTCTTTGTATAGTGGTGTTATTGTATACCCCCTGTATGATAAATAAATGACTTTTTCGTTAGAAATACACAAAACATAGAGGAGTGGCTGCTTGCAATCTTTTTCAGTACAAACAGCGGGCCTAACCTTACAAGGGCTGACCTTTGGAAGTAGTAATGAAATTGTAATTGCATTACATGGCTGGCTCGACAACTGCCATAGTTTCATCCCGTTACTAAAAGATAAGCCCCTACAGCAAAAGTGGTATTGTGTTGATTTCCCCGGTCATGGTAAATCTGACTGGCGAAGCCCTGATGCACATTATTACTTTATTGATTATGTAGACGATATTTATAATTTAATAGAGTCACTTAACTATAAAAAGGTACATCTAGTAGGGCATTCAATGGGCGCAATGGCGGCAGGGTTATTTGCCAGTTGTTTCCCTGAAAAGGTAAAGTCAGTCACCCTTATCGAAGCGGGTGGGATGGTTACAACACCAGAATCAGAGGTAGTTGAGCAGCTTCGTAAGGCAATTCTTAACCGTAATAAAGCGAATCTAAAATCTCCTCGCCACTACACAGACCAACAAAGTATAGTTAGGGCTAGAGCATTAGTTAGCGATTTACCCATTGAATTAGTTGAGTTGCTGATGAAAAGAAATAGCATAAAAACTGACTCAGGTTGGCAAATAAGCTGCGATCCCAAACTAAAAATACATTCTGGTTTTCGTTTCGATGAAGCGCAGTGTATCACTGCTATAAAAAATTTAACGGTGCCAACTCAAGTTATTTTAGGTCAGCAGGGTTATTTATTTGTTCGCCAAAACTTGGATAGATATGCTATACATTACAAACAATTAAAAATTGTAGAAATAGCGGGTGGGCATCATTGCCATATGCAAAGCCCTGATGCATGTTTAGAGCATATTCATGCATTTATACTGCAAAATAGCTCAAGTTAATTGTATATTTGTGTTAAATGTGGGAATATTTGCCTAATTAGAGTATTTGCTCAATTGATAATGTGCTTTAATTTTGCAGAATTAAGGTGGAATAAAAATAAATTATAATACAGGAGCTAAGAGTGGAAAAAATCTGGCTTAAGCGCTACCCAGAGGGTATGCCTGAAACAATCGATCCTGAGCACTACAATTCGTTACTCGAAGTGTTTGAGAAAAGCTTTAATGATTACAAAAATTTACCTGCATTTACAAATATGGGAAAAATCCTAACTTATGATGAAGTCGATACGGCAACTAAACGTGTTGCGAGTTACCTTCAAAATGATCTAGGGCTTAAAAAAGGCGACAAAGTTGCCGTGATGATGCCTAATTTGTTGCAAACTCCTGTCTCTATTTTAGGCATTTTGCGCGCGGGTTGTGTAGTGGTGAATGTTAACCCTCTTTATACTGTGCGTGAGCTTGAACATCAGCTCAATGACTCTGAAGCATCAACTATCTTTATTTTAGCTAACTTTGCTGACACCCTAGAAAAAGCATTACCTAAAACCAATATTAAAAATATTGTGGTTACACAAGTAGGTGACATGGTTGGGGGGGTTAAAAAGCATCTCGTCAATTTTGTTGTAAAGTACATTAAAAAAATGGTGCCAGCTTATAACTTACCGAATCCAATCAAATTTAGTGAAATATTAGCCGCTAATGAAAACGGCTACACTAAACCTGAAATTAACTTAACTGATCTGGCTTTTTTACAATACACAGGAGGGACAACCGGTGTATCTAAAGGGGCAATGCTTTCTCACGGTAATATGGTCGGTAACCTTGAACAGGTCTCCGGCTGTTTAGATAATGTACTCGAGCGCGGTAAAGAAGTGGTTGTTACAGCGTTGCCGCTTTATCATATATTTGCACTCACGGCTAATTGCCTAACATTTATGAAGTACGGCGGCCTTAATTTATTAATTACGAATCCGCGTGATATGCCGGGGTTTGTTAAAGAGTTAAGTCAGCATAATTTCACTGCTGTTACTGGTGTAAATACCTTGTTTAATGGGTTATTAAATACACCAGGGTTTGCTGAACTTGATTTTAGTCATCTTAAATTGTCTTTAGGTGGCGGTATGGCTGTACAACGACCGGTTGCTGAAAAGTGGCATAAAACAACTCAAACAAAATTAATGGAAGGCTACGGTTTAACAGAATGTTCGCCACTGGTCACTATTAGCCCGTATGACTTAGAAGCCTATAATGGTTCTATTGGTTTAGCTGCACCTAGCACCGAACTGAAATTAATGCTAGAAAATGGTGAAGAAGCGGCAAAAGGTGAACCAGGAGAGCTTTGGGTCAAAGGCCCACAAGTTATGGTTGGTTATTATAACCGTCCTGATGCAACTGCCGAATGTTTACAAGATGGCTGGTTTGCCACTGGCGATATCGCCACTTATGACGATGAAGGTTTCTTTTATATTGTCGACCGTAAAAAAGACATGATTATTGTGTCTGGCTTTAATGTATTCCCAAATGAGATTGAAGAAGTAGTTGCCATGCACGACGACGTGCTAGAAGTAGCCGCAATTGGTGTTCCTCATGATATCAGCGGTGAACAAGTTAAAGTTTTTGTTGTGAAAAAAGACAAATCTTTAACTGAACAAGATATAATAAAGCACTGTCGTGATAATTTGACTAATTATAAGGTACCTAAACTGGTTGAGTTTAGGGATGAGTTACCAAAAACTAATGTTGGTAAAATTCTCAGAAGAGCCTTAAAGGACGAAACAAAATAAGAAAAGCCGGCAATAGCCGGTTTTTTTATGAGGAGTGTAAGTGCAATATCAAGTAATCGAAACGCAAAGCCAACTTAATGAGTTTGTTGAGCAAATTAAAAATAAACCGATACTGGCAATCGACACTGAGTTTATGCGTCGGCGTACCTTATTTCCTGAAGTCGCATTAATTCAAGTTTATGATGGTGAGCATTTAGCGCTTATCGATCCACTTGCAGATCTTTTATTAAGCGACTTTTGGCAAGCTCTCAAAAACCCCGATACGCTAAAAATACTTCACTCACCTTCAGAAGACATCGAAGTATTTCAAAAATGTGCGGGTTTTGTACCTACCCCATTATTTGATACACAGTTTGCGCTACAAGTACTTGGCCATGGCAACTGTATGGGCTTTGCTCATATGGTAAAAGCATTACTAAATATTGAAATAGATAAAAGTGAATCTCGTACTAATTGGTTGCAGCGACCACTGACTCCTAAGCAGCTTGACTATGCCGCGGCTGATGTATTTCACTTACTGCCGTGTTACACCCTTATAAGTGAGAAAATTCAACAAGCAGGTTTTTTTGATATAGTTATTAATGAGAGCGAACTCATTGCTAAAAAACGCGCCTATCAAATACCTCATAAACTACTTTATAAAGATATAAAAAATGCATGGCAGTTAAGCCCTTATGATTTAGCGGTACTTAAAGAGCTTGCTGCGTGGCGAAAAGAAAAAGCGATTCGTAAAAATTTAGCCTTAAACTTTGTGTTAAAAGAGCACAATATGGTTGAAATAGCGAAGCGAAAACCCTCAAGTTTAAATGCTATGCGTCAAATTCCAGATGTAGAGGCCATAGAAGTTAACCGCTCAGGCGTTGAGATTTTAAAATGTATTGTCGCTGCTCAAGAGCTTGCACCTAGTGAACACCCTGAGCAGTTAAAGCGCCTTATTGATTTTCCAGGCTATAAAAAAGTGGCGAAAGAGATTAAACAAAAAGTTACTAAAGTAGCTAAAGAGCAGGGGATCCCAGAGGATGTACTTGCGTCTAAAAAGCAGATAAACCAATTGATAAGCTGGAACTGGAAACTAAGCTTTGATCAGCGTATGCAAACTCTTAAGCCTGATTTACTGAGTTCATGGCGATATGCTTATCTAAAAATAGCACTACAGGAGTGGGATGTGTAATTAACTTGAACTCGGTTGTCTCAGCCGAGTTCTTAGCTTTATTATTTATTCATAGCAGCAAGAATATTATCTAAATTAGCTTTTGATTTTGCAACACTTTGTAAAGGTGTAAGTCCTTGAGGGTACTCTTCTTGTTCAATCACGAGCCACTCAACCCCTCCGTCAATCAGCAAAGACTTGATTATTGTTTGCCAAGGATAATCATTTTCACCAAATATTGGACTTAAACCACCTCCTTCGTGAGTCCGTACTTTTAAATGTGTTGTTATTGTTCTACCAGGATATTTAGTTATGTAGTAAAGAGGGTCTTTGCCTGCATAATAGACCCAACCAATATCCAGTTGTAGTGGTAGATTTTTAGGGGTATTGCTAGCAATAGTGTCCCAGTATGTAGCTTCGTTAAAACTCTCGAACTCTCGGTTATGATTATGAAAACAGATAGACATGTCATATTTTTGAGCTACCTCATTAACTTTGGTTAATTGTTGTGTTAATAATTTTATGCCTTTTGGATGCCAGGCACGTTCATCCCAAGGAACAAATAACATATCTATGCCAAGTGTTTTATAAAACAATAGCGTATCAGTTATCGTTTCCTCAGTTAGTGCATCAAAGCCAATATGAGCACTGCTTGCTACTAAGTTTAGGCTTGCAAGTTTTGCTTTTAAGCTGCTTGGATTATCTGAGTATGGGCCAAAATCACCCGCAAATTCTACGCCGCTAAACCCCATATCAGCTAATGATGCAATAGTGCCATCAAAATCTTGCTTCAATGCGTCTTTCACAGACCAAAGCTGAACACTCACTGGTAAAGTATTATTTTTAGCCTGCAGCGGCATAGACTGTAAAAGGCTTATAATCAATAAACCTATGCAGTAATAAACGAAAAAAAACTTTTTATTAATCATTATAAAACACCTATAAATAAGCAGGGAACATTCCCAGCTTTGGTCTGGGTTAACTAAAAAACGGAAGTTACACTTGTATCTTTAATCTGTATAAGCATATTCAGCTAAGCCTAACTCTGCTAGTACGCTATCTAAATGTGCTTTTGCTTCATTTGAGGGGCCCGGGTAATCACCTGCAATAGGTACGTTGCCAAGATACCCAATATCTTTACAGCCTTCAGGGGTGCAAAAGAAGGCTGCCAGTACTAACTCTTTAAAGCGATTAAACGCTTTGCTAATACGTTGGAATTGTTCTGGCGTGGTGCTATTTAAATAGGCTATGTCATCAAGTATAGCGTGTTGCTGTGCGGTATTAAGGTTTGAGTAGGGGTTATCAAAACGGATCTTTGATTCATCATCAATCCAAGCGAGAGCATGCAAAATAGTAACGCGATCCTTTTGTTGTACGTTATATGGCGCACTCACCCATTCATCAATAACACTGGGGACCTTAAGTTGTGATGCACTGGGAGTATTGCCCTCTTTTGGTATCAAATGATCACATAATATAGCAACTAAATTTAGCTGTGCTTGAGTTAACGTTAATGGCCAAGGTGATGTTGGAGGAATAAGCAAGTTTGGATCTGTTCCATACCCTTTTTCGCTAATAGGGGCAATTTCAATATCTGGCCAATGCCCTGAACTTGTCGGCGTATCATCAAGCATCTTAGTGCAACCGGCCGTTAAACCGATAGTTGAACCTGCAGCAAGTAGACCTAGCCATTTAAGAGATTCGCGGCGTGTCATGCCTGAAATATACTTATATGAATCCATGCGATCGTTAGTATTCATTAGATTGCTCCTTGATCAATTTGTTTTGCGAGCCAAGTTGAATTACGCATTGCTAATGTCATGATGGTTAGCGTGCAATTCTTATGAGGGTTCGATGCAAATACACCGGCATCCATGACAAATAGGTTATTGCAATCCCACGTTTGTCCCCATTGATTGGTTACGGAATCAGCAGGATCACTGCCCATTCGTGTTGTGCCAACTTCATGTATGATTTCGCCGCCTTTAGAAATAGCCTGTTCAGCCGAAGGAAGTTTATCGATTTTTGCACCCATATTTTCTAAAATTTGCTTCGCTGTTTTTAAACCGTGTTCGATTTGTTTAAGTTCCCGATCGGACCATTTAAAGTGAAACTTAGGAACTGGAATCCCCCATTTATCTTTTACGCTTTCGTTAATTTCCATGTAAGAGTCTTTATTTGGTAACATTTCGCCACGTAGGGCAAAGCCAATATATGAACCATAGGCGTCTCGAATCTGTTGCTTTAATTGACCACCATAGCCTTGCGTATTACCCAATACCCCAGCCCCAGGCTGATTAAAACCACTACCTATTTCAAAGTGGTAACCCCGTGGAAAGTCCAACTCGCCTTTTGCTTGTGCTTTATGCCCCCACCAAGGGATAAACAAATGGTTAGCTGTGTGACCATCTTCGTTATAACGCGGGCGGCCTTCTAAAGCGGGTATTTGTGCTCCTAGCCATGCGCCCGTTGAATCCATAAGGTTACGACCTACTTGATCACTTGAATTTGCAAGGCCTTTAGGGTGTTTTTTATGCTTTGAATTTAATAGGATCCGCGCTGATTCACAGGCACTGGCAGCAAGAATTACAACGTCGGCATCAATCGTGTGCTGCTGCGCTGATTTTTTATCAATGTAGCTAACGCCAGTGACTTTGCCGTCATCGTTCACTGCTACAGATTTAACCATTGCATCAGTTATTACTTCTAAATTGCCAGTTGCTTTTGCCATTGGTAATAATGAGGTTGTTGTTTGAAAGGCTGCTCCAATAGAGCAACCGGAGCCACAAGGAGTTGCATAAAAGCACGCCATTCTGTCATCTTTAGGTCGTGTTAATACCGCTCGGTGCATAGGCACAGCAGTAATACCGAGCTTTTTAGCTGATGCTGCAAGCAGTAGCTCAGGAACCCGTGGTTTTGGCGGTGGCTGTAATACACCTTCAGGTGAAGGTGGCATGTCGTCTAAGCCGGTATTGGTGCCACAAATACCCACTAATTCTTCTGTAATGTCATACCATGGTGCTATGTCTTCGTAAATAAATGGCCAATCTGCGCCGTGTCCGTCTTGGCTCTTACCTTTAAAGTCATGTTCACTAAACCTAAGAGAATAGCGGCCCCAGTGATTTGTACGGCCACCCAACATACGTGCACGCCACCACATAAAATCAGAGTCTTTTGCATTGGTATAGGGTTCATCAGGTACTTGCCAACCACCATCGATTGTAGCGTCATAAAAGCCGAAGTTTTTATCTTTGGTGCTGGTACCCATTAAGGGGGCTTCACTGTTACGGCGAAACATTGGGCTTTCTTTCTTAGGGTCATAATCGCGACCAGCTTCAAGCAACAGCACCTTATGGCCTAATTTTGTTAGTGTGTATGCAGCCATTGCACCGCCAGCCCCTGAGCCGACGACGAGTACTTTGTGATTGAATTTTGACATTGTTATAACTCCTTGATTTTTATATTTTTGAACCAAACTTTGTCGCCATGATCTTGCAGGCCAATATGACCTTTCTCAGAGTTAGCAAAGTTAGACCAAGTTGCAAACTTGCTGTTGTTAACTAAAGTATTCCAAGAGCTACTTCCTACAACCATACTGACGGTACTGACACCGTTTTGCCAAACCTGCAAATGATTATTCAGCATTTTTATACGCACCGTATTCCATTGCATCGCTGGTTTATGTGCAGCAAGGGGAGCTGCAAGTAAATCATAAATTGAGCCCGCCAAATGAGAATCAATTTCAGTATCAGCGTGACGTTCATTATCTATAATTTGTACTTCAGGAGCGTGTGAGTAAATATATTTTCCTAATTCATCAGCGAGGATAAAAATGCCGCTATTACCGACCTCACTGATTTTCCAGTCAATCTTTAAATCAAAATTTTGATAAGGTTTTTTGGTTAAAATATCCCCGCCGCCTTTAGTGAGCAGCATAGCATCATCCTCTATAATCCATTTAGAGCTGAGGGTTTGACTTTTGAAGTTACGCCATTGCGACATATCTTGACCATTAAATAATAACTGCCATCCTGCCTGTTGTTCTTCTTTAGAAAGCTGGTTATCAATATTTTTAGCAAATGCAGTACTGGTGAAAGCGAGTGCAATTGACAATAGTGAAAGTGATTTAAGCATAAAGTACCCTTTTATTTTGTGTGCTAAGTATTGCTATTAAACGTATTTTTGAACGCTTTTATTTTTTGTTATAAAAAAATGAAGACCGATAAATACGACAATAAGTACAACCGGAAAGAGTAATAAGTTTTGTAAAAGAGTTTGCCCTGCAACAACCTCTATTTCTTCAGGCGTGATGTTTTGGGTTTGTGCTTGTGTTTTTGCGCTATCTATCCAGTTACCGATTACTGGATTCCATAAACTCATTGCAAACATGCCTGCACCGCCAATTAATGACATACCTAGGGCACCTGTTTTAGGTGTGTATTCAGCAACACACCCGATCATCGTTGGCCAAAAGTAGGTAACACCGATAGCAAATAATGCTGCGGCAAAATAAATAGCACTACCTTGTGCTTGGCTCATCATATATATTCCAATCGTTGAAAATATTGCTGACCCTAGTAATACGCCTGAAGGGCTAAAACGATGAACTATAGGCCCTGCGAAGAAGCGCCCTAATGCCATAAGGCCAGTAATAAGCGCTAAAATAACCATAGGTGAGGCACCTGATGAACCTAAAATTTGTTCAATCCATTGTTGAGTACCAAATTCAGTCACTGCGGTTAAAGTCATGCAAATAACTAAGAATAAATACAAAGGTGACAGCAGGTTTTTTAAGTTACTGCTGGTGGAATTTTGCTGTGGATTAAATTTAGGAAATTGTGCCGTAAGCATCATTGCGCCATATATGGCCGTAGGTATTAAAATTAACGCTACTTGCCACTGCCAATTAAACGCTGCTGATGTCATCGCATTTGAAGCTAAAGCGCCAATAACAATACCACCAGGAAACCACACATGAAAACGGTTTAACATGGTCGTTGTATTATTAGGATACATTTGTGCAATTAGAGGATTACACCCAGCTTCTACAGAGCCATTAGCAAAACCAATCAAAAATGTTGATATAAGTAGGGCCCAAAAGCCCTCAGCAGATATTGTTAATAAAAGGCCTGCTAAATGGCAAAAAAATGCCAGTGCTACTAATTTTTTAGCACCGATAGCATTGTATATAATGCCCCCAAGCATAGTCGCAATCGGAAAGCCTAAAAATGCCATTGCGTTGACCCAGCCAAGCTGTGTACCAGTTAGGCCAAATTGTTCGCCAAGTTGGCTTAAAATACCGGCACGAATCGCAAATGTCATCGATGTAACAATTAATGCAATACAACATAAACGAAAAATGAGGCTGTGATTATTATTTTTATTCATTGTGTGTGATCCTATTTATTTAATACCTAATATCCGCTTATTTCGCTGGGTATCGGTGGCCATTGCACTAAAATCATCAAATGCTTTAGCTGTGGGTGTTATCAAGTGTTGTTGTATGAACGGCGCGCCTTCTTTAGCCCCTTGCTCAGAATCTTTTATACAACACTCCCACTCCAATACAGCCCAGCCATCAAAACCATATTGGGTTAACTTACTAAATATGTTCTTAAAGTCGATTTGGCCATCTCCTAATGAGCGAAAACGGCCAGGGCGCTCTTGCCAGTTTTGGTAGCCTCCATAAATCCCACTTTTACCGTTTGCATTAAATTCAGCATCCTTAACGTGAAAGGCTTTAATGTGCGTGTGATAAATATCAATGAAAGCAAGGTAATCAAGTTGCTGTAACACAAAGTGACTCGGATCGTAGAGAATATTTACTCGTGGGTGATTATTCGTTGCACCTAAAAAGCGTTCAAAAGTGACACCGTCATGTAAATCTTCACCAGGGTGAAGCTCGTAGCAAACATCGACTCCCATTTCATCAAAATAGTCGAGGATAGGTAACCAACGTGCTGCAAGCTCTGCGAAACCTTCTTCAATTAAGCCTTGAGGGCGTTGCGGCCATGGGTAGAAGGTTTGCCATAACAACGCACCTGAAAATGTAACATGTGTTTTAAGACCAAGATTACAACTTGCTTTAGCAGCGAGCATCAACTGATCATGTGCCCATTGCGTGCGGTTTTTTGGGTCCCCGCGAAGGTGCTCTGGAGCAAAATTATCAAACATTTCATCATAAGCAGGATGTACAGCAACTAGCTGACCTTGTAAATGTGTAGACAGTTCTGAAATAGTAAGCCCTACTTGTTCAATAATGCCAGTTACTTCATCACAATAATCTTGGCTTTGAGCCGCTTTTTCTAAGTCGAATATCTCTGGGTTAGATGTAGGCATCTGAATGGCTTTATAGCCTAAACTTGCCGCCCATTTACAAATGTCTTCTAAATTATTAAACGGTGCTTGATCGCTAATAAATTGTGCTAAAAATATTGCTGGACCTTTTATTTGTTTCATAGATGATTATCCAATTTTAAATGTGTGCCATTTACTGTCTTTAGCTGATGCTGCTACAGCATTTTCGATAAATGCCATGCCTCTAATTGCTTGCTTAATACCAGGTACATCAAATTGTTCATTGGTAGCTATTTCGGCTAATCTTTTTGCTTTGATCTGTTTTGCAAAATTAACATATATATTGGCAAAAGCTTCTAGGTAGCCTTCTGGATGACCTGCTGGTGTCCTTAGGGCATTTTGTGCTGCGGTGCTTTTTAGTGATATACCAGAGCGTAGTAATACGCTTGGCGCATTGTGGCTTTTAAGCCATAAGCTATTTGGCTCCATTTGATTCCATTCGATGCTAGCTTTATCCCCATAAATACGAAGGTTTAAATTATTCTCTTCGCCAAGTGCTATTTGGCTGGCAAGTAATACACCTTTAGCTTGATTATTAAATCGAAGTAGTACAGTTCCATCATCATCGAGTGTTCTGCCGGGTAGTACATGGTTTAAGTCAGCGCATAACGAGGTAATTTCTAATCCACTTACATATTCAACTAAGTTTGCAGCATGCACACCAATATCTGCGATACAGCAGCTGATGCCCGCTTTCTCAGGATCTAAACGCCATTTAGCTTGTTTACCTTGTTCGTCCTCATTGGTCGCAAGCCAACCTTGACTGTATTCAACAACTACTTTACGAATATTGCCAAGTTCGCCTTTTGTAATTCTATGTCGAGCTTCTTTTACCATAGGATAACCAGTATAGGTATGAGTCAACCCATATAAGCACTGAGTTTGGTTTAATGTCTGCTCCAAAATCAGTGCTTCTTGCAAATTGAGAGTTGCGGGTTTGTCTGAAAGGACGTGAAAACCTGATTCTATTGCGAGTTTCGCGATAGAAAAATGCAAATGATTGGGTGTAACTATAACAACAAAATCTATACGTTTATCTTCAGGAAGTTTTGCTTCTTCTATAAACATTTGCTGGTAACTATCATAGTTCCTTGTTCGTTCAATACCCAGTATCTCTGCAGTTGTTTTGCTGCGCATAGGATCTGAACTAAATGAACCGGCAACTAAATCTATAAGGCCATCTAAACGTGCAGCAATTCGGTGAATTGCACCAATAAATGCCCCCTCTGCACCACCGACCATTCCCATACGTACTTTTGTGTTATTCATCAAGCACTCCATTTAAATAGTCATTTATTCAATTTGTTTAATATCTTGTTACTGATAATAATCAATGAATACTAGTAGGGGTAATAAAAATTCGGTTGACAATAAAACAAATTCGGCGTTTTATGATATTTCTTATCAACATATGTTTTGGAATATATTATTTTGGATATACATCAAATTATAGATAAAGCAGGTGTAAATCAATTAATTTCTGCGTTTGACTTATTACATGAAACTTTGTTTTGGGTTAAAGATGATAAAAGTCGTATTTTGTACGCAAATCAACATTTTATAGAACATAAAGGTTATATGTCGTTTGACCAAATAGCCTTCAAAACTGATTATGATTTCTCACCTAAACACTTAGCTTTTCAATATGTAAATGATGATAGACGTGTCATGAATGGTTATGTCGTTACGGACAGGTTAGAACTTAATAAAACATCAAATGGTGAATTAGCATGGTTTTCCACTTCGAAAAAAGCGATTTTTACAGATGAGGGACAAATACTGGGTACTTATGGAATTACACGCCATTTACAAAAAACATCGAAAGCTTTATCAAATGTAAGGGCCATTGAAGAACCGGTTAATTTCATAAGAAAATATTACTACCGTAACATCAGCATCGAAGAGCTAGCCGAACTGGCACATTTATCAGTGAGTGCTTTGGAGCGTCGCTTTAAGAAGCATTTAGCTAAAACACCTAACCAGTTTATTAATGAGATTCGACTAGAAAATGCACGCAGGTTATTAGTTGAAACCAGCTTACCTATTTCACAAATAGCTTATCAATGTGGCTTTGCTGAGCCTAGTTATTTTAGTAAACAGTTTAGGCGCTTATTTGGTGAAATACCTTCACATATGCGAGATAATATTGATAACTAACTATTGTCTCGTTTAGCAAGTTTAAGTTCTACATGCACAGGCAATATTGTGCCAAGCAGGTATATTGTTGAGTATCATGAGGTAGCCTTAAACTGATTTTATGTCGCTTATTAAAGTGATGCTGTAAAACCATAAACTCACTAGTTGTTTGATATGTCTTGAGGTGAAAGAAGTTGACTGGTTAAATATAGAGACTGCTCGTGGACGAGTTTCCATTTTGAATGTTGATGTAACAAATCGTGCGAAAAAGTGGACTTTTAATTAATTGCACCTGCACAAACCTCGGGCCTAAAATAATAATAGCGCCATTGTTATCAACAGGTGTGTCATCAAGCTAAGTGGTCAGTTGTAACTGCTATTGCTTTTTGGGCTGCATCAACTATTGATTGTTGCGATAGAGTTACCTACGTTGCTATATTTTCGACTCCACTAACAGCCTCAACTAATTGCTATCCTTGGGCATCATCAAAGCGTACATGGTGTTTTGCTCCGTTGCCATTGATACCTAAATACAAGTTTAATCATATTAAAGTCGCTCACAAGATGAGTTGTGTCCACTGATGTAACTCTTACATGCTCATTTAACACAGCAGAATTAGTATGAAGTGAACTTAATTTTTAATTAATAAATAGATCATAGTTCTGAAGTATTTTTTGGGTGACACCGCCGTTAGCCCCCTAATTGAGCATTCTTTTAAGTAAAGGCACATCCGCACTAAAATCATTTACGATTGGTCTTATCATTATTAATAACTCACTCTTACTAGGAATTATTTAGCGTAGTTGCTAATTGCAGTATCTAGTGGAGTTGGCTTATATTGATGCATTGAAGCACTTAATTAGATTTTGTTTTCTCCTGCAATAAATTCATTTTTTACATTACCAATCAAATTAGTTTAATTAACATCGCATAAACAAAGTTCTAGTTTTTATCCATAGTCACTTTCCAGGAAACAAGCCCAGCTAATGTCGATAAAATATTCCATAACGTTTAATATAAAAAAATACATAAGTATGTTGTTTTATTTCAACGCTTTAAGTTAGTAATAAATTAACTAGTCAAAAAAAATCACATGTATTAATAGTGTTTTTTTGACGAGCGAAACTGTTGGTTAGTTATTTGTAAAAATAAATTTAAAAAGTTTTACGCCGATTTTGTCCTAGTCGCAACCGAAATTATATTATCACTTTTTTTAACAGGACCCTATTCTGGAAATGAATCTTAACAAGGTATTAACTATAGACTAAAGCTTGCTGGTTAATATTAACATTAGTTTTTTTATATTTATCAACAAAATAATACTAACAACACACACAAAGATTGGAGATGGACATGGTTAATAATAGTAGCAATGGAGCCTGGCTTTGCACTAATTTTAAAAAAACAGCACTATGTATTGCGTTGCTATCATCATGCAACATAGCACACGCTCAAGATGACGACTCTGAATTTGAGGTCATTGAAGTACGAGGTATTCGCTCTTCAGCGGCACAAAATCTAGCTATAAAAAGATTATCAACCGCTAATGTTGATGCGATTACAGCCGAGGATATAGGTAAATTCCCAGATAAAAATGTAGCCGATTCCTTACAACGTGTACCAGGTGTATTGATAGATCGAGATGGTGGTGAAGGCAGTCGGGTGAGTATTCGTGGTACTTCGCCTGATTGGACTTTAACGCAGCTCAATGGTAATTACTTGGCGTCATCTGGCACGGGTGTCCCAACGCGAAGTTTTAACTATGCTTTGTTACCTTCAAGTATGATTAGCAGTGTTGAAGTATACAAAAGTGCTGAAGCACGTATTGATGAAGGCGGAATTGGTGGAACCGTGATTTTAAATACTCGTAAACCGTTAGAAATGGAAGCTAACTCTGGCGCTTTAAGTGTAGAAGCAACTTATGATGACGTTTCAGAAGATCTACAACCGCAACTTAATGTACTTTATTCGTGGAAAAATGAAGATGAAAAGTTTGGTATCTTAGCTGGAATAAGTCGGCAAGATAGAACAGTAACGACAGTTTCTAACAATGCAATGCACTGGCGATATCATTCTGATACTGATGATTCAGCCGAAAGGCCTGCCATTGTAGACCAAGCAACAGGTGAAGTTTATAACAATGTTTGGGCTCCTCGAGCTATGAACGCAGTCAATTCAACAGAAGATAGAAACCGAGAAGGGTATCAAGTTGCCATACAATGGATGCCAACTGAAAATTTAGACCTTAACTTTAATTATTTTGGTGCTAAATTAAGTTATGACTCTGCCGAGCAAAGCGTACTCTTTGCTGAGTGGAACGATAATCATAACCCTTATTTTGGTGTTGAATTAGATGGTGATACTGTTGTTGCTTATGGTTTTGGGGATAATGGCTTACTCAATGAAAATAATTGGGGCGATGCGGATGTAAATAACGGGGTTGCTATAAGACGAGGTTTACTTTCGCCTCAGCTTACGGGCCGCGAGCGACTAGGAGAATCAAAATCAGACTCGTTTGATTTTGATGGTACTTATTATGGTAATAACTTCACACTTTCATTTCAAGTTGGTCATACGGAAGCAATAGGCGCACGGCTAGCGCATTTTAATCCCAGACTCTAGCAGGGTTGAGCGGTAATCATCGTCTAGCCCTGCCATTTTCTTTTTCCTCGCCATACTTGCTGACTTAGATGCATCTTGTTTAAAAAGCGCCATGGCTATCTTTCGCATTACATTAAACATTAATGGCCCTTGAAGTTTGCGTATTCTCGATTCATCTTCTCTGAAGTTCATATCAAGCATCCAATGCATGCTTTCAACCTGCCAGTGACTGCGTACTGCATTGAGTGCTTGCGCTGCATTTAAGTCTAATGAACTTATATACCAGCGTGTTTCAGTGGTATCCGACCCTGCCGACTTATCATGAACTTCAGCCCTGACCTTAATAATACTCGTTAAGCCAGGCCAACGATAATCCTTGCCTAGCCAGCTTTTATCTATAAGTAACTGCTGGCATGTACGTGTTTCAACACGCCCATGTCCTGAGCTTATTTCGGTATGTTCATCACAATTATGCTTAGTTAACCTTTCACGCTCGCACTTGTGCCACCACGCTTCTAGTTCCTTTTGCATGCCTGAATGATTACCTTTAAGTGCAAGAATATAATCTGCTTTTTGTTGGATGATTTGTTTTGCTATTTCTTGTTGGCATCCCATCGCATCTAACGTAATGATACTGTTTTCAATATCGAGCAGGGTGAGTAATTCTGGTATTGCGGTGATTTCATTTGTTTTATTATCAACAGCCGTCTGCCCAAGCACTAACTGGTGTTGGCAACTCCATGCACTGACCGTGTGTAAGGCACTTTTTCTGTCTTTTGTGGTAAATGAACGCCGTGCGGTTTTGCCATCGATAGCGATGATATCTGCACCTGTAGTTTCAATCAGTGATGATATCCAAGATTGAAATGCCCTTTCTATTTCATTTGCTTTTAACCGACACATGACGCGAGCAATCGTGTCATGTTTTGGAATTCCTGCGTTGAACGTGCCGTATTTTTTTAACCAATCAAGCTTTAGGTGCCCAAAGTCTTCAATATCTTCCCATCCTTCTGCACCAGAGAGTACAGCGCTAATAGCAAGGAGAAGAATATCGATAAGTTCATGCTTTTTACAACGTTCAATGCGAGGATCTGTAATTGAATTAAAATGTTTCAGAAAAGTAGTGCTCATATTTATGCGACCAAGTAATTATTATGCCTTGATCTGATCACTACTTGCTCTATAAGTTCAATTTATAATGATCTTGCCGTGGCAATAGGCGGCACTGCTAAAGAAACATACGCGAACATAGATGCTCGAAAAGGCTCCGTAAACAGCTGGTTATGGAATATTCAAGATGGCAAGCCTCAGTATGATGTATCAACGGATTTAGCATCAGATAAACAAGCTTACCAATATTATGATTGGTTTGATTCATATTCATCGGAAAATGAAGACTCAGAAGATTACATACAATCTGACTTAAAAATTGAATTTGATGGAGACTTTTTTACCAGCTTTTATGTGGGTGCTAAATACCGGCAACATGAAATTAAAGGTATCAGGAATGACTTTCGTTGGGATGATGACATTCCAGATAATGGGGGTTACAGAGGTTATCTGCCGGGAACAGAGTGGTTCCATAACCCGGATTTTCACCCAGATGCTGAAACATTAGTTAGTGATACTGTTATTGATAATAGTGCCGGTAATACGGGGGCATTCGATTTCTTAGCATTTGATTTTGCAGCGCTAGATCAATATCTTAAAAGTAATTTTAGCGCGACCGTGGTACCTACTTTATCAGGTACTTACACTTTAGAAGAGAATATTTGGTCTGTTTATGCTCAAAGTAATTTTCAGTGGCAAGCATTACGCGGTAATTTTGGCGTACGTTATGTTAATACTGAACTAAGTACTTTAACGTATGACGATGTTGTTGGCCAAGATGACGATGATACTGAGCCGAATGAACGTACAAGTGATGATGGTGAATGGTTGCCAAGTCTAAATTTAGCGTGGGATGTGAATGACGACGTAGTGGTGCGCTTTGCTGCGGCTAGAGCCATGTCACGTGTTAGTTATTCTGATCTTAGTCAAGCTGAGTCGTATGGTCCTCCAGTTAATATTAATTCACCTGACTCATGGACAGGCAGGGGCACGGGTACATCTGTAAACACTGGCTTAGACCCAATGTTATCAGATCAAGTTGATTTAGGAATAGAATGGTATTACGCAGGTGGATCAGCTTTAGGCGCTACTCTATTTAATAAAGACATTTCAAATTTACCTATTTCATCGTTGGAAATTGTCGAGCGAGAACATGATTGCTGTAACGGCCCAATTGAAGTAGAAATGAATACAAAAGTGGGCGGTGGTGAAGCTGAATCTACCGGGGTAGAGTTATTTTTTCAGCATTCGTTTGAAAGTGGCTTTGGTTTGTTAGCCAATTATACATTTACTGATACAAGCACTAGTGAGGTCTCTACTGAAGGTATTAAAACAGCAGCTGAGATCCCAGGAACCGCTAAACATCAATATAATCTGTCAGTTTACTTTGAGAACGATGATTTTAGTGTTCGGGCTTCTTATAACTGGAAAGATGATCGCGCAAATGGGATCCACAAAGGGTATAATATGTATACTAAAGACTATGGACAGTTAGATATTAATGCGGCTTATAATTTAACTGAACAACTGTCATTAACAGCCTCTGTGGTTAACTTAACAGAGGAAGTTGAAGAAGGTTATTGGAAACAAGAAAACAGATTTACTTATAACGAATATACCGGCAGGCGCTTTTATCTAGGCGCTAACTATAATTTCTGATCCATAGTTAACATTATTGATAAAATAACTCATAGGTGAAAAACCCAGCAACTTTTGTTGGGTTTTTTATTGCAATAAATGTTATAACATTGTTTAAGGTGCATTTAGTTGTGCTGAGAGGGCTTTAAAGTTACCAATCACTCCTCGTGTATCTATTTCACTTTTATATTGGTTAGTTGCTGACGACCGCTAGATTAATTAAAAGTCCGACTGCAGTACTTCATGAATGCACTTTCGTCTTCAGTTGTTTGCACTGAACCACCTTCGTTAAATACTTCTTGAGCTATAGGGATATTGATCTTTGCAGATACTTATAAGTAACCAAGTTGAGTTAAAAACATACGCATAGCAACCACGATTCGTATTCCGGCCCATTGGCTTACTGAATAGGTATAATTGCGTTTGGCTTGTTAGAAGTGATTAGCTAGAAAAGTGATTTAAAAGGTTAGCAAAAGCAAGACTCATAGAGTGGTTACAGTCGAGCTCACATAACATAACCATCCGCTGATATTTTTCTGCAAGGGCGTTGAGTGGTTCGTGGGCTTTCCCTTTAGCAAATTGCGGTTTGCAAACCGAATCTAACGAATAGCCTAATGGGTCAATTAATTCAAACTGATTTACGGAACAATGTTTTGTAAATAACTAAGAGTTAATTTTGCGATGCGTAAGGCTAACCTTTTAGATCTTGGTGGAGTGCTATCGCCTACTGTGCCTAAAACTTCATCCTTGATACTCTTATTCATTGTTTTAAAAACCAAAAGCGCTTTCATTGCTTAGTAGTAAATAGTTTAATCTTACATTGGGTGAATTACCTTAAATACACCTAACAAAAGTACTAGATTCCAAACTTTGCGGGTTTATTTTTCATCCAACGTGCCTCACTTCTTATGAAGTAGAACTGAACTAGCAAAACCTTCTGATATACTATAACATAACCTAAGATGTTTAACTAAAGAGATCAAAAATGAGTAAGAAACTGCCCGTCACAGTTTTATCTGGTTTTCTTGGCGCTGGTAAAACTACCGTTTTAAGTCATATTCTTAATAATCGTGAAAATAAAAAAGTAGCTGTTATCGTCAATGATATGAGTGACATTAATATCGATGCTGCCACTATAAAAAATGAGGTATCACTAAATCGCAGTAATGAAAAATTGGTTGAGTTGAGTAACGGATGTATTTGTTGTACTTTGCGAGAGGACTTACTCGTAGAGGTTACGAAACTTGCGAAAGAAGATCAGTTTGATTATTTAGTAATTGAATCTACAGGTATTTCAGAACCGCTGCCCGTTGCCGAAACTTTCACTTTTGCAGATGAAAATGATATTTCTTTGTCAGATATAGCTAGATTAGACTCAATGGTTACAATCGTTGATGCCGTAAACTTCTTACATGATTATGACAAAGCCGATTATCTACAAGAGGTGGGTGAGTCATTAGGTGAAGAGGATGAGCGAAGTGTCACCGACTTATTGGTTGATCAGGTTGAATTTGCCGATATCATTTTGATCAGCAAAACTGACCTAGTAAGCAAAGAGCAAATTGCTAATTTAACAGCTATTTTAAAAACGCTGAATACCCAAGCCAAAATCATCCCTATATCGGCAGGCAATGTAGTAATAGATGAAATCCTAGATACCGGTTTATTTAACTTTACCAAAGCGCAGCAAGCGCCGGGGTGGCTTAAGGAAATACGTGGTGAGCATATTCCAGAAACTCAGGAATATGGGATAAGTAGTTTTAATTATATTGCGCATCGTCCTTTTGATCCTAACAAGTTCTATCAATTTCTGCATAACACTGAACAGTATGGCAAGTTATTACGGTCTAAAGGTTACTTTTGGTTGGCAACGCGTCCTGAATTTTGCGGGCAATGGAATCAAGCTGGTGGTATCGCCGATCATGGTTTTGCGGGTATGTTTTATAAATCTCTACCTAAAACTGAGTGGCCAATAGATGAAGAAGCTTTGGCGGAAATTAACAGTAAATGGCAAGAACCATTTGGCGATATGCGTCAAGAGCTGGTTTTTATAGGACAATCTCTAAACCAAGAAGCGATGACCGTAGCACTGGATGCTTGTCTACTCAGTGATGACTTATTACTTCAAGGTAAAGAAAGGTGGAGGTCCCTTAAGGATCCATTTCCAGTTTGGGAGGAAAGTTTATGAGTTCACTGGCTAAAGCCATAGAAATAGAAGAGGTACTTTATCGTCGTGCATCATTAGACACTGACCCGAATATATTTACTGATATTTATCGCTCAGATGTAAATATCGTTATTTGGCAACGACAAATTGATAAAATGTTATCCGAAGCAGTAGATGAGCTTATTAGTACTGATAATATTAAGCCTGTAGAAATAGCGGTTTCACCAGAGCATACGCATGATGAACTGTGCCGTCTTTTGGGTGGGTCAAGTGCGGCCATTACATTGAGTAAAGACATTGCTTTACTTGTTGATATGTTTTGTTGTCTGTTTGATTTAAAGCGCGCGGGACTACGCTTAACAATGCTTGATAAAGCCATGTGCCCTCGTTTTCATGTTGATAAGATACCATGTAGACTAGTTTCCACTTATCAAGGGGTTACAACGCAGTGGCTGGCACATGACAAGGTAGATCGCACTAAGCTAGGTGCTGGAAATAACGGCAAGACTGATGAAGATTCTGGTCTATTTGAGCACCTTGAAGATATACAACAACTTAATCAAGGTGATGTAGCACTTTTAAAAGGTGAAAACTGGCAAGATGATAACCAAGGAGCAGGCTTAGTGCATCGCTCTCCTTCAGTTGAGCAAGGAGCAAAGCGTTTATTGCTTACGCTTGATTTCATGTAAATTTGTCAAAGTGAAATTATAGTAAAAGGGCGCTCACAGCGCCCTTTAATAACTTAAGTGAGGTTACTTTTTTTCTTCGTCAGGTAATGTGACGTTAAGCTCAAGCACTGCTAAGTCGTCTTCATTTTGATCAAACTGAACTTGTACCGCATCAGTATTAACATTCACATATTTGCGTATAACAGCAAGAATATCTTGTTTTAATTGTGGTAAGTAATCGGGTGTACCACGTTGTGAACGTTCGTGCGCAACAATTATTTGCAATCGCTCTTTTGCCAGTGACGCACTGTTTTTCTTTTCTGAGCGGAAATAGTCAAGTAGTGACATATTAACCTCCAAAAATCCGTTTGAACAAGCCTTTTTTCTCAACATCTAAAAAGCGAAAATCAACGGTTTCACCTAATAAACGACTAATTGCATCAGCATATGCTTGGCCAGCATCAGACTCATTATCTAAAATCACAGGTTGGCCTGAATTTGAAGCACTTAACACTGCTTGTGACTCGGGTATAACACCTAAAAGCGGAATAGATAAAATATCTTGTACATCTTCAACTGACAGCATTTCACCTCTAAGTACACGATCAGGGTTATAACGCGTTAATAGTAAATGTTCTTTAATATCTTCTAAGCCTTCTTCAGCACGTTTTGATTTACTGTGCAATATACCTAAAATTCTATCAGAGTCACGTACCGAGGATACCTCAGGGTTTGTGGTCACAATGGCTTCATCTGCAAAGTACATTGCCATCATAGCGCCTGCTTCAATACCCGCTGGTGAATCGCAAACAATATAGTCAAAATCTTTTTTTAATTCATTTAAAACGCGCTCGACACCATCACGGGTAAGGGCATCTTTATCACGCGTTTGTGAAGCGGGTAATAAAAATAGCTTTTCAACTCGCTTGTCTTTTATCAGCGCCTGATTAAGGTTAGCATCGCCATTTATAACATTTACAAAATCATAGACAACTCGGCGTTCGCAGCCCATGATCAAGTCAAGGTTACGTAAACCAATATCAAAATCAATAATAACCGTTTTATAGCCTTTTAGCGCTAAACCTGTACCAATAGCAGCACTTGATGTTGTTTTACCAACACCGCCTTTACCCGAAGTAACGACAATTATTTTTGCCATAAGATTTATCCTTTAACCAAAGCTGAAATTTCTAATGAATTATTTTTTTGTTTAATTTGTACTGTATTGCCCCAGTATTCACCTTGTAATGAATCACTAAGCCAGTAATTACCATTGATTGAGACCAGTTCAGCTTCTAATTTTTGGCAAAATACATGCGCCTCATCATAGCCTTGTGCTCCCGCAATAGCGCGTCCGCGTAATGTGCCGTAAATATGCACATTACCATCACTTATCACTTCGGCGCCGTGACTTACGGCACCAATAACAATTAAGTCACGATCTTTAGCATACACTTGCTGACCTGAACGCACGGTGCCATTTATAACTTGTGCAGGTAAATGTATGTTTTTTTCAACAATCGATGTATTAGGTTGTTTAACGTTGTCCACTTTTACGTCTTGCGCATAGTTAAGAACAGATAAACCAGCTGCTTTTGCGTTGTTATGTTGTGTATCATCACCATTACAAACCCCAACAGGGTTAAATGCGAGGCTGCTTAACATCGTTTTCAATTGTGCAAAGTCAAATTTAGTGTGCTGTACATCAGCTAAGTTTATAACAATAGGAGCCCCGGCAAAAAACTTAGGTGCTTGGGCTATTTTTTCATCTAGTTGTTTCGAAAGAAGGGCCGTATCATCGCTCATCAAATGAAGCACTGATAATGTAAATAGATTCCCTTTTAACTCAAAAATTTGTTCTGACATAAGTACTCAATTCAATTCGCTGATCATAAATTTTTTAATATAAACGCAGCATGAACAGCGCCTTAATTGTAAAAATCTAATCTAATTCTGCTAACTTATTATAACTCTCATGTTATAGTGTGCTGCACTGTTTCGCAAGATTTTATAGGCTCATAATGCTTACTGCGGTATATAAAAGTAAGAAAAAATCAGATACTTTTCTTTATGTTGAAAAAAGAGATGATTTTAGTAAGGTTCCGGAACCTTTAATGGCGATGTTTGGTCAACCTCAGTATGTGATGATTATAAATCTCGCTAAACGTGAAAAACTCGGTGGTTCTTCCCTTAGTTTAGTAAAACAAGCGTTAACTGATGATGGCTTTTATCTTCAGTTACCTCCGCCAAAAGAAAATTTACTCTCTGAGTTACGTAAAAGAAATGGAGTTGATAGTGACTAAATTAGCATTCAAAAAACTGGCAATACTTTTATGTAGTGCCTGTATAAGTACATCGGCGCTGGCCAATACGAAAGCGCAATTTAACGAGTACGTCAATAACCTCAAACTCGAAGCAAAACAGAAAGGGTATGATGAGAAATTAATAAACGATGCATTTCAAAAAGTAGAATTTAAAGAGAAAGTGATATCAGCTGATAAAAGTCAGCCTGAAGTTAAAGAGACTCTCGAAACCTATTTACCTAAGCGTGTACCGCAGTGGAAAGTTGACCGTGCACGTAAGTTGTATAAAGAAAACCAGCAATTGTTAGATCAAGTAGCCAAAGAGTTTGGGGTGCAAGCACGTTTTATTGTTGCACTGTGGGGGCTTGAAAGTAATTTTGGTAAAATTCAAGGCGGTCATAACGTGATCGAGTCTGTGGTGACTCTTGCTTTTGATGGACGCCGAGAAACAATGTATAAAAAGCAATTATGGGCAGCGCTTGATATATTAAAAGAGGGCCATATCACGCTTGATAAATTTAAAGGCTCTTGGGCGGGCGCAATGGGGCAAACCCAGTTTATGCCGACCTCTTTTAATGCCTATGCGATTGATTATGATAATGATGGTCGTAAAGATATTTGGACAACAGAGGCTGATGCGTTTGCATCAATAGCTAACTATCTTAAGCAAGCTGGATGGGATGATAACTTAACTTGGGGTCGTCAAGTTCAATTACCAGACAACTTTGATAATACAAATATTCTCAAGCGTGGTACCAGGACTCGCACCCAATGGTTAGAATACTGGCGTGATTCTCAACGTAGCTTAGCTGATTGGCAGGCTCTTGGCGTGCGTAAAATGGATAATGCTGATTTACCTAATGTTGACGTAACTGCAGCAATGGTGATGCCTGATGATATTAATGGCCGTATGTATTTAGCTTATGACAACTATAAAGCGCTAATGCATTGGAATCGTTCATATTACTTTGCGACTAGTGTCGGTTATTTATCTGACCGAATTGGTTATCCGGCCATATAATAAGTATAAACTATAAAGCCGCATTTTATGCGGCTTTATTTTGATAAATCACTTTCGTGTTTATTTTTTCATTATTTTATCTTTAAAGTCGAGTACTTTGCCAATTCCTGAGCCTAACTTCATCAAGCTTTGTAATTGCTCTGGACTGAGTCGTTGCAACTCAGCTGACCACTTAGTAACAGTTTCTAATAAATCATGGACTTCTTGCATTTGTTGTTGTGCAAAACGTTCATCGTCGTTATTAGCTTCTTCTAGAATATTGTCGCGTAGTAAGCTTAAAGTCGGATCAATTTCGCGTTTTTTACGCTCTTCAAATACTTTATTGGCCATATCCCAAATACTGCCGGCAGGGGCATAATATTCCTTCCTGTCACCTGGAATATGTTGTACTTTAATTAATCGCCATGACTGTAACTCTTTAATGCCCATACTGACATTTCCACGAGAAATACTTAGTGTGTCGGCAATTTCATTGGCCGTCATAGGTTCTTTGGTGATGATCAATAAACCGCACATCTGTCCTATTGTGCGGTTAAAGCCCCAACGGCTGCCCATTTCACCGCAGTGCATAACAAAGGCAAAGTTTTTTTCAGATAAAGTCATGGCTTTTCAAGTTTCAATAAATTATGAAATTAATGCTAGCATGCTGAACGGGTATAGCAAGTGTTAGCTTCGCATGTGTTTATTAATATCAACCTGATTATTATTTATCTATTAAGCATGATTGAAATTAAGAAGCATATTGTTAAATTTTACTAAGCGGTAATCGCTAAAAGTAGTTAGACAGCGGCACTCAAAAAAACACACTAATAAGTTTTTTTTTGCACTAAGCGTAATAAACTACGTATTTATTAGGCTAAGTAACAGAATTTTTTATGATCCTTCTGATGCAGCTTAACTTATGTCTATTCCAATGATCACAGAGTCGCTTTTTGGCACTCAGATAATTTTACTGATTCATTATCCTCTTTTGTGGTTTTTTCTTAGCAACTAGCTCGCCTTACTATTTCAATATTTTATCTTTACAGTTGAGCTTTTTGCTAATTCCTAACCGTAACTCTAAGAAGCTTTGTCACTGTTTTGTAGGGGCTTGTATGTAGTAATAAATCATAAACCTATTTCATTTGCTTCTTATCTATTAATGAGTAGCATTTAAAGTTGATGCTACTCAGCTGATTCATTTGTAAATAGCTTAAGCTAATACTTGGCCATTACAATGTATAGCTAAAGGTGAGTTTTGCATTTCGTTTTTCTCCAGGCATTCCACCTAAAAACATCGCTTTAGAGTAATACTCTTTATTATAAAGATTATTTAGGTTTCTTTAGCAACGCTGTTTTGCTATCTAAAACTGCGGGTAGCTTAATGTATTGCCCATCTTTTTTATAACAGAGCGTTTCATCAAACTCTACTTGTGTGATAATGCCAATTATCAATTGCACATTTGTAATGTACTTTGTGATGCATTTTTTACCAGATCCATATCAACCATTGCTTTAGCGCTGAGGTATGTCGTTGTTTAGATATTAATGACGCAATAACAGTGTTGAGATAGAGATATAAAGTGTTTGTTATTCTTTTTCCACACTCCAACAGTCGAAAATTAATACAACAGGCACAAATAACAAGTAAATAAATAACGATAGATGGCATAGTAACCATACATATTTTGTAGGATGAAATAACGGATGAAATTATTAAAAGCTGCACTGATCAGTAGTGCTATAGTGTTTACATTAAGTGGTTGTTCGCAACAGAATGATTCAGTAATGTCCGATACAAAAAACACAAAAAAACCGGCTACCAGCAAACAAGAGCTTAGTGCTGCGCAGACTCTCTCAGAGTTAGTCGCTCAATATTTTGAAGATTCTTTAACATTCAGGCCTATTAATGCGACTTACATCGGCAGAAGTGAATTTAATGATCAATTCATCGCACCTATAAATAAAAGTAATCGTGACAAAAAACATGCTTTTATCAAAGAGTATCAAGCTAAACTTGCCGCAATTGACAAGTCAGCACTTACTGGGCAAGCATTACTTAATTATGAAATTTTAGCCCGTGACTTATCTCTGACGTTAGAGGCTGAGCAGTTCCCAAGTTATTTATTACCAATAAATCAAATGGGGGGAGCACAAAATACTTTTGCCGGGTTAGGCTCTGGGCAAAGTGCACAGCCTTTTAAAACAGTGACGGACTATAAAGCGTTTATTAAACGTGCTGACGGGTTTATTGCTTGGTTAACAAGTGTAGAGCAAGCTATGCGTGAAGGCATTAAAGAGCATGTTGTATTACCTAAACCTCTTGCTGAAAAATTACTGCCTCAGTTTCAAGCTCACATTGTTACTAAACCTGAAGATTCACTTTTTTGGGGACCCATTAAACAGTTACCTGACAGTTTTACTGAACATCAAAAGGCTGATATTACGGCGCAATACAGTAAAATGATAACTAAAAAGTTAGTTCCGGCATATCAACAGATGGCTGACTTTTTAGCCAATGAATATATACCAAACAGTCGTAATACAATCGGCTATTCAGATTTACCAGATGGTAAAGCGTGGTACGAATATCAAATTAAAGAACACACGACGCTTGATTTATCTGCTAATGAAATTCATCAAATTGGTTTAAAGGAAGTTTCTCGTATTTTAGAGCAAATGAAAGACGTGAAAAGTACGGTTGGTTTTGATGGTACGCTTAATGAGTTTTTTACTCACCTTCGCGAATCTGATGAGTTTTACTACGAAACACCGCAAGCGTTGATCAAAGCATACGAAGACGTAAAAAATAAAATTGATGCTAAAATCCCGGCTCTTTTCGATGTATTTCCTAAAGCAGATTACGTTGTTAAACCGGTAGAGGAGTTCCGTGCTGAATCTGCCGCTGGCGCTTCTTATCAAGCCCCTGCACCTGATGGTTCTCGTCCAGGTATATTTTATATAAATACCTTTAATTTAAAAGCTCAGCCCAAATTTTTACTCGAGACATTGTCTATTCATGAAGCGGCTCCGGGGCATCATTTTCAAATAGCGCTTCAACAAGAAATTAAAGATTTACCATTATTTAGAAAGTTTGGCGGATACACCGTTTTTGCTGAAGGTTGGGCGCTTTACGCTGAAAGTCTGGGTAAAGAAATGGGTTTATTTACTGACCCATATATGTGGTATGGCCGCTTATCAGATGAGCAACTTAGAGCCATGCGGTTAGTACTTGATACAGGCTTTCATGCTAAAGGTTGGACACGCCAGCAGGGTATTGATTATATGCTGGATAACTCATCAATGGCGGAGTCTGATATTATTGCTGAAGTTGAAAGGTATATTGCATGGCCAGGCCAAGCCTTATCGTACAAGTTAGGTCAGTTTAAGATTCAAGAGTTACGTGATTACGCTAAAAATAAATTAGGGTCTAACTTTGATATTAAAGCGTTCCATACTCAAATTTTAATTGATGGCGCATTACCTATGCCTATCTTAGAAGAAAAAATTAAACGTTGGGTTAATACACAACTATGATAATTACACGTGCAAAGTGTGTTTGTACTTTGCGCGTTTAGTTCTGCTGAGTTAAAATGCGCGCTTGATGGGGCGGTTAGGTTAAGCAGTAATGACAAATAATAAATTTTGGCTTGAGAAATCACTTGGGCAAATGTCACAAAGTGAATGGGAAGCTGTTTGTGACGGTTGTGGTAAATGTTGTTTAAATACATTTATTGATAGCGAAGATGAAGATGAATTTAATGCCACCGATCAGCTTCGCGAAGGTGAAGAGTTACTATTTACTAATATTGTGTGCCAATACTTAGACAACCAAACTTGCGGATGTAGTGAATACGAAAACCGACAAACGTTAGTACCTTCATGCGTAAAACTCACCAAAGAAAATCTTAAAGATGTTTTTTTTATGCCGCAAAGCTGCAGTTATCGCCGTCTATATGAAGGGAGAGGGCTAGCGTCTTGGCATCCATTAAATAATGATGGAAGTAAAGCTTTAATGCATGAGCTGGGTATTTCAGTGCGTGATAAAACAGTAAAAGATTGCGATATAGAACTTGATGACTTCGATTTATATGTTACTGATTGGCCTAAAAGAGATATTGATTAATGAGTATTGCTAAAGCCAGTATTGGTTTGCTTAACCCTAAGAGTCCAACTAATGTGGGGGGCGTGTTACGTGCAGCAGGTTGTTATAACGCCCATCAAGTCTTTTTTACTGGGATGCGTTACCTTAATGCGAAAAAGTTTCATACCGACACCAAAAATGTACTTGAACGTATCCCTTTAGTCGGTTGTGATAATCTTTGTGATGTAAAACCAATAGGTGCTAAAGTTGTCGTTATTGAATTAATTGAAGGCGCGACTCCTTTACCTGATTTCAAGCATCCAGAAAATGCATTTTATATTTTTGGCCCTGAGGATGGTTCAATTAGTAAAGAAATTTTAGCTTGGTGTGATGAGGTTGTTTATATCCCCACAATTGGCTGCATGAACCTAGCTGCAACGTGTAATGTCGTATTATACGACCGTCAAGCAAAACTTGGTGGGGTGCACGCAAATGACGAGACTATCATTAATAGTCGCGATACGAATAACAAACTAAAATGGCATGCTACTCCAGCTAAGTAGGCTTTAATTTAACGCCTATCGGTTTTTAGTTGAACCTGCTTTTATATTTAGCAAAAATAACCAAGTCTGTTGGGTTATTAATATCAATTCAACAGAGCTAAAATTTGTTTGCAAGAGACCAGGATATAGATAAGGGCGTTGATTATAATTCTTAAGGTAAGCAAAGTTTAATCTTAAATCGCCAACAGCTAATAATTATTCTTTTTAATAAGTATGTTCAATTCGAGTGTAAGCCCCTATTTTCCTCATTAGCGTTTTAAATATAGTGGCTAGCTATTGCAAAATTTTGGCGTATCACAGCCCGTTTTTTCATCGTTAGTGGCTTCGGTTTTTTATATTGTCGTAATGTAGTAGTGATGTTCTAAACCCCGGCTGCATTATTGACTATATAATAGTTAATGCTGCAATTGGAACGGCCAGAATAAAACATTGTGATCTTTTTTTCTCAGTGTGTAGAATCAGCTCTAACATTGTTACTGGAGTGAAAACTACGTGAGTGAAATTAATAAAAATCAGTCATATGCGACCAAAGATCCGCATCAAAATAATAATTACCGGCTTGCGCTTACAGCAATGACGACATTGTTCTTTTTATGGGGTTTTATCACGGTTTTAAACGATGTGCTGATCCCTCGCCTCAAAGGTGTGTTTGACCTTAGCTACACTGAAGCCATGATGATTCAGTTTTGCTTCTTCGGTGCTTATTTTATTGTTTCTTTACCTGCGGGAATATTAGTTAAAAGGTGGGGTTATAAAAATGGCGTACTGAGCGGCCTTATTGTTGCTTCACTCGGTTGTACATTGTTTTATCCTGCGGTGGTGATTCATGAGTATTGGTTGTTTTTAAGTGCACTTTTTGTATTGGCTGCAGGTGTCACTATACTGCAAGTCTCTGCTAACCCGTATGTTGCAGCTCTTGGCCCTGAAAAAACAGCATCTTCACGCCTTAACCTTGCACAAGCATTAAATTCATTAGGAACAACTGTCGGGCCGTATGTGGGCGGGATTTTGTTCTTTGGCGCTGCGGGTTCATTGACCGCAAACGCGGCAACGGCCGAGTCGGTTAAAGTGCCTTATTTAATGCTTGCTGGCGCGTTGATGACAATCGCTATTATTTTTGCTTTTTTTAAATTACCTCAAATTGCTGCCCACAATGGTTCTGAAGCTGACCATGCAAATATGGGCTCATTAATAAAGGCTCCGCATTTAATTATGGGTGTGATTGGTATATTTTGCTATGTGGGCGCTGAGGTTTCGATTGGTAGTTTCTTAGTTAATTATTTCGGTGAAGCGCATATTGCAGGTCTTCAAGAGCATGCTGCTGCAAAATTAATAGCCTATTACTGGGGTGGAGCAATGGTAGGGCGATTCATAGGCTCTGTGGTTTTACAAAAAATTGCTCCGTCAAAAGCTATTACTTTTAATGCTTTTGCTGCTATTGCGCTTTTATTAGTAACCATATTTACCGAAGGTAATATCGCACTGTATTCTGTACTTGCAATTGGTTTATTTAACTCAATTTTATTCCCAACTATATTTTCAGTGGCGATTGAAGGGTTGGGGTCACTAACTAGTAAAGGCTCAGGTTGGCTTTGTTTAGCGATTGTTGGTGGTGCGTTAGTGCCATTACTACAAGGTGTGGTGGCAGATACAGTTAATATTCAACAAAGCTTTTTTGTGCCTGTTATTTGTTATGTGTTTATTGCTTGGTACGGCTTAAATGTTGTACGACTTGCCAGTAAATGGCAAAAAGCTAATTAACGTATACTCAAGTTACCTCTGCACGGGGGAGCGTTCTTTAAAGCCACATAATTAAGATCGAAGCGCATAGTTTTCTATGCGCTTTTTCTTGTGCCGCTGTGCTATAAAAGCGTTACAGTAATGATTTTTTCAGTGTTACTTCCAAAATATTAAATGAACATGTTGCTAACAACCAAATTACTTATGATGCTCGAACTGACTATTTGATGTAGAATTATTAAAGTGGTACTCAATTCAGCTTGTCTGTAATTTGAAATGATTAAATAAGCTCGTCAATATTTATATCAACAAAAAGTAGCTCAATGTAATTTGTAAAGTAATGATTAAGGGATAATATAATGTCTAAAGCAAGGTTAATCTATGTTTACGACCCTATGTGTAGTTGGTGTTGGGGGTATAAAAACACCTGGAAAAAACTAGAAGAAAAACTAGCAGGGCTTGTTAAAGTTGATTATCGCGTGGGTGGCTTAGCCTCTGATAGCGTTGAGCCTATGGCATTATCAATGCAACAGTTTTTACAACAAACTTGGCGGCGTATTGCAGCACAAACTGGTGCGCAATTTAATTTTGACTTTTGGCATCAGTGTCAGCCTAAACGCTCTACTTATCCTGCTTGTCGGGCGATGTTGGTTGCTAGACTGTTCAATAATGAGCGAGCCATGCTAGAAACAATACAAAATGGTTATTATTTAAATGCAAAAAATCCTTCCGAGATAACAACACTTGCTGATTTTGCAACGTCCATCAATATACCTAAAGATGAATTTATTCGCTTGATACAAAGCGAGGAAATTGAACAACAGCTACAAAGCGAGCTTAATTTTGTTCATCAACTTCCTATTCAAGGCTTTCCTTCATTAGTGCTTGAAATTGATCAGCAATACTTTGCTATTGCTATTGATTACCAGAGTGAGAAAACTACCTACCAACAAATTCTTAATAATCTCAACAAGTAATAAGTCACATACCTTATATAAAGCGGTTTATTAAGACACTTTTACTGCAATAGCATGGCAACTGTCATATTTTCGTCTTTTTAGCGCAACATTGTTGTCACAGAACCCCGTTACACTTTCGCTCAATGATAAAAAGCAACTAGCAAATTCGCTAATTAACTAGTAAAGGTGTATGCGATGAAAGGCGTTAAACCATTGATCTTAGCTGGTGTTGTAGCCATAAGTGCGACAGCGCAAGCAAATGATTTAGACAATGTTATTGATAATAGCAGTGAGATTAATAAATCAGCTCTACAATCACAAAAAAAAATAGATAAGATTGCAGATTCAATTCAAGGGCGTTTACAGCAGTTTAAAACTCTCAACAAAGAAATTGACGGTTTAACAGTTTATAACGCACAGCTGACTAAGCAGATTAATAATCAATTAAGTGAAATGGAATCATTGAACCTATCAATGGATCAAGTTTCGATTATTGAACGTCAGATAACCCCTCTAATGCTACGTATGATCACCGGCCTTGAGCAATTTGTAGCACTTGATGTGCCGTTTTTATCAGCTGAGCGTAAAAAACGTGTGAGCTCTTTAAAAACTATGATGGATCGTGCAGATATAAATTCAAGTGAAAAGTTCCGCCGTGTGCTGGAGGCTTATCAGGTTGAAGTTGATTACGGGCGCACTATCGAAGCGTATACCGCTTTATTGGATGTTGATGGGAAGGAGCGTGAAGTTGACTTTTTACGTATTGGACGCCTAGAGCTTATTTATCTGACGCGCGATGGCAAAAAAGCAGGGAGCTGGAATAAAGATTCGAAGTCGTTCGTAGCATTACCTGATTCAACGATTAGTCAGATTAATAAAGGTTTACGTATTGCACGTAAGCAACTCGCCCCGGATATGTTAACTCTTCCAGTACACGCTGCAGAATAAGAGGCCAGAATGAAACTTTTTACTAAAATCACTCAGATTACCATATTGGCATCAACCCTTGGCTTCGTGGGTAATGTAGCCGCTGAAGAAATGAACTTAGACTCGCTATTAAGAACCTTAGAAGAGGGTAAAAAGCAGCAATCAGCACAAAATAAACAGCGTGAACAAGCGTTTGCCGCTCGTGAAGGTGAGCAAGTACAAATGCTTAAGGATACGCAAGAAAACCGTAACCAAATGTTAGTTGAATCTGAGCGCCTTGAAACTGAGTTTGAACAAAATGAAATAAAACTGGCAAATCTAACTGACACATTATCTAAAAGAATGGGCTCTCTTAAAGAGTTATTCGGTGTGCTACAGCAAGTAGCGGGTGACTCAAGTAATAAATTTGCCACTTCTGTAGTATCTGCACAAATCCCTGGTCGTGGTCAGTTTATGGATGAGCTTGCTCAAAAAATGGGGGCAACATCAAAGCTTGCATCAATTGAAGATATTGAAAAAGTGTGGTTTGAGTTACAACGTGAAATGACCGAACAAGGTAAAGTTGCTCGTTTTATGACTGATGTGATTGGTGAGGGCGGTAATAAAACACAGCAAGAAGTTCTACGTGTAGGTGCATTTAACCTTATTTCACAAGGTAAGTATTTAGAGTACACGCCATCAACAAATACCATAAGCCAATTAACCCGTCAGCCAAGTAGTCGCTTAACAGCTACAGCCGATAAGTTACAAAAAGCAAATGATGGTACGGTCCAGTTTGCCTTAGACCCGACAGGTGGCTCTATCTTAGGTTTATTAGTGCAAGCTCCAGGGACTTCTGAACAAGTTCATCAGGGTGGCGCTGTAGGCTATGTGATTTTGGGTGTGGGTTTACTGGCACTACTGATTGCTATTGAACGTTTTGTCTCGTTAATGCTGATGGGTGGAAAAATTCGTCGCCAACTTAAAGATGATGTAGCACGAGATGACAATCCTCTTGGACGCGTGATGAAAGTAAAAGATCAATATCCAGATGTAGCCTATGACACATTAGAACTCAAATTAAGCGAAGCAATTTTACGTGAAATGCCAACAATAACCCGTAACTTAACTCTTATTAAAATTATCTCAGTGGTTGCGCCATTACTCGGCTTACTCGGTACTGTGACGGGGATGATCAACACTTTCCAAGCGATAACACTTTTTGGTACAGGCGACCCTAAGCTGATGGCTGGGGGGATTTCTCAAGCGCTTGTTACTACGGTATTAGGTTTAGTTGTGGCAATTCCGACGGTATTTTTATACACCATTTTAAATACTCGGTCTAAAAACTTACTGCTTATTTTACAAGAACAAAGCGCTGGTATCATTGCTGAACGAAGTGAAAAAGGAGCTTAAGCCATGGTGCTATTGATTGATTCAATCAATGCTATCCGTGATTTTCTCGACACTGGTGGCCAAGTATTATTGGTCATCGCAGTGTTAATTTTCGCGATGTGGTTATTGATACTCGAGCGATTTATTTATTTTTTTAACGGTTATCATCGTTATAAAAAAACCATAAAAAGTAACTGGTTAAATAGAGGCGAGCGCAACAGTTGGAATGCTGAACAAATTCGCCAAGCCAATATTTCACGTGCGAGTATAAAGCTCAATACTAATTTAGCTCTAATTAATGTGATGGTTGCGCTTTGTCCGCTACTTGGTTTATTAGGCACCGTAACTGGAATGATAGAAGTATTTGATGTGATGGCAATAACGGGTACAGGAAGTGCACGTTCTATGGCATCTGGTGTATCAAAAGCCACTATCCCAACAATGGCTGGCATGGTTGGGGCGTTATCTGGGGTGTTTGCTTCAACGTACTTACAACGTAAAGCTAAGCGTGAAGCTGCCTTACTTGAAGATAGCATGGTCTTAGATCACTAAAATAAACAATTTAATAGATGAGTGATGTGCTCACTCATCTTAGGAGAACAAAATGAGAGCCCCATTAGGAAACCTTTTTCAAGAAGAGGAAGCCGAAGAAATTAACATGACACCGATGCTAGATGTGGTGTTTATTATGCTGATTTTCTTTATTGTTACCGCGACTTTCGTAAAAGAAGCGGGTATTGATGTTAATCGTCCAGAAGCTGCAACTTCTGTTAAAAAAGAACGTGCCAACATTTTAGTTGCTATTTCAGACGATGGTGAAATATGGATTAATAAACGCCAAATTGATGTACGTGCAGTACAAGCAAATATAGAGCGTTTAAAAGCAGAGAATCCACAAGGTAGTGTAGTGATCCAAGCGGATAAAAAATCCACTACAGATACTCTAATTAAAGTGATGGATGCAGCACGTGCCGCCGGGGTGTTTGATGTGTCAATAGCGGCACAAGAAGCCTAAGGAAACGCTAATGCGTTATTTAGTAGCATTAATTATTGCTGGTGTTGTTACCTTTTTACTTTTTTTAGGTATGCAAGCACTTATTTCCAGTGATGACGGCGCTATGACAGAACCAGCAAAAGGTACTGTGCTTGATTTTGTACGTCTTGAAAAAGAAGAAACGATACAAAAGAAAGAGCGTAAACCACAAAAACCACCAACACCAAAAGAACCGCCTCCACCAATGGAGTCACCACAAACACAAAATAGCGATCCGAATGCGAGTAATGCTAACTTTGATTTTGGTGCAAATGTAGACGCTGAAGTGAGCTTGGCAGGTGGGTTAGCCCTTGACTCAAGTGATGGCGAGTATTTACCAATCGTAAAAGTAGCACCTGTTTATCCACGGCGTGCGCTTACACGGGGTATAGAAGGCTATGTGATAGTTGAGTTTACGGTAACAAAACAAGGTACAGTAAAAGATCCTAAAGTGGTGAGAGCTGAGCCTGAATCACTCTTTGATCGCGCAGCTATGGATGCCGCACTTAAGTTTAAATATAAACCGCGTGTTGTTAATGGTGAAGCCGTTGAAGTCGCGGGTGTACAGAATAAAATTTCTTTTCAAATTAATGGTTAAGAGTTACGAGGCGATTATGAAATTATTAAAAACGGCTGTTATTTGCTCTATAGTATTAACATCAAGTGTCGTATTACCTTCAGTGATAAGTTTAGTACCCGGTGCGAATGTAGCTAAAGTATTTGCTGAAGAGCAACAAACAGTACGTGTCCCTGCGCTACGTGAAAAGGTATACAGTCAGTTAGCTCGGGCACAAAAGTTAGCGGATGATGGCGATGTTAAAGCAGGTTTAGCAGCGCTTGATTCAATCAATGAGCGTTCATCAAGTATGAACGACTATGAAATTGCAATGATGCATAACTTCTATGGTTTTATTTACTACAACGAAAACGACTTACCTAAAGCTATAGAGTCATTCGAAAATGTAGTGGGTGTTGATGCAATCCCTGAAACATTACGTTTAAGTACAACCTTTAGCCTAGCACAACTTGCTATGGCTAACGGTGATTATGACAAAGTTATAAAGTACTTAGCGCAGTGGGATAAAATTAATACCAAACCTAAAACTGATGCTTATTACGTATTAAAATCGCAAGCTTATTATCAGAAAAAAGAGTACCAGCAAGGGGTTGATAATATTAACCAAGCAATTGCCCAAGCGGACCGCGAAGGCAGAGTACCAAAAGAAAACTGGTTAGTATTGCAGCGAGCTATGTACTACTCACTTAATCAACCAAAAGAAGTAGTTAAAGTTTTAGAACGCATGGTTAAGTTGTTTAATAAACCAGAGTACTGGGTGCAACTTAGTGGTATGTATGGTGAAACAGGTCAAGAAGAAAGGCAATTAGCTGTACTTGAAGCGGCTTACCAACAAGGCTTTTTAAAGAGTAAGTCTGACCTTAACCAGCTATCGCAGGTTTATCTATTTAATGGTTTAGCATTTAAAGCAGCCTCTGTTATGGAGCAAGGTATCGATAGTGGTGTAATAGAAGATACGGCGAAAAACTATGCCTTTATTGCAGAAGCGATGGTACAAGCAAAAGAAGATTCAAAGTCGATTGTTTATTTTACCAAAGCTGCTGAGGAGTCAAATCATGGTAAATTTGAACAGCGTTTAGCCGAGATTTATGTAAACCTTGAAAAGTATGATGAGGCCGCTGATGCCGCCCGTAAAGCACTCAATAAAGGCTCGTTAGAGTTTGAGTCAAATGCATATGTTGCTCTGGGTATGGCGCAGTACAATTTACAAAATTTTGATGCTTCAATTTTAGCTTTTGAACAGGCGGAGAAACATAAAAAATCACAGCGTTTAGCGAGCCAATGGATAAAATACGTTAAGCGAGAAAAGATACACGCAGAAGTACTTCGAACGGCTGTGCTTTAATAAATTTAAATTAATTAAATTATAGTCACTATTTCTAATCGCAACACCAAAACCGCCTTCGGGCGGTTTTTTTGTTTGCCCAGCGAAGCTGGCAAACCCGATAGGCTGAAAGATGCCTTATCACCCTGACTAAGGGGAAGATAATCTGAATGGCAAGGGCGTCACTGGCCAACGGTGGGGTCTGAAGGAAGCCATAAGAAGTTAGAGGTACACAACTAACCGTAACCTGTTTCGGCAGTATTGGTGGGTCAGCGTGCAAAATAGCGCAACGCCCTATACTTAGTCAGACCAATACTGTGCTTGAGGGTGGGATTTCTAACAGGGAGCCAGTGCAGTAACTGGGGAAGCCTGGCATCTAAACTTAATGAGAGTAAGTGGCCTAAATTCAAGGTGAAAGCCAAGATTTAGTGTCGGTGTGAGGTGGCAGATGAACCCGTAGTAGTGAGTAAGGCTAGGCCGATGAAAGCCAGTAATGGTGTGGAGGGGAAAACCAAGCCGAC
Source organism: Pseudoalteromonas sp. AOP31-A2-14 (assembly GCF_052378035.1). Lineage (NCBI taxonomy): Bacteria > Pseudomonadati > Pseudomonadota > Gammaproteobacteria > Alteromonadales > Pseudoalteromonadaceae > Pseudoalteromonas > Pseudoalteromonas sp. AOP31-A2-14. The sequence continues at coordinate 350,540 of NZ_JBQSXI010000002.1, read as the reverse complement.
CATCAACATTATGTTTGATGGGGTCAACTTTAGCCAAAAGCTTTAATTGATTGCGAAGGGGGGAAGTATTCTTTAAGCGTATGAAAGACGGGAACTTTTGTTTATCGGCTCACAAGTATTTCGACGGAAATAGCCAAAATATGACGGCCAAACAGGAATGTAGACGCTGAGAATTGAAGGGCGAGCAATGGAGTAATGACTGACCACTTAGGCAGATTGCCAAAAAAGGCTAGCACACCTAATGTCATCATGAAGAATCAGCGATAAGTAGAGTGACACGAGCAGACATACCGCAAGCAAAGGCAGAAAATGACAGTTTACTACAGCTTGTACGGACAATTATTAGACATTAATAACCTGTACAAGGGATTCAAAAAAGTGAAAGCAGCTAAAGGAGCGGCCGGAATAGATAGGCAGACCGTAGGCGCATTCGCCCTGAATTTAGAAGCAAACTTAAAACAACTGCAACTTGAGCTGCAAACCAAGCAATATAGGGCACAACCTGTCAAACGGGTGGAAATACCCAAAGATGATGGCGGTGTCAGAATGCTAGGTATCCCCGCAGTTCGAGACCGAATAGTGCAACAAACACTATTGAACATACTCCAACCGATATTCGACATCGACTTTCACCCATCGAGTTATGGGTATAGGCCGAAACGAAGCTGTCATGACGCTATCAGTAAAGCAAGTGTATTTATCCGTAAATACCATCGCGACTGGGTCGTAGACATGGATTTGTCGAAGTGTTTTGACCTGCTTGATCATGCTTTGATAATTAGGAGTGTTAGACGCAAAGTGACGGACGGTAGTATTTTAAAACTGATTAATCAGTTCTTAAAAAGCGGAGTAATGATAGGTGAACACTGGGAGGCTAGTACGATAGGAAGCCCACAAGGTGGCGTAATTAGCCCGTTATTGGCCAATATCTACCTAGATGCTTTCGATCAAGAAATGAAAAAGCGTAATCACCGAATAGTGAGGTATGCAGATGATATCTTGATTTTGTGCAGCACAGAAAAAGCAGCGCAAGAAGCACTTAAGGCATCCACCCAGATACTAGAGCGAGACTTGAAATTAACCGTGAACCAAAATAAAACCCATATTGCTCATAGCAGCAAAGGAGTGAAGTTTTTGGGAGTAGAGATAGGTAGCCAGTGGACACGGATACAAGCATCAAAACTCATCGGGTTTAAACAAAAAGTGAAGCAATTAACAAAACGTAACGGCGGCATAAATTTAGCAGAAGTAATAAAACGGCTAAATCCAGTTGTGCGCGGTTTTGTAAATTATTTTAGTATAGCCAATTGTAAACGAGAGCTAAAAGCCTTGGCAGGTTGGATCAGACGAAGACTAAGGGCAATACAGCTGAGGTTGTGGAAGAAGCCATCAAGGCTACATCGACGACTAAAGCAGTTAGGAAAAAAGCCACCGTTTAAGTTCATTAAGATGAACTCGTGGCGTAACTCACTAAGCCCTTTATCTTGTGTATCGATGCCAAACCAATGGTTTGAGGAGCTTGGTTTATATCCAATAGAAAAAGTGAATACGGGATGGCTTGCTTTATCGGCGTTTAGGAAATAAGTTGATAAAATGTGAAGGGTACAGGAGCCGTATACGAGGTCCGTACGTACGGTTCTGTGAGAGGGATGAGGCATAAGCCTCACCCTACTCGATATATTTAAAACAAGTTAAGTCATTGTAATTTAGTGTTTTTTATTGTCATTTTTAGTTTATGAAAATGTAATCTTTCTGTCATGTAGCTTCCGTATTGTGGACGCAATCGAACTCAAGTGACATTAAACAATTTGAATAGTTCATTAATTAGTTTTTTAAAGTGACTTGAGTTTATGTATTACCAAAATAATTAAATATCTAAAACCTTAATGGAGCGAACAATGAAAATTTCTGACTTATTCAAGGTCAGCCTTGTGGCAACTGCAATAACTTTAGCTGGCTGTGGCGGCGGTGATATTAATATTAATGTTGATGAGACAGTAGAAAATCCTACCGATCCTACAGACCCAACTACACCCCCCGTTACTGAAGACCTTCCAGGTGAATATAGTCAAAGTTTATCAACGGAAATTTCAGCAGCACTAGGACGTGATGTAACTGTTCAGGTGTTATCTGGCGAAATATCAGAAGATACTACTTTATCAACCGATGCTTTTTGGGCGTTAGATGGTGCTGTTTTTGTCGGTGGCGATAAAGAAAATAGTGCAACATTAGCTGTTGAGCCAGGTGCGGTTATTTTTGGTGCAAGTGGATCTGATTACATGGTTGTAAGCCGAGATTCAAAAATTGAAGCTTCAGGTACTGAAACTGACCCAATTATTTTGACTTCTAAGCAAGATGTGCTTGGTGAAGATACTGGTGCAGGTCAGTGGGGGGGGTTGGTACTTTTAGGTAATGGTATTTCAAATAAATGCCCGGCAGAAGGTGATTGTTCACTTCAGGTTGAAGGCGTTGAAGAAGGTTTTTATGGTGGTATTGATAATGAAGATAATTCAGGTACTTTAAAATATGTAGTTGTTAAAAATGCGGGTTTTGAAGTTGCACCAGATAACGAATTAAACGGTATTACATTTGGTGCAGTTGGTTCTGGCACAACGGTTGAATACGTACAAGTACACAATAATTCAGACGATGGTGTGGAATTTTTTGGTGGAGCGGTAAACGCTAAACACCTAGTATTAACAAGCATTGATGACGACAGCGTTGACTGGGATCATGGCTACCAAGGTAAAATGCAATATGTATATATTGAGCAAGATGCCGATTCAACAGATCTTGAATTCAAGTATTAAGTGCAATCATTATGCAGCCACCAGAACTTCTGATTGCCCCGTAAATAATTCATGAGGGGTTTTATACCCTCTTGTTTTTCTTGGCCGATGGTTGAGCTTATCAACTGCCGCCTGTATCTCTGCTTCACTTAGCGCCATAAAGTCAGTTCCCTTGGGGAAGAAGCGTCTAAGTAAGCCGTTGGTATTCTCATTTATGCCCCGCTCCCATGATGAATAGGGATGAGCGAAATACACATCAGCTTCTAATTTTTGTGCAACATGCTCATGGTGAGCAAACTCTTTTCCATTATCTAACGTCACGGTAATAACCTTACCTTTATATGGTGTCATACACGTGATCAGCGCATCGGCTGTTATTTTCGCATGCTTGCTTTCAATTCTGTGAACGACTGTATATAACGTTTTACGTTCAACCATTGTGACAAGCGCATTTTTACGCCCTTTACCTATCACTGTATCGCCCTCCCAATCACCAATCCTAGACTTTGAATCCACAATACTTGGGCGTTCATCAATGCTGACTCGATTAACTATCTGTCCACGTTTATCATAGCTTCCATAGCGTTTTTTATACTTTTTACATGCACGAGTGAGTGTCTTATGTAGCTTGCCACCACGAGCCTTGTCTCTGTAAATATATTGATAAATTGTTTCATGATGTAAAACGACCTGTTTCTCTAAAGCTAAGCGGCCTGCCACTTGCTCAGGGGAAAGTCCGTCATGCAACAATTTATTAATCCAGTGAGTGACGTCCTCTGTTAACTTACTTGCTTTGAAAGATGACTTACGTCTTTGTTCAGCAAAGTTATTGGCTTGGTTAGGCCGATAGCCTTTAAGTCCTTTATTGCGTTTTAGCTCTCTAGAAATAGATGACGGTGAACGAGTTAGTTCTTCAGCTATCTGCTTTTGGTTATTTCCTGCTTTTATTAACGCGTAAATCTGGTATCTTTCTTCTTGTGTCAGCTGTTTATATTTCATTAAAGCAATTTCCTTTGGCGAGAAAATGGCCGAATTATAACAGCTGGCCATCTAATCTGAGAAATTGCACTTATTATCCGAATTTAGGGATGCTAACCGCGGTATCGAAGCTGATAACGATGGTTCAAACCCAAGTGCAGAACCAAAATCATTACCTATCATTTCTAACTTAACAACTATCGGTAATAACTTTGAGGGTGAAGATTCAGCTGAAGGTATTTACTTACGTGAAGGCACAGGCTTACACCTATATAACTCAATCATCACAGGTACAAGTGAGATGGGTGAGTGTTTAGAGATTGAAGGTGCTGACGATGGTGCTAGCGTAACTGTTGCCAATGCAAACGACGGTACTATCTTAATGCAAAACACATACATGTCTTGTACTAATGGTGAAAACTTTAAAGATCCAGTTGATAGTTCTGGTAACTCATTACTTGACCTTATGACTTGGTTTTCAGACCAACAAAACAACGTAATTGATGACAAGCCAATGTTAGGTGCCAACGGTCAACCAGTTGCTGGTTCTCCACTATTAGGTGCAGGCCAAGATGTTGCAAATACGGTTAATGCTTTTTTTGATACGGTTGACTTTGTTGGTGCACTTAATGACACCGATGATTGGCGTGAAGGCTGGGCATTTGGTTTTGGTGGCGGCGAAGTATCGGCACCTGTTGAAGTGGCTGGTTGCCCTACTGGAACATCTTCAATCGCGCCTGCTGATGGTAGCACAACAACATGTGAAATCTCTGGTGTAGTATCGAGTGACCTTACTTTAACCGCGAGCAACTTGTATGCACTAAGCGGTGCGGTATTTGTAGGAGGTGATAACGAAAGCTCTGCAACATTAAGTGTTGAACCAGGCGTTACTGTATATGGACGCACAGGTAATGATTATCTTGTAATTAGCCGTGGGTCTAAGATTGACGCTGACGGTACTGCTCAAGATCCAATTTCATTCACATCAAGCCAAGATGTTGCTGGTCAAGTCGCATCCGCGGGTCAGTGGGGTGGTTTAATTCTTCTTGGTAATGCACCATCAAACAAATGCCCTGCAGAAGGCGATTGCTCGCTTCAAGTTGAAGGTGCAGAAGATGGCGCTGTTTATGGTGGTACAGACACAGAAGAAAATTCAGGTACATTACGCTATGTACGTGTAATGAACGGTGGTTTTGAAATCGCACCTGACAACGAATTAAACGGTATTACGTTTGGTGGTGTTGGTTCTGGTACGACGGTTGAATATGTTCAAGTTCACCAAAATGCAGATGATGGTGTTGAATTCTTTGGTGGTAATGTTGAAGCTAAATACCTAGTGCTAACTGGAATTCAAGATGACAGTGTTGACTGGGATCACGGTTTCCAAGGTAAATTACAGCATGTACTCATCAAACAAGCCGCAGATAACTCAGATGCTAACCGTGGTATCGAAGCCGATAACGATGGTTCTAATCCGGCTGCAATGCCTAAATCGAATCCAATGATTGCGAATATGACTATCATCGGTAATACATTCGTAGGCGAAGATTCAAGCGAAGGTATGTACTTCCGTGAAGGTACTGGCGCGCAAATCTATAACGCAGTTATCACTGGCCCTGATGGCATGGGGGAATGTTTAGAGCTTGAAGGGGGTGAAGGAGCAAGTGAAACGGTTAATAATGCACAAGACGGTACATTGTTAATTCAATCTTCAGTTATTTACTGCTCTGAAAACTTCAAAGACCCAAGCGGCGTTACATTTGATGTTGCGAACTGGTGGGAAGCGACATTGGGTAACATCGTAGCGACGGGTGAAGTTGTTAATGGTATTTACACAATTGATACAACGGTACCTACTGATGTAAGTGCAGAAAATAGTTTCTTTGATGTTACATCGCACATTGGTGCGGTTTCACAAGATAGCGATTGGACTTCTGGTTGGACTGTAGGCCTGGAATAACACAGTAAGCTAGGCGCTAAGTGATGATCACTTAGCGCCTTTTTATAACTTTCTGTAACGTATTTCAGATAGAGGTAAACATGAAAAAATATTCAAAACAGTTTAGCTTAACTACCTTAAGTGCTGCTATATTATTTAGCTTAACGGCGAATGCACAAGAAGAAGCACAAGCTCAAGAGGATGCCGTTCTTGAAGAAGTTGTCGTAAGCGCAAGCCGATTAAAAGGAACTGCAACAGCGGTACTTGAAGAGCGTAAGCAGCAAGCGTTTGTTGCTGATATTATGGGGGCTGAGCAAATTTCACGTAGTGGTGACAGTGATGCAGCATCGGCACTTCGTCGTGTGACAGGCTTAACCCTTGTAGATGGTAAATTTATTTATGTACGTGGTTTAGGTGAGCGTTACTCAAGCACTCAATTAAACAGTGCTGCAGTTCCAAGTCCTGATCCAACGCGTTCAGTATTACCGCTTGATTTGTTTCCATCAAGTATTATTGAAAGCTTGTCAGTGCAAAAGTCATACTCCCCATCTATGCCTGCTTCATTTGGTGGTGGTAATGTTGATATTCGCTTAAAAACTATTCCTTCTGAATTTGTATTTGATGTATCAGGACAAATTGGAACTAATACCAATAATTTCGATGATGGTATCAAGTACAATGGCGGTTCTGATGACTGGTATGGTTCAGATGATGGTACACGTGCAATGCCACAGTCGATCATGGATGTATATAATTCAGGTCAATCACTTGATGATTTAAGTGCAGAGCAAAGCCGTGAATTAGCACTGGATTTGAACCGTGACTATGATCCGGAAGCAACTCGGGTGGGTCCAAATACAAAATTTACTGCAACTTTAGGTAATAGCTACGAGAGCGGTAAATGGCGCTACGGTTTCTTATCTGCATTGAGCTATGATAGCAAATACCTAGTAACTGAAGAGTATCAAGGTGAAGACTTTAGTATTACAGATACTTCAATGAATGTAGTACGTGGTTATGATGAAATTTTAAGTACACAACATAACGTAAAAACGTCGGCAATGATAAATTTTGGTGTTGAGTACGATAACGCACACAAAATTGATTTTACGAGTATGATTTTACGAGATACTGAAGATAAAATTAGTGATCGCCTAGGTTTTGATCAAAACAATAACCAATCTGACGACAAACGCGTTCGTTCTTACGATGTACGTTACGAAGAACGAGAATTAATAGTTAATCAAATTAAAGGTATGCATACTTTTGACTGGTTAAATTATGCGGGTTTTGATTGGAAATATTCAAACGGGCGTTCTAATCGTTACGCACCTGGAAATATCGAAACTCGTTTTATTGTTACCGATTCAGACCTAAATGGTATTTATGATGTACCAAATGAAAGTGTATTAACCAATGCCACGACTGCAGCACGCTACACATTTCAAAACCTTGATGATGAAGTTGAAAACTACGGATTTAATTTTACGTTACCTATCATGCTTGAAGGTATCGATATTGAATTAAAATCAGGAGCTGATTTTATTTCAAAGGATCGTTCAGCCTCTAACCGTCGTTTTGATATCAACACCCGAGCATTTAATGATGTTGATTTTGCTGGTGATCAACTCAATGAAGTCTTGTCTGATGACGTTGTTACTAGCGCAGGTTTAAATAGTACACCTATTTTAAACGATACAACAGTTGATGGTGATGATTATCGCTCAGCTCAGAAAGTCGATGCATATTATTTTGAAGCAGATTTATTTTTTGCTAATAAATGGCGTGTAACTGGTGGCTTACGTTGGGAAGACTTCAAGCAAGTGTCAGTACCTCTTGATCCATTCACCGGTGGGCTGGCAAGTTCGGTTGGTTATGATTCATTAGATGAACTGGCTTTTCAAGAAGATGATATATATGGTGCACTTGCATTAACCTATGTTCAAAACGATCAAACACAATGGCGTTTAAGTTATGGTGAAACCGTAGTTCGACCTGATTTACGTGAAATTTCAGACTCAACTTATATTGATCCATTAACAGAATATCCTGTTGGGGGGACACCTGGGCTACGTACAACGCAAATCAAAAACTATGACTTCCGTTGGGAAAACTACTACGATACAGGTGAAAACTTCTCAATTGGTTTATTCTACAAAGACATGACGGACCCAATTGAATCAGTGCAATCACCAGCGCAAGATGGCCCGCCATTGATTCGTATCGCAAATGCTGAAGATGGTTATGTTGCAGGTATTGAATTTGAATACTTGAAAGATTTCGCTTTTTTAGGTGGCTTTTGGCAAGATATATTTATGACGGGTAATGTGACATTAAGTGATTCGGAAATAAACCTTGATCGACAATCCGTTGTTGAACAAACAGGTGTATCAACCGCTGTTACTAATACTTCACGGCGAATGACTGGTCACTCAGAGTATGTTGTTAATATGCAAGTCGGTTATGATGCGCCAAGCGGCCAACATTCTACAACGCTTATTTATAACGTATTTGGTGAGCGCATAATTATACCTGGTATCGAAGGACAAAAAGATTGGATGGAACAACCTTTCCACTCACTCGATTTTAACTATACTTATTATCCAGATTTTAATTCTAGTATTAAATTAAAAGTACTTAACTTGCTAGGACAAGAATCTAAAATAGAATCAGGTGATGTTCTCACGCGTTCAAGCGAGAAGGGCACTGAAGTTTCTGTTGAGTATAAATATCAGTTTTAATGTAATTACACGCTTCAAGACGATTAAAATAAACTCAAATTATTGCCCTACCATTGTGTAGGGTTTTTTTTGCTTATAAAAGAATATGAAATAATTTTAAGTTAGCTTTTATTGTCTAGTTTTGCTGCGCCTTGGATGCTAAGTTAGCATGACTAAAAATTAAATCTCACGCAATGAATTTTAATTTTTAATGAATTAGGTATTTTTTATGACTCAAATAGTGGAACAAACAATGAAAAAAGTAGGATTAGTCGGATGGCGGGGCATGGTTGGCTCAGTATTATTAGAACGTATGCAACAAGAAAATGATTTTGCACATATCGACACCACTTTTTTTACCACCTCTCAAACCGGCCAACTTGGTCCTGATTTAGCTGGCCCTGCAAAACCATTACTCGATGCAATGGATTTTGAATCTCTTGCACAAATGGATATTATTATCACTTGCCAAGGCGGCGATTATACTAATGCAGTTTATCCGCAGCTACGTGAAGCAGGTTGGCAGGGGTATTGGATTGATGCCGCATCAGCACTGCGCATGGCTGATGACAGTATTATTGTACTTGATCCGGTTAATAAAGACGTTATCGAACAAGGTCTAGCACAAGGGGTTAAAACCTATGTGGGTGGTAACTGCACTGTTTCATTGATGTTACTTGCACTTGGTGGTTTATTTGAACAGGACTTGATTGAATGGGTAAGCCCAACGACATATCAAGCAGCTTCGGGTTCTGGTGCGCGTAATATGAAAGAGTTAATTACTCAAATGGGCGCTATTCATAGCAGTGTTGCAGATAAACTGGCCGACCCACAAGCGGCTATTTTAGAAATAGATAAGCTAGTGACTGAAAAAATTGCCTCAAGCGATTTACCACAAGATCAATTCGGTGTGCCGATTGCAGGTAGCCTTATTCCTTGGATTGACATACCAATGCCAAATGGTCAATCTAAAGAAGAGTGGAAAGCACAAGTTGAAGCAAACAAAATTTTAGGCTCATCTAAGCAACCAGTTCCGATTGATGGCTTATGCGTGCGCATTGGCGCAATGCGTTGTCACTCACAAGCGATGACCATCAAGTTACGTAAAGATATTAGCGTTGCAAAGGTTGAAGAAATTTTAGCTTCGCATAATGAGTGGGTGAAAGTCATTCCTAATGAACGTGATATTACATCGACAGATTTAAGCCCTGTAAAAGTGACCGGTACATTAAGTATTCCTGTTGGCCGTATTCGCAAATTGGCAATGGGCCCTGAATACATTAGCGCCTTTACAGTTGGCGACCAACTACTTTGGGGCGCTGCTGAGCCATTACGTCGTATGCTACGTATTATTGTTGACGATAAATAATATTACGGGTTTAATTAATTTTCTTTAGGGCTGATAAATTATCAGCCCTTTTTTATGCTTGAATGTTAAGAACGCGCCTTGCATAGCGCTAATTTTAATCTAAAACTTTCATATTCCGGTATCTCGAATGTTCAATGAAGGATATGCGATTAAGTTAGTCATTAATTTTCTTGATTATAAAGCGCTTTGTTGCATCGATCTATCTGATAATCATATTGCTGTTGCTTGTGGCTTGCTCTGTATTGATTAAATGTAATATTGCTTATTTTAATTGCTATTTGTTAATAGGAAGACTTAAGTATCTGACATTTAAACCAGTTGTAACTTGTCTTCGTTGCTATAAAGTTACTATTAGGGCAATGTTTAGACCTTTTAGGTAAGGCGATGTGACTCGCCTTACCTTGATTTATTTTTCTTTTTTTTCTTCTAGTAATGTTTTTAAATCATTGAGTTGGCTTTTTAATTCGTTGACTTGTCCTTGTGTAGCAGGACGGGAGTCACTGTTCGTTTTTTCTTCACGAGCACTGCGATGTTCTTCTGACATCACCTCGAGTATTGCACCAACCATCATATTTAAAAATACAAAGGCGGTTAAGAAGATAAATGTAATGTAGTAGATCCAGCTAAGCTTATAGACAGCCATGGTTTCATACATTACATCTGTCCAATCCTCAAAAGTTGCTACCCTAAATAGCGTGAGCATTGAAATTGATACATCCCCCCATAGGAATGGATTTATTTCAGCAAACAACATACTGCCCATAGCCGCGTAAATGTAAAAGATAACAAACATTAATAGCGCAATATAACCCATTTGAGGAATAGCTTTAATTAATGAGTTTACCAGTAAGCGTAATTCTGGGATCATAGATACTAATCGTAATACACGGAAAATTCGCAGCAAACGGGCTATAAGAATAGTTGAGCCGGCTGCAGGGTATAAGCTGCCAACAACAATAATAAAGTCAAAGATATTCCAGCCTTTGCTAAAAAAATCTTTAATACCTTTGCTGGCAATATAACGAATAATCAGTTCAATTAAGAAAAATACCGTAATGCCTATATCCATCCAGTGTAAGGCAAGCCCAGCGGTTGGATGAAGAGCGTATGTATGTGCACCCACTGTCAGCGCAGAAATAACAATGACGGCAATAACAAATGATTGAAATATTTTACTTTTATCGATACGCTGGAATAGTTCGTGTAACTGCGACAACATCATAATCAACCCTTTGGATTTATTAATACAAAACGGGTGCAATATACAGTAAAAACAAGCCGGATGAATGGTTTTTCGGTTAAAAAAGTGAGGATTGTTAATGTTTTTTAATAGGCTAAAACTTGGCTTTATTTTATGTAGTGGGTTGGTACTAAGTGCTTGTAGCTCTGACGCACGTTATTATGAAATTCAATCTGATCGCTTAGGTGAATGTAATAATATGGCAGATAAAGAATACCATGAGTGTATAAAGCGCCAAGAAGGCAGTTATGATGAGTTTAAAAAGCAACAAACGGAGCAGCAGGTCAGTAAAAATGACTAAAACGGAAAAAAACCTAGATAAAGCTATTCGCCGTGTATTAACTCTTGCCTGTGAAAAAACGAAAGATGACGTGCCGGGTTTTGTTTGGCTAACTCATCATGTTGATTTACAAAAACCTAATAAGACGCTTAAGGTTAGCTGCTATTTTGCTAATGAGTCAACGCTCAATGATGCTAAGCAAAATAATCAACTAATAAATATTGAGCAAATCATTAATACAGAGTTAGGGTCAATCAACTTGTCCTTTCAAGCTATTGCATTTTTAGTCGAGTAATTTTTTAATAATTACATCATCTATAAATAATAACCTCAACAATCTGCTTTAGGTTGGTATAACTGATACATACGGCTATAATCGAAAAAAATAGTAAAAGAGATACATTATGGCTGTTCCTACTCGTTCACAAATTTCCTCCGGTACAGAAGTAAACATCGTTTTAAAACAAGACCAACGCAGCGGCACATTAACAAATGGTATTGTTGAACGACTTTTAACAAAATCACCTAACCACCCACATGGTATAAAAGTGCGCTTAGAAGACGGCCAAGTAGGGCGTGTAAAAGAGATCTTGTCGTGAGTGTACTAACAGCAAATGATTTTTGGCAACTAGTTACGGTTGATGATAAAACTGCTGAGCCAGAGTCAGTTAGCACACGTTTAAAAAATTTATTAAAAGAGCTAAGTGATGACGAACTAATTGAGTTTGATAAACAGTTTAGTATCTGTATGCGCCAAAGCTACACGTGGGATTTATTTGGTGCGGCATTTGTTATGGCTGGCTGTAACGACGACTATGGTTTCTCTGAGTTTCGCTGCTGGTTAATTTCGCGCGGCGAAGCCGCTTTTACAGCCGCGCTTGAAAATCCTGATTCATTAGCTAATTGTATACCTGTTTATCATTTAAACGAACAACCTTACCCATACTTAGACGAGTACGATTTAATTGCTGGTTTGCTGTATGAAGAACGTAATGAAGATGAACTTCCGTTTGTACCCTCAGGCCTTGAAGAACCCAAAGGTAAACGTTTTAAAGATAAACCTAAGTTCTTGAAGCAAAGCTACCCGAACCTTTTTGCCAAGTATTGGCAGTAAAAAGGGCTTATAGCCATCAACGGTACTGGTTATGCTATGCTGGTATCATAATTAAATAAAAGTTAGGTATTTAATGCGTTATTTGTCTATGTTACTGGTAACTTTGCTATTTACGAGTACTTTTGTTGCAGCAAAATCGCCCTTGCCCAGTAATAAAAGTCAGTTTATTCCACTGCTAAGTAGTAAAGTAGGTAGTTATGGGCTGCAATCAGGTAATAGTGACACCTGCGCTTCTGGGCAGCTTACTTGGCTTGATAAAAGCAACCCTAATCTTGGCTTTAAGCTTGGTGATGAAATCGTGTTCAGTGGCTTACATAATGGTACGCAAACTAACAAAGTAAGTAATTTTTGTTTAGTAACTACTAAGTTTAAGTTCACTACTGAGAGTATAACTATGTCGCTACGTCAAACTCGCTGTGATAACCAAAGCGATAATCTAGACACTAGTAAAACCCTACGCTTTTTATCAGCAAGCACTCTAGAATATAGCGTCGAAAACACTAATATTCACTGCGAGTTTAGCCTTGAGTAATAGGCTTGTTACCCCTGATTTTGTGTATTGCTACCATTAGGGGTAAACAGATAAAACCTGATGACAAATATTCATAATCAGGGCCTAAAAGTGTTACGTACAGAGTGACTATTTGCCAATAGATGATTTAATCGTTCAACACGATTAATGGTTATTTGCAAAAGTTAGTACAAAGTACAAATTTCCATGCCTAAATTCGGATAATAAGTGCAATTTCTCAGATTAGATGGCCAGCTGTTATAATTCGGCCATTTTCTCGCCAAAGGAAATTGCTTTAATGAAATATAAACAGCTGACACAAGAAGAAAGATACCAGATTTACGCGTTAATAAAAGCAGGAAATAACCAAAAGCAGATAGCTGAAGAACTAACTCGTTCACCGTCATCTATTTCTAGAGAGCTAAAACGCAATAAAGGACTTAAAGGCTATCGGCCTAACCAAGCCAATAACTTTGCTGAACAAAGACGTAAGTCATCTTTCAAAGCAAGTAAGTTAACAGAGGACGTCACTCACTGGATTAATAAATTGTTGCATGACGGACTTTCCCCTGAGCAAGTGGCAGGCCGCTTAGCTTTAGAGAAACAGGTCGTTTTACATCATGAAACAATTTATCAATATATTTACAGAGACAAGGCTCGTGGTGGCAAGCTACATAAGACACTCACTCGTGCATGTAAAAAGTATAAAAAACGCTATGGAAGCTATGATAAACGTGGACAGATAGTTAATCGAGTCAGCATTGATGAACGCCCAAGTATTGTGGATTCAAAGTCTAGGATTGGTGATTGGGAGGGCGATACAGTGATAGGTAAAGGGCGTAAAAATGCGCTTGTCACAATGGTTGAACGTAAAACGTTATATACAGTCGTTCACAGAATTGAAAGCAAGCATGCGAAAATAACAGCCGATGCGCTGATCACGTGTATGACACCATATAAAGGTAAGGTTATTACCGTGACGTTAGATAATGGAAAAGAGTTTGCTCACCATGAGCATGTTGCACAAAAATTAGAAGCTGATGTGTATTTTGCTCATCCCTATTCATCATGGGAGCGGGGCATAAATGAGAATACCAACGGCTTACTTAGACGCTTCTTCCCCAAGGGAACTGACTTTATGGCGCTAAGTGAAGCAGAGATACAGGCGGCAGTTGATAAGCTCAACCATCGGCCAAGAAAAACAAGAGGGTATAAAACCCCTCATGAATTATTTACGGGGCAATCAGAAGTTCTGGTGGCTGCATAATGATTGCACTTAATACTTGAATTCAAGATGTAATTATTAATGTACCTGATCAGTTATTGTTTGTTCAGCATATTACAAGCGCGATATTAATTCTTTGATGTACTCAATGTGGAAAAACAACAAAGTACATAATTTGCATTTGAAAAATAGAGTTTTGCGCCCACTATATAGTTTTGGGAAATAAGGTGGTTAGCATGGGATCATTAAATAATGTACCTTTTTCATTACTAGAACTCACTCCAATGAAAGAGCATCAAAGCGTTTCATATACCTTAGAAAACAGTGTCGCTTATGCACAAAAGGCTGACGAACTAGGTTTTAATCGTTTTTGGATGGCTGAGCATCATAATATGCCAGGTATTGTATGTGCTGCAACATCAGTATTAATAGGACATATTGCAGAACAAACGCAAAAAATACGTGTTGGTGCGGGTGGTGTAATGTTGCCTAACCACACACCGCTTATTGTTGCTGAACAATTTGGTACACTTGAAAGCTTATATCCAGGACGAATAGATTTAGGCTTAGGTCGTGCGCCCGGCAGTGACCATATTACTAGTCGCGCGCTAAGGCGCGATGAACGCCGAGCAGAAAACTTCGCTGAAGAAGTCACTGAATTACAAAATTTACTAGGGCCTTATGATGGTAGCTACTCTGTGCGCGCGATTCCAGGTGAGAACACTAATGTCCCCATTTGGTTATTAGGCTCAAGCTTATATAGTGCGCAACTGGCTGCTAAAAAAGGCCTGCCTTATGCGTTTGCAGGGCACTTTGCTCCGCGTTTTGTATACGATGCAATTGCGTTATATCGCCGGGAATTTAAACCATCAGCAGTATTAGAAAAACCATACGTAATGCTAGGTTTACCGGTTGTAGCTGCTGACACTGATGAGCATGCTCAGTATTTATCGACGACCTCTAAACAACGTATCCTTGCGTTACTCCGTGGCAGCGCTTTGTGGTTAAAGTCCCCGGTTAAAACTATGGATGGCTTGTGGACTGAACAAGAAAAAGCCCAGGTCGAAAATTTTCTAGGGTTATCCGTAGTTGGAGGCCCAGCAACTATTAAACATAAACTTGCAATGATAGTGAAAGAATTGGGTGTTGATGAGTTTATTTTTACCAACGATCTTTATAAAAATGAGGATCGCCTCCGTGCTTTAGAAATTTTAACAGCGTTAAAAAGTTAACACTTACGATTAAGCCTTTGTACACACATCGCTTGTTATTATGTACAACATAATAAAAAGTGATGTTTATTGATTTTGAATTTCAAGTTCACTAACGTTCATTTTTTTGAATCGAACTAACTTAATTAATCAATTTTAAAACGTTAATTTTCTTTTTTATACTATGGTCATTAACTTAAGTAGTATTAAACAAGAGGTAGGTACACTGTGGGATCGCTAAACATTTCAACAGCAAGTATAGATAATCAAACTGCACCGTCAAAGGTTGCACTGGTTGCTGAAGGTGGTGGGCAGCGAGGTATATTTACAGCCGGCGTACTAGATGCATGGTTGGATCAAGAGTATGATCCGTTTGATTTATTCATTGGTACATCTGCAGGCTCTCAAAATTTAACAAGTTATTTAGCAAGACAGAAAGGTTATGCAAAGCGTTTGATTAGAGGCTTGTCTCGTAATAAGCGTTTTTTTCAGTTAGGCCGTGGTTTAGTCGGTAAACACATAGTTGACTTAGACTGGTACTTTGACAAAACAACAGAAGTAAAACGCGCTTTAGATTTTAAAACAGCAAAAAGCAGTTTAGGAAATCGAGAGCTATTAATTACTGCCACCAACTCAAGAGACAGACAACCTTATTTTTTAACCCCCACAGGTGAAAGGCAGCAATGGCTTGAGCTATTAAAGGCATCAAGTGCATTACCATTTTTGTATAAACAAGGCGTAAAGTTAACGCCTTTATTGAATGAAGGTACCACAAATGAAGTGCAGCCCGTCACAGTACCAAAAAATAAAACAGAAGAAGACTTTTATGTAGATGGAGGGCTGGCAGCGCCTTTGCCTATACGCGAAGCTTATAATAGAGGCGCGCGTAAAATTGTGGTTATTAGAACGGTTGATGCTGATTATCAAGCGCAATCAGTATGGGGACAGAAGCTAAGATCTTTCGCCTGTGCATCCGGTTATTGTCCGAAAACACTTGATTACTTATTACAGCATGAGCAAGCTTATTTAGAAGAGCTTGAGTTTATTGCAAACCCGCCTGAAAATGTGGAAATAAAGCAAATATTTGCAAGCGAAAAGCTACACAGTAAGTTGCTTGGTAGCTCAAATAATGACTTACGGTTTGATCACAAGTTAGGCTTACAAGCAGGGCGTTCTTATTTATCATCCTAAAGTTTAGATGGGTAACTTCAATACAGTAACGTAAAAGCACTTGGTATCAATTGCATACTATTATTTATAAAACGAAAATAAATATGTAATTTAAACAATCAAAACCGATTAAGTATTTTAATGATTGAAATATATGCAGGTAAAACTGCAGCAAAAAGAATAAACGAACATGGCTTAAAGCCTGAGTTATTTACTTCCTTTTTAGGAGCTTCAGGGGGGCCTAAGTGGTTTACTTTATTTGGTTTAGACAAATATATATTTGGTGAATTCTTTAAAAATAGAGCTGCGCAATTAAACTTAATTGGTTCAAGTGCGGGAGCATTTCGAGCGGCCTGCTTTTCACAAAATGATCCTGTTGCAGCCATAGAGCGTTTAGCAAAATCATACAGTGAAACCCAATATTCAAGTAATAAGCCAACCCCAGAAGAAATCACTCTAAAAGCGCGCATCTTACTTGAAGATGTTTTTGGTAATAATGGCGTTTATGAAATTATTAATAATCCGGTGTTTAAATCT
Organism: Pseudoalteromonas sp. AOP31-A2-14; assembly: GCF_052378035.1. Lineage (NCBI taxonomy): Bacteria > Pseudomonadati > Pseudomonadota > Gammaproteobacteria > Alteromonadales > Pseudoalteromonadaceae > Pseudoalteromonas > Pseudoalteromonas sp. AOP31-A2-14. Next base: position 333,457 of record NZ_JBQSXI010000002.1, on the reverse strand, counting down.
CATTTTATTGTAGCTAAATCAAATGGTTTGGTTGCAAGTGAACGTAAAGCGTTACAGTTATTAGGCTTAACAAAAAGCTATTTAGGTAACCGAATAAACCGCCGTTTTTTAACTAAGCAATATGAGCGCTTTATATATCAAGCACCCAATAGCAATTTTAAACTTGAAGATAGTTACAAATTTAAAACTACACAGCTTGATTTAACAACTGGTAACTTGAAAGATGCATTATTAGCATCGGGTTCAATACCACTTGTCATGCAAGGTATAAAAAACATAATCGGATCACCACGAGGAATGTACCGCGATGGGGGGATTGTTGATTACCACTTTGATTTTAAAATTAAGAACCCAGGCCTTATTTTATATCCGCATTTTAATAGTGAACCTAAGGCAGGGTGGTTTGATAAAAATCTTAAACGAAAAGTTGCACCACATAATTACGATAATGTGGTTATGATCACCCCATCAAAACAGTTTATAGCTGGGTTACCTTATGGAAAAATCCCAGATAGAACCGACTTTACAGACCTTGATGTCGACACTCGCATTAAGTACTGGCGCAAAGTATTTAACGAAACCGAAAAATTAGCTGATGTCTTTGACCATAGAATAAGACATGATATAAATTTAATTGTACTTTAGGGTCTCAGTAGTAGAACCTTCAGATATAATTGATTATTTTTCTGTATCCACTAAGATAGAAATCATTAATTATAAATAAAGATAAAGCAGCGTTATGGCTTTTAGTACCTTAGATCCTCTTGATAATAAAAAGCAAAATATATCTTATGAAAAACGAACACGATATGTAGAAATCTTAGCTAAGGCGCTGGCACTGGGTTGTATTTTATTATCTTTGTTATCTATTTCGGGATATGTATTTTCAGCACCTCAACTGTATCGCCCAATAGCTGGCGGCTCTGCAACACACCCGTTAACTGGACTAATAATTATATTTATTGGTTTTAGTGTATTTTTAGAGCATAAAAAAACTTCACAATATTAAATCCTATATTAGCTATAACCGCCTTATTGACTTCGCTCATTGTGCTGAGTGATATCACGTTAAATAGTAATCTTGCGATATATATAACACCTTTTGCTGAAACAATAAATTCAGAACTTGAAGCGGGTATGTCAAACTCAATGGGGGAAAATACAGCGGTTATGATGATATGTTTATCGTCTGCTTTATTGTTCGGTAACTTAAATAAAGTAATGATAGCTCAATTTTTTGCATTTATAGGACTTGCAGTACCTATGCTTTCTATTATTGGCTATGCCTATGGAATTGATAAGTTTTTTGGACAAATGTCCATTTTGACAACCACATATGGAATATTTTTAGGTATTAGCGTGTTATTCATTCATGCAAAATACGGTGCTGTTCATGCTTTGCTTTAACCTTATATTGGCGGTAGAATAGCACGTTTTCAAGTAGTAATCGGTTATTTTGTGCCAATTACTATCGGCTATTTATTCGTTCAATCACTGGTTTCAGTAAAGTTAGAAGACTTATTTGGATTGTATGTCGTTTTTATATCGTGGTTTATAATTATTTTGATCATATCAAGTGTAATTATCCAAGAAAAAATTGACGAAAAACGAAGAACGGCTGAGTTAGCCTTATTCAAGGCAGCTACGCACGATAGCTTAACAGGTTTAATAAATCGGCGTCACTTTATCGACCTAGCACAAAGCGAGCTTGCGCGAAGTGACAGAAAAAATACGGAAACTTACTTACTAATGCTTGATATTGATCATTTTAAATCGGTTAATGATCAAGCGGGTCATAGTATTGGTGATAAAGTATTAATAGCCATAGCGACAACATTAAAAGTTAATGTTAGAAAAACGGATTCAGTTTGTAGATTAGGTGGTGAAGAGTTTTCTGCAATATTACCTAATACAGGTCAACAAGGTGCACAGTTAGTAGCTGAAAAGATCAGAGCTGCTGTTGAGCTCACCAAAACTCCTGGGTACACAGACATTTACGGTCAAGTAACTACATCAATTGGTTTTGCTAAAGTTCAACCGGGTGAAAGCATCGATGCGGTTCTTTCTCATGCTGATAAAGGGTTATATTTAGCTAAAGAATCAGGCCGAAACAAAGTAGTTCAATATACAGTAGAAAAGTAACTTAAGTTATAAGACATCATAATTTCCGTATAGTGAGTTTAGCTAAATGGATTTATGTTAAAGTTACTACAGTTACAATAACCCATAAATTACGTTATGTTAAATTGGGCAAGTTAATTAAAAGTGGGCGTAATTACGTTAACTACAGCCCACTGTTAAAAGTTTTTTTAACGATTTAGCTCAGAATCTATCCAAAATTTCGTGCCTTTTAATACTGCTTGCAGAGCAAGGCCATTTTCGGTTAAGGAATAAACAGTAACTTGATCGGCAATTGCTTCGGCCACCAGTGCACCACCGGTATCTTCATACTTAGCTGCGGCATCGGCGTTTGCACCAAATGCCCAGCCATGTTCAACAAAGCGGTTAAGTGCGGATTGATTATGAAAGACCATAACGACGTTAAAGTCTTTTACACCTAAACCTACGCCTAAACCGGCTTCGCCCATATTCATATAGGTTGATTTACCAGTAAGGTTGTTTTTAACTACTCCGTAACCTCCACCAAAACTGGCTAAAACAACATTTACATTAGCATTATCAAATACTGCATAACCTGCGGAACTGGCAATTTGTTGTTTAACATCAGGTTTTTGCTGATACAATTGAGTTAATGTATTAGCACGCATACTTTGTACTAAATTACGTTTTTCATTAGGCGGAGCGCTTCCAGTTGTGGCGCAGCCTGATAAAATAAACGTAAGAGTAACTAAACTTAAAACTAAAAATTTCTTCATGTTGCTTTCCTTAGAACGACAGTAAAGTAGTAAGCTAACTGGAGATTACTTAAATAAACCACTTTAAGTCCAATACTAGACAGTATCGGACTTTAAAGGTAGGCTGTAACTATCTTATTTTAGTAGACTTTAAATAGTATGCTTATTGCTCTAGTCGATACAATCAAACAATTGCGGTATCAAATTGCTCATCTAGAAGATGATACTTTACAATCAGAGTACCCTGAACTTGCGACCTTTATACAGCAAGTTGGCTTGACTGTGGCTGAATCAAAGACCGAATTGGCTTTTTTATATCGTTTTTTATATGTTTATGGCAGAAAATCTGAAGCTACATTTAATCGCTTTCGTAATGAATTAGAACGCTTTTATTTATGGTCATGGCTTATTGCTGGAAAATCAGTGCTTAGTTTAAAACGTGAAGACATTGAAGCTTATATTGATTTTATGGTCGAACCGGATAAAAATTGGGCATCGACTTCAGTGCAATGGCGGTATAAAGATGAACAAGGGATACGTCGGCTTAATAAAAACTGGCGGCCTTTTATGCTGAAAGAGTCAATTGCTAGTCAACAAACATTATCTGCTATGTTTACTGCACTGAATGTATTTTATAAATTCGCGATATTAGAAGAAAAAACCTTTGCTAACTTTGTGCCTGTCGTGAAAAAAAATAGTCCATATTTAGTCGTACAATCTCAAATAAAAATACCAGATACACTAAGTGATATTCAATGGGAATATGTATTTGGTGTAACACGAGATAAATGTGAACAACAGCCTGATTTAGAGCGAAACTTATTTACCCTCGCCTGTCTTAAAGGGCTGTATCTGAGAATATCTGAATTATCAGAACGTACTCAATGGTCTCCGGTTATGTCGCATTTTTGGCAAGATAATGATGGCTTTTGGTTTTTACGTATTATGGGAAAAGGTAATAAATTACGAGATGTCACCTTAAGTGAAGATTTTTTAACTTATTTAAAACGTTATAGATTGTATCGTGGTTTACCAGCCCTGCCCCGTGTTGATGAACCGCATCCCTTAGTACATAAAGTTCGTGGACAAGGGGGTATGACCGTCAGACAAATTCGTCGACTTGTGAAACAAAGCTTTGATTTAGCAAAAAAGTCTTTATTAGACGATGGTTTTAGCGATGATGCTGAGCAGTTAGAAGCTGCAACTGCACATTGGCTTCGCCATACTGGTGCAACTCATGATGCACAAAGTCGCCCACTAAAACATTTATCGGAAGATCTGGGCCATGCAAAAATTGCCACCACCGATCAAATTTATATTCAAACAAATATTAAAGAGCGGGCGAAGTCAGGTATAAAAAGGAAATTATAAATGGACTATTTCATTCTTATTATAGTCGGGAGTGCTTTTTTAATTTACTCATTATCGATTCGTCAGCTTGAGCGAGTTGAAGTAACAGGGCCAATGTTCTTTGTAACTGCTGGCATTGCAGTATCTTATTTTTTACCCAGTGAAATAAAACCAATTAATAAAAGTATGGGTCATATCTTACCTTTGATAGAGTTAACACTGAGTATATTTTTATTTACTGATGCAGCAAAATCAAAGTTAAGTGTTTTAAAGCATAGTTTTCAATATCCAAGCTTATTATTATTTGTTGCCCTCCCCTTAACGTTGTTATGTGGTTTTTTTAGTGCACTTTTTTTCTTCTCAAGTCTTAGCTTATTTCAGGCTGCACTATTGGCTATTATATTAACGCCGACAGATGCTGCGTTAAGTAAAGGTTTACTTGAGAGCAGCTCCGTGCCTGAAAAAATTCGTGAAGGAATTAATACCGAAAGTGGTTTGAACGATGGTTTATGTGTGCCTATATTTTTAGTATTTTTATTACTGGCAAATAATCCAAAAAGTTCGATAACGACTCTTAGTACTTTGAGTGTATTTTTACGTGAGTTAGGCGTTGCGAGTTTTGTTGCTGTACTCTCTATTGCGGTTTTTATTCCACTTTTAAAAGTTGCGTTGGCACGACATTATTTCGCAAGAAATAGTAGTCCATTTTTATTAGTAGGTTTAATAATGGTAATATTTTCTGTAACACAATTCTTTCATGGTAGTGGATTTATTGCAGTATTTGTTGGTGGACTACTTTTTGATTATTATGCACCAAAAAAAATCCGCCATAGTTTAATTGAAGATTCAGAACACATAGCTGAATTTGTAGCATTACTAATTTGGTGTTTATTCGGTTTTGTATGTGGCTACTTAGTTTTAGATAACATGGATATTAGTGTTGCTGTTTATGCCTTACTAAGCGTTACTTTATTCAGAATTATTCCAGTGATGCTTTCGCTGCAATTTACAGCGCTCGATTTAAAATCGCGTTTTACTTTTGCTTGGTTTGGCCCGCGAGGGCTTGCATCAATTGTATTTACATTAATGGTTATCGATTCTAATATTGAAAATAAATATCAAATAGCTACCATTGCGATGACTACTATTTTATTTAGTGTTTTTATTCATGGAATAAGTACTAAACCAATAGCAGACAGCTATATAAAAAGTAAAAATTAATTTTAATTTATTGAGTCGTAAAAAATGGCGTAGAAACTTTGGTTAGTTAATGCGCCATTTTAATATAAATTAATTCCCGCTAGTATTACAGTTTTTCCGCAAGTAACTCAATAGGATGTTTAGGCTTAAACTTTTCATAGCGTTTAACTTGGCTTCGACATGAAAATCCCGTAGCTAAAAGTTGTTCAGGCTTATTTTGATTAACGACACCTTGCCAACTCATTTCATAAAGTGCACGAGAGTTTTTCTGGTTTTGAGCTTCATGACCATAAGTGCCTGCCATTCCACAACATCCTGTTGAAGTAATATTAAGTGTTAATCCTACATCAGTAAAAATAGTTTTCCATACATTTGCAGCATTTGGTAATGCAGTAGTTTCTGTGCAGTGGCTTAGCAATGTATAGTTCTCTTCACTTTGACATGTTAGTTGTTCAAATGATTGAGTTTGTAACCATTCATGTGCAAGTTGCACATTAAAATCACCACGGGCTTCACCTAATATAGAGTTGTATTCATCTCGATAACACATGACTAGCGATGCATCTAACCCAACTAATGGTGAGTTAATTTCACTGAGTGAATTTAAAAAATCCGCGGCATTTTTTGCTGTGCTTTTAAATTCATTTAGAAATCCTTTTACATGCTGGGGCTTACCATTTGGCTTAAAAGGTAACAACATTGGTTTTTTACCAAGTGCAGTAATGAGTTTTATAAAACTAACAACCAATTCGGCTTCATAAAAACTAGTAAAAGGGTCTTGTACTATCAGTACATAATCATTTTGTTCTTCTTCTGAAAGTGAAGTTAGCAAATTAAAATCAAATCGTTGGGTTTTGTTTATCTGCTTAGTGAGCGATGGCGAACTTAAAATAGGTGTATCTACATAGCCAACTGTTTTTTCTATTAGCTTACTAACCACTTTCGTTTTAACGATAGGGTTAATAACCGCAGAAAACTTTGCCATTATTGGGGCACTTGCCTCAAGATTGCCGACTAAGTAATCTTTGAGTGGTCGTGCGTAGTAACTATGGTAATAATTTAAAAACCGTGAACGAAAAGTTGGAACATCTACCTTAATTGGGCATGCGGTAGTGCATGCCTTGCAGGCCAAACATTCATCCATCGACTCTTTAACTTCGTGTGAAAAATCGTAAATCCCGTCTTTTTTATCACGACTATGCTGATACCGTTCCCACCAAGTAATTACTTCACCATTATTTAATTCTTTTTCAACCTCGAGTAGATTAACATCTTTTGATTCTTGTAGACGTAACCACTCACGCATAAGAGTTGCGCGGCCTTTTGGGGAGTAACGACGATCGCCGGTGACTTTATAGGATGGGCACATCGGTGCGTTTTCATCGTAATTGAAGCAGATTCCATTTCCGTTACAGGTCATTGCGTTGTTAAAACTTGTTTTAACATCAATAGAAATTTGTTTATCAAACCACGAACGTTTTTGATCATCAACGCTAACTAGTGAGTCATCACTTTCAATTGGAGTGCATATTTTACCGGGGTTAACTCGGTTATTTGGGTCAAAGGTGGCTTTTATACGGCGCAGCTGATTAAATAAATATTCGCCAAAAAACTCAGGACCATATTCGCTTCGGTAACCTTTACCATGTTCGCCCCACATCAGGCCGCCATATTTAGCTGTGAGTTTTACAACTTGATCCGAAATTACGCGTAACAGCTTTTCTTGTTCTGGATCACACATATCAAGAGCTGGGCGAACATGTAAAACTCCAGCATCAACATGACCAAACATACCATATTGTAATTTATAGCTATCCAATAATGCTCTGAACTCGACAATGTAATCAGCAAGATTTTCAGGTGGTACCGCTGTGTCTTCGGCAAAGGCTAGCGGTTTTTGTAAACCTTTAATATTACCCAGTAAACCAACAGACTTTTTACGCATACCGTAAATTTTTAATATGTCCGCTTTATCACTGGTAAGTTGGTAACCTATTACACCATTTTTTTGATTTTTAACGCAGTCATCAAGTGAATCACAAAGCGCACTTACTTTGTCTTTTATATCATTAGCTGATACGGCATTGAACTCAACCATATTGAGCCCTTGCATATCTTTATTTTCAACATCAGTTATTAAGTCCGATACTGAATGCCAAACTATATCTTGGCGTGCAAGATTTAATACTTTACTGTCAACGGTTTCAACTGATGTTGCACGGGCTGCGACTAAAAATGGTGAATGACGTAAAGCCGAATCAAAGCTATCGTACTTAATATTAATTAACGTTTTAAACTCAGCAATGGGGGTAATGTTAAGCTTTGCCTCAGTAACGATACCTAATGAACCTTCAGAACCTGTTATCAGACGGCTCATATCAAAAGTTTGTAAGTCATCACTTAGCACATGCTCTAGATCATAGCCGGTTAAAAAGCGGTTTAAGCGTGGAAACTTAGCTAATATTTTATCGCGATCATTGAGCGCTATATCAAGTACAGTGTTATAAAGTTGACCGATTTTGGTGTCTTGCTCGGCTATTAATTTTGCTTTTTCAATCGCGATTGCACTGGTCGACATTTGCGTGCCATCAACCAGATAAGTGGTTAAGCCTAGAACGTGATCGCTGGTTTTACCATAAACTAAAGAGCCTTGTCCTGATGCATCAGTATTTACCATCCCGCCAATAGTAGCACGATTACTAGTTGATAAGTCAGGTGAAAAGAAGTAGCCAAAAGGTTTTAAAAAATCATTTAATTGATCTTTAATTACTCCTGCCTGTACACGTACCCAACCTTCAGCTTCATTAATTTCAAGAATTTCACGCATATATCGTGATAAATCAACAACAATTCCTGGAGTTAATGATTGCCCATTAGTGCCAGTACCTCCACCACGAGGACCAAATGTAAGTGATAAAAAAGGGTCTTGACCTGCAGTTTCAAGCGCTATTTGAATATCTTTTTCAGAGCGCGGGAAAATAACACCTTGTGGCATTTGCTGATAAATACTGTTATCGGTAGAGACCGTTAAGCGGGTTGCGTAACTTGCATCTGTATCGCCTGTAAACCCTTGATTTTTTATAGTTTTAAGGTACTGTGCGACAAGCTGTGTTGCAGCATCTTGTTGACTTATAGTTGCTATCATGACGGTGATAAATTAAGACATTTGGTAGATTATATCATGCAACAGGGTAATATAAATTGAAGATTTTATAGTTTGTAACACTCTTTTGATTGAAACTAAGTGCTAAAGCATCCCTCTCTGTCAGACTAGTTGTCGCGCTTAATATTCAACCATTAAACAGAGGGCGTGGAGTAACAATGAAACATTATTCAGCGCAAAGCAAAGAGTCGGCTCTTCAGAAGATGATGCCTCCAAATAATATAGCAATAGCCCAATTATCAATCGAGATGGGGATTGGTGAATCCCTCTCTGTCAGACTAGTTGTCGCGCTTAATATTCAACCATTAAACAGAGGGCGTGGAGTAACAATGAAACATTATTCAGCGCAAAGCAAAGAGTCGGCTCTTCAGAAGATGATGCCTCCAAATAATATAGCAATAGCCCAATTATCAATCGAGATGGGGATTGGTGAATCAACCTTGTATAATTGGCGAAAACAAGCAATTGATAAGGGGCATTTAGTGCCAGGTGATGGAAAGAATGCTGAGCAGTGGTCATCAGCAAATAAATTCTCAGTCGTGTTGGAAACAGCCTCTTTAAATCAAGCTGAGTTAGCGGAATATTGCCGAGGCAAAGGTCTTTATGTGGAACAAGTATCGGCTTGGCGAAATGCGTGTATAGATGCAAACGCTAACGTTAAAGAGCAAGAAAAAGCCTTCTCCACCGAAACAAAGAAAGATAAAAAACAGATCAATCAATTAGAAAAGGAGCTACGTCGAAAAGATAAGGCACTCGCTGAAACCGCAGCACTATTGGTGTTAAGAAAAAAAGCAAATGCGATCTGGGGGGAAGCCGAGGACGAATGATCCTCGACTCAGCTCGCATTCAAGCAGTTAAACTAGTTAATGAAGCTGTGAGTTCTGGTGCGCCAAAGTTTAAAGCTTGCCGTGAACTTGGGATCAGTGTCCGGACGTATCAACGTTGGACTGTTGACGGGAACATAAAAACAGATGGTAGACCAATATCTCAGCGCCCTGAGCCAAAAAATAAGCTATCAAAAGCAGAGAGAGATAACATATTAGCCATCGTTAATAGCGATGATTTTAAGAGCTTACCACCAAGCCAAATCGTCCCTACATTAGCAGATGAGGGTATTTATCTTGCTTCTGAATCAACATATTATCGTGTTCTTCATGAAGAAAAACAGCAAAACGCTCGCGGACGTAGTCAGATAAAAGAGAGAAAAGTACCGACGACACACTGTGCTACAGGGCCAAACCAAGTGTGGTGTTGGGATATTACTTGGTTACCAGGCCCCGCTAAAGGGCTGCATTTTTATTTATATTTGATACTCGATATATTTAGTCGAAAGATTGTTGGATGGGAAATTCATGATGACGAATCAGCAGAAAATGCATCAATATTAATTAAGAAAGCTCATTTAAAAGAAGGAGTTAAAGATAATCCTCTGGTACTGCATTCGGATAATGGAAGCCCAATGAAAGGCTCATCAATGCTTGAAACACTTTATAGTTTAGGTGTCGTGTCGTCTTTTAATCGTCCTAGGGTGAGCAATGATAATGCTTATGCTGAGTCGATATTTAAAACGTGTAAATATCGCCCTGACTATCCGTATAAAGGGTTTTCAACAATTGATGAGGCGCGTAGTTGGGTGTTGAAATTTAGCCACTGGTATAATTTTAACCACAAACATAGTGGCATCAAATACGTCAGCCCACATCAAAGGCATTCAGGATTAGCGGGTGACATATTGGCTAATAGAAAAGAAGTTTATCAAGGTGCTAAAGATGCTCACCCTGAGCGCTGGAGCGGTAATATCCGTAATTGGGATTTACCAAAAGAAGTGTACTTAAACCCTGAACAAAATAGTGTCAAGGCTGAGAGTGCATAACGTAGTGATCGCGACAACTAGTTTGACAAACACCGGCATAATTAATATTGATGTTTTAAAAGTAGAAATAAATAATGTTGAGTGTTCACTAATTCTACTAGGTATGTATCAGTAGGTTGACTATTTTTATTATGTCTTATTTTATTCTCCTAAAGCTAGATTTACGTGATAAATTAATTTATTTTAGATATAAAAATGCCAACAAAAAGCTGGCATTTTAAATAGGATGTTGTGAGTACTTTAACTACTTCTCTAATTTCTTAGCAAGGTATAGCCAAGTTTCAAGCACAGTATCTGGATTTAGTGAGACAGAATCAATACCCTGCTCTACTAGCCATGCGGCAAAATCTTCATGATCAGAAGGACCTTGACCACAAATACCAACATACTTACCTTTTGTTTTAGCTGTTTGGATTGCCATAGACAATAGTTTTTTGATCGCTGGATTACGCTCATCAAATAAATGTGCGATTAGGCCAGAGTCACGATCTAGACCCAGTGTTAATTGAGTTAAATCGTTTGAGCCTATAGAAAACCCGTCAAAATGTTCTAAAAACTCTTCAGCAAGTAATGCGTTTGAAGGCAGTTCACACATCATGATTACTTTTAAGCCATTTTCGCCACGTTTAAGACCATGCTCTTCAAGTAATTCAATTACACGTTTTCCTTCTTCGAGGGTACGAACGAATGGGATCATGATCTCAATGTTAGCCATTCCCATTTCATCACGAACACGCTTTATTGCTTCACACTCAAGGGCAAAACAGTCGCGGAAAGATTCTGAAATGTATCGTGCAGCACCACGAAAACCAATCATTGGGTTTTCTTCATCCGGTTCGTATTGTTGCCCGCCAACAAGGTTAGCATACTCGTTTGATTTAAAATCAGACATACGAACAATTACGCGTTCAGGTGCAAATGCGCAACCTAATGTTGAAATGCCTTCAACGAGCTTAGTAATGTAAAACTCAACAGGAGATTCATAGCCGGCAATCATATCGGTAATTTCAGCTTTCAAATCTTCACTTTGAGCATCAAAATTAATAAGTGCTTTAGGGTGAACACCAATCATACGGTTGATGATAAACTCTAAACGGGCAAGCCCAACACCTGAGTGTGGCAAGCGAGCAAAGTCGAATGCACGATCGGGGTTACCCACGTTCATCATAACTTTCATCGGTAGTTCAGGCATTTCGTCAACACGCGAGGTGATGATTTCAAAATCTAATAGCCCTTCATATATATAGCCCGTGTCGCCTTCAGCACACGATACGGTAACTTCTTGACCTGCTTTAATTAAATCAGTTGCATTGCTACAGCCCACTACAGCAGGAATACCTAGTTCACGGGCGATAATTGCCGCATGACAAGTACGTCCACCGCGGTTTGTGACAATTGCCGCTGCACGTTTCATGATTGGTTCCCAATCAGGGTCTGTCATGTCGGTGACTAAAATATCACCTTGTTGTACCTGGTCCATTTCAGCGATTGAATCAAGAACACGCACAACTCCTGAGCCTATCTTATGGCCGATAGCACGCCCTTCAATAATAATATTGCTTGAACCATTTAGCTGAAAACGCTCCATAACGTTTGTATCTTCGTTAGATCGTACAGTTTCTGGTCGAGCTTGAACAATGTAAAGCTTGCCATCGTTGCCGTCTTTTGCCCACTCGATATCCATCGCGCGACCATAGTGCTTTTCGATAATAACAGCTTGTTTTGCCAGTTCTTCTACTTCAGCATCGGTAATAGAAAACTTATTTGATAGTGCGCTGTCTACGTCAACAATTTCAACTTGCTTACCGTGCTCTTGATCAGCAGAGTAAATCATTTGAATAGCTTTTGAGCCGATGTTACGACGAACGACTGAGGGCTTTGCTTTTGCTAATGTTGGTTTATGAACATAAAATTCATCAGGATTTACAGCACCTTGTACCACCATTTCACCCAAACCATAACTTGATGTAATAAATACTACATCTTCAAAGCCTGATTCAGTATCAATGCTGAACATAACACCAGAAGCTGATTTGTCAGAACGTACCATGCGTTGAATACCTGCCGATAAGGCAACGCCACGATGGTCATAGCCTTGATGAACACGGTACGAAATTGCACGGTCATTAAACAAAGAAGCAAATACATGCTTAATAGCGATCATTACTGAATCGATGCCGCGTACATTCAAAAAGGTTTCTTGTTGACCTGCAAAAGAAGCGTCTGGCATATCTTCTGCTGTTGCAGATGAGCGAACTGCAAATGAAACATCGGCTGCCGCATCACCATGTAATTGGGTATATGCTTCGCGAATGGCTTTATCTAGGTTAGGTTGAAATGGGGTGTCGATAATCCACTGACGAATCTCAGCGCCGACTTTGGCAAGTGTATTCACATCATCGACATCGAGCGTGTCTAATATATCGTGAATTTTTGCATTGAGACCTGATTGGTCTAGAAATTCATTAAATGCCTCAGCGGTTGTTGCAAAACCACCAGGCACTTGAACACCTGCGTTAGCTAAGTTTGAAATCATTTCTCCGAGTGAGGCATTTTTACCACCAACACGAGGAACATCTTGCATACCAAGCTCTTGATACCAGAGAACGTATTCTTGCACGGATCTTTCTCCATAAACAAATTGTAGTAATAACTGTGAGAGTTAGGAAAGAAAACCTTCTAAAAAGGCCATCTTCATTCTACACTGGCAATACTGTTCACGTAAACCGTGAAGCCCCCTATTTTATAGATAAAAGTAATAAAAAGGTTAAATATGAGAACTGCATTTTATATATCAGACGGTACAGCGATTACTTCAGAAGTATTTGGCCATGCAACACTGTCATTATTTCCTGTTGAGTTTAATCATAAGACAATTCCATTTGTTGAAACTGAAGAAAAAGCGCACAAAGTAAAAAACCTCATAGATAAAACGGCGCAACGTGATGGTGAACAACCCTTTGTTTTTCACACCTTTGTTAATCATTCATTAAGTGAGATTATAAATTCATCCTGTGCGGTCAGTTATGATTTTTTATCAACTTATAGTGGTTTGATAGAAAAGGAACTAGCTGTTGCACCCGTACCAAAAATGCACCGAACTCATTCAATGCATGAAAAAAATTATGACTTTAGAATTGATGCCGTTAACTACGCCTTAACAAACGATGACGGTGCTAATATTAAAAACTATTCTGAGGCTGATATCATTTTAATTGGCGTTAGTCGCAGTGGTAAAACCCCTACTAGCCTATATTTAGCATTGCAATATGGGATCAAAGCAGCCAATTACCCAATTACCGAGGAAGATTTAGAAACCGGCAAGTTACCTACTTGTTTAGTAGATTATAAACATAAATTATTTGGTTTAACGATTGACCCGGTACGCCTAGCTGATATTCGCCAGCGCCGCATGGCAAACTCAAAATATGCTTCATTAAAGCAGTGTCGTATTGAAGTAAGAGAAGTTGAAATGCTTTATAAAAAACATAAGCTTGCTTTTTTAAATTCAACACATCATTCGGTTGAAGAAATATCGGCTAAAATTATTTCAGACACAAATCTTGTGCGACGTAAGTACTAGCTAACGTGAAATTAATAAAAACAAAAAAAGCCGCTTTTGCGGCTTTTTAAAGTATAAATAAATATTATTTACGAGAATCTTTCAATAAGTCAGCAACTAAAAAACCAAGTTCTAGTACTTGATCTGCATTTAATCGTGGATCACATTGTGTACGGTAACGCTGGGCTAAATCATCGTCAGATAATCCGTAGGCTCCCCCTGTACATTCTGTTACGTGTTGACCCGTCATTTCAAGGTGAACACCGCCTGCGTACGATCCTTCAGATTTATGAACCGCGAAGAATTGGCTTATTTCACGTAAAATATTGTCAAAGCTACGTGTTTTGTACCCTGAGCTGGCTTTTTCAGTATTGCCATGCATAGGATCTGAACTCCAAATTACCTTGCGGCCTTCTTGTTGTACTTTACGCACTAAGGCTGGCAGCTTTTCTGGGAGTACATCAGCGCCCATACGCGTAATTAAAGTAATACGACCTGGAATATTATCTGGGTTTACCGCATCAATTAAACGAATTAGTTCATCTGGGTCCATACTTGGGCCCACTTTAACACCTATTGGGTTTTTAATACCTTTAAAAAACTCAATGTGAGCGTGGTCTAGTTGACGAGTGCGCTCACCAATCCAAACAAAGTGAGCTGAGCAATCATACCAGTCGCCTGATAAATGGTCGCGGCGAGTAAGTGCCTCTTCGTAACCGAGTAATAACGCTTCGTGAGATGTATATAAGTCGGTTTCTTTTAAGCTTGGCGCAATAGTTGAATTGATACCGCACACTTCCATAAATTCAAGAGCGTCTTGAATTTTATCAGCAAGCTGTTGGTATTTTTCTTTAAGTGGATTAGCAGCTACAAAGCCCATATTCCAACGATTCACTTGATGCAAGTCAGCAAGACCACCTTGGGCAAATGCGCGTAGTAAGTTAAGTGTAGCTGCACTATGATGATAAGCTGTCATTAAGCGTTGCGGATCAGGTATGCGCGAAGCTTCAGTAAATTCAAAGTTATTAATGATGTCACCACGATAAGATGGTAATGATACACCATTAATGGTTTCCATATCTGCTGAACGTGGCTTTGCGTATTGGCCCGCCATACGTGCAATTTTAACTACTGGGCATTTACCGCCATAAGTTAGCACTACGGCCATTTGTAATAGTGTTTTGAATGTATCGCGGATATTGGCTGCATTAAAATCACTAAATGATTCAGCGCAATCACCACCTTGTAGTAAAAAGGCACGACCTTCACATACATCCTCGAGTTGCTTAAATAAGCTACGAGTTTCTTCTGCAAAAACTAAAGGTGGTGCACTTTTTAATTGGCTTTCGACCGTTTGTAATACTTCTTTATCTGGGTACTGTGGTTGCTGAAGTATTGGGTAATCTCTCCAGCTATTTGGGTTCCACGACTGCATGTTAATTCCTCATTCCTACATTGAGTGCTTATATGAAAATTAACGTAACAAGCCCCCTGGTTCAAGGACTATATTCGATAATTATCAATTATTTAGTAATGAGATAAAATCCATAGTGGATTTTGAGGTGTTTCTTTATGATTCGATAATTAAGCTTTGAACTAATAATTAAGTAACACTATGATTATTATACTTTAAGTAAAGTTAATAAGGTTAAGTAAAGACTATTAAAAAATCACATGTATATACAGAAGTAAAAGAACACATCATACTATAAAATGTGATGTGTGTAATCCAAACTTTACAGCAATACTTAACTAAAAGTAACCAAAAACTAGCCAGGATAAATATTTAATGTTATGAAGATTTCTCTCACCTTCGGACATTAATGTAGTTATATGGCTCCAAAATAAGTGCCAATTCAACCTAGAATAAAAAATAGCTAATAGTAGATTTGGTGCCCTGTCATTTATTATATCGAAAGATCAAACACACCAACTAAAGAACACATCATACATTATTAATATGTGCTGGAACTTAGCAACAGAGTGAAATTTAATAAAAGTAATCAGTTAGCTTGTGCCTGATTAGGATCATGTTAAGATATTCATCATCCTTAAAAATGGTATGATGTGTTCTTATGGTTGGAAAAGTTCAAATTCGTAGTCAGTTCGATTTATTAAATGATCTGACTCAATTATTTATAGACGATATCAGTGAGTATGAGTATTCCAGTGCACACTATTACCAGTTACCTGATATAAATAGTAATGATGAAAAAAACATACCAAGTATAATTGAAACTACAAGGTTATCTGGTGAAGTAGCTCAAAAATCTATTTTAAAAGCCTATACTGATATTTATAAAAAACCTGGATTAAGTAGTCGTGTTTTAAAGCGTCACCCTGGAATATTAATATTAAAAAATGCTGATAAAAAGGCACTCACAGCCCGAATACATCAGCTTAATAAAGCTAAAGCTGCTTTTAAAGAATGTGTTTTATCTATTGATAATAACAATGCACGTTTTGAAGCCGTTCATAATGCAGTTCCTAATTTAATAACATTAGCAGCTTATCGTAAAGTACATTTTGAAACCGACTCCCCTTTTTCATTAAGGTTTACATGGATGCATAAACACGCAACAAAAACCCTTACAAAGAAGATGGCATTGGCTATGCTCGAAAAATCAGCTAATTATTCTAACCCACGAATGATTGACCAACATAATTGGCAATCGCTTGTCGCACAAGAGCAAAGGCGTGTTGCGAGTTTACCTGAAAAAGAAAAGCTACGAATTCGTCGGCCAACCAGAGTGAGCCCACAAGTAAATATACGATATACAGCAACAAACCGATATCATGTTAGTGCCGCATTGCCGTTTATTTTAATTAACCCAGAACCAGATGTTAAAATAGGCAGATTGTCAGATTATATAAAACCACAAAGTCATCCACGAAAACGAGAATATGATTACCTCATTGATAGACTTTATTTGGAACAAATAGATAAATAGATTATGTTAAATGGGTGGGAATGTTATTCATTAAGGGATTTACTTCACAAAGCTAAATCTATAACGCACTAAAACAAAATAATTGAAGACTTATAAATAGATATAAGCCTTCTGATATTTAATTACTATCTTCAACAATCTCTTCTAACTTATCTTCATCAATTAACACAGCATTCTCAATAATCCGTTTCCCACCTTGGATTTCAATTCGCTTATTGTGTTTATTAAGTGTCAGAATTTCATCGCAGAATTGATCAGAGGGATACATTTCATAAGTGTAATCAACAATATTTCCTGTTTTATCATCTTTTACATTAGTAATGTTATATTCAGAGATAGCGCCTTTTTCAATTAAATCTTTCATTGTTGTCGTCATGTCACGACGTAATGCTTTTAATTTATTCTCAGTTATATCATCAGTTGAGTAAATTGAACCATACTTTTCCATTATTGAGAGTAATCGAAAGTGGTATGTTTTCCCCGGTGCTGCATAACGCCAAAGATGATAAAGTCGCAACATCATCCAACGAGATAATCCGCGTTTTAATTCTTGCGCACTATTAAAGTAATAACCTTTATACTCTAGATTATCAATCATGTTATGGACAAATGCATTTAAACACGCAACACATTTTACATTGCCGCCCTGCCCTTTTTTACCGCTAAAATGTAGTGATGATAAAAAGTTCATGTTTGACTCATAAAATGAATCATCAATATTTGTATTTTTAGTATCAGTAGCAGAATATTTAAATGAAAGCTTTGAACCTTGTAATGCTTCTAAAGATTCTTTTATCTGCGGGTATGGCATAGATTGACCAACAGCTTTAAGCTCTTGTGCTAATTCATTCATTGAAAAAACAACAGCGTACTGAATTCCAGACTTAAAGTTAATTTTTACAATTTTTCCTTTTGATGCTAAACGAATAAGCGCTCGTTCAACTTTTTCTTCTCTATCAGATGGCCATACTAAATACTCAACATCTTCACCATCTTTTCGCGAACTGACAACCGCAGGCGTTATCTTAATTTCACCATCATAAAGAATTCCATCGACTTTCTCAGAAATTTTGCGAGTTATTATTGTTTTTTTAGGGGCTTCTTCTAAAGGAAGTTTTTTATGTCCAGAACGAACAAAACGCCCCCATAAATCATAATGATTGAAGGTATTTGAATAAGCACGTAACCCATGAGCCACGTTTTCTATTGATACGCGCACATCTTTATTATCTGTAAACAGTGCAAGACTTTCATTATCGATTGCACTTTCCACCCCGTGGATCTGACCCCTTAATGTATCAGGTAAGTTATCTACTGAGATGTTAACCTTTCGGCTCATTATTTTTTTCCAATTTTGTTGTGACATCTTATAACAACACATAAAATGAAAAAAGTTAACTGATTAAGTTAGTATAAAACTGATCTCAGATTAAATAAAAGGAGAGGATCATTATTTTACTAAGCAATCGTTACTTTAACTATTTTCAGATCATATTTTTACTAACTAAGTTCTTATAAAGCTAAATTTTACTAACTCAGTTTTAGATTATAGCAATTAATGTCCTGTGATATTTAATTTTTTTAAAAAAAACACGACAATTTACATTTTCTTAATTACCCTTGTGGATAAATGATTACGTAGTGCTAATAGATCTGATCTGTACTTACTAAAGATCTGATCCTTACTAATTTAATCACTCTTTAAAGTAACTTATAAGTGCATAACTTTCTAATTATCTTAGTAAAAAACTGATCTCAAGTAGTCTTTTAGTGCATACATCTGTGCTTAAGCTGTGCATAACTTACTATTTTTTTTTAGTGTTAGTAATATCTCGATCCAGGAGTTAGAAAAGATCGGATCTTAACCAAGTATAATCATGATCTAATTAAATGAAACTTATTTATAAAAATCAGTAGTTTAAGTACTTTAATTTAACTCTTAACCTTTACTACCTATATACTTAACCATACTTAATCTTATTAATTATACTAAGCAATATTAAATTTTATTACCGACTTTTAATTATGATTACAAATAAAAGCGATGTCGCTAAAAATAGTTGTTTACAGTTATTTGAATGGACATTACACTTGAAGCCTAACTTTGAGGAATAAAGTATGTCAATTAATAATAGTGCACTAGATACCTATCGCCTTCTAAAGGCAACGGCTGAAGTTGCTGAAAAATCATTAGAGGGTCGAATTCAACATTACCGTGCCCATTTAAAATCTGATGAAAAAGAATTAAGAACATATACCCAAAAAGCAGCAGCAGATCTTCTAGGTTGCAATAATCGTACTTTAAAACGTCGCCATGATAACGGTGATTTTGATAATCTAGATATCAAAAGAGGCGCAAATGGGCATTATGCTTATACACTAGTTAATATCTTTGCCATGGCAGATATTATGGATATTAAGCCAGACCATCGTACCACTGATGATAAATTACAAGTTATTGTGATTAATTCATTAAAAGGTGGCTGTGGTAAAACAACTAGTATGGTTAATATTGCAGCAGCACTTGCAACAACAAATATTAAACGTTATCGCATTGGTATTATTGATTTGGATCCACAGGGTTCATCTTCTAGTTTCTTTCCCGCCAGTGAACCTGAACCAATAACCGTTGGTGACTTGATGCGCGATTGCATCGAACTTGATTCGGATGAAACATGGCCAGATCTTGTTACTAATTCGTTTTTGCCTACTCACATACCTAATATTCGTATTCTTCCTTCAGGTATGGATGATTTTTACTTTGAGCATGAGACAGCAACTCTGTTAAAAGATAGTTCGAGTTATGATAAAACCAGGCATTACCACAAATTGCTAGAAAAAGTTATAGAACCAGTACAAGATCAATTTGATATTATTTTAATTGATACAGCACCTTCACTTAACTTTTTGTTTTATAACGCATTAATGGCTTCAACTGCAATGTTAATTCCAGTTCATCCTGAAGCTGTTGATTTTGATGCTAATAATAAATATTTAAAACGTCTTGGAGAAATCTATCATACAGTGGCTGCTTTAGGTCATGAAGGATGGGACTTCATGCAATTTCTAGTAACAAATTATGTAAAAGGCAATCACTCACAACGTGACATTGTAAAGGATGTACGCAGTGCTTTTGGCCGTCAAGTTATGAGCTACCCAATAAATCATAGTTCTGCAATTACAGCTAGTTCATCATCGTTTAATACTATATTTGATCAAAAAACATCTGATAGTTTAGCTAGCAGAGAATCTTTAATGCGTGCCCAAGAAAATATAAAAGATGTGGTTGATGAACTCGAAATGCTGATGCGTTCAAATTGGGTTTCAACACAATCTCAACTAAATAATGCTAAGTAAGGTAGTTTATAATAATGGCTAAAAAACGTAAAAATGATACCCGCTTAGACCCTTTCGCAACGGATATTGAAAATAGTAGTCTTGATGCATTACTTGAAAAAGCAAATGCTGGTGATGTAATAAGCATGCCTGCACCGAGTGATCCAAATCGCCAAATTACACTAGTTTGCAAAGTGGTCCCATCTGCTGATATTGAAACGACTACGTCTGTATATGGCAAAAACCGACGTGTGCAATCATTACTTAATGAAAAATCAGTCTCTGATATTCTTCCTGCAATTGCTGAAGATGGTCGTAACCAACATCCAGCCCTATGTTGGGATAATGGCAATGAGATGCTTGTACTTGCAGGTTCGCGCCGTCGTAAGGCATGTATTTTAAGTAATGCAGATTACTTGGTACTTAGTTCAAGTGATTTTACTGATCAAGACGCCAAAATTTTAGCAGTTTCATCTGATCAGTACATCGCTCCAAGCTTATGGGAATTAGGGCAAGCCTATCAGCAAACTAAGCAAGAACTGATCGCTAAAGGTAAGAAAGGTTCTTATCGCGAGGTTGCACATTTAGAAGGGGTTTCTCACACCGCTATTGCTGATGCGATTAAAGCTCATGAAAATATTCCTGCAACAGTTCTAGCACTTTATCCCACCGCTAACCACGTAGGTCGTGAAGTCGCCAAAAAGCTTATTAGTGCCAAGGAGCGTGACCCTAAAGCGTTTATGGCGTTAGTTGATGAACTTGCTCAAAATGAAGAGTTATCACTTATTACTAGTGATGAAAAACGTTCTACAGTCATTACAAAACGCTTAACAACAGAACCTGCTGGGCAGCCACGTCGCGAAGCAGTATTAGAAAATAACTTTATTACCGTTCAACGCAATCTTAAAAGTGGTGACGTTTCAATTAAAATTGATAATAAAGTCATGACTGACAAGCGTTTAGAGCAATTAACTAAATTACTTAATGGTTTTAACTAGTTGATATAATACTGATCCATAAAGTTAAATTACTTAGTAAAAAGCTGATCTAAGTAAGGAGTAAGTTAGTAAAATTGTGATCTCTCTCATATAATATCCATCATATATAGGCTTATTTTGCCGCACAGATCACATTTTTACTAACTTATAGCCCCTTTCCAATTCAACTTCCTTCTTTTTCTAACTAGCTGGTAAAAAACTGATCTGTAACGCCCCTTTTTTGTTGTTAAGTTGTTTATAACTTGTGGGCTTGTTGTTGTTAACCTCATTTTTTTCTAGCTATTTGCTATAAACCGATTTTTTACTAAGTCCGCAGATCTTACCAGTTATATTGTTTTTATAATTGCTTTAGCTCAGGACTTAAAAACCATATACTGGTTTAATTATTTTTTTAATATGACTGCATAAAGCACAATGTCTGCTAACTTATCAAAAACAGATTTACTGACAATTTTTGAAGAAATAAAACAAGAGCAAGCAACTCAGTTTCAACTTTCTGATCGTTTTATTAAAAAGCTTTTTACACCCCGAGTCTTAGAAAAAGCAAAACAGTATCTTCTTAGTGGGCAAATTAATTGGCTTGAGCATAATCGCGATTTTTCAGTCATTGATGCATCGATATTAACTAATACAGGAAGTACATACACTCAACACATCGAGATCACTAAGTTACCTACTGGTTACTCTGTGGATAGCCACTGTTCTTGCAACGCAAAAACAAAATGCAGACATATTGCAGCTGTGCTACTAAAGCTAAAAGTAGAGCATTCGGGCAGCTACGGTGAAGACTACTTTATTAATGACTGGCTCAGAGAATTAAGTAGTATTAAGCAGCAACAAAACTCAGATGCTCAGCAAGTTTTATTATTTGTATTAGACATTGAGCATGGTAAATTAATATTAACCCCTAAAGTAGCTAATAAAAGTAGCAACCATAATTACACTCTGGGGCGAAATTTAACGGATCAACAGCTCAATAGTTTTGTAACTCCTGCTAATTTATTAGAAACTGACTTTAGGCTGTATACCTGGATCCGTTCACAAAATACCATTGGTAGCTTAACACTTCAGGGGCAATGGGGGTTTGATGCTTTACAACAACTTATTGCTACACAAAGACTCTTTTTTCAGCGCTCAAGAGAGCCTATAAAAGCACATAATACCCAAGCTTTAACATTTAGTTGGCAACATAATAAAAAGCTAACTAGTTTAAATATGCAGCTTGATGAAGCTAAACAATGGGTACTTATACACACCACCCCACCAACCTATTTTGATTTTGAAAATTTAAAAATAGGCCGTATTCGCACTCCACTTAGTAGTAACGAAATTAGCCATTTAAAAGCGATGCCGAGTTTGCATGACACTAACTTTGACCGTATTTATAAACAGTTAGCAGATAATTTTGGCCCTGAGCTAATCCCACACCCTCATAATAAGCAGATAACAAATTCAATTAAATCGCCGGTTATATTGAATGTATCATCTACTCAAGGGACTATTTTGCTTAAGGTATTATTTAATTATAGTAATCAATCGTTTGAGCTTGGCACTGCCCCTGCTGAATTAATAAATACGGCTCTTGAAAATACGGTTACGAACGAGTTAGTAAATATTGGATTTGAGCAGTGTAAAGCCCCTTTACAAAATGAGTTTTTATTTAATAAACAAACAGGTGCATACAATCATTGGTTCAATAATGAAATTATCCCACAACTCAAAGATCATGGATGGCAAGTAAATATACTCCAGCCAATATCCAATCACGTCGTTAAACCTGTAGAGCTTGAATTAAAACGAGGGAAAGGCCATCAAGTAGTTGGTAAAATAATGATCCAAAAGAATGTGGGGTCGGGTGTTTTTAATAATGATAATAACTTTTATCATTCATTGAATAGACAAAGCGAATTATTTTATTATTTCCCACAAGGGCATGGCTTTACTGTAATTACTAAACGCGCCTTTTACTTGTTGCAGCAGTTTAAAGATCAGTTTGAATTTATTAAAACCCGAAGTGAGTTCATTTTCCCAGTATCGTACTTACAAGAGTTGTTAAGCTTTGAAGCCATTAATAGCTACTTTACTGATGATAAACTTAAACGTTATTTTAATGAAATTACTGAACAAAAACACCAAACACGGACTATTACGCAATATGGTTTAAAACATGATGTTCAATTAAGGGAGTATCAACAACAAGGTATTGCGTGGTTAAGTTTTTTAAAGCGGCATCAGTTGGGCGGTATACTCGCTGATGATATGGGGCTTGGGAAAACGCTTCAGGTAATTGCTTTTTTAGCTGATCAAGTTCAGTTCCAACAAGCAGGTCCATCTTTGATTGTCTGCCCTACGACCTTAGTAGGCAACTGGCAAAGTGAAATCAATAAGTTTAGTGAAAACCTTAAAGTCACCACCATTTTTGGTGCCGCCAGAGTTGAACAATTACAGCAACTGGCTCATGCAAATTGTATTATTACCACCTACCCGCTTTTAAAACGTGATATAGCCTATTACTCGCCTTTGTATTTTGAAAATATAATATTAGACGAAGCACAGTATATAAAAAACGAAACGGCGCAAGTTTCGCGCTTAGTTAAACGTTTAAATGCTGATTTTAAATTGTGTTTAAGTGGTACACCAATTGAAAATAACTTATTTGAACTAAAGTCATTACTCGATTTTGCTATGCCGAACTTACTTGGAACGCCGAGTCATTTTAAACAACACTTCCAAGTCCCAATTGAAAAACAGCAAGACTCAGAAAAAGCGGCTCAATTAAAAACCCTTATTTTACCTTTCATATTAAGGCGCACCAAAGCGCAAGTCGTTAAAGAACTTCCGCAAAAAACAGAACTTATTAAAGAATTTGAATTTACTGTCAAACAACAAAAAATGTATTCAGAAATTGCCCAGTCACTTGAAAAAAAATTAGTTAACTTATTTACAGAGCAAGGCGTTAATAAAAGCAAATTAGCTTTTCTAGAGGCCCTATTAAAACTTAGACAAGTATGTTGCCATCCAAAGCTTGTCGATTCTCAAAGCTCAGCAGATAGCGCTAAGTTAGAGTGGCTTTCTTCTCACCTTCCTAGAATGTTAAGTACAGACAAAAAAGTGATAATATTTAGTCAGTTTACTAAAGCATTGGCGTTAATAGCAGAACGCTTAAAAGCACAAGAAATTGATTTTAGTCTACTTACCGGGCAAACCCGCCATCGGGATAAAGTGATTAGTGAGTTCACCAGCGGCCAAACATCTATATTTTTAATAAGCCTCAAAGCTGGCGGTACTGGACTTAATTTAACGCAGGCCGATACCGTGATCCACTTTGACCCATGGTGGAACCCTGCTGTTGAAAATCAAGCCACTGATCGCGCTTATCGAATTGGCCAAACAAACCCTGTTTTTGTTTATAAATTAATGATGAATAATTCTATCGAGCAAAAGGTATTTAGAATGCAGCAAAATAAACAAGCACTTGCTGATGTTTTATTTACCGATAAGGTTATGAATTTTAATGATTTCAATGAGGAACAAATGCTTTCTTTATTAAAAGGTTAAGTTCTTAGATACCTAAATTCGGATAATAAGTGCAATTTCTCAGATTAGATGGCCAGCTGTTATAATTCGGCCATTTTCTCGCCAAAGGAAATTGCTTTAATGAAATATAAACAGCTGACACAAGAAGAAAGATACCAGATTTACGCGTTAATAAAAGCAGGAAATAACCAAAAGCAGATAGCTGAAGAACTAACTCGTTCACCGTCATCTATTTCTAGAGAGCTAAAACGCAATAAAGGACTTAAAGGCTATCGGCCTAACCAAGCCAATAACTTTGCTGAACAAAGACGTAAGTCATCTTTCAAAGCAAGTAAGTTAACAGAGGACGTCACTCACTGGATTAATAAATTGTTGCATGACGGACTTTCCCCTGAGCAAGTGGCAGGCCGCTTAGCTTTAGAGAAACAGGTCGTTTTACATCATGAAACAATTTATCAATATATTTACAGAGACAAGGCTCGTGGTGGCAAGCTACATAAGACACTCACTCGTGCATGTAAAAAGTATAAAAAACGCTATGGAAGCTATGATAAACGTGGACAGATAGTTAATCGAGTCAGCATTGATGAACGCCCAAGTATTGTGGATTCAAAGTCTAGGATTGGTGATTGGGAGGGCGATACAGTGATAGGTAAAGGGCGTAAAAATGCGCTTGTCACAATGGTTGAACGTAAAACGTTATATACAGTCGTTCACAGAATTGAAAGCAAGCATGCGAAAATAACAGCCGATGCGCTGATCACGTGTATGACACCATATAAAGGTAAGGTTATTACCGTGACGTTAGATAATGGAAAAGAGTTTGCTCACCATGAGCATGTTGCACAAAAATTAGAAGCTGATGTGTATTTTGCTCATCCCTATTCATCATGGGAGCGGGGCATAAATGAGAATACCAACGGCTTACTTAGACGCTTCTTCCCCAAGGGAACTGACTTTATGGCGCTAAGTGAAGCAGAGATACAGGCGGCAGTTGATAAGCTCAACCATCGGCCAAGAAAAACAAGAGGGTATAAAACCCCTCATGAATTATTTACGGGGCAATCAGAAGTTCTGGTGGCTGCATAATGATTGCACTTAATACTTGAATTCAAGATAAGTTAAAGAACCAGCATCTACTATTATGTTTGTTGTTAAGCCAAAGTTAAAAGTAAGTACCTTGTTGATTTCCAATTTGGTTACTAAATTTAGTAATGATTGAGCCAGCTCATATAGAGCTGGCTTTTTTATGCCTATAATTTAGCTATAGCCTTGTCTTTTTATTTGTTGAATCATTTTTAAATATTTTTTGAACTAAGTTTAAAAAGTGACGTCTACTATTATGCTTGTTGTTAAATTGCAGTTTACGATAAGCATCATGTTGATTTCCCTATTTGGTTACTAAATTTAGTAATGATTGAGCCAGCTCATATTGAGCTGGCTTTTTTTATGCCTACAACTTAGCCATAGCTTTGTATTTTTATTCGCTGAATTATTTTTAAATATTTTTGAACTAAGTTTAAAAAGTGGCGTCTATTATTATGCTTGTTGTTAAATTGCAGTTTACGATAAGCATCATGTTGATTTCCGTGTTTGGTTACTTAATTTAGTAATGATTGAGCCTGCTCATATTGAGCTGGCTTTTTTTATGCCTATAACTTAGCCATAGCTTTGTATTTTTATTCGCTGAATTATTTTTGAACTAAGTTTAAAAAGTAGCGTCTACTATTATGCTTGTTGTTAAATTACAGTTTACGATAAGCATCATGTTGATTTCCCTGTTTGGTTACTGAATTTAGTAATGATTGAGCCTGCTCATATTGAGCTGGCTTTTTTTATGCCTACAACTTAGCCATAGCTTTGTATTTTTATTCGCTGAATTATTTTTAAATTATTTTTGAACTAAGTTTAAAAAGTGGCGTCTATTATTATGCTTGTTGTTAAATTGCAGTTTACGATAAGCATCATGTTGATTTCCGTGTTTGGTTACTGAATTTAGTAATGATTGAGCCTGCTCATATTGAGCTGGCTTTTTTGTTTGCCCAGCGAAGCTGGCAAACCCGATAGGCTGAAAGATGCCTTATCACCCTGACTAAGGGGAAGATAATCTGAATGGCAAGGGCGTCACTGGCCAACGGTGGGGTCTGAAGGAAGCCATAAGAAGTTAGAGGTACACAACTAACCGTAACCTGTTTCGGCAGTATTGGTGGGTCAGCGTGCAAAATAGCGCAACGCCCTATACTTAGTCAGACCAATACTGTGCTTGAGGGTGGGATTTCTAACAGGGAGCCAGTGCAGTAACTGGGGAAGCCTGGCATCTAAACTTAATGAGAGTAAGTGGCCTAAATTCAAGGTGAAAGCCAAGATTTAGTGTCGGTGTGAGGTGGCAGATGAACCCGTAGTAGTGAGTAAGGCTAGGCCGATGAAAGCCAGTAATGGTGTGGAGGGGAAAACCAAGCCGACCATCAACATTATGTTTGATGGGGTCAACTTTAGCCAAAAGCTTTAATTGATTGCGAAGGGGGGAAGTATTCTTTAAGCGTATGAAAGACGGGAACTTTTGTTTATCGGCTCACAAGTATTTCGACGGAAATAGCCAAAATATGACGGCCAAACAGGAATGTAGACGCTGAGAATTGAAGGGCGAGCAATGGAGTAATGACTGACCACTTAGGCAGATTGCCAAAAAAGGCTAGCACACCTAATGTCATCATGAAGAATCAGCGATAAGTAGAGTGACACGAGCAGACATACCGCAAGCAAAGGCAGAAAATGACAGTTTACTACAGCTTGTACGGACAATTATTAGACATTAATAACCTGTACAAGGGATTCAAAAAAGTGAAAGCAGCTAAAGGAGCGGCCGGAATAGATAGGCAGACCGTAGGCGCATTCGCCCTGAATTTAGAAGCAAACTTAAAACAACTGCAACTTGAGCTGCAAACCAAGCAATATAGGGCACAACCTGTCAAACGGGTGGAAATACCCAAAGATGATGGCGGTGTCAGAATGCTAGGTATCCCCGCAGTTCGAGACCGAATAGTGCAACAAACACTATTGAACATACTCCAACCGATATTCGACATCGACTTTCACCCATCGAGTTATGGGTATAGGCCGAAACGAAGCTGTCATGACGCTATCAGTAAAGCAAGTGTATTTATCCGTAAATACCATCGCGACTGGGTCGTAGACATGGATTTGTCGAAGTGTTTTGACCTGCTTGATCATGCTTTGATAATTAGGAGTGTTAGACGCAAAGTGACGGACGGTAGTATTTTAAAACTGATTAATCAGTTCTTAAAAAGCGGAGTAATGATAGGTGAACACTGGGAGGCTAGTACGATAGGAAGCCCACAAGGTGGCGTAATTAGCCCGTTATTGGCCAATATCTACCTAGATGCTTTCGATCAAGAAATGAAAAAGCGTAATCACCGAATAGTGAGGTATGCAGATGATATCTTGATTTTGTGCAGCACAGAAAAAGCAGCGCAAGAAGCACTTAAGGCATCCACCCAGATACTAGAGCGAGACTTGAAATTAACCGTGAACCAAAATAAAACCCATATTGCTCATAGCAGCAAAGGAGTGAAGTTTTTGGGAGTAGAGATAGGTAGCCAGTGGACACGGATACAAGCATCAAAACTCATCGGGTTTAAACAAAAAGTGAAGCAATTAACAAAACGTAACGGCGGCATAAATTTAGCAGAAGTAATAAAACGGCTAAATCCAGTTGTGCGCGGTTTTGTAAATTATTTTAGTATAGCCAATTGTAAACGAGAGCTAAAAGCCTTGGCAGGTTGGATCAGACGAAGACTAAGGGCAATACAGCTGAGGTTGTGGAAGAAGCCATCAAGGCTACATCGACGACTAAAGCAGTTAGGAAAAAAGCCACCGTTTAAGTTCATTAAGATGAACTCGTGGCGTAACTCACTAAGCCCTTTATCTTGTGTATCGATGCCAAACCAATGGTTTGAGGAGCTTGGTTTATATCCAATAGAAAAAGTGAATACGGGATGGCTTGCTTTATCGGCGTTTAGGAAATAAGTTGATAAAATGTGAAGGGTACAGGAGCCGTATACGAGGTCCGTACGTACGGTTCTGTGAGAGGGATGAGGCATAAGCCTCACCCTACTCGATTATGCCTATAACTCTTGAGATAACTGAACATATCGTAACTGATTAATTACTTACACAAATAATTTTTTTAATAAATCTGGAGCTGTTTTTTCATATTTAGATCCTCCTCAGTACTCTCTGCTGTTTGTATATCTTCGCTTTGTAGGTATGCTCAGAGCTTTAAATAAATAGGTATCAAGTTATTAATTATTACTTACGCTATCTTGGCCTCGCCTAATTAGTTATGATGATATGTCTTTTGGATAATTAAAGTTTATTTATGTATATACAGCTACTTACAAGTTTAGATTGGCCAAGTATAGGGGCAGGTTTTGCCGCGGGTGCTATAACTTTAGGGCTTATGGCCCGATTACATAAAAAAAGACTAGCGAGTCAATTATCACAACTTGATCAAGCCCATCAATTGTTACAAAGCCAATTTACAGAGCAGCAAAAAAAACTAAATAACTCCGAGGCCTTACACCAACAACTTCAAGATGATTACAGCGAGTTACGTGACGAAACCCAACATTTCAAAACGCGTTTTGTAGAGCAAGAAAAGCATGCTCAGCAATACAAGCAGTTCTGGCAAAAGGCTGAAGGAGAACTCACTGCTGCTCGTTATGAATTAAACCAGCGTGATGTTGATTTAAGTACTATAAAAAGTACCCTTGAGCAAAAACAGCTACACTTCAATGAACAACTTGAGTATATCAATCACAGCAAAGAACTATTAAAAAAAGAATTTGAAAACTTAGCTAACCAAATACTTGAAGAAAAGTCACAAAAGTTTAAAACCCTTAATCAAGAAAGCATTGAGCAGCTTTTAAAACCAGTGCAAGGAGAACTAAAAGGGTTTCGCGATAAACTCGAATCAATCCACGTGGAAGACTCTAAACAACGTGAAGCTCTTAAAATTGAGTTACTACATTTACAAGCTAAAAGCCAAGCAATCACCGAGCAAGCTGACAAACTCAGTAATGCATTGCAAGGGCAAAAGAAAACCCAAGGAAACTGGGGCGAGCTAATGTTAGAAAATGTACTTGATAGTGCGGGGCTGCGCGCAGGAATCGATTATAAACGCGAGGTGTCGTTTAATACTGAAGATGGTCGCCTGCGGCCAGATGTTGTTGTGTATTTACCACAAAAACGCCACTTAGTTATTGATGCTAAAACATCTTTAAATGCCTATACACGTTACGTGAATACCGATAACGACCTCGAAGCTCAACAAGCTATTAAAGAGCACGTAGAGGCGGTTAAAGCACGTATTAACGAACTAGCCAATAAATCGTACGATAGACTTCCTGGGCTAAACTCTCCAGAGGTCGTTATTATGTTTGTACCGATAGAGTCAGCGTTTGTAGAAGCACTTAAATATCAAAGCGATATTTATCAGCAAGCGATAGAAAAAAATATTTTAGTTGCAACTCCGACTACACTGCTTACGAGTTTAAATATTGTTAAGCAGCTTTGGCGCTTTGAAGAACAAACTAAATATTCAAAAGAGTTAGCAAACCGTGCAGAGCGTTTCTACAGTAAACTAAATGGCTTTTTAACCAGTATGGAAGGTGTTGGTAAGCAGCTTGATAAAGCAAAAGAAAGCTATGATAAAGCATTTTCGCAGCTTTACCGTGGCAAGGGGAACTTAATAAAACAAGCATCTGAATTTAAAGAGTTAGGGGTTTCTGTGCAAAAGGAACTTCCGCAAGAAAGCGTAGAAAAAGCACAACTCGAGTTGGATGAAGAATCCTAAGTGTAAACCCCCATTACAACTTTACTAATTATTCCCAGTAGTTTAATTAATTGCTGTGGCCTGTTCATGGCTTAAATGCAACTATGTAATTTAAATGTCAAAAAATCTCATCAATAATTACCCGATGTGAGGAGGGTACTAATGGCACAGATTTTTGAACGCTCACCACAAAGTTTAGCTTGTGATAAAAGTTACTTCTCAACTTATGGATAAATCTGACGATAAACCACTTTTTTACCAAGTGCTTTTCGTTAGTTTTTTGCCTAAATATTGTTTTAATTAGGTTAATCTCGTATAGGTGGGCAATTAAACTCTACCAGTGCTGCGTTTTGTACCAGCTTAACCAACTTGAATATTTCTGGGGTTAACTCTTAAGTTAATGCGATAAACGTTCAGATCTTAAATGTAATTTTTGCTAAAGTGTAAGTAATGCTACTTGTAAATAATTACAATAAGCGCTAATCGCATTTAGGATCACTACATGAAATTACTCAAATCCCCAGCTTTAGTATTGTCGGTACTGGTTGGGCTTTCGTTATCTGGTTGCTCTGTAACACCAAGCTCTGAGGCCAAAGTAATGAATCAAATTAGCAATCCCCTTACCCTAGAAAAAATTTATAAAGACAAAGCATTTAAAGCACAACGTAGCAGCTATTTTAAATGGCTCGACGATGGTACCGGTTACACGGTACTTGAAGAACGTGAAAGCGAAGAAGATAAAAAAGACCATGATCGCGCTGATAATAACAAAGCTGATAACGAAAAAGAACACGGCGTAAAAGGTAACGACATTGTATTTTACAATGCTGACGGTACTGGTCGCAAAGTTTTAGTTGAGTTTGAAAAGCTACTGCCAGAAGGCGCAGACGAGCCATTTGCAATCGAAAGCTACCAATGGTCAAAAGACGGAAAATGGCTGATGGTGTTTACCAATAGTGAACAAGTATGGCGTTCGCGTAGCCGCGGTGATTTTTGGTTACTCAATCTTGAGACTAACCAATTACAGCAATTGGGTGGCGCAGACGTTGAACCAACTAAGCTAATGTTTGCTAAGTTCTCACCAGATAGCACAAAAGTAGCCTATGTGCGTGATAACAACATTTATATGCAAGCGGTTGGCAGCAATGACGTAACAGCGCTTACAACCGATGGCAGTGCCACTATTGTTAACGGTAATTTTGATTGGGTGTACGAAGAAGAATTCACTATTGCTGATGGTTTTAGATGGAGCCCTGATAATAAATCTATCGCTTATTGGCAGCTTGATACTAGCGGCGTTAAGTTTTTCACTATGATTAATAACACCGATGAGCTTTACCCTACTCTAAAAAAGTTCCCTTACCCTAAAGCTGGCGAAACGAATTCAGCAGTACGTGTTGGTGTAGTCAGCCTTGCTGACAAACAAACGCGCTGGGCCAAACTTGAAGGTGATAATCGCGATCGCTACATTCCGCGTATTAGCTGGGCAGGCACAGGCGATGAATTAATGATTCAAGATTTGAATCGGCCACAAAATCACAATAAAGTATGGCTTTTTGATTGGCAAAACCAAAAGCTTACTAAAATTTTAGAAGATAAAGACGATGCTTTTATTGAATGGTTTTACAAAGCTAACTGGTCAAAAGACGGTAAGTTCTTTATTTGGCACAGCGAACGTGATGGCTGGCGTCACCTTTACCGTGTATCGCGCGATGGCAAAACCATTATTGACCTAACGCCTGGCGATTACGATATTGTTGATATGCTCACTATCAATGAAGAAAAAAACGTAATGTACTTTATCGCCTCGCCAGAAAACCCAGGCCAACGCTATTTATACAGCACACCGCTTGATGGTAGTAGTAAACCTGTGCGTGTAACACCTGAAGAGTTTGAAGGCTCTAATAGCTATTACATGTCTAAAGATGCCTCATGGGCAATGCACAACTATTCTAAATTTGGTGCGCCACCAATTAAAGAAATCATTAAAGTGAGCGATCACAGTAATGTAAAAACGTTAGTTGAAAATAAAGATCTAAAAGAAAAACTCGCTGAGCAAAGCTTACCAAGTCATGAGTTTTTTAAAGTGAATGCGCAGGATGGCACCGAGCTTGATGGCTACATTATGTTCCCAGAGAACATGGATAAAAGTAAAAAATACCCAATTATTTTTTACGTATACGGTGAACCGTGGGGCTCAACAGTGCAAGATCGCTTTGAAGGCAATAGCTACTTGTATAAATCACTGTTAACGCAAAAAGGTTTTATTGTCGCATCGGTTGATAACCGAGGCACACGCGCGCCAAAAGGCCGTGATTGGCGCAAATCGATTTATAAAAAAATTGGCTCAATCACCGTGCAAGATCAAGTGGATGCGCTCGATGCCATGGCAAAACGTTGGGATGTAATAGACACCGACCGCGTTGGTGTTTGGGGGCACTCAGGGGGCGGTAGCTCAACTCTTAACTTATTGTTCCGTCATGGTGATAAATTTAAAGTGGGTATAGCCTCAGCGCCAGTGCCAGATATACGTTTATACGACACTATTTACCAAGAGCGTTATGCGGGTAACCCTAATACAGACCCTGAGAGCTACGATAATACCTCGCCTATTACGTTTGCTAAAAACCTAACGGGTAAGCTATTACTCATACATGGTACTGGCGACGATAACGTGCATTACCAAGGCTCTGAGCGTTTAATTAACGAGTTAGTTAAGCACAACAAACAGTTTGAGTTTTTCTCATATCCAAATCGTTCACATAGCTTAAGCGAAGGTAAAGGCACCGCCCTGCACTACCACACCATGATGGCCGAGTTTTTTGAAAGGAACTTATTGAATAAATAGGATAATTAAATCAGTTAGTTTTATAGTGTTTAACTATTCAAAAGCCACACTCTAACAGTTATTAGAGCGTGGCTTTTTTATGCAAAATGTAATAAGGGTTTATAAAGCTAAATTTGACAGTAATAGATTCAATAAATTTTTTTGAAGTTGCTAGCTTTTCATTAAGCCAAGTTTAGCCCCTTTATATTTGTGGTTTTAAAAGAAATTAATCCATTTTACTTAATAAAAATGTTACTTTCTAAATGGATGTTAATTATTTGTAGGAAATAAATGATAGATCTGTTGGCTGTTTTTATTACTTTTTTTGCTGTTATAGACCCAATTGGTACTGTGCCTGTATTTGTTGCTGTCACTGATAAATATGAAGAGAAAACCAAGCGTCGTATAGCCTTAATGGCTACATTGGTATCTGCATGCTTACTTATTTTTTTTGTGGTAATTGGTGAAATACTATTAAAAGCGTTATCAATTCCTCTTCCTGCGTTTCAAATATCAGGAGGTATAGTATTATTTTTATTTGCGTTGAGTATGATATTTGGTGAAAGCAAGCCCGAAGAAGAGCTAAAGCTGCTTGTTAAATCAGATAGGGAAACAGCTATATTTCCTATTGCAATGCCCTCTATCGCAAGCCCTGGCGCAATATTAACTGCTGTTTTATTAACTGAAAATACAATTTTTAGTCTTTGGGAGCAAATACAAACTGCTCTGGTGATGTTATCTGTGTTGGTTGTTGTTTATATATTAATGCTACTGTCTGGCTCTATTAGTAAAGTTATAGGTAGTAGTGGCGCCAGTGTCATTAGTCGAATAATGGGGTTGCTTCTTTCAGCCATTGCGACAACGAATATTCTTACGGGATTTACTGAGTATTATAACGCGTTGTAATACTCAGTTATGTGAGGAAAGGTACCAAATTTATTGGTTTAAACTTGAATTTTAAAGCAATAAACAGAGTTTTTTTATAAAGTTACCCTTCAATCGCTATCGCAATTTCTACTTCACTATCACTTTTATAGTATTCAAAGTCGCTAGTGTAAGTGCGTTTATAAGTACAATCATCTGAGCTAAAATACTGCCAAATTGCCCCCCATAAATCAATGATAGCATCAGGCATTTCACCTTCGCCACTAAATACCAAGTAACGGCTATCGTCAGTGGTTACTTTTACTGAATCGTTAACGTTGATATTTTGATCATCGCAGCAAGCAATAACATCAAAATAGCCACCCATATCGGTTTCGTAATTGGTATAAACACCGTAAACATTCGTTTTTTCTGTTAATTTAGAGCCGTATTTTTCGTTAAAATCTTGCCAAAGGTTTGCGATTTTTGCTGTGTCAGTATTCATTTCATTGACATTACAAGTTCTAACTTTTAAGCCTGTTAATGTCTTACTTGAGAGCTGCTTTATTTTCATGGTCACTATCCTTATTCCTTTAGCGTTAATACAGTCTATTAACTTAACAGAAAAGGCGTTAAAAATTTAATAAATCCTCAATAATTAAGGCTTATTACTTTATTTTGTGTTTTTTTAGGTTAAATATTATTCAGCACATGCTTTTTCATTATAAATTATACTCCTTCTTTTTTGCGTAAATAATAGTAGATATCTGATTGGCAAAAGGGGGCTACATAAATCGCTTCATCAACTGGCACTATCAAAAAAGGATTAATAAGTTTCGATTTATTGAATGCTCTAGCTGTGTGCGTGAGTAAGTAATACAGTAAACCTAGGTGCGTATAGTGTTTGTCACAGCTTGCTCAGCACTTTTATTAGGTACTAAAGCTTGCCCGCAATTCTTAAATTAATTTTGTTATTTGATGTGGTTGCTAACCTTTTTTACAGTTTAAAAATCAGTCATGGCATCGTCATCTTCATCAGGTTAATATGGATAATAATTACAACAATAAACAACAGGAATTGGCAGTGAATAAAACCAATGCGCTTATTTATTTTTTAGCCTTTAGTAGTGGCTTTTCTATCATGGGAATTGAATTGCTTGGCGGTCGAATATTAGCTCCCTATTTTGGTAGTAGTGTCCATATTTGGGGGAGTATTATTACGGTGTTTATGCTTAGTTTATCTATTGGTTATTTACTTGGCGGTAAGCTCTCGACTAGGAAACCTAGTTTGACTAAGTACGGAACTATTTTTCTACTAGCAAGTATTATGGTGGTGCCTATCGTTCTTTTTGCAGAGTCAATAATGGCGTTTATTTTTGCTCATGTAGAAGATAGCCGTTATGGGTCGTTACTTGCTTCAACAGCGCTATTTTTTATACCCACCGTTATACTAGGAATGATCTCCCCTTATTCTGTTAGGTTGTTAGTGACCGAACATGAAAAAAGCGGCCAAGTCGCTGGCGGACTTTATTTTGTAAGTACTTTAGGTAGCGCGCTTGGCACTATTATTACCTCGTTTTATATGGTGCTGGCGTTTGATGTAAATACCATTATTATAGGTTTTGCGGGGTTTTTAGGATTACTGGGAATACTGGCTATGAGTTTTAGCAAGTCTCGTCAAAAAGAGGTTGAACTATGCTTAGGTGTATAACATTACTTTTATTGCTTAGCACCTCACTTGCTCATGCAGAGGTGATTTATAAGGAGCGTTCGCTTTATCGCAATATTTTAGTCGAAGAAACTGCTGATTTGCGCTGTTTAAAGTTTGATGAAAAAAGCCGTAAAAGCAGCCAAAGTTGCATGTATAAAAGTAAGCCAAATAAGCTTGTTTTCAATTACACGAAAATGACATTTGCTAGCTTATTGATGATAGATAATCCTCAAAATGTGTTAATTATTGGCCTTGGCGGCGGTACGCTTTCTAATGTTATTCATGAGCTGTACCCTAATGCTGCTATTGAAAATGTTGAAATTGACCCTGCTGTAATTAAAGTTGCGCGTGATTACTTTAGTTTTATTGAAACCGATAAAGTGACTTCAAAGGTGCAAGATGGGCGTATTTTTATAAAGCGCGCAGCACTTAAAAAAGAACAATATGATTGGGTTATTCTCGATGCTTTTAACGGTGACTACATTCCTGAGCATTTACTAACAAAAGAATTTTTTGCCGAAGTGCAAAGTGTGTTAGCGCCAGATGGCGTTGTTGCAGCTAATACTTTTTCGTCAAGTAAGCTTTACCAGCATGAGTCAGCGACTTATGCGGCCGTATTCGGTGACTTTATAAATGTTAGCACTGACAAAAACAGTAATCGTATTATTTTAGCGGGCCTTGATGAAATGCCTAGTGAGGAAGCGCTAGATGCTCGTGTTAATAAACTTGCGCCAATGCTTAAAAAATATGATGTGGATATAGAAAAACTACGTAATAGCCTGTTTTATACTAAAGGAAATAGGGATTGGCCTGAGGATACTAAAGTACTGACAGATCAGTATTCACCGGCTAATTTACTTAACTTTTAGGCACGTATTACGACTGTAATAGCTATTGTAATAAGCACTTTAACGATACATTCAGGCTTGCCTGCTTGTTTGAATGTATCGTGAGTTGTTTTTTATCTTTCAGTTAAGAGCCACAGGTTATTAATAGGTACCGCTTAAACCCACCTTTTATTCACACCCTTAGTATAATGCTTCTTGGCTTTTTATACGTCCTGCCACGACTAAGGTTGCCACTGAGTATATTAAGTAAACCTTATTATCAGCCGTAATTTTTGTGTTGTTTTGCCGCGCGCCCTACTCTTTGGTATGAAGCTAAGCAACTATCATTATTGTTATCTCGGTGGTCGGTTGTGAACGCGTCCCCCTTTTTATTATTTAAACTATACTCGTCGTTAGCATGACAAAAACATTTACTTAGCGTGCTAAGTAATGTATATTAGTTAGCATGCTAAGTAATAAGGTGTGTTATGACTTCTTCTCTTCCTTTTCATGAAACTTTAGATCTAAGCTTGTGTGGCAGTATGGGCCGGGTATTTCGACTATGCCGCGATGCAGTGACTTTGGCTGTTGAGCCGTTAGGGCTTACACAATCTAGGTGGACGGCAATGATCCATCTGCATCACTTATCTGAGGGAGCTACACAACATGCGCTCGCAGAGAGCCTAGGTATAGAAATGCCCTCCCTGACACGCACTATAAAGCAGCTCGAGCAGCAAAAAATTATTACTCGTCAAGTTGATGAACACGATAAGCGCAGTAAGAAGCTTTATTTTACAGAGCAAGGTATACAGTTACTAAGTACGTTAAAGGTGCTCATGGCTGATATTAAACAACAATTATATGCTGACCTTACTACAGATCAGCTCAACACGATGGCCTTTGGCTTAGTACAAATGCAAAGCAATGCCGAAAGCTGTATTGTTAAACTCACAGGAAGTAAATAACCTATGACGCCAGATCAAAAGTTTGCCCGTTATGTGAAAATTTCACTTTTTGGGTTTATTATTGCTTTTATATATTTTGTGATTGCAGATATGTATTTACCAGCCACACCACAAGCCCGTGTTTATCATCCTGTTGTACAAGTAACGCCTCAGGTTAGTGGACGTGTTAATCAGGTGCTGGTCAGTAATAATGAGCATGTTGATAAGCACCAAATACTTTTTAGTATCGACGCCACACCATTTAAACTTGCAGCGCAACAAGCTGAGCTAACGTTGGCGGATGCGAAGCTGCAAAATCAACGTTTAGATAGCAGTATAAAAGCAATAGAAGCAGAGCTTGCTGCGGCTAACGCAAAACTGTATGAGCAGCGCTTATTATATGAACGTAGCGAATCACTCTTACAAAAACGCTCTATTTCAGAGCAAGAATATGAATCGATAAATGCTAACTTTCAATCTAGTAAAGCGAATGTCGCAGCTATTGAGGCTAAGTTGACTGAAGCTAAACTAGCACGCGGCCAAGTTGGTAATGATAACCTAGCACTTCGTCATGCTCGCAACTCTTTTGAGCAAGCTAAGCTTAATTTGTCATATTCACAGGTTAGTGCTGAGGTGGATGGTCAAGTAGCTAATTTACAACTAACTAGCGGGACATATGCAAATAAAGGCCAACCATTATTAGCCATTGTTGCTAGTCGAGCAGATCTAGTGGCAGATTTCCGTGAAAAATCACTGACCAATAGTCGTGTCGGAAGTCAGGCAAGAGTGACGTTTGATTCTTTACCAGACCAGGTATTTAGTGCGCGTATTAGCTCGTTTGAAGCAGGGGTTAGCGATGGGCAACTAAGTGCAAATGGGTTATTAAGTAGTATGGATTCAAGTAATCGTTGGGTACGTGACGCACAACGTCAACGAATTCATATCGAGTTAGAGGATTCGCAGCTATTAACTAGTTTACCCAGCGGTGCGCGGGCAACAGTGCAACTATTACCAGAGTCGACTATTGGGCAGTGGTTTGCTAATGCTCAAATTCGTGCAATTAGCTTACTACATTATATTTACTAGGGAGGCTATATGTCGAGTAATGTCGCCCCAAAACTTGATAACAATGGCTTACGTCAAGCTCTGCGTATTGCTGGCGGTAGTGCCCTCGGTTTTACTTTAGCTAAATTAATGAATTGGCCCAATGGTATATTTTTTACTGTTTACCCCATGTTGTTATTAGGGTTAGTGCCAGTATTAAATGGGCATATAGTGCGTCAATTTTTTGCAAGTGCTGCATTTAGTGGTTTGTTTGTGCTAGTGATACAGGGATTATTCTCGCACTTACCAGTCGTTATGACGGGGTTAATATTTTTGGCTTTTGCTTTTTTGTTTTACCAAATGAGTTTAGGAACTAACTTTTTATTTGGTGCTTTGAGTGTAGTTGGGTTATCTATCCAGCTACACTTTTCAAGCTATGTTGTTAATGGAACAAGCGTTTACCCACTAATTATTAGTAATGGTTTAGCCGTGGTGATCACTGTCTTTGGGGCGATGCTAATGCATTTTATATTTCCTGATGTTGAGCCCCGCCAAGCACGACAAATACCAGGAAAAGCGAAAGAAAGCGTACGCCATGAAGTTTTATTATGCGCTACGGTGGCTACATTATCTTTTGTGGTATTCCAGGTCTTTGATTTACAAGATTCGATATCAGCTCAAGCCGCATCAATTTTAATTTTATTCCCCCTGTGTTGGAAAGCTGCAGGAATGGCAGGTTGGCAGCGTGCAATAGGAACATTAATTGGTTGTAATATTGCTTTAGTGGCACAGTTGTTTTTATATGATCACTCCAACATACTTGTTTTTCCGGTATTTATATTATGGTTTTTTACTTTTATATTTAGCCGTTACCACATTCTAAACGGCGGTATCCCTGGAGTTGGATTTGGCGTGATCACGACGTTTGGCATCCTATTTGGTCAGTACCTTGGACCTGGTCAGGATTTAATATATAGTGCGTTATATCGCTTTACGTCTGTATCTGTGGCTATTTTAGTGAGTTTGTGTGCTGTGTATATTATGCATCATCTCTTAAACCGTTTTAGTGTTACCCGCCACCACACCTTCGAATAAATTATACGCAGTAACGATAGTAAGTTACTGCGTAATACGCTCAGTGTGATACACGTATTCTTATTTTCTTGGTAGTAACCAAAGCGTGAGCAATCCTGCTAAAATTCCCCAAAAAGCAGCACCTATTGAGAATAACGTTAAATCTGAAGCGGTGACTAAAAATGTGATTATGGCGGCTTCTGTGTAGTAACTATCAGACAATGCTTGCTCTAAGCTCGAAGCAATTGTAGTAAATAATGCAATGCCAGCGAGAGCTAAAATGAGTGATTGCGGTAAGCTGGCAACCAGCCCAACTAAAGTGGCTGCGCTAATAGCCATGACAATATAAAACCCACCCCCAGCAATGCTTGCCCAGTAGCGCTTGCTTGGATCACTGTCAGCGTCTTTAGTCATACACATAGCTGCAGTGATTGCCGCGAGATTGATAGAATATCCACCAAAAGGCGCTATCAAAATATTAGTCAAACCGGTGATATTAAGCGTCGCTGATATCGGCGCTTTGTAATTATGGGCTTTTAATACAGCAATACCCGGCAAGTTTTGTGAAGTCATGGTCACAATATAAAGTGGAATACCGATGCTTACCATCGCCTGAAAATTAAACACCGGCGCAATATAGACAAACTCACTCATTTTCCATTGCCAGCTACTGGTATCTATTTGACCAGTAAAGCCCGCTATCGAGAACCCCGTAACTAATACTATGAGCATGGTAAAGCGCGGTATAAAGCGTTTACTGAGTAAATAAACCAGTATCATAATACCTATCAAAAAAGGGGTATCACTCATAAAGTTAAATACATCAATACCAAATGTAACCAGTACACCGGCTAACATAGCACAGGCTATTTGACTTGGAATTCGCTCCATTATCTTTTCAAACCAACCCGTTATGCCGCAAATAAAGACTAAAAAGGCGCTCAGTATAAAGGCCCCCACCGCTTCATTTAAGCTATAACCTTGCGCGCTTGAGATCAGTAATGCGGCGCCTGTCGTTGACCAAGCAATTAAAATAGGGACTTTATAATAGTACGATAAACCAATGGTTGTTACTCCCATTGCCAATCCAAGTGTTAGTACCCAGCTTGCAACCAAATCCGCTGTTCCACCAAGAACTATAACTACCTGATAAATCAATGCAATAGAACTTGTAAAACCTATAATCACGGCAACTAACCCTGCGGTTAAACGATTTATCAATTGATCGGAAAGTTGCATAAATACCTTGTTTTTATTCAATTAGTTATGCGGCTAGTTATACATGTTTTGTTCATAATTACTAGCACCAATGAACTTGTTAATGTTCACAGGGACCTGATAATTGTGAACATTAACAAAAATTAATGTTCTCTCCACCTTGCGGGCATACACCCTGCGGTAAAGTACTGCTCACACACAAAGTAAAAACAATTCATTATGTTTGGAGCGAGATATGAAAAACCAGCACACAAGCCACCTTATTAAAATACTTTCATTAAGCACAATAGCACTTGCATTATCGGCATGTGGCAGCAGCAGTTCAGAAAGTTCATCAACAACACCTGAAACAACAACGCCAGAAACGGCCACATTACCTAACGTGCTAATTGGCGCAGTATCAGGTACATCGGGTTCTTCTATTACGATTAACCAACGTGAATTACCGGCTGCAAGTGCAGAAATTGAAATTAATGGCGTGAATGGAAGTTTAAGCCAACTACAAGACGGTATGATGGTTGAAGCTGAAACTAATGGCACTGAAGTAACAGAGATTGATTACGATCCTAACTTTAAAGGTCCTATACTCGTTGAAAATGGTACGGCTAGTATTGCCGGTGTGATACTTGAAGAGTTTGATAGTACTTCAGTAAATAATGGTGACCTCGTTGAAGTAAGCGGCTTTAATAGTGCATTTAATACCTTAACGGTAACCTATCAACAAGCCATTACTAACAGCTTAACAGAGCTTGAAGTAGAAGGGGTTGTTACGCAATTAAATACTCAACTACGCACTTTTCAGTTAGGTAATATCACTATTAATTACCAACAAGCTGAAGTCGATGGTCTTATTAGCAATGGTCAATTTGTAGAAATTGAAGGAGTTATGCAAGATCAGCAATTAATGGCGAGCGAAGTTGATGCTGAACGCCAAAATGATTTTGATGATAATATCGATACAGAACTAAATGGTAAAATTACATTCATTAATAATAACTCAACGCTGATGACTATTAATGGGCAATGGCAAGTAAGCCTAACTGAACAAACACGTTATGAAGATGGCACTATTAATGATTTAGCTGTTGGTGCACTTGTAGACGTTGAGGCTTTATACCAACAACAAAGTGATTTATTTATGGCTCAAGAAGTTGATTTTGAATCAGTTTCGAGTAATCCTACAACGATAAATAAGGAGTTTTCTGTTGCTGGAGTTGCAAGTTTCAATGAAGGTATCGTAACAGTTAATAATCATCAATTCACACTCAGTAACCAAACAGTATTTGATGATGGCTTAACTCAAGCAACTATTAATGGTCAGTTTCTTGAATTAGAAGGAATTATCACCGATGATATCAATATTGTGAGTGAAATTGAGTTAATGGATGCCAATGATTCACTTAACCTAACTGGGTATGTAATTACACAAAGCGAGCAATCTACACTTTGGGGTTATGTTAGCGAAGACAATTCACTTAACGCTTATGCCGACCAATATGTAGAGTTAGAATGTGAATTTGTCAGTGGCAATCAAGTACGAGCTTGTCGTCTCGACGATTAACTGTAAAAAGTAAAATAGCAGCGTATTTTACGCTGTTATTTTTTGAGGTTTATGATGAAGAAAGTACTATTATTCAGTTTGTTATTTATCTCATCGATAAGTAGTGCCGCAAGCTCTGCGACTTATGAAAAGTTGCATCATGCTAAATCAGCCACGCCAACGGCTATTTTAGAAAAAGTAGAAAATAAATATAAGAGCGAAGCGGTCATTGTAGAGTTTGAACTTGAGTTTGAAAAAGGTAAAACGACCTACGAAGTCACGTTATATCAGGCTAACCGAAAACGCTTTATTGAATTATTGTTAGATAAAGATGGCCACTTAATTGAGTTAGAGTATGAAGCGCCTGAACTTGATGAACAAGATGAGATCGCCGCCGCAGATATTATGCAAAAAAAAGGCTATACCATGCAGTTATTAGTGGCAAAACTGAATGACTCAAGCGAACACTATTTAATTGAAGCCCAGTTAGAGCAAGATATGGGTATTACTTATATGGTAGCCACATTTGTTAATGAGCGCGGGCGCCACAAAAAAGCAATTGATTTAACCACAGGTAAAAATTTACCTTTATTAAGGTGGGGAAATTAATGAAGCTATTATTGGTTGAAGACGATAAGCAAAATCGTGACTTTTTATATAAAGCGTTTAGTGAGCAAGGCTATACTGTTGATACTGCCACTGATGGTCAACAAGGATTACTGTTAGCAACGTGCGAAGATCACGATATAATTGTATTAGACCGAATGTTACCCAAGCTAGATGGGATACAAGTGTTAGCCGCATTAAGAGCGACGGGTAAAACGACCCCTGTTTTGATTTTATCAGCCCTAGATAAAGTAGACGATCGTGTAACTGGCTTAAAAGCAGGAGGTGACGATTATTTAGTTAAACCATTCGCGTTTTCTGAATTAGCAATTAGAGTCGAGAATCTTATTAGACGCCACACGGTGCAGCAGCCTCTTAGCACACAGTTAAGCTTAGCTAATTTACACTTAGACTATGCAAGCCATAAAGCGGGCGTTGACGAAAAGATACTAAGCTTACAACCGA
This sequence comes from Pseudoalteromonas sp. AOP31-A2-14, assembly GCF_052378035.1. Lineage (NCBI taxonomy): Bacteria > Pseudomonadati > Pseudomonadota > Gammaproteobacteria > Alteromonadales > Pseudoalteromonadaceae > Pseudoalteromonas > Pseudoalteromonas sp. AOP31-A2-14. The sequence continues at coordinate 289,658 of NZ_JBQSXI010000002.1, read as the reverse complement.
AAGAGTTTAAATTATTGCGCTTTTTACTCGAACATCCTGACAAGTTAGTTACCCGTACATTATTATTTGAATCAGTTTGGGAGTACCATTTTGATCCGGGTACAAATGTAATTGATGTGCATATAGCTAGGCTTCGTAAAAAACTACAGCAATTGAATGCATTAGTTTGTATCGAAACTATTCGTGGTGTTGGTTACCGCCTTACCAAAGAGCAGATAAATGCCAATTAAAGACTCAGCTTGGCGTCAAATTGACCCACGTAGTAGCTCTGTATGGCGTTTAACCTTAGGGTTTGCAGTGATTATGTCGGTCATGCTAGTGCTGACCGTAGTCTTAATTTATCAATTATTATTAGGCGAACAAAACCGTCAAGTCGAACGGCGCCTTACCGCAGAAAAAGTACGTATTGAAGGCTTAGCGAACGAATTTTCTTCAAGCAGTTTTTATTCTCAATTAGAGGTGTTTCGTAATGAAAGTGAACTGCTACTTTTTTGGCATAGTGACGGCGAGCAAAGCCAGCAGCTAAGCTTTTTACCTGAAAATATTCCTGCTTTACCTAAAACTATTGTATTCCCTGTATTAGATGCGCAACGTGGAAAAATTCGTTTATTAACCACCGGGATTGTCCATACTTCTCATGGTGATATTGTTTTAGCGACCGCGACTGAGAATTTACAGCAACTGATCATTGAATTTAAAACCGTTGCATTATGGGCCTGTTTAATTAGTTTATTATTAACGGGGCTATTTGGTTATATATTTGCGAGGCGACATTTACGCAGAGTGCATTATTTTAATAGCACGGCAGAACAAGTACAAAATGGTGATTTATCTGCTCGCATCAGTCATAAAAAAAAGGGTGATGAGTTTGACAGGCTGGGTGCGCATATTAATACGATGCTCGATGCCGTGGAAGACAATTTTGCTTTAGTACAAGGGATTACCGACAATATTGCTCATGATTTAAAAACACCGCTTACGCGCTTAAGATTAAACTTAGAGCAGCAAGCTGCTCACTTTCCTGAAATAGGTTTAGAAATAGAGCAACTTGATACGATTATCAATACGTTTGATGCAATGCTGAAACTAACTCGATTAGAAAATGGCAAGTTTCCGCTTAATTTACAACGCATTGATTGTCAGTTATTGGCCGAAGACCTTATTGATATGTTGCAGCCAAGTGCTGATTGTAATCAGCAACAAATCACACTTTATTGTACGGCCCCCTTGATTTTACAAGGCGACAAAAATTTATTATTTCAGGCATTTTTTAATTTACTTGATAACGCAATTAAATATGCAGGTACTGAGGCCCGCATTTCAATCACCATTGATGCAGGCTCTTTGAGCATTAGTGATGATGGTTCAGGGGTTGAAAAAACACAATTAAGTCAACTCACGAAACGCTTTTATCGTGGCGATCCTGCGCGTCAGCATGAAGGGTTTGGCTTAGGGCTTGCGACCGTTAAAGCTATTTGTAATAGGCACAATCTGTTGCTCGATTTAACCAGTAATAGCGGTGGTTTTTGCGCCACCATCACGGACAACTCTGATTAAAACGCGCCTACTTAAGCGCTGGCCACAATGTACTACCATCGCCATCAATTTTGCTTAGAACCTTGAGCCCTAATACTTTTGTAATCATAGGGTAAATATCAAGGTTACTGACTTCGTTTAATGTTATACCCTCTTTAAACGCTGGACCAGTGGCGATAAAAGTTGCAGCCATATCGTCTGTGTATGCAAATCCATGTGTGCCTAAATAGCCCACTTCCCCATGATCAGAAAAAACCTTAGGTGCCGTCGTTTGTAAAATTATATCCCCTGTACGGCTATTTTTTTGATAATGGTAGTTTTTACGTTGTTGTTTACTAAGTACACTATAACGCCCTTTCGAAGCTTGACTTAAACGTTGCTTATAATCATTAATTTCGTCTTCGCTAGTATCTTCATTAGCGTAAATTAATACCCTTGGACCGGTATTTTTAACGTTAAACTTATCGCTTTGAGGGAGGCTGTCGATAGCAATACCTTGCTGTTTATCTATTTTGCTCATGCCGTGATCTGATACAATCACTAAGTTTACTGGTTTATCTAAGCTAGCGAGTTGTGTTTGCAACTCACCCATTAACTGATCTAGAGTTTGTACGGCTTGGCGTGTTTGTGGCGCATCAGGGCCAAATTTATGACCCATACTATCGACTAAAGAAAAGTAGCTGATTACTAATTGAGGGCGACTTTGTTCTGGTAATTTTAGCCATTGAATAATTTGATCAATACGTTGATGGTAGTCACTTTGCTGTGAGTAATGATAAAAATAATTAGGAAGCATGCCGTTAAAACGTGCATCTGACTCAGGCCAAAAGTACGTCGCTGATTTAAGACCTTGCATACGCGCTAAATTCCAAAGCGGTATACCGTTAACCCAGGTGCTGTCATTTTTCCCTTTGCCCATGCTATAGCAATCGTTACGGGCTTTATCGCAAAATTGATTATCCACAATCCCATGATTAATTGGCAGTAACCCGGTAATAATGGATAAGTGATTAGGAAAGGTTTTTGTTGGATACACTGGGCGCATTTTATTCGCCCTCACACCATTTTTAGCCATTGCTGCTAAGTTAGTCGCATTGTGTTTTTCAATGTAATCCCAACGAAAACCATCAAGGGAAATCAAAACGACGCTACTACTATCTTCGTCATGACTAAAGGCGCTAAATGAAATAATACTAATTAATAAAAGGCAAAAAACGTGCTGCATATTTTATGATCCCAATTGCTGAATTTTTCTTTAGTGGCGGTGATGTCTTTTTATTTAGTTTATTTAAGTTTTGCTTTTGATTTTTACTATGAATAGAGCTAAAAATCATCATTACACAAATAAATAGAGCAAATAAAATCAGGTAAATTTAATACAGTAATAATGTTCTGTGCTGCCTTGCATCATACCTAAAAGCCTTTTGGTCCACCTTAACAGAAAGTTGGTACGCGCTTTTACCGGAATTTTATATTAATAGCTGGGTAAGTTTAAAGTAATGATGTAAATAAAAATTGATATTTTAATCTATTATACAAGTTGTTAGATTAAAGCTTAGCTATTTAGAGGACCCGCATGATCGACTTTAGTAAAAAAATAACCTCAGTACGTCCACTACGCACCTCAGGTAAGTTGCAAATGGCGCTTGAAAGCGATCGTGGGCGCATTATTAATAGTGCAGCCATTCGACGTCTGCAACAAAAAACGCAGGTGTTTCCGTTGGAGCGTAATGCTGCTGTGCGATCCAGGCTAACCCATTCGCTAGAAGTGCAGCAAGTGGGCCGCTTTATTGTACAGCGTATTTTTTACTATTTAACAGACCAACAACAACAAGAATTTGGCTTAACTGGACTCGAAAGACCTCTTGAGAGCTTGGTTGAGATGGCTTGTTTGATGCACGATATCGGCAATCCCCCTTTTGGGCACTTTGGTGAAGCAGCGATTAATCATTGGTTTGAAAAAAACTTACCTCAATTAACACCAAAATTATGTGCTGATCCATATTCAGGGATTGGCATGGTGTTTAAGCACCTAGCGCAAGATATCAGTCATTTCGAAGGTAATGCACAAGGGATTCGCATTGTTCATTCTTTGTTAGGCCTAAATTTAACCTATAGCCAAACTGCGGGTATTTTAAAATATACACGGCTTGGCACAATGACAAAAAAAGATATTCCAGTATCTAAAAATTACCTAATGAAAAAAGTAGGCTATTATTTCAGCGAGAAAAGCTTTGTTGAAACACTACAAAAAGAGCTAGAAATGGAGCCATATTGCCGCCATCCAGCAAGCTATATAATGGAAGCTGCAGATGATATTTCGTATTGTTTAGCTGATATTGAAGATGCGGTTGAAAAAGATATTATTAGTGTCGATGGGTTGTGTGAAAAATTAAAACAACATTATAAACGAGCACTTATAAACATAACATTAGACAATACAAAACACTCAGACTTTGTAGATAAAGCAGTTAATTACGCGCGCGATAAAGCTAAAAAACAACCCTATAATTTTAATAGTGAGTTTTTTATTTATTTACGCGTTACCTTACTACACCCACTAGTTAATTATGCCGCAGAGCGTTTTATTAGTAATATTGAAGCTGTTTTTCATGGTCATTTTAATCAAGCTCTATTAGAAGATCGTAGCCATTTGCACGCGGTAACTAAAACATTAAAACAAGTAGCTTTAGAAAATGTTTTTTCGCATAAAGAAGTTGAAAGGCTAGAGCTACAAGGATATAGAATAATTACCGGACTACTTGATTGCTACCGGCCATTATTGGTTTTAACGCATGAACAATTTAAGCGTACATTAAGTGGTGATCAGCAGTACTTATTAGAGTCCAGACTAGTTAAGAAGCTGTCTAAAAAACATTTAAGTAGCTATCAACATGCTCTTGAAACTATGCCGGCAGAGCCTGATCATTTTATTGCTTATGAATTTTATTATCGTTGCCGACTACTACAAGATTATATCAGTGGTATGACAGATCAGTTTGCCTATGATGAATATCGCACTTTTATGGTGATTGATTAGCTATGGATTAATTGTGCTCAAGCACATAATATTGAACCATTATGTTGAAAAGTAGTTACTTTTATTATGAATATTTATAAGTTATGTGGATGCTTGGGGTTAATGACATTGAGTTTTGCAAGCCAGGCAAAATACAACGAATACAACGAAGCGATGTGTATATTACTCAAACAACAAATTAATCAGTACAGCGATAATCAAGGTAGTCGTAATTATCGTAATGCTGCACGAGATTATAAAAATAACTGTAATAAGCCTCAGCCGGCCGCAGAGGATGGGAGTAACACACCTAGTAAAAACATCCAAATTAACCCCCAAACTAACACAGAGACTCCAGAGCCGATAAAGCCAATTGTGACACAACCTACGGCTAAGCCAATAAATAAGACACAAACTAAAGTAGTGCCAGAAGATATTGTTGAGCAACCACAGCCGGTTAATAATCAAACTGAAACGGTTGATAGTGTCGCTGTCGCACCAAAAAGTGCTCAGCCTGAAACTGTCCCGCTTGAAAGTATAAAAGCTAACACTGCAACTTCTGAGGCACTTAAAGAAACTGTCTCTTCTAAAGTAACAGGGCCTGCAATACCAGCCGGAAAACCTGAAACACCGAGTAATCAACAAACACCTTTTTTAATACCAAGCGTGTTACTGATATTAATTTTGTTATTTTTAGGAGTTATCGTGCCGCGTTTGCGCAAAAAGAATAAAGCCACTGATGATAAAATTAGTCATAGCGTTTTATCTGGCCAAGCTAGTCAACTTGCAACTAAAGCCAAAGCGCAACCAAAGACGCTGGCGGAGACTGAAGATAAAGCGCTATCATCAACTGTTGATGTGAGTTCTCAAAAGTCAAAAATTACTGAAGCAGAAAGCGCCGAACCACAGATTAACGAGTCTAAAACAGATAAACCTGAAATTGATTATCCGGTGTTTGAACCACACCCATTAGATGAGCAATCACTAACATCAAGTCCAGAACCTGAGAAAAGTAAGGAGTCACACCCCGATATAAAAAAAGTACATGACTTTGATGAGCCTGAAATTCGCATCTACGATCCGAATTCTCCACTGCCTGGGCAAAAAGGATATATAAAGTCATCAGCAGCTAACACTCATTTATCGACGCCACAAAGTGAAACCCCAGGAAAAAATCAGACTATCTCACCGAATCTATGTGATAAGGAAGCGGCAGAGGTAAATGATGAGGACGTCGCAAAAGAGAGTTTAAAAGCCAAAGATTTAGAGCCGCAAGCATTTGAAGTTAAAGAGCCTGAATGCGATGTTACTGAATCTCAAAGCCACCAACCTAAAACCAAGAAGGCTGATTCATCAAACCCTTTCGCTAATTTATCACTCGATCCAAGCTGGGATCCCGAAAGTACACAAAAACCAACTATCGTTGAAGCAAAAACGGAGCCTAAATCGCAAGCTTTAATTGATGCAGAGCAACGTGCGAAGCAGCTTACAACAGACGACTAAGTATACGTGGTCATTCAGCTTTTGATCCAAGGTTAGAATAGGTAAGTTCATTTTGTATCAGTGGTTTGATAGTGCGCTAGGACTGTCTTTAACTGGTTATCACTGTTATCACTGTTATCACTGTTATCACTGTTATCACTAAAGCGCCGGGCGGTGGTTTAGCAATCTGTTAATACAAATTTACGCGAATAATGATTAAATTATTCGCGTTTGCTGTAAAAATAAGTTTTAACGCTTTTGGCTCACATAACCACTAAAGCCTAGTGTTTTAAAGTAGAGTTTAGCGGCATTAAATCCACATTCTTCAAGTAAATCAGCAAAACGAATGCGGTCCAACGGATAAAATTCATGTTCAAAATTATGCTTCATACGATCGGCGGCTGCCTCACTTAAGCCGAATTCTTGGCATAAAACGAGCTGCGCATCTTGCTCATAACTCGTTTCTGGGCGCATTAAATCAGCTATAAATAGCTTCCCTTGTGATTTTAGTTGAGTTGCTATAGCACTTAAAAGGTCTTTTTTATCTCCATTATCAGCAACAAAGTGCATTACCAATAAACATAAAGCGGCATCCGCTTGCTGTTTAATTTCACAGGGGGAGCCATGGTGAATAGTCACTCTGTCAGTGATGCTTAAATCAATAAAACGCTGCTTAGCAATATCAAGCATGTCGCTGGATGTATCTTGTGCGGTAAACTGCCAAGTTGAATTTATAGTTGCCAGTTCTGCTATTTCTTTACCTGTACCTGCGCCTACGACTAAAATATGGGCGTTATCTTTTAAGGTTACAGCTAATTGTGCGGCGGTGGTGCTGTGTAATAATTCATAACCTGGGACTAAACGTGTTATCTGCGAATCATATTCCGATGCTTTTTGTGCATTAAATATAGGCATTAAATGCTCCTTTAAATTATCTCAACCGTTGAATATCCACCGGGCTTTTTAACAACATTTACTTGTGTTGCAACCCGTTCGGTCATTTGTGATACATGGGATATTACTCCTACCTTACGCCCTTGTGCTTGTAATGAGTCAAGGGCATCCATTGCTATGCTTAATGTTTCACTATCTAACGTACCAAACCCTTCATCAATAAACAAAGAGTTAATTTGTATTTTATTTGACGATAATGAAGCTAAGCCAAGTGCTAAAGCTAAAGAAACTAAAAATGACTCCCCGCCCGATAAAGTATTAACAGAACGTTGCTCATCGGCCATGTCGCGGTCAGTTATGGCAATATCAAGCGACTGTGCGATAGCGGTTAGTTCATAGCGTTTGTTCAGTATTTTTAAGTGGCTATTGGCATAATGCAGCAGTATTTTTAACGTTTGAGTTTGCGCTAAATTGCGCATGGTTTTACCTGTTGCATCGCCTAATACTTTATTAAGCACATGCCATTGCTCAACGTTTTTTTGCAAAGTAATTAACTCGGTTTGCCTACGTTGTAGTGCATGGCTGTTTTGGTTGTGCTGCTCAATCGCGGTGTTAATTTCAAGTTGTGATTTGTGTAATGCCGTTTGTTGCTCATTTAAATTAGTTAGTTGCTCACTAAGTTCTGCTTGTGTTTGTGGTGGTTTTTCGCTGCTTTGATGTTGTGCCAGTGTGTTTTGTTGTTGTTTTAAGGCGGCGTTTGCATCAACTAAAGCTTGCACTAATTGTTCATGTTGTTTTAAGTGCGCTTTAATATCGTCATGACTCAAGCTCAGTAAAATAGCGACTTGTTCATGGTTTGCATCAACATACACGGTTTTAAATTCAGCAAACCACTGGTTATAACGCGCTTCAAGTGTAGCTTGCTCTTTAGCGTTTTCAAGCAGACGTTGTTGGCAGTTTTGAAGCGTTATAGTGTGTTCGTCGCGTTGTTTTATCGCGTCATTGTAAGCTTTTTGACTTTCATAAAACTGTGTTTGGCTTTGTTCTTGCTGCGTAGCTAGCTTTGTTTGGTAGTCATCTGCACTAATTTGTTGGTTATTAAATAGCGCTAAGCGCTCACTCTGTGTGATATTTTGCTTTTGCTGTTCGTTGTTTAAGTTTTCATCTAGTTTTTTTAAACTTTGCGCTGCATTACTTATAAGTGGCGTAAGCTGATCTATCTGCTCTTCAGCAGTATTGACTTGCTTTTTAGTTTGCTCTAGCAAGTCTTTTGTTTGCTGGTACTGCTCAACCTGCTGGTTTAGAGCCGTTAGATTTAGAGTGTTATTTTGTAGTTGTTGCCAAAAATCACTATGTTCAAATTGTGAATTTAGCGCTGTGGTTAATTCGTTTACTTGTGTATTTAATTCGCTCAGTTTGATCTTCAGCTGGTTTAACTGGTTAGTTAAATCAATATGTTGGCCGTGTAGTTTTTGTTGTGCTTGTTGCTCTTCTTTTAAGGTACTTAGCAGTTGGTTTACTTTTTTTCGCAAGGTACTTTGGTGTTTTTCGGTTTCAAAATACCGTGCTTTTTTTTCACTGAGTTGTGTGTAAGTTACATCAAGCTGCTCTGGAGTTAAGTTATTCAGTTCACTGCGCGATGCTTCCATTATGTTTTTTATTTCAAGTTGCTTAGCCTTTGCTATTTCTATCGTTTGGCTATGTTGTGTGTGTTCGCCAGTTAATACTGCATATTGAGTTTGGTGCTGATGAAGCGCTTCTTGAGCATGCTCATATTGTTGTTTAGCGTTTTTAAAATCGTTTTCAAAATCACTTATTAAGTTATTTAATTGCTGATGTTGATTGTTTACAAACGGATGTTCGGTTGCCCCACAAACAGCACATGGCTCACCAGGCGCGAGTTGTGTACGTAAATGCTCAACATTCTCACTGGCTCTTAAGCGAGCTTGATTAAGGGCATACTCGCTGTGTTTGAGTGTTTGCTCACATGTTGCGAGGTCTTGTTTAAACGCTGTTTGTTTTTGCTCACTCTGGCTCATCTTTATGGCAACAGCACTTTGCTGTTGAGTGCTTTGTTTTAGCTCAACGTTAAATAGCTTATAACGCTCTCGCTGCTCTTTTAAGTAGTCAATGCTTTTAAGTTTTGTATCGCATTGCTCAATATTAAATTGGTCTTGTTGCTGGTTTAGCAAATTAAGGCTTTCTTGTTCGCTTGCGAGTGTCTGCTCACATAGTGCTAAGTCTTTATTTTTTGCCGTAAGCTGTACGGTTTGCTTTTCTAGCTCATGGGCTAAATTTTGGCTTTGCTCTGTGGTTATTTTTATTTGGTCGTTAGTGTTTAAAAACTGTTTAAAACTGTGTTGGTAGTAATTCCAATCATTCGCTAATGGCTCCAGTTGGCTTTGTTGGTTTAGCCACTGTTGATGCTGGCCAGTCATTTGTTTTGCTTCATTATGCTCAGCGTTGCTTTGCTTAAGCTTGTGCTGTAGGTGATCAAGTTCCTTTTGCTCTTTTTCACTTTGCTCAGTTATGCTTGTTATTTTTTGCGTTTGCATAGCAAGCTGACTGTCAAGCTCACGGGCTTTTGCGATAATTGGCTCAGCGCTTTGTTTTTGCTGCTTAGCTGTTAGCAAGGCGCTGCGGTGTTTTTCTAACTTATTTGTGAGGGAGTTAATTTCTGCTTCGTGATCGACACTTTTTAAAGCATTTTCTTTTGTTTTAAGTTTATTCTTTTGCGCGGCTAGGTTTTTAAAGTGATTGCGGTTATCTTTAATTTCAAGTGCGCTTTGTGCCTGCTTTGCTTGTTCACTTTGCTGTGCGATTGCTTCAAGCGCAGAGCTTGCTTGTTGTTGGTTTTGTAATGCTTTTTGTAACGCCTGCTCTAAAATATTGGCTTGTTTATACCAATTAATGCCCTGCTCTGTGGTCGTTATTGTTTTTTTAGTGTCTTCAATTTGCAGCTTTAAATCAGCAAATGCTTGAGTGTTAGCTTTCAGCTCCTCATCAGTTAGTAAGGTGTAGCTTGCTAAGCTTGCTTTGAGTAAATCTAGTTTTTCTTTTTGCTCTTTGTGACGTTCATAAATACGTTTACCAATCAGGCTAAATTTATCGGTGCCCGTAAGGCATTCTAAAAGCTGGGCACGCTCATCACCAGTGGCCTTTAAAAATGCAGAAAACTCATGCTGTGCTAATAATACGGCGCGAGAGAACTGTTCAAAGCTTAAACCTATTTTATGTTCAATTTCTTTTAAGGTGAGGCTTTTATCTGCTATTAGAGTTTCGTCAGGCAAAGTAAACAAACTGTGTTCGGCTGTTTTTAACTTACCTGTTACCTTTTTATGTGTTCTTTGTATTGAATACCGTGCACGATAGTGCTGTTTATCTTGGCCTAGGAAATCGACTTCAGCGTAGCCTTCCCACTTGCCTTTACGCAATAAGTTACGCGGATCGTTTAACTTTATACTATCACCGTTAAAGTCAATTAAATTACCTTTGTCGCCTCTAAGTCTTGCTGTTTTAGTGTACAGGGCTAAGCAGATTGCATCTAAAATTGTACTTTTACCCGCGCCGGTGTCGCCAGTTATAGCAAATAATCCTGCATTTTTTAACGGTGATTGAGTGAAGTCGATTTCTGCGTCACCAATTGAGGCTAAATTATGTATGCGTACTGCGGTTATTTTCATAGTTGTTCTTGCTCCGTCAGTTCGTTTATAACCTCGTTTAAAAGAACTTTTAATTCATCTGGTACGGTTTGTCCTGCCATATCTTTATCACTGGCAAATGCTTGCTCTAATAAATTAATTGGATTGAGCATTTCTACTTGGTTTAAATCCTCAAATAGATGAGTGTCACTTTGCGTTTGTGTGTTTTCGCGTACGCGCTCAATACCACAAAATCGTATGTTTTTGCCGTTTAGTGCTTGTTCTATTTGCTCTCTAAATGTGGTGTCAGTATCACTAGACTTAAGTTTTACCCGTAAATAAGGTGCTATTTCACTTTCTGTTGTATCTAATGCTTTAATTTGTTCACACAGCACTGATAGCGAAACACACTCGCCTTCAGGTAGTACGATGAGATCAGCTGAGCGAGGAATGTAAAGGGGGTTTACAGTTGTCTTAAGTTTATGTTTTTCATCGCAATTAATGTCAATTATATTTACTTGATGAGTGTATTTACGTTCTGAAAATGACATTGGTATGGGTGTACCGCAATATCTAATAATGTCTGACTTTGCGACTTTCTGTGCTTTATGTAAATGGCCAAGGGCAACATAATCGGCGTATTCATTAAATACATTGGCTGTTATCGCTTCTTCACCACCTATTACTAGGTTACGCTCCGAATCACTAGAAACATCTCCGCCTTTAGCATGTAAATGGCCCATTATAATTAATGGTGTTGTATCTGCTTTATTTTCTATAGCAAACTCTATGGTTTGCTTGTATGCCTGTGAAACTCCTTGTGCGTAATCTAGGCCGTTATTAGAGGTACTTAACTGGCTAACATCACTTGCACGTAAAAAAGGCATAGCGACGATATGAGCTTCAATGCTTGCGTTGTGTAATTTGATGACAACATCATTTGGGTTTTGTGCATCAAAGCGCCCCACTACATCAGTATCAAACTGAGCAAGTAGCGGCTGAGCAGCCATAATTCGATTGGCTGAATCGTGATTACCCGCAATAATAATAATGTGAAGGCCTGGGCATCGCTTTTTTGCTTTTTTAATAAATTGATAGAGCTGATTTTCTGCGCTAGCAGGTGGTGTAGCGGTGTGATAAATATCACCTGCGACTAATAATAAATCAATATTTTGAGCGTCGAGTGTGGTAATTAGCCAATCAAAAAATACCTGATGTTCTTGATTACGGGAGTGTTCGTAAAATTGTTGGCCTAAATGCCAATCGGAGGTATGTAAGACTTTCATGTGACGCTCTTAAATAATAGTTAAGAGCGTCAATATACCCAAGCTAAAGCAAGATGCAAGAGCAGGGTTTAATTCTTTAAGGAGTTAAATTATACCAAGCTACAACTATCATAGGCAAAGCAAGTAAGCCTAAAAATAAAGGTATTTTTACAGCTTTAGTCTGTTTGTTCTGTAGTACCTTTAAGGCGTTATTTTCATTGCACGCTGCTACTTTATCTATATAAAAATAGCCTGAGTTCAAATACTGTTTGCAGCTTTGCTCATTTGCAGGGATTGCAATTATTTCTTGTTGTTTTTTTAGGATGTAAAAATCCATAAGCCCACCGCATTTTAACTATATTTAGTGAAGGTAAAAACAACGCTTTTTACCCCCTGAATTTAAAAAGTGGGCGATTTTAAATATAAATGTAGGTAAAGATCAACAAAAAAATGCACTAAATTTAATTTAATGACAAAAACGTAATTATTATTGCCAAAAGCGCAAAAGTACTGCATAAAACAAGCCATTTTTTATGTTTTTTTAAACGCGTTGGAGAACGTGCTAAAGCATCCTCTTTATCACTTGCGGCTATAACTTCAACGAATTTGAATCCCTTACTTTTATAGTCTTCGAGGAGTTCCTCCTCGGCTGGGATTGCAGCAATTCGAGACGCTTTTTTTATAATATAAAACTTCATCTAATCACCTTAAATATCTATTAATATAAACACTTTAGTTAAAATGCATGAATTAGGACTGAATTGATAAGTTTAAGTTTATTTTAGCTTTGCCGTAAACCCCCTTTACAGATTATTACCCGCATTTTAATTATTCTATTTTTAATACGTTTGGTTGTTTATAAATTGGCCTTGTAAAATACGCTGTTTGTCGCGATTCGTTTGTATATATAGACTAAATTTGGCACATTATCGATAAGCTAAATAAATAAGGTTTATCATGAAAAGAGCAGTTGTAACGCTAGGTGCCGTTTTACTACCGATAGCATTATCAAGTAATGTTATGGCATCGTCTGTCGAACAAACAAAAGGCAGTTATGTTGACAAGTTTCGTCAACTTGACGAAGCACTAGCCACTCCTAACGTTTATCGCAGTGCAGCAGGTGAGCCCGGCGAGAAATACTGGCAGCAAAAAGTTAACTACGATATAGATGTAAAACTAGATGAGAAAAAGCGTCGTTTAACAGCTAGCCAAACTATCGAGTATAAAAATAACTCACCGCATACATTAAAATACTTATGGCTACAGTTAGACCAAAATGTTTTTAAAAGCGATTCAATTGCAGAGCGCACTGAAACGTTTAATGGTAAAGCCTTACAAGGCAACCCTGATCCTAAACCGACTAAGTTGAGCCTAGGACAATTACGTCGTCAACAGTTTATGAGTGACAATGAACTTGGCTTTACGGTTGCTAATATTAAAGATGACAATGGTAATGAGCTTCGTGCAACTGTTGTTGATACCTTAATGCGCATTGATCTTAATGAGCCATTAAAACCGGGTAAAGATGTTGAGTTCAGTATGGACTTTGCGTTTAATATTGTTGAAGAAGATGCCGTTGGTGCACGCTCTGGTTATGAACATTTTGAAGAAGACGGTAATGACATATTCTTGATCGCTCAGTGGTTTCCTCGTTTAGCTGCTTATACAGATTACGAAGCATGGACAAACAAAACATTCTTAGGTAGTGGGGAGTTTACCCTTGAGTTTGGTGACTACGATGTTGAAATTACCGTACCTGCGGATCACATTGTATCGGCTACCGGTAAGCTTGATAATGCAAGCTCTGTATTAACGCGTACTCAGCGAAATCGCTTAGAAGAAGCCGAAGACGCAAAACGCCCTGTTTTTATTGTCACAGAAGAAGAAGCGCTTGAGAACGAAAAAGAAGGCACTGACAAAACTAAAACATGGCATTTCAAAGCTGAAAATGTTCGTGACTTTGCTTGGGCTTCATCACGTAAATTTATGTGGGATGCTAAAGGTTACCACCAAGGTGGAGATGAACAGCCTCTCGTGATGGGGATGTCATTTTTCCCTAAAGAAGGTGGCGACTTATGGAAAAAATATTCAACTGAAGCGGTTATCCATACCATGGAAGTTTACTCACGTTATTCTTTTGATTACCCATATCCAGTAGCACAGTCAGTAAATGGCCCTGTAGGTGGTATGGAGTACCCGATGATCACGTTTAATGGTCCACGTACTAAGTTACAAGATGACGGCTCTCGTACTTACTCTCAGGCTGAAAAACGCTTCTTGATTGGTGTGGTCATACACGAAGTCGGACATATTTATTTCCCGATGATTGTTAACTCAGATGAGCGCCAATGGACGTGGATGGATGAAGGCTTAAACAGCTTTTTAGACGGTGTTGCAGGACGTGAGTGGGATCATACGATTCCATGGGGGGTTGAGCCTCGCGATATCGTGGCTTATATGAAATCGGAAAACCAAGTACCGGTAATGACCCAGTCAGACAGTGTTCTTCGCCTTGGTCCAAATGCTTACACTAAGCCTGCTGCAGCCCTGAACATTTTACGTGAAGTGATTTTAGGTCGTGACTTATTTGATTTTGCTTTTAAAGAATATGCCCAGCGCTGGAAGTATAAGCGCCCTACCCCGGCTGATTTTTTTCGCACCATGGAAGAAGCTTCAGGTGTTGATTTAGATTGGTTTTGGCGTGGCTGGTTTTATACTACAGACCATGTAGATATCTCGCTTGATAAGGTTTATCAACTGCGTTTAGATACTAAGAACCCAGATATAGACTTTAACCGTTTACGTGATATCGAAGCTGATAAACCGATGCCATTGTTTGTTGAGCGCAATAAAGCAGAAGGTAAAAAAGAATGGGTTGAAAGAAACCCCGATGTAAATGATTTCTACGACGAAAACGACCGCTTTACCGTTACTAATAAAGAACGTAATGCTTATAACAAGTTTTTAAAAGGGTTAGAGCCGTGGGAGCGTAAAACCTTTGAGCGTGCTATTGAGGAAGACAAAAACTACTATGTGCTTGAGTTTTCAAACTTAGGCGGTTTGGTAATGCCTATCTTACTTGAACTGACTTATGAAGATGGTAGCAAAGAAGAACGCTACATTCCTGCTGAAATTTGGCGCCGTAATCATAAGCATGTTCAAAAGCTTATTATTACAGATAAAAATAAGCCTCTTGTTTCAGTAACGGTAGATCCTCGCTGGGAAACGGCTGATGTAGATGTTGAAAATAACAACTACCCACGTCGTATTGTCCCTTCACGTATTGAAGTGTACAAAAAAGAGAAAAGTAAATCTAAAGTTAGCCGCGATATTATGCAAGATATTAAAGCCGAGCTTAAAAACGATGATGAAGACGAAACAGAGAAACAGCAATAATGCGCTTTATGCTCATTATGGTTGTTTTAATGCTTGCTGCGCCTGCAATGGCACATCAATTAAAAGCTTCAGTAACCACTGTTTTATTTAATCAACGTACTCATAATATAGAGTTGATGCATCGCTTTTACTTGCACGATACTGAGCATGCTGTTGAACATTTGTTTCCTGGTAATGCTGATATTTTAAGTGATGAAGCCGACCAACAGCGCTTTGCAGACTATGTGGCATCCCATGTGGCACTGCAAACGCTTGCGGGGGAACCTTTAACACTTACGGACGTAGGTGCTCAAATAGATGGTAAGTTCTTTTGGGTTTACCAAGAAGCACCTATACCAAATAATATTAAAGGTATTCGTATGAGTAATGGCTCATTGCGAGATCTTTGGCCTAGCCAAGTCAATATGGTTAATGTTGAAGGTAAAGGCAAAGTAAAAACATTGCAGTTTACCAATAATGAAAAGTGGCTTGAAGCCATATTTGAGCCTAAAGAACCCCAAGAAAATTAATATTTTTTCAATCCCAACCCCACGCGCACAGCAGTTATGTGCGCGTTTTAATAATGATCTTTTGTTTACCAGTTCACGTAAACTATCTTAATAGTATCGCTTTTAATTTAAAAGCGAGTGTCAGTTTTTACTATTAATTTAACAGTCATATATGGCTGTTAAATTAATGACTGTTTGCATGGAACTGATATTTACCCTCATATTCAAGGATTGGTATGAACGCCTTAGATAACAAAATCTCAGGAATTATATTTGATTTAGATGGTACTTTGGTATCATCTGAGCTCGATTTTTCACTTATAAAAGCCCAAATTGGTTGTCCTATCCAGGACGATTTACTCACCTTTATTGATAACCTTCCTTCTCCTTATATGCGCGAAGAGGCACTCGATATTGTGCATCAACACGAACTTATCGATGCCCAGTATGCGACTTTAATGCCTGGAGTTGCAGAAGCTATTGATAAATTAAAGATCCAAGGTGTGCCGATGGCTATCGTGACCCGCAATTATAGTCGTGCTGCAGCGCTGAAATTAAAAAATAATCCTCTACCGATACAAACGGTACTAACCCGAAGTGACGCACCCGCTAAGCCAAATCCTAGCGCGCTTAATGCAATTGCAACACTTTGGGAAATAAAGCAACAATATTTACTCTACGTCGGCGATTACCTTTACGATATTCAAGCGGCACATAATGCCAATATGCGCGCCTGCTTATATACTCCTAAAGAGATACCTATTTATGTTGACCAAGCGGACTATTATTAAGCGACAATTACGGTGGCCGGTCTAGCGACAATTATCTTGGCCGGTTGATCTGATAAGGTTCGGTACAGCAGAACGGAGGAGTTCACTGTGCCGGGAACACGAATCACTGATCAGCAGGTCACTATTTATATGAAACATAGAAAACGTAATAGCCAAGTTATCGCGGCTGCGAAAGCAGGTATTTCAGAACGTTCAGCAAGGCGCATTGATAAACTGGATGAGCAGCCATTGTCTAATAAACGCCAATGGCGAACGCGTATAGATCCACTTGAGTCTATCTGGGACAGTATTGTTGTCCCTCTACTTCAAGGTGATGCAACGTTAACTCCGGTGGGAATTTTTGATCACCTTTGCGAGTTTCACACCGACAAATTTAACCCTAGCTCACGGCGTACATTAGAGCGTCGAATTCATAAATGGCGGGCACTGTATGGCTCAAGTAAAGAGGTCGTATTCCTGCAAACACACGAGTATGGCCTATTAGGTATGTGTGATTTTACACATGTGAAGTCACCCGTTACCATTGCTAGTGAACCCTTAAAGCATATGTTGTTTCATTATCGTATGCCCGCCAGTGGCTGGGCTTACGCCCAAGTGATCTACGGCGGTGAAAGCTTTGCTGCTTTTTCTGATGGCGTGCAAAACGCATTTAAAGCAGCCGGCGGTGTGCCTAAAGAAGTGCGTACAGACAGTCTGAGTGCCGCCTATCGTAATCACACTAATGATAACGATTTTACAGAGCGCTTTAATGAATTAGTCACCCATTATGGCTTTAAAGCGACCCGCAATAACCGCGGTATTGCGCATGAAAATGGGGCTATTGAGAGCCCTCATGGGCATCTTAAATCGCAACTGGAGCAAGCATTAAAAATCCGTGGTAGTTATGACTTTCAGACAAGAGAAGTCTATGAATCGTTTGTTGCCGACATTGTAGCTCGCCGTAATCGCCGTGTAAGTGATAAATACGCAGTAGAGCAGCGACAATTACATGCTTTACCACGGACGATGAGCGTCAATTACACCGAGCATTATCTAACGGTGTCACGTACGAGTACTATTTCATTGAAACGTGTTACCTATAGCGTCCCGTCACGCCTTATTGGTAGCCGATTACTGGTTCGTTTATATGACAACCGTTTAGAGCTGCACTATGGCAGCGATTTAGTTCAAACGTTAGCGCGTGTCTATGCTTCTAAAGGATGCCGTGCACGTAATATTAGTTACTTGCATGTTATTGACGCACTGGTTAAAAAACCATTGGCATTTCGCTACTCACAACTACGTGACGACTTACTTCCAAGCGACAATTACAAAGCTATTTGGGAATACGTTAATGCCCACCTTTTAGCGGATGAAGCGAGCTATTACATGGTAAAACTGCTCCATTTAGCAAAACAAAGTGGGTGCGAACGTCAATTAGGACGATTTGTAGCAGCGTCAATTACTCAGCGACAATTACCGGCCATCCGAGAATGTGAAGCGCAATTTTTAGTGATTGCATCAAACATACCCACAATAACAATAAAGCAACACAGCTTGAGCGCTTATAGCAGCATGATACCGGGAGGTCTACATGGATAACTTCACGGCCTCGTTACCTTTAATGCTGAAACAATTAAAGCTTAGCACCATGCTTCAACAGTGGAATACCCTGGGCAAAAAAGCGATAGAAGAACAATGGAGCCCACAGCAATACTTATCTGAGCTGTGCCATATTGAACTTGCGACACGCGATGATAAACGCCTTCAGCGGCTTTTAAAAGATGCAAAATTGCCCGTGGGTAAACACCTTAGCAGCTTCGACTTTACCCTTGTTGATGGGGTTAGTAAGCCCCTTGTTGCTGATTTAATAAATCAGCCGGATTGGTTGAAGCACGGTGGCAATATATTGCTATTTGGCGCCAGTGGTCTTGGTAAAACGCATATCGCCAGTAGTATCGGTTATGGCCTTATCGAGCAGGGCCATAAAGTTAAGTTTGTTGCCGCGTCAGCGATTGTTCAACAACTCCAGCAAGCAAAGCGACATTTACGCTTGCAAGACGAACTTGTAAAGCTCGATAAATACAGCTTATTAATCGTTGATGACGTTGGTTACGTACGAAAAACGGAACAGGAAACGAGCGTGCTGTTTGAATTGATAGCCCATCGCTATGAGCGACACAGCATGATCATCACATCAAACAAATCATTCGAACAATGGGATGAACTATTTGATGATTCAACGATGACTGTAGCGGCAATAGATCGCTTGGTTCATCATGCAACGATTATTCATTGCGAAGGTGAAAGTTACCGACGCAAAACAGCGCTCAATAAGAGCAAATAAAATTCGGTGTCAACCGGCCAAGATAATTGACGCGGAACCGGCCAAGTTAATTGACGCTAGATACGGACTATATAATTAGCCACTTTAGTGAATTACCAAAACTGGTAAAAGAGGTTGATAAAAAGACTTTTATTGTATCGAGATGATTATAATGCGACTAGATCCTATGTTATGTTAAATTGACCTTTACTTTATTTAACCGATAATTAGTTAAGTACTTTTTAATTTTACTTTTCGTTGTATATAACTACTAGCTCAATGTAGTGTGAGTTGTTAAAATAAGACAATATAAAGCAAAGTATACAGTCGAGGCACAAAATGGGCAGAGCATTTGAAGTCCGTAAAAGCTCTATGGCTAAAACAGCCAACGCAAAAACCAAAGTAAATTCTAAATATGGTAAAGAAATTTACGTTGCAGCTAAAAATGGCGAACCTGATCCAGAAGTAAATCAATCACTAAAACGTTTAATTGAACGTGCAAAGCGCGACCAAGTACCAGCTCATGTGATCGAAAAAGCTATTGAAAAAGCTGCAGGTGGTGCGGGTGAAGACTATTCAACAGCGCGTTATGAAGGATATGGTCCGGGTAATTGTATGGTGATTGTTGATTGTTTAACCGATAACCCAAATCGTACAATCAAAGATGTACGTTTACCGTTTACTAAAACCGACTCTAAAATTGGTACTCCAGGTTGTGTTGCTCACATGTTTGATCATTTCGCGGTGCTAGGTTTTAGCGGCAATGATGATGAAGTTGTGCTCGAAGCGTTAATGATGGCTGATGTAGATGTCACTGACGTAGAGGTAGAAGACGGTAAAGTGTCTGTTTTCGCGCCGCATACAGAGTATTACAAAGCTAAAAAAGCCCTTGAGGAAGCGTTTGACGGAATTAACTTCGAAGTTGATGAAATCACGTTTGTGCCACAAGTACATGTTGAAATAACGGATGAAGATGACATTGCTAACTTCGATAAGTTTATCAATATGCTAGAAGATTGTGATGATGTGCAAAGCGTTTATCACAATGCCACGGTGGTGAATTAGAGTCAGCCAGCGAAAGAAGCTAGAAAGACTCAAAATGAAGTGATAAGCAAAGCAGCAACCTAGGCGTTAATTTATTGGATAATGTGCGATGTGCTCTAACTCAATGAAACAGACGTCTAGGGCATAAAAAAAGCCAGCACAACGGCAGGCTTTTTGACACTAACAGACTTTATCGTGTTAACTTATTTCATTGCTTTATACTTTATTCGAAAGGCATGCAATAATGGTTCTGTATAGCCACTGGGTTGTTTAACTCCTTCTAAAACAAGGGCTAATGCAGCTTGAAAAGCAATGCTTTGACTCAGTGTTTGTGTTGAGCTTGCCATATTATTATAGTTAACATCGCCTTCATTTTGGCTGTCTACTACTTTTGCCATTCTTGCCATGGTCGTGCGTATTTGCTCTTCATTACAAATACCATGATGCAGCCAATTAGCCATATGCTGACTTGATATACGCAGCGTTGCTCTATCCTCCATTAATCCTATATGGTTTATATCAGGTACTTTTGAGCAACCAATGCCTTGGTCAATCCAGCGTACTACGTAACCTAAAATACCTTGTGCGTTGTTATCTAATTCAGTCTGAATATCTTCTTTTGATAAGTGACTAGGATCTGACATCATCGGTGGGGTTAATAAGCTAGTTAAGCTTGCTATTTTACGCGTTACTAGGCTTTGTTGACATTGAAAAACATCAATATCATGGTAGTGCATAACGTGTAATGTAGCGGCTGTAGGGGAGGGGACCCATGCGGTATTGGCACCACTTTTAGGGTGTGCTATTTTTTGCTGCATCATTAAGGCCATTTTATCAGGCATTGGCCACATCCCTTTGCCAATCTGGGCGCGACCGCTTAAGCCGGTAGTAAGGCCAATATCAACGTTTCGGTCTTCGTAGGCTGCAATCCAAGGCTGATTTTTAATTTCTGCTTTAGGTAACACCACGCCTGCTTGCATTGAGGTATGAATCTCATCGCCGGTGCGGTCTAAAAATCCGGTATTAATAAAAACCACACGTTTTTTAGCTTCGTAAATACAGGCTTTTAAATTAGCAGAAGTTCGGCGTTCTTCATCCATGATACCTATTTTTATCGTATTTTCACTCAGGCCTAGCACCTGCTCAACCCGGCTAAACAAGGTATTTGTAAAAGCCACTTCTGCTGGACCGTGCATTTTGGGTTTTACAATATTAATGCTGTTCGTTGTTGAGTTTTTGATTGCCTTTTGGGTTTTTAAGTCGTGTAACGCAGCGGTTGATGTGAGCATGGCATCCATAATGCCCTCATAAACATCTCTGCCTTGGCTATCTTTAATCGCAGAGGTAGTCATCAGGTGACCTACATTGCGCACAAACATCATACTACGACCTTTTAGAGTAATAGTTTGACCATCGACCCCTTGATAGCTTCTATCGCTTGCTAAGCTACGTTCTACGGTTTTCCCCCCTTTATTAAACTGTTCCACAAGGTTTGCTTTCATCAAGCCAAGCCAGTTTTTATAAACGCCAACCTTATCTTCGGCGTCGACGGCGGCAACAGAGTCTTCACAGTCCATAATGGTGGTAAGCGCAGATTCGAGTATCACATCTTTTAGACCTGCTTTGTCTGCTTGACCAACGTGGTGGTGGTGATCAATTTGTAGCTCTATATGTAAGCCATTATTTTTTAAAATAATAGCGCTTGGATTTTGTGCTTCTCCTTGAAAACCAACGAGTTGTTGTGGGTTTGCTAATCGTGCCTGGCTGCTATCTCGTAGGGTGATCAGTAGTTGGTTATCGACAATTGAATAGTTAGTGCTTTCACTGTGTGAACCACTTGCCAATGGCAGAGCTTTATCTAAAAATTGCCTAGCGTAGGTCATTACTTTAAAACCGCGCACCGGATTGTACTGTGAGCCTTTCTCTGCACCGTCTTCTTCACTAAGTACATCAGTTCCATAGAGTGCATCATATAACGAGCCCCAGCGTGCATTAGCCGCGTTTAGCGCAAAGCGGGCATTACTTACCGGCACAACAAGTTGCGGCCCTGCTAATAAAGCTATTTCAGGCTCTACATTGTCAGTTTCAATACTAAAGTCATCAGGCTCAGGCACTAAGTAACCAATATCACTTAAAAAATCCTGATAATGCGTTGCATCGAGCTTTGTGTGCTGTTGATGGTAGGCATCAATTTGCGTTTGAAGGTGTTCACGCTTTTCTAGCAGCGCTTTATTTATTGGTGTTAGATCATTAATTATATTAGCGAAACCCTGCCAAAAACAGTGGTTAGAAATACCCGTGTCGGGTAAAAGTTGGTGTTCGACAAAGTCAGCAAGCTGCTTATTTACGGTCAACCCATAGAGTGAGAGTGAAGTCATAATACTTGGTTCCTTTAAACGGTTTTTTGGCTGTTCGATTGTTTGTAATACAACCATATCGTAAAAAAGCACATAAAGGAGCCTTTTACGTATTCACAAAATCAATTGCCGCAATAATAACTATAAATTTACTAAATTATTATAATCGGCCTACTGTTTAATTAAGCGCTAACACAGGAAGCTGTTTTAGCCACTCTCATAAATGTATAAATAAACAACAGCCGTTCAAAGGACTTTTTATTATGACAACATATCAACGTGAAACTGATAACCTCGCAACACTTTGTCAAACTCAAGGTAAAACTTGGCAGTCAATTAACCCTGAGTACGCAAGCCGTATGCGTTTACAAAATCGTTTTCGTACCGGGCTTGATATAGCGCAGTACACCGCTGATATTATGCGCACAGATATGGCCGCATATGATGCTGATACTAGCCAGTACACACAGTCGTTAGGTTGTTGGCATGGATTTACTGCCCAGCAGATGATGATGGCTATAAAACGTCATCAAAAAACGACTAAACGCAGTTATGTATACTTAAGCGGCTGGATGGTGGCTGCTCTTCGCTCTGAATTTGGTCCACTACCTGATCAAAGTATGCATGAAAAAACCTCAGTGCCGGCGTTAATTGAAGAGATTTATACCTTCTTAAAACAAGCTGATGCACGAGAGCTCGATCATCTGTATAAAGAACTAGATAACGCTAAAGTAAGTGGCGATGATGTGCAGCCTATCGTAAATAAAATCGATAACTTCGAAAGCCATGTCGTGCCCATCATTGCAGATATTGATGCAGGATTTGGTAACGAAGAGGCTACTTATTTATTAGCTAAAAAAATGATTGAGGCGGGTGCCTGCGCTATTCAAATCGAAAACCAAGTATCTGACGCTAAGCAATGCGGCCATCAAGCCGGTAAAGTAACTGTGCCACATGAAGACTTTTTAGCAAAAATTAACGCGGTGCGTTATGCATTTTTAGAGTTAGGCATTGAGAATGGCGTTATTGTAGCGCGTACAGACTCATTAGGTGCAAGCCTCACGCAAAAAGTGCCAGTATCTAAAACGCCCGGCGACCTTGCTAGTCAATATAATGCCTTTTTAGAAACCACATCAATCAATGGTGTTGATGATTTAAATGAAGGTGATACGGCAATGAAGCTTAACGGCAAGCTATGTAAGCCAACACGCCTTGATAACGGCCTATTTCAATTCCGTGAAGGTACCGAAAAAGACCGTGTAGTACTTGATTGTATTACTAGTTTGCAGTCAGGCGCTGATTTATTGTGGATTGAAACTGAAAAACCACACGTTAAACAAATAGCTGAATTAGTTAACCGTGTTAAAGAGCAAGTGCCCGATGCAAAACTAGTTTATAACAATTCACCGTCATTTAACTGGACACTTAAGTTCCGTGAGCAGGTATACAAAGAATGGTTAGATGAAGGTAAAGATTTATCTGCTTACCCAAGTATCGATGATAATAAAGCGTTGATGGCACCCGAAATGGATAATACTGAATTGGCACAAGCAGCCGATGTGTTAGTACAAAACTTCCAACGCGATGGCGCACGTGAAGCAGGGATTTTCCATCATTTAATTACTTTACCAACGTACCATACAGCCGCGTTAAGTACTGATATTCTATCAGAAGGCTACTTCGGCGACTTAGGAATGCTAGCTTATGTACGTGATGTACAGCGCCAAGAAATTCGTCGTGAGCAAGCGTCAGTGAAGCACCAAGATCTAGCGGGCTCTAATATGGGTGATACGCATAAAGAGTACTTCTCAGGTGAAAATGCGCTTAAAGCCGGTGGTGAAGCCAACACCATGAATCAGTTTTAAGTAAATCATTATTCCTACTCAACAATGTTACAAGGGCCGCAAGGCCCTTTTTTGATTTATATTAAAGTACAAAATACTTACGTGCAGTTACCCGTTAACTGCAAACTAACTTGCTAATTCAGATCACTATTTAACTAGCCTTGGATCAGAATTTAACTAGCTCATAGTTTAAAGGCTTTTTTGGATCAGAGTTTTATCAAGGTAGGCTTTATTTATACTTTTTTGCTGTTTTAGGCTTTGCTTGACGCTTTTTTGAAAATAAAAATGAGAATTTACAGTTAAAAAGCCATTTTTTTGGTATTACACGAAAATATAAACCGATTTTTTACCAACTCGGACTCATAACAAACCACTTTTTTACTAACTGCAATGCCATAAACAGTGACTCAAACCGATTTTTTACTAACTTAACGCCCCGAAAATGTCATAAACCGAAATTTTACTAACTCGATTTTTTACAAAGTCCGATATTTAGTTTAAGTATGTAAGGAGTTACTCACATAATCACTGTAAAGGGGGTTTACAAAAAGTTAGCGAGTGGAAAGTTAGCAAGGGGAAATTAGGCTAACTGCTCTAACTTTCTAAACTCGCTAACTGTACTTTCTCAGCTCGCTAACTCACTTCTATTTACTATGTTTATCAAACCACCATTGAATGTAAGCCACTTTAGTCATTAAATTAGAAGGCCGCTTAGTGATACCATGAGATGCGTCTGGAATACGCACCATCGCTGTATCAACTCCTTGCAGCTTGAGTGCTTGATAAAATTGTTCTGTTTCAGAGATTGGCGTACGGTAGTCAGCTTCGCCGGTTAACAGCATAGTTGGCGTTTTAACATTGCCGACATAGCTGATAGGTGAACGCTTCATATAATGCTCAATATGGTCCCATGGTTTACCTGGAAACCAGTAATCGGCAAAAAATGGATAATAATCGGCAGTTAGTACAAAGCTGATCCAATTTATTACGGGTTTGGCAACAACGGCAGCAGCAAAGCGGTCTGTATGACCGACAATCCACGCCGTTAACACTCCACCGCCTGAGCCACCGGTGACAAATAACTTAGACTCATCAATAAAGCCCTTTGCAATTAATGCATCTACACCAGTCATTAAGTCATCAAAGTCATTACTTGGGTAATTATGATGAATTGTTTGCGCAAACTCCTTACCATATGAATCACTGCCACGTGGGTTCATATAAAGTACTACATTGCCCTTGGCGGCAAACAATTGGACTTCAGGGCTAAAATGAGGGCCATAATTGGCCACTGGTCCACCATGTATCTCAAGTACTAATGGGTATTTTTTGGACTTATCAAAACCCGGTGGATATGCAACCCAACCTTGTATAGCTAAATCATCATGACTTGATTTAAGCCAAATTTCTTCAACCTTGGCTAGGTTTTTATTAGCTAATGCATCTTCATTTAATCCTAAATTCGGATAATAAGTGCAATTTCTCAGATTAGATGGCCAGCTGTTATAATTCGGCCATTTTCTCGCCAAAGGAAATTGCTTTAATGAAATATAAACAGCTGACACAAGAAGAAAGATACCAGATTTACGCGTTAATAAAAGCAGGAAATAACCAAAAGCAGATAGCTGAAGAACTAACTCGTTCACCGTCATCTATTTCTAGAGAGCTAAAACGCAATAAAGGACTTAAAGGCTATCGGCCTAACCAAGCCAATAACTTTGCTGAACAAAGACGTAAGTCATCTTTCAAAGCAAGTAAGTTAACAGAGGACGTCACTCACTGGATTAATAAATTGTTGCATGACGGACTTTCCCCTGAGCAAGTG
The DNA here is from genome assembly GCF_052378035.1 of Pseudoalteromonas sp. AOP31-A2-14. NCBI lineage: Bacteria > Pseudomonadati > Pseudomonadota > Gammaproteobacteria > Alteromonadales > Pseudoalteromonadaceae > Pseudoalteromonas > Pseudoalteromonas sp. AOP31-A2-14. The sequence continues at coordinate 263,771 of NZ_JBQSXI010000002.1, read as the reverse complement.
GCAGGCCGCTTAGCTTTAGAGAAACAGGTCGTTTTACATCATGAAACAATTTATCAATATATTTACAGAGACAAGGCTCGTGGTGGCAAGCTACATAAGACACTCACTCGTGCATGTAAAAAGTATAAAAAACGCTATGGAAGCTATGATAAACGTGGACAGATAGTTAATCGAGTCAGCATTGATGAACGCCCAAGTATTGTGGATTCAAAGTCTAGGATTGGTGATTGGGAGGGCGATACAGTGATAGGTAAAGGGCGTAAAAATGCGCTTGTCACAATGGTTGAACGTAAAACGTTATATACAGTCGTTCACAGAATTGAAAGCAAGCATGCGAAAATAACAGCCGATGCGCTGATCACGTGTATGACACCATATAAAGGTAAGGTTATTACCGTGACGTTAGATAATGGAAAAGAGTTTGCTCACCATGAGCATGTTGCACAAAAATTAGAAGCTGATGTGTATTTCGCTCATCCCTATTCATCATGGGAGCGGGGCATAAATGAGAATACCAACGGCTTACTTAGACGCTTCTTCCCCAAGGGAACTGACTTTATGGCGCTAAGTGAAGCAGAGATACAGGCGGCAGTTGATAAGCTCAACCATCGGCCAAGAAAAACAAGAGGGTATAAAACCCCTCATGAATTATTTACGGGGCAATCAGAAGTTCTGGTGGCTGCATAATGATTGCACTTAATACTTGAATTCAAGAATTGAGTTAATGGTTGCGTTTTACCGCGCTTTAAAAATGCGATATCGGCAGGGCGCTGAGTATTTGCTAAGGTAAATGCCACTTCGCCATCTTCGCTCACATCAAAATCACCACCCGAATATGGGCGGCCAAATGATACGCTGCCTATGTCTTTAGTTAACAGCTTACGTTTGCCGCTACGTGGTTGATAGGCGAGAGTAGTTTGTCCTTCACTATCAAAAGCAAAGTAAAGTCCTTTTGAGTCATCAGCCCATTTTATTTGTGCAACACTGCGGTCTAAGTCGGCTGTAAGACTTTGTGTTTTATCTGTTTTTAAATCACGAATATATAATTGCGTATTTTCGTAATTGGTTTTTTTATCATCATATCCTGTGTAGGCCAAATAACGGCCATTAGGTGAAATCTGTGGTTGGCCATCTGGGCCGAGTCTATCGGTGATTTGAGTGATCTCAGCAGATTGTAAATCCAGTTTGTAGATTTCAGAGTTGGTTGGCTTAAATAAGTAATCTGCATGGCGATTTGCTGAAAAATATAAACTTGCGCCATCATGACTAAAGCTCAAGGTGCCGCCGTGATCAAAGTCTCCTGTGGTTAACTGATTGGTATTTCCGCCAGTGGCGCTAATTTCAAACAGGTGACGAAAGCCTTTTTCAGTGTAACCGCCGCCATCAGCACGGTAATACACATCATCAATATACTTTGCCGGTTCGGCCCAATCAGCACCTTTTGGTTTGCCTGGTAAAGACACGGGACTTGCGCTGGCAGCAGGCACAAACTGACTAAATACAAGTTTTTCACCATTCGGTGACCAGGTTAAATTACCCGGGCTTTGGGTCAAATTACTTATCTTGGCAACAGCCCCAGTATTCAGCCATTTTACATAAATTTGGCTACTGCCATCACGTGTTGAAATAAATGCTAAGCGCGTTTCATCTGGCGATAACACCGGTGAATAATCCATATGCACGCCAGAGGTAAGCGGTTGGAGTTGTTTTGAACTGCTACTTACCGACCAAATATTACTTACTTTACGGTCACTTTTAATATCCATGCGGTTACGAACAAAATAAACCACATCGCCATCAGCGGTCATTTCAATTTGGTTGGCATATTCAAGGTCAAATACGTTTTCTAATTGTAAGGTATTATCAGTTTGAGCCGCGACGCCACAAAAGCTCACCGTAGCTAGCAGTACAAGAGGGGAGAGTAATTTCATTTTTAATCCTTGTTAATAAACAGCATTAATACTGTTATAAAGTAACAAAGATTAAAAATACAGCTGATTGCGATGAACCCCCCTATAATTATTTAGTTGCAAACAAAGTATTTAAGTTTTTAACATTGATAATGAGGCCGAAATTTGCTCAAGCATGGCTTTGCGAGAGCTAAGATCATTAAAGAAGAAATGATCTCCAGCTAATGGGTAGCAACCTAACCACTGGGTTGTGTATTCCTGCCAAGCTAGCATATGGGTGTGACTTGAAATATCTGGATCATCTTTGCCATAGAAAACCAATAAAGGGCGGTTTATTTTTTCAACGCTATCTTGCAGCATATTATCATTCAGGTGAAGATCGTTCCGTAAAATCGACAAGAAGAAATCCATTGCATCTTCATTCTTAAATAGTTCAGAAGGCACATTGTTGTAGCGACGCAGTAAGTTTATTAACTCTGATCTGCTAAGTAATCGCTTGGCTGGCATTTTGTGAGTGTAACTAGGTGCAGGTCTGCCACTTACGATAATCATTTTTAATTGCTTAAATAATGACGTGTGTTCAATTGCTGCAATTACACGCCAAAGTAGTGCGGCCCCTACACTGTGACCAAATAATATAAATGACCTTTGTTGATGAGATTCTATTTCTGCTACTACATGCTGTGCGAGAGTATCAGGATCTTGGAGCAAAGGCTGCTTAGCTAATGCTCCATGCCCTGGATATTCTACGGGTATGATAGTGATATTGTTGGTTGCTTGTTTTTTCCAAGGTGCATATAAAGTACTACTACTTCCTGCGGGAGGTAGACAGAATAAGTTTATTGTCATATTGAAACCTAGTTAAGAGTAAGGGTTTTATGCTCATGAGAGACTACTTTCTACGTGGATTTTAGAATATTCGTTATCATTATTTTTCCGCACTAGAGCAAACCAAGCTAGTACTGCAACTGCGAAAGTTAGTATTACGCCAGCAATAGTAATGATGCTATAACCAACATATTTAGCCAATGCCATACTAATGGCAGAATAAATAAATCCCATTAAAGACACAAAGCTAAATTGTAAGGTAAAAAATGTGGCTTTACGGTGAGTGATCGCAGCTTTGTCCATGATCATGGTTGAAAGTGTCACAAGCAATGCTGGAAAGCCAATAAAATAAATTGTAACGGCAGTATAAACTGTTAACTTATCAGTATAACCCATTGTTATTGGAATAATAAAAGCTAAGCCTAATGCTTGTGTTAGGGTAATAGCTAATAATGCCTTAATACGTCCTAAGCGAGTGATTACCGTTGTTGCAAATAGGGCCGATACGACGCCTATTGCTGAACCAAATACTTTGGTTATGAATCCGACTTCACCCAGCTGCCACCCTGCATCGATTAATAATGGCGTTAATATGGCAAAACCGCTAGTGAAACCAATGGGATATACAGCTAATAGCATAAACCATCGACGCTGGCTTTTTATAAAACGATAGACATCACGCAATAGGTTCCCTGAATCAATATGTTTTACCTTAGTAGCTGATTGCTCCGGTTCAGTGAATAACAGTATTTGCATTAACGAAATAGACGTTAACCCAGCCAAAAGCCATAATGAACCATGCCAGTGTAACCATGGATACAACATCAGTATCAGCCCGCCACCAATAATGTTGCCTAATAAATTACCCGAAAACTGGATACTACTGGCCCACTTGCGTGAGTCGGCGTCGAATAATTTACAGGATAAACCATCAACAGAAACATCTTGTACACTCATAAAAAACATGTAAAGAATCAATGCAGCAAATATCCAGCTAAATTGATGCTCTAAATTCATCATCCCAGTGAGTATCAACAGTAATGTCATACCCGCTTGAGCAACAATTAGCCAGCTTCGATATTGACCTTGAAAATAGCAGCGGTATTTATCGATTAACGGGGCATAAAAAACTTTACCTGCTAACGGCACCATTGCTAGGTTTAGCAATGCGAGTTTATCTAGCGGCACACCTTGTTGCCGTAGAATGGCAACTGCTGCTGACAGAATAAAAGCAATACCTATGTATTGAGAAATATAAATACTGGCCAGCATTGGCCAAGGAAACCTTTTACTAATCATTGTATTACGTCCATAACTAAAGCTGAGTGTACGTTAAAAAAGCTGATTATAAAATTTGCAGAAAGTCGAATTTTATTAATACAAATAAAATTATAAACAATTATCATTTGAAATGGTAGGTGGTGATAGTTAATACAATTGCATTAATTAAGATTTTACGCCTAGAACAGAAAGTTACTTAGGAATACTTTCGCTACAGTTAAAGGGTTACATTCAGGAAGGAAAATATAAATTTAATAAGTTTTCTAGTGACTGCTGCTGTATTTGAATCCCCGCACAATAATAGTTTATAGCGTAATGAGTCAATTACTTATCTTTATCAATGTGTAACGAACTGCTTGACGAAGAAGAAAAACGGACTAATGTAATTGAAATTGGTAATTATTATCATTTACATTAAGTTTTAGTTGTGGCTGCCTTATGCTGATATGGTCAGACAATACTGTTTTATGGGTGTTGGTAATTACAAAATTGTGAGCGAAAAAAGCAAAGGAACAAGGAATGCAAAAATCTTCTAGTCGGTTAATCTCAGATATCATTCACTTTGACCAAAATGAGGCGTCTGTGTTTGCTACTAGCGAACATCAGTTATTTGCACTTGATTGTGCTGCTACTATTACTACCCCAGCATCTCAGCGGGTTGAACTTAATCAAAAAATTGCTCAGGCCTTTGCTTCCCTACATGAACAAGGAGCAGACGATCCTATTTTGATTGGTGCAATCCCATTTGATAATACACAAAGTTCAGCATTGAACGTGTATAACAGCTATGTTAAAGAACCTCGTGATGCATTTATTGAACAAGTAACAAGCGACAATTTTGCAATAAAGAATAAAACAAGAATTACGAGTGAAACACATTTTAAGAAGAGTGTTAGCAGTGCACTCTCTGCGTTTGACCATCTGACAATAGAAAAAATTGTACTGTCACAATCGTTAGAAGTGGAGTTTGAGCATCCTCAACCGCCTTTGCGAATGGCGAGACATCTGATGAATAAAAATCCACATGCTTATACTTTTGCTATTCCTGTTGCTAATGGACACGTTTTATTGGGTGCAAGCCCAGAATTGTTGCTATCTCGTCAGGGTAATCAAGTAGTTAGTAATCCATTAGCGGGATCGGCAAGGCGTACTAACGATGAGCAGCTAAATAGCAAGAATGCAGAAAATTTACAACAATCAAGTAAAGATAATTATGAGCACCGATTTGTTGTTGACAATATTGCGCGTAACTTGGCGCCTCATTGTTGCCATTTATCAATATCAGAGCAGCCACATATACTCGAAACTTCAAGCATGCTACATCTGTCTTCAATCTTTACAGGCCAGTTGCGCCAAGGTGCTGCTGATGCATTAAATTTAGCATTAGATTTACATCCGACGCCTGCTGTATGTGGTACACCCACGGATCTAGCCAAAAACTTTATTATCGAGAATGAAAATTATGACCGCCATTATTACACCGGATTAGTCGGTTGGATGGACTCAAAAGGCAATGGTGAATGGGTTGTTACTATTCGATGTGGTTTATTATTTGATAATCGCATGACCTTGTATGCAGGGGCTGGCATTGTCAAAGGCTCAGATGCAGATGCCGAATGGCATGAAACTGAATCTAAATTACAGACCATACTAGGCGCATTTTCAGCTAACTAATTAATTTAACTCAATATCAAGAGTCCACTATATGACTATTCCAGCGATCCAAGATTATTCATTTCCAACTGCCGACGAATACCCAGCGGCAAAAGTTAACTGGACTGTAGAGCCGAAAAAAGCCGCTTTATTGATCCATGATATGCAAGACTATTTCATTAATTTTTACCATCCATCTAGTCCTATGATGAGCCGAGTTATTAAACAGATTTCAGCACTCAAAACATGGGCAAAAGAACAGAAAATTCCGGTGTATTACACTGCACAACCTGCCGAGCAAAGTGATGAGAGTCGCGGGTTATTAACCGATATGTGGGGCCCAGGTTTAACCGCTAAGCCTGAGTTGGCAAACATCGTTATACCGCTTAAGCCAGAACAAAGTGATCGGTTACTCACTAAATGGCGCTATAGTGCTTTTTTCTTATCCGATCTAGCTGAACAGATGATGCAAGAGCAACGCGATCAACTGATCATTTGCGGTATTTATGCGCATATTGGGGTATTGCAAACAGCCGCTGAGGCTTTTATGAAGAATATTAAGCCGTTTGTTATGGCTGATGCTATAGCTGATTTTAGCCGTGAAGATCACTTGTATGCACTACGTTACGTACAGCGCAACCTTGGGGTGGTGAGCACGGTGACTGAAAGTATCGAGGTTGACTCTTTGGTATCTAGTTAACTAAAGCATTATTCGCAGTAAGTAAACCAATGTAATGACACAGTTTGGTTTTTATACGGGCAAGTTTCAGTTTGATTAAATTATTGCAAATGTGCAGTGGAGCATACTGTTTTTGGCGCAACTTGTGAAGATGCAATGTGACTCATAATCACAGTTTTAAGGTTTATGATGAATCAACAACAGAGTAAAGAAATAGCGTGGGTAACCGGTGTTAACCAGGGAATTGGTGCGGCCATTTTTCAGCGTTTTCATGAACAGGGAATGAGGGTGGTTGGTTTTGATATTAGTAAGCGTAACGTTCCTGAGCAGCTGAAACCATTTGTTTATGAGTGCGATGTGAAACAGTCTTCGCGCGTTGATGAGCTATGTCAGCAGCTGCTGGTAAGTAGTCCGCCAGATTACTTTGTTAGTGTTGCCGGAGTATTAGAGTTTAACAAAATAGAACAAGCCACGGTTGCACAATGGCATAACACATTCGCTGTTAATTTGTTTGGGCCGGTTTATTTTATGCGCTGGTTAACACCTCATTTTCAACAGCGACGGGCTGGCAGTATTGTTTTTGTTTCTTCTAATGCTGCACGTGTGCCTCGGGTAGGAATGGCGGCTTATGGCGCTTCAAAAGCAGCACTAACTAATATGGCAAAAACTCTAGCACTTGAATTGGCGCCATATTCTGTAAGAGTCAACTCGGTCTCTCCTGGATCTACTTTTACGTCGATGCAAACTGATATGTGGGTTAATGGTGGTAGTGAACAGCATACCATTGCCGGTGACATGGAAAATTACAAGCTAGGTATACCATTGCAAAAATTGGCAACGACAGCTGACATTGCCGATGCAGTCACTTTTTTAACGAGTGAGCAAGCGGGTCATATAACCATGCATGATCTAGTGGTCGATGGTGGCGCAACGCTTGGTGGATGAAATCATTGCTCCTTCAATTAAAATAGGTAAAAAATGGAATTAGATAAAATAGAACTCGAAATAGCAATTACCGAACAACTAAAACAGACCTTGAAGTTGGCAGATGAAACCATTCCTGTAGCAGCTAATTTGATTCTTGAATTCAAGTATTAAGTGCAATCATTATGCAGCCACCAGAACTTCTGATTGCCCCGTAAATAATTCATGAGGGGTTTTATACCCTCTTGTTTTTCTTGGCCGATGGTTGAGCTTATCAACTGCCGCCTGTATCTCTGCTTCACTTAGCGCCATAAAGTCAGTTCCCTTGGGGAAGAAGCGTCTAAGTAAGCCGTTGGTATTCTCATTTATGCCCCGCTCCCATGATGAATAGGGATGAGCAAAATACACATCAGCTTCTAATTTTTGTGCAACATGCTCATGGTGAGCAAACTCTTTTCCATTATCTAACGTCACGGTAATAACCTTACCTTTATATGGTGTCATACACGTGATCAGCGCATCGGCTGTTATTTTCGCATGCTTGCTTTCAATTCTGTGAACGACTGTATATAACGTTTTACGTTCAACCATTGTGACAAGCGCATTTTTACGCCCTTTACCTATCACTGTATCGCCCTCCCAATCACCAATCCTAGACTTTGAATCCACAATACTTGGGCGTTCATCAATGCTGACTCGATTAACTATCTGTCCACGTTTATCATAGCTTCCATAGCGTTTTTTATACTTTTTACATGCACGAGTGAGTGTCTTATGTAGCTTGCCACCACGAGCCTTGTCTCTGTAAATATATTGATAAATTGTTTCATGATGTAAAACGACCTGTTTCTCTAAAGCTAAGCGGCCTGCCACTTGCTCAGGGGAAAGTCCGTCATGCAACAATTTATTAATCCAGTGAGTGACGTCCTCTGTTAACTTACTTGCTTTGAAAGATGACTTACGTCTTTGTTCAGCAAAGTTATTGGCTTGGTTAGGCCGATAGCCTTTAAGTCCTTTATTGCGTTTTAGCTCTCTAGAAATAGATGACGGTGAACGAGTTAGTTCTTCAGCTATCTGCTTTTGGTTATTTCCTGCTTTTATTAACGCGTAAATCTGGTATCTTTCTTCTTGTGTCAGCTGTTTATATTTCATTAAAGCAATTTCCTTTGGCGAGAAAATGGCCGAATTATAACAGCTGGCCATCTAATCTGAGAAATTGCACTTATTATCCGAATTTAGGTCATTAAAGCAATTTCCTTTGGCGAGAAAATGGCCGAATTATAACAGCTGGCCATCTAATCTGAGAAATTGCACTTATTATCCGAATTTAGGCCCAAATAAAACCATCCCAGAGAAATTATTAACAGGCCGCACAGCGCAGCTTATATTGACCTTAGATACGCCACCTTGGTATTACCGGATATTCCAAGGTGCCCCCGCTACCAAGCAACTAAAACACACAATTTTAGGTTTTTGTGGAATTAAGTTAACAGCAACTAAGTATATTGGCCCTATTATTAGTTCCTCGCAAGAGCAACGCACTAGCTGGTTAAATAAGCTTGCTGGGAAATAGTGAACGGGTATAAAGCGCTAACTTAAATTAAATTTAATAAAAAACAAATAGGTACGCACCTTAATCGGATAGAAACTGTAACCAGAAAGTGAGAAGATAGTTACCTCAATAGTTAAGCATTATAAGTGCTAAAAATAATAAGATGAGGGAATATCAGTGCGTACTAATTTTTTAAAATCCATTATAACAACAGGTTTGATGATTAACTTGGCGGGCTGTTTTGGTGATACCGTGTTTGAAGCTGCACCTTTGAGTGAGTTTCGCCACACTAATGAACCTGTATTATCAGCTGCACTTACTGTTGATGGTTCTATGAGTATCGTTGCTGAGCAAGGCAAGGTGTGTTTATGGGATAATAAAACAAATCAGCTAAAATTTAAGTGCCTTGTTGGCGACGATGCTAAACACATTGAATTAGTTGGTTTTAGTAAAGACAAAAGCAAATATTTCATTTCTAATCGTACCTCTGTGCATATGTTTTCAGCCACCACAGGTCAACTAGTGGGTAGTTGGGCGACAGGGAAAAATATTGCTCGTGATATCGCAGTCTCTGCTGATGCAAGCACTATTCTTATTGGCTATCGCTCTGGTGAAGCGCAAGTGATAAACACTCAAACATCAGTCTCTAAATTACTAAAAATTCACCGCTTAGATATTAACTCTGTGGCTCTATCTGATGATGGAACAACAGCCTTAACTGGCTCAAGTGATAAATTTGCCTACGTTTGGACAACTAACGACGGTAAAATTACGCAGCGTTTTAAATCCACAACACGCATTAATCACGTTGCTATGAATAGCAATGCAAGCATTGGGTTTTCTATCGATTCTGTGGATGATCGGCAATTTTTAGATTTAAAAACAGCTGAAGAACGAGCTGAACTAAATATTATGGCCAATTTTATCGAGTTTAATGACTCGCTATTTATTAATGATGATAAATGGTTTTTAACAGGGTTGCCAAAAAGTACTTTGTATTTATGGCGTGTTGCCGATGGCCAGCAGCTAGCAGAGTATAAGGCGGCAAAGCTACGTTTGCGCAGCTCCGTCTTGGCGGTAGCCTATGATAAAAATAGCAAAAGTATTATGACTGAAACCAGTGATGGCGTGCTTGAAGTTTGGCCTTATGAACCGCCCAAGTAGTGTAAGTAGGCCGTGTTGAATTAACAAACACGGCTTTTAAAATTAACGCTAAGTGCTATTAGTAATCAAATTTATGTTTGGTAAATAAACTTTGTACTTGTTGCCATACTTTGCCCGGTTTCCCGTCACCGACAAGTTTACCATTTACTTTTACCACAGCGCCGACTTCTTTGGTTGCGCTCGTAATCCACACTTCATCGGCGTCAAGCAGTTCTGTTTTACTAATAACACGTTGTTGTACTTTAAAATCACTATGACTATGTAGAATATTTAAAATTAACCAACGTGTTATACCCGGTAAAATTTGGTTATCTAGTGGTGGGGTACTAATGACCCCCTCTTTAACTATAAATACATTACTTGAACTTGCTTCGGTTATTTCATCTATCCGGTTATACAAAATAGTCTCTTTATTGCCAGCGGCAGCACCTTGTTGATAATGAATGACATTGCCAAGTAGCGCGGTTGATTTGATGTGACAACGCTGCCAACGCTTATCTTGTTCTAACGAAACGGTATAAGTTGTGGCGTGTTCAATGTCGCTGACGGGTTGAGGAGGAATTTCAAATACATACGCAAACACGGTTGGTGTTATATCTGTGGGGTAAGCATGAGCGCGTTTGGTATCGGCCCCTCGGCTGACGTGTAAATAAATACCTAAATTATCACCGTGATTTTTTTCACACAGCTGTTGGCAAATTTCACGCCATTTATCAGTGCTGTAACCGAGCTTAATTTCAATTTCATTAAGGCCGTTATTCATCCGCTCGATATGCGCATTAAAGCCCAGCATTTTACCTTGATAAGCAGGTATGACTTCATAAATACCATCACCAAATAAAAACCCGCGATCCATTGGTGAAATTTTCGCGTCTGCTGCTGCTAGGTAATCACCATTTAGGTAAACCGTGCTCATGGATAATCCTCATTCTCTATAAAGCCGCCGAGTTGGCGCAGTCGTGTTATTAATTGCTGGCCGTGCATAGCGTGTAAGCCATCTTCGGTTAGCTCGTTCTTGTGGGTAACGCCATCAACGCTACCACGGTCACTTAAATATTGTAAAATTGCTAAGGTATTGATATTGGCAAGTAAGTCTTGGTGATACCAGCGGCTTAAAAAAGCGATAATGCCGTACGCTGCCCAGTTAGATACATCAGCAAGTAATAGCTCATCGCAGCACGTTAAGCTTGGCCTAATACTCAGCTCAGTCATGTATTGAGCAACATTACCCATACCTATTTCGTTACCACCATCGCCAATAGCAATGGTTGGACAAGCCGCTTGCGAGATAAAAAAGTCAAAGCAGCCACAATAGGCAGATATATCTATGCCGCGCATATTGTAGTATTTATTCCCATGGCATAACCCTGGGCGTTCAATAGATAGCACACAATCAGGATTCAACTCTGCTAATGCTTGTTTGCTAAACTCCATCGCTTCTGAAAGGTTATTTAATGGTAATTCAAAGCAATTAAAATCATTTTTAAGTGCGCTGTAAAGGGGGGTTCCACAAACTAAAATAGGCTGTTTACCCAGCGCTTTAAGTGCATTGTATAAGGCAATTGCGCCAACGGGGCCATCGGTTTCGAAGGTTTGATTTACTGCAAAGCCAGTGCCAATCAGTATCGTGTTTTTTGCATCAAATAATGACTTTGCGGCGCGCAGGTAAGTGCCTGTTTGCTGATGCGCATAGAGGTTTTGCATGCCGCGAAGATTTTGTTCGACCATCATGATTTCAATGGCTTGGCTTAACTGCACATCACTTAATTGGTGTGACATAGTGCTTTGATCTCTTCGATAAGGGCGATACCAGCGGCGTTATCGCCATGTACGCATAAACTATCAGCATGCAATGGTAATTGCTTACCAGAGCGAGTAGTCACACAACCTGTAGCGAGTAACTGTTTTACTTGTGCAATCAATGCGGGCTTATCGTGGACACTGCCAACCATGCTTCGAGAAACGAGCAAGCCTTCATCTGTGTATTGACGATCAGCAAACGCTTCTAAAATTAGTTCTATCTGGTATTGCTTCGCCAATTGTTGATGCTGCTCAGCGTTAGCAGTAGCAAGTATCATCAATTTTAATTTGCTTGGATAACTGGCTACTGCTTGCATTACAGTGGTCAGTATCGTTTCATCAACCATCATATCGTTGTATAAAGCACCATGTGGTTTTACGTATTCCAAGCTTAGACCTTGCACTCTTGCCATGCCTTCAATAGCGGCTATTTGGTAATGCAGGCAGTTGCTTAGCTCTTGTGGCGTTAACACCATCGAGCGACGGCCAAAACCTTGTTTATCAGGGTAGCTTGGATGAGCGCCAATCATTACCTTATGTTGTTTGGCAAGCGCTAAGGTGTTGGCCATTACATCACTATCACCGCCATGAAAACCACAGGCAATATTGGCCATATCAATATGTGGCATGACCTCATCATCGAGGCCCATTTGCCATGCGCCAAAGCTTTCACCTAAATCACAATTGAGCTTCATTATTATTTCCGTTTAAAAAGCCGAAATATGGGCATTTTGAATATCGGTGATCAACATATGGCCTGGGCTATGAGTGATACAAAAATCAGGTGCGGCATTCGCTATCGCTATTTGCGGGGTAACACCACAAGCCCAAAATACCGGCACTTCGCCTTCTTTAATAGTGACAGACTCACCAAAGTTAGGGCGGTAAATATCTTTAATGCCGATTGCAGCAGGATCACCAAAGTGCACGGGTGCTCCGTGTACATCAGGAAAGCGACTACAAATTTGAATTGCACGAATCGCATCCGCAGGTTTCATTGGTCGCATACTCACTACCATGTTTGCATGGAATATACCGGCAGTTTCACACGGAATATTAGTCATGTACATAGGCACATTTTTGTTCTCAGTAATATTGCGTATTTCGATCCCGGCAGCTTTGAGTGGTTCTTCAAATGAGAATGAGCAGCCAATTAAAAAAGTAACTAAATCATCGCGCCATTGCTCTTTGATATTAGTGACTTCTTCAATTAATTGGCCATTTTTAAAAATCCGATAGCGAGGTAAATCAGTACGAATATCCAAGTCATGGGCAACATTGGGTATATCTGTTGCACCAGGAATTCGGCTGCTGGCTATGATTGGGCAGGCTTTTTTATTGGCTTGGCAAAATTGCAAAAAATCAAACGCATAAGCTTGTGGCAATATCACTAAATTGGTTTGTACATACCCAGGTACAAATCCAGAAGTATGACCTGAGTAGTCACCATTACGGATCATGGTGCGTATTGCATACGGCGTAGTCAGAGATGCATTATGTTGCATAGTTGCCTCTATTATTTATGTTTAACAGTAGTGTTAATGGTTACCGGTAAGCTACCTTGCGCTTTGGCTTTGCCAAGTAACACTTTTGCAAGGGCTGTAAAGGCCGGCCCTGCTACTTTATCATCATTATCGATATCTATGTTATACGCATAAGTTGCCAAAATTGCATCACCATATTGGCCGTATTTGGCTATATCATACGGTGCACGTAGGCTAACAAACAAGATATCTTTATTGGCACGTTTGGCTTTTTTTAATAATTCTTCAAGTGCATTACCCTGATCACCACGGTTTATAGCAAATTTAGGGTCATCTGCAAGGTCATCCATACCACCAATCTCAACCGCACTTTGATTAGGTGAAGCATTACCGGCAATAATAATATCTGCTTGGTTTATTTGCTCTAAAGTGGTACTTGGCTCATAACCTTGTAAGCTTGTACAGGTAAAGTGATTTACAGCACTATTTTGGGCTTTAATAGCTTGTTGTAGGGCAACGCATTTACGTGTATCAGGCATAATAATATGCACTTTACTGCTGGCCGTTAAATTCAGCGGTAAAGTGTTATTAAGGTTTTTAACTTGTGTGATAGCAGCTAGGGCAAGCTCAGCTTCTACTTTACGATGACTGTCGTCACCTAATAAAAGCTGCGCTTTTGGAGTTGCTAATGACTCGTCAATATCAGTATGTAACTTAAACTTACTTTTAAGCGCTAAAATACGTTTTGCAGAATCTGCGACTTCATCGGCTTTTAAATTACCCGTTTTTACTTCTTTAACTAGGCGTTTAATAAGTTGGTCAAGTATTGCTAAATCTTTAGGGCTGCGAATTTCAATGGGCATTAAGGCTACATCAACTCCCGCTGCAAATGTATTTACCACCGCTTCGATAGGTTCAAAGAAATGGCTAATACCAGCCATATCCAAAGCATCGGTGATCACTACACCTTGATAATTTAACTCATCACGTAGCAGGTCGGTAATAATTTTACGCGACATAGTTGCCGGTTTGATCATGGTTTTACCTTCTTTACTGACAAAAGTAGTGTCATCTAAAGCAGGGTATTGAATATGGGCTGTCATGATCATGCCCGGGTTCTGATTCTTTATAATATTTTTAAATGGCGGTAAATCTTGTTGCCAAATAGTTTCTTTGTCATGCATTACTTTAGGTAAGCCGGTATGGCTATCTACGTTGGTATCGCCATGACCCGGAAAGTGCTTTAAAGAGGTGATTACGCCGTTATCTTCAAAACCGGCAACCTGCGCGCCGCCTAAAATACTAACTAAAGTTGGATCTTCACCATACGAACGCACATTAATAACTGGGTTATCAGGGTTCATGTTGACATCAACCGTTGGCGCATAGTTTACGTTTACGCCAATGGCTTTTAATTCGGTAGCAATAACCTTTGCTGACTCAGTAGCAAACTTAGTGCCGTGGGCTTTATAAGTTGCTCCAATTGACATGTTACCAGTAAACGAAGTGGCTATGTCACGTGGAATACGCGCAACGCGGCCGCCTTCTTGGTCAATTGAAATGAATAGCGGCAGTCCCGTACTTGATTTAGCAGCTGCGTCTTGCATAGCACTGTTTAACTTAACTATTTGCGGGATGTTATCGATGTTTTCAGCAAATAAAATCACGCCTCCAATATCATGCTTAGCAATGATATTTGCTAAGTCATCAGGCAATGAAGTGACAGGTTTTCGGCACTTTTCTTCGCTATCTTGCTCACAGTAATAACGAAAGTCGAGCATTAGCTTTTGGCCAAGTTGTTGTTCAAGAGTTAAGTTCGTTGCTGCAACGGTTGCTTTCATAGGTAAAAAACACCCTAGTCCAAAGATTAAAGATGATATGGCAAACTTATTTAACACAGTAGGCTCCAAAGCTGAACGCTTATTTTTATGTATGAATACTTTATTCCTGATGTTAATGTTATTTTAAATTAAAATACAGGGTTTTTTACTACCCTAACTGTTTTTTTTATAAACCGCAAAAACCATGAGTTAAAATATCAAGGCTTTCACCATCCTTATATATAAGGGTTATCATTATTAAGTTGAAAAAAACTACGATGCAAAGCAGTGTAAAGAATGCAAATGAGACAGTAATAATATATTCCTCATTCATAAGAGCCTGCTTGTTTATCTGAGTTTAGGTTTAGTAATCGTATTGAGCTACAGCGACAGGGCATCGTAATGAAAGAGTCAATCAAATAGTTCCAGGTGTTAAAAAAATCAGTTGCCAGTTTATGCTTTATAAAAGCCAAGTTGGTATTATCTTTCGCGCTGCGAAGCGAGTTTATTAGGGCAAGGGCGTTACCTCATTTTTTTGACGTCCGTTCGTGTGTATTAAATGCCCTGCAAGAGGAAAATAGCGCGGCCTAACTTATTATTAAAGCAGCGAGTCCGAGCTCACTGTAAGCACCTAATTTTATATTTATTTGTTCAAGTGAGCCTGCCAACTTAAATATGCTGGCAATTGGCTATTGTTATACTTTCCAAAAAATACCGCGTTTATAACACGTATACATAACTACATACGAGATGAATAAAAACAATATAGAAAAGGCAAAGGAGCCTAGATAATTACCGAACAGTGGCTGGAGAACTTTTGTAAAAAAAACTCCTTTTAAGCTACTTTCGCCAACTGGGATTATAATAACTATTCGGGCTATTACACCTGCAAACATAAAAAATAATATAGCGTTGGCACCAAATACTAAAAAGGGCGCGCTCCATAAACGTACTTTATATATATCTAAAATAGTACTACATAGCGCATAGGAAAGCATGGCAAAACCGGAGCTTAACAATACGTAGCTTGGCGTCCATAAAGCCTTATTTATAGGTGTTAAATATGAAAGTGAATACCCACTTACAATAGCTATGATACCCAGCAGCAATAATATCTTAACTTGTTTTTTGAGATTTTTTTCATGGTTTAAATAAATGGCGCAAAGTATGCCACTTAATGCACTGGCAACCGCGGGCAGAGTAGAGAGTAGCCCCTCAGGGTCAAATGGAAAAGGCTCAGCAGTGCCATAATAAACATGCCGTGCGCCAAGTATTAAGCTATCAAGCCACGCACTTAAATTATTACCGTGTAGCCACAAGCCACTTACGCTCTCGCCATTTGGGAGCGTATAAGGTAGATAAAGCATTGCAGCGCCATAAAATACTAATAAGCCAATAAAAGTGACGGCTATTTTTTTCGGAGTTAAGTATAAATAAGCAGTTAACGCAACTATATAAACAAGACCAATGCGCTGCAACACCCCCATCACCCTAATACCTAACAGCTTGTCATTAAGCCAGCTAAAGTTAGGATCGCTAAAATTATAATAAAATAGAGCTAAAAACCAACCCAGTGCAATGAGCTTAATGGTGCGTACAACGCCTGACTTAAGCATGGTTGAATTACTGAGTCCTTTTGCGCGCATAGCATTAACCGACAAAGTAATAGACATACCCACAATGAATACAAAAAATGGGAAAATTAAATCGGTTGGCGTATAACCATGCCACTTAGCATGCTTAAGTGGCCAGTAAATGTAAGACCAGCTTCCAGGATTATTAACTAAAATCATCGCAGTGATGGTAATCCCTCTGAGTATATCAAGGGCAAGTAATCGATGGCTGGGCAGTTTGGCTAAAATATCTTGGCAGTGTTGTTTTAACATGGTAGCTAATTATTATTTTATTATTACATCATTGTAATAAAATATTCCTGATTAGCAAGGGGGTTATTATGCAAAAGTTGTTTCAAATTCATTTTGTATTTAAAGCATTTGGCCGACACTTTGCAGTAGCTAAAGAATCAACCAAAGTAAATCTAGCAAGCGCGATCTGCCAAAATTATATGCGGAAGTATATTTTTTAAGTTGGTTTGCAGCTTAGCATCTACATTATATATTTCTTTCATTCGCGCCTGGGTGAGTACATGCTCAGGTGAGCCATGAGCAACAACACGGCCGTTATTCATCATATATATGCGATCAGCAAAACTTGCAGCTAATGAAAGGTCGTGGATCACAGCAACAACTCCAGCGCCTTGTAGTGCAATTGCTTTAGCCTGTGCCATTACTTCGTATTGATGGAATAAGTCTAAGCTTGAGGTAGGTTCATCGATGAGTAGATAAGCGCTTTTGTTCTTCGCTAGACTAGGTTGTAACTGACATAATACTCGGGCTAATTGGGTTCGCTGTTTTTCGCCCCCTGATAGGCGAGTAAAGCATTGCTTTGCTAAATGGCTGACCCCTAATGTTTGCATCGCATTAGTTGAAAATTGCTTTAGCTGTGATGCACTATAATCTTCTTGATGAACAAAGTGCGCCATATCAACAACTTCATCAACTGTAAATGGAAAGTCTAGTTCATAACTTTGCGTTAGTACGGCTCTGAGTGTTGCCAATTCAGTAATGCTATACTCGCACAAGCTTTTATGATCAAGCGTTATACTGCCGCTTGCAAATGGAATATCCCCACACAGAGTTTTCAGTAATGATGACTTCCCAGCGCCATTAGGGCCGATTATTACGACCACTTCTTGAGGGTGAACTACAAAGTCAACATCATCAAGTAGCACCTTTGAGCCTACTTTAGCTGTTAAGTTTTTACCTGAGAGCATTACTTATCCTCGTTTTTGGTATGTTTTTAATAACATGATTAAAAAGAATGGACCACCTATTGCACTGGTAATTAAACCAATGGGTACTTCAGCCGGAAGCATCACTGTACGGGCGAATAAGTCGGCCAAACTCAATAATAACGCACCGCCAAGCATACTAGTGGGCATTAAATAACGATGATCAGGGCCCAATATTAAACGTACAATATGCGGTACGATAAAACCGACAAAACCAATGATCCCAGTGATGGCAACAGCAGCACCGGTACATAAGGCTGTGTATATAAATACTTGTTTTTTAAGCTTAGTAACATTAATACCCAAATGTTTTGCTTGAGCTTCACCTAATAAATATAAATTCAACGGCTTGCCTAAGCGAAGTAACGCCACGCAGCTAAAAATAATTAGTGCAATTGTGGGCAGCATCATTGCAAAATGATTACCCGCCAGTGAGCCCATACTCCAAAAGGTTAAATCCCGTAGCTGTTGATCATTACTTATTAAAGTTAATACCCCAATGAGTGAACCAACAATCGCATTTACAGCAATTCCTGCCAGCAATAAGCTGATAATGGTAAACTGCCCACTATGAGCGCTGAGCCGGTAAATAAATACACATACGCCAATACAGCCTAAGAATGCGCCAACAGGCACAGCGTAAATACCTAAACTATCGCTAAAGTTAGCAAATAAACTGGTGCCTAACACTATCGTAGCCACGGCGCCTAATGCAGCACCGCTTGATACACCTATTAAACCAGGGTCAGCTAATGGATTTCTAAATATAGCCTGCATCGCGGCGCCGCATGCTGCTAATCCCGCACCGACAATCATAGCCAGTACTAATCTAGGCAAACGTATTTGCCAAATAATGGCATGCTTGAGTTCATCATTAGCTGTTTCATTTATAATCGAAATAATTTCACTGATGCTGATGGCAACACCGCCTTTACTAAGGGCGATGAAAAAAACAATCACACAAGTTATAAACAATGCGGGGATCGCCATACGACGATGCTGATTTTGTGAAATTAATGTACTACCCAGTGCTAACATGATCAGTGCTCACTTAGTTGGACGGTCACATTGTTGGCACTAGGTGCAAAACGATATTGGTAACCTTGTGGTAATTGAGCCTCTGGGTGGAAAGTATGTGCAAGCTCTACTGCTGCTTGTGGTGTACGTGGTCCCATACCTAGTAAATAGCTGCCATCAAAACTATGTACTTGGCCATTTTTAACCGCATTTGAGAATTTAAAGTGAGCTAGTTTTTCTAGCTTTATAATCGGATCATCACCATGGCGGCCCATTGTAATAATCACGTCAGGGTTTAATGCTAACGCAGCTTCGGTTGATAGCGGCTTCCAGTTATTAATCGTATCTGCGGCAATATTAATACCGCCTGCGGCATTAATAAGCTCATCTGCAGAAGTGCCGGTACCTGCGACAATGGGCTGGCTATTACGTACACTTAATACAAATAACACACGCGGCTTTGCCGTTGCTTGCTTTAGTAAATAGCTAAGTGCATCACGGTCAACGTGTAATGACTGTGCTAACGCTTCGCCTTTATGATCGACATTCAATAAGTTAGCAATTTTTTTAATCTTATTTTCAATGCCCGGTAAGTTATCGTTTTCATTAAGAATAACTAAATTAACTCCTGTTTGTTTTAATTGCTCAACCACTTTTTTTGGCCCAGTGTCGGATTCACCTAATACTAGATCTGGGTTTAACGATAGAATTCCTTCAACACTGATTCTTCTCACATAGCCAATTTGTGGTTTCTCTTTTGCCTGCGCAGGAAATACGCTCGTGCTATCAACCCCGACTATCCGTTGCTGTTCATCAAGTGCGTATATAACTTCTGTAATTGAGCCTCCAGACACCACAACTCTTTGAGGATAAGTTGATTGCTTTGCAAAAACACCTTGGCTGATTACAGCTAAGGTTATAAAAATTAAATATGAGAGTAGGGGTTTCATAACGTTTCCATTGTTGATATTGTTTAATGCAAATAGTAACAGTTTGCATTTGTATTTAAAAGTTATGAAATTTATTATTTTTCTGATTATTTCTTTAGGGTGTCATCTAGGCTGGCTATATTCTCAGCCAACAGAACTAGATACGGTGCAATTTAGTGATGCTCAACTAGCTGATAAAATTGCGATTAAAGTCATCACTTCAGAGCCTGTTAAGCCACAAAAAAAACAAGCACAAAAGCCAACTATTGTTGCTAAACAGGCGCCAAGTACACAATTTCACTCAAAGGTTAAGCGTTTAGCAAAACAACCAAGCGTAAAAGAAAACACGAAAACTGCGCAGCCGAAAAAAACAAAGCCAATTATAAAAAAAGCCAGCGTTAAACCAGACACTTCAATTGCAAAGGTAAAACCCGTTGTTGAGCCTGCTAAAAAGCAGTCAAAACCTGCACCCGCTTCAAGTGCTACTGTTATTGCTAAGCAGCACTCATTACAAAATAAAGTCCTATTTATTAATTCTTTACCTATATTTAAAGCACCAAGGCCCGCATTGAATTATCCGTTAAAAGCCAAACGTCGTGGTTATCAAGGTGTTGCCATACTGCAAATAGAATTAGCTAAAGATGGCGCAATAACGAATCTAACTATATTAAAGAGCAGTGGCTTTGCAGAGCTTGATAAAGCGGCACTTAACAATGCATCACAGTGGCAGTTTCACCCCGTAATACGAGATAACCAAACTATAAGGGCACGCTTTAATGTGCCTATCGAATTTTCCCTGCGTTCATAGCGGACTTAAGTAAGAGAAGTAATTATGCAAGATCTATTTTCTGCTGTAGGTATTATGGCTTGGCCATTATTTATGGTTTCAATTATTGCGTTAGCCATTGTACTAGAGCGCAGCTTGGCGTTTGCACAAAGTTGGCTGAAAATGCAAAAACTAAAACAACCAAATAGTGAGTTTAGCCAGCAGCTAAAACAAAAGTCTCAGGCAGAGCAACGCCAGCAATGGTGTCAATTATATTTACAAGATTGTTTAAGTTGTTGGCGTAAACGATTAAACATTTTATCTCTATTGGGCACATTAACTCCGTTGATGGGATTATTGGGCACAGTGTGGGGGTTAGTGCTGATGTTTAAAAAAATAGCACAAACACATCAAGCAGTAACACCTGCATTACTCGCTGATGGCTTATGGGAAGCGATGTATTCAACCATGGCTGGGCTTATTATTGCTATACCTTGTTTACTATTAAGTGGGGTTTTTAACGCACTTTTAGAGCGTTTTCAAACAGATTTGACCCGCATTATTAACCACCTAAATTATCAACTTTGTTTTGATGAAACTCCCCATGCTTGAGCTGCCAGAAAAACCCAATAACAGTTCCTTAATGCCTGATTTAACTGCATTGATTGACGTGCTCTTTATATTACTTGTGTTTTTATTACTCACAGCGGCGGTAAAACTAGAGATGCTTGATGTCACTTTGCCTGAGGTTGGAAGTGATAACCAAGCACCGTTAGAGCAACAAAAAGCAACCGTGTTAAGTGTTAAATATACTGAGAAACAGCTTATTTACGCTTTGGCAAAGCAGCCATTTAGCTCTCTTACAGAAGTGATAGCAGCCTTGCGGGCAAAAAAAAACCAACAAGGTGTTTACCTTGCTATTGATCAACAAGTCCCTAGTGGTGAATTGGTCAAACTGTTAGCGGCACTTTCTAAAGAAGATCATAAAATTGCAAATATATTAATCAAAAGCGAATAAAAATAATTATCATTCATGGTGTTTTGTTGTTATAGTGCTGTTGCTTTAAATTGGTACGCATTGGTGATTTAGGGGCTAAACCAATGCATATTTTTATAATTAAAAACTTAAATGGAGCGACACATGCGCCTTTCAAAACTGGCTTTATGCATTGCCAGTGTTTCCTTGCCTGTAATGGCACAAACAAACACATCAGAACATCAACAATTAACTACAACCCTTGATGCTGTTACGGTTACTGCAACCCGAACTGAAAAAACAGTGCTTAACTCTTCACAAGCCGTGAATGTGATCACCGCCGATAGTATTGAAGAATCACTTGCGACGACGGTGTTCGATAGTCTGATTGCTGTGCCTAATGTTACTGCCACGGGTGGCCCTCGTGCTGGAGGACAAAAATTCAGTGTACGTGGCTTTAATGATGCCGAAGACGTTCTAGTGAGCGTTGATGGAGCAATCCAAACCTTTGAAAAATACCGGATGGGTAGCTTTTTTAGCGATGCAGATCTATATCGTACAATCAGTATTAAACGTGGCCCTAGCACCGTATTACATGGTGGTGGTGCGCTGGGTGGTGTGGTCGAGATGGAGCTCAAAGATGCCAGCGATTTTTTAGCGCCAGAGGAAACTGTCGGGGCTAAGGTTAAGTTAGGTCATCATGGTAATAATAACGAAAATAACGGCAGCGTTT
The DNA here is from genome assembly GCF_052378035.1 of Pseudoalteromonas sp. AOP31-A2-14. NCBI lineage: Bacteria > Pseudomonadati > Pseudomonadota > Gammaproteobacteria > Alteromonadales > Pseudoalteromonadaceae > Pseudoalteromonas > Pseudoalteromonas sp. AOP31-A2-14. Next base: position 241,404 of record NZ_JBQSXI010000002.1, on the reverse strand, counting down.
ATGCGTATGCGCGTCCTACTGATTCACTTGATATCTTAGCCGCTTATATAAAACGAGAAAGTGATGATTTTGAGTTATCCAATGGTGAAGCACTCGACAACTCTGCAATCGAAGCTGAGTCTTTATTGCTCAAAGGTGAGTATTACTTAACGGATGACTCATTAATTGGCCTTTCTTACACACAAAGTGAAGATGCTCAACGAACTGAATTTAATACCACAGATCCTGGCGCATGGGGCACCGTTTATCGCATCGTGGATCAATCTATTACTAACCTTAGTTACGAGCTAAACCCACTCAATAATCAATATATTGATCTATCAATACGCTTTGGTAATACCCAAAGCCACGTTACAGAAAGTGATGGTACAGGCATGTTGAAAGACTACATAGGCCTTGAATCGCACTACGAATATAACATCAATACACTAGATATAATGAATACTAGTGTAATCAACTCGCATGCATTTACATATGGCATACAGTATTCGGATAAAGAACGGGTTGGTGAAAAACAGAGCTACCCTTGTTTGAATGTAAATACACAAACATACGAATGTTTGGAATATGGGAGTGAGGCTGTAAGTAGTGAAATGTCTTCTCAACCAGGAGGAACTCAAAAGCGTTTAGGTGTTTACATTCAAGATGAATTCACTTGGCAGGCACTAACCTTAACAGCCGGGCTGCGCTATGAAGAGTATCGCAGTACACCAACAGATCAATTTGCAGCAAAATTTTCTGCTTTAGACACTAAAGTTGAACAATCTCAGGTAGTGCCTGCAATAACGGCTAATTATCAAGTTACTAACCAATTTGCAGTTTTTGCAAGTTATCAAGAAGGTTTTAGAGCCCCATTACTTGATGAATTATATGATCAGTATAATGGACGAAACCCTAATTTGGATCTGGATGTAGAAAACAGTCGAAATAAAGAAATAGGCATGAGCTATCAAACGCGTAATGTGTTTACTGAAGTCGACTCACTAACCGGTCGAATTATTTATTTTGAGACTCAAGTTGATGACGAAATACAATCAAATACTAGCTCTGTAACGACCCCCGCACCTCGATATAACAATAGTGGCGAAAACGACCGTGATGGCTTTGAGCTTGAGGTTAATTATGCTAACAAAATAGGTTATGTAAACTTAGCCTACAGTGAAATATCAGGTGAAGATAAAGATAACGAGCCTTTATGGTACTTACCTGCCGATAAATTAGCTGTGACTGCTGGTTTGCTATTTTTTGATTCAGCGCTTAGTACCGGTATTAGTATTGAGAATGTCGCTTCACGTAACGTACTTGTTTTTGATAGCACAAGTAGTTCTTATCAACAAGCCGAACATGATAGTTATACCTTGTTAGGGTTAAACGCGAGTTGGGATATAAATGATAGCTGGAATGCACGTGTAGCTGTCGATAACTTATTTGATGAAGAGTATCAGGTTATGGCTGGTACCGGTGGGGCAATTGGAGAATATGGCGTAGGGCGTAATTTCAAAACGCAAGTAAGCTTTAAATTTTAAGTTAAGTGACATTTTTACTTATAACGTACCCTGCAATTTGTGCAGGGTAAACTAATTGACACATGTACCAGTAATTGCCGTAAAGGAGAGTACCTTGAATATAATACATAAATACGAAAATTTACGTGAACAAGAACCTAATATTAGAGCAATCGATGCCGCTAAAAAGTTACATATAACCGAAGCAGAATTAATCGCGGCACAAGTGGGTGAGGCGGTTACTAAACTTGACCACACACAGCTTGAAAATATATTAAAAGAGTTTAAGAAATTAAAGCATGTGATGGCGTTAACGCGTAACGAGCAAGTAGTGAGTGAAATTTCAGGTTGTTATGAAAAAATTTACTGCTCAGAACGTAATAATACAAAAACAGCTATCGCAATAAATCCTGGGGGCATTGATCTACGCTTGTTTATATCAAAATGGCACAGTGTGTTTGCGGTACACAACAAAGAGAAGCAAGGTAGTATTCAATTTTTTGACAAATACGGAGTGGCTGTACATAAAGTATTTACCACCGTACAAACAGATTTCGCTGCATTTGAGCAACTACTCTCAAAATTTAAAGCACAACAACAAGACACTCAGCTTAATGTAACGGCACCTGCAGTTGTTGTTGATGAATATAAGCCACTGGCCGAAATTGATATTCAAGGATTTCGCCAAGGGTGGGAGAGCTTGCAAGATGTTCACCAATTTCCTGCACTATTAACTAAGTTTGCAGTAAGCCGCACACAAGGGCTGGAAATAGCCGGTGAGCAATGGGCGCAAGAAGTATCACCAGATTGCTTAACTGAGGTTTTTGAAACTGTTCGAGAGCAGCAAAGTGAGTTAATGATTTTTGTGAATAATCATGCAGCAGTACAAATATACTCAGGAACATTAACTAATTTAAAACAGGTTGGTCCGTGGTATAACGTACTAGACGACGAATTTAATTTACATGTGAAAAATCAGCTGTTCTCCCGCGCGTTTGTAGTTAAAAAGCCAACTGATAATGGTGCAACTACCGTTCATTCCATAGAGTTTTTTGATACGCAAGGTAGTACAGTTATGACCTTATTTGGCCGTAGAACCGAAGGCAAAGTACAAGCTAATGACTGGATTGAATTATGCAACAATATACGAGAGAAAGCTGTTGCGGCATAATGTGCAAGTGAAATAGATAGTGCTGGAATAATTTATTGGCAATATATTTTTAATGTGTAATATTAAAGAACAATTGAATTACCAATAAAGCTAGCACTATGTTTTTAAAATTATATTTAAAGTCAATTTCATTATTTACAGCAGCGTGCATTGTCAGCCCTGCTGTCAATGCTAATGAACCTGTTACAGCGACTAAGCGTATTGAATTTGTCGATATAACTTCGCTAATTCCTAATGCTGTATTAGATATTCGTTATTTTGGTAATCATAATTTTGTTGGAAAACCTGTTGACGGTTATGCCGCGCCTAAGTGCTTATTACATGAAAGTGCCGCAAAAGGGTTAGTAAAAGTGCAGCAGCAAGCGCAAAAGCAAGGGCTGGGTATAAAGGTATTTGATTGTTATCGCCCACAGCGCGCCGTTGATCATTTTGTGCGTTGGGTAAATGATGAAAGCGACACGAAAACCAAAAGCGAATTTTATCCTAACTTAGGAAAAGATAAGCTTTTGGGGGGTTATATTGCCGCCAAATCGGGTCATAGCCGCGGCTCAACCATCGATTTAACTTTGGTTGATGTAAAAGGGCAAGAACTGGATATGGGCTCACCTTTTGATATGTTTGACACTATTTCAAATACCGACGACCCCCGTACAACAGCAGCGCAAAAGGCTAATCGTTATAAATTAAAAGACTTAATGACTGATGCTGGCTTTTCGCCTTACTCTTTGGAGTGGTGGCATTTTACCTATAAACCACAAGCTTACCCAGATACGTATTTTGATTTTGAAGTGAAGTAAATGTGATAGCACTTTGTAGTTTATATAAAATAAACCATAAAGTGTTTGACAAATATTCTGAAGTCTATATAGTGGGTCGCAGCTAGAAAGAAAGTATGTAAGCTATAAATCTTTATTTCGTTGTTGTATAAGTATTACTTGTAGTACCGTCCTGAAGTTTTAAGTACCATCTCATTTTTTGCTACACCCGCCCATTAGGGCACATTTTAATTTTTTATATCAGGAATAATACTATGTCTAACATCGTATCAGGTACAGTTAAGTGGTTTAACGAGTCTAAAGGTTTTGGTTTCATCGAGCAAGAAAACGGCCCAGACGTTTTCGCACATTTCTCAGCAATCAAAAGCGAAGGTTTCAAAACTTTAGCTGAAGGCCAACGTGTAGAGTTCACTCTTTCACAAGGTCAAAAAGGTCCACAAGCGGATAACATCACTCCGTTATAATTTTTACTTTTAAAGTAAAAATAATAAAAAGCGCCTAGGGCGCTTTTTTTGTGCCTAAAATTAACGAAAGATGCCCCCTTTCTACACAACTTTAACACTAGTGAGTTGTTATTCGCCCGCCTTCCTTCCTTTGGTTTTATTAAATTTAGCTTTATTACCATTAAGCAGCTTTGCAACGGCAAAACTTACTGTTTATACAGAGTCATCTTTGGACTGGCTGTTCGTTTTTAGGTTTTATTGCCTAGCTGGTAATGAGCACAAAGCTGTCAACACGTTATAAAAAGCAACAAAATATAGCTTTGCTATTGCATGATCAGCACTTATCAACAGTTGATAATAAAGTTCACGTCACAAAAATAAAGACAATTTAAAAAGTATAAAATACGCTGCTTTGGCATGTTTTTACGATTTAAAATGCTATTTTTTATCTTGTTGTATGCTGTTTTAGACGGCTGTTTTAGACACTTATATAGCGCACAGAGGTGTTAATCTTAGCAGCACATAATACCGCTTCACCTGAAATACAATAGGGCCATTTTCAATGGCTAATGTTTTGTTCGATAGTATTTAGGTGATTTAAAACATCATAATTTAATTCATTTTATGAGCGAGCAATAGTCTGTCGGGTTTTAATATCTTTAGTCTTGCTGCTTTACAATCGCATTAACAATGTCAGTGCGGGTATATGCTACTGGCTTGGGTGTTAATTAGGGTTAGTTAGGTTTAATTAGGGGGGAAGGGGAATTTGGCTACAACGCGATTTTTAAACACTAAAACGACTAAAGGTGAAAAGCTAATAATCTTGAATTCAAGTATTAAGTGCAATCATTATGCAGCCACCAGAACTTCTGATTGCCCCGTAAATAATTCATGAGGGGTTTTATACCCTCTTGTTTTTCTTGGCCGATGGTTGAGCTTATCAACTGCCGCCTGTATCTCTGCTTCACTTAGCGCCATAAAGTCAGTTCCCTTGGGGAAGAAGCGTCTAAGTAAGCCGTTGGTATTCTCATTTATGCCCCGCTCCCATGATGAATAGGGATGAGCGAAATACACATCAGCTTCTAATTTTTGTGCAACATGCTCATGGTGAGCAAACTCTTTTCCATTATCTAACGTCACGGTAATAACCTTACCTTTATATGGTGTCATACACGTGATCAGCGCATCGGCTGTTATTTTCGCATGCTTGCTTTCAATTCTGTGAACGACTGTATATAACGTTTTACGTTCAACCATTGTGACAAGCGCATTTTTACGCCCTTTACCTATCACTGTATCGCCCTCCCAATCACCAATCCTAGACTTTGAATCCACAATACTTGGGCGTTCATCAATGCTGACTCGATTAACTATCTGTCCACGTTTATCATAGCTTCCATAGCGTTTTTTATACTTTTTACATGCACGAGTGAGTGTCTTATGTAGCTTGCCACCACGAGCCTTGTCTCTGTAAATATATTGATAAATTGTTTCATGATGTAAAACGACCTGTTTCTCTAAAGCTAAGCGGCCTGCCACTTGCTCAGGGGAAAGTCCGTCATGCAACAATTTATTAATCCAGTGAGTGACGTCCTCTGTTAACTTACTTGCTTTGAAAGATGACTTACGTCTTTGTTCAGCAAAGTTATTGGCTTGGTTAGGCCGATAGCCTTTAAGTCCTTTATTGCGTTTTAGCTCTCTAGAAATAGATGACGGTGAACGAGTTAGTTCTTCAGCTATCTGCTTTTGGTTATTTCCTGCTTTTATTAACGCGTAAATCTGGTATCTTTCTTCTTGTGTCAGCTGTTTATATTTCATTAAAGCAATTTCCTTTGGCGAGAAAATGGCCGAATTATAACAGCTGGCCATCTAATCTGAGAAATTGCACTTATTATCCGAATTTAGGAATAATAAAACTGACGATAATTAAATTAACCGTGCCGGGATGTGCCTTAAAAATAAACAGGCTTGGCTGGTAATAAAGTAGTTAATTATACGTCTTTAAAACGATAAAAGGGCCTTGCGGCCCTTGGTGAAGTATCGTTCAAACCAGATAAAACTTTAACCCCTTAAAGTTTTATCTGTTTGTTTTGCAACTACGGCTCATCTCAAAGTTTCTAAGCTAGCGAGAGGAAAAAACCAGCAATTGCGGCGCTCATAAGGTTAGCCATAGATCCTGCTAACACAGCTCTGAGCCCTAAGCGTGCGATATCCTTTCGCCGACTAGGCGCCATACCGCCCAATCCACCTAGTAAAATTGCTATCGATGATAAATTAGCAAACCCACATAATGCGAATGTAACAATCGCTTGCGTGTGAGCGCTTAACGTATCGCGATAATTTATAAAGTCTAAGTAAGCTACAAATTCGTTTACAACTATCTTTTGACCTATAAAACTGCCTGCGATTATGGCTTCATCCCATGGTACGCCTAATAACCAAGCTACCGGAGCAAAAACATAACCTAAAATACTTTGTAACGTTATTGTGCTAAACCATTGGCCTGTGTGACTTAACCAAGCGCCAATATCGATAAATAGATTACCGAAAAAAGTGCCGTCTATCGAACTGCCAACATTAACCAGCCAACCACCAAGGCTTGCTACTAAACCCCCAACGCCACCAAACAGGCCGTTTAAAAGAGCAATTAAAGCAACAAAGGCTAATAACATGGCACCAACATTAAGGGCTAAATGCATTCCATTTGCTGCACCAGATGCCGCAGCATCAATAACATTAACGGGTTTTTCATCATCTAAATCAAGGTCAGCTAAGCTGTCTTTAGGTGTTTCAGTCTCTGGCACAATCATTTTTGCCATTAAAAAACCACCTGGTGCAGCCATAAAGCTAGCTGCAATTAAGTACTTAAGTTCAACCCCAATAATTACGTAACCAGCCATAACTGAGCCCGCAACAGTTGCTAGACCGCCAACCATAACTGCGAACAGTTCTGACTTAGTCATTGTTGCGATGAAGGGCTTAACAATTAAAGGCGCTTCAGTTTGGCCAACAAAAATATTAGCTGTTGCTGAGAGTGACTCTGGTCGTGATGTTTTTAATAGTTTTTGTAAGCCACCACCTAGAATTCTAATAATCCAATCCATGACGCCAATATGGTAAAGCACCGCTACAAGGGCGGAGAAAAACACGATAACCGGTAATACTTGAATCGCAAAAATAAAGCCTAAAGTATCTTGGTTGGCAAGCGGTCCAAATAAAAAGCTAATCCCGTCATTAGCAAAACCAATTACAGATGACACGGCTTTTGACATACTTACTAAGGTATTTTTGCCTGCTTCAAAAAACAGTACAAAACCACCAATAATAAATTGCAGGGCAAAAGCGATACCCACTGTTCTTAAACTAATTGCTTTGCGATTTGTCGATGCTGCAAAAGCAATACTTAGTAGTACAACCATGCCTACTAAGCTCATAAAAGTTGTCATGTTTTTTATCCTGCTGTTATTGCTGCAATAATGATTTTATTTTACTTTTGATTATATCAATCGCAACGCGATTTTTGCCGCCTCGAGTAACTACTAGATCAGCATTGTGCTTCGAAGGCTCAATAAACTGATAAAACATCGGGCGTACGGTCGCCTGATATTGCTCAACAACAGACTGTAACGTTCTGCCTCGTATTTCCATATCTCTTTGCATACGGCGCATAAGGCAGATATCTAATGGTGTATCGATAAACACCATAATATCAAACTCTTTACGAAGAGCCGGATCGCTTAATAATAAAATACCTTCTACAATTAAAATTTGAGCAGCTGCTACTTTGCGAGTTTCTTCGCTACGAGTATGCAATGCATAGTCATAAGTAGGTACCTCAATGGTATTACCTGCTCTTAATTGTTGGAGATGCTCATGTAAAAGTGCATGCTCAAACGCATCAGGATGGTCGTAGTTGGTTTGTGTTCGATGATCGAACGGCAAATGCGACTGATCCTTGTAATAGGCGTCTTCTTCGATTACAGCAATCGCGCCTGGTTCAAGCTCATTGACTAATTCATTATAAATTGTCTTACTAAAAAGAGATTTGCCCGACGCAGATGCGCCTGCAATGGCTATTATTGTTCGTGTCACTAAAGTTCTCACCCACACAGAAAGAGATATTGTTGGTCGATCACAATAGCAAAAAAGACACGAATAATCTCTTTTGCTTCGCTTATAAAGTGAAATTTATATTGTTTCGGTTTTATGAAACAGGACTTATGTCCTGTTTCATAAATCCAAAGAGCGGATAAAGTAACCGTATTAAACATGTGAGGTGAGTATGGCAAGAGCAATTATATTAATGGCAGATAGCCTAGGTATTGGTGCAGCACCAGATGCGGAAAAGTTTGGTGATATTGGCGCGAACACGTTTGCCCATTTATTAAAAGCCTACGCAGATGAAACAGGTGAGCACTTAGCGTTGCCAAATTTAACTCGTTTAGGCTTAGCAGATGCCTGTGAAGCTGCCGGTAAAGAGCCTTGTTTGATAAGCGAACGCCAAGCGCCTGCAGCTGCTTGGGGCTATGCAAAAGAATTATCTAGTGGTAAAGATACGCCATCGGGTCATTGGGAAATGGCGGGTGTGCCGGTGTTGTTTGATTGGGGATATTTCCCTGATACCCAGCCCTGCTTTCCACAAGAATTTATAGACGAGCTTATTGCTCGTACAGGTATCCCAGGTATTTTAGGCAACTGTTATGCCTCAGGTACGACAATTTTAGAACAACTAGGTGAAGAGCATGTAAAAACCGGCAAGCCGATTTGCTACACCTCAGTTGATAGCGTGTTTCAAATAGCCGCGCACGAAGAATCATTTGGACTAGAGAAGCTTTATCAGGTTTGCGAAATCGCACGGGCGCTACTTGATGAAATGAATATAGGAAGAGTGATTGCGCGGCCATTTTTGGGTTCTACTAATCAAGACTTTGCCCGTACTGGCAATCGTCGTGATTATTCTGTGTTACCGCCAGCACCAACTTTGCTTGATAAATTAGCAGACAACGGCGGTGAAGTAATAAGCATTGGTAAAATTGCCGATATTTATGCGCACCAAGGTATTACCCAAAAACATAAAGCGCCTGGGCTTATAAACTTGCTAGAGAAAACCTCACAAGTGCTAGCAACCGCGCCTGAGCAAAGCTTAATTTTTACCAACTTAGTTGATTTTGACGAAAAGTTTGGTCATCGTCGTAATGCCGTAGGGTATGCCAAAGCATTAAAAGAGTTTGATGACTACTTACCAACTATTTTGAATCAGCTAAAAGCAGATGATTTATTAATTATTACTGCCGATCATGGTTGTGATCCAACAGCCCCTGGCACCGATCATACCCGCGAATATGTACCTGTAATTGCTTACCAACCGGGGCTTGAAAATACCCCACTTGGTGAACGAGCTAGTTTTGCAGACATAGGTCAAACCCTTGCCCAGTGGTTTAATCTTCCTGCACTTGAATATGGTGATGGCTTTAAAGATAAGTTATTAGCCAACGAAAAAGGAAACCAATAATGAGTACTCCTCATATCAATGCCAATACCGATGATTTTGCACCTACAGTATTAATGCCAGGCGATCCGTTGCGTGCGCAATACATTGCTGAAAACTTTTTAGATGATGCAATACAAGTCACTGGTGTGCGTAATATGTACGGTTTTACCGGAACCTATAAAGGTAAGCCTGTGAGCATTATGGGGTCGGGGATGGGTATTCCATCTATGTCGATTTATGCCCGTGAATTGATTGTGAGCTACGGCGTTAAAAACCTAATTCGTATTGGTACCTGTGGTGGTATTGGTAGTGATATTAAAATTCGCGATGTTATTTTTGCACAAGGCGCTAGCACTGATTCAAACGTAAACCGTACTCGCGTACGTGGTTATGATTTTGCAGCCATTGCAGATTTTGACTTACTGTTAAATGGCGTTAACACAGCTAAAGAGCTAGGTATTAAGGCTAAAGTAGGTAACGTATTTACCACCGATACCTTTTACCAAGCAGATGACACATTTTATAAAGAACTCGACAAGTTAGGTGTCTTGGCCGTTGATATGGAAACTGCCGGCATGTACGGCGTTGCTGCTGAATATGGCGCAAAAGCCATGGCATTATTTACCGTTAGTGACCACGTGATCACCGGCGAAGCAACACCAAGCGAAGAACGTCAAAGTACGTTTAACGAAATGGTTAAAATTGCATTAGAGTCGATTGAATAAATCCAATATAGACTTTATATAAAAGTTCCTTGGTAACGTATTCACTTAATTAGGAAACACGCCAAATTTAGTGAGACTAACCGCTCAAAGCCGCATTTATGCGGCTTTTTTTATAGGTTAAAACAGTTAACGAGCGTAAAATTGGCAAGAGTAAAGTCGCGTTAATTTTGGTATGTGTGCGATGTTACTTTTTTATCTGGAAGAACGAGCAAGCGAGTACTATTTATAAGTAATACGCACATGCTCAAACATTGACACTCTTGTTTTCCCTTGCCACTGTTATATAAAGTATATACCAATTTTAAAGGACTCTATTATGTCGAACTGGGTAGATGCAAAAGTAAAAAATATTGTGTGGTGGACAGACACATTATTTAGTTTAATAGTGAACGCCGATGTTGACCCATTTAAAGCAGGCCAATTTACGAAACTGTCAATAACGATAGGAGATAAGCGCATAGCAAGGGCCTACTCTTATGTGAACCCGCCAAGCTCAAACGACTTAGAGTTTTACCTTATTAACGTTGAAGATGGTTTGTTGTCACAACAACTTGCAAAGCTATTACCCGGTGACAACGTAATGATAGAGCGCCGCGCTACGGGCTTTTTTACCCTTGATGAGATCCCCAAAAGTAAGCAATTGTGGATGCTCAGTACGGGTACTGCAATAGGGCCGTTTTTATCAATTATCGAGCAAGGCGATGTGTGGCAGCAGTTTGATGAGGTGTACCTTGTGCATGGGGTGCGCTTTAACACGGACTTAAGCTATCAGCAAAAAATAAAGCAATTGCAACAAACCTATTCCAAACTTACTTATATTCCGGTTGTTAGTCGTGAACAGCCTGAACATGGTGAATCTGGGCGAATTACTGATACCATTAAAGATGGGCGTCTGTTTAAGTATGCAACTGAGCCCACAATGCCAAATAATGCGCAATTTATGATCTGCGGTAACCCGCAAATGGTAAAAGATACAACCGCTATGCTTAATGAACTTGGCTACCAACGCAACCGCCGGCGTGAGCCTGGGCATATAACCGTTGAGCAATATTGGTAAAAAACTATCGTAAAGCGCGATAATTTGTTATTTTAGCGATTCTAAAATTAGTCAGGAATACTATGAAACCGTTACTTTTTGTTTACCTTTTATTATTTTCATGGCAGTCGCTTGCTGTTGAATCAGCGTCTGTAGATGAGCCTGAGCAAGAAAAGTCAGAAGTTGTTTTAACGGAGTCTAGAGCGGTAATAGAGAAAAACGCCGATGAGCCTTCAAAGTCTCGATCAAAACCTGAAGTAAAAGTTGAACCATTACAACCCGTGCAAGATGCCTCTAAAGTAATAGGTAGCGAAGCCGCTGAAATAACAGAGCAGCCAAAAACTCAGCAAGAAAAGGCTGTTGCGGTCACTGAAGCTGAAAAAGCCATAGATCAAGCAAAAAAAGCGCTGAGTAAAAGGCAACAAACTAAAGCTAAACAATCACGTGAGTCACTCGCGGTTATTGAGAAGTTGATTGCCGCTTATAATGCCAAAAACATTGAAATGTTTATTAGCTTATATGCCGAAGACGTAGAGTTTTATGCTTTTCCTAACGAACTGTTGTTTAAAGGTAAAGAAAAACTGATTGCCCGTTATGGCATTATGTTTAAAAAACTCAAGTGTATTCAGTCATCGCCTATTAAACGCATTGTGCATGGTAATATAGTTATTGACCATGAATTGTCAGAGACCTGTTCAAAAGACCCTAAAGTGGTTGATAAACGTGCTGAACTTGTGACGAGTTATCAAGTTGAAAATGGCAAGATCACCAAAGTGCTCTTTTTTAAATAACTGTTTCAGGTTATTTGTTTAGTGAGTAGAGTTATAAAGAATCAACAACGATGCCATTTGGGTTTACTGGCATAGATCATATTAATACGTTTGTGGCTAGGCTATAAGCAGTTAATGACGCCTGACTTTACTACCAACCAGTTTACCGCACTACGATAAAGCCAAACCGGCCTTACAATACAGTAATACGGTAATACAGTGCCTCGGGGCGTAATTTATAAGCGCCAACCGAGGCTTACTCCACACACTTCAAAATCAGTAAAGGATTGCTTGATGAGCAGCTTGATGAGCAGCTTGATGAACTGTTCACCCGAGGCGTTACACCCTTGCTTAAATAGCGCTAACTGCCTGCTAAAATAGCGTTAAAGCTATCGTTATCATGTAGGCTTGCAAACGCGCTCTCATGCAGTAATTCATTGCGCAAATTAGGCGAGTATTCTAACGCCATTTTAATGTCAGAAAGCGCATCGGTATGTTTATGGGTTAGCGCATAAGCACACGCACGTTGCCAGTAGGCATAGCCATAATCGCTGTCAAAATCAATCGCTTGATTACACAACTCAATCGCTTCTTCAGTTTGGTTAAGCTCTAATAGAGCATCGGCTTTGTAGGCAATGGCCTCAACATCTTCTGGCTTGCGTTTTAATATTTCATCAAAGATTTCAATTTTGTTCGAAATATCGCTTTCTAAATTAGCGCGCATCCACAATGAGTGAACCTCGTTAGTGACTGATATTTTTTGTTGGTTACTTAAAATTTCTTCAGAGCGCTCACGTAGCTTTTCTTCAAATGTATTAAGGCGTGCTTCGTATTCGTCGGTGATCACACTTACGCGAGTATTTACTATATCTTCTACTTTATTTTTAACATCACGTAGTGAGTTCCAGCCCACTAATACTAAAATAGACGCGGTGGCCGTAATAATAAAAAATACGTTGTTAATTGTATCGGTGGTGTAAGTTAACGCACGATCGGCCGTATCAAGCTGCGCATGAGTTACTTGCTTGGTGACATCTTCACGGAGTTTTTGTTGATCTTGGCGAACTGATTTTAGCTCATCAAGTATATAGCGCTCCATAAGTGGTTTATACATAGGTTCGTTAAGCTTATCTAGCGCTTGTTGTTCCTCTGCGGGTGTTCGCGTTGAGCTTTGTGCTGCTGCAAGCGCCTGCGTTGAAAAAAATATAGAAATAAACAGAAAAACAAATACCAGTAAGTGATTACGCATAGTAATACCTAGAAAATAGAATGGAGTTAAATCAACTAGCCGCACTTTACCATGTCAACCCTAATGGCACTAGCGTAAATAAGGCAAAAAAAAGCCAGCTCAGGGGGAGAGCTGGCAAAACTGCTTAAACAACAAATGTCATCAGGGGAATCAACAGAAGTTAGGATATATAGTAATCTTATTTGGCTGAACAACTACTTAATAGTAAAAGCTTTTTTAAATTTTATTTTTAAATTTCAGTTTTACATAATTCGACTCGGCTTAAGCGCATAGACTAAAACTTTTCAGTGGTAAAATGCGACACTAATTCGTTCAGTTATTATATGGCGTACCAATATCGTCTAATTGTGGTCGTGACAATGTTGAACTAGCTGAGCACTTAATATTAAATACAGTAGGAGATGGTTTTGAAACCCCAATAGCAGTAAGCAATTAGCTGCGCTTAAATTTAATAATAACAACGTAACGCCATTAAATATTGGCACCATGCCTGATGCGGGCTATCGTTATAAAAGTAAAATAATGGTTTTTTTGTAATGAGCATCCGTAAATAACACGTGCATGTTGGCTCTATTTTATATCGCGTCTAAATGGGCTTTGCGGCAGTAGAAACTGGCTACAGCCGTGAACTAAAGCTCAATAAAGTAAGCAACTAAAACGCAAGAGGTAAGGTATTAAAAATACAACTTAATGACTTAAAAGTCAGTCATTAGCCTGCCATTGATTGCTTTTTAAGTCTTTATTTTATCTTGGGCAATACGCTTTCTAATCGTGTAATGTCATCATCAGTTATATTAGCAAAGCGCTGAAAGTGTTCGCGCCACTGGCTTGTATATTGTTCTATCTGCGTAATTATTTTTGTCGCTTGTGAAACATTCAAACCAAAACGTTTTGTTTGCGATAATAAATTATCTATACTGGCAAAACGTCCATCTTCACCGAGTCCTATGCCATGTTGCTTTGAGTTATTGATTGGGGTAATGTCATAAGCAGGGCTTAGCCGCCATGTTTTATCAGCAAAGCAGTATAAAAATGCATGGTTACGGCTGTGGTCATCTGTGTTACCAATAAAGGCATTAAATACCATGCGCTTATAAAGCTCTGTGGCATCATCAGCAAACTCGATTGTATAATGGCGAATAAACTCGGCAAGTTCACCATACGAATAATAAGTCGATAAATCACTCATTGCCACTTTAGGCTTTTGCAGTAAGCTATTGGCGCTTAAAAAGTGATGAGTTGGTAAGTCTTTGCTTACATCAAAACGTTCAATGAGCAATACATCGCCGTTTTCAGTTTCATGAATAGCGGTATTAGCTGTACGAATACCTAACTCTTTTGCCATACACATAGCCGCGTGTTCGGCTCTAACTAGGTTGAATAAATCGTCTGGGCGATTAAACTTAGCCAAATAAAGCTTTTGTTTAATTTGTACTGATGTTTTTGGCCGTGCCCCCCCCATACTTTGACCAAACTCAAAGGCTTTTTTAGCCTCATTTGAAATTGCTTTATTCGCTAATAAATTATCTTTTGCTTGATCGAGTAAAGCTAAATCAGCCAAGGTGTTTTTATTGGTTTTATGTTTTGACGCACTGCGCGACAAACTAAATACCAAGGCGCCTACACCATAACCCGACCCCGCGAGCAAAAATTCTAATTCGTTTTGTGGTTTAGTATTGTGCAACGATAAAATGAGCTTACGTCCCCACGAGTCAGCGCCGGCATCACTTAACACCCCAAACACTCCTTTATTTGCTTGGTAGCTGAATATCCCAGGCTTTAAAGGTAGGTGAATAGGATCAAGCGCAAACGCATCTGCACGGGCTAAATAACTTTTACCGTAATTAAATTCACCACGGCCAGTTTTAGTGTCTAATTTAAAAAAGCCACAAATGACCGGTTTGGCTTCTAATCCATCAATAAAGACATAGCATTCAGAAGTCATCGTTAACAACCTGCGCTTTATTGGTTTTACGCTGGCGCGTGTTGTAACCACCAACATCGGCGGCCAGCTCGTTTATTTCATCAAGTAACGAGCCTTGTAGTTGCAATACCACTAACGCTTCAAACAAAATGTCACTTTTAACCACTTCACCTTGCTCAAGCTTTTGCACCGTGGAACGTGACACACCAATCATCTTGGCAAACGTGCTTTGCGTGTAATGCAGAGTACGGTGCTGGCGAATTAAATCTCCGAAACGCTGGGCTATTTTTAATGCTTGTTCAGATCGCATAAGTGACTACTTAATCGGTCATTAATTTGTTATTGATTAGTTTAGCGGTATTTTCTTTGTTTGCAAGGTGATTTTAAAAGATCAGCGTTGAGATGCGGGAATCGAGCTGCGAATACACCTAGCACCTTTTTCCGCCTGTGATTGCTTTTAAAACCAATTTTACCGCCGAGGGCACAGAAGCGCTTAGCTACACAGAGAAGATAAAAATAGCGCGGGTTTCAAACGACTAGCTTTGGGCGACGAATTAACCCTAGTTCCTAGTCACTTTTCTAAAATCTAGGATCTTTTTGTCATTTCCTCTTCAGCGCAGCGCCTCATAACCTCTGTGGTGGATAAATCACTTAAAATTAACTTTACCACCGAGACGCTTCGCTACACTGAGAAGATAAATATAGCGCGGGCTTCGGCAATAACCCTAGCACCTAGTTACTTCCCTAGAACCTAGCGACCTTTGATCCAAATGCCAATATAAAACTAAACTCTTAATTTGTACCGCTAACAGGCTATGTGCATGGTACTTATCGGAAAACTCTATATTTTTAATGCATTTTCATGTTAGGTTAGGATTAAACTTAATGAAAGCTTAACAAGCTAGTAGTTAAGTATTATTAATTAACCAAGGAGCGGTAGAATTAGTGCCTAATAAAACACTCAGTTACTACAATCAAAACGCACAAAGCTTTAGCGACTCAACACTTAATGTTGATATGTCGGCGCTTTATGCTGAGTTTTTACCGCACGTTGCACAACACGGGCGTATTTTAGATGCCGGTTGTGGCAGTGCGCGCGATGCCGCGTATTTTAAACAGCAAGGCTTTACTGTTAGCGCGTTTGACGCAAGCGCAGAACTTGCAAAGCTTGCCAGCAATTACTTACAACAACCCGTTCAAGTTAACACCTTTCAGCAGCTTGATTGCAGTAATCACTACGATGGTATTTGGTGTTGCGCTAGCTTATTGCACGTGCCAAAAGCTGAGTTACCACAGGTGTTTTTAAACCTGCAACACGCGCTTAAACCAAACGGGGTTTTGTATGTGTCGTTTAAATACGGCACGCAAGAACGTGTGCACAACGGTCGTGAATTTACTGATTTAAATGAAGAGGGCTTAACCGCGCTGATTACCCAGCACACTGAGCTTAAAATAATAAAACAATGGCAAACGCTTGATCAACGCCCAGGGCGCGAAAGCGAAGTATGGCTTAATTCATTAATTAGAGCAGTGCCTGTTTTATGAATGGCGCAATGCAGCAACAGCTCGACTTTATCACCTACATTCAGCGTATGCTGGTAGAAGGTGATTTTAGTGCAACGTATAAGTTTGCGTTGCTGCATGCGTTGGCTGATATCAGTATCGAAAAACACCATATTGACCCACAAGCACAGCTAGAAATAACATTCGATGAATTAGTCGAAAAATTTATTACTTTATATTGGCACCAGGCTTCACCATTTGGCTCTGTTGGTAATGATAGAGAGCAGCTACTTTTACAAAATACCAACTCTAAAAAGCAAGCCAAAATAATAACGACTCTACACGATGCAAAATTAAATAATATTAATTCAGTAAGCCAGCTAATGAAGGGTAATGATTGGAAAGCAATACGAAGAACAACATTACAAACTATTAAAGACGGTCCGTTATGGTTATTACAAAAACTAAATGGAAAAGAAGAGTGCTTTTTATATCCACACATTAAAGGGCAACCACATATCACCTTAAATGCTGGCATTGCTAGCTGTTTTCGGCGCTTTTATGATTTGGTGGTGTACTTGGCTAAAAATGCGTGGCTGCAAAAAATTCAGAGTATTAAACATAACCAAGCCTTAATTGGCCCACAAAGCCAACTGCACGACTTTTTATTTGGCTTTGACCGCAACGCGTTGAGTAAAGCTAAACCTGTGCTAATTGAGCTGCAGCATGGCAATTGTTTTTATTGCCAAAAGCCGTTGAACAATAAAACCGAGGTTGATCACTTTATACCGTTTGCCCGCTACGCGAACGATTTAGGCCACAACTTTGTGGCGGCGCACAGTACTTGTAATAACAGCAAACGCGACTTTTTAGCTGCGCAGTTACACCGCGAACGCTGGCAAGAACAAAACTTGGTTTTAAATAGCCAGCATATAACCCGTGAACTCAGTGATTATTTTAATTGTGATGCTGATAAATCACGTTCAGTAAGTGATTGGGCGTATCAGGTAGCACAGGCGAACAGCACTAAATTGTGGTTAGCAAAAGATAGCTTTGAACAAGCCGCTGGTGTGGGTTTATATCTTAATAGAGATGCCGAGCTTAGTTTAGTGGCAGAAGGTAAGCCAAGGTATGACGCATAGGCGTGAAGTTTGGTTTTTAGGCGTGAGTTTACCGCGCGCGTTAACTTGTAGGCGTAGAGCTTGCTAGCGCGAAAAGCGAAGCTTTTGAATTTGTATTGTAGGCGGGAGTTTACCTCGCGCTTCTGTTTTGTAGGAACTGGCTTTAGCCGTGATTGTTTAAAGGTTTTTTAGGGATTGGTAAAGGGATTAAAAACCTCTATTCGAGGTTTTATCGCGTTGGCGATGGCAACCAAAGAGAGGCTGCCGCCGACCTCTCTCTGGACTCTCTCGGCGCACCCGAGGATCACACTGTGTCCTCAAGTTAAAAATTGATGTGAACGTAAGCGCCGTGTAGGGCACATCCATGTGCCAGTCACGGCTTAACTTAAATTGCCTAAAGGGATTTAGGTACTTGGAATTTGTCGGGAACAAAATTCCGCCATGCAAGTGATTACTCATTAATTTATAACTTTCGGGTGTGATCACGGGGAATTGGAGTGTGTTGATAGATTGGTGTCTATGAATGTAAGCGGGAGTTTATCTCGCGCTTTTGGCTTGTAGGCGTAGAGCTTGCTCGCGCGAAAAGCGAAGCTTTTTAATTGTAGGTCGTGCTTTAGCGCGTCAATGTAATTTATTGGTTTAGTGGGAACTGGCTTTAGCCGTGATTTTACATGGTTTTGTTAGGGATTGTGAAGGGATTGAAACCTCTATTCGAGGTTTATGCCAGATTGCTGGCGGCAACCAAGGGGCGGCTGCCGCCGACCGCCCCTTGGAACCCCACGGCGCCCCGAGGATCACACTGTATCCTCAAGTAAAAAATTGATGTGAACGTAAGCGCCGTGTATTCGCCATCCATGGCGAAGTCACGGCTTAACTTGCCTCCATGCAAGTGATTACTCATCAATTTATAACTTTCGGATGTGATCACGGGGAATTGGAGTGTGTTGATAGATTGGTGTTTATGAATGTAGGCGGGAGTTTACCTCGCGCTTTTGGCTTGTAGGCGTAGAGCTTGCTCGCGCGAAAAGCGCTTTTACCATGATTTTTACATGGTTTGGGAAAGGGATTAATAACCTCTATTCGAGGTTTTATCGCGTTGGCGATGGCAACCAAAGGGCGGCTGCCGCCGACCGCCCTTTGGAATCCCCCGGCGCCCCGAGGATCACACTGTGTCCTCAAGTTAAAAATTGATGTGAACGTAATCGCCGTGTATTCGCCATCCATGGCGAAGTCACGGCTTAACTTGCATCCATGCAAGTGATTACTCATCAATTTATAACTTTCGGGTGTGATCACGGGGAGTTGGAGTGTGCTGGTAGATTGGTGGTTATTTTCTAGGAAGTTTTTATGCGTATGTACAAAAAGAGTCAAGCATTATTGATTAAAGAGCTTAGTATCAGAACCTTTGGTAATGGTGAGTACGATTGTGCAATCATCGTCTGTAAAAACCCTCAGCTTCTAGCTCTATTGTGTTGCCTTGAGTCAAGAAAATTTATATCTTCACCTTATCCGTCGGGTACCAATTTTTACTATCCAATAGACACTGGAAGTAAGTTCAGAAGAGTGACTATAAAAAGCTATCAAACAGAAGGTGGTATTTCTAGCTATTGGTACAATGAAATCAAAGGATCAAAATCTTCAATATGCACAAGCTGGAAATCAGCTTCACTATTCGAAGAAAAAGCGATTTTAGCAAAAGATCAAAAGTCTGATGATTGGATAAGTCAAAGAGATGTTCCTAAATCTAGGTTAAAAAAACATTCAGGACAAAAGTTTCCAACGATTATTTCAACTAGAAGAGATTTCGAATATTGGTTAAATAAGCAAGATAGTGATGGTTCCAGTTTTATGGAGTTGCTTGGATTTGAAAATTTTGAAGAGTTTAAAAATAGGATTAATTTCTTACCGATTCGCTATGTTAAATCATCAGATGATGACAATTACATTTGGATAAACTCGATCCCGGACACTATCGAGAATAAAAAACATATAATTCTGTTATCTTCAAACTCTAGTCGATTTGAGGAGTTTAATTCAGAAATAAGCGAGTTATATCTTCATACAGAAAATAAAAAGATATGGAAACTTGAAGAGCTTCCTCATGACCTAAAAACTCCCGCTGAGAAATGCTCTGTAACAACACCTATTTCTATATGGAGTATCAGATAATGCACGAGTCTCAGTGGAGCCATTTTTCAAATTCACATATTACGTACATAAACCTAAATTATGGTCCTCTTAATGAATACATTAACGTATTGGATAAGCTAAGATCAGATTGTAATCAAGATGAACTCCGTCTGTCGGTATTTAAGAGGTTTAAATCAATTCTAAGTAGATTGTTAAGTGGTCTGCCGATAGATAGAAAATTACTAACAGATACTTTGGAGTATTGTAAACAGACTCGTCTTAAAATGGACTTTTTATCGAATGCTAAAACATTGTATCAGTTGGTTTCTTTCATTGATGTAAAGGCAGTTATTTGTAAATCTTTAACTAGAGCTTACGAATTAGAAACCAAAGAAATAGCTATATTTTGTAAAGATATTGAGCATTGGAACTTTATTTCTTCATTAATGAATGAAGAAATAAGAGACTTTATCTATCCTGTATATAAAAAAACAATACGAGAAAATTATATTAATGGCCCTTTATTTATCATAGCTCCCAGCTACTGGATAAAAGACTTTTTAGCCTATCCATCTTCCGAAACTACATATGTCCTTCAACCCTTTACAGTTGGCAACTCCAACTTCGAAGAGAAAATGTTTAAACTTAATGGAAAGTTAGATATTGGCATAAATAGTAATAATAAAATGTCGACATCAATTGAGCTTTTAGTTGTTCAAGGTAATGAAAAATATATAGACTGGAAGGACTCACAACCTCCAGAAGAAACGATTTTACTTCGTAAGCGCGCAATTAAACCCACATACCAATATTAATGCTACCTATGCATAATTTACTCAGCATATTAACCTGAGGTAATTATGAATAAACAGCAAAAAATAAAACACTGGCAAGGCATTTTTGAGCAGCAAAAATCGAGTGGTTTAGCCATCATTCAATTTTGTCGTGATAACAACATTAACGCATCGACTTTCTATGTTTGGCGTAAACGCCTTTCTGACGAAACGATAAGGGTTAAAAAGCAACAGGTGATCCCGTTTGTTATTCATGAGCAAGCCTTTACGCAACCTTCAATCATTAAACTCACCACACCAAACGGCTATCAAATAGACTTCGAGTCGACATTAGCTAACCAAACGCTAGCCAAATTATTGAGCGTACTGTGACACCTTGCACCCACCAAGTTTACTTGGTCACGGGATTCACCGACATGCGAAAATCAATCAATGGGTTAAGTATTATTGTCAGCGATACCCTATCTCTCGATCCTTTAAGCCAAGCGTGGTTCGTTTTTTGTAATAAACAACGCGATAAATTAAAAATTTTGTTTTGGGATACCAATGGTTTTTGGCTTTATTATCGTCGCTTAGAGCAAGGACGATTTCAATGGCCAAATCATGCTCAAGCACACGTAGCCATGGGGATTGAACAACGGCAGTTACAATGGTTATTATCTGGCTTACCGGTAAATAATAAAACCCGCCACTCAACTTTATCAGGGTTATCAGTGATGTAAATTAACCAGATCGTTTTTTTTACTTGAACGATCTTTCCCATGTGTCATGCTATTAAAATGCCAGACACTATTCTCATCACCGAACTACAAAATCAGCTTGCACTTATGCAGGCTAAGCTTGATGGCTTAGAAAAAGATAAAATTTCACTGCAAGAAGATAAGGTTGAAATGCAATCGCGGATTGACCACTTGCTTGCTGAGCTTAAGTTAAGTAAATCCCAAAAATACGGTAAAAAAAGTGAAAAAGCCCCACGGGGCACCTTCAATGAAGCGGAGCAGCATAAAACGACTGAGCCGCCTAAACACCATAAGAAAGGTAAACAAATACTGGCTGAGCACTTTGAACGAGAAGAGGTTGAGCACACCTTAACCGAGTTAACGTGTCAGTGTTGCGGTGAACAACTACATCAATGTGGTAGTGAAGACAGCGAGCAAGTGAAGATTATTCCGGCGAAAGTCAGTGTCATTAAGCACAAACAATTTAAATATGCTTGCAGACATTGCGAGCATGAACAATTGGCCAGTAAAATAATCACCGCGCCTAAACCCAAGCAGCCTATTCCTGGCAGCATTGCGAGTCCAGAAGCGTTATCGGCGGTTGTTACGGGCAAATACTGCGATGCCTTACCGCTTTATCGTTTCGTTGACATACTGGGCCGTGGCGGCCTTGAACTATCGCGCGGAACATTAGCTAATTGGTGTATTAAAGCGGGCCTGCTAATCAGCCCCTTAGTGGCAGCCATGCAACGTCACTTGCTTAGTGAGCACAGTTTATGTGCCGATGAAACCCGTACACAAGTCTTAGATGAAGGTGACAACCCTAGCAGCAATTCCTACATGTGGGTTTATCGCAGCAATGAGGTCAGCCGTGAGCCTGTCGTGATTTACGATTACCAAGCAGGTCGAAGTCGCGCTTGCGCAAAAGAATTTCTTGCCGGTTATCAAGGCTATTTACAGTGCGACGGTTACCGTGTTTATGACGGTATTGAAGGCATTACCCCTGTTGGTTGCTGGGCACACGCTAGACGCAAATATAACGATGCCTTAAAAGCAGAGTCGAAAAACAAAGGTCGAGCGCATAAAGCCATCAGCTTTATCAGCCAATTATATAAACTGGAAACCCACGCTAAAAACAAACAGTTATCTCCTCAAGCGCGGTATCAGTTACGACAAGAAAAAGCCTTACCCATATTAATGCACTTTAAAGCGTGGCTTGATGAAGCCGAAGGTAAAGTAACGGCGGGGAGTTATATTGGCAAAGCGATAAAATACACGCTTAATCAATGGCCGAAATTAATGCGGTATAGTGAAGATGGCGAACTAGGGATTGATAATAATATTACTGAGCGAGATATTCGGCCGTTTACCACTGGTAGAAAAAACTGGCTATTCTCAAAATCGGTTAATGGTGCTCAGGCCAGCGCGATACTTTATAGTATTGTGATGACGTGTCGTGCTAATGACATCAATCCGTATTACTACTTTGTGCATTTATTTAAAACGTTGCCGAATCGAGATGTGGGTGATGATGATTTTACCGACCTAATGCCGTGGAATGTGCAGCTAGACTTCGATTATAGCTAAGCGCACTGCTTAAATGCGCGCTTACTTTACTTCAAGATATTGAGGAAATTATGGGGATACATTCTCATATTACTTGTAAAGAAGTTGAAGGGGTAGATGGAACTTTAAATTACATACAAACAAATAAAAGCTATATAACTATAAATACAGAAGGGGCTATAGAAAATAGATCATTTGAAGAAAATGACAGCCTCCACAATATATCCTACATAGTTCAGGATATTGATTACTCGAAAATGAGCCATGAAGATGTTAATCAAGAATACCGAAATCAAATGGAAAAATGGAAAAAACCATTGAGAGAGTATTATCGTCCATACGAATTACCAAATTTATTAAGAGATTTAGGTGCACAAAAAGCAACTGAGCAAAATGTTAAAAACTGGAGGAAATCTTCCACTATCGCACCTATTGGACGAGAAGATTATTTAGCAGTTCTAACTTTTGCAGGCATTGATAGTGAGGAAGAAATTGATGTTTTCTATAAGCTAGCAAGGAACATGAGGAGTAATTCTATTTCATTAGGTCATAAGAAGTCAGACGTTGCAAAAGAAATAATAAGGAAAGCAATCAACGACTTGTTAGTCAATAAATTACCAATGACAAATGAAATCTCTGTGGGCAACTTAAAAGCTCAGATACTTTCTTTGAAGGCTAATTAATGGCTAATATGATTCCTAGGATTCTTGATCCTAATACTCCTAGCGATGGAGAGAAGCATTTTTTCTCTAGATTAGAAAATGATTCCGGAACTTCAGATTGGACTATATTACATTCTTTAAATATCGCACATCATAAAACACAAGTGATGGGTGAGATTGATTTTTTAGTGATCATTCCT
Source organism: Pseudoalteromonas sp. AOP31-A2-14 (assembly GCF_052378035.1). Classification (NCBI taxonomy): domain Bacteria; kingdom Pseudomonadati; phylum Pseudomonadota; class Gammaproteobacteria; order Alteromonadales; family Pseudoalteromonadaceae; genus Pseudoalteromonas; species Pseudoalteromonas sp. AOP31-A2-14. The sequence goes on along the minus strand of NZ_JBQSXI010000002.1, from coordinate 217,619 downwards.
CAAGTCTGTATCTTTGCAATTGAAATTAAAGCGCATCGTTCTGTTAAGTTTGACAATGGACTTTGGCATCTAGGCCAGAATGGAAAAGCTGAATTTAGAGGCCCGTTTAAGCAAGTTAATGATGCAATATTTAGCTTTCTTGATTATATATATACTAAAAATAGTAGCTTAAGTAATATTCCTATATTTCCTCTGGTTATTTTTACTCATACGGAACTTCACCACACTAGCATAGAATGGCACTCAAGAGACTTCTGTGGAGCAAGAGAGTATAGGAAAACACCTATATCAAAACTTTTACTTAGCCGTGCAAAGTCGCAACGTAAAGAGTTGAATAAAACAAAAACAGCAAAATGGTTTTCTACAAATAATTCTCGCCCAAATAATAATGACATTAAATTACTTTTAGAAATAATCAGGCCTCAGATTGAACGTTTGCCACTTGCAGCTTCTTTTCGAAAAACTTTAGAACAAGATATGGAGTATTTTACTCAAGAACAATTTGTAGCTTTAGATGCAATGGCCGACAATCCGCGAGTTGTCTATAAAGGACCTGCGGGAGTAGGTAAAACCGTTTTGGCTATGGAGGTTGCTTTTCGGGCTGCGAAGCAAGGACACAAGGTTCTATTTCTTTGTAAGAATACTTTCCTAACTAGATACCTGCAAAATCTTTCACCATATTCCTATATTGATATTTTCTCTATTACACAGTTTTTAGAGAGTAACGTTAGTGAGCCATTTAAAAATAAGTATGATAGAAGCACAGAAAGCTATTGGATTGATGTGCTACCAAATGAGGCGTATTTAAATCTTATCGATAAACCTAGTAAGTATACGTTTTTGGTTATGGATGAAGCTCAGGATATTATCAGCAATGAAAACTGGATTGATTGCGTGGAGCTAGTGATTTTGAGAGGGATTGCTGGTGGAAAATGGAATTTTTTCGGTGATTTCAATTTGCAAAATTTATATTCACTATATCAACAAGATGATCTACTTAAATCTTTAAAATTTAGATCTAATGAATTCTCCAGCTTTAATTTGTCTCTTAACTGTAGAAACCTAAAAGAAGTTTCAAATCTGAATTTTTCGCTTTCAGGACTAACAAGTCCTTATTCTAAATATTTAAGAACAAATAAGCCTATTTCTGCGTCTCAATATTTTTTTTATTCTAATGAGAAAGAACAATTTAGAATACTTGATAAACAAATAAAAAAGTTACAAGTTTCTGGTTTCGACAGTCATGATATTGTTATTTTATCAAAAGTTTCTGAGTCAAAATCAATTGCTCAGAAATATTCACACGAATTAGAAATTAGCATATTTTCATTTCTAAAAAAGGCAGTGCAATTTACTTCTATTCATAAGTTTAAAGGATTAGAAGCCCCAATTATTATATTAACTGATTTTGATGAAATAGAAACAGATGCTTCAAAAAAGCTCTTATATACAGGTGCCAGTAGAGCAACTGAAAGCGTAATTTATTTACTCGATGAGAAAGTAAAGAATTACATCCTAAACTGTTAAAAAGGAAATGGAAATGAATGGATCACAAGTTAGAGATCAGATTATTCTAAAAACCCTCCAAGAAGAACTAATAGGGCCTTGTATATACGGAGAAAGTTTTGATTGGCAGGCCGGTACAGTAAAAAAAAGTCAACTAAACACTCCACTACAAAGTGCATCAGATAACCAAGAGATATTAAAGTTACCACCATTACAACGGTATGGTATTGGTGTTATTTATCCAATCGAAAATAACCTAGATAGTATTGATGATGAAGGTCTAGAAAGTTTTTCCCCTGAAGATAATGCAGAAGAGTCAGACGTTGTTCAACCCTTGTCCAAGCAAATTAAAGTTAATTATTCTGAAGGAAATAATGATTTTGATATTTCGCTAGCAAATGCGAGAAGTCCTTCTAGTATTGGTTTGTCCTTCTTGGTTGATTTAGAGAAAGCGAAATTTTTAAAATTTCATGTTAGAGGAGCATTTTATAAAGCTTTTACAGTTAAAACAGATGAAGGATATTCATGTAAGTGGTGGAAGCGAGAGCCAGTCAATTTTAACTTTAAAATTGAGGCTGTGTTTAAAAATAATTTTTTTAAAATTGCGCTAAAGAAATATAATGATGAGCCTAGATTTGCTAATTTTTATATTGAAGGAATTGTTAGGAAATATCATGGGAAATCAATTGTTACAGCCGCCTTGGTAAATAGAAACAACATAGTAATATCCAGCGCTGCTAGTTATACAACTAAAAATGAAATCAGCTTATTTCAATCTGAATTATTGGTTAATACACTCGATTCAATGGAAGAAGTAACACAAGCCATACTTCCTTATCCAGCTCAATTACCAAGCTCTTCTGATGACTTGAGTAATGAATTACTCTACCGAAGCGCCCCTACATTCGGAAAAGGACACGGAATTGCAGTTGACTGGCAGTTACCTCCATATACCAAAGCTGATGCTATTTGCGAAATATACACTCAAGCCTTACCAACTTTTGAAACGCCCAGCATAACAGCAGATATTGAAAATGAAGGAAAGAAATTAAAAATTTCTATGGAGGCATTATCTAACTTCGAAATAGGAGGTGTTGGTGAACAACAATTAAATACATTAGTTTTATGGTATAGAAAATGGATTGATTCTCAAAAACTACATGCATCAAAAATCAAACATGAAAACCCAGAGTTAGAAAAAAAACTAAAGGAACAATCATTAATTCATATTGGTAAATGTCAGCTAGCTTTAATGAGAATTGAAGAGGGCTTACACTTAATTAAGAGCGATGATAAAGCAAGACAAGCCTTTAAATTAACTAACAAAGCAATGTTTGATCAGCAAAAACGTGCCCCTAAAACAAAACGACAAGCAGTTATTCAGGATGAGAAAATTTCGTTTCCTGATGAGTTTAAAGAAAACCAAAACGCTAAAGGTATTTGGAGGCCATTTCAAATTGGTTTCTTGCTTATGTGTATAAGTGGTGCTGTTGACCTAGAGCATGAAGAGCATGAGTTGGTTGATCTGATTTGGTTTCCAACAGGCGGTGGTAAAACCGAAGCTTATTTAGGGTTAGCTGCTTTCACCATACTTTATTCTAGGCTAGTTTATGGCGAAAAATCAGAAGGTGTCCAAGTTTTAATGAGGTATACCTTGAGATTATTAACCGCTCAACAACTGCAAAGAGCCGCGACTCTAATTTGTTGTTTGGAAGTAATTCGGCAAGAAAATAAGATTCAAGGAGAAGAGTTCAGTATAGGCTTATGGGTTGGAAGTAAAAATACTCCCAATAAAAGGACTGACGCTCGTGCAAAGCTGAGTAAACTTAAAAAGAATATTGTAAGTAAAGGACAAGTAGATAACCCCTTTCTTCTTGATCGTTGCCCGTACTGTAGCGCTCAGATGGGGATTTCAGGTAAAGAAACCCCTTTTATTTCTGGATACAAAAAGAACACTACCCAAAAGACAGTTTCTTTCATATGTGAAGATGAAACATGTGGCTTTAGCAAAGGGCTGCCTGTATATATTATTGATGAAGATATCTATGATGTAAAACCCACAATCGTTATTGGAACTGTAGATAAATTTGCATTGTTAACTTGGGAACCCAAAATACGAAATTTATTTGGTATCGACGATAATGGCAAAAGGAGCTTAATGCCTCCCCAGTTAATAATTCAAGATGAATTACACCTTATTACCGGACCTTTAGGAACAATGGTTGGTCATTATGAGCCGTTGGTCGAAGAGCTTTGTTCTATGGAGGTTAATTCGGGGAAGACTATACGACCAAAAATTGTTTGCGCTACGGCAACAACTAAGGGCTTCGAAGATCAAGTTAAAAAAATTTACGGTAGAACTCGAACAGAGATATTCCCGCCTCCGGGCCTAGATGCAGAAGATTCTTTTTTCTCTAAATATGAGAGGTTTAACGATGGAGAAGATAAAGGACGATTAACGCCAGGTAGAAAATATGTAGGTATATGTGCTCCGGGTTTAGGCTCTATTTTAACAACACAAGTAAGAGCACATTCTGCTTTACTATTTGCTTCAAATAGAGTCGAAATCGATAAAAGAGATCCTTGGTTAACTCTGTTAAGTTTTTATAACAGTATAAGAGAGCTAGGTGGTGCATTAACTTTATTTCAAGCTGATATTATAAGCTACCTGTTAGAATTAAAGAAAAGGTATCCAAAGTTTCTTCTGCCGAGGTTTTTAAATGGGGGAATGGAACTAACTAGTCGGCTTAAAGATGATGAAATACCTGCTGCTATTACTTTATTAGAAAGAGAGTTGAAGCATAAGCAATTTGATAATGATTTTTATAATAACTTTGCAGATGAACTAAACACTCTCAACATAATTGCACCTGAGGTTGTCCCGTTCACAGCCCCAATATTAAATATCATTACTAATAAAAATAGTCTGTGAATCGCCCCGTGTTTGCCAGAGACTCAATAACTTGAGAAACTGGAACTATGAAAAAATCAAATCGCTATACATCAGAATTTCGTGAACGTGCAATTAGGCTTGTTACCACACAACAGCATGAATACCCTTCTCTTTGGGCTGCGCTAGTATCGATTTCAGATAAACTGGGATGTACCCCAGAAACACTTAGAGCATGGGTCAAGAAATCTCAAGCTCAACCGTCTAAACCCTCTTCTAATACGCAATCAACTGAAGAACGCCTTGCCGTCTTAGAGCGCGAGAATAAAGAGCTCAAGCGAACGAATGATATCCTGAGGCAAGCTGCCGCTTTTTTCGCCCAAGCGGAGCTCGACCGCAAACAGAAGTAATAGTGGATTTTATTGATGCTTGTAGAGAGCATTACGGTGTCGAGTCAATTTGCAAGGAATTGCCGATTGCACCATCAACGTATTATTCTCATAAACAGATACAAAGAGAGCCTGAGCGACTGTCTAACCGCAAAAAGCGTGATGCTGAGCTGATAATACTCATTCGCGAAGTGTGGGAGGATAATATGTCAGTTTATGGTGCAAGAAAAATATGGAAGCAGCTACAGCTTGACGACCATCAAGTCGCCCGCTGTACAGTCGAACGATTGATGCGAGTTATGGGAATTCAAGGTGTTCGTCGGGGTAAAGCACATAAGACAACGATACCTGACGAGCAACAAGATAAGCCACTTGATTTAGTTAATCGTCAATTTACTGCTGAGCAGCCAAATCAACTTTGGGTAGCTGACATCACCTATGTTGCCACATGGAGTGGGTTTGTTTATGTCGCTTTCGTGATAGATGTTTTTTCACGATACATTGTAGGTTGGCGTGTATCAACGACAATGCACACAGAGCTTATTCTTGATGCGTTAGAGCAAGCTATTTGGCATCGTGGCAACCCCGAAGGGTTAATTCACCACAGCGACAGAGGCAGCCAATATTTGTCTATACGATACACTGAGCGACTTGCTGAAGCTGGAATTCAAGCGTCTGTAGGCAGTGTGGGTGACTCTTATGACAATGCATTGGCTGAAACAATAAATGGATTATTTAAAACAGAGATTATTCGCAGAAATGGTCCGTGGAAGAATGTTGATGCTGTTGAATACGCAACGTTAGAGTGGGTCAATTGGTTTAATAATCAACGCTTATTATCTTCAATTGGGTATATTTCACCAGCTCAATATGAAACAGACTACTATGATAATTTAAACGAGTCAGGTAAAGTGGCCTGACTTAAACAAACTGGTCTCCGATGAACTCGGGGCGATTCACTGTTAGTAGAAGATTATATTTTGTTAGATAACCTTAGAGCAAAACTTAAAGAAAAAAAGATAAAAATCCCCCATCATTTTTCTTGCTTTTTAAATATTTTACTAGCAAAAGATATAACGCCTTTCTGTCTTGCATCAAGTATCATTGAAGTTGGTGTTGATATAGATAGGTTGTCCTTAATGTCCATTGTAGGGCAACCAAAAACTACTGCACAATATATTCAAGTTTCTGGTCGTGTTGGTAGACGGGCAAATGAAAGGCCCGGACTAGTTACAACAATATACAATAATGCGAAGCCTAGGGATAAATCACATTATGAAGATTTTAGATCATATCACCAGTCATTGTACGCGCAGGTTGAACCATCTTCTGTAACTCCTTATTCACAGCCAGCAATAGAAAGAGGTTTCTCTGCTCAAATGATTGCATATGCTAGACAATTTTCATCAATAGATGCAGTACCAAGTGATATCGACATTAGTATTTTTGAGGATTGGTTTAAAAAGCTATTAGAAGTTAGAGCTTCAGCAATCTCAAACTCTGAAAGAAAAGATTTGGTCAATTATTTTAATAAAAAGTTTCTGAAGTGGTGGAAGATTAAAGGTATAAAATCAAGTTCTTGGGGGCATCTAAAACCAGAAACTGATCCTGAAGTAAGCGATGTTATTTGTCCTTTCGGTGCTAGTGGCCGAAAAAGGTATCAGTTTGAATGCCCTACAAGCATGAGAAATGTGGATGGTGAAGCGGTAGTTTGGATAAGTCCCCAAGCTTATGAACCTATTGAAGATGATTTTGAGTGGTAATTATGGGAAATAAAAGCAAAGTAAAGACTCGAAAAGGACAATTGATTCATACTTTTGGTACAGGAGCAATGCAGATCAATAAAGATGGAGTATCTATGATCACTTGTGGTCTAGATCATTGGTTTGAATCAGATAATACTCAAAACCCTCTAGATGATAGTACAATTAAAAAGTTTGAACTTTCGGATGAGCGTTTACAAAAAAAGCTTGGCGTTAAATCTTTTAGAGTCCCTCCCGACTTTAAGGTACTAGAAGATGGTGTAACAAATAGAGTGCCAATTCCGGCTAAAAGGTTCCCTTTGTGGCATATTTGCAGTAACACTAAGTGCCAAGCTTTATCTATTCCCTATGAAGGTGCCTGTAGTGAACAAAAGCTTTTCTGTGACAAATGTAAAGCTCCCGCCTTTCAGTCTCGATTTATTAGTTTATGTGCAGATGGCCATATAAATGATTTTCCTTGGTTCGATTGGCTGAATCATCATACAAAAGGATCTTGCTCAATTGATAAGTGCCAATTGAAGTTAGAAGGAACAGGGAGTTCTTCTGTATCCAATATTAGGGTTAAATGTGAAACTTGTAATACAAGAGCAGTATCCTTAAAAGGCATATTTCAAAGTGGACCAAATGAGCAAGGAGTACTTGAATCCACGCTATCAAAAGCAAAAATAAGCTGTAATGGCAGTAGCCCATGGTTAGGTGAGAGTGCGTCTGATTGCTGCAGTAAAGTACCAGTAGCAGCCTTACGACAATCAACTAATGTATATTTTTCAAAAACAGACTCTTCAATCCATATTCCTTTCCAAGGGAATGGAATATATATAGATATTCATGAATCTTTCGAAGAACTAACTGAACCACAAAAATCTCGTGTGAATGGGGCTGGGGAAATATCAGTTAAAGTTCAAATTTTGGGAGGAATCTTAAACGGAAAATATACAGATAAAAGTTTAATAGATTATTTTGAATTAAAAGAAAAAGGCATAGAAGATTTAGATTGTGAAACAGAAGAAGAATATAGATCACAAGAAAGAAAGTTCTTTTTAGAAGGGATTAATGAGACTACATTATCTGTTCAGCCACAAGAGATAGATGGCTACCAAGATTGGATTCCTAAATACATTTCACATATATCCTTAGTAAAAAAATTAACGGTTACACAAACAATGTATGGCTTTGATCGTATTTCACCTGCTACGAATAAAACTACAGATGAATATAAAAAAATGTTGTGGGCAGAACCGTCCAATATTGATCAGTGGTTACCTGCTGTGCAAAGTCATGGGGAAGGTATATATATAGAGTTTGATGCAGATCGTATCCAAGCATGGTCTAAAGAACATGCTAAAACTGATACGTTCATAAATTTGATGAATAAAAAAGAAGAGCATGGTTATTTGGATAAGTTTGAAGAGCTAACTCCTGAATTTTTATTAATACATAGTTTTTCTCATTTATTAATAAATCAGTTAATTTATGATAGTGGCTACAGTACAGCCTCTTTAAGGGAAAGACTTTATGTTAGCAATAAAGACAATAGAAAAATGTTTGGTTTACTTATTTACACAGCTTCCGGGGATTCAGAAGGTTCATTAGGGGGTTTAGTTAGAATAGGACAACCAGGGAAACTCGAAGCAATTATTCACAAGGCTATTTCTAATGCATCATGGTGTAGTTCTGATCCTATATGTTATGAGACAGGGCATCATGGGGGGCAAGGCCCTAATGGACTTAATTTAGCTGCTTGCCATAATTGCCTTTTGCTACCAGAAACTTCCTGCGAGGTTTTCAACAGCCTACTAGATAGGATGACAATCAATGCAACAATTTCAGAATTAACAGGCTTTTTTGATCAAGTGTAGTAGGTTTTTATGCTAATTATATATTTACCAAAAAATATTAACTTTGAAACTACAGTAATATTTTTTAAACAACTTGAAAGTAATTTTTTAACTGAAGATATTTACATTGATATAAACCAGTTACAGTTTTCTACACCTACTTCAATGTTAATAATAGGTTCAAAATTAAAAGCGTGGCGAGCTGCGCGTGAATCTAAACAACTAAGAACTGGTTTTAAAAAAGTTATAAATAGTGAAGCCATTAGTTATTTGGGACATCTGGGTTTTTTTGACTTTATCGGGTCAAAAAAAAATGTCGGAAAAAAAATGGGTGAAGCATTTGGCTCTGAAACATATGTTCCAATAATTAAAATTGAAAAGCCTAAGTTTGATACTTTAGATAATTGGTATGAAAGCATAATTTCATCTGTTAGAGGTCTTGCAAATGTTTTAGCTGGAACTAAGTATGATACAGAAGAACATAGGTTTTACCTTTATACATTAAGAGAAATAGTTAGAAATGTTTTTGAGCACTCGCAAGCAGACGATTGCTTTATATGTGGTCAGCGATGGGGAAATGGTAAAGTAGAAATTGCTATTGTAGATGAAGGTATAGGCTTATTATCTAGCTTGAATCGTTCGCATAAATTATTAAATGATGAAGATGCTATCAACTTAGCGATAAAACCAGGGATATCGGCCACAAATGATATTACAAGTGTTGAGAATATATATGACAACTCCGGATATGGTCTCTATGTCTTATCAGAAGTAGTCACTAATTTTGGCTGCTTTACTTTGGGAAGTGGTTCAAAAAGGTTAATTAGTGCTTTAGGAAAACAGTCAATTGATGATCTTGATTTTAATGGAACTTTCATAGGTTTGGAACTAAATAAAACACCTAAGCATTTTTCGGATATATTAAAAGATGTTATTGCTTGTGGTGAAAAAGAAGCTCAAGATTATGCTAAAGCAAGCTCAGCGTCTAAAATGTCTAAGGTACTTTGATCTGAACCAATAGTTTTGGACACCTCATTAAGTGAGTAAACTAACTCATAGAGGTGAAACATGACAACTAAGACCAAACGTAAATCCTATTCAGAAGAATTCAAAGAAGAAGCACTAAAGCTGGCGAGTAAAGTAGGTTTTGCTCAAGCTGCCAGAGAATTAAGTGTCGCAGAGTCCCAGCTTTACTATTGGCGAACTGCTGCTCTGAAAAAGGCATCTACATCAGATAGAGAAAGTACGTTAGCTACCGAGAATGCTCGTTTGAAACGCCAACTAGCGGTGCAAGCAGAGGAGCTAGACATATTAAAAAAAGCCGCCACCTACTTCGCGAAAAATCAAAAATAACACGATTTGAATTTATGCAAAGCTACCGAAGCACATTCAGCGTTATCAGAATGGCTAAGGTACTTTGTGTATCGCCAAGTGGGTTTTATGCATGGATAAAATCATGTGAGCACGTGTGTAAGCGCAAACAACAACAGCAAATGTTAGATACTCAGGTCAAAGCCGTATTTGTTGACAGTAAAGAGCGAGACGGTGCGAGACGTATCCAAGTCGAGCTGGCGGAGCAAGGGAATAAACATGATGTAAAAACCATCAACAGAAGCATGGGACGTCAGGGTTTAGTAGCTAAAGCAGCTCGTAAATTCAAGTCGACCACCGACAGTAAACACAATTTACCTGTGGCCCCTAATTTACTTGAGCAGAACTTTACCGCCGATAAGCCCAACCAAAAATGGGCAGGTGATATCACGTATCTAATGACCAGCGAAGGATGGCTTTACCTCGCTGTGATTATCGGTGTTTGTCAAACTAGTTGTCGCGATCACTACGTTATGCACTCTCAGCCTTGACACTATTTTGTTCAGGGTTTAAGTACACTTCTTTTGGTAAATCCCAATTACGGATATTACCGCTCCAGCGCTCAGGGTGAGCATCTTTAGCACCTTGATAAACTTCTTTTCTATTAGCCAATATGTCACCCGCTAATCCTGAATGCCTTTGATGTGGGCTGACGTATTTGATGCCACTATGTTTGTGGTTAAAATTATACCAGTGGCTAAATTTCAACACCCAACTACGCGCCTCATCAATTGTTGAAAACCCTTTATACGGATAGTCAGGGCGATATTTACACGTTTTAAATATCGACTCAGCATAAGCATTATCATTGCTCACCCTAGGACGATTAAAAGACGACACGACACCTAAACTATAAAGTGTTTCAAGCATTGATGAGCCTTTCATTGGGCTTCCATTATCCGAATGCAGTACCAGAGGATTATCTTTAACTCCTTCTTTTAAATGAGCTTTCTTAATTAATATTGATGCATTTTCTGCTGATTCGTCATCATGAATTTCCCATCCAACAATCTTTCGACTAAATATATCGAGTATCAAATATAAATAAAAATGCAGCCCTTTAGCGGGGCCTGGTAACCAAGTAATATCCCAACACCACACTTGGTTTGGCCCTGTAGCACAGTGTGTCGTCGGTACTTTTCTCTCTTTTATCTGACTACGTCCGCGAGCGTTTTGCTGTTTTTCTTCATGAAGAACACGATAATATGTTGATTCAGAAGCAAGATAAATACCCTCATCTGCTAATGTAGGGACGATTTGGCTTGGTGGTAAGCTCTTAAAATCATCGCTATTAACGATGGTATTAAGCGACAATTACGGTGGCCGGTCTAGCGACAATTATCTTGGCCGGTTGATCTGATAAGGTTCGGTACAGCAGAACGGAGGAGTTCACTGTGCCGGGAACACGAATCACTGATCAGCAGGTCACTATTTATATGAAACATAGAAAACGTAATAGCCAAGTTATCGCGGCTGCGAAAGCAGGTATTTCAGAACGTTCAGCAAGGCGCATTGATAAACTGGATGAGCAGCCATTGTCTAATAAACGCCAATGGCGAACGCGTATAGATCCACTTGAGTCTATCTGGGACAGTATTGTTGTCCCTCTACTTCAAGGTGATGCAACGTTAACTCCGGTGGGAATTTTTGATCACCTTTGCGAGTTTCACACCGACAAATTTAACCCTAGCTCACGGCGTACATTAGAGCGTCGAATTCATAAATGGCGGGCACTGTATGGCTCAAGTAAAGAGGTCGTATTCCTGCAAACACACGAGTATCGGTGTTTGTCAAACTAGTTGTCGCGATCACTACGTTATGCACTCTCAGCCTTGACACTATTTTGTTCAGGCTTGAATTCAAGTATTAAGTGCAATCATTATGCAGCCACCAGAACTTCTGATTGCCCCGTAAATAATTCATGAGGGGTTTTATACCCTCTTGTTTTTCTTGGCCGATGGTTGAGCTTATCAACTGCCGCCTGTATCTCTGCTTCACTTAGCGCCATAAAGTCAGTTCCCTTGGGGAAGAAGCGTCTAAGTAAGCCGTTGGTATTCTCATTTATGCCCCGCTCCCATGATGAATAGGGATGAGCGAAATACACATCAGCTTCTAATTTTTGTGCAACATGCTCATGGTGAGCAAACTCTTTTCCATTATCTAACGTCACGGTAATAACCTTACCTTTATATGGTGTCATACACGTGATCAGCGCATCGGCTGTTATTTTCGCATGCTTGCTTTCAATTCTGTGAACGACTGTATATAACGTTTTACGTTCAACCATTGTGACAAGCGCATTTTTACGCCCTTTACCTATCACTGTATCGCCCTCCCAATCACCAATCCTAGACTTTGAATCCACAATACTTGGGCGTTCATCAATGCTGACTCGATTAACTATCTGTCCACGTTTATCATAGCTTCCATAGCGTTTTTTATACTTTTTACATGCACGAGTGAGTGTCTTATGTAGCTTGCCACCACGAGCCTTGTCTCTGTAAATATATTGATAAATTGTTTCATGATGTAAAACGACCTGTTTCTCTAAAGCTAAGCGGCCTGCCACTTGCTCAGGGGAAAGTCCGTCATGCAACAATTTATTAATCCAGTGAGTGACGTCCTCTGTTAACTTACTTGCTTTGAAAGATGACTTACGTCTTTGTTCAGCAAAGTTATTGGCTTGGTTAGGCCGATAGCCTTTAAGTCCTTTATTGCGTTTTAGCTCTCTAGAAATAGATGACGGTGAACGAGTTAGTTCTTCAGCTATCTGCTTTTGGTTATTTCCTGCTTTTATTAACGCGTAAATCTGGTATCTTTCTTCTTGTGTCAGCTGTTTATATTTCATTAAAGCAATTTCCTTTGGCGAGAAAATGGCCGAATTATAACAGCTGGCCATCTAATCTGAGAAATTGCACTTATTATCCGAATTTAGGAGGGTTTAAGTACACTTCTTTTGGTAAATCCCAATTACGGATATTACCGCTCCAGCGCTCAGGGTGAGCATCTTTAGCACCTTGATAAACTTCTTTTCTATTAGCCAATATGTCACCCGCTAATCCTGAATGCCTTTGATGTGGGCTGACGTATTTGATGCCACTATGTTTGTGGTTAAAATTATACCAGTGGCTAAATTTCAACACCCAACTACGCGCCTCATCAATTGTTGAAAACCCTTTATACGGATAGTCAGGGCGATATTTACACGTTTTAAATATCGACTCAGCATAAGCATTATCATTGCTCACCCTAGGACGATTAAAAGACGACACGACACCTAAACTATAAAGTGTTTCAAGCATTGATGAGCCTTTCATTGGGCTTCCATTATCCGAATGCAGTACCAGAGGATTATCTTTAACTCCTTCTTTTAAATGAGCTTTCTTAATTAATATTGATGCATTTTCTGCTGATTCGTCATCATGAATTTCCCATCCAACAATCTTTCGACTAAATATATCGAGTATCAAATATAAATAAAAATGCAGCCCTTTAGCGGGGCCTGGTAACCAAGTAATATCCCAACACCACACTTGGTTTGGCCCTGTAGCACAGTGTGTCGTCGGTACTTTTCTCTCTTTTATCTGACTACGTCCGCGAGCGTTTTGCTGTTTTTCTTCATGAAGAACACGATAATATGTTGATTCAGAAGCAAGATAAATACCCTCATCTGCTAATGTAGGGACGATTTGGCTTGGTGGTAAGCTCTTAAAATCATCGCTATTAACGATGGCTAATATGTTATCTCTCTCTGCTTTTGATAGCTTATTTTTTGGCTCAGGGCGCTGAGATATTGGTCTACCATCTGTTTTTATGTTCCCGTCAACAGTCCAACGTTGATACGTCCGGACACTGATCCCAAGTTCACGGCAAGCTTTAAACTTTGGCGCACCAGAACTCACAGCTTCATTAACTAGTTTAACTGCTTGAATGCGAGCTGAGTCGAGGATCATTCGTCCTCGGCTTCCCCCCAGATCGCATTTGCTTTTTTTCTTAACACCAATAGTGCTGCGGTTTCAGCGAGTGCCTTATCTTTTCGACGTAGCTCCTTTTCTAATTGATTGATCTGTTTTTTATCTTTCTTTGTTTCGGTGGAGAAGGCTTTTTCTTGCTCTTTAACGTTAGCGTTTGCATCTATACACGCATTTCGCCAAGCCGATACTTGTTCCACATAAAGACCTTTGCCTCGGCAATATTCCGCTAACTCAGCTTGATTTAAAGAGGCTGTTTCCAACACGACTGAGAATTTATTTGCTGATGACCACTGCTCAGCATTCTTTCCATCACCTGGCACTAAATGCCCCTTATCAATTGCTTGTTTTCGCCAATTATACAAGGTTGATTCACCAATCCCCATCTCGATTGATAATTGGGCTATTGCTATATTATTTGGAGGCATCATCTTCTGAAGAGCCGACTCTTTGCTTTGCGCTGAATAATGTTTCATTGTTACTCCACGCCCTCTGTTTAATGGTTGAATATTAAGCGCGACAACTAGTCTGACAGAGAGGGGTATGGCCTATTAGGTATGTGTGATTTTACACATGTGAAGTCACCCGTTACCATTGCTAGTGAACCCTTAAAGCATATGTTGTTTCATTATCGTATGCCCGCCAGTGGCTGGGCTTACGCCCAAGTGATCTACGGCGGTGAAAGCTTTGCTGCTTTTTCTGATGGCGTGCAAAACGCATTTAAAGCAGCCGGCGGTGTGCCTAAAGAAGTGCGTACAGACAGTCTGAGTGCCGCCTATCGTAATCACACTAATGATAACGATTTTACAGAGCGCTTTAATGAATTAGTCACCCATTATGGCTTTAAAGCGACCCGCAATAACCGCGGTATTGCGCATGAAAATGGGGCTATTGAGAGCCCTCATGGGCATCTTAAATCGCAACTGGAGCAAGCATTAAAAATCCGTGGTAGTTATGACTTTCAGACAAGAGAAGTCTATGAATCGTTTGTTGCCGACATTGTAGCTCGCCGTAATCGCCGTGTAAGTGATAAATACGCAGTAGAGCAGCGACAATTACATGCTTTACCACGGACGATGAGCGTCAATTACACCGAGCATTATCTAACGGTGTCACGTACGAGTACTATTTCATTGAAACGTGTTACCTATAGCGTCCCGTCACGCCTTATTGGTAGCCGATTACTGGTTCGTTTATATGACAACCGTTTAGAGCTGCACTATGGCAGCGATTTAGTTCAAACGTTAGCGCGTGTCTATGCTTCTAAAGGATGCCGTGCACGTAATATTAGTTACTTGCATGTTATTGACGCACTGGTTAAAAAACCATTGGCATTTCGCTACTCACAACTACGTGACGACTTACTTCCAAGCGACAATTACAAAGCTATTTGGGAATACGTTAATGCCCACCTTTTAGCGGATGAAGCGAGCTATTACATGGTAAAACTGCTCCATTTAGCAAAACAAAGTGGGTGCGAACGTCAATTAGGACGATTTGTAGCAGCGTCAATTACTCAGCGACAATTACCGGCCATCCGAGAATGTGAAGCGCAATTTTTAGTGATTGCATCAAACATACCCACAATAACAATAAAGCAACACAGCTTGAGCGCTTATAGCAGCATGATACCGGGAGGTCTACATGGATAACTTCACGGCCTCGTTACCTTTAATGCTGAAACAATTAAAGCTTAGCACCATGCTTCAACAGTGGAATACCCTGGGCAAAAAAGCGATAGAAGAACAATGGAGCCCACAGCAATACTTATCTGAGCTGTGCCATATTGAACTTGCGACACGCGATGATAAACGCCTTCAGCGGCTTTTAAAAGATGCAAAATTGCCCGTGGGTAAACACCTTAGCAGCTTCGACTTTACCCTTGTTGATGGGGTTAGTAAGCCCCTTGTTGCTGATTTAATAAATCAGCCGGATTGGTTGAAGCACGGTGGCAATATATTGCTATTTGGCGCCAGTGGTCTTGGTAAAACGCATATCGCCAGTAGTATCGGTTATGGCCTTATCGAGCAGGGCCATAAAGTTAAGTTTGTTGCCGCGTCAGCGATTGTTCAACAACTCCAGCAAGCAAAGCGACATTTACGCTTGCAAGACGAACTTGTAAAGCTCGATAAATACAGCTTATTAATCGTTGATGACGTTGGTTACGTACGAAAAACGGAACAGGAAACGAGCGTGCTGTTTGAATTGATAGCCCATCGCTATGAGCGACACAGCATGATCATCACATCAAACAAATCATTCGAACAATGGGATGAACTATTTGATGATTCAACGATGACTGTAGCGGCAATAGATCGCTTGGTTCATCATGCAACGATTATTCATTGCGAAGGTGAAAGTTACCGACGCAAAACAGCGCTCAATAAGAGCAAATAAAATTCGGTGTCAACCGGCCAAGATAATTGACGCGGAACCGGCCAAGTTAATTGACGCTAGATACGATGGCTAATATGTTATCTCTCTCTGCTTTTGATAGCTTATTTTTTGGCTCAGGGCGCTGAGATATTGGTCTACCATCTGTTTTTATGTTCCCGTCAACAGTCCAACGTTGATACGTCCGGACACTGATCCCAAGTTCACGGCAAGCTTTAAACTTTGGCGCACCAGAACTCACAGCTTCATTAACTAGTTTAACTGCTTGAATGCGAGCTGAGTCGAGGATCATTCGTCCTCGGCTTCCCCCCAGATCGCATTTGCTTTTTTTCTTAACACCAATAGTGCTGCGGTTTCAGCGAGTGCCTTATCTTTTCGACGTAGCTCCTTTTCTAATTGATTGATCTGTTTTTTATCTTTCTTTGTTTCGGTGGAGAAGGCTTTTTCTTGCTCTTTAACGTTAGCGTTTGCATCTATACACGCATTTCGCCAAGCCGATACTTGTTCCACATAAAGACCTTTGCCTCGGCAATATTCCGCTAACTCAGCTTGATTTAAAGAGGCTGTTTCCAACACGACTGAGAATTTATTTGCTGATGACCACTGCTCAGCATTCTTTCCATCACCTGGCACTAAATGCCCCTTATCAATTGCTTGTTTTCGCCAATTATACAAGGTTGATTCACCAATCCCCATCTCGATTGATAATTGGGCTATTGCTATATTATTTGGAGGCATCATCTTCTGAAGAGCCGACTCTTTGCTTTGCGCTGAATAATGTTTCATTGTTACTCCACGCCCTCTGTTTAATGGTTGAATATTAAGCGCGACAACTAGTCTGACAGAGAGGGTTATCGACCTGTACTCGCGCTCAGTGATTGGTTGGTCAATGAGTACACGCATGACATCATCTTTGGTGTGTGACGCCCTGCAAATGGCTATCTGGCGCCGAGGTAGACCTAAAGATGTCATTGTACATAGTGATAGAGGCAGCCAATATGCTTCCCATGCTTATCGTGATTTATTAAGCGAACATCATTTAATGCAAAGTATGAGTCGTAAAGGCAACTGCTGGGATAATGCGTGTGTGGAAAGCTTCTTCCATTCACTCAAGGTCGAAGCCATCCAATATGAGCCTATTATGAACCGAGAAACCATGAGGCAGCATGTATTTGAATATATAGAAATTGATTACAACAAAAAGAGAAGGCATAGTGCGTTAGGCTATTTAAGCCCCGAGAAATTTGAACAACTAAATGTCGCTTAACGAAGTGTCCACTAATGATGGTTCAGATCACTTTAATTAAAGGCTTAACATGTCACTAATATCAAAATTATACGTAGGCTGATTTATAATATAAGAGGTAGTTAGCTTTTTTGATTAAATTAATGTTAATATGATCTGTCCAATCTGCTGTGCTAAATATGGCGGCACAGCATTACCTACCTGCACATACTGATTCGTTCTCGTTCCTTCAAAAATATAGTTGTCTGGAAAGGTTTGTAAGCGAGCGGCTTCGCGAACACTTAAGCTTCTACATTGTTGCGGATCGTAATGTACGAAGTAGTGACCATCTTTTGAAATATGGCTTGTTACAGTCGTAGCATACCTATTAGCTACTTGAACACGAAAACGATCTGAGTGGGTTCCTGTATCCCAGTTTGCATGGGCAGGTGCTAACTCTTTAGGGAAGTGACGTGATTTAGGTGATGAACCTTCAATTTGAGCATATGCAGCACAGTATGCGTATCGAAGTAAATCATCAACCATGTGCCCTCTGGTTTCATGGTTTAGCACTACGTTTAAGTAAGGGTCTATATACCAAGCTTTCAGTGATTCAGGAATAGCTGGAGTTTTGTCGCTTAATGCAGTTTCTATTCTAGACAAACCGATTTTTGGCTTGAGACTTAAGCTATTGGCTGATTCTGAGTCAAATTGTTTTTTCAGAATCCGCTTTAACTTAGCTGCATTTTTAGTAACAGCTGTTTCCCAATCTTTTGCATTGTCTTTTTGCTTTGAAAAGCCACTGCGTAAATTAGGTAAATCATCAATAGCTTGTTTTACAGTAACTTGATGTTCGCATACGCTTAATGTTTCTGGAGTGGCTTTAATATCCTCACGCACACCCAGTAAAATCACACGATGCCTTGCTTGAGGTATTCCGTATTGCTCACAGCGAATTAGGAAATCGGCAGAGTCTTTGTATTGTGGGTTTTCCGGGTTCTCGGCATCAACCACTAATGAATAGATTTTATATTTTGGAATCTTCTTTTGCTTAGTTACGGAGCCTGGGTTACGCAAGTCTTCCAATATTTGCGGGAACATTACTTGGCCGTTCACTTTTGCAGTGAGAATTCCGCGAACATTCTCCATTACAAAAATATCTGGTTTAGCTAGGCTTATTACCTGTAAATATTCTTTATATAAAAAATGGCGAGTATCAGCTTCTGCTACGTAACTTTTATTACCAGCGTTACGAGAGCGCCCTGCAAGTGAATATGCTTGGCATGGTGGACCACCGATTAGGACTTTTGGACCCTTGTGTTGTTTTACGAGTTCATTTATACGCTTGTGTATAAGCTCATTGTCTTTACCAAGCTCTTTTGCGCCGTTTAATGTTTCTAGATTGGCTTCGAATGCAATATCGGGGTGAAGCTCAAATAACTCATCACGTGTAATTTTTCCATGTAGGTAATCATAGTAATTATCTAACGGCTGAGACTTGTTTTTGAGTAAACGAAAAAAAGCGCGAGTTGTTAATGTTTGATGTGCATTAGTATCTTTCTCAACAGAAATACCTATTTGAAAAGGTGTTTTACCGTCATCTGTTTTAGCTGCGGAAATCCCTTCACCAAGGCCGCCAGGGCCTGCAAATAAATCAATGACAAGAATCTCACCGTTTTCCATAACTAACTAAGCAACTACAAAATAAAAAGACAGAGAATCATACCAGGCCTTCTATATCCTATAAAGTTTTATATAGAAAAAGTTGAACAACTGCCCAAAATAGCAGCTAACAGTTATGAATTAAAGACCGATGCCAAGGTAAACCCCCGTGATCACACCCGAAATTGAATTAATGATGAGTAATTTACAGCATGGATGCTGTTAAAAAGCGTAGCTTGGCCACGGATGGCCTATCTACGCTGGTTATGTTCATATCATTAATTTAAATTGAGGAAACAGTTTGATCCTCGGGGCGTCGTGGGGTTCCAAGGGGCGTACGGCGCTATGCGCCCCTTGGTTGCCGTCGCCAACGCGACATCTGTTTAAAAGTAGTATTTATTTCGCTGCGAGCCCAATGAGCAATGCTGTTAATGCTGCCCCAGCAACAAACGCACCTAAATCAGATTCTGCATTTTTTGCATTGCCTCTTGGGGGCATTTTTACTTGTACAACTTGATTCCTTTCTAAGTTTTTAACTGTTTTCTCAACAGCAGAAATTATGTCTAATACGCTCACATTCATCGCTTTAGAACAAATAAACATCTGATCGACAGAAAATGTCGACTTACCTGATTCCAACCGGCTGTAACTAGCTTGTGTTAGTCCTAATGCTTTAGATAAGTCTGTTTGTTCAATACCTAATTCCTTTCTTTTATTTGCTATCACCACACCCAAAACGGATGAGAAAGAAGTTAATTTATCATTCATAAATATATCCTTAACTAAATTTAAGAGTTGCACAAAGAAAAAAAAGCGGTATATTACTTTAACGACAGTATATACGTTTAACGCATTTAATGTCGTTATTTTTTTCATTTTAACTTAAAGAGGTTTATATGCATAGTTTTAAAGTTGGAGATATCCTGTATCGAAGTAAATTGTTGGTACAGCATGCAGGTGTTGTTGTTGGGGATGATGCTGTTTTACATAACTCTCCTTCTGGAGTAGAGATATGTTCGTTAGCAAAATATGGAGAAGGTAAAGTTATTAAGGTTATTTCTACTAACTTGCCAGAACCAGACAAAGAAGAATTTATAAAAAGAGCACTAGAGTTAGTTCAAAAGGGTAAAAAATATCAACTATTTAATTTTAACTGTGAACATTTGGTTTCTTCAATTAAAGATTTAAAACCAACAAGCTCTCAAGTGACAGGTGTTGCAATAGGATCTATCATTGCTGGCCTATACAGCCTTTCTCAGGGAAGTGATAAAACTATTACAGCTATGGGTATTGGTGCAATTGGTGGTCTGCTGATCACTAACCTTTCTAGGAAATATGACTATGAGATACAATCTTGACGGTAGGGATTGAGGTAAATATTTAAATCATCTTGGCTACTACAAGTGCGACATGTATCTATTTTTAATGTATAAAGAATGAGTTGTTATTACAGGAACTCATCATGGATGATTTATTAAACCAAGGTTTAAGCCTTTTAGTTATTATTGCATGCGTTTATTCTTTAATTGGCGTGTTGTTTTTTCGTATTTGGTCACACCAAAGCAATGCTAAACTTCCTATTGAGCGCAATAAATTAAAGCGAGTTGCGGCTCAAACACTCAATGAACAAGTGAATGAAAAAATAGTTGAGCTTATTGGTTTAATATTTTTAGCAACGCTTATTGTAACAATGCCCTTTGCAATTAAAGGCATTGCAGACGTATTTGCTAGCGGTAATCTCAATTATTTTCTAATTATTATAATCTTGCTAGGTTTAGCCTATGTAGCTAGAAAGCTTTGGATTAAGTCTAATCATTTAATAAAGTTAAAGCTTGGGCGTGATGCTGAGTTGGCTGTTGCTTCTGAACTTATAGAATTACAGTCACACGGGTATCAAGTATTTCATGATATACAAGCTGATGGTTTTAATATCGATCATTTAGTGGTTGGGCCAAATGGGATATTTGCTATTGAAACCAAAGGCAGACATAAACGAATAAAAGACGATGAAAATTACAAAGTTAAATTTGAAAATAATCATTTAGCATTTCCCTCTTGGTTTGAAAGTAAGCCGTTGGAACAAGCTAAAAATCAAGCAAATTGGGTGAATAAATGGTTATATGGATCAACTGGTTTTAACACGCAAGTTTTGCCTGTTTTGTGTTTTCCTGGTTGGTTTGTCGAACTCAAGCAGCGGCCACTTTTTCCAATTGTTTCACATAAGCAACTAGTGAAAACGATTCTCTCTATGCGGCAAGTAAATTTAAATCAAGAACAACAACGTGCGATTTGCTATCAAGTAATTCAGCGTTCACTGCATGAAAGTAAAGCAATTTAAAAGCGATTTTCCACGCTAAAAATCGACATCTACGATACATTCAAAGGGCATGAAGAGGTTGCTCCCCCGTGCTCATCCCCGAAATTGATAATGATGAGTAATAGCAGTGCATGGATGTGCGTTAAGCGATGCTTACACAAGGACGTGTTTCATCGTGTTTAAGTTCACATCATTAATCTCAATTGAGGAAGAAGTGTGATCCTCGGGGCGTCGTGGGATTTCGAGCGGTTCGAGATAGAGTGAGGTCAGAGTATAGCGCAGGCGAAGATGAACATTTACGTCTGCGTTTTACAGAACTATTTCAAAAGTTAGACGATTTATAAAAATCCAGGAAATACCAATTGAGTTGACGCAAGTTCGCGAAATGCGCATCGTTCATCGGCGAGTGGTTTTTATCAATACCCTGTGCAATCTCAAAAAGCACAGCGGCAACACTGGCCTTTACACATTCGATGACGTTAACACGAATAACAAAATCAAATACGAGTATGACTTCATTAACACCAAATAAAGAGGTTGAACGTAGCTATTTTTGGATAATGGTTGATCACCTATTTTAATGCTTAACTAAGTTATAGTTTGACTATTAACCCTATTTAGCAAAAACATTGTGCGGCTAATTCACTCAAGCGGAGTATTTTTATATTACTCAGTTGGCGATAGTCAAAGTAAGGACAAACAAGCAGTTTATTGGCTTTATCAATGGCAAACTCGTCATCTAACCAGTTCAATTGGGTGTTTAATAAGCCTTGTTGTAGTAAGTTTTTTGCATGGGTGCGCCCGGCTATAATATGTAAGCAACTATTATCTTCTAATTTGGGTGGGCTAAATAATAAAACTGTTTTACTGGCTGATTGCAATAGCGCCGTGTCGCGGTAGTTTTGCCAGCTAGTCGCTTGCTTTGCAAACGTGAAATGCTCACTGGGTAGTGCAAAAAGTACTTTAGCATACACATTAAATACTTTTCGCCAACCATTACCACAGGCTTGGTTAATGGTATTAATTTGCCCATTAACCAGAGGCTGTAATAAATCAAGCTGGGTAAACTCGTCCATAGGTGGGCGGTTAGCAATATATACCGCCACTTTTGGCTGCGTGTCGCCAAAACCAATTAGCGGGCTATTCATTTATTTTGTGCGAGTATTTTGTCGAGGTTATTGGCAAACTTTTGGCGGTCGCTCTGACTGAGTGGCGGTGGCCCACCGCTCATTTCTACACCGCTTGAACGCATTGTGTCCATAAAATCGCGCACGTTTAAGCGACTACGAATGTTCTCTGTGGTGTAAAGTTCACCTCGCGGATTTAGTGCCTGCGCGCCGTTATCTATAGCTTCAGAGGCAAGCGGGATATCACCGGTGATCACAAGATCGTTTTTTTCTATGCGTTTAACTATTTCGTCATCGGCAACATCAAAACCAGACGACACTTGTAAGCGGCTAATAAATTTTGATGGGGGGATGCGCATAGTGTGGTTAGCAACTAATATTGTTTCAGTGTGAGTGCGCTCAGCAGCACGGAACAAAATTTCTTTAATGACTACCGGACAGGCATCTGCATCAACCCATATTTTCATTATTAGCTCTATTTAGTAGGTAAAAAAATGATCCTAACCTAAGCTTTATTGAACCACTAGTATTAAGTGAACTTTTTTGCCAATAATACGTATTGGTTAAGCTTAAACATCACTTTTATTTTTAAGGATAATACAATGAAATTTAAACTATTTGTGCTTTTAGGTGTGCTTAGTTTCGCAGGATTAGCAGGTTGTACAGGTGTACCTGAAAGTATTACCCCAGTAAAATCTTTTTCGGTGGATCGTTTTCAAGGGCAATGGTACGAAATTGCACGCCTTGATCATTCTTTTGAAGAGGGCCTTGAACAAGTAACTGCCAATTATTCTATAAATGATGATGGTAGCGTTAAAGTGGTTAATAAAGGTTACAACACCAAAGAGCAACAATGGAGCGAAGCTCAAGGTAAAGCCAAATTTGTAGATAGCAAAGATGTTGGTCACTTAAAAGTGTCGTTTTTTGGGCCTTTTTATAGCTCGTATGTGGTTTTTAAGCTCGACCAAGAAAACTATAATTATGCTTATGTAACCGGTTACGATAAAGACTATTTATGGTTGTTGTCGCGCACTCCAACAATTAGTGAAGAGCGAAAAGCCGATTTTATTAAAACAGCTAAAGCGAAAGGCTTTAACACAGATGAACTGATTTTTGTAAAACAAAGCCCTATGTAAACCCCCTTTACACACTTTTATATCATTTTAGGCCGATTTGTATCGGCCTAAAATAGCCTTCCCTAAAATATCATTTTTTTGTAAACCCACTGTCATATCGGCTCGCCAAACTACGTCCGCGTTAAACCAACAATAAATAGTAACCGGAGTACAAAATGAAGCGTGTAGCATATTCTTTAATCGCCGCGGCGATTACGTTGGCCCTCACAGGTTGTGATGGTGATGAAGGTGAGCAAGGTCAAGCAGGGCCAGTTGGGGAAGTGGGCACTCCTGGCGTTGATGGTAGTAATGGAACTGATGGTGTTGATGGTAGTAATGGTGTTGATGGAGAAAATGGCGTAGACGGAAGTAATGGCGGTTCAGGCCTTACTCGTTTAGCAACTGTACCCGCAGGCGCAGAAGTAACCGGTATATTTTTGAGTGAAATGGGTGACTTGTTTTTTAATGTTCAACATCCGTCTGATACAAATACAGCAACAGATAATGTCAATAATAAAGTGATTAATCGTGGCACTGTGGGGGTTTTACGCGGAATTAATTTTAACAACTTACCAAAAAATATTGTTAGTTCACCGGTGCCAGAAAGTGACTTTGAGCGCCAAGTTGTGATCTCGGCGGTCGGTGAGTATCAGATTTTAGGGCAAACGGGTGATACCTATTCGGAGCTAGGTGATAACGGCTTAGCAGGCGGATTAGGTGTTCATTATGGTATTAACAACAACCAAAAAATTCTTGAAAATAATAACCCCGATTTTAACGGCTTTATCGCATCTGGAGAAAATGAAGGCTATTTATTTACTAACTGGGAGTCATACCCAGGGGGTGTAAGCCGTTTAAAAATGTCAAAAAGTGCGCAAGGCGCGTGGTCAGTCACTGACGCTATGATGATTGACTTTGACGGTGTTAAAGGCACCGCAGCGAATTGTTTTGGTTCAGTGTCGCCATGGGGTACACCACTGACATCTGAAGAGTGGATTGTTAATTCAACTGTTGATTCAACCACTGACGCATCGTGGAATGACCCTGTGGATACCGCTACAGATGGTATTGAAGCCCTAACTGCTCCTGATTTTCCAAACCCATACCGATATGGTTATACCGCAGAGATAAGAAACCCAACAACAGATACACCTGATGTGGTTAAGCATTTCACTATTGGCCGTTACGAACATGAAAACTCAGTGGTAATGCCAGATCGACGCACCGTTTATTCATCACAAGATGATACCGGCGGCGTGATGTTTAAATTTATTGCTGACCAACCTGAAGACTTATCTGCTGGTACACTTTACGGCGCTAAGCTAACCCAAGATGCCGGTTTAAATGAGCCAACAGTTACTGGCTTTGATGTTGAATGGGTTGAACTTGCAAACAGTACTAACGCTAATATAGAAACCTGGATTAGCGAGTATGACAACATTACCAGCGATGATTATGTCGAGGGTAAAACCAGTTATATGTCGATGGCTGATGTACAAGCATGGGCAAATGGCGATGCAACTTACCCAATCGAAGCTGATGGCGGCAGTCCTGTGACCGCAGGTAAGCCTATGGATAACCGCGCAGTATTTTTAGAGTCTCGCCAAGCGGCGCGTTTAAAAGGGGCAACTGCAGAGTGGCGTAAACTTGAAGGTATTAGCATTAACCATGACCGTGTTTTAGAAGCTATCACCGGCCAAGATATGATTGCCGATGAAGTGGTTAATAAGGCGTATATGTACATTGGTATTGCTGATTTAGATAACACCATGATTGATGATGAAGGCGATATTCAGCTTTCAAGTCGCGTAAAAGATTGTGGCGGTGTTTATCGTGCGCACATTGATAGCAACTACAGCTTAACGCGAATTGAGCCTGTGGTGATGGGAGCAACTTATCGTTCAACGCTAAATGGTGCTGAGCGCTGTGATGTGGATCAGCTTTCTCAACCTGATAACGTGATTGTTATGCGTGATGGCCGCATTATTATTGGTGAAGATGGCTTTCAAGAAAACAACACATTATGGATGTACGACCCAAAATCTAAATAAACCACTATTGGGCAAGCTTACTTGTTAAGTTTGCCCATTTTTTTGCGCTAAAAAAGTGAGTCATAAAAATGAAATTTTTTATTCCCCTTTTTCTATTAGTGAACCTTGCACTAATAAATGGTTGTTTTGATAACGCCATCCAAAGTACTGTCGTTATTGATGTTATAACGCCACCACCTCAAAAAGCACCTTATAACGTGGGCGATGACATACCTGCACTTGCTTATATGCAGCACGGGGAAATATATAACCCAGAATCGGTTATTCCTCCGCAGTGTTATACCAAAACCGAGGGCACAAATAATCCGTGCTATGCGTGTCATCAAACTGACCACAACAATAAAAATCGTCCTAATCAGATGAACGATGGAAGCTTACAAGGGGATTATCAGTTTTCAGATTTAGGCTTAAAAAATCATTGGAAAAACTTATTTATTGACCGCACTGAGTTGATTGGCAAAATCTCAGATGAACAAATTATGAGTTGGGTGAATCAAGACAATTACTCACGCTTTATTAATAAGCTTAAAGCAAACCCCGACTGGCAAGGAGAAGTCGCCGAGGTTAAAAATTTAGCCTACCCGGAACGTGCTTTTGATGAGCAAGGCTTTGCAAGCGATGGCAGCCATTGGGTCGCATTTAATTATAAACCTTTTCCCAGCACGTTTTGGCCAACTAATGGCTCAACGGGGGATGTAATGATCCGTTTAGGTAAGCCGTTTCGTGAGCTTAACGGTGAATACAATCAAGACGTGTATATGGCAAATTTAAGTTTAGTAGAAATGGCTGTAAAAGACTTATCAACCATTACCACTCCTGACTTATCAGAGCGCTTAATTGGCAAAGATTTAAATAATGATGGAAAATTAACTGAGCTTATAACCGCTATCAGTAAACAAAGCCATTATGTTGGCGATGCCAGCCAAACTGAATTGAGTTATCAATTATACCCAGAAGACACCGAGTTTTTACATACTGTGCGTTATATTGGCGTGGACGAAAATGGACAAATTTATAATGCGCCACGTATGAAAGAAGTACGCTATATGAAAAAACATAGCTTTAAGTCAAAGCAGTTATTGGCCTCATCGTATTATAAAGAAGCCAAAGAAAAGCATTTTGAAAACTTGCCGCAAACGCGTTATTTAGGTGAGCAAGGTATTAATAATATGTTTGGCTGGACAATTAATGGTTACATTGAAAATGAAGAGGGTGAGCTGCGGCCACAACATGAGCAAGAGTTGGCCTTTTGTAATGGTTGCCATAAAACAGTGGGCTCAACGTACGACCAAAGTTTTTCGTTTCCGCGTAAAGTTGAAGGGCGAGATGGTTGGGGTTACATAAATTTAAAAGCGATGACAGATGTGCCTAATAAAGGGGAGCAACAAGGTGAGTTTTTAACTTATTTTCAGCGCGTTGGTGGCGGCGATGAGTTTAGACAAAACCAAGAAATGTTAATGCGCTGGTTTAACCAAGACGGCAGCGTAAATAAAGCCAAAGTGCAGCAAGCTAAAAACCTTTACGAGCTGATCACTCCTTCAAAACAGCGTGCTTTAAAGCTTAACAAAGCCTACTTAACCATCGTTAAAGAGCAAAGTTATTTATTTGGCCGCGATGCAACCATTAACAAAGCGACTAATGTGTTAGAAACTGTTGATGAGTCTCAAGCTCCGCTAGAAAGCGATAACCGATATGTGTGGGATATGCAGTTAGACTGGCACAAATCTCCTTAGGCGAAAGCTGAGTAATAAATTTGCAATAAAGCTACGTTATATTAGATTTGAGTCAGTAATTACTCATTAAACTATTTAACGACACAGTATCCCACCTACTAGGCAAACTAATTTAGTTTGCCTTTTTTCAGATCACGTTTTTACTAACTAAGCCTAATATACGGTTAAAAATAACCCAACAAGCAGTATTAATATTAAATTGCATATACTCATGAGCTTGACCAAATTACGCTTGAAACTATAAAAAGCCATTATAATTAAAAGGCTTAGCGCCATATAGCCACAAAAAAGCAAACTGCCATAAGCACCAAATTTAACAATGCTAAGGCATAAACTTAGTAAAATACTGATCCAAGAAAACCCCACGAGCCAATTACTTTGCCATTGTGCCGGTTTTTGATTAAAAACATCTCGGAAATGGGAAAACTTTGCGAGTGAAAAACCATTAAATGCCAGCAAGCAGAGGCTAAAATGCAGTAACTCGTTCACGTTTCTTGCTCCTGTTGTGTTGCTTTTTTATCGCGGTGGCGTGAATTGCTTGTTTTTTTTATTGGGTGTTGAGTACGTAATTTTTTGGCTTGTATAATAAACAAAGCGCCACACACCAGGCATAGCAAGTCAAAGCTAAAAAGTGCCCATTGATTATTAACTAAGTAACTAACAATATTACCATTAGTTGTTAAAGCATTAACTATAGGAACGCTTATGCACGCCAGTGCATTTAACCTTGCAAAGAACAACCATTGACGCTTAGCGCGTTTAAATAATGCAAACAAAGAAACACCGAGCCAAGTTAGAAAAAACGCTAGTATTTCTTTATCTGCGCGTTCAGTTATGGTTAGCGGTAGTAGTCTATTAGCGATAAAAAATGCGCAGGTTGCCAATGGTAGCCCCATTAAGGTGGCTAAATTAAGCCCTTCAACCAACTTTAAACCAAATGAAGGCGATTGATTTTTCATACGCTCACGTAGGCGTTTTGCCCACATAACGCAGCCGGTGGCAATCATTGCACAACCGGCTATACCACATAAAAAATACAACCAGCGCAATAATGGTTTTGCTAAACGGCCGGTGTGCAGTGCCGTCATCGAGTCATAAAATACTTGTGAGCCGCTTAGGTTCATCCCTGATGTTGATAGTAGCTCGGCGTTCACTGCATTAAATAACAATACCGGTGAGGCATCTTGTACGCTATTTTTGTTACTAAGATAAACAGCTACAGTGGCTGATTTTTTATTAGCATCGCGAATAGTTAAGCGTGTTAAGTCAGCGTTTGAAGCCTTAGTATAAACCTGATCCAAAATAGTGTTTATGTTTATTAAAGGAGCGCTTTCTGTTGATGGTTCGGGGCGAATGCTTGTTGGAAAAGCATCATTAAATAAACCACTTAAGCCTTTTTCATACATGGTATTAGCGGGGTATGGAAACAACATAAAAATTAAAGTGATAAGCCCAGTGTAGGTGATCATTATATGAAAAGGTAAAGCTAAAACCGAAGAAATATTATGCCCATCAAGCCAACTGCGGCTCCCTTTATTACGCCTAAAGCTAAACATGTCTTTAAAAATACGCTTATGAATAACGACACCAGATATAAGTGCAATCAACATAAATAGGCTGGCTAAACAAACCAGCCAACGAGCGGTTCCCACATCAATATAATGTAAGTCAAAATGAAGCCGGTAAAAAAAGTTACCGCCTTTGGTTTCTCTTGGTACATCAGTGATCTGGTTGGTGTTTGGATCTAAATAAGTGGTTTCAAACGTGGCTCTGCGCTGTCCTTCTTCGCGCGGCGTAGCATAGCCATAGCTTAGTAGTGCGTTGCGCGCGTCAGGTAATGAAATTCGCCACTGCGGTGAATTTGGAGCCGTTGTTTGTAAGTTTTTTATAGCTGCCATTATTTGTGTTGGCTGCATTGCAACACGCTCAGACTGATGTGCTATTTGATGCGCCTCGGGCTGTGACCAAAGCGTGACCTCATCGCGAAAAAAGCTAATGGTGCCTGAATAATAGATTAAAAATAATAACCAACATACCAGCAGCCCAACCCAAGTATGTAGCCACGTCATCGAACGGAAAAAACTCTCTTTCATAATCCGCTCTTAATCAAAGTAAGTGCCAGTGTGGTGAGGCCAGTTATTAGTAAAATAGTGATCCAAATGCGGGCTAATGACTTTACTGTAAACGACCAAATAAATACACAGGTATAAACAAATACCGAAATTGTAGTGCTGATTAGCACAGCATCGAGCTTACTTAAAGGAAGTACGAGCGCCAATAAGCATATAAAACAGCTGGTGAATACATAGCCACCAACAATAGCCGCGATAAAACGAAGAACCACCTTATATTTATAACTATTTGATAATAATTTGTTTTTAATTTTGGGTGAGAGTATGCGTGGCTGCGTGAGCGTATCCGTACTAAGGAGGTTAGTTTGCATTACGGTCCTTTATAAATAGCGATTGAAATTGCATAAACGCTATTATATATCTTATAAATAAAAAAGATAGTGATTACTATTTGCATCTGTAATTTATCTACAGTGTTGTACAAATCTATTCCTTTTGCTTTAAATTTATCGTACTTAATTGTTAGTTAATGATAGGTAAGGGTTTTATAAGGTTATATTTTTTTGTGAACATAATTGATTGAATTATTATTTTACTTTGTATAGTTAATAAATATTTTATTCTTAATTTGTGTAGTTGTAACACCGTTGACTTATGTGTTTGTTAGCATTTTTTTGACATTTAAATAATGAGTAAATGTATTTTACTTTCTTTGAGTGTTTGTGGATTGCATGTATTACCACAAGGTTTTGCTCGTTTGTATTTATTGAGTGTTAACCCGTACTCATAAAAATGAAAGTAGCGCTGGATAATTGCTGCTTGCTAATTTGCTAATTTATGGAGAAAAAATGAAAACTATACCCCCGGTTATCCGATCATTTAGTATTGTTTTTTTAGCTTTAGGGCTGTTTGCTTGTAACGGTGATGATAAAACAGTTGAGGTGCCTGTAGAGGTTGAAGTGCCTGTTGAAGTCGAAGTGCCGATAACTGCTAACCCCGAGCATGCTTTACTCAATGATCCATTTTTACAGTTACCAACGGAGGATTCAGTTAATGTTGTTTGGTTTACAAACTTTGAAGGTACTGAACATACGTTGTTTTATGGTGATGAATCAACCTCTGAAATAACGACAACAAAATTAACACGTATGATGGAAGATGCATCATCTGCACAATTTGAAAAAGAATATGAGAGCCTGACTTACCGCCCTGTATTTCGCCATGAAGCTACGGCAAAAGGACTCACTCAAGGTGAACGTTTAGATTATTCTATTTCAAGTAAAGATGGTGAGGGGTTTGATTTTACAAGTAAATCGTTCACATTAGCACCGGCTCCGGCTAAAGGTGCTGCGTTAAAAATATTACTGACCTCAGATTTACAATCAAAGAAAAATGTAGCCGCAAATTACCAAAAAGTGGTTGAAACGGTAGGTATACCTGATGCCGTATTGTTTGCTGGAGATTTTGTAAATGTGCCTGACCGCGCTTCTGAATGGTTTGATCAAGTAAAAGATAATGCCCCCGGATTTTTCCCTGCATTACAGGGGAAGTATCAAAAGTATCTACCTGGTTTTCCTTATAATGGCGGTGAAATTCTGCAAAACGCCCCTTTATTTGGCAGTATTGGTAATCACGAGGTGATGGGGCGCTATAACCCTACCAAAGAAGGGTACAGCCTAAGTGGCGGGTTTAACGATCCACAGCCAGCGTGGTATGCCGAAATTGCTTATGAACAAGTAAAGCAGGATGTTAACCCAACGAATGATGCCGATGTTAAAGCGCAGTGGATTGCAGATCAGTCTAACAACCAGCAAACATTTTTAGATATTTTCTCATTTCCAAATGACGGTGTTGGAGGTGAAGAATATTATGCTACAGCGTTTGGTGATGTATTTATTATTTCAATGAACGTGTCGAGAATATGGCGCTCTTGGAGTGTATCTGGCGATAGTAAATCAAAGTTTGTCGAAGGGTTAAGTACGCTTGAAGACCCTCAGCAGTGGGGCTTTGGTGAATTTATGTTTGAATCTTTTGATAAGAATTCAGACCAATACGCGTGGCTTGAGACCGTGATGCAAAGTGAGGCATTTAAAAACTCAAAGTACAAAGTGGTTATGGCTCACCAAGGAGTATTTGGTTTAGGTGACAATACTGTGCCGGTTTTATCTGAACCTGTAATGCAGTTGGTTGAAACTGTCGATGGTGCACAAAGTATGACGGAATTTACTTTTCCGCTAAGCGCTCAAACGTGGACGGATACCGTTGAGCCCATGCTTGAGAATATAAGCGAAGTGCGCTACCAATACCCATTAGCAGAAGATGTTTGGTTCAATGACATTGAGCCTCTGTTACGTGAAAACGGAGTTAATCTTGTTCATATAGGCCACTCGCATTTATGGAATCGAGCTCAAGTGGGTAACTTACATTATTTAGAAAGTTCAAATGTTGGTAATTCGTATGGGGCCTATTATGTCGACACCAGTGGCGAATATACTGATGATGTTCGTTCTGGTTATGCTGATTTTTGGGATGATGTAAACTCAGAAAATCCACGTTGGTCAATTACTAATTATCCGCCTAACGGTGATCCACAAAATCGCGTTATGAGCTTCCCTAATGTGTTTAGCCCTATGAGTATGGAAAACGAGAGTTATCCTGATTTACCTTTTGTAGCAAGTAACACGCTTTCTGTTTTCTCCATCTTAGATACCGGGACAGGTACAGTTCAAAGTTATGTATGTAATGGTCTAATGAAACTGGACAGGTTTATAGCGTAAAATGAGCTAAACCCAAAAGGTATCACTATGACCAGAAAATCAAAAGTAACACTCAGTGCACAACAAAAACTTGAATATGCCAAATTAATGGTAGAAGAAGGTTATACCAATAAGCAAATTGAAGAGATGTCTGGCGCAGGAAAGTCAGCAGTATCACGTTGGAAGCAACAATATCTATCTGAGCTAGATGGTAAGAGCCCGGGAAATGTACAAGCACTCACACCAGAACAGCAACGTATTCAATTGCTAGAGAAGCAGCTACAGCGAGCTTTAAGGGATAATGATATATTAAAAAAAGCCACCGCTTTCTTCATTCGCGACAATCAAAATTTAAAGTAATTAAAGCGTTGAAGAAAGCGACCCCAAGCTATACGGTATCTGAGTTGTGTCGTGCTTTAGAAGTCAGTACAAGTAGTTATTACTATGCGCCCGTCGCGCCAAATAAGTCAGAGCAGGCACTGCTGGAGTTAATTAAATCTATCGCTGACGATTCTGGTTATACGTATGGTAGACGCAGAGTGAACGTTGAACTGAATGCGTTAAATCATACGATTGGAATATATAAAACAGCGGCACTGATGAAAAAGTTGAATATAAAAGCCATCAGGCCGAAGAAAAAACATTACTACCCTAACTCAGGTGATGAACATAAGTACGCACAGAACCTCTTAAAACGAGAGTTTAACCCTGATTCACATAACACGCATTGGGTCGGTGATATTACCTATATCAGGAACCATCAAGGGTGGAGCTACTTGGCCTGTGTGTTAGACTTATCAACGAGGGAAGTTGTAGGGTATGCCTTATCAACAAGCCCAAATGCTGAATTGGCTATAGCAGCATTGAATAATGCTATTAAGCGTCAACAGCCGGTTCTTAATCAACTGATGTTTCATTCCGATCAGGGGTGTCAGTATTCTGCGGCCTCGTTTAGAGCTCGGTTATCACAACTAACTATAACGCAAAGTATGAGTCGTCGAGGTAATTGTTGGGATAATGCAGTAATGGAGCGATTTTTTAGAAGTTTAAAAACAGAGCGACTGAATCGCCTGTCATTTATAAATCATCATTCAGTTATAAGTGAGGTGGACAATTATATTCAGTTTTACAATTACAAACGTAGGCATTCTACGCTTAATTATATGACGCCACATCAGAAATATAATGAATTAAAAAATGCCGCTTAGAATCTCTACAGAATTTGTTGACCATTACAGTATTTGACCCGAGTAACTTGGATGCAGAAGTACAATTATTTGATGAATTTTCTATTCAATAAAAAATGCTGGGCACTGGTTTAATCCAGTGCTCGTTACTTTTTACTGAGTCCACTAGGTTACAGATCTCGTGCTACGATCAAATTGTCTCTAGATTAACCCAACTTAAACTCTGCAAGGTAACAGATATTAGTTAGTAAAATAGTGATCTGTCATATATAGATTCATTTCCTCCAGATGCTAAGCCAATCGGCCCGGTTTGAATAAATGTCGTTGAGCTTTTTATCATAAAAATAACTTTTTATTTTGTATAAATATCAATGGCTTGT
This sequence comes from Pseudoalteromonas sp. AOP31-A2-14, assembly GCF_052378035.1. Taxonomy (NCBI): domain Bacteria; kingdom Pseudomonadati; phylum Pseudomonadota; class Gammaproteobacteria; order Alteromonadales; family Pseudoalteromonadaceae; genus Pseudoalteromonas; species Pseudoalteromonas sp. AOP31-A2-14. Next base: position 183,872 of record NZ_JBQSXI010000002.1, on the reverse strand, counting down.
ATTTTATTTTTTGATTTTTTTTAATGTGAGTTTTAATGTTTTCTCAGATCACTATTTTACTAACCTCGCTTTTAATAAAGCTCACTTGCGAAAATATAAAAGTCACTGTACCCGCGGGTCCCTTTGCCTTTTAGCAACATATAGGGCTAGTAATTAAATACTAAGTAATTGAAAGTAATGTATTTTATAGTTGTTTCTGCTTTTTTTTGTATGATTTTTTTTGCATGAGTTGCATGCAAAAAAAATTTATAATGTATTAATTAGTTGATCATGCCTGTAAGTGCTATCGTCAATTAACTAAAAATAGACGGGCTAGAAAGTAGGCTGTTAAAATCATAAAATATATTAATAATAATTTAAGCTGTTGAATTTAATCGTTTTAAAATTGCTTTATGATAGCCAGCTATAGAACAGGAGAGCAAAGGTGACTGAGCAGTTATTAAAACAAGTTAGTAAATTCGTGATCTGTGAACCTCAGCTGCCACTTGGCGCACGTCCGGTGGTGCAGTTTGATTCTGCAGCACGTATTTTAATTGCTGGCCAAGCTCCTGGCTTAAAAGTGCATGAAACGGGAAAGCCTTTTAATGACGCCAGTGGTAAGCGCTTACGCCAGTGGCTAGGGCTCAGTGAAGATGATTTTTATGATGCTAGTAAAGTGGCTATTTTACCGATGGGTTTTTGCTACCCAGGTAAGGGAAAGTCGGGTGATTTACCACCGCGTAAAGAATGTGCGCCCGCTTGGAGAGCCCAGCTATTAGCGGCGTTACCGAATATTGAGCTGACAATTGTGCTCGGTAAATATGCCCAAGCGTACCATTTACCAGAAAGTAAAAGCGTACCGTTAACTGAGTTGGTAAAATCGTGGCGTGAGTATTGGCCAACTATTTTACCGTTGCCTCATCCTAGTCCTCGCAATAATATTTGGCTTACTAAAAACCCATGGTTTGAGGAAGATGTATTACCCGCGCTTGCCCCACGGGTAAAAGAGATACTTAAATCGGACTTGTAATTATTCGTCCAAATCATGGTTGAGTAGCGCTAGTAGCTGATCTTTTGATAGTTGCCCTGCATCGCCACTGCCCGATAACACTTTGTCGGCAAGCGCTTGCTTGTGTTCGTGTAATTGCAGGATTTTTTCTTCAATGGTGTTTTGTGCAATTAAGCGATAAACCGTTACTGGGCGTGTTTGGCCTAAGCGGTGCGCGCGGTCTGATGCTTGTTGTTCAACTGCTGGGTTCCACCATGGATCTAAATGCAGTACATAATCGGCGGCGGTTAAATTAAGCCCTGTGCCACCGGCTTTAAGGCTAATTAAAAACAATGGAGCATCACCATTTTGAAATTTATCGACTTGTTGTTTGCGCTTTGCACTACTCATGCTGCCATCAAGGTAGCAATATTCAATTTTGCGCTTTTGTAAGCGTTGCTCTACTAATTTAAGTACATCTACAAATTGGCTAAATATGAGCGCTTGGTGATCGTTCTCAAGTAATTCTTCAATAATCGAATCAGCGGTATCGAGTTTACTTGAAGTGAGTTTACTGTGCTCAAGTAATAATTGTGGGGCAATACAGGCGCGGCGCAATTTAGTTAACGACGCTAAAATAGTAATGTATTGGCTGTCTTCTTTACTGGCTTGCTCAAGCGCATTTAGGCGTGTTGCTTCGTATAGTGCTTGTTCTTCATCGCTTAATGCAAAGGTTAGGTTTATCTCTGTTTTTTCAGGGAGCTCTGTCAGTACTGTTTGTTTTTTACGGCGCAGTATAAACGGTGCTATTAATGCTTTAAGAATATCAGCTTGTTGTTGGTTTTTATCTGCATTACCAAAGCGCTTTTTAAATACGGGTAAAGTGTGTAAAAAACCCGGCATTAAAAAGTTAAATAGGCTCCAAAGTTCGCCTAAATGGTTTTCAATCGGAGTGCCAGAAAGCGCTACTTTAAACTGGCCATTTAAGGCAAAAGCGGCTTTTGCACGTAAGCTGAGCGGATTTTTAATGGCTTGTGCTTCATCCAGCACAATGTTAGCAAAAGAGTGCTCGGCAAGTTGCTCGCCAATTAATGGCAATAGGCCGTAGCTGACAACAATTAGGTCACTGGCTTTTGCATTATCTAATACATCGGCGCAGGATGCTGCGTTATCAATGTTTTTAACTGTTAATGAAGGCGCAAAACGCTCGGCTTCTACTTGCCAATTATTGCCTACCGATTTAGGCGCTATGACTAAGCTTGCGCCTAATTGGCTGCGCATTTGTAAGACACAAAGTGTTTGTAAGGTTTTGCCTAAGCCCATATCATCGGCAAGGCAGGCGTTAAGGCCCCAATTTGCGAGTTGCATCAGCCACTTAACCCCTACAATTTGATAATCACGCAGGGTGTTTTTTAAATGAACAGGTATTATAGGTTCGCTGGTGTTGTCAAATTTGGCTAAGCGTTGTTGCCAGCTTTCGCCATAGCTTACATCACCTAAATCAGCGACGGTTTGATATAGCGGCAATGCACGGCTGTTGGCAATACGTAACTTGTCATCGCTTACGTCTTTGTCTTGGCTTTGCATACCTTCAAGGCGATTAATTAACTTAGTTAAACGCTGATCTAATAATAAAGAGTTTTGTTCGTCAAATTCAATAATACTGCCGCGACGAGGTGCGTTTAACAACGTTTGTAAGGCGTATATATCGCCACTGGGTAAAGTTATATTGCCGTTTACACTGAGCCAGTCACTGTCATCATTTAGGTTTAAAGATAAGTGCTTGCTGTTGGCAACTTTCATACCTTGGGTGTTTTCATCCCAGCTTAATACTAATGCCTTGGCTTGGTGCGCCTGTTCAAGAGATTCAATGGCTTGGCTAATATCCTCTGGTAAAAAGAACTGCTGTTGAGTACTTTTGTGCTGATAACTTTTATTATTGAACACCTCAGCCAAGTTTTTTAACAGCTTTTTAAAAGCACGTTGTTCGGCTTTTAAATCACGTTTAACAACGCTGCTGTTAGTGCCATCTTCGCTATAAACTAAGGTTGTAGCCCCTACACCAGGCTCAAGCCAAGGACCATCGACAGAATGCGGCATTACATAAAAGTTTACATCAATCCCCATGTGGGTCAGTTTAATAACTGCCGCCAGTTCACAGCTTCCTTGGCGGACATTGTTAATATCGGCAAACTCTGTACGTTCACTACTTATATGGTGCTCTGTGGCGAGTTTTTTTAGCGCGGAATTAAGTGCGGGAAGCCTTTCTTCGGTTAAGTTATTAGGCTGGTTGGCAAGCATTGCATCGAGTTTTAATTGTTTTTCATCAACTGCAAATACTTGGTAACAATTGTCGTGGCTATGATTAACAATAAAGTCGCCATCAAGGTCGTCAATGGTGGGGTGCATCACTAATTCAAAGCAATCATTACTATTTTGAGCAATTTCGATAATAAACTCACCTTTAATAAGCTTAATTGCATCGCCTTTAATATTTTGTAAATCATCAAACCCCACTAATGCCTGTAATACGGCGCTGGTGGCTTGCACTTCTTTATAACCAAAACCTGCGTGATTGCTGATCACTTGGATAAGTTTACGGTCTGCATCTGTAAGCGCTTCATGGTACTGCGCGTAATCGAGTTCATGAATATTAGTTTTTCGGCCTTTAGTCCATTCGCCTTTCGCGTTAATTTGCTGCACTTTTGCTTGAATAAGTGGTAAATCTAAATGGGTGAGGTCAAGCTGCCAAGTAACTCGTTGTTCGGACTTTGGCTCTTCAAGATGACTAATATCATCAAGCCAACGTTGCCATTGTGCTACACGGGTAAAGTGCGTTAATAAACCATTGCTAGGAAATGGCGTATCTTCTTTTAGCCAAAGCGCTAGGTACATGCATTGTTCACCAAGCCAGTGTTGGTGCGGTTTTATAGCATCGATGAGTTGATTGAGTAACGCGTCATGCGCCCTTAAGTTATTTATTTGCTCATCGGTGGCATTTTTTATTAATGCCAATAATAAACAAAAAAGCGGCGCTAAGGCGTTAGGATTACTTATGAATTGTTCGAGTATTTTAATTAAACGATAATCTTTAAATGTGCTTATTTGCTCGCTTTCTACTAAAAATTCAATGGCTTGATGGCTGTGGCTCAGCTCACCTAAATTTTTTCTATACCAGCGCTTGATGGTTTCTAACTGTTTAATACCTGCGCTGGTATTACCGGCGAATAAACTGACGGTATACAAAAGTCCTGTAATTTCAGCGGGGTAAGAGCCTTTGCCAAACTTTTTACGGTAAGCCTTTAAGGCATTTTTATATTGTATCTCGAGTGCATCTAAGGGGGCGCCCTCAATTGCATTTTGATTTACTTCAATAAACTGCGCTAACGCACGGTCTGACTTGTCGTGTAGTAGTTCATCAAAATGGCTATTTTGCTTTAATACTGCCAAGCTTTCATTAAGGTAAATGAGTTTACTATTGTCAATGTTGTAGGCGTTGTCTTTGGCTATTAGAGGCCATGGTATATCGCCAGTAAGGTTAAAAAATTGGCCATTTATAAAGTGTTCGGCGCAGGCATGTTGCCACTGGACTGGTAAGTTTTGCCAAAGTTGATGGCTATATGTTGATTGTGCAAGCAGTGTTATAAATTGGTAATCGACTTCTTTTTCAAAGTCTATCTTAAACTGTAATGACGACTTGGGTTTTTGTTTTTGAGAGTCAAACAGATAAAACATAAACACCAGCGCACCATTGTTAAAATGGTAAGTGTTGGCAAGCTCTTTTAAAAATACTGCTACAAGGTCTTTATTATCGGTTAACATGCTTATCGTGGCATAGACAATCGCATCAATCGAAAGCTGATAATGATCACCAAAAGGGCGTTTCCAAATAAATGATTCTTGCGCTAATTGTTGAGTTATAGCTGTCACTTCTTTTGGTGAAAACGAATAACCTTTCTTAAAATGATCAAATAAGCGATTAGCGTATTGTTGCGGTGAGTTTTTAAAGCCATAAGAGGATTCACTTAATAATAGGCTTAATAAAACACAGAGCTTTTTTTTCTCATCGGTGGTGGTTACTTTTGGAAGTGTCATCAATGGCATATAAAACTAACGTTAGCTGCAAGATGTCAAAGATTATATCTTGGTTGTAGGCAATAAAAAAGCGACCGAAGCCGCTTGATTTTTATTACTCAGCGATGAGAATAAATTATTTAACCATCGCAAATAATTTTTGAAGCTGTGGCATATATTCTTGTACTAAGCTTACATTGCTTTCGCTTACTTCTGTAGAGCTATCAGCAGTACTTGTAGAACCACCAAGTGAACTCATCATAGAGCTTGCGCTTGAAGCTGATGAGTTACCTGAGCTTTTAATGCCACCCATTAACTCGTTTACTTTAGCTTTGTTTTCGTCAGATAAACCTGATTTTAAGTTCTCTAAGTAAGCCATTGAAACTTCGCTACCTACAGATACAAATTCTTCAGGTGTAAAGCCATACTCAGCAGTTAATGCTGAAAACTGTTTATATAAATCGTTATCTTTAAGCATACTCAATGCACTTGTCGCCATGCTTGAATTGCCTTCACTGCTACCTAGCATGCTTGCAAGGTTTAAATTGTCAAGTGCAGGTTGATCTTGCGACCATTGTGCTACAGCTGGGAGTGCTTCCATATAGCCTTGTAGTTCACTTTCAGTGATATCTTCAGCAATGCTTGAAAAGCTCATGGCTAATAACCCTAGAGAGAGTAATATTTTTTTCATGTTTAAATCCTTTGTTTTTAATATGCTAAATAGATCATTTTAAATTAAGTTTAAATAGACTCACTATGCTAATTAAATTTGAGCATGCTGACATGTAATATTCATTACACTTAAAAAGAGCAAGCTTAATTATAAAATTAAGTTAGCAAAATACCCAGCGCTATTTTGGACTATACCCTAAAAATGATACAATGCAATTTTGAAGCAAGCAGCTGAACACAATGTTAATTATTTCAAATACCGTAACAATTGATGAGTGGGAAGTCGAACTTTCTGCTATTCGCGCTCAAGGTGCCGGTGGACAAAATGTTAATAAGGTCGCTAGTGCTATCCATTTACGTTTTGATATTAATCGCTCAAAGTTACCTGAATTTTATAAAGAGCGTTTGCTAAAGCTTAATGATAACCGACTAACAAAAGACGGCGTTATCGTCATTAAAGCCCAAAGCCATCGTACCCAAGAATTAAACCGAGAAGATGCATTAGCGCGTTTAAAAGAGTTAATTGTCAGTGCTACAAAAGTACAGCGAGCGCGAAAACCTACAAAGCCTAGCCGTAACTCTCAACGCAAACGTATGGATAGTAAAACTAAGCATGGCAATACAAAAGCATTGCGCGGTAGCGTTAAGCTTTAATCTGCATTATACGGTACTTGCCCTTACGCGAGCTTGAGCCGACTCCATACGTTCATGTTAATCACTTTTTCTGCAATTTCAGCAACTTCTTGTTCGTTAAACGCTTAGTGCGGGTTTTAAAATCTAACAATTATAAATGTTACGGCCTAGTTTGTTTATTATGTAACAGACTGGGCCGTATCACGGTGCTAACGGTTACAGCATCGGTTTTAACACATCAAATAGAGCTGCAATGTGATCGTCTCTGTCATTAAGTGCTTTTATATAGCGATATTTTTTGCCGCCAGCGTGTTCAAAAATTTCGCGGTTTTCGCCTTCAAGTTCTTCAAGTGTTTCTAAACAGTCGGCGCTAAAAGCAGGGCTGACTATAGCCACATCGTCAATCCCTTCTTTTGGAAAGCTTTCTAGGGTGACATCGGTATACGGTTTTAACCATTCTGCTTTACCAAAGCGACTTTGAAAAGTACTCATAAATAGGTCTTTGTCCAGCGAGAGCTTTTCAGTAACTAAGCGGGTGGTTTGTAAACACAAGCAATGGTATGGGTCGCCATTATCTAAAAATAACTTTGGCATGCCGTGATACGAAAAGACCAATTTTTGCGGGGTGCCATTAGCTTGTAAGTCTTCACTTATGCTGTTGGCTAGTGACTCAATGTATTGTTCATTTTTATGGTAACCATTTATAAAATGCAGCTCGGGCACCCAGCGCCATTTTTTTAATACCTTAGCAACCGCGTCAAAGGTCGAGCCGGTGGTTGGGCTTGAATATTGAGGATAAAGCGGCAAGACAATAATGCGGGTTAAGCCTTTGTCGCGTAGTTCTTCAAGGCCTGCTTCAATGGAAGGGTTTCCATAACGCATTGCCATTACTACTTCGGTATTTGTATAACCTTGTTGTTGTAATAGCGTATTGAGTTTGTCGCGTTGCAAGCGGGTAATATGTGTGAGTGGCGAGCCATTGTCGGTCCAAATACTTTTATATAATTTCGCGGAGCGCTTAGGGCGTACACGTAAAATAATACCGTGTAGAATCATCAGCCAAATTAAACGCGGAATTTCTACAATGCGCGGATCGGATAAAAACTCTCGAAGGTATATCCTTAAAGCTTTAGCCGTCGGTGCATCTGGGCTGCCTAAGTTAGTCAGTAAGATGCCCGTTTTTTGATTAAAACGGTCATCGTGAGGGTTGTCGGTTACGGCTGAAAATCGCGACACGCAAAGCTCCTATTGAGTAAATAAAATAAAACTTAATTATTACAGCTTAGCTATTATAACGAGCTAATGCTTATTTGTGATCACTTTCTGGTGTTGATTTGATCATGACTCTAAATAGGGAGGTTTTTTTAGCTTAAAACTGCTGTCACTTTACACTTTATTTTTTATTAAACACATGGCTTTTAGAGGTGTTAATAAGTTAGTGGTAACATCTCAAGGGCTAACCTGAACTTGCAATACATACTCAATTAGCTAGGGTAAGAATGTAATTATATTTTAATTAAGGGCTGTTATGCTCAACTCAAAAAGTATATCGGTTTTAGAATCATTTTTAGACACACAAACACATGATAATAAAGTAACTATTGATCACGTTGTGGGTTTTTTGAGTGGCTTACTTGCCTGTTCAGAATTTTTTGGAGAGGCTGAGTTAGCCCATTATATTAGTGATGATTGTGACGGTGTTTATAATCAGTTGATGAGCGATACGCCGGAGCGTGGGGCGTTGATTGATATACTCGATAGTATTACCGATGCTCAAGTGGCGCAGAGTAACTTATTAGCTGCACTTTATCCCCATGATGAAAATGAAAAATCACCTAGTGAGCCATTACAAAACTGGTGTAGTGGTTACTTAGCTGCTTATTTAGTTAACCAAGAAGTGTGGCAACTTGATTTTAACTTTTTACTGTCATTAGAAACTAGTGATGATCAAAAGCGAAAAGATGAAAGCCAGCAATTTGTAGATAACTTTGAAGTGACATTAAGTTTATTGGCTACTTTTGCTATGTGGCAAGAAGCCCAAAGTGAACACCCCAATCCAGAAACCTTAATAGATGGATTTACATTGTTATATACGCGTTTAGACGAAAGCTTAACTGTTATTGCCTCAATGGCATTAATGTTAGAGGATGATAAGCTCGAACAATGGGAAGAGGAAGGTTAGAGATTACGGTTTGCTGCTTTAAAAAAACATTTGTGTTTTTTTACGTTAGGCATACAATCCGCACAACTAAATTAGGAGCAATCAATGAGTAAAAAGAAAGCAAAACCAGTTCAATCAACATCATCTGTTGATACCGGTCGTGGTGTAATTAAAGACAATGCATTAGCTGCATTGGTTACCTCAAAAGTTTTTAAGCCACAAATTGTCAGTGCTAAAAAAGGCAAAGGTGCTTACAAGCGTAAAAGTAAACATTCAGGACAAGAGTCCTATTTAATCGCTGCTTAAAAAAAGCGTTGATTAAATAGGGCTCTGCGATTGACCTCTACGGTGCATAGAGCAATGTAATACTGCCAACTAACGATAAGTAGAATTGTCTAGATGGTTGTGATTGTCAGCGTAGAGTATAAAAGCTAAGTGGCAGACTCAAGGTAATGAGCTTGATCAAATAGGTGCTTAATTTAATGTTTAGCCTACGCTTAGACTAAATGTCATGAGTTTAAGTCATAATTTAAACATTACCCTAGCCGTTTAACGCTTAGTTTTATACTTCCTGCATTTGCGCCATAAAAACGCATTAAATCATTTGCAAAGGGGGTAAATTCACCTGATTGAGTTATTTTAAAATCGCCGCCATCAGCAATTTCAAATGCGTGATCATCTGTATTTGCTATTGCGCCTATTAAAGAAAACCACGGCGCATGGGTTAGTCGTCTAAAAGGTTCAAGTAATGCCATGGGGATTTCTTTTACCCCTAGTTTTATCTCATCGCGACTCCAACCTTCAGGCCCACATTGAATGCCATCGTCATACCAGGTTTGATTATCAAGTGCTCTAAAACGATAAGTAGCGCCTTGCTCTAGCATTAATCCCGTGGTGTTATATTGCTCTGCAGCATACACTGTGACTTGTTTACTTTCACCAACTTGTAAAATGGTCATGTTTTGATTTTCAAGCGCAATATGCTCACTAAGGCCAGTAAAAGCGAGGAGGGTGTGGTCATTGTATTGAATATTATAACGCGTGTTTTTTAACGATTCTGGACGGTAACTAGATAAATGATAGATACGTGTCGTAACGCTTTGGTGTACTGTTGGCAAAACTGTACTGGGTTCGTCATCAACAAGGACACAGCATTCACGGTCAATAAGCTTAAATAATGGGTTAAACCAAAAGTAATTTTGTTGGTGGCTTAATGCTAGTGGATCTGGGGCGATGGTGACATCGTCTTTTGCTATTAATGCCGCATTAATATGCTCAGTTAATGTGGAGTAGTCAATCTGTTGACTGGTTAAAAAGTCTAAACCAATGGCTTGTTTAAGTAGCCATTCAATGCTGTAGCGCAAGCAAATATCAGCCAAACCATCGCGGTAGTATCCGCCACCAATATCTGAATGGGCGCCCGCAAACCATATTTCGTGAACATTTTGTTGTTGGTTGATAAGAGTGGGTTCAAAGGCTCGACGTTTTTCATCAAGTGCCACACAATGTAGCGCAGAGTTAATATTATGCGCTAATGTGTGGTTTTCAAAAATCACATGTTCGGCTCCACGCGTTGCTTTAGTTATTTTGGATAAACCAATCGAGGCAACTGTATCAAAGACACACAAATAAACGTCTTTGCTAATAAGTGGCTCTAAACATTTTGCAAAGCGTCTGGCAAGTGCCGCGCCGCGACTAAAACCCGTTAGTAATACTTTATCGCCTAGTTCGTAGTGATGTTTAAAATCATCAATAGCTTGGTTTAAAATACTGCTTACATCGTCAGTGCGCGGAGCTAAAGATTGGTTCAAAATGCGTTTTAGACGGCTACCCTTAGTACCAATGCCTTGATAATAAAAGCTTCGTTGTTGAATGAAGGGAGTTTCTGACTGGTTATTGAGTTGGCCACCGAGTAGTAAGTGGAGTTTTAAAATATTAGAGATACTGGCATCTTCTTTAAAGTTAGCAGAGCTAAATTGTTCTGCATCCCGGGGTTCACTACCTGTACCATCAAAGTTGAAAATCAGCGTTTTAGCCGTCATAGCATCATTCCTTTTACGTGGTTTTTCTAGGGGCGACTAACTCTTTGTTACCTATATTTATGTAGGTAAGGCGCGTGAGCAGGACGCGAAAGCTTTGCTAGAATTTTCCTTAGCCCTTTTGAACAAATATTAAACCTGCAAGGTCAACAGACCTTAATCTACACCGCAAATATTAAAAATTAAAGACAGTGAAACGCTCACTGTCTTTTCATGCTTTAATGCAACTTCATTTTTGGCCTAACTACGCGCAGAACTTTTTCGCTGATCCATAGAGCAAAGGTTTTTGCACTGCCATGAATAGCTCGTTGGTGCATTCGATAAAGCGAAATATACATAAAGCGCGCTATTTTACCTTCAATAAAAAAGCTATTACTGGTTAAGTTTCCCATCAAGCTGCCAACAGTACTATAGCGAGATAAGTTAACTAGTGAGCCATGGTCGCTATATTTAAAGCCATTTAATGGTTGCTGGCGAAGCGTTGCAATCAAGTTCTTTTCAACGCATTGCGCCATTTGATGCGCTGACTGCGCACGTGGTGGGACAAGCTTGCCATCTTCTTGGGTGAATGCGCAGCAATCACCAAGCACATAAATTCGTTCGTCACAGCTACTTTGTAAATAGTCATTAACCATGATTTGATTATTACGAGTAAGCTCAAAAATGCCTAATTCTTTAACAAAATCCGGCGCCTTTACGCCTGCAGCCCAGACCATAATATCGGCGTTAATTTGTTCTTCATCTTTAGTTATAAAGCCGGTTTTGACCGCTTCTTTTACTTGGGTGTTTTCACGTACGGTTACGTCAAGCTTTAGTAGCTCACGCTTTGCTGCGCTGGCAATTCGCTCGGGAAGCGCAGGTAGTATTCTTGGTCCGGCTTCAATTAAATGAATATGCAAACGTTTAGCCGACATGTTGGTAAGGCCGTAAACTTTTAATAGCTCAGATACATGGTAAAGTTCAGCCGAAAGCTCAACACCCGTTGCGCCACCACCAACAATGGCAATATCTAATGCGTGCTGTGGATCATCGTCTTGATGTAAGCGAGTAAAGTTATCAAGTAAAGCATGTTGAAAACGCTCAGCTTGTTGGTTTGAATCAAGATAAAAACAATGATCTTTAATACCTGGGGTATTGAAATCGTTACTGACACTACCAATAGCAATCACTAAATAATCGTAGTGAACTTGTCGTTCAGGCAAAATTTGATGACCTAACTCGTCATTAAGGGCGTTTAAGGTAATGGTTTTATCGTTATTATTAAGGCCACTAAAAGTGCCGAACTGAAAGTTATAATGATGTTTTGCGGCATGGGCAGAGTAAACAACGCCATCTAAGTCAGCATCTATTGAACCTGTCGCTACCTCATGCAGGAGGGGCTTCCATATGTGAGTGCGGTTTTTATCAATCAGCAGGATATCTGCTTGTTTTTTCTTTCCTAGTTTATGTCCTAATTGGGTTGCTAGCTCTAAGCCGCCAGCGCCGCCACCGATGATCACGATTTTAGGATGTGTAGTTATCATTATGTTGCCCTCAAAAAGTAGTGTACCTAAGTAGTCTGAGTAAACTACTTAGGTACAGCGCCTAAAAGGGCTGTACCTTAGCAACCATGCAATTGTGCGCCTTTAAAAATGAAAAGGCAAAGAAATCAACTGCTAAAAAAGGTAACATGCTAAGGGATCCCCAGAAATAATCATTAAGTTTCAATTACATCACTCACATCCATATTTTTCCAATCGAGTTGCACTACCACCTGTACGAAATAGGCTAGTCCTGCCAAATAATCTCGCCGTCGCAGTTTAATGGACTGTTTTTTGAAGTATCGCAGCCCAACAAATGCCCATGACACTACTCGTCTTTTTTTGGTTGAATTAGCTTGAAAAGCGCCTGTCTTTCCTGCTTTGTCTATCACTGCCCCCAGCATCATTGAGAACCAATGAGCCAGTGTGGCAAGCAGCAACAGTATGTCTAATCGATAGAGTTTGTTTGTCCTGTGCAGATCTGAGCCTAAGCCGAACCTAACACTTTTTTGATCTCGAAATCCTGCTTCTATCTGCATTCTCATACCATATAATTTGAGTACTTTTTCGAGAAAGTGGTGCCTCTTTGGAAGTGAAGAAACGAGTAGCCAAGGCTCCTTATAACCACGTTTTTTATCTCTTTTTAATAACTTATGTCCCTTGCCAACCAGCACTGCATGAGTTTGATATTTTGCACTTTTGGTCAACTCGGTCGCGCCAAGATACTGGCTCTTACGTTGATTGCTCTTGAATAGTGACTGGCATGGAACAAACTCATCGCTGCCCTGCGTTTTCAAATGTGCCGTACCTCGAACACGGCTAATATAATGCCAGCCATTGTTTCGCACGGCTTTGAGCCAAGGAACTTTAAAGCCCGCATCCGTCACAATGACGGGCCGGCAGTCACCCGGCAAAATCAGTTTGAGCATCTTTAAGAACCGTTTTTGAACTTTTGGGCAATGATACTGAAAACTGAATGCACTTTCCTGATACAGGGTCAAAGAACGACCTTCACTGGCAATGCTGGCACGCAGAATACAGTATTTGGTTTGTGTATCTGCATGACTCCAATCAACCAAAATGACGGGATGCTTTTCAGTGACCACAAAACGGCTTAAGCGAACATAAACCGATGTCGACTCACGCAAAAGCTCGTGGTTATTGAGTAGTCGATCAATACGTTTAATATCATGTTTTTCAGTTGTTTTTGAATCCAAATTGCGACCAATAGATGTCAAGGTGCATTGCTGACAGTGCAAAAGAGATTTAACGGCAGCGACTAGAGTATTAAATCTGGCTTTATGAATAGAGTTAGGGGTGACAGCGCGGAGCATATTGTGCAAAATAGTAGACGCATTCATGGTGTTTAGTTCTGTTGTTTTTAAGCGATTCATAAGATCACAAAACACCATGAATGTTCCCTCACTACCCATATTTTTTAACACTATTAGTTCATTGATATATAAAGGCTAATTTTGGGGATACTTTAGGGTAACATGGCAAAAGCTAAAATCTATGACTATCATTTCCTACGTTAGGGAATTTTTAACACAGGGAATATTATGCACGCCTCATTAATTTCATCACTTGAGCAGCACTTTGGCTTTAGCCAGTTTCGCCAAGGCCAGCAGCAAACCATCGAGCAACTTTTAAATAATCAGTCATCATTGGCAATTTTTCCTACTGGCTCTGGTAAGTCTTTATGTTATCAATTAACTGCGCTGCATTTACCTAATTTAACCTTAGTCGTTTCACCGTTATTAGCGCTAATGAAAGATCAAATTAGTTTTTTAAATAATAAAGGTATTTATGCCGCGAGCCTAGATTCAAGTCAAACCAGCGAGCAAAGCCACGCAGTTATGAGTGATGTACGCAGTGGTAAAGTTAAAATTTTAATGGTGTCAGTTGAGCGTTTTAAAAATGAACGCTTCAGGGAATTTATCAATCAAGTCGCAATTTCTATGTTAGTGGTTGATGAAGCGCACTGTATATCAGAATGGGGACATAACTTTAGGCCTGACTATTTAAAGCTGCCTCGGTATCGTGACGAACTAAAAATCCCATTGGTGCTATTACTAACGGCCACCGCCACTAAAAAAGTAAAACGCGATATGAGCGAACGTTTTGCGATTGCTCCTGAGTGTATTGTGCAAACTGGCTTTTATCGTAGTAACTTAGACTTATCGGTTTTAAGTGTTAAAACTACCGACAAAGCGAATACCCTTGCAAGCCTTGTAAAAGAACAGCAAGGCCCTGGTATCGTATATGTGACTCTACAACATAGTGCAGAGCAAGTCGCTACAGAGCTTAGCCGTCAGGGCTTACAGTCTGTGGCTTATCATGCTGGGCTTGAAGATACTCTGCGCTACAGTATTCAAGATGATTTTATGACGGGTAAAATAAATGTAGTTGTGGCGACTATCGCCTTTGGCATGGGCATTGATAAATCAGATATTCGCTTTGTTATTCACTATGATTTACCCAAATCAATCGAAAATTACAGCCAAGAAATTGGCCGTGCTGGACGTGATGGCAAGCCTTCAAATTGTTATACATTGGCAAACCTTGATGGCTTAAACACCGTTGAGAATTTTGTTTATGGCGACACCCCTGAGCTTAGTGGCATTGAGCATATAATTAATGATATTCGCCAGCACCAAGACGATCATTCAAAAGAAAATCAGCAATGGGAAATGCAAGAGTACAGTTTATCGAGCGACAGCAATATTCGTCAGTTAGCCCTAAAGACCTTATTAGTACAGCTTGAAATGCAAGGCGCAGTGACACCACTTTATGCTTATTACGCAGACTTTAAATATAAGTTTTTAGTCGATAAAAACCAATTGCTTAGTCATTTTGATGAGCCGCGCCAAGGGTTTTTAAATTTAATCTTTAGTCATACTCAATTTAAAAAAATTTGGGGCACTCTCAATTTCGACACACTCACCCAAGCGGCCCAAGTTGATAGAAAACGCGTAGTAGCGGCGCTTGATTATTTGGCGGAAAAAAACTTAATTGCACTTGAAACTAAACGTATCACTCAAGTATATGAAGTGCATAATGAGGTTATTAATAACCCAGATCTCGTTCAGCAATTACACCATTATTTTGTTGAAAAAGAGCAAGCGGAAATTAAACGTATTGCAGCGCTTATTCGCTTTTTTGAACTAAAAAGTTGTTTAAGTTATAACTTAGCGCGCTATTTTGACGATAACCAAGCGCCTGAGCAATGCGGGCATTGCTCAGTGTGCCGAAATCAAGCTGTGACTCTTGAGTATTCATTACAACACAGTTTTGTTGCGGATGCGGTTATTTATGAAAAAGTTGATGAGTTACTTAGTCACTTAGCGAGTAAAGGAATTAACAACATAGGACTTGAAACACAATGTCGTTTTTTGGCGGGCATGAGTGTCCCGTTATTTGCTCGCAATAAAGTACGTCAGTTAAGTGGTTTTGGGTTGTGCGAGCAACAGCGATATAGTGAAATTAAAACAAAATTACTGGCACGTTAAACTCACTCAGGTATCCTAGTGGCTTATTCTTAAAAGTAAGCCACTATGCCTCATATTGTTACCCCCAGCGAAAATATTATTCCTATTAAAACACTCAGCAACACGCCAGAGCCAGTTACCTGCGCTAATTGCCAAGCTTGTTGCTGTCAATTAGAAGTGCGAATAGTGACCGACACTGGTGTGCCATTTCATTATATTGAGTATGATAAATGGGGCAGTGAAGTGATGAAACGCGCAGATGATGGCTGGTGCCAAGCACTCGACCGCAATACCTTAATGTGCTCAATCTACGAAAACCGCCCGTTGGTATGCCGCGAATTCGCAATGGCATCGGACGAGTGCATCACCGAGCGTGACCTTGCAGGGATCTGATGGTTGTTCTCAACAGCATATCACTAAGTTATTGAATCATAATCGCTATTCGGCTATGGTTGGTAACTCAATAAAAACATTAAAAAATCATGCATAAATTAATCACTATTGTGTCAGTTACTTTTCTTGGCTTTATTATATGGGTCATATATCAAGCTAATACGGGGCAACATAGTATTTTCTTTGAGCTTGTTAGAAGTATCCCTTATGGCGATAAAGTAGGGCACTTTTGTTTATTTGGTTTGCTTGCTTTAGGTGCTAATTTTGCGTTTAAGCTAAAATCATATTCAGTATTGTCATGCAATTTGTATATTGGTTCGAGCGTCGTGTTTCTATTCGTTTTATTGGAAGAACTAAGCCAATACTATATACCAAGCAGAACCTTAGACATTACAGATTTGCTTGCCGATATGTTAGGTATCCTCACTTTTAGTTTGATAACCAAGCTGATAAATAAAGCTTCGCGATGACGAGTTTTGTTAGCTTACATTAGTTGATTACTGCAAATGAACAGCTTTTCCCTGCGTAGCAAGCGCTTAAACTATCATGGTTAATTTTTGGCTGTGTGCCATAAGTTAATAGTGGGTGTCTGTGTAAGTAACCCTCAACATCGACAATGTGTTATTACCCAAAAACAGCTGTTAGAACATATTTGGGGGCCAAGTCATGCACAAAATACCCATTATTTACGTATTGTGGTTAGTCATATTCGCCATAAATTAGGCGATGACCCAACCACGCCACGTTATTTGATCACCGAAGCGGGTATCGGCTATCGCTTAATGTTGTAAAGTTGTGTGTTCTATAGCAAGTCAAAGATGAGCCAACATACTGCGTGCAGATTCAATACTTATTACTAAGTTGTAAATAAGTATAAATGATTATACCATATATCTCTAACCTTAGGGGAGTAGTCTCTCAGCTCTACTGAGATAATCGTCAACAGTCCCCGAACAGCAGTTCGTGGCGGTTATGTCCAAATCGGATTGACAAGACTTAAGGCAAGTGTCGCTCTCGGGGTGGAGGGTTTCGCTTGTCTTCGTTCCTGCCGCCCCAAGGAACTGTTCATGAATATATTCAAAAGCCAATGCGTACGCCCTAATACAGGGGATATGCATGGATTCTATTAATGCTATTTTACTTGGCATCGTTCAAGGTATTACAGAATTTTTACCGATTTCTAGTTCTGCTCATTTGATTTTGGCACCCTTGTTCGCTGGATGGCAAGACCAAGGCGTAGCATTTGATCTTGCAGTACATGTTGGAACGTTGTTTGCTGTACTGCTTTATTTTAGAAAAGATGTTAAAGAATTAACCCGAGATGGATTGTTGTCGTTACAACATCGTCAATGTGTTGGACAGGGAAAGCTCGCGTTTTTTATAATGGTTGCAACCATTCCCGCTGTATTAGCTGGGTTATTGTTGATGGATCTTATCGATAATCAACTGCGCTCAGTAGCTATTATTTTTGCCACTACATTGTTCTTTGGTCTTTTATTGGGATGGGCTGATTGGAAACCCAATAAACAGCGTCAGTTAGACGATTTGAAATTCAAAGATGTGCTTTTTATCGGCGTCGCGCAAGCGGTTGCGCTCATTCCTGGCACGTCACGCTCTGGGGCTACCATTACCATGGCTTTGTTGCTGGGACTAAGCAGAGAAGCCTCGTCTCGCTTCTCCTTTTTGTTAGCAATACCCATAACTGCGCTCGCCTCTGCCGCAAAACTGATAGATGTCGCTCAGTCAAACGCAAGTGTTGACTGGCTGGCTTTCCTTATTGGGGGCATTACATCATTTTTGATGGCATTAACAGCAATTCACTTTTTCTTAAAATGGTTAAATCAGTTTGGTATGTGGCCCTATGTCATATATCGCATCCTCTTAGCCGGCCTAATTTACTTTTTCTTTTTAACGTAAGGTAACACGATGACCCTCGCGATTTTGGCCATCTTCGGTGGCTTTATTTTATTGGTTTGGAGCGCTGACCGCTTCGTTGAAGGAGCGGCCGCGACTGCAAAATATGCTGGCATGCCGTCACTGCTAATTGGAATGGTCATTGTTGGTTTCGGTACGTCTGCGCCTGAAATGGTGGTCTCTGCCATGGCGGCCATTGATGGCAATCCTGATTTGGCCCTTGGTAATGCGCTGGGTTCAAATATTGTTAATACCGGATTGATACTGGGTATTACCGCCATTATTACGCCAATTTTAGTGCAGTCAAAAATAGTCAGAAAAGAAATCCCATTATTATTACTGATAAGTTTAGCGCTGGGTTATTTTCTTTGGGATGGCGCGTTAACTCGTGTTGAATCAATCCTTCTTTTGGTAGGTTTTTTTACCTTAATTGGCTGGAGCATATACTCTGCCATGAAAGGCAAAGGAGACATATTAGAAGGCGAAATGGACCAAGAACTGGCAGAACACGCCATGCCGATAAAAAAGGCGGTTTTTTGGCTAGTACTTGGGCTGGTATTACTGATAGTGAGTTCGCGAGTACTTGTCTGGGGAGCGGTTAGTATTGCAGAAGCACTGGGTGTGAGTGATTTAATTATCGGTTTAACAATTGTCGCATTGGGCACCTCGCTACCTGAATTAGCCGCATCCATCATTGCGGTTAGAAAAGGTGAGCATGACATCGCTATTGGCAATGTGGTGGGGTCGAACATGTTTAACTTACTGGCAGTAACCGGTATTGCCGGAGTCATATCACCCATGACTAATTTGTCTTCTGATGTGCTATCTCGCGACTGGTTGGTTATGATGGGCTTGACACTCGCGTTACTATTCATGGCGTATGGCTTTCGTGGCGCTGGACGGATTAACCGATTTGAAGGTGCGGGCTTGTTGGTCGCATTTTGTGCTTACAATGTCTGGTTAGTTTCGTCTGTTATTTGATAACGACATTTAAAAATTAAGAAATTTGCATTTGAATTCGGTTCAAATGCATATAAAGAAAGAGATATATATGAAAGATTCACTTATTCAATTTTGGCAAAGTCATTCTGAGACAATAATAGCACTCGGTTATAATTTAATTTTAGCGATAGTTATTTTGGTGGCTAGCTCATTGATAGCAAGAGCAGTACGCAAAGCGATTCAAAACACTAACTCTAAGTTGAATAAAGTCGACGCGACCCTGATACCAATCTTTTCAGTGGTTGCCAGCTACGCGGTATATGTCATCGGCGGTGTATTTATTTTAGACATCTTTGGTGTAAATACTGCCAGCCTTATCGCTTTAGTTGGTGCGGCAGGTTTGGCAGTTGGTCTTGCGCTTAAAGATACACTCAGCAACATCGCTGCTGGGATCATGCTTTTGATATTACGACCTTTTAAAACTGGCGATTTTATCGAGTTTGGTTCAACTCAAGGGACAGTAAAAGAAATCAGTTTATTCACTACAGTGCTTGAAACCATAGATGGCTTGTATATTGCTTCACCCAATAGCGTTTTGTGGGGAAATAACATTAAAAACTTTACTCGCAATGGTAAACGCCGCATGGATATTGTTGTGGGTATTTCCTATTCAGACTCGATAGATGACGGGTTTAAAATATTGCAGGCGGTAGCAGCAAATGAATCAAGATTGATGACTGATCCAGCGCCTCAAGTCATGGTTGCATCCATGGCCGATAGTGCGGTAAATATTCAGCTTAGAGCATGGGCAACCAATGAAAACTATTGGTCTGCTTATTGGGATTTGAATAAACAAGTAAAAGAAGCCATTGAAGCCGCTGGCCTGACGATCCCTTTTCCACAACGCACATTGCACGTTGTTTCTGAGCAACATTTATCCACCGTAAAGGATAAGTCATGAAGCGATTAACCTTTGTGCTGTTGGCCAGCTTAATGCTTGGCTTGGTGGCGTGTTCTAAGCCTGTTGAGGTACAAATGTTAAGTGGCGCTGCACAAGGCACCACTTGGCACGTTTCAGTGTGGAGCAACTCCGCAATTGATACAGAAAGATTACAGGAAGAGATAGAAGCTGAGTTACTGCGAATTGATAAAATGATGTCGAATTACCATTCAGACTCAGTCATTGAGCAGTTTAATCGCAGTGAAAACCCTCAAGCTATTGAAGTTGGGGAAGAAATTGTCAGCTTGGTTAACATTGCTCGACAAGTGAGTCAGGCAACCAATGGCTGCTATGACTTGACCGTTAAGCCGCTCTTTGATTTGTGGGGGTTTAGCAAAGATGTATTTAATGCCCCCTCTGAAACAGACATCCAAAATGCCATAAAAAAAATTGGCCTAAGTTATCTTACTTCACCAACACAAACCAGCCTGTTAAAAAAACAGCCAGAATTAAGTGTTGATCTATCCTCGATAGCACAAGGTTATAGTGTATCACGTATTGCAAAGGTAGTTGAGAGCGCTGGAATAACCGATTACCTAGTTGAAATAGGTGGTGAGATGCAAACTCGCGGGCACAAACCAGATGACTCGTTCTGGCGCATTGCGATAGAACGCCCCTTACCTGGCGATAGGGTTGTTCAAAAAGTGATTGATATTAAGCAGGATGATTCAATTGCTATTATGACGTCAGGCACTTACCGACACTACTTCGATGAACAAGGCAAGCGCTTTAGTCATGTTTTGGATGCACGAACAGGCAAACCGGTTACTCACTCTACCTTATCTGTTACTGTACTTCATGACGACCCCACGCAAGCAGATGCGTGGTCAACAGCCCTACTGTGTCTCGGTGAAAGTGACGCTATACGAGTCGCTAACGAACATGGCGTTGCCGCTTTTATTGTGAGGGAAGAGAAGGGTTCGCTAATCGAGAGCAGCAGTAATGCGTGGAATACGATGAAAAATATAGGGGTAAACTGATGTTAAGACTATTCTCAATTCATCAGAATGTTATTCAGGAAATTGAACATGATGCTGAAAATCTATCTAGTGTCATAAATGGCGCGCAATGGATTGATGTTCATGAGCCTAATGAATTTGATCGTTCGTTATTGATGGAGCTATTGCATACAGAGCTTCCTGAATCCAACGATATTGAAGAGATTGAAGCATCAGCACGCTGTTTTGTTGATAAATCCGGTATTCATATCCATTCGTTGTTTATGACGCAGTCTGAGGGACGTCATCAGACGGTAAGTGTTGCGTGTATTTTACAGAAAGAACGATTGATCACGATCCGCGATGGCGATATTGCAGACTTTCGTTTGCTGAGAATGCGAGCGCGTCGTGGGCAAGTGGAGTCCCGTTCGCCGCAAGACTTGCTAGTGACATTATTGGAACAAAAAGTTGAGAATCACGCTGACTCGCTGGAAGACTTACATCGAGAGTTAGAGGCCGTAAGCTATTTAGTATTGGAAGATGAGACATCCGAACTGGAAGACGCAATAGGAAAGCTGGCTAGACTGGAAGACACAAATGGTAAAATCCGTCTGTGTTTAATGGATACACAACGAGATATCTCATTTTTACTCAGGCACTTGACTGTTCAATCGTCAGAACAGGAAACGCTTAGAGAAATCATGCGGGATATTGAGACCTTGATGTCACATACCACCTTTTTATTCGATAAAATCAATTTTTTGATGGATTCAACACAAGGTTTTATCAATATAGAACAAAATAAAATTATAAAGATTTTTTCTATTGCAGCCGTCGTGTTTTTGCCTCCAACGCTTATCGCTAGTATGTATGGGATGAATTTTGAATTTATGCCAGAGCTTAAGTGGGCATTCGGTTATCCATGGGCTATTGGGTTAATGATTGCTGCGGGTTTTTCACCTTACTTGTATTTTAAACGCAAGGGGTGGCTTAAATAATGGAATTGTGAATAGTAAATAAGCTGGCTCAGCTTCTTAGTCCAAGATGGCCATAAACACTGGCCAATTTCTTGTGATTAGTTCGTTTGACGTCAAACTAATTTTATTTTGCAAAACTTGAAGCAGTGGCGTTTTCCCCAGTGTGGTTTGCAGAAAACGCTTGTTTTTCTCCTGCGAACTTTCCACCATAACGGCGCAACAATTCAAAACAGCCCAAGCAAAGTGAATATTAATATGCTTTATATTCATGATTTTTTGTTCTGAAAATAATGTCTAAATGAACTGACCGATACACAAGACTTCAACAACTAATAGGGCGCTTTTTATGATAACAATAAAAATACCTGGCGGGACAACTAAGATTATAACAGACAACGTTGCTAGCCCTTTTTATTAACAATGTATTACAACCCTTGTCCTAAAATTATTTTTTCGTCTTTGTGATATTTTATTTTAAACGGGTATTGTTTGGTATTTGGACAACTCGGGTAATTTGATAAGGCTAATTACCCGAGTTTTAGTTAACCAATAGAGAGTTGCGCGCTTGGGTACCTTAGTTTTTTACTACGTGGACTTGCTAAAAAATAGGCGATTGTTAGCGGACCTATTCTGCCCATAAACATTAAAAACATAATGATAAATTCACCTATTGGTGACAGCGAACCTGTTAAACCTCGAGATAAGCCAACAGTGCCTATTGCTGATACCGCTTCGAATGCAATATCAATAAAAGGTGCATCTTCGACTAACAATAAAACGAAAATAGCAAGCCAGGTAACTCCTGCAGAAATAATAGTTAAAGCTAATGCTTTATACACAGATTCTTTGTCTATTTCTCGGCGTAACACAGTGATCCCTTTATCACGTCTGAGGTAGCTATAGGTTGCTAATATTAAAACAATAAACGTAACGACCTTTATGCCACTTGCGGTACTCAAAGAGCCGCCACCAATAAACATAAGCATCATAGTTAAAGCGGTGCTGGCATTTTTTAATTCTTCAATAGCAATGGTATTGAATCCCGCAGTACGGGGAGTGACAGCTTGAAACCAAGCAGCTAACCATTTACCTACTTCAGACAGTGGTTGCAGTGTTTTTGGATTATCGTATTCAATCGCGTAAATAAGCAATAATGCAATAACGTTAATAATAACTGTGCTGATCAACATTAATTTACTGTAAGTACATAGTTTTGCCCAACGTTTCGATTTATATAAGTCCATTAATACGGTAAAGCCTAAACCACCAATTATAAACAAACCAGTTATAGTAAGGTTAATCACAGGGTCGGCCACATATGCCATTAAACTGTTTGGGCTCAATGCAAAGCCAGCATTATTAAAAGCACTAATAGTATAAAATACTGCATGCGCAAATGCTTTTAGCCAGCCCATTTCTTGGCCCCAATATAAGGTTAAAATGGTAATACCAAGGCTTTCTACTAGCAGTGAAAATAATAAAACTGACTTAGCAGTGCTGACCAAAGTAGAAGTATCGGTTTGATTATAAGCCGCTTTAGTAATAGTTTTTTGCATAAATCCGACTTTGTTACCAAGTGCTATCAGTGTGACCACAGCAAACGTCATCAGTCCTAAACCACCGAGTTGAATCAATAGTGCAATAACACCTTGCCCAAAGGCGGTAAACGCAGAGCCGGTATCCACAACAACCAACCCGGTTACAGTAACAGCAGACGTTGCCGTGAATAAACTTTGTTCCCAAGAAATAGGAATATGTGCAGCAAAAGGGAGTTTAAGTAATATTGCACCCAGCAATATTAAAAAAATAAAACCAGTGCTTAATATAACCGGAGGTGCGGCGTTTAATTTTTTATTTCCTCTTGGCTTTCGCTCAATTGGAGTTTGTAGGGGATGCCACTGAACCATAGTTTATACCAGCCTTGGTGCAATATGTTTTAATTCAGCTCTATTACCTGTTAATAGTAAACTATCGTGCTCCTGCAATCTAAAGTCGTGCTCGAGTTTAATGAATGTTTGTTTACCCCGTTTTACCAGCACCGGATCGATTTCGCCTTTAGTATCTTTTAGTAATTGCCCTAACGTTACATCCTGTAAGTTCGATTTTATATGAACTTCGACTACATATAAGCCATTACCCAGAGCAATATAATCGTTTACCATTGGATAGTTTAGCGCTTGCGCAACACGGACCCCCATTTCTTCCTCTGGATGAATAATGCGGCTAACCCCTAATTTTGAAATAATTGTGTGATGTGCTTTAGTGCCTGCTTTTACCCATATTTGTGCAACGGCTAAGTTCTTTAATGCTAAAGTACACAAAATACTTGATTGCATGTCTTCGCCAATCGCTACCAGTACTGCTTCACTATTTGCTAAATCTAGCTCCTTTAACGCCGCTTCATCCGTTGAGTCACACACCACTGTTTCAGATAAGTGCTCAACATATTTTTCGGCGAGTTTTGGGTTGCTATCAACGCCAGTCACTGTGTGTCCTAAATGGATCAACTCCAAGCTTGCTGCAATGCCAAAACGGCCTAAACCGATAACTGTAAAATGTGCCATAGTATTCCTTCGTTACTTTTTCCAAAAGCTGTGAGTAAAAAGTGCAAAAACAGTAAAATATTCTAACCGACCCACGATCATAGCGACCGAGAGTATCCAAATACCTGTATCTGAAACAGGTTGAAAGTTAGCGCCAACTTCACCAAATCCAGGGCCAAGCACATTGACGCATGCTGCTACCGCAGTAAATGCACTCCAAAAATCAAGGCCAGTTGCCATAAGCATTAATGTAAATAATAAGCTTGAACCAGCGGCAAAGGTCATAAATGCCATAATTGCATGACGTACATCTTCTTTAACGGGCGAGCCTTGATATTTAAGTGTAAATATTGCTCTTGGGTGAAGTAACTGCTTAATATTGTTATTAATCATTTTGCCAACAATAATGTTGCGGATTATTTTATTTCCGCCAGCGGTTGAACCTGCACAACCACCAAGGTAGCCTGCAATAACCAGTAAAAAACCGGCCTCAGTTGGCCAGTCAGTAAAGCTTGCTGCGCCATAACCTGTGCTGGTAATAAAAGAAATAATATGAAAAGTAGAAAAACTAAATGCTTCAAGTACATCTGAGTAGCTGTCTTTAAGCAGTAGCATAGCGGCTAAAATAACCGCTAAAAGCGCCACTATATAAATAAAATAACGTGTTTCTTCATCATGATAATAACTAGCAATGGCTCTTTTATGCGCCACTTTGAAGTGCAAGGCAAAGTTAATAGCTCCTGCAAGCATGAACAAATTAGCTATCCACAGCAGTAAATGGCTTTGGTAATACCACATACTTGCATCGTGGGTCGAAAAACCACCAGTTGAAACAGTGGTAAAGGCATGGGCAATTGCATCGTAAAAACTCATTCCGCCAGCATAATAAGCTAAACTACAAAGTACGGTGATAGCTAAATAAACACCCCATAAATAATGAGCGGTACTGGCAACACGCGGAGTTAGTTTTTCGTTTTTAATTGGTCCGGGGGTTTCTGCTTTTAATAATTTCATGCCACCAATATTCAACATAGGTAAAATAGCCACTACAAAAATTACAATGCCTAACCCGCCCATCCATTGTAGAAATTGTCTATACAATAAAAAGCTTGGAGGCATGTTGTCTAGCCCCGATAACACAGTTGCGCCAGTCGTCGTTAAAGCGCTGATCGATTCAAATAACGCATCACTAAAGTTAATGCCAGTGACGACTAAAATTGGAATGGCCCCCAACACACCTACTATAATCCAGGTTACGGTGGCGTATATGAGTGCATCTCTGAATGTTGCTGTGGTTAAATCCGTTTTTCGTAAATTGATCAGTAGCACTAAAGCAACGCAGAGCATTGTTGCAGCAGGAATAAGAAAAGCCCCAATAACCCGATCTTTAAAAATAAACAATGAAAGGGCGGCAAATACCAATTGTACAACCCCCATCCAAATAATTGGAAAGGCGAGTAGTCTTAAGGTGATTTTCCAATTTATCATCAATACGCCTTATCAAATACCTACACTAGGTAAGCAGCAATTACTAAAGTGGCGCTAAATATACGGTAGGAAATAGTAAAGTCAGCGTTGCAAAGCAAAGCTTTATAAAGATTTAATATATAGAGCAAAAAACTTTATAAAAACTTTATAGTCCCTGCCTAGTAATCACAGTAAGCTAAGAGGGAGTCTATGAAGAGCGATAAAATGAAGATAAAACAATACCTCAGTGCAATTGCTGCGAGTGTACTAATGCCAATACTGATTGTGTTGGCTATTTTTCCGGTGCGAGATTGGTTTACCACCACAGATATTGTGATGCTGCAATTATTGTGGGTTACTTTGGTGGCGCTGCGCAGTAATCGTCGTGTAGCGGCAATTACCACTTTAGTCAGTGTGGCCTGCACAGACTGGTTTTTTGTTACCCCGTATTTCACTTTTCATATTGAAAATATTGAGTATATGGTGACCTTTGCGGTCATGCTGATCGTGGGATTGGTGATAAGCCAATTAGCAGGTCAACTTACAAGTAAAATTAGTGATATTAAACGCCATGCCAGTAACACCAGTTGTTTGTATGAGCTTGCCAAAGGTTTAAATGGCCTCGATGAAATTGACCGTCAGCGCGACTATTTCCAAGCGGTAGTTGAGCAACACTTACAGATAGAACTTGATTGGCAACAAGCTAGAATGACTCAAAATGCACAATCAACACATTACTTTGCGATCGGTGAAGTTGATAGTCGTTGGGGCGGTTTTATAGCCTCAGAACCGCTTGATGAGGCGCAAAGTGCATTTTTAAATACTGCAATTTCAGTGCTATATCAGGCACATGAGAACACTCAGCTACGCCAACAGTCAGCTGCTATTTCTGTGCAAGCAGAACTCGAGAGAGCTAAAAACGCTTTATTGCGCAGTTTGTCGCATGATTTACGAACCCCGCTTGCAACGATCATGGGCGCATCGAGCATGCTCGCGGATGAAAACATTGTACTCACAGAGGCAATGGCTGCAGAGCAAGCGCGTAATATTTATGAGCAAAGTAAAATTCTTAACGAACATTTTGATAAAGTGATGGAGCTTAGTCGGGTCAATAAAATGGGCGAAGACTTAAAGTGGCAAGCCATTAGCTTGCAAACCTTGATCAGCGAAGCGCAAGCGCGACGTCAGCAGCTGTTATTTGATTTTCAGCTCGTCACTCAAGTAAGTGAACAAGACAGCTGCGAAGGGGATATCACCTTGCTTGAAATTGCTTTAGCGAATATGTTTGAGAATGCCAGCCGCTATGGTGATGGTCACGCGGATCTCAGCTTTCATTATCGGCAACATGCGCAGCAAGTTGACTATCAACTGTGCATTACTAATCGCTTAGCAAGCTCACTGCAATCAAGCACTGACCAAGGTGTTGGCTTAGGCAGTGTCATTTGTGATGTGGTGGCTAAATTTCACCACGGAAGTTTTACTTTAGATATTAATGAGCAGCAACAAAGTGCTACTGCCTGTTTAGTATGGAGTAAGTTAAATGATTAATATTTTAGCTTTAGAAGATTCACCACCACTGCAGAGCTTTTTAAAAACGTTATTAGCAGCCAGTGGTTATCAAGTGAGTGTGAGTGCTAAAGGGCTTGATGGTTTTGCGCTTTTAAGCGAACAAAGTTTTGATTTAGTGTTACTTGACTTAGGTTTACAAGATATGGACGGGCAAGATTGGCTGGTGGAACTTAGGCAGTGGAGCCAGTTGCCAGTGCTGGTACTCTCAGCACGCGATGGTGAAGTTGAAAAAGTCACCGCCCTTGATAATGGCGCTAATGATTACTTAACTAAACCTTTTAGTGCTAATGAATTACTGGCGCGAATTCGCGTGTTATTACGCACTAATACGCAAACGAGTTTAGCTTTAAACTGCGGCAATATTACCATTGATCCACATAAACACACTGTTACACTCGCGCAGCAAGAAGTTAAACTTACCAAAAAAGAATATGCAATTTTACTGTTAATGCTGCAAAACAAAGACAAAGTGCTTACTCACAATGCGATATTAAGTCATGTATGGGGGGAGCAGTATATTAACCGCCCTGAATATGTGCGTGTGCATATGGCTCAACTAAGGCAAAAGCTTGAAGCGAATCCCGCAACTCCAAAGCATTTACTTACAGAGCCGGCGGTAGGCTACAGGTTAGTTGATTGAGGAGGTTTGGGTATATAAAGCGTAAAGGGGCTTTACACCCCTTTTAAGCTAGCACTGGTAAGGGCTTAACCGTATTTTGCTTCTAGCTCATCTGCTGTATGGTACTTTTCATGGCTTTTTAATTGCTCTAAGTAGCGGGCAATTTCAGGGAAGTGGCTGATCATGCCACTTTCGGCTACCTTTTCAACAACAAAAGACAGCATAAAGTCTGCGCCTGTTAATTGCTCGCCTACTAAGTAGCTTCTACCTTTAAGTTTTAGGTTGATGTAGCCTAAAATTTTGCCAATTTCATTATCAGCGTAGTCGGCAATAAAATTAGTTTTACAGCCATCTTTGGTAATAAATAATTTTAGTAAAAATGGCACCATGGCAGAGCTTTCTGCAAAATGTAGCCACTGCTGATAATCAATATAGTCTTTGCTATCACGGCTTGGCGCAAACTTGCCGTTACCATATTGCGTTATTAAATAGTCAGTGATAGCACCTGACTCAGTAATAATTTGGCCATTGTCCTCAATCACGGGGGATTTGCCTAGTGGATGAATCGCTTTGAGCTCATCAGGAGCTAAAAATGTTTCGCTATTACGTTGATAGGCAACAATTTCGTAGTCAACGTCTAGCTCTTCAAGAAGCCAAATAATACGTTTAGAGCGTGATTTATTTAAATGATGTAATTTGATCATGGTTGTCCTTAAAAGCGCAGCCGTAGCTGCGCAGGGTAAATTTAAAGTGGATTATTTACTTGTACTACCGTTTTGCCAAAGTTCTTACCGTCAAGCATATCGTTAAACGCAGATACGGTATTTTCAAAGCCTGTTACTACATGTTCGCGATAATGAATTTTCCCCTCGCTAAGCCACTTTTGCATATCAGTGGCAAATTCATCATAACGATGGCCATAATCATCAAAAATAATAAAGCCTTGCATACGAATTCGCTTAGTGAGAATTTGCCCCATTAGCGCGCCCATACGATCCGGCCCTTGTGGTTGCTCAGTGGCATTATATTGCGACACTAAGCCACACAATGGCACCCGCGCTGCGGTATTAAGTAAAGGTAATACGGCGTCAAACACTTTTCCGCCCACATTTTCATAATAAACATCAATACCTGTGTCACAGGCCTGAGTTAATTGTGCTGCAAAGTCATCAGAACGGTGATCAATGCATGCATCAAAACCAAGCTTTTCAACTGCGTACGTACATTTTTCAGTACCGCCTGCAACACCGACTATTTTACAGCCTTTAATTTTAGCAATTTGCCCCACGGTTGCCCCAACTGGGCCTGTCGCTGCAGCAACAACGACGGTTTCCCCTTCTTTAGGTGCGCCGATATCAAGTAATCCCATGTACGCGGTAAACCCAGGCATACCCATAATACCTAATGCATAAGACGGATTGCTGGGAGATTCACCAAGCTTCATCAGTCCTTCGCCATTACTAATGGCGTATTGCTGCCAACCTGTATAAGCAAGCACCCATTCGCCTTGTGTAAATTCACTATTTTGTGATTTCTCTACTTGGCAAACAGTAGCGCCAACCATCACATCACCCACTTCAACCGGATCAGCGTACGACTTTGCATCGCTCATACGCCCTCGCATGTAAGGGTCTAGTGAAAGGTAAATTGTACGCAGTAGAACTTCATCTTCTGCTAATGCAGGTAGCTGTGTTGTTTCTACACTGAGGTTTTCTTGAGTGGGGGCGCCATGGGGGCGAGATTTAAGAATGAACTGTTGGTTGTCTAGCGTACTCATAAGTGTTGCTCCGTATCCAATGTATTGTCATATTTCGTATTTATTTTACTGCGTCGTCTGCAGATAACTTATTACTATAACTTAGGGCTGGTGAGTATTAATTCAATCTCGTATCGCTTTTTGTTTGTAGCTGCTCAGGTAATCATTTTTGCTCAGATGCAATAGTCTGTTATCAAGGAACAAACTGTGATAAAAAAGCATAGTACAAAAATTATCAAAGGAAGGGTAAATGATGAAACAGAGTTATTTTTATATTGGTATAAACGTGTTGCTGAGTAGCTTGCTTATATCAGCCCCTTTACATGCTAGTAACGAAGTACTTTCGGTTGACCGAGGCAGCCTGCAAGGTATGGAGTTTATGTTTGAAAATGATGCAAAAATAACCCCGAAAAATAGTAACTTCACCCTTGTTAACTCTGTGCTTATGAGCAGCGAAGCTGGTACGCGCGTGGCGGTTGTGACCATTCGTAATGATGCGACAGGCTCGCGGATACTGCAAGCTGATCATATTATGGCATTATTTGCTGATGGTAAGCGGCTTTCGCCTATTGGACTTTCAGATAATTTAAAGCTAGAAGATGGTGAGCAACGCTCCATTACTATTTCGTTTGGTGCTGATGATTTTCCAATTTTGGCAATATACACCAGCAATAATTTAAACCATTAATACAGGACTGCTCATGACACTTTTCGCTCCCTCTATACTCTCAGTTGCATTATTAAGCTTTAGCGTTAACGCAACACAAAGTACCGACTTTGTTAGTGATGATATTTTTACGCAAGGGGTTGAAGGGCCAACTTTTCATAATGGCTATTTATATGCGGTTAATTTTGCCGAGCAAGGCACTATTGGCAAGGTTGATAGCAGAGGCCGCACTACATTATTTGTTAAACTACCGAATGACAGTGTTGGAAATGGCTTGCAGTTTGACAGCCAAGGTAATTTGTATGTAGCGGATTACGTAAATCACAACATATTAAAAGTAGATGCTAACTCTCATGAAGTCAGTGTTTTTGCACATAATGATGCCATGAACCAACCTAATGATATTGCGATAACTAAATCGGGTGTATTGTTTGCCAGCGATCCTAACTGGGCTAAAAGTAGCGGTAAACTCTGGCGTATTAATAAAGACGGCTCAACTAAATTACTTGAAGATAATATGGGCACTACCAATGGCGTTGCGGTCAATAACGCTAATAATAAGCTCTACGTAAATGAAAGTGTGCAACGAGTTATTTGGCAATATGATGTTGATAGTGAATTAAATATCAGCAATAAACAGGTGCTTATTAAGTTTGACGATCATGGCATGGACGGCATGCGCGTTGACAATCAAGGTAACGTTTTTGTGGCACGTTTCGGCGCTGGCGTGATAGTAAAGATTAGCCCCGCCGGAAAGATACTAAAAACCTTTAAACTCAAAGGGCAGCATCCAACTAATGTGGCGTTTAATGAGCAGCAAACCAAGTTGTTTGTCACTATGCAAAAGCGCGGTGCGATAGAAGTGATTGAATTATAGAGAAAGTGGTTCGTGGGTAACAACGAGAATTATAAATAAAAGCCCACGAACACCGTTTACCTAATGCCGCAGCAAAACAATCATAATAGATAATTTTGCTATGCATCCCGATTTTTAAGGTAGCCACTTACTAACTTATTTGCAATCACGAGTGCTTTATCGCCAAGTAAAGGCCAGCTTTGCGTTAACCCTTCATGTATTAGTAATAGCTCATCTTCATAGCCTTTGAGATCTAGGGCAGTCGTTAAACTGTTAGCAACCTCAAATTTATGACGAGTTAACAGCGCTGATAAAGCTTTACTATTTGGATAAGCCGCTACCGCATTATGGAATAAACAGCCGCTAGGTGCATATTCCCCCATCCAAAACCCTATTTGCTTAAATATATGCTCTGCTGAGTTGTTCTGGCTGTCATTTGACGAAGTGAAAATAGTGTTTAAATACCGAGTGTGTCGGTACTCAAGCGCAGTGACTATCATTGCTTCTTTCGAAGGACAGTATTTGTATAGGGTTCTTAAGCTCACCCCGGTGGCATCTTTAAGCGCATCAACGCCTTGTTCTGCAAAGCCATGTTGAGCGAAAGCAGTTTCTAAAGCGGTGGCTATTTTTTCTTGAGTCTTATTCATAGTTGACATAGTAAAACGATCACTCTACCACTTGCAAGTAGAGTGATCGTTTTACTTTTGAGGTGAATGTGTTTAATAAGTTAAAATCAATGCCGATTTTAGAGATAGGGTTGGTCGTTGCGTGGAGTTCTGGCTTTATAGGCGGAACGCTTGCGTCTAATACAGGCTCAATTTTTACAGTGTTGTTTTGGCGGTTTTTAATCACATCAGTCATTTTACTGCCTTTTTCAATAAAGGTTTTAACGAAGCTAACTAAACGGGATTTACTCCAACAGTGTGTTATTGGTGGCTTTGCTATGTTTGGTTATTTAGCGACGATTATCGCAGCAATTGATATGGGGGTTTCTCCAGGAACGGCAGCGTTAATTGCTTCATTACAACCTATAGTCACTGCTGCACTTGCTGGTATTGTGTTGTCTGAGAAAGTTGTTTTAAAGCAGTGGATAGGTCTTTGTTTAGGCTTTGTTGGTGTCGCTGTCACTGTTGTTGGTGGCTTAAACGACTCACCTTTGCTTGCTTACGCTTTAGCGTTGCTTAGTATGATATGCATAGTTATCGCAACATTTGTAGCGAAAGCTAAGCCGAGTAAAGTGAGTATTTTGCCATCGCTCACTATACAATGTTTAATTACTAGTGCGCTCTTTATGCCTCTTGCTTACTTTAATGGTGGTTTAGTTCCCGAAATTAGTTTGAATTTCGTCTATGCGGTGGTTTGGTTTATATTATTTTCTACCTTAGGCGCTTATGGATTATATTGGCAGATCCTATCGAAAAGCTCTGCAACACGGGTGTCGAGTCTAATTTATTTAACACCACCGGTAACAACGTTATGGGCTTGGGTAATGTTTGGTGAGGCAATTACTGTACCTGCTATATTAGGGTTAGCTATCAGTGCAGTTGGTGTTTATTTAACTTTAATGAAGACAAAAAATACCAAGATCATAGCTGCACAGCCAGGTAGCTTAACCAAGTAAAAAACACTAAGTACAAAGTAAAAAGCGCACCGGGCAGGGTGCGCTTAGGGGTAATCCTGTGTTATATATTCAAATTGAATAAAAGGATTAATTTAATATTGAACTGTTATTCATTACGCTTTTGTGTTCATAAAGTGAACAGTGTACCTGTAGCCTAGATTGAAATTCAGAAATAACAAACTTATAGAACAACTTTAAAGCAATTTTACATTTTTGCAATAATTATTCTTATTTTTTGTATTTAATGATATATAATATTCCTGTCGTGTAATTTAATTTCTCAGCGTCCAAGAGGTAACACCGTATGCATCCACACATCGCTAAGCTTTATCAAAGCGCTAAAAAATCTCATAAATTGATCATTGGTTTAATGAGTGGTACGTCGCTGGATGGCTTAGATGTGGCATTGTGCAAAGTCTCAGGGCAAGGAATGCAAACCAAAATAGACGTTTTAGCTTTTGATACAGTTGACTATGATGATGACTATAAACAAAAAATAAAACAGGTGTTTGCTAAACGTGAATGCGACTTAGAGCTGGTGACCTTACTTAACCCGTGGATCGGTAAATTGCATGGCACTATGGTCAAGCAGTGCTTAGCTAAATGGCAAGTACCCGCCGAGGATATTGATGTAATAGCAAGCCATGGACAAACTATTTATCACTGTCCAAAAAGCCAGCATCAACATGATGATTTTAACCATGGCACGTTGCAAATTGGCGATAGTGATCATTTAGCTGTAACGACCGGCATTACGACGATTGGCGATTTTCGACAAAAACACATTGCAGCCGGTGGTGAAGGCGCGCCGCTTGCGGTATATGGTGATTACTTATTCTTTACCAGCCATCAAGAAAATCGTATTTTATTAAATATGGGTGGTATTGCTAATTTAACCTTTTTACCAAAATCAGCGGATACGAATGCAGTATTTAGCTCTGATATTGGCCCAGGCAATACGATTATGGATGCTTATGTGCAAACGCATTTTGCACCATTGCATTACGACAAAGACAGCCTGATTGCCAAGCAAGGTGTTATTAATACTTCGTTACTTGAAGTGCTTTGTAATGACGCATTTTTTGATTTAGCTTTTCCAAAAACCACGGGGCCAGAGGTATTCAATCTTGCTTACTTAACCAACGCACAAGCTATCAGCAACACCCTTGATATTAGTCATTATGATGTTATGGCAACACTTAATCGTTTTTCCGCGTTGATGATTGCAAAAGCAATTAACCAATGTAGCGAACAACTTTTTGATATTGCAGTATATGCAAGTGGTGGAGGTATTCATAACCCATTACTAATGGAGCATATTTTATCTTTATGCCCACCATTAAGTGAGGTTAAAAATACCCAGGCACTGGGAATTGACCCTGATGCTAAAGAGGCCGTTTTATTTGCTATTTTAGCTAACGAGTGCCTTGCTGGAGGACAAAGCCGTTTTGGTAATGCAGAGCAAGGTATTCCTTATGTCACTATGGGAAAAATTAGCTTTGCAGATTAAAAAAATGATAAAAATGAGCTGCTGCAACTTACGATAAACTGTTTAAAAGATTGCTCTTTACTGAGCATCGCACCTTGCTGACTCGTATCATGTTGTTGATAACCAGATCCATACGCTTCAATAAAGGCATCAAACTCAATACTGTCTTTGAGAGTGTCATGTAACCCATGCAACATTAATTGCAGTATATACTTATCACTATGACTAATGTGCTGAAAAGCGAGTGGTGCTATCCCTGCTTCGAGATCACCTTGAGTTACTGTGTGTTGCACAAAATAGCGCGCATTTCTGGCCGTGATATTTGTTGCGCTTAACGAAATAACATCTCCTTCATTTACATCATCAGGCAACTCGCAAATAAACTGAATATTATGATTTTCATCCGCAGCAATAGGTAAGCCGTCATAAATGGTATTATGAGCCATAGCAGTAGAAAATGGGCCTTCAAAAGAAGGCAGTGCAAAATTTAAATGCACTTGAGAAACTGTCATTTCAGCGGAACGTCTTTTCATCATCAGTTAAATCGGATAGAAATTATCCGCTATTTTAATTGCAGAATTATGACTGTTGAATTAACCAGCATTATATAAAAGCTAAAACGCTATTTTTAAATTTTATATTTCAACGCTGGAATGAAAAATGGCTGTTTCGCACCAGTCATCTTTTGCTGCTTACTTGTTATGTTTATATTTTAATATTGCTAAATTTAAAGCGCTCGATATTCTCTCTTTTAGTAGTACACTGCTAATAACTAACAATAATAAAAGTGAATAAATATGAGCCATGTAATTGTTGCAGGTGTAGGCATGACCAAGTTTCAAAAGCCAGGTCAGCATCAGCCTTATCGTGTCATGGCTGCTAATGCGATTAAAATGGCAGTGAAAGATGCAGGTATTACCGCCAAACAAATCGAGCAAGCATTCGCAGCTTATATTTATGGTGATAGTACATCTGGACAGCATGCTTTTTATGATGTTATTCAAAGTGGTATAGCAATCGTCAACGTTCATAACAATTGTTCAAGTGGTTCATCAGCGCTATATTTAGCAAGGCAAGCTGTGTTGTCTGGTGAAGTTGAATGTGCACTTGCATTCGGTTTTGAAGAAATGCAACCGGGGGCGTTAGTGTCACATTGGCAAGATAGAGAAAGCCCATTTGATCGCGTTGAGCCTGTTTATGAGCAATTTAATGTACCACAAGGGCCTATCGCTTTAAGGGCATTTGGCAGTGCGGGGCGTCATTATATGGAAAAATATCATGTAGATGCGAGCTTATTTGCCAAAGTGGCTGTGAAATCTCGCTCTCACGCTGTCAATAATCCGTACTCGTTGTTTAATACCCCATTAACAATGGCTGATGTACTCAATGATAAAGTTATTTTTGATAACTACTTAACGCGTACTATGGCTTGCCCACCAACCTGTGGAGCGGCAGCTGCGATTATTTGTAGCGAAGCGTTTGCCAAACGAAATGGCCTATCGCATGGCGTGAAGATCCTAGCTCAAACCATGACGACAGACACGCAAGTGTCATGGCAAGATCCAATTTCTTCAGTGGGTGCTGATATGACTAAGCGCGCTGCGAATAAAGCATATAATAGTGCGGGTATTGGCCCACAAGAGATAGATGTTATTGAATTACATGACTGCTTTACGCCTAACGAAATAATTAATTATGAAGCCTTAGGTCTGTGTGCAGAAGGCGCAGCAATAGAGTTAGTTGAAAAAAATGATAATACCTACGGCGGTAAATTTGTGGTTGGTCCCTCAGGGGGGCTGATGTCGAAAGGCCATCCCATTGGGGCAACAGGGTTAGCGCAATGTGCTGAATTATGTTGGCATTTGCGAGGTGAGGCCGGTAAACGCCAAGTAACAGGCGCAAAATTTGCGCTACAGCATAATATTGGTTTAGGCGGCGCTGTAGTGGTGACTATTTATGGTCAGTAAGCTTCGTAAGGTAAACACCGAACCAATTAGACAGCTCGGTGATTACCGTGCAATTTATTTTAAAGGAAGTGTTTTTAACTAATTGGTATGAAACTGAATAGCATGCGGTAGGTATAATTTAATTTCCCAATACATATACCTAGGCAAGGTGCTGGGATTAATCTTAACAGTGATATGGAATGTCGTATCTATGTAATGTATCTGGTAGTTTAATTTATTAGTAGAGGTGATAATACGTATGATGATAGCGTTCAGATCGAGTCTCTCGACGCTAAAAGCTACAGACACCACCTACGGCATTAAAAACACTGAGATATTGTTCGTAATAACCTTCATTTGTTTTTCCACGTCAGAGGGGGTTGTCATAAAGTATGAAAAGCTTAAACACAACTACAATTATTTAATGCTCATCGAGCCTAATAATGAAAGTTTATTCCCAGCTAAATTATTTTCTATATCTATATTCCCTTTTGTTATACCTTTCATTTGAATATATCTTTTTTGGAATATCAAATAAATGCTAATCTAGTGGGATAAATTATAATTGGAACAATCAAGTATGAGTTTTTCCGGATGGCTTACTTTAGGCTTAACACTCTTAGTGCTTCTAACGTTGATCAGAACGAAAATCGCGCCTCATGTTGTGATGCTGGCAGCACTGACAATACTCAGTGTGAGTGGTATTTTAACAACCAGTGAGGCATTAGCTGGGTTTAGTAACTCAGGGTTGATAACTGTTGCAGCAATGTTTGTGGTCGCTGCTGGAATACACCATTCAGGTGGGATAGATATTTTAGTTAATAAACTATTAGGTTCGCCCAAAAACTTACGTGCAGCACTGCTTAGGATTTTCATTCCAGTGGTGCCATTGAGTGCGTTCCTAAATAACACACCTGTTGTTGCCACCATGATCCCCGCAATAATGGCGTGGTCAAAGAAAAATGATTTAGCTCCTTCGAGGCTATTAATACCGCTTAGCTATACTGCGATACTGGGAGGAACAATTACCCTTATTGGAACAAGCACTAATTTGGTAGTAAATGGTCAGTATCAAAGCATTACTGGTAACCCAGGATTCGGACTGTTTGATATAACCCTTATTGGTTTACCTATTGCAATCTTGGGAATGGTGTTTATTTACTTTATTTCTCCCTTCTTGTTACCAAATAAGCGTGAGAGTAAGCCGTTTTCAGATCTCAGAGAATTTACTCTGGAAGTGTGTATTTCCAATAATGGTCCTTTGGTTGGGAAGTCAATTGCAGAAGCTGGACTTAGAAATTTAAAACGAATTTATTTAGTTGAAATTGAAAGGGATAATACAACTCTTAGCGCAGTTTCATCCGATGAAATACTCTATGGAAACGACAGGCTAGTATTTGCAGGACAGACTGAAGCCATCACAGATCTATTAAAAATCAATGGTATTGAGGCGCCTTTAAATCAGGATAAATCTTCATTAGATGAAAAAAAATCAGGGCGCACATTAGTTGAAGTCGTCGTGTCACCGCATTGTGAAGCATTGGGAAGCGCGATTAGAGATTCAAAGTTTAGAAATAGGTATGGCGCAGTCGTACTTGCGGTTGCAAGAAATGGCGAACGTTTAAAGTCTAACTTAGGAGGCATAAAAATCCAAGCGGGCGATACATTACTACTTGAAGCAAGACCAGCATTTATATCAAGGCAAAAGTATAACAAAGACTTTCTCCTTGTGAATGTTTTAGATCACGAGCAGCCTAATCATGAAAAAGCCAATTTATCATGGGGAATATTAGTGTGCGCCGTATTATCTGCTGCATTTGGTATCACCTCAATGTTAAATGCGGCGTTAGTTGGTGCGGGACTTATGCTAGCAATGGGGTGTTTATCGGTTAAGCAGGCAGAAAAAAGCCTCGATTTGACAGTCATATTGACCATAGCCGCCTCTTTTTCATTAGGTCTTGCACTGCAAAAGACCGGTGTCGCCAGTTTTATTGCTGATAATATTGTAAATATTAGCGCGGGCAATGCACTGTTGTTATTAATTTTGACCTATGTGACCGTTTCAATACTGACTGAAGTCATTACCAACAATGCCGCCGCAGTTTTAATTTTACCAATTATTATTGAAATCACAGATAAAGCAGCGTTAAATGCTGAACCTTATATTTTTGCCATTATGATGGCGGCATCAGCAAGCTTTGCAACTCCGCTAGGTTATCAGACTAATTTGATGGTATTGGGGCCTGGTAACTATAAATTTAATGACTTTCTAAAAATTGGCCTGCCAATGAATTTATTCATTGGCACAGCTACAGTATCCATTTTATATCTATTTTGGCCTTTAACCTTGGCATAAAACATAGCAGTGGCTAGCCACTGCTATACTAATTTACTGGCTTAAAATTGAGTCACTTGATTAGCTTTGAACCAAATATTTTGTCCGTCACGTAATTCTAGCGCAAGAAA
Organism: Pseudoalteromonas sp. AOP31-A2-14; assembly: GCF_052378035.1. Lineage (NCBI taxonomy): Bacteria > Pseudomonadati > Pseudomonadota > Gammaproteobacteria > Alteromonadales > Pseudoalteromonadaceae > Pseudoalteromonas > Pseudoalteromonas sp. AOP31-A2-14. The sequence continues at coordinate 145,152 of NZ_JBQSXI010000002.1, read as the reverse complement.
GTCTGCTCGTGACAATTCAATTTCTATATCTGTTTTATCCTCTAGCACAACGTCTAACCGTGCAGTCCCCCCAATTAATAATGAACGTAATAATGTTGCTGTTTGGGTATGAGGTTGCTCTTCGTTATAAACGCTAAATTGATGGGGACGGCAATAGTGTGTTAACGTTTTTTTGTCTTCTTCTGACGATTGCAACGATGCAGGCAATTTATTCGTTGTACCAATAAATTGATAAACAAATTCACTGGCGGGTTGTTCATAGATTTGCTGCGCGGTACCAATTTGCTCAATCTTCCCTTTGTTCATTACTACGATTTGATCAGCGACCTCCAGCGCTTCTTCTTGGTCATGTGTAACAAATAAGCTGGTGATATGCAGCTCATCGTGCAAACGGCGTAACCAGCGGCGCAACTCCTTGCGTACTTTGGCATCCAGCGCCCCAAAAGGCTCATCTAATAACAACACATTTGGTTCAATTGCTAAGGCTCGGGCTAATGCAACCCGCTGACGTTGACCGCCCGATAATTGTGCGGGATAGCGATCCGCCAACCACTCTAGTTGCACAAGCTCTAGCAGATGCATGACTTTAAGGTTAATTTCGTCATCAGTTGGACGATCACCTCGCGGCTTTGCTTTAAGTCCAAACGCGACATTTTCAAATACCGACATATGTTTGAATAATGCGTAATGCTGAAAAACAAATCCTACTTGTCGAGAGCGAATATCCTGCCCAGCTGTATTCTTACCGTTAATTAACACTTCGCCAGCATCGGCTTGCTCTAACCCTGCAATAACACGCAGTAGGCTGGTTTTACCACAACCAGATGGCCCCAATAAAGCCACTAATGAACCGCTTGGAAAGGTAATACTAACATCATTCAAAGCTGTAAAATTACCAAAATGTTTAAATAAATTATTTACTTCAATACTCATGATTTCACTCGTTGATTCTGTAGGTTACGGTGCAAAACTTCTTTTATAATCAGGGTAATAATGGCTAAAAACGCCAATAACGATGCACAGGAAAATGCCGCTGTAAATTGATACTCGTTGTAAACTACCTCAACATGTAATGGCAGGGTATTTGTTACCCCACGAATATGCCCAGATACCACAGAAACAGCACCAAAGTCGCCCATAGCACGGGCGTTACATAAAATGACTCCGTACAGCAAACCCCATTTAATATTTGGTAAGGTTACTTTTTTGAAGATAGTCCAGCCAGATGCCCCTAACACTCTGGCAGCTTCCTCTTCATCTGTACCTTGGCTTTGCATCAGTGGGATCAATTCCCTTGCGACAAATGGAAAGGTGACAAATAGTGTGGCCAACACAATCCCTGGTACGGCAAAAACGATTTGCCAGCCCATAGCCGTAACTTCGTCACCAAACCATCCGCCTGCACCAAATAGCAATACAAACACTAAGCCAGCAATAACGGGACTGACAGAAAACGGCAAATCGATTAGTGTTAATAAGAAACGTTTACCGAAAAAGTCAAATTTAGCTATTGCCCATGAAGCCATCACGCCAAATACTAAGTTAAGTGGCACCGAGATCGCCGCAACTAGTAATGTCAGACGAATAGCCGCAAGAGCATCTGGTTCAGTGATTGACGCAAGGTATACATCCCAGCCAGAGCGAAGCGCTTCGTAAAGCACCATTAATAACGGTAAAATTAAACAAGCAACTATAAATGTCAGTGCGAGCGTCAATAATGTCCTTCTAACCCATGTTTTTTCGGTTACCGCAGGCTGATAAACCGTCATTGTTGGTCGATCTTCAAACCACTTTTTGGTTGCTATAATCATCAGGCCATTACTCCATCAAATTGTTTTTCTCTGCGCTCAAGCCAACCTTGCAAACCATTGATCACCAGTAACATCAACAACGAGAATAACAGCATGGCACAGGCAATAGCCGTGGCACCAGCATAATCATATTGTTCCAGTTTGGTGATGATCAGTAGGGGGGTGATCTCAGACACCATTGGAATATTTCCAGCGATGAAAATTACCGAACCATATTCGCCAACGCCTCGTGCAAATGCCAGGGCAAAGCCGGTCAACATTGATGGGAACAAGTGCGGTAATATCACCCGACGAATGGTATACCAGCGGCCTGCGCCTAGCGCTGCTGAGGCTTCTTCAAGTTCTTGTTCAAAGTCCTCCAAAATTGGCTGCACCGTACGAACTACAAAGGGAAAGCCAATAAAAATCAACGCTAGGGTAATACCAATAGGGGTATATGCCACTTTTATTCCCCATTCCAGTAACACTGACCCTATAGGTCCGTTAGGCCCATAAATGGCGACCAGGGCAATACCCGCTACCGCCGTTGGCAGTGCAAAAGGTAAGTCAATCAGGGCGTCCACAATCCGCTTGCCTTTAAATTGGTATCGCACCAATACCCATGCGACTAATGATCCAAATACGAGGTTCACACTTGCTGCGAATAACGCTGTTCCGAATGTTAATTTATATGAGGCGACTACTCTGGCATCGGTAATCACGCTCCAAAACTCGCTCCAACTCAGACTCATCGTTTTTACCACCAACGCACTTATTGGCAGCAGCACTATCAGCCCTAGATAAAAAAGGGTATATCCCAAGCTTAATGAAAAGCCTGGTAACACCGAGTAAGTTTTCAACTTGCTCAAAGACATAATTAACGCCCTGGCTGATAAATTTTGTCAAACACGCCGCCATCATTGAAGTGCTTCTTTTGAGCTTGTTGCCAGCCCCCAAATACATCATCAACGGTAAACAGGGTTACATCAGGGAAGCGCTGTAAATCTTTCTGATCAGCGAATTCAGGATGCACTGGACGGTAAAAGTGTTTAGCTGCCAAACGCTGAGCTACAGGGCTGTATAGATATTCCAGATAAGCCTTAGCTTCTTCTTCAACGTTATGATTTTTAGCATGCTTATCCGCAAGAGTAACCGGAGGACGGGCGAGAATACTCAGTGACGGTACTACAATTTCAAATTCAGCAGCATCACTAAGCTTAGTTGTGGCGAGCAGCGCTTCGTTTTCCCAAGCTAATAACACATCACCAATACCATTACGCACAAAGGTATTGGTTGAACCTCTGGCTCCCGAATCCAACACAGGTACATTGCGATATAATTTGCTGACAAACTCACTGGTCTTTTCTTCACTGCCGTAGCGCTGTTCGGCATAAGCCCAAGCCGCTAGATAGTTCCAGCGAGCACCGCCAGAGGTTTTCGGATTTGGGGTAATTACCTCTATACCAGGTTTTACCAAGTCATCCCAATCACTAATATTTTTAGGGTTGCCCTTGCGTACCAAAAATACAATGGTAGAGGTGTAAGGAGCACTGCCATAAGGTAAGCGCTTTTGCCAGTTCTTATCAAATAGCCCCGCGCGTTCCGATATGGCGTCAATATCATAAGCCAGTGCCAGAGTTAGCACATCAGCCTGCAAACCGTCGATCACTGCGCGGGCTTGTTTGCCAGCCCCTCCGTGAGACTGACGCACCTGTACATCAATACCAGTACGAGCTTTATAGTAAGTGGCAAATTCCTCGTTATATTCTTTATAGAATTCACGGGTCGGGTCATAAGACACATTCAATAATGTTTTTGTTTCAGCTAAAGCTATAGGTGTTAATAATACACTGCTAGCGAGTGCCACAATACTTAGTAGTTTTCTCATTTTTACTTCTCCGTTATAAATTAATGTATTAAAAGGTTAATTGCAGGCGTGCAGAAAGCAGTTTTTCATCAAGGCGATCTAGGCTTACAGATTTTCCATTATCAAAATCACTGATTTCATAGTTTACTAATACTTTCACATTGTTATTGACATGCCAGTTCACCCCCACAGTGGCGGACCGAATATTGCTGACGGAACGTGCTGCATCGGCGTGAGCTATGAAAACATCCTCATCTATATTCAGCTCAGCCAGACGAGCAACCACTTCCCAAGCTCCACTATCTGATGCAGGTTTCACCCCACCCCAGCTGTTCTGCTCACCGCTGACGATCCAACTGGCGACGACTTGCCAAGCGGTGTTGGTAATGTCAACTTGCTGGTTCTGACTATTGGTCAGCTCCAATGAAGATGCAACATACTCACCAAATGCGCCAAACTGACCGTTGTAATAAGTAAAATGGGGAGCTACACGAGTTTCCTTACCATCTCGCAGAACATCACTGTTATAGCGAAACACAGTAGCTCGGCTGGAGGTTTTATAGGTGGGTAAACTGCTGTTTAGTTCTGATTCAGCGAGGCTGCTCGCGATACCTATTCCTAAACCTCCTAAATATTCAGGCTGCCAGTAAATACGAGCATAAACGGCTTTAGTATCGTCGTTATCTACGCCAGCGTCGATACGATCTCCGGCGTTGTTAGCGATGCCAATAGTTACTTGTTGCTCTTTAGTTTTATAATTCCAGGCAATCCCTGCATCACGATTAGGCACTAAGTTGTCAGTTAAGCCGCGCTCAAGAAACAATAACCTTGAGCCTGATTGCACACGCTCCAAACCGATTGATGATTTAAACTTACCTATACGCAATGCTGCACTTTCACTGGTTTTCCAGTCAAGGTAAGCATCTAGTAATTCGCCATTTTTACCATCACCAAATTCCGGCAAAATACGAAAACTAAAGGTGTTATTGATTTTGCCACGTACATCTATACGCGCTCGGCGGATCAAAAACGTATCGGTTCCGGTATCGTCATCAGTAAAATAGCGGGCATCTGCCTGAATAAAAGCACCCACTTTTAAATTATCGACCCAACTTGATTGGGAGCGCTTTTCTAGCGCCGCAATTTTGTTGTGTAAATCATTAATTTCTTCCGCTATCGCTTCATTTTGTGAAGCGTTAGAGTTTGCAAGTACCGGAGCTGTAATTCCAAATAAGAGTAAACTTGTAGTAAAAAATGGTATCGTTCGCATTGAGTTAAATTCCTAATTTATTAATAGCTTACATAGCTAAAGCTATATTCGTGCCATTTTTAAATTGTTGATTTTTATGTATATTCTAAAAAGTGTTTTTATAAGCGTCCTATATAACCAATGGTTTTATTAAATGTAGTGAATCTGTCTTATTTAACGATTTTTGATCATAAGCGAAATAGCCAAATCCTTGTTTACAAATATATGGAAGTTTAGCGGTCTGGACCTCCATATATCTAAAAGTTATATTATAACCATTTAATATATCAAATAGTTATTAGTTAGTTATCCAAATATCGATAAAGCAATACACTCCAGCTCAAATTACATATTGAAATGGAGTGATTCATGGAACAATTACCGGTATTGAATTTAAGCGATTGGCATGGGGATGGACGAAGTCGTCAGGCTTTTATTAGTAAACTTGCAGATGCAGCTAGAAAAATAGGTTTTTTTTACTTGACTGGTCATGGCATTGAGCTTGCGAGACAACAGCAAATACTGCAACTAACAAAAGATTTCTTTGCATTACCAATGCCTGAAAAGCTAGCAGTTGAGATGACGAATAGTCCTCATTTTCGCGGTTATACCCGCTTGCAGGGTGAATTAACACTCGGTAGGCCTGATTTGCGCGAACAATTTGACATAATGAAAGAAGAGGCGATTCATATGCCAAGTCACGATTTACCTATCTGGTGTCAGTTACAAGGGCCTAATCAATGGCCGCAAAACTTACCGCAGATGAAATCGATTTTATTGAGATGGCAACAAGATTTAGCTGCTATCAGTGTATCGCTATTAAAAGCTCTTGCAGTAGCATTAGAACAACCTGAAACTGCATTTGATGCCACGATAGGAAATAGCCCTTACCAACACATGAAACTTATTCGCTATCCAAATAGTAAAAGGCATACTTCAGCCCAAGGTGTTGGAGCGCACAAGGATCCAGGCTACCTCACCTTAGTGTTGCAAGATGAGCAATCTGGTTTAGAAGTTCAGACTGACAACGGCTGGTTAAGTGTACCGCCTGTTGCAGGCGCTTTTGTTGTTAACATAGGTGAATTACTTGAGTTAGCCTCTAATGGATATTTAAAAGCGACTTATCACAGAGTCACTAGTCCACAAGCTGGAGTTGATCGCTACTCTTGCGCCTTTTTTATGGCGGCACAGTTGAACGCAACGGTGCCATTGTTACCTTTGCCTGAATATTTGGCACGCCAAGCTCAAGGGCCGGCAAGCGATCCATTAAATCCACTCTTTAATCAAGTTGGGCAAAACGTATTAAAAGGGCGTTTACGCTCACATCCTGATGTTGCGAAAGCTCATTATGCCTCATTTGCCGATGCTATTTAATTATAATTAGGAGCTATTATGCAGTTCAAAACTAAATTACTTCACACCAATCATACCGCTGAAAACTCAACAGGAGCCCTTACGACACCTATTTATCAAAGTAGCACTTTTGCTTATGGCAGTGCCGAAGATGGGCGAGCTCGTTTTGCAGGTGAACAGCCTGGTTTTATCTACAGTCGCATGGCCAATCCCACCGTACAAACACTTGAACAACAATTGGCACAGCTAGAAGGAGCAGATGAAGCACTCGTTGTTGCCAGTGGTATGGCAGCAATCAGTAGTATTTTTTATTCATTGGCAAGTCAAGGTGATGAAGTTGCATTTATTGATCCTGTATATGGAGGCACCGCAGCATTTTTAATTCAGACGCTTACTCGAGCGGGCATTACAGTACGTCGTTATCAAGATGATGCTCACCTATTGTCAGAGATAACCCCCGAGACAAAAATTATTTTATTTGAACCAATTACTAATCCGACTTTAAAGGTCAGTGATTATCGTAAGGTCATGTTAGCAGCTGAGCGGGTTGGGGCAATCACCATTTGTGATAATACTTTTTTAACACCCTATTTATTCAAACCATTGGAACATGGTATAGATATAGTAATGCACAGCGCTACTAAATATTTAAGTGGTCATGGTGATCTAATCGCGGGTGTGGTCGCCGGGCGTAAAGCGTTAATGCAGCCAATTCGCACCATAGCACTTAAGCATATAGGAGCTGCTATTGGGCCACAGGAAGCCTATTTACTTCAGCGTGGTTTACGTACTTTAGCACTTAGAATGGATGCACATATTGCGGGCGCTGCTAAAGTTGCTGCTTTTCTTGCGGCACACCCAAATGTTGTAAAAATCTATTATCCTGGTCGCTTAGAGGATCAAGGCTATCAAGTTTTGAGGGAAACAATAAATGCCTTTGGCGGGATGGTGAGCATTGAACTGGAGGGAGGATTTAGCCGAGTAGCACGTTTTTTAGACCATTTAAAGCTGTTTACTCAAGCTGTTAGTTTAGGTGATTTAGAAAGCCTAGCCTGTCACCCTGCCAGCACGACTCATGCTGCAATGGATGTTGAAAGCAGGTTAGCTTCTGGGGTTAATGATAATCTGATTAGGTTGAGTATAGGAGTGGAAGATCCTGACGATTTAATCGCTGATCTTGCACAAGCTTTAGCGCGTTAAACATTTTTAAATTAAATATAAATATTATAATGTGAGTTTAAGCCGAGATTTTATATATCTCGGCTTTTTACAACGCTGTTTCTTAAACGGTCTAATCTCTCACCTCAGACAGACTCTATTCTTTAGTTATTTCGAGCAGAATGGAGTTTTTGCTATTTTTAAAAAAGCACAAAACTTATGAAACTCGACTCTTTAAAAATGGAAGTGTAAACTCGCTTTCTTTTTTGTTTCCAGTAGCGAAAAATATCGCATTAAGTAACTCTTCTCCGTCAGGCCATGCTCCATGACCTGACGCTTCATTAATATGGCCGCTAAATCCGGCGTCATAGGTTGCAAGACCCCAGTTATTAGCCCAACTTTGTGCTTCTTCAAAAGGCATCCACGGATCATCTCGGCTCGCAACAAGCACACCAAATGTATCCAGATTTTGATAAGGAATAGATGCAGATATATTTATTTCATTTCCGGGAACACCTTCCTGTATTGGCCCCGCTAAAGTAAAACGTCGTGGTGTAGCAGGTGCGACAAACAACACGCCGGCAATTTTATGTTTCCAATCTTGTATCGCAACAGCACTTGCAAGGCAGCCAAAGCTATGGGCGACGATCCAAACTTTTCCTGTTGTTTTTGCTATTTCTGCGCTTAATACTTCAGCCCATTTCAGCAGTTCTGGTGAATCCCAGTCAATCCCTGTTACACGATGACTATCTTCGATCCGGCTTTCAAGCCAGCTTTGCCAATGTTGAGGTCCGCTGCCGCGATAACCAGGCACTATCAATGTAGTCGTTTTCATTCCCTCTCCTAATTAAAAGTAAAAAATATATACATGACTAGTGAGCTACATCAAATTTCGAGCCAAAGGTAAGGTTTTGATTTTTTTGTATATATTAAATTGATATAAGTATTGGTTTTTATATATCATCAATTGTTGGTTTATTGTGATAGATTCGTCTTATTTAGTAAGTACAGGCCATTTACATGATATTAACGTCCGAATTGCTCGCCATTTTTTGGCGAAAAGTTGCAGAAACACCGGAGTTGCCTAAATTACTCGAAGAGTTGCTCCCCTTCCTTAAAAGAGAATTTTCTATGAATGAAATTGGGGTGGTAAGGTGGCAACAGCAACCTGAAAAAATTCGTTTTTTAGCAAGTTCATTCTCACAAAGCAAAAATGTTGAACTCAGTTTATTGCATGGAGAGATTCAACAGTGGTTTGCTGACGAACGATTTCGCTCTCAGGTAACACGTGTATTACCACTGCAACAAGATCAGCAACATTGTGTGATATTAAGTAAATTAAGTTGCGCAGCAGATCAACAAATACTACTTGCATTTATTTATCGTCGAGAGCAAGTTACATTTGCTTTTGATTATATTCCTGGGTTGCTCCCTATTTTTTCAGTTGCTGCCAACAATTACTTACAGCATCAAAAATTACTACAAGCGACTAAAGTTGTGCAATCACAATGCCAAGATCTGTTATCCAAAATGGGCAAGGATAATATGGACAATCAAATAATTGGCTCATCACATGGGTTAGCTCAAACTATGGAGCAAGTGAATATCGTGGCTCCATCTGATTTAACAGCTTTGATTCGAGGTGAAACAGGCTCAGGTAAAGAAGTCGTTGCCAGAGCCATTCATGAGCAGTCCCCTCGAGCAGACAAAGCATTTATCAGAGTAAACTGTGGTGCTATTTCGCCTGATTTAATTGATTCAGAATTATTTGGACATGAAAAAGGCAGTTTCACGGGGGCAGCCGGTGTTAAGCTAGGTTGGTTCGAACGTGCTGACGGCGGCACATTATTTCTGGATGAGATTGGTGAGCTGTCATTAGCTGCTCAAACACGATTACTAAGAGTATTGCAAGAAGGGACACTTAATAGAGTGGGTGGTGAACGTGAAATAAACGTTAATGTGAGAATAATAGCTGCCACACATAGAAACCTTTCGGACATGGTCAATGAAAAATTATTTCGTGAAGATTTATGGTACCGAATCAATGTTTTTCCAATTTACTTACCTTCATTGAGAGAAAGAAAACAAGATATTTCCGCTTTAGCAAATCATTTTTCTGAACGTGCAGCAAAGAAGTTAGGGCTACCTTATATTCCTCCAACTTCACATCAAGCTACTATGCTCCAAGCTTATCATTGGCCGGGGAATGTGCGTGAGCTGCAAGTTGTTATGGAACGAGCTGCAATACTCGGTCAAGGAAAGCAGTTAGATATTGAAGCATCTCTTGGTCCCAGCTTTAAAGTGACGGCACCTTCCATCCCTGCTGAAAATAACAATCATGAAAATAAGCTCGATAAAAACGTATCAATCGAGCCTCTAGAAAAAACCATTGTCTCTTCGATAAATAATGCACTCAAGGTCACCAATGGAAAAATAAGTGGTGAAGGGGGAGCTGCTAGTTTACTCAATATAAACCCCAACACACTACGCTCAAAAATGCGCAAATATCAGATTGAAATAAAATATTTTCCAGGAAACTCAAACCTACTATCTTGACTCAGGTAATAATCTATCTAGTAGCAAGAGAAGCAAAAAAATTGTTTAGCCATTGCCAAACGGAAGTTTGTTGCTGTTTGTTTCTACCGGTATTATGTTTTTGCTCCCAGCGACGTTTTTCCTCAACCCTTTTTTTGCGTCGCTCATCGGCACGGTTAGCTACTTCTGTAAAGTGCAACCGTTGCTCTTTAGAAAGATCTTCTCCAAACGCTTTTATTGGTTTACTAGCACTAACTGCTCGACTTGATTTAGGGGATGAACACATATGAATTTCTTCTGTTAGTATTACTCTCATGTAGTTAGACAGGATGAGAAGTAAATTTCTTTCATTTTTTTGGTAAGTTAAAAATATTTGAAAATGATACTGACAAAACAGCTCAATAATAAAAACTATCCTGTTGTGCTGGATAAATATAGCAAAATCATTTTTGCCTTATTTTCCTTCTAGCTAATTAGCAACTTGCTGATTAGAATAGAGCTATTAGTTAAATAACAATAACGAGTCACCGATGTTGCAACACGTAATCGCATTAATTGATGAGGCAAACAGCCAAGATCCAAACCAACAGCAGCATAACAATAAAGACTGGCCTAAAGAGCGCTTATACTCAGAGCGGATGACAGATATGCTCAATCGTTTTCAGCCTGATGCCGACGAGTTAATGCATATAGCAGTTCGAGCGCAGCACATTAAACGCTGGTGTTCACCGCGAAGTGATTTCCCCATGAATAAGCAAGGTTATCATCAATGGCGCAGTGCGCTTTATATTTTTCATGCCAGTACTGTTGTTGAACTAATGCAGCAAGCAGGTTGTACGCAAAAAGATCAAGACCGAGTCTATGCCGCAGTTGCTAAACAGCAAATAAAACGTAACCCAGATAGCCAATTAGTTGAAGATATTGCAAGCTTGGTGTTTATTGAGCACTACATGTTGGCATTTGCGCAAACTAAGCCTGATTATGATGAACAAAAATGGATAGGTATTCTTCGCCGCACTTGGCAAAAAATGTCAGCACAAGCGCACGACTTTGTACTGGCGGGGCATATTACTTTACCAGCACCACTAGTACCCTTGATTGAAAAGGCACTCGCTGAGAATTAAAGTTTAGATAACCCTAATAACACTGAAAACTTAGTTGAATTAGCGTTAATCTCGTTCTATTAGTGAAAGTAGCAACTTAGTCTTGGTTAAGTTGCTTTATGTTATCAGTTGCTTGGTTTTTAACAATCACTTCAGGATTCATGGCTATAGGCAGCGCTAATTCTGTATTATCAAGGGTAAGCTTAAGTTGCTTTTTTAAAGCGATTTTATTTTCTTGATGTAGAGTTTTAAGGTTATGTGTTAATTCCAGTTGTACTTGCTCGGTTAACGATGCTTGATTTGGGCTTAATAATAAAAGTGTTAGTAGTAGCGTATTCATGCTGTTTTCTCCTTATTTAAATTACCGCCAGAATAAGGATTAAAGATGACGAAAAGGTGTTGTTAATATGTCTACTTGGTTAAACTTTGATGCTATTTCAATGAATACAATAGTTACTTTAAGCTTGCACTAAACAAATTAAAGTACCTTCAGTAGCACGTACGTATGCATAGTATTGGTTATCTTTTTGAGTCGGTGAATGTAATGGCTCTGCACCCGCCAAGATGGCTTTATCGTAGCTTTCACTTAAATTAGTACAACTAAAGCGCAGTTCAAAGCCTAAAGCGGGTTGTTTAGGATGTGAGCGAATATATCCTTGCTTAAATTGTGCTTGTGCTACAGGGTGGGTAACAAACGCTAATTTTATAGTGCCTGTGTTTAGCTCGCCAAATTCAACGTCATCACTGAGGCTATAAGTAGTTAGCCCAAATGCTTGATAATAAAAGTCTAAGGTTTCTTCAACGTTATCCACATAGATCACCTGACTGACAAACTCCATTTATTGTTCTCTTTTTGATTGTCCAGCTTATAAATAAAGCACAACAATAAAAATATAGCGAAAAAAAATGGCATGCTTAATAAGCACACCATTTTTTAAAGCTTACAACAGTCTTACGATTTATTGCGATTTTCTTTACTAAACGCACGAATTTTACGTTTTTGTGAAAGTGTTACTTTGTTAGTGCGCCCAGCAAATGGGTTATCACCTTCTCTAAATTCAATTTTGATCGGCGTACCCATAATTTTTAAGGCTTTACGGTAGTAATTCATTAGGTAACGTTTGTAACTATCTGGTAAGTCATGTACTTGGTTACCGTGGATCACAATACGTGGTGGGTTATAACCACCGGCATGGGCATATTTAAGCTTAACACGGCGACCACGTACAAGTGGCGGCTGATGATCGGCTTGTGCCATGTCCATAATGCGGCGCAACATAGCGGTGCTAATACGTTTTGTCGCTGATTCATACGCTTCATCAACTGACTCAAATAAATGACCAACGCCAGTGCCATGTAAAGCTGAGATAAAGTGTAAACGAGCAAAATCAATAAAGCCTAGGCGGCGATCAAGTTCAGACTTGATACGATCTTTTACGTGGTCGTCAAGACCATCCCACTTATTAACTGCAACCACTAATGAGCGGCCAGAGTTAAGCGCAAAGCCTAGTAAGCTTAAGTCTTGATCAGAAATACCATCGCGAGCATCAACTACTAACAGTACCACGTTACAATCTTCAATAGCTTGCAAGGTTTTGATTACTGAAAACTTTTCAACGGTATCGCTTACTTTTTTACGTTTACGTACACCCGCAGTGTCGATTAAAATATATTCTTTATCTTTTCGGGTCATCGGGATGTAAACAGAGTCACGAGTAGTGCCTGGCATATCGTATACGATTACACGATCTTCACCGAGTATACGGTTAGTCAGTGTTGATTTACCAACGTTAGGGCGGCCGATAATGGCAAGCTTAACTGGTTTATCTGCAAAGGCTTGTTGCTCGGTTTCGTCGTCATCGGCGTATAAGTCAATGAGCTCTTCGTCATCATCTTTACCGTCGTCGTGTAATGCAGCAAGGTCAGAAATTACCGGCTGTAGAGTTTTTTCAAGTAGCAAGGTAATGCCACGGCCATGGGCGGCGGCAATATGGTGCACTTCACCTAAAGACAGTTGATAAAACTCAGCACAGTTAGAGTCGGCATCGATACCATCGGTTTTATTGGCAACCACGAAGCATTTTTTTTGCTGCTTACGTAAATGGTTAGCTATCGCTTGATCAGCAACGGTCATACCGATACGGGCATCAACTAAAAATAATACGATATCGGCTTCTTCAATCGCGAGTAACGATTGATCGGCCATTTCCATTTCAATACCTTCTTCAGAGCCATCAATACCGCCCGTGTCTACCACGATAAATTCATAGCCATCGTAGTTCGCTTGGCCATATTTTCTATCTCGTGTTAAGCCGGGGAAGTCGGCAACGAGGGCGTCACGAGTACGTGTTAAACGGTTAAATAATGTGGATTTTCCCACATTGGGTCGCCCAACTAGAGCGATCACGGGAAGCATAAACTACCTCTTAAAAAAACAACAAAAGGCTTCGCAGAGCGAAGCCTTATAAAAAAGATACAAAAATTAGTAAGTTAGTCTGGTATTTTAACCGCGCTAACTTCACCATCTCGGGTGTATAAAATAAGTTTGTCCTTGGCAACAACGGGTTCAACAAAGAAGCCTGAGCTGTCAAAATCTTCGCGTGATACTAGTTCACCCGAGTCTTTATTTAGCCAATGTAAATTGCCTTCTTGGTCACCCATTGCTAAGTATTTGCCAGCTACTGTTGGTCCGGTTAAGTACCAGCCACGTAGTGCTGGTTGGCTCCAGCGTTCAATGCCTGAGTCTTTATCAAGAGCATAAACTACGCCATTACTATCTACTACATAAATTGTTTGTCCATCTATGGTGATTTCACGGTAGCTACTGTATTCACGTTTCCAAACAACATTGCCTGAACGAATATCAACTGCGGCTAAGTTACCATTGTAGGCAATTGCATAAGCATAAGGGCCATTGATCAACGGTTGTGTGTCTACATCAACTAAACGCTCAAACTCTGATGCGCCTTTAGGTGTCGCAATTTCTGCACTCCAGGCTGAATAACCACTATCTGAAATAAGTACGCTAAGCTTGCCTGTTTCAAGGCCAACCAATACACCACCATTAGCAACAGTGGGTGTACTTTGACCACGTAAAGTCAGTGGCGGTACTTCTTGTTCGTGGGCCCAGCGTTCTTCACCTTCATCTGGGTGTAAGGCAAGTAGCTTACCAGAAGCTAAATTAACGAAAATCAGGCCGTCACCTGCGGCAGGTTTTGCCAGTATTTCACCTGGTACACTTTTACGCCATAAAATTTCACCCGTTTCACGGTCGATAGCGGTTAAATAACCATGCTCAGAGCCGACAAATAACTTACCGTACGCTTGTAAAATACCACCTGAAAGTTTAGCGCTTTCGTCAGTTTCCCAAGGCCAAAAAGCAAGGTTTTCGCGCACATCAGTTTCCCAAAGTGTATCGCCATTGGTTAAAGAAAGTGCCTCTACTTTGCCATCACGATTGGCAACATACACGGTTTCTTGATATACCGCTGGTGTTAAGCGTGAAAAGTAATGTTCAACACCATCGCCAATCGATTCTTGCCATACTACGTCGGTTTCAAATTGATTAACAATTTCGGGTAGTACTAGTTCTTCTTCGTCATCGCTTGATGAGCAGCCCATTAAAGTGGCTACACATAACGCAAGCGTTGCAGCTGTTAATTTTTTCATGAAAACCCCTTATGCAGATGGACTAGTTACGGCTAAGTCATCAAGTTTGATTTGCAATAATGGGTTGCCTTCAAGACCACCGGCATCAGCCGCTGCTTGATAAGCGCCAAGTGCTTCACTCTGCTTGTTTTGTGCAGTGTAAATATCACCTTTAATTTCAGCAGCCGCAGCAGTAAATGCTTCAGGAAATTCTGTATTTAAGGTGGTTAAGGCTTGGTCATATTGCTGTTGAGCATTTTGCACACGAGCCAAACGAGTCGCCGCAGTCGCTTTAAGTTCAGAGCTTTGTGTATTTTCGATGATCCAGCTAAGCTTTTCATTAGCAGCATCAAGGTTTGTAGCATCAACGGCTTCTTTTGCGGCTACAAAGGCAGCAAGAACACTGTAACTAGAGTCTTTATTGTCGGCAATAAATTGCTCTGATTTAGTGAGCACATCACCGCTTTCTACAAGCTTACTGTACGCATCAGATGCGCTTTCTGAGGTTGTTATTTGGTGCTCATTATAGACTTTCCAGCCATATAAACCGCCTAAACCAAGTACGATACCTAAAGCCAGTGATACGCCATTTTCTTTAAAAAAGCGTTTAATTGCTTCTGCTTGCTGTTCTTCTGTTGAATAAATATCCATGCTTACCTCTTAATACTTGTTAGCTTTACACAAGCTCAGCTAAAAGCGTTTTAACTTGTTCTAATTCTAATGTGACCTGTTCTTTACGCTCGCGTAAATATTTAACGGTCACAACGCCTTGTTCTAATTCATCTTCGCCGATAATCAATGCTACTAATGCATCGCTTTTATCTGCGCGTTTTAATTGTTTCTTAAAATTACCACCGCCAGCATGCACTATAATACGAAGTCCTGGCACATCAGCGCGTAGTTTAGCTGCAATAATTGGGGCTTGAATACTCGCTTTATCACCCATCGCAGCGAAATATACATCGCTGCTGCGGCGAATGTCACCTACACATTCTAAGGCTTGTAACAGTAACACTAAACGTTCAAGGCCCATAGCAAAGCCAACAGCGGGAGATGATTTTCCACCCAGCTGCTCAACTAAACCATCATAACGGCCACCGGCACACACTGTACCTTGCGCGCCTAAGCTATCAGTAACCCACTCAAATACAGTGCGGTTATAGTAGTCAAGGCCACGTACGAGTCGTTCATTAACCGTGTATATGACGCCAGCTGCGTCTAAACGTTCACATAAATTTGCAAAATGTTCTTTTGATTCAGCATCTAAATGTTCAGATAACTTTGGCGCATCAACTAAAATAGCTTGCACATCTGGGTTTTTACTGTCTAAAACGCGCAGTGGGTTGCTATGCATACGACGCTTTGAGTCTTCATCAAGCACGTCTACGTGTTGTTCTAGGTAAGCAGTTAAGGCATTGCGATAATCAGCGCGTGCTTCATTTGAACCTAGTGAGTTTAACTCTAGGCGTACATGTTCGCTAATGCCAAATTGACGCCATAATTGCGCAGTTAATAAAATAATTTCAGCGTCTATATCGGCGCTGGCAATACCAAATGTTTCTAAACCAAATTGATGAAACTGACGGTAGCGACCTTTTTGTGGGCGTTCGTGACGAAACATTGGGCCCATATACCATAGGCGTTGTTCTTGGTTATACAGTAAACCATTTTGATTACCCGCTCGCACACAGACGGCTGTGCCTTCAGGGCGAAGGGTTAAACTGTCGCCGTTATTATCGGCAAAAGTGTACATTTCTTTTTCAACAATATCAGTTACTTCACCAATAGAGCGTTTAAAAAGATCGGTTGATTCTACAATGGGAAAACGAATTTCTTGATAACCGAATGATGATACTGTGTCGCGTAAGGTGTCTTCTACTTTCTGCCAAACTTGGGTATCGCCCGGCAGACAATCGTTCATTCCACGTATTGCCTGAATTTGTTTTGCCACTGATAAATCCTAAAACTGTATTTGCGCAGCACGCTGCTACCACAAGAAAACTAAAAAATTGACCCGCTATTATAGCGCGCTGACCTTAAAGGTAAACGGCAAACGGCCTTGTTTGTCGTGTATATTGCATTTATTCGACGATTTTTATATCGATGGGTGTTTCTTGTTCTTTTTTAGCGATAAAGTCGCGCACGTAGCCTTCGAGTTGTTCAACAATATTGTTGTTATCAATACGGGCTTTTTGGCGTTCGCCATTAATGTAAAGTCCTGAACGACGATTTGCACCAGCAAGACCGATATCACTCACTAATGCTTCACCTGGTCCATTTACCACGCAACCAATTACCGATACAGAAACCGGTTCGATAATATCTTCCAAACGCTCCTCAAGTGCATTCATGGTACTTACGACATCAAATTCTTGACGCGAGCAGCTTGGGCAGGCAATAAAATTAATGCCGCGAGAGCGAATACGCAGTGACTTTAAAATATCAAAGCCTACTTTTATTTCTTGTACTGGATCGGCAGCAAGCGATACTCGTAGCGTATCGCCAATGCCCTCAGCAAGGAGCATACCTAAGCCAACTGCAGATTTAACTGAGCCTGAGCGCATGCCGCCAGCTTCTGTAATACCTAAATGCAGTGGTTGATCAATTTCTTTGGCAAGTAAGCGATAGGCACCGACAGCTAAGAATACGTCAGATGCTTTTACTGATATTTTGAATTGGTCAAAGTCTAAACGACGTAAAATATTAACATGGCGCATCGCTGATTCCAGTAATGCTTCAGGGGTTGGTTCGCCGTACTTTTCTTGTAAATCACGCTCTAATGAACCGCCGTTAACACCAATACGAATTGGAATGTTATGCTCACGAGCTGAGTCTACAACGGCGCGAATGCGCTCTTCACTGCCAATATTACCTGGGTTGATACGCAGGCAATCTGCGCCGTATTTCGCCACCTTTAAGGCAATTCGGTAATCAAAATGAATATCAGCAACCAATGGAATCGTGACTTGTTCTTTAATGGTTTTAAAGGCTTCAGCGGCGTCCATAGTCGGCACAGACACACGGACAATATCAGCGCCTGCGTCTTGAATGGCTTGAATTTGCGCAACGGTGGCATCGACATCAAGCGTGTCTGTATTGGTCATGGATTGCACGGCAATGGGTGCGCCGTCACCAATCGGTACATCACCGACATTGATACGGGTTGATTTTCTACGTTTAATTGGAGATTCTGAAAACATGTTTACGACTCTACTAACGGTAAATTAAACTTGGCTAAACGATTTTCTGGAAATGCTGA
Source organism: Pseudoalteromonas sp. AOP31-A2-14 (assembly GCF_052378035.1). Classification (NCBI taxonomy): domain Bacteria; kingdom Pseudomonadati; phylum Pseudomonadota; class Gammaproteobacteria; order Alteromonadales; family Pseudoalteromonadaceae; genus Pseudoalteromonas; species Pseudoalteromonas sp. AOP31-A2-14. Next base: position 127,190 of record NZ_JBQSXI010000002.1, on the reverse strand, counting down.
TAAATCAACTGTTTCGCCATTTAAGGTAACATCAACAACTTGATGCTTTCCAAGTACTATAGAAAAGGGGGGTAAACCAGTTACGGTCATTACGTAGCCAGGCTTTTTAACACCAAAAGCAATACGTTCACCTTCGCCATCGTAAATTTCAACCCAACTTTCTTTATCAAAGTGCATGACAATTTCGCTGTCGTTATCGCTTGGTGCGGATAAAGCAGGTGTAGAGGCTGCTGGCGAAGGTGCTGCTGTAGCTAAGTTTTGACTTTCTTCAGTTTGACCAAGTTCACTTATTGTTGGCTCATCTTGTAGTACACGCTCATTGCCCTCTGGCTCGCTATTTTCCAATGGCGATGCTGGCTCGGGTTGATTCTTATTGTCTGCTTCTGGTGGTTTCTCTGCAATTAACCCGATAGTTGAGTTCACTACAGTATCAGCAATTGGGGTTGAGTTTTGCCACCACCATAAAGCTGACGAGCCAATAACAAGTGCTAAAATTGCGTAACTTACTAACATTAAACGGCTATCATGCGCTTCTTTTTCTGTGCGCTTTGAAAAGCTTTGCATATTACCTTTGGTAACAGGCGCAGCAGGTTCAATAAAAAGTGCCAACACAGCTGCTGTGTCTAATTTGAATTCACGGCAGTAACTTTTAACGTACCCTTTAATAAATGTGGCAGGGCCTAATAAGTGATACTCATCATTTTCAAGATGCTGTAATTTTTGCACCGATAGTTTTAGTTTTTTAGCCAGCGTTTCGAGGCTGACCCCTGCATTTTCTCGGCTTTTCTTTAGCGTTTGGCCAAGTGTTTGCTCGGTTGATTCGGTATTATCTTCATTCATAATGCGTATGAGTCAGGGTCCACTAGTAATAGTCTATGCCCCGCTTGTAAAGAGTCGTCGGGGCTTAATTTATTCCATCGCATTAATTCATCTATTAATAAGCGACGCTGTGTGGCAATACTAGATAGAGTATCGCCTTCATTGATTTTGTGAAAAATATGCGGATCGTTAAGGAATAGTTTGGTGCCACTATTAATAAGATCCGGTTCTTTTAGACCATTCCATTGCAATAATTTTTGTAGTTTAACATTGTATCGCACTGAAATCCTAAACAGGTTTTCACCGTCTTGTATGATGTGGTACGGCACTTTAATTTGTGCAAGCTGTGGGTTTAACATGGGCACTGGATTCGATTGGGTTGAGCTATTAATATTAGTAGCGGTAGCTGGGGTTGTACTTGACGTGCCAAACGAAATGATTCCCCCCCCATTTTTGGGGTGCATGGTCTTAGTTGCAGAGGTTTGAGACGTCGTTGATACGGGAGCATTTGTGCCTTGGGTATTAACTAATTGCTTTTGTGCTGATTGCCCCGCAGCTTCAAGCGCCGAAAGTGTTGCCATAATAGTACTGGTGTCAACAGGCTGATTTTTATCGACAACGAGCGCGTCATCTTTAGTTGAAGCCGTTTCTGACGTTATTATTGGTTCTGGATTATTTTTTTTTTCTTGAACCTCAGTTGTGTTAGTTGATTTATTCGCTTTTTTCCTTTTTGTAATGCGAATTTTCGGCTCTGAGCTAATGACCCCCTCTGGGCTTTTTGCTTGTAGCTTATCTAGTTGGGCTTTACGGTATTGTTCTCTTAATCGTTCAAACTCAGAGCGCTTAGCTTTTTGTTCACGAATAATGTTTGCTTCGTTTGAGGTCGGGTAGGTTCGTAGAATAATCGCGGCAGTAATCTCTGCATTTTCAACGTGACCCATGCGTTGGTCAATTAAATACTCAAGCAGTAATGAGCGTGACGATACTTTGCCAGTGCTTTCGTAACGTTTTATTAATCCTTCGGCTTTATGTAAATCACTTTTTGCATAATATAGTGCGGCTAAATTAATAATGCTCGATGCGCGTTGTGGGCTGTGCTTAATTGCTGATTGCAAATAGCTTTCTGCATTTTCAAAGTCATTAAATTCAATTGCGCATAGGGCTAAGTTTTCATAGCTTTCTGCGACGCGAATATAACTTGGTATTGCTATGGCTTTGAAAAATTGGTCGGTAGCGCGGTCATACTCGTTAATTCCGCATAAAAAGACCCCATAGTTGTTGCGAGTATTAGGATCATTTGGATTAATTTTTATGGCTTTTTGATACGATTCATCCGCCAAAGCATTTTCGCCAACTTGCTGATAGTAGTAAGCAAAAGAATAATGAGCCTCAGGCAAATTAGGCGCAAACTCGGATGCACGCTCTAGATTATACTTAGCTTGCGAGTTATTACCGGTATTTAAGTATTGTAGTGCTAGGGCAATGCGCGTTCGGGCTGCACCTACATTGTTAACGGCATTCTCAACCACTGGCTTATTACTACCGTTATAGCTATTTTCAGTTACACAGCCGGTTAATAACAATGTGCTAGTGGTTATTGCAAGTAAACAACGCATTACCTAATCTCTTATATTTTTATCCATTACGCCTATCTTACCGAAAAGCTTCTATGTTTCATCTATTATTTTAAAAATAATAGTTTAACGCTAAAGATTTTGGGTTTAAATTTATGCGTGATGGGTTTTTACAGCGATAGCATTATCAGCGCGTTGCTGTTTTTTAGCCAAGCGTTTAGTACGATCAACCACGTCCCCAGCTAACTGACCGCAGGCTGCATCAATATCATCACCACGAGTACGACGTACAATACAGGTAATACCAGCTGCTTGTAATACTTTTGAAAAGCGATCAATGCGGCTATTACTTGAGCGTGTGTATTCATTCCCAGGGAATGGATTAAACGGAATAAGGTTCACTTTAGATGGTGTACCTTTAAGTGTTTTAACCAATTCGTGGGCTTGATCGGTACTGTCGTTAACGCCATTGAGCATAACATATTCGATTGTCACATCTTTATTGGCTTTTGAGCCATCAATATAACGACGACATGCGGCTAAAAATTCTTCGATTGGGTACTTCTTATTAATTGGTACCAAAATATCACGCAGTGCGTTATCTGGGGCGTGCAATGAAATTGCTAGTGCTACATCGAGCTTTTCTTTTAATAAATCAAGCGCAGGAACAACGCCTGAGGTACTTAAAGTGACGCGGCGCTTAGATAAACCAAAGCCCCAGTCGTCCATCATTAGTTCCATTGCAGGTACTAGGTTTTTAAGGTTTAGTAGTGGCTCGCCCATGCCCATCATCACTACGTTAGTTACTGGTCGCTTCTCACTGTTGCCATCAAGGCCAATGTCTCTGGCAACGCGCCAAACTTGGCCGATGATTTCAGATACGGTTAAATTACGGTTAAAGCCTTGTTGTGCGGTAGAACAAAAAGTACATTCTAATGCACAGCCAACTTGTGATGAAACGCACAGTGTGGCTCGGTCTTTTTCAGGGATCCATACGGCTTCAACTTCTTGGCCGCCATCAAGTACTAATGCATATTTGATAGTGCCGTCACTGGCCTGTTGACGCACTGATATTTCTGGAGCGACAATTTCACATTCAGCTTTAAGCTTTTCTTTAAGCTTTTTGTTTACGTTGCTCATTTCGTCAAAATTATCAACGCCAAAATGATAAATCCATTTCATCACCTGATCGCCACGAAATGGCTTTTCACCGAATGATACAAATAGCTCGCGCATTGCATCGCGGTTTAAGTCTAATAAGTTAATCTTTTTCTGCTCGGCCATGAAACAACCTCAATCGGTGGCGGTGGTGATAAATTACGGAATGAATTGTACACAATTCAGTCAATCTAGTCATTAACTAACGCATCAAACACGCTATAGATAATTTAGGTAATGACTAAAAAAGGGCCCGAAAGCCCTTTTTATTTTGCTAACGTGTTCGAATTAACGAGTACGTGGGCAAAGCTCTTCGTCAGCGAAGAAATACGCGATTTCGCGAGCTGCAGATTCAACAGCGTCAGAGCCGTGAACCGCGTTTTCGTCGATGCTATCAGCGTAGTCAGCACGTAAAGTACCCGCTAGTGCGTCCGCTGGGTTAGTAGCACCCATGATTTCGCGGTTTTTAAGAACAGCATTTTCGCCTTCAAGAACAGTAACCATTACTGGACCTGATGTCATGAAAGATACTAAAGCACCAAAGAAAGGACGTTCGCTGTGCTCAGCGTAAAAACCTTCAGCTTTCTCTTGTGAAAGGTGAACCATTTTAGCTGCAACGATTTTAAGACCTGCAGTTTCGAAACGGTTGTAGATAGCGCCGATGTGGTTTTTAGCAACTGCATCAGGTTTTACGATTGAAAAAGTACGCTCTAAAGCCATCTTTATGCTCCAATAATTTTTAAGTAAAAGGTTGAATATTAACGGGCGCGAATTATACGCGCTTTAGCTAAAAAATCCTAGTATTATTAAAAAGCCACCCGATGACATTTTTATTAAATCAGCCTACATGACATTATTATAGTTAAATTAGATATAGTTAAATTAGATATGGTCACACTTTATATCACCTAAGATAATTTATATCGCGGATCATCGTTTAGCGCTCAATGTGGCGATAGTGGGTAGGCATTGCGCTTTACTATAATTGGTGCGGGTAGTGTATTTATCTTTCATTTTCAAAGCTCAGTTTAGCTCATGTAATACGATAAATTCGAGGTTGCAATAAATCTATCTGTTATTTGCAATTTTCATATTTTAAATGTAATTTTTTAAGTTAAATAAAAACGTGTTTGAGGCTTTAGACAGGGCTCGATTTTCTAGGTGTAATGCATTAACGTTAAAGTTCAGCGGGGGATTAAATGAGGCAATTGCCATGTTATCTGACAAATTACCTAAAGCAGTAAATTTATCAATAATACAAACGCCCAAACCTTGGGCAACAAGTTTGGCTGCGATAAAGTAGGTTTGCACTTTTATAGTTGAATTTAACTGAATATCTTCTTGCATCATTCTTTGTAATAAAATATGGCTTAAGGGCCCACTATCACTTATATCAATGAGCTCAGAGCCGGTTAAATCCTCTAAGGTTAACTGTTTAGGTAAAGAGGGAAATGATGCTTTAGGGTAAACAATAACGAGCTCTGATTGAGCAAGTGTTATTGCCGTTATTCCGGGCATTGCTTTTGGAGAAAATAAAATTGCGATGTCGCATTTATGCTCTGATAAAGCCTGCGACACCTCATTATTATGCACCGTCTGTACGATAAAGTTTACATTTGGGTAAATTTTATGGTACTTCGCGATAGCACATGGCAGAGCATCAAAGCCAAGCGCAGGTGTTACACTGAGATTAATATTACCAAATTCTGCTTTTTTTATATTTTAGCTGTCTTTTTTATTGAGCGCATTTGTTGGTAAATTTTATCTACCTCATCAAAGAGCATATCTGCTTCGTCGGTGGGTATTAATCGCCCTTTTATTCGTTCAAATAATTTAAAACCAAGCTGCAACTCAGCATGAGATAATACTTTGCTAACCTAGGGCTGTGATACGTGTAATATATTCGCGGCGTTAGTCATAGAGCCGGTTGTATAAATTGCATGAAAAATCTCAATATGTCTTAGGCGCAACGCTGTATTCCTTATTATTTATTAAGTAAATTATTAAGCAAAAAAATAAACAACACAGGTCCAAAGTATGGCGGCTATAAATGCGGCAAAAGAAGCTGGGACTAACTGTGACTTAACATGATCCATTAGATCGCAGCCGGTTGTCATTGCACTTAGTATCGTGGTATCTGAAATTGGAGAACATTGATCCCCATATACACTGCCATTTAATACGGCCACAAAGCACACGGTCATAAATAGGTGTGGGTTCATCACATCTTGAGATTGACACATAGCCCACGCTAAGGGCATTGCTAATGGAAACGCAATTGCGTAAGTACCCCAACTAGTCCCTGTTGAAAAGGCGATAATAACTGTAATTAATTGTAAAATAACCGGTAATAGCCAAAAAGGAAGCTGTTCGTTAAGTAAAGAAACTAAATATAGCCCGCCACCTACTTGCTTACTAATACTGCCAATGATGACCGCCAGTAGTAAAATAACAGAAGCCAGAACGACGCCTTTTAAGCCTGTTCCAAATCCTTCGATAACATCATCAAGAGACATACCCTTTGCTAAAGCAATAAATGCAGACATTAATAATGCTACTGCAAATGCCCAATTAACTTCAGGAGATCCTGTATACAAAAAGGTCATAACGGCAATTGTAATTAAAGATATTAAGGGCAAAATAAACTCAAGAGCATTTGGCTTATACCCTTTGGGTATTTGTGTATCTTGAAGCTCTTTAGCACTTAATGGTTTTGCACCGGGTGCATCTAATTGACCTGTTTGGGCTGTTCGTTGATGCGCTTGACGAATTCTTTTTCCTGAAAAAAGCGTAAAATTCATACTCAGTAATAACGTACCGGTAACGGCGAGAATGCTATAAAAACTAAACGGTATACTGCTAAAGAAAAACTTAATGCGATCTGATTCTGTGGCTAAAAATGATACCCCAGGAACAAAAATGAGTGCTTGTACATAAGCCGGCCATGCATTAAAAGCCAAAATTGAAGCGATAGGTGAGGCTGTAGAATCAACAATATAGCTCATTTCCTCGTGGCTAACTTTTGCGTCATCAGCCATAGGGCGAACAGTTGTTCCTACCAAGGTGGTGCTCATCGTGCCACCTTGGAAAAATATAATACCTAAAAACCACGAGATTAATTTTGCTGAGCGGGGCCCTTTAATAAAATGTCGGCTCATATAATTTGCAAAAGCTTGAGCAGCCCCAGTTTTAGACCAAATACCTAACAATCCCCCTAAGAGCCATAAATAAAGTAGTAGTATGGTTGCAGAGCCTTCACTGGATAAGCTAGGAATGATAACGCGGTTAGCTATATCGTAATGGCCAAGCATAATTGCACCGGTCACAATGCCACTCAACAAAGCGGTTAGGGGTTCTTTTGTTAGCAAACATAAACAAATAGTAAGTAAGGCCGGTAATAAAGACCAAAAGCCATAATGAAAAGCAGGTTTGAGTAATACTAGCTGTCCATTGTCTTTTACTACCCATTGCGACTTCATGGTCGGTTCGCGATCATCTGCTGATAGTGAGGCTTGGTTTATCGGGGAGGACTGATATGGCACGACATTAGATATAAGTACTTCTTTATCTTTATAAATATACGCATTGTGACCATTATCAGTTACATAAGTATCGTATTGATAAGTTTGTTCAAGCCATGTTTTTTGGCTAAACCAGTTAACATAGAGTGCAAGACACAGCCCTGTGATCTGAACCAATAGTTTTGGACACCTCATTAAGTGAGTAAACTAACTCATAGAGGTGAAACATGACAACTAAGACCAAACGTAAATCCTATTCAGAAGAATTCAAAGAAGAAGCACTAAAGCTGGCGAGTAAAGTAGGTTTTGCTCAAGCTGCCAGAGAATTAAGTGTCGCAGAGTCCCAGCTTTACTATTGGCGAACTGCTGCTCTGAAAAAGGCATCTACATCAGATAGAGAAAGTACGTTAGCTACCGAGAATGCTCGTTTGAAACGCCAACTAGCGGTGCAAGCAGAGGAGCTAGACATATTAAAAAAAGCCGCCACCTACTTCGCGAAAAATCAAAAATAACACGATTTGAATTTATGCAAAGCTACCGAAGCACATTCAGCGTTATCAGAATGGCTAAGGTACTTTGTGTATCGCCAAGTGGGTTTTATGCATGGATAAAATCATGTGAGCACGTGTGTAAGCGCAAACAACAACAGCAAATGTTAGATACTCAGGTCAAAGCCGTATTTGTTGACAGTAAAGAGCGAGACGGTGCGAGACGTATCCAAGTCGAGCTGGCGGAGCAAGGGAATAAACATGATGTAAAAACCATCAACAGAAGCATGGGACGTCAGGGTTTAGTAGCTAAAGCAGCTCGTAAATTCAAGTCGACCACCGACAGTAAACACAATTTACCTGTGGCCCCTAATTTACTTGAGCAGAACTTTACCGCCGATAAGCCCAACCAAAAATGGGCAGGTGATATCACGTATCTAATGACCAGCGAAGGATGGCTTTACCTCGCTGTGATTATCGACCTGTACTCGCGCTCAGTGATTGGTTGGTCAATGAGTACACGCATGACATCATCTTTGGTGTGTGACGCCCTGCAAATGGCTATCTGGCGCCGAGGTAGACCTAAAGATGTCATTGTACATAGTGATAGAGGCAGCCAATATGCTTCCCATGCTTATCGTGATTTATTAAGCGAACATCATTTAATGCAAAGTATGAGTCGTAAAGGCAACTGCTGGGATAATGCGTGTGTGGAAAGCTTCTTCCATTCACTCAAGGTCGAAGCCATCCAATATGAGCCTATTATGAACCGAGAAACCATGAGGCAGCATGTATTTGAATATATAGAAATTGATTACAACAAAAAGAGAAGGCATAGTGCGTTAGGCTATTTAAGCCCCGAGAAATTTGAACAACTAAATGTCGCTTAACGAAGTGTCCACTAATGATGGTTCAGATCAAATTAAGAACAAGCGCTAAGTAAGTACTATGTGTTTATTTATTATTAATTTTTTATCTTAATATTGGCTTAATTAAGTCTTTATATACTATAGCGGTTAATCATATTTAAAGAAGACTTATAGCTATGTTAAGTATTTCTCTCGGACCACTTGTTATTGCGATTTCACAGCTTATTACTTTATTAGGTTTAGGAGTGTTTTGGGGGGGTATTTATTTACAAACTCGTAAGCAGGCGCAACAAAAAATAATATTAGATAATACATTTAAAGCATTTGTAGTGGGGTTTATCACTGCGCGCTTAATGTTTGTGTTGACTATGTGGGATGCCTATCAAGAAAATTGGTGGCAACTTATTAATATAAGCGATGGCGGCTTTATGCCTGCTTATGGTTGGATGGCTGGTGCGCTAGTCTTGGCGTTATATACCAGGGGTAAAAAAGCTGTCATAAAAACCTACTGTATAGCCTCAGTTGTGTCGTTATTTGTCATTATGGTGCCTAGCTTTGCCGCGCTTATTTATAAAGCGGGAGTCGAACTGCCGCAATCACCAGTACATAATATTCAAGGCCAACAAGTTAACTTACAGACATTTAAAGGTAAGCCTGTAGTCATTAACTTTTGGGCGTCGTGGTGCCCTCCATGTCGTAAAGAAATGCCAGTATTACAGGCCGCACAAAAAAATAACCCCGATGTGACGTTTGCCTTTGTTAACCAAGGTGAAGACTTATTTACAGTGCAAAAGTTTATTGATGCTGAACAGCTCGATTTACAAAATGTGTTTTTTGATCAAAGCAGTAATGTTAGTCGTGAGTCGGGTGCTGCAGGGCTGCCAACAACGCTGTTTTATAGTCGTGATGGCAAACTAGTGACCAGTCATATGGGGGAGCTTTCGCAAGCGAGCTTACGTTATTACATTCAAGGTATAAACCAACAATCTGCGCAATAAGGAATATCTATGAAGTTGTTTTTTTTACTCGTGTTTTTATCATTTACTTCGCCTTTAATAGCTGAGCAAAAAACACTCCCCACGCCGCTCAAGCTATTAACAGCGCAGGGGGCTGAAATAGTCAGTGAGTTTGCGGCGCCGGCCAATATGACCGGCTACGTTGCTGACTTTAAAGGGCAAGTCATTACAGTATATTTGACCGATGATGACCAGTATTTGTTTACCGGTTCCATGCTGGATGCCAAGGGTAATAATATAGGCGAGCAAGCGGTAAACGACTATGCTACAGGCCCTAAAGCAGAAAAAGATTGGAAAGTATTAGAAGATAGTCATTGGATCCTCGATGGGTCGCCCTCGGCAAAACGAATTGTTTATACGTTTACTGATCCAAATTGCCCTTATTGCAGAAAGTTTTGGAAAAATGCTCGACCTTGGGTTGACGCTGGTGATGTACAAATACGTCATATTTTAGTGGGGATTTTAAAAGCCGATAGTTTAGGGAAAGCTGGAGCTATTATGAATGCAAGCAATCCTGAAGATGTATTAAGAAAGTTTGAAAATAATAGTTTAGCACGAACGCTACAGCCACTTAAAAATATGCCTGAGCATATAAACACGCAATTAATGAAAAACCATCAAATAATGATGTCGGTTGGTGCAAGGGCAACACCAGCTACTTTTTATCATGATTCGAAAGGTGCTGTAAAAATGCAAATGGGTTTACCGCCGGAGTCATTAATGTCAGAAATCCTCGGACCTTTATAAAATCAACGCTTTGTTTATCTGTTGTAAGTGATGCTTATGCAGAACAACAAGCTCCTGTGAATAAAGATGATGCAGATATAGAAGTAATAGAAGTGCGTGGCATTCGCTCCAGTATGGCTGAAAACTTAGCAGTTAAGCGCTTATCAAGCTCTATTGTTGATGCAATTACCGCAGAGGATATTGGTAAATTCCCAGATAAAAATGTAGCTGATTCACTTGCTCGTGTACCGGGAATCGTTATTAATCGTGATGGTGGTGAGGGCTCGACAGTGAGCATTCGAGGTTTATCGTCAGATCTAACGTATACGCAATTAAACGGTAACTTTATTGCTTCATCTCCGGGTGAGCCCTCACGCTCGTTCGATTACTCTTTACTACCTTCAGCGATGATCTCAAGTGTTGAAGTATTTAAGTCTCCGGAGGCTCGTTTAGATGAGGGGGGGTAGGTGGCACTATTCTAATGCATAGCCGTAAGCCCCTTGATATGGATGCTAATTCGGGTGTATTTAATGTAGCCTAAATTCGGATAATAAGTGCAATTTCTCAGATTAGATGGCCAGCTGTTATAATTCGGCCATTTTCTCGCCAAAGGAAATTGCTTTAATGAAATATAAACAGCTGACACAAGAAGAAAGATACCAGATTTACGCGTTAATAAAAGCAGGAAATAACCAAAAGCAGATAGCTGAAGAACTAACTCGTTCACCGTCATCTATTTCTAGAGAGCTAAAACGCAATAAAGGACTTAAAGGCTATCGGCCTAACCAAGCCAATAACTTTGCTGAACAAAGACGTAAGTCATCTTTCAAAGCAAGTAAGTTAACAGAGGACGTCACTCACTGGATTAATAAATTGTTGCATGACGGACTTTCCCCTGAGCAAGTGGCAGGCCGCTTAGCTTTAGAGAAACAGGTCGTTTTACATCATGAAACAATTTATCAATATATTTACAGAGACAAGGCTCGTGGTGGCAAGCTACATAAGACACTCACTCGTGCATGTAAAAAGTATAAAAAACGCTATGGAAGCTATGATAAACGTGGACAGATAGTTAATCGAGTCAGCATTGATGAACGCCCAAGTATTGTGGATTCAAAGTCTAGGATTGGTGATTGGGAGGGCGATACAGTGATAGGTAAAGGGCGTAAAAATGCGCTTGTCACAATGGTTGAACGTAAAACGTTATATACAGTCGTTCACAGAATTGAAAGCAAGCATGCGAAAATAACAGCCGATGCGCTGATCACGTGTATGACACCATATAAAGGTAAGGTTATTACCGTGACGTTAGATAATGGAAAAGAGTTTGCTCACCATGAGCATGTTGCACAAAAATTAGAAGCTGATGTGTATTTCGCTCATCCCTATTCATCATGGGAGCGGGGCATAAATGAGAATACCAACGGCTTACTTAGACGCTTCTTCCCCAAGGGAACTGACTTTATGGCGCTAAGTGAAGCAGAGATACAGGCGGCAGTTGATAAGCTCAACCATCGGCCAAGAAAAACAAGAGGGTATAAAACCCCTCATGAATTATTTACGGGGCAATCAGAAGTTCTGGTGGCTGCATAATGATTGCACTTAATACTTGAATTCAAGTAGAAAGTACTTATGGGGATGTAACCAAAGAGTATGAGCCACAGTTTACCGGTGTTTATTCGTGGAAAAACGACAGTGATACTTTTGGCATGCTGTTTGGCTACACACGCCAAGAACGAACTAATCGTACTTTGACGGGGGATACTGAGAGTAATGTATGGCGCTATACCGGTGAACAGGCCGTTAATACTGGCGGTAATCCAGTTGAAAATAATAATAATTGGGATCCGATCACTGATGCCAACGGACAAAACTATAGTGATGTATGGTTTCTGCAAGTGGTGAGAACCTCTGTAGTGAATGAAGTACGCGAGCGTGAAGGTGTGCAGTTTAGCACCCAATGGCGACCAACAAACCGTATTGAAATAGGCTTAAATTACTTTGGCTTTAGTTTAAATCAGCAGCGCAACACCTCGATTGTTGATATGCCAGAGTGGTCACTTAATCCTGATTTTTTAACTGATGTTACTCTTGATAACACCGGTAATATTGTCACAGGTATGGATTACAATGCGCTTGCCAGTGGCGCTAATAAAGATATGCAATTACCTTGGCTGCGCGGCAGTTATGTTGATGAAGAGTCAACTTCAGATACCTTTGACTTTAACCTTACTTACGAAGGTGATAATTTTACAGCGCGTTTTGTGGTTGATAAAACCAAGGCCAAAGGCGGTCCTAAAGAAAGTTGGGAAGCCGCATATAAAAGTTCAAACGCAGGTGAAGACGGAAGTGTTATAGAAAATGCTCGCAAACAGCGGGTTGGTTAATTTCAGATGATAGAATTTCAATGCAGCTTGATCCAAACATCTTAGATAATCTGTTAAATGGTATTGGTGGCGGGCGTGATGCGGGTTCGTCAAACTCAAGCTTTGTGCGCAGTACGCTTGAAGAAAAATACTATCAATTTAACTGAGTCAGAAGCCGTTACTCGTTTAGGCGATGACACTGATTCACGCTTAATAAGCACCAGCTATTCAGGCAGACGTTATTAAGCGGGGTTTAATTAAAGCTTTTAAACTTAAGCGCGGCCAAGTAATTGTGTTTTTACTGACTGTTTAACAGAATTCATAAGGTGTTATGCTTAATCATTAAATGATATTAATGAGCTTAGTATTTTCTTTTACCCTTGCAATTACCTACCTTAGCAGAGCCTATGTCTAATAACGCTGTTGAAAGTTGCGGTTAGCCAGCAAGCCGATTTTTAAGTTTTATGGGATTAGGCGTGAAAAGGATATTCCAGTGCGCATAATAAAGTATGGGCGACAGAGCGTTAACAGCAAGTGAGTGATAGAAAGCTTGGCTATAAAATGTAGGATTAATAATGAATACACTTTATATAACGGGTGCCGGAGTGAGTGCAGCCAGTGGTATTCCAACCTTTCGTGGAGAAGATGGCTTTTGGACTATTGGCAGTAAAAACTTTACGCCAATGGAAATGGCGACAAGGGCGATGTATAAAAATAACCCACGAGAATTTTTAGCTTGGTATTACCACCGATTTGCTACATACCGTAATCACGGGCCTAACGAGGTACACTATTGGTTAAGCGATAAAAACTTAATTACTCAAAATATCGATGGGCTTGATGGTAAAGCAGGCAATAAAAACTATATTCCAATTCACGGGCGCCTTGACCAAATGACCTCTTTTCATCATCAAGGCGATGACGTAACACCTCAAACGACACCATGGGGTAACATAGATGAAAGCCGTTTACACGATTCATTGCTTGAGCTATTTAAAATCGAAAACCAGCAGGCCGTGCTCAATCACTCGCTAAAACCTTATGTATTGTTATTTGATGAATACTACACCGAGCTTTATCGCATTAGTGAAGCCCAGCAAAGAATGATTGATTCCGACAAAATCGTATTTATCGGCACCTCGTTTAGCGTAAATATCACGCAAATGGCATTGGAAGTGGCTCGTAGTTACGATATCCCGATAGAAATAGTTGATCCAGACCCGACCCATATAATGCATGCAAACGTCAATTATAAAAAAATGACAGCACTTGAGTATGTGCAACAGGCATAAAACCAAATATGTTTAGCATATTTGACTTTATTACCCATATTTATTTTATAGAGGTTTTGAGCTTTGTAACATTAAGGCGAGCTTCTCGCGGATCGGGTGTAAACGTTGCGGTGCCTTCTTTATTGAGTTGTAGAATATAGCTCTCATCGCCTTTAAATGCACGCCAAGAAGGTAACCCTGGGCCATTGGGTGAGCCGTGTTTAATAAAGTTAGTAACGTAACGGTGCATTATTTTGGCCATTTGCTTGTCTTGATCGGTGGTAATATGGCCATATTTAGTGGTGGCTGTATTGAAAAAGTAAGGGATTTCAGAAGCGTGCGCGGCGCCTTGTGCATCAACTGTTTGTGCTACATACCCAAATCGGTAAAGAAATGCGGGCTGTGAGAATTTACTTACTTGTTGAGCAACAAAGCGTGCAGGTTCTTGCATTAAGCTATCTTGGCCTGTTTCATAATTAAGTACATCTAGATCTTTTTTATCGTTGCTATCATAGGCTTGCTTAGCTTGAGCTGCATGGGTGCCAAAACTGTTAAATAGTGCTTCTTTAGTGCTGTAATTCGCAAAACTAATATCGTGGTTTGTGGTACCAACCATCACAGGAACATGACTAAAATTACCTTCATTTAATGCATTTTCGATCGATGAACTAACTAAAGTACCATCTAAAATAGGTCCACCAACATAGGTAGGTGCTTTTCGGTTTGGGGTCATACTGGCTAAATTAAGGCCATCAACAAGCTTATCGGCGCTCAGCATTCGTAGTGCTTTTAATGCTGGTTTATCGTCGCCTTTAATATCGTACTGAGCCGCAAAGTTAAGACCAACTTGCTCTGCTGATAGCGTGTTTTTATCATCACTTTTCAAGGGCAGTTGATTAAATAGTTTACGGCCACCACCAGACATTATAATGGCTTTGTTGAATAGTCCTTGTGCGGCAGGGGTTTGCATCATTGCATGTACAGACTCACCACCGGCAGATTCCCCCATAAGTGTAACTTGCTGTGGATCGCCACCGAACTGGCTGATGTTATCTTTCACCCAATCAAGCGCAGCAATTTGATCCATAAACGCGTAGTTACCAAGCGCATCGTCTGCAAACTTAGAAAGTGCTGGGTGTGCAAAAAAGCCAAAACGACCTAGGCGATAATTAAAACTAACAAATACCACGTCTTGTTTTGCGAAACTTTCACCGCTATATACGTCAGGTGATGAACCTCCATTTACAAAGCCACCGCCATGTATCCACACCACTACAGGGTAAGGTTGTTGACCTTGCTTGGTGGGTTTAAACACATTTAAATATAAACAATCTTCAGTAGGGAGCGTAGTGAGTGGCGCAGCATCGCCAGCAAATGGTTTTTGCATGCAGTCTGGCGCAAATTCAGTCGTATTTTTTACACCTTCCCAATCAACAACAGGCTGCGGCGCTCGCCAGCGATTATCAGCTACAGGCGCAGCAGCAAAAGGAATACCTTTGAAGGAAATTACTTTACCTGAATCAGTACCTTGAATTTTACCGCCGGTTACATCTGCAGTGGTATTTTGTGAAGGCTTAGAACAAGCTTGTAAAATAGAGGCTGTTACAACCAGCGATGAGATAAAAAGCAGAGATTTAAGTGAACGCAATACCATTGTTAAGCCCTGTAAAGGTGGTTGTTTTAGTATAGATAACCTACGGATAGTAGCACTTAGATGAGTATAATAAAAAGTCGCACTGATAAAATATGCATACAATAACGAAATAAACCAACGCAGCTATATAGGGATTATAGCTACGCCGGTTAGGTATTTGGCAAGGTTAATCAACCTTTTATCTTCTGGGCAGAAGTGTGCCAAATTAGGTGTTATACCTAATGAGTATTAACCGTTAAAAGCGTGTACGAATACCTAAGGTAATACGGCGCTCAAATATATTTTGGGTGATCACATGCTCTGACCACTGCGCGTAGATATCTTCCTTTTCTTCAGTTAAGTTGCTTACAGAGGTATAAATACTGGTATTTTCAGCAATGTCGTATCCTGCGTACATATCAAAGTAGAGTGTACTATCGGTCCAAAATGGCACTACACCTTCACCCATTGGTGAGCTTAAACTGTCTAAGCGGTCGCTTCGATAATTGGCAGCAAGGCGTAATTGTAGAGGTCCTTTTTCGTACCACAGCACGGCATTGGCTGATTTTTCAGAGTTATCTTGAATGGGTAAGCTTTTCCCGTATACATCTACGTTGGCGCTGTCACTCGGTGCGTAAGTAAAGTTTAATGACGTACCTAAACCATCAAATGGGGCGGGTAAAAAGTTAAACGCTTGCTGATAAACCACTTCAAAGCCTTTAATATCGCCGCCTTCACCGTTTACCTCCGTGGTGACGGGTACTTCACGGCGAATAACGCCGTCAATATCAGGCAGTCCTTGCATTACAATACCGTTTTCAACAAACGATTCAATATCCATTAAAAAGGCTGAAATACTCAGTAAGCCACTTTCATTAAAGTACCACTCGGCAGATAAGTTGTAATTAGTGGCGCGCCATGGTTCTAAATCAGGGTTACCGTTTTGAGTGCCTTGCACAGCCACTAATAAGTCTGGGCTTACTCCAAGCTCTGCGCCGAGTACATCACCGGCACGAGTACGGCCAACGCTCACACCCCCTGCGAGTTTACCAATGTCTAACGTGGTCATGGTTTTACCGTAACCTGCACGTAAAATAACGTCATCGGTCAGGTTTAAGTTAAAGTTCATTGATGGTAAAAAGTCTGAATAATCACGGGCAAGCCATTTTTCACCGGTTTTTTCACTGGCAGTACATAACGAGCAAGGACGCGCTGAGCCAAGTTGATTTTGTAGTAAATCGAGTTCGGTTTTAATGTATTGCGCACCGACATTAGCGGTGTAACTTAAACTCCCCAATTCGCCAGCAAAGTTTGCTTTAAAATAGGCTGTTTGGGTCTGTTCTTTTACTTGATAAGTACGCGATGGGTTTGCTAAGCGTTTATTGCCCGGATAAATAGCGTTTTGAAATGCCATTGGATCGTCCATTACTTTTGGGTCGATTAAATAAAAGCTTTGTCCTGCACCACCTGGGCCTAAACCATTTACTTGGTGTACCCAACCATCTGGCATGTCACTAAAAAAGCTAGTTTTACCTATGGTTAAGTCGCCGCCTGCAACGCTATTTTCACCATCACCGTTAGTATCACCAAGTGACGCACCAGAGTCTTTCCACATGACATCGGCGGTAATATCACCGGTTGTAAATGGTGCGACTAAAATATAAGTCTCACGTTCTACATCACGTTTTGAAGCACGCAAACCAAAATCAAGATTATGCAAATGGTTGGTATCGAATGCGTAATGACCATCAATACGCGCGACATCAAGCCTGGCTTCTTCTTCAAAGTTATTTTCAGAGTAAGTAGAAACAAGGTTGTACTGGTTTATATCGTTACCAAAATCCTCAGGAAAACCAAGAGTTAGATACTCGCCACCACGAGAAAAATTAACATCAACCGCTTCAGGACCATAGCCATTTGGGTTTACTGGCGTAATACCATCACCATGATTTTTTAGTAAACCATGTTGCTCACCTGAGGTTAAAAAGCCATGGGCTACATTTTCTGTGTGGCTACGCTCGGCTGAGCCATGAATATACCTAAATTCGCCTGATAAAGGACCGTCGCCTTGGTATTCGAAGAAAAAGCTAGCGTTGGTTGATTCTCGTTCGTTAGTTAGGCTTTCAGAATAGGCACTGACACGGCGTACTTCTAAATCGGCATCATTAACGGTGTAAATTTGTCCACCTTGGTCGTTATCAAGACGCGGAATAAAGTTATCTGAATAAGCCCAAATAGCACCTTGAGCATTATCTACCATCACACCTTGTTTGCGGTCGGCATCATCCATCTTTGTATAAAATAAATCGCCAGTAAATATGAGCGAATCAGCTATCTGGTATTGCACAGTGGTGTTTAAGCCTAAGCGATCACGTTCGGTTTCGCGGTCCATCACGCCATAAAAACGTTGGCTGTAAAAGCTGTCGTTTAAGTCGCCATCACCGTTAAAGTCGCGGTCAGTTTCGTTTTGCACTTCTGATGAAGTTAAAATTGTGCCATTACGATAGTTCGCAAGAGTACTTTCATCGTACGCTGCGGTAAAAATAATGCCGAATTTATCATTGTTGTATCCAGCAAATACGATCGCTTTAGGGTCGATTTGTTCTGATAAACTACCGCGTGTGCCCTCACCCGTAAGTGAAAATGTGGTGCCTTCGTCCAGATCAAAAGGGCGGCGGGTTTTTAAATCTAAAGTGCCCGAAATTCCCCCTGCTAATGTATCGGCTTGAGGCGATTTAAGCACATCGATTCCTGACAGTAGCGCTGCTGGGATATCAGTAAAATCGGGCTGTAGCTGCGTAATAGAGCCGGCACTTAAAAATTGTTCGCCATTAAGTAAAGTAGTCACTTGTGGCATACCACGAATATTAATGGTTGAGCCTTCACCGGCGGAGCGGCGAATTTGCACACCGGGAATACGTTGCAGCGTATCGGCAATGGTTACGTCAGGTAATTTACCGATGTCTTCTGCGGTGATTGAGTCCATAACACCAGTGCTAAAGCGCTTATTGTTAATGTCTTGTTTGTTACTGGCTGCAATGCCGCGTACTTCAATGGTTTCAATTTCATCATTTTCGCTTTGTGCTTGATCTGCAGCAAAAGTACTAAAGCTTGAATAGCTACAAATAATTGCAGCGACTGCTTTGGCTGTTAAACTCTTGTTTAGCATAGCTAGGTGACGGTTTTTGGTAGTCATTTTGTTGTTCCTCATCCTGTATTTTTTAAAGGTGATTATTATTGCCTGTTAATTTGTAACGCGTGTTGACTATTTTCCTGTTATTAATTAACATCACTTTCAAACAAAATGCAATAACAATTACATTAACATTTGATAATTTTTTGAGTTTTAATGTAATGTTGCTATCTAAGGTAATGATTTAAAATAAGAGTTTTAGTTATGCAGCAATTAGTGATTAATAACGCCGCGCAAATAAATAGCGTGAATAAAGGTTTAGGCAGCAAGGAAGCGCTAACACTTAGTGGTTGGAATGTAACTAAACAACAAGTTAGCTTACCTTGCGCGTGTATTTATCAAACTCGGTTAGATAACAATATTGCTTGGATGGCAAAATTTGCACAGCAAAGTCACGTTGAGTTTTCGCCCCATGGTAAAACAACCATGGCGCCGGGAATTTTTAAAAAACAACTGAGCGCAGGAGCCTTTGCAATTACCGTAGCAACGGTGCATCAAGCTGTTGTTGCAGCAGAGGCGGGTGCCAAACGTATAATTATGGCTAATCAATTGGTTGGCCTTGCTAACTTGCAATACCTTGCTGATTTATTAGCGCAGTATGAAATCGACTTTTACTGTTTAGTTGATGATATTGATAATGTGGCAGCCATAGGCTCATTTTTTACCGAGCACAACCTAACAGTAAAGCTATTAATTGAATTAGGCGTGCCCGGCGGCCGTTGTGGTGTTGTTGATAGTAAAAAACTACAGCAGCTAGTAACAAAAACAAGTCAATTTTCATCATTAAAGCTTGCCGGTATTGAAGTGTATGAAGGTGTGCTTAGCAATAAAAACGATGTAACTCGGTTTTTAAATTATGCAGTTGAACAGTGCAAAAAACTGATCGAAACGAATGCATTTGATACTGAAAAAGTGATCATAACCGCAGGCGGCTCTGCGTGGTACGATCTAGTATGTGATGCGTTTGCACCAAATAATATGCTCGATAATATGATACCGATAATTCGCCCAGGTTGTTATGTAGCGCATGATCAGGGTATTTATGAAAATGCCCAGCAACAGGTATTAGCGCGTAATCCGCTGGCCTGTAATATTGGCAGCGATTTACAGTCGTGTTTAGAAATTTGGGCTTATGTGCAGTCGGTACCTGAACCCGGACGCGCAATTATTGGTATGGGTAAGCGTGATGTTGCCTTTGATGCCGGGCTGCCAATTCCTAACTTACATATAGATCAACACGGTAAAGTTACTAGCGCAGGCGCTAATTGGAAAGTTGAAAAAATAATGGATCAACACGCTATGCTTAGCTGTGAGCAAAATAGTCCCTTAAAAGTGGGCGATATTATTGCATTTGGTACGTCACACCCTTGCCTGACATTTGATAAATGGCGCTGTATAAACGTAATTGATGATAATTATAACGTTATTGATATTTTTGAGACGTATTTTTAAAACGTATTTCTAAAAAGAGTAATTAAATGGATATAGTTTCGCGAATTAAAGAACGCATCGGGCATTTACGCCAGTCTGAGCAGTTAATTGCACAGCTAATTTTAGCTGATTTACAATACGCGGCCTCAGCAAGTATTGGCGATTTAGCACAGCGCGCTAAAGTTAGTCATGCCTCAATTACCCGTTTAGCTAAAGCGCTGGATTGTGAAAACGTACGAGATATGAAGCTGCAACTGGCGCAGTCGCTGGCGGTTGGCGAGCGCTTTATTAGCGATAACAGCTCGGTGCGTGAGGATATTCCAGCCATTTATAAAGCCATCCACGATATTTTAGATATGAACGCAGGGCTTATAGAGCAGTCACAAGTTGAAGCTGCAGCCCGCTATATTGCAGGCAGCCGACATACGCTTATTTTTGGGGTTGGTGGCGGCAGCTCCGTAGTGGCACAAGAGTGTCATAACCGCTTGTTTCGTTTAGATGTGTTAAGTAATGCTTATAGTGACCCAGTTATGATGCGAATGACCGCTGCTAGTGTCGATATAAGTGATGTAGTGGTGGTGTTATCGCTTACTGGCTTACCAGGCGATTTAATCGATGCGGCTAATATAGCTAAAGATTATGGTGCTAAAATTGTTGCTATTTGCCCAGACAGCGTACTTGCAGATGCCGCAACGATACATTTACCTATTAAAACCAACGAGTCAGATTACATTTTTACACCAAGCACCGCACGTTACGCAATGCTTGCGGCTGTTGATGTACTTGCCAGTGAAGTGGCAATTTTAACGCAGAAAAAATCCCGTGAAAAACTACGCCGCATTAAACATGAGTTAGACGAATATCGTCAAGGACCTGATCGCGCGCCATTAGGAGATTAACTATGCAGCATGATATTTCGCAGCAGGTAGATACCATTATCTATCAAGCTAAAATGTTTGATGGGTTAGGCAATGAGCCACAGCTAATAGATGTGGCGATTGTCGGTGAACGTATTGTTGCCATAGGCGAATTATCTGCATTACAAGCAACGCATGAAGTAATGGCCGCAGGGCTATGTTTAGCGCCGGGGTTTATTGATGTACATACCCATGATGATCTCGAGGTATTACGTAACCCGGATATGGCAGCAAAAATTACGCAGGGTGTCACTACGGTGATCACGGGTAATTGTGGAATTAGTGCCGCACCTGCCAAATTAACCTCAAAAGCGCCTGATCCGATGAACTTGTTAGGTGAAAAAAGCGAGTTTACCTTCACTAACATGGCCAATTATATTAATGCCTTTAATAAGCAAAAGGCGAATGTAAACGTGGCAGCTTTAGTTGGGCACACCACGCTTCGTAACAACGTGATGAATGATTTATTACGCGGCGCAAGCGATGATGAAATTGCCTTAATGCAACAACAACTAAATGAAGCGATTAGCCAAGGAGCTTTGGGACTTAGTACTGGGCTTGCCTATCGCAATGCACATTGTGCGCCCGAGCAAGAAATACAGGCATTCGGCCCTACTTTGAAAAAGCACGATGCGCTTTACACTACTCATTTACGCACCGAATTTGATGCTGTACTTGAAGCTATGGATGAAGCCTTTGCGATGGAAAAAAACTTTGCCATTAAAGTAATTATTTCGCATTTAAAGTGCGCAGGTAAAAATAACTGGGGTCGCGCGCCTGAGTTACTCGCCAAATTTGCCGAGCAAGGTGAAGACTCAAAATGTAGCTGCGATGCTTACCCTTATGCTGCAAGTTCTAGCACCTTAGATTTAAACCAAGTAACGGCTGATTTTGAAATATTTATAACCTGGTCAGACGCTCACCCAGAAATGGCAGAACGGACATTGCAGGATATCGCCAAGCAATG
Organism: Pseudoalteromonas sp. AOP31-A2-14; assembly: GCF_052378035.1. NCBI lineage: Bacteria > Pseudomonadati > Pseudomonadota > Gammaproteobacteria > Alteromonadales > Pseudoalteromonadaceae > Pseudoalteromonas > Pseudoalteromonas sp. AOP31-A2-14. The sequence goes on along the minus strand of NZ_JBQSXI010000002.1, from coordinate 105,241 downwards.
GCAATTGCCATTACTTGAGGCGGCTAAAAAGTTGTTACCCGCCGGGGCTGTTTATCATGGTTTAAATGAGCAAGACGTAAAAACGATTTTAGCCTTTGATAAAACTATGATTGGCTCTGACGGTTTACCGTGCGACCCGCATCCGCATCCACGTTTATGGGGCTCATTCCCGCGAGTGCTGGGTCATTATAGCCGCGAGCACAGTACTTTCTCTCTTGCTACGGCCATTCATAAAATGACTGGTTTAAGTGCTGCCAATTACCGCTTGGTTGATCGCGGGGTGATCAAAGTCGGTAATTTTGCTGATTTGGTGCTATTTGATGCCGATGAAATTATTGATAACGCTACATTTTTAGATCCAGCCTTACCCGCCTCAGGTATTCACCGAGTGTGGACTAACGGCCAAGCTACATTAATAAATAAACAGATATTACCTGCACACTCGGGGAAATTTTTAACCTCACTTGGAGTAAATACAAATGATTAAACGAATTGGAACTGAAGGTGGTAAAGGCACCGGTGGTCAACACTTACCGTTTGCTCGCGCAATCGAAGCGGGTGGCTGGTTAATGGTGTCAGGGCAAACGCCAATGAAAGACGGTGAAGTAGTTGAAGGTGGTATTATTGAACAGTCTCGTTTAGCCATTCAAAACTGTATCGATATTATGGATGAAGCGGGTTATGGCCTTGAGCATGTAGCACATGTGAAAGTAATTTTGACCGATGCGCGTTATTTTCAATCGTTCAATAAAGTGTTTAAAGAGTTTTTTGGCGCTCATCCACCAGCACGCATTTGCGCTGTGGCAGATTTGGTGGTCGATTGTAAAGTTGAAGTTGATGTGACTTGTTATAAGGCACCTTAATTTTAGTTTTGGTTGGCTAAATTCCTTTATTTTTAAGGTGGTTAGCCACACCGTTAAGCAGTAAAATAATGGAAATAAGCAGTACAAACTGCGTAGTAGAAATAAGCAATACAAGTAAGCAATACAATAAAATAAAACACTATTCATCAACAGAATAATAACTAACACCAATCTCGTAATTAAATAATATGCGCGGATTCAAATCTGAAGTGCATAACGTTTAGGCGGCTTTAGCCGCCAAGTGATCCTGCATCAATTTTGCAGGCGTTTCAAATCCAAGTGTCTTCCTCGGACGATTATTAAGTTGCTCAAGTACTGGTATAACTTGCGCTGGTGTTACCGCCTTAAAATCGGTGCTCTTCGGCCAATACTGACGTAGTAATCCATTCGTGTTTTCATTCAATCCGCGCTCCCATGAGTGATAAGGGTGAGCAAAATAAACAGGAACACTTAAAGCCTCTGTGATTTGCTCGTGATAAGCGAACTCTTTTCCATTGTCAGCCGTGATGCTATGAAGCGCTGACCTATATGGCCTTAATAGCTCTATCGTCGCCGCAGTGACGGCTTGTGCTGTTTTGCCTGCCACCTGAGTTGATACAGTGAATTGGGTGACCCGCTCTACAATGGTAACAAAGGCGCCTCGATGACCTTTGCCTATGACGGTATCTATTTCCCAATCTCCGATACGACCTTTCTCATCAACTATTTGTGGGCGCTCTTCAATGCTAACGCGATTTTTTATTTGCCCTCGGTTTGTTTTACCATGACTGCGCTTGTGATATTTCTTACCGTGTCGGCGCAGATGTAGGTATAACTCACCACCTGCTTTTTTATCTTCCCAGATATACAGATAAATGCATTCATGGCTGACAGACAGTTCACTTTCTTTGCGTAACCATCCCGTTATTTGTTCAGGACTCCACTTCTCATTAAGCTTCTGGGTAATTAAAGCTATCATTTCAGGTGTCATCTTAAGCGGTTTTCTTACACTTCTTCGGCGAAACAAAGCCCGCTCATGAGCTTGTTTGTGTCTGTAACCTCGCTTACCTGTATTTCTAGAAAGCTCTCTTGAAATCGTAGATTGCGATAAATTAGTTAGCTCAGCAATACTTTGTTGCGTAAAACCGCTTTTCTTTAGAACGGCGATCTGGCATCTTTGCGCATAGGTCAGTTGTTTGTAATGTCTCATTGTAAAATCTCTTGCCGGAGAAAAAGCAGTTAGTTTATGAGCAACTGACCACTTAATCTAGCCAAAACAAGTTATGCACTTACAATTTGAATCTAGGATGTATAAAGCGTTGCGTGGATTGGTGTAACAGGATGTCTTATGAAGTGGCAATTATTAATGGCCTTTTTAGGCTACTTAGGATTTATGATTTGGTTTGGCTGGTGGGTTAGCCGAAACTCTAAAGGCGGTGATGACTTTTTACTGGGCGGACGTAACTTACCGTTTTTGCTTACGTTAGGAACTACGGTTGCCACTATGGTTGGCACCGGTTCATCCATGGGCGCTGTAGGTTTTGCCTACCTTAATGGCTGGGCTGGTATGATATATGGCCTTGGTGGTGCTGCGGGTATTCTACTGCTGGCTAAAATATTTGCCCCCGTACGTGAACACCAATTCATGACGATGAGTGAAGAAGTCTCTTATTATGTAGGGGCGCATCCGCTGGTTAAAAATACCATAGCGGTGTTTATTTTTATCGCCAGTATTGGTTGGCTAGGCGCACATATATTAGGCGGCGGCATGTATTTAGCGTGGCTAACGGGGCTGTCCCCCTTTAGCGCCAAACTTATTATTGCATTGGGTTTTAGTGTTTATGTCGTTATTGGTGGTTATGTGGCGGTAGTGTGGACCGATTCGATTCAAGCAATTGTATTGTTTGTTGGCTTTTTCTTAATGGCCGGTGTCGCGCTTTATGAAGTCGGTGGTTTAAGCGACATGGCTAGTGCTCAGCCTGTTCTTAACCAAAGCTTTTTATCGCTCGATAAAATAGGCGCTGTACATGGTTTATCGCTGTTTTTTGCGGTGCTCGTTGGGGTGTTAGTTGCGCCTTCATTTCGCCAGCGTATTTACTCAGGCAAACATGTTAAAAGCATTCGACAGTCGTTTTATTTATCCGGTGGTTTGTATTTAATATTTGCTATTGTGCCTGCCATTATTGGCATGGCCGCTTATGTACTGAACCCAAACCTAGACAACAGCGCTTTTTCATTTCCTTATATGGCGTTTGAGCTACTGCCTTTTGGCTTAGCTGCGTTAGTTATTGTTGCAGGGCTGTCTGCCACTATTTCAAGTGCCAGCTCTGATGCCATTGCAGCAGTGAGCGTGCTTATTCGTGATATTTATAGCTTGGTATTTAAGCGAATGCCCCATGCAAATGAAGTGGTTAGGCTTTCTCAGATCGGCTTAGTTATGACGATTGGCATTGCTTTATTACTTGCGTTGATGACCGATGACGTCATTGGTTATATCACCAATATGATTGCTACTTTGATGTCGGGTTTATGTGTATGCGTCATACTCGGTCACTTTTGGCCGCGCTTTAATTGGCAAGGAGCGATTACGGCACTCGTGGTGTCGTTGTGTGTGTCGTTGGCTATTATTCTTATCCCAACGTGGCAGGCGTTTTGGAGCAACCCGGTTATCCCGGCTATTTTAGCCTCAGGCCTTATGGCTGTTATGGTTACTTTAGTTAGCCCCGCACAGGCGTGTAGCTCAGCCGAAGCGTTAGCTATTTTAAAAGCCCAGCGCGAGGAAATGCAGCATGATTAACACTATTTATTCTGGTGGCACGAAGCATTTATTATCGTCGATTTTAAAGGATTGTTATATGAAAAAGTTTACTCATTTTCTGTGGGCATGTTTACTAAGTTGTAGTTTTGCTAGCACCTCTCAAGCCGAGCCCGTATTAATGCCGATGCCTGTAAAAGTAGAGGCGTTAGCTGGAGTAACAACCCTTCATTCATCTCTGCAGGTTTTTATACCTAAAGCGCAGCAACCACTATTACAGCCACTGTTTAAAAATACATTATTTGCAGAGCAATTTAAGCAGTTACAGTTTACGACGGAATCGGCGGCGCAATTACATATCAATATTGCAGAGGCGGTGAGTGAATTACCTTATTTAAATATGGATGAAAGCTATACGCTAACCATTAAAAATAACACCGTTAATTTAAGCAGCGCTAACCAATACGGCATGCTCACAGGGCTGGCAACGCTATCGCAGTTATTATTTAGTGCTCAGCAACCGTTACAGCTGAGTAATGTAACGATTACTGATACGCCTACTTACCCGTGGCGTGGTTTATTATTTGATGGCGTACGCCATTTTTTACCGATTGCAGATGTTAAACGCACATTACGTGGCTTAGCATCCGCAAAGTTTAATGTGTTTCACTGGCACTTAACTGACGATCAAGGTTGGCGAATTGAGTTAAATAGTTACCCTAAATTACATCAGCAGGTATCTGATGGGCTTTATTATACAAAAGTTCAAATTAAAGACGTAGTACAGTATGCGGCTAAACTAGGTATTAGAGTCGTGCCAGAGTTCGATGTGCCAGGTCATGCAAGCTCCATTGTGCTTGCTTACCCTGAACTGGGTAGCGGTACAAAACTCACGCAAATGGAGCGTCGCTGGGGAGTATTTAAACCGTTACTCGACCCGAGTAATCCAAAGGTATATAAATTTATTGAAGAAGTTGTCGCAGAGCTTGCTGGTTTATTTCCTGATCCGTATTTACACATTGGCGGTGATGAAATTGATGATACTGATTGGCAAAAAAATAGCAATATACAGGCTTACATGCAGGACAAAAACCTGGCAGACAGTCACGCCTTACACGCCTATTTTAATCAAGAAGTGGCTAAAATTTTAGCTAAATATAACAAGCAAATGATTGGTTGGGATGAAGTACTACACCCAAGTTTACCGAAAAACACCTTAGTGCAGTCATGGCGTGGTCATCATTCACTGGCGCAAATTCGTGAGCAAGGATACAACGGTTTACTGTCAAGCGGCTTTTATATTGACCAACCACATTGGACAAGTTATCACTATCGCAATCACCCAGAGCCGTTAGTTAAAAAGCCTGTAACTGCCAGTGCATTATTAGGCAGTGTTAACTTTACACTCACGCGACTAAAAGGCAGAGCTGTTACCGGGCAAGTAGATTTATTTAAAACACCAAAAAATAACTTACAAGCGCGTATTGAAATAAAAGGTAAAGGGCAGTTTATTAGCCAACATGTACAACAAGAAGGTGATGTATATCAGGTTAAACTCGATACTTGGATGGGCGCAACCTTACTTTCATTTGAATTACAAAAAACCACCAATATAGATGCGATGATTGGTAACACCCCGTACCAATTTACTGCGTTTGAAAACTCAAAGAGCACCTTAACGCAGTTAAATAAGCAGATAACTGAGCAACAACAACGCGTACTTAAAGGTAAAGTACTGGGCGGTGAAGCCACAGCATGGGCTGAAATGATCACAACCGATAATATTGATACCCGTTTATGGCCAAGGCTTTATGCGATTGGCGAGCGTTTTTGGTCAGCGCGAACCGTTACTGATGAACAAAGCATGTATAAACGCTTAGCAGTAATAGACCGTTACAGTGATGAAGTTGTTGGATTATTACATCAGCAGCAACTTTTGACTCACTTAAAAAGTGTGATTAAGGCACAGCCTCACGCATCAAAAAATGATTTAACGGCATTGTTAACATTTAGCCAATTAATTGAGCCTGCTCATTATTATACTGCGCATCATTTAGCGTTTTTACGTGATGAGTATCATCAAAAAGTGCCGTTGGATGAATTATTATATGTGTTACCTGTCGAAAGCTTAGCGCTTAAAGAATTCGATTATAAGGTTGATGACTACAATCGTCAGTGTGATGAGCAATTACTTGCGCCTTTACAAAATCAGCTTGTGGTTTGGCAACAATTACTCGAAAGTAAGCAACCGCTCTTTATGAACTTACCCCAGTGGCAAGCAAGTTATTTAGCGATACTTGATGCGCTTCATAACAAAAAAGAGTTGGCTAAGCAGCCGAGTGTAAATAATGACAATGGCACGATTACTCAGGTTATTGCCTCTATTAATGATCTAAAAAGAGCGCAGCAGTCTTGCCGCGCTCAATAGTAATAACTAAGTTTAGATGCTAATTAGTTGGCATTAAAAATAACTCGCGCACGTTGCAGCGCGGGTTTGCTTCAATAGCAAATAAAACGGCTTCAGCGACATCGTCAGGGTCTAGCTTATCGGGCTTTGCTTCATCAAAAAAGGGTGTGTTAACCATACCTGGAGCAATGGTAGTACAGCGCCCTTGCCATTCTTTCATTTCTTCAGCAAGGTTTTGCCCAAAACCATAAGTAAACCACTTAGTTGCTCCGTATATAGAACCTTTTAACGGAGTTCGCCCTGCAGCTGAACTGGTTAAAATAAAGTGCCCGATGGTTTTTCTAAGGTGCGGTAAGGTAAGTTTTGCAGTCCAAAGTAATGCATTGATGTTTATATCAATCATTTTTTGCCACTCGGCTGGATCGCCTTGCTCTGTGCCTGGCGTGTTTACACCCATACCAGCATTAGCAAATGCAACATCAAGGCGGCCAAAGTGCTTAACGCCTTTTTTTACAACGACTTCAAGGGCAGAATAGTCAGTTGCATCACAAGCGACGGCAAAAGTGTTATCGATACCTAGCTCTTTAACCAGTTCATTGAGTTTGTTTTCACTACGCGCAGTTATAATAACTTTGTGGCCATTTTCAACCAGTTTTTTTGCGGTTGCTTCACCAATGCCGCTTGATGCTCCGGTGATTAGAATGACTTTTTGTTTTTCCATTACATGACCTCTCAACTAGCTTAAAACTAACGTATTATAGTGTGCCCACAGTATATCGCAAAAAAGCTTAACTTTAATTGAATTGAGGAAAAGGTGTACAGCCCTAAAAGACAGGGCTGTACCGAAAATTATAAGCTAATTTATAGCTGAAATGGATATACTGAGCCCAAGTCAAGTAGTTGGGTTAATTCATCCAGTGCTTGGTAGCTTTCGGTGAGTAAATTAGGATCGGCAAAGTCATCACTACTTAACGCGTCGCGATAATACTTATTTGCCCATGTAGTGAGTTGCTGATACTTTACTTCGCTAAAGCGTACTTGTGGGTTAACCGCAGCAAGTTCTTGCTCTGTTAATGCAACGCGCAACCTTAAACATGCGGGGCCGCCGCCATTTTGCATACTTTGGCGCAAGTCGAAAAAACGTACTTGATTTATCGGGTTATCTCCACGAACAAGTTCGTTTATATAACTGTTAACCGCTGAATTTCGTTGGCATTCCTCAGGTGCAACTAATAGCATTTTACCACTAGGGAGGGTAACAAGTTGGCTATTAAACAAGTAACTACTAACAGCGTCGTTCACGCTGACCTTGTCAGTGGGTACTTCAATAATGTGCAGTTGTTTTTCACCTAAATAGGCGCTTCTAATCTTGTTTAAGGCGTCAGCTTGATTTAAAAATGCTTGCTCATGACACAATAAAACATTGGCATTAGCGACTGCAATCACATCGTTATGAAATACCCCTTGGTCAATTACATCAGGATTTTGTTGAATAAACAGCTGGTTCGTAGGTTTTAGTTGATGCAAGCGAGCAATCGCTTGTGAGGCTTCGAGGGTTTGCCTTGCTGGGAAAACACTTGGCTTTGGTAATGTGCTGTTAAAACTACTTGCCCCAAATACAAAGATTTCTAAGCCATTGTCGCCGTGATTATCACCAAGACGATTATGATTCGCTGCACCTTCGTCACCAAAAAAACCTTGCTCTGGCAAATGTGGATGATGACTAAAGTGATCATTATTATTAAACATCGATGCCAAAATGGCACTAGTGGTGCTTGGCTCTAACGAGCGGTGAAACTTATTATTTAAGTTAGCTGCGGTAAAATGTACTTTATTATCAAGGGTGTCTATTGATGGTGACACGGTACCAGCGTTTGCTGTCCACATAGCTGATGCTGAATAACAGGCACGTACTAGTACAGGGTCTACTTTAAACGCTTTGTTAATTATTTGGCTATCTGTGCCGCTAAAACCAAGACGCTTTAATATGTTGATATCAGGTCGGGCATGAGGAGCAAAAATACCTTGTTCGAGACCAAGCTCATGCATGGCTTTCATTTTTTCAAGGCCTTGCAATACGGCTTCTCGAGGGTTCGAATGGGTTGAGGCATGATTTAGTGAGGCAACGTTCCCATAAGATAAACCAGCGTAGTTATGAGTAGGTCCAACTAAACCATCAAAATTCATTTCAACTGACTGCATAGGTATTCCAAGAAGTTTAATGTTTTTTCACCATACAGAAAATTATTAAATGAAGCCAGTTAACTCCATCTCAATATTGTGTCGGTTTTGTTGCAAATGGTGACCTCCCCATCTTAACGTGGCTTGGATATGATTGTTACGTTTTAGTACAGCACATTATAAATAGTGCGTTTGGGAATTGTGTATTGTTCAGCGGCTTCACTAATCCTAGTGGATGGACCTATATTTTGTTCATCACTTTGGTTAAGTTTTATTATTTATTAACAAACCTACGCTCTTGCTCTGAGGTTGTATGTGAATCGTTTGCGTGGTGCACATGCCAAACACTAATGTCTAAGCGCCATAATAAATATAAAGTATGATAAAAGTTATACATTGAAAATCTTCCCTGTCGATGAGGTTGGTAATGTAATACCCAAGTTTAGATACTGTCTATTGTTTATCTAAGGAAGAATTATGCCAGTCTGATAAGTTATTTTTATTACAATAAAATCAGCTGCTTGATTTTTTATTTATACATCAAATTAAATATAAGCACTAATTTAGTGAAAAAGTTCAGTTTTGTGCACACTGATGGCGCACAAACTTATTGTACTTGCTCCACCAGTAAGGGGAATTAAAACCCTTCCAGCACGAGCTTGCCGCGTGCTTGATGGGATTCTAATATTGCGTGAGCATGACTTAGATTTTCAATATTAATTTTACCAAGGTGCTGGCCAAGGGTCGTTTTAATAGTACCGTTATCGACAAGCTTTGCCAGCTCGTTAAGTAATTGGTGCTGGGCAATCATATCGTCTGTTTGAAACATTGAACGAGTGTACATAAACTCCCAGTGCAGCGAGATACTTTTACGTTTGAGTTTTAAAATATCAAAACTTGCAGGGTCGTCAATGAGTGCCAGTTTACCTTGTGGTTTTATAACCTCAACAATGCTATCTAAATGTTGTTCAGTGTGAGTGAGGCTTATTACATAATCAAACTGGTTAAGGTTTTGGGACTGACGTTGTTCGTTTAAACACTTAGAATGATCAAGCACATGCTCTATGCCTAGATCGTTTAGCCAAGTAACACTCTCAGTGCGTGATGCAGTACCTACAACGGTTAAGTCTGTTAATTTTTTTGCAAGTTGTACTAAAATAGAACCAACGCCGCCTGCTGCACCCACCACTAATAGCGACGCGGGTTTAGCATCTTTATCGTGGGGTATTTGCAAACGGTCAAATAGTAATTCCCATGCAGTAATACTAGTTAATGGTAGTGCAGCAGCCTCAGCGTCGTTTAATGAAGTAGGAGCTTTACCTACGATTCGTTCGTCAACAAGCTGAAACTCTGCATTACTGCCTGAGCGAGTCAGGTCGCCGGCGTAATAAACGCGGTCACCTACTTTAAATAAACTTACTGTATCGCCAACGGCTGTAACAATCCCGACAGCGTCCCAACCAATTACTTTATAACCGTTTTTAGGGCTGACATTTGCCCGAATCTTAGCATCGACAGGGTTGACTGAAATGGCTTTGACTTTGACCAATAAATCATGGCCCTGTGCGTTTGGCATAGGAAGCTCAATTTCTTGAAAAGAATCGTCAGTTAAGCTTTTTGTTGCTTGCGTATAACCAAATGCTTTCATGTCTCACCCCGGTAAATCATCTATGTATCGCAATACTATAGCGTATATTTGATTATAAAAAGCGCCTGTTCAATCATTTTTTGGCTGATATTAGGACAGGTGTGAATAATTAAAAAATCACATATGTTTTTTCATATATAAACTTTAAAATATACGATTTACCATATATAGTGTTGTTGTCTAATACTAAGGTGATGTTATGAATTATTTAGATCCTATTCAATTTTTTAAATGTTTAGCCGATGAAACGCGCTTAAAAACACTTTTACTGGTACTTCAAGAACAAGAGCTTTGCGTTTGCGAGTTGGTTGCTGCGCTATCACTGAGTCAACCGAAGGTGTCTCGCCATTTAGCTCAGCTTAGAAATTGTGAGTTACTAACTGATAGGCGCCAAGGGCAATGGGTGTTTTATCGTTTAAACGATGCTTTACCACGATGGGCGACTGAGGTTATTGAAAAGACAGCACTTAATAATAACGACTTTTTAAATGACAGCATAACTTTATTGAATGAAATGGGCGATAGACCAACTAGAGCAACAATTTGTTGTGAAGGCTCTATTAACACCTAAATTGGAGAACGCCGCAACTAAGGGAGAGTTATTATGGGCATTTTTGAGCGTTACCTATCTATTTGGGTAGCATTATGCATTTTTATAGGTGTGGTACTGGGCAATATTTTTCCTGAGCTTTTTGCTGTTGTGGCTCAGTTTGAAGTTGCCCATGTAAACTTAGTTGTTGCAGTACTTATTTGGGTGATGATTTATCCGATGATGGTGCAAATTGATTTTGCATCAATAAAAGATATTGGAAAAAAACCTAAAGGGCTTATTTTAACGCTTGTTATTAATTGGCTGATCAAGCCATTTAGTATGGCGGCATTGGGGTGGTTATTTTTTAAAATCTTTTTTGCCTCAATGGTTGACCCTCAAACGGCTAACGAATATATCGCAGGAATGATTTTGTTAGGCGTTGCCCCTTGTACTGCAATGGTATTTATTTGGAGCCAATTAACTAAAGGTGACGCTAACTATACGCTTGTTCAGGTATCGGTGAATGACATTATTATGATTTTTTCTTTTGCACCTATTACGGCATTTTTACTGGGTGTAAGTGATATTACTATTCCTTGGCAAACGCTCCTTATTTCAGTGGGGTTATATGTTTTACTGCCTTTGGTTGCAGGAGTGTTAACTCGTAAAAAGCTACAAAAGCAAGATAATGAAAACCGAGTTAATTCTTTTTTAAGTAAAGCTAAACCTTGGTCGGTAGTAGGTTTACTGGGCACTGTTACGTTGTTATTTGGTTTTCAAGCACCGACTATTGTAAACGAGCCTCTGGTTATTGGTTTAATTGCTATTCCGTTACTCATTCAAACGTACGGTATTTTTGCTATTGCTTATGTGGGTGCAAAAATACTGAAGTTGCCTTACAACATAGCAGCGCCGGCTTGCATGATAAGTACTTCTAACTTCTTTGAACTTGCGGTGGCGGTGGCTATTTCACTGTTTGGGCTTCACTCCGGTGCTGCATTAGCAACAGTTGTGGGCGTGCTTGTAGAAGTGCCAGTGATGTTAAGTTTGGTATGGTTTGCTAATAAAACAAGCCATTGGTTTGACGCTGAAGTTAAGTAGTCTTCAACTCTGTAGTTATAACTATGAAATAATTAAGGAAAAATAAAATGACAATTAAAGTAGGTATAAATGGCTTTGGCCGCATGGGGCGCTTAACATTAAGAGCAGCACTTAATTGGCCTGAGGTTGAGTTTATAAAAATAAATGATGTGGCGGGAGATGCCCAAACTCATGCTCACTTATTAGAATTTGATTCAGTACATGGTCGTTTAGCTGAGCCGGTGTTAGTCAATGGCCAAGTGATCCGCGTCGCAAATCATGCAATAACGCTCAGCAATAATAAGCATATTAATGAAACTGATTGGTCAGATTGCGATGTAGTAATTGAAGCCAGTGGTAAAATGAAAACGACTGAGTTACTACAACAGTATTTAGATCAAGGTGTTAAACGTGTGGTGGTGACCGCGCCTGTTAAAGAAAGTGGTGTGCTTAATGTAGTTATGGGAGTGAACGATCATCTTTATGAGCCTGAGCTGCATAAAATAGTAACCGCAGCGTCATGTACCACTAATTGCTTAGCACCTATAGTTAAAGTATTACAAGAAAAGGTGGGTATAAAGCATGGTTCAATAACTACGATCCATGACATTACCAATACTCAAACGATTATAGATGCCCCACATAAAGATTTACGCCGAGCACGTGCTTGCGGTAGCAGTTTGATCCCAACTACCACCGGTAGTGCAACGGCAATTACCCATATATTCCCTGAACTTAAAGGCAAGTTAAACGGCCATGCGATACGTGTACCATTAACCAACGCATCAATTACTGACTGTGTGTTTGAGCTTGAACGTAAAGTAACCGAAAGTGAGGTTAACACTTGGTTTAGTGAGACTGCACGAGGCAACCTTAAAGGTGTATTAGGCTATGAAGAAAAGCCGTTGGTATCCATAGATTATAAAACAGATCCGCGCAGCTGTACTATTGATGCGCTTTCTACCATGGTTATTAATGACACTCAGCTAAAAATATATGCTTGGTATGATAACGAGTGGGGATATGCCAATCGCACTGCTGAGCTAATGTTGAAGGTTGGTTTAAGTGATATAAAAGGAGCATAAAATAACGATGCTAAGCCAGCTATCTCAACCGATAAAACAGTATCTAATAATTACCGGTAATTATTGGGCTTTTACCCTCACCGACGGCGCGTTAAGAATGCTGGTGGTGTTGTATTTTCATCAGCTAGGTTATGGTGCACTGGCAATAGCCATGTTGTTTCTATTTTATGAGATTTTTGGCGTTATTACCAACCTTGTAGGCGGTTGGTTTGGGGCTATTTTAGGTCTTAATAAAACCATGAATATCGGATTATTTATACAAATAGTCGCGTTACTCATGTTGTGCGTGCCTACTGAGTGGTTAAGTATTGTTTATGTCATGGTAGCGCAAGCGCTCAGTGGTATCGCTAAAGACTTGAACAAAATGAGTGCTAAGAGCGCAATTAAATCGTTAGTACCACAAAGTGAAGAAGGCGAATCAACATTATATAAGTGGATAGCCTTATTAACTGGTTCTAAAAATGCACTCAAAGGCGTTGGTTTCTTTTTAGGTGGACTACTGCTTACGTTATTTGGCTTTACAGGAGCGCTACTGTGTTTAATTACCTTATTGAGCGCAGTATGGATCTTGAGTCTAATAAAATTAAAAGGTGATATCGGCAAAGCTAAAAACAAACCAAAGTTTACGCAACTGTTTTCTAAGTCAAAAGCAATCAATTTATTAAGCCTTGCCAGAATGTGTTTATTTGCTGCCCGCGATGTATGGTTTGTTGTTGCATTACCTATTTACCTGGCTGCAGAGCTCAATTGGAATCACTGGTGGGTGAGTGGATTTCTGGCTCTTTGGGTTATTGGTTATGGCATCATTCAAACCCAAGCTCCACGTATTACCGTTAATAATAAGTTGTTATCGGTGGCGATGGGTGAAGCGCAAAAATGGGTGATTATTTTATGTATATTTACTGTATTTCTTGCTTTAAGTGCGGTATTTGACTGGCATTTTAAAGTGATTTTATTGATTGGACTGGGCGTTTTTGGTGCTATTTTTGCAATTAATTCGTCACTGCATAGTCTTGAATTCAAGTATTAAGTGCAATCATTATGCAGCCACCAGAACTTCTGATTGCCCCGTAAATAATTCATGAGGGGTTTTATACCCTCTTGTTTTTCTTGGCCGATGGTTGAGCTTATCAACTGCCGCCTGTATCTCTGCTTCACTTAGCGCCATAAAGTCAGTTCCCTTGGGGAAGAAGCGTCTAAGTAAGCCGTTGGTATTCTCATTTATGCCCCGCTCCCATGATGAATAGGGATGAGCGAAATACACATCAGCTTCTAATTTTTGTGCAACATGCTCATGGTGAGCAAACTCTTTTCCATTATCTAACGTCACGGTAATAACCTTACCTTTATATGGTGTCATACACGTGATCAGCGCATCGGCTGTTATTTTCGCATGCTTGCTTTCAATTCTGTGAACGACTGTATATAACGTTTTACGTTCAACCATTGTGACAAGCGCATTTTTACGCCCTTTACCTATCACTGTATCGCCCTCCCAATCACCAATCCTAGACTTTGAATCCACAATACTTGGGCGTTCATCAATGCTGACTCGATTAACTATCTGTCCACGTTTATCATAGCTTCCATAGCGTTTTTTATACTTTTTACATGCACGAGTGAGTGTCTTATGTAGCTTGCCACCACGAGCCTTGTCTCTGTAAATATATTGATAAATTGTTTCATGATGTAAAACGACCTGTTTCTCTAAAGCTAAGCGGCCTGCCACTTGCTCAGGGGAAAGTCCGTCATGCAACAATTTATTAATCCAGTGAGTGACGTCCTCTGTTAACTTACTTGCTTTGAAAGATGACTTACGTCTTTGTTCAGCAAAGTTATTGGCTTGGTTAGGCCGATAGCCTTTAAGTCCTTTATTGCGTTTTAGCTCTCTAGAAATAGATGACGGTGAACGAGTTAGTTCTTCAGCTATCTGCTTTTGGTTATTTCCTGCTTTTATTAACGCGTAAATCTGGTATCTTTCTTCTTGTGTCAGCTGTTTATATTTCATTAAAGCAATTTCCTTTGGCGAGAAAATGGCCGAATTATAACAGCTGGCCATCTAATCTGAGAAATTGCACTTATTATCCGAATTTAGGAGTTATTTAATTGTCAGTTTTGCAGATAAAGATGGAGTGTCACTGGATGTAGGCTTTTATTATATGGCGAATGCCTCAGGAAGACTATTAGGCACGGTACTCTCTGGGGGGATATTTCAGTTATATGGGTTAACAGCGTGCTTAATTGCCAGCGCTATTTTATTGTTTTTAGCAGCGATCGCCACGGGGTATTTAGCTGCCCACAAAAATACGCCACAGTATAAATAATTTAAAGATGAGGAACCCCAAAACTATAAATTAATTATACTTTTTATAGTTTTAATAAGACTAAATAAACTCAAACAGGCCATTCTTTAACAAAACGGCGATGGCATTAGGTGTACGTAAATGCGGCAGTTGGTGTTAGCAAAAAAGCTTTCTAGGTTTACTTTTGGTCGCATTTTTACGACTGTTTTAATTTTACCCAGTATCGCGTAGTGGCAGCCGCTTTCATCAAGTATGAGCCACTAAGTAAACAGTCTGAAAAGTTAATTGCTGCTGAGGTTGAAGAAAATATCACTGCAATGCAGCGGCTTATGGTGAACGTATCAAAAACAATCGGCGCAGCAAGCGGGTAATCACTGCCACACCTTGAATCAACTAGTTGACCAACAAAGTAATGAGCTTAATAAACTAAAAACCTGAGCTTAAACAGCTTAGGGTCTTATATGGACTCCCTATTAATGTCAAAAATAAAATTGAAATAAATTAGATGCTAGCTTATATACGGGCTCAAATTGAGGAGCTACCCCTGGCCTCAAATGTATTCGCACCTTCATGACTTTTCTGTTGAGCAGTTTTTCAAACTTCAGACCCTAACAGTCTATTGAAGGTCGGTCTTACCTATTTCAATCGATCTTTCTGACAAGTCTTTAAGCCACAAGTAATTGTGGCTGATAATCTTTGTTATGCTTTTGCATTGCAAAAGCCGTTCTGATTGTTTTATTTGCTAACGCTATAGCGGCTACTTTTTTGCCTCGACGTACACTTAATGCTTTTAACCATATATCTTTTTGGCTACGAACTTCTCTTTTTTCTAGTTGTGAAACAACAGCTAATGCGCCTTTATACAAAGCACTACGCAGCTTCTTATTTCCTACTACTTTAGATATCGAGCCTATATTTTGTTTTCCCCCGCTACTATGCTGTACTGGTGTTAGACCAAAGCAGGCCGCAGCTTCTCGACCATTTTTAAAATGGGTTATATTACCTAGTGCTATTTTAATCAGTATTGCACAGACAGGTCCCACGCCTTCTAATGCTTGCAAACGTATACAGGTTTGATCTTCTTTAATTACTTCATGCAATTGCTTTTCAATCAGCTTCACCTCTTCAATCGCCTCAGTAAAACGCTGATAAACTCGGTTAATTGTGAAGCGAAAAGCGCCTGTTAGGCTGTTTTCAGCATCTTCTAATATCTCAGGTATCGCTTGGGTCAACTTCGTATCCCCTTGAGCAATTGGGTAACCAAACTCTAACAATAAAGCTCTTAGTTGATTACCTAAACTGACTTTTTCTTTGACTAATAAATCACGCATACATTCAATGCCTTGTAAGCATTGCTCTTGCACTGAAAGTAAACGACTTCCTTTTATATGAGGCTGTCTCGCTGCAACTGAAATAGCCAGCGCATCATTTGCATCGGTTTTCTGCCCTTGACGAAACGCTTTTACCTGTCGCGCGTTAATCGCTTTGATCTGGTGCCCTGCCTGTTTAGCAAATTGCGCCCAATAATGCGTTCCGCCACATGACTCCATAGCAACTAAAGATTGCTTTTCTTTAATTAATAACTCTTTAAGCTTGGCTCTGCTTATTGTTTTGTTATAAATAACTTTGCCATTGCTTTGCGTTTTGCAAACTTGAAATAAATTTTTTGCTAAATCAATCGCTATCACATTACAATTCAACATGTATGGGCTCCTTAGTAAAAGTTTGGACACTTATTACGTTACTTCTGATGGAAGTGGGAGTCCATACATCTGTTGACCTTTTAAGGTTAAATTTGCAGCAGTCTGTTTGGTATTTAGGCAAGGCAGCGCCTATGTAGTGTGGTTATTCCCCATAAATAGGCGATAACGCAGCATCAATGCCAAACAGGCGCTGCCCTTTGGGTTCTGCCTCGGGGCGATTTACTCTTTGTTGCCTACATGGATGTAGGTAAGGGGCGTGAGCAGGACGCGGAAGCTTTGCTCGGTTTTTACTTAGCCCACTAGGTTACAAACCGAGCAAAGCGATTAAACCGCCCCGAGTTTGAACAAATTTTAATCCGCAAAGGTCAACAGACCCTCGTTATTACGTTTTTATAGCTGCTTTAACATCACAAACATACTATCAATTAAGTTCATTGCGGTGTTGTGAGGTTGTGGACGGTGTAAGTAACTGCGCAGCCCTGTAAATTGAATTTGAAACAGACGGGCATATTCAATTGCAGGTAGATCGTTTGCCAGTTCATTATTTGCTTGAGCTTTAGTGAATAACGACGCTAAATATTGCTCAAACTGAGCAAGCAGCGTTTCACTTAATGCCTTTAACTGCGGTTGTTGTTCGCTAAACTCTGCATTAGCTTTAACCAACATGCATATTTCGCTGGGTTGACTGCATTGCTTATCTGCAATAGTAACCTGCTGCACAAATGCTTTAAGACCCGCTAAGACTGTTTCACTCTCAGCTAAGCATTGCTCTAATGTTGCTTGCATCATCGTGGTGTAATTTTTTAACGCCTCGCAATATAAACCTTCTTTAGATCCAAATGCTGCATAAATACTGCCTGGGCGCATATCAATGGTGTCTTGTAGATCACGGGTAGAGGTCGCATGGAAGCCCTTTTGCCAAAATAATTGACTAGCAAGCTGCACTACGTTATCACGATCGAATTTTATTTTATTAGCCATCAGAAAATTCATAAGTTGAACATACGTTCAATTTTAACTTGAACAAACGTTCAAAATCAACTATTCTAATGCCATTGTTAATAATCAAACTGTTGGAGATGATATGACAGACTTTACTTTATACACTCAAGAAAACGCCCCAGAAGCTGCAAAATCACTACTTGCTAAATCAAAAGAAGCATTTGGTATGGTGCCAAATCTGCATGCGGTAATGGCTGAAGCGCCAACCCTACTTGAGGGTTATCAAGTTTTGCATGAGCTATTTCAAAACACCTCGTTTAATAAAGAAGAGCTTACAGTGGTTTGGCAAACCATTAATGTAGAGCACGAATGTCACTATTGCGTACCCGCTCATAGCGCAATTGCTGCAGGTATGAATGTTGATCAAGAAATTGTTGATGCACTTGTAAATAAAACGCCTCTTAGCGATAAAAAGCTAGAAGTGCTGCGTGATACCACGCTTGCTATGACCCGCAACCGTGGTGTGATTAGTGATGCAGAGCTTGAAACGTTCTTTAATGCAGGTTTTACTAAGCAACAGTTGCTTGAAATCGTGGTCGGTTTATCGCAAAAGGTGATGAGTAATTACACTAACCATTTAGCCGATACGCCGGTAGATGAACCATTTAAAAAGTTTGCTAAATAACAGTAACAACCTTAATAGCGCGGCCATACAGCCGCGCTTTTTATTTTAACCAGAGTGCTCTGGTATTTTTAAAGCGCTACTTTCTGACTAGTTTATGCACTTTGTTATTTTCCTTTCACCTCTCATATCTCATATATCGCATTAGTGGTTTACGTTTAGTAGTCAATCAGCCTGGCAAGTCACTAAAGAGGGTTAAAAACCAATTCTTAGTGAAAAGTGACGATTCATCCCTGGTTAGTATGTATTTAGAAAGTACAAACAGATCACAGAAAGATTTTTAAGTGTGTCATAATCAATTCTAATCATTATTAACAAGATTAGTATGGGCCACTGCTTGCTTATTAAAAAAATATTAATACTATTTGCTGGCTGTTTTCTGGCTGGGCTGTTTATTGGTGGGAAGTTTGGTTATTGGCCAACTTTTGTTGCAGGCATGTATGCCCTAATGAGTACAGTAACTCTCTTAGTATATAAGTGGGATAAGCATTTAGCCATGAACACTACTCAGGCATCGACTCGAGTGCCTGAGCGTAGTTTGCACATCTTTGCACTTTGTTGTGGTTGGCCTGGGGCATTATTAGCTCAGCAATGGTTTCGCCATAAATCTAAAAAGCGGCGTTTTATTGTGATCTTGTGGTTTATTATTGTATTAAACTTGGCTTTATTCATCGCGGGGCTTTTATACCTAAGACCGTTAATAAGTGCCCTCTAGTTACTGAGAAGCACGAAGACACTGTATTATAAAGAAATAGTGTCTAAGCTGAGCTTCTGATTCATAAATTGTGTGCTCTAAGACTCAAGCTTGGGAGGTTTGGCATTTTGTTATCAAGATTAAAGGGGTTATTACTGGTAATTGTATCTATTACTATTGTTTTTTTTACTACAACGCAGGCTTTTGCAGGTATGTTTGGTTTTTTTAATAAACAAGAATTTGTTTTATCAGCACCTGTACAGGGGCGATTATTAAATGAAGGATTACCCGTTGCTGATACTAAAGTAATTAGATCGCTGACTTATGGTGACGAATACATAGATGAAACAACAACAGATGATAAGGGTTATTTTGCGTTTACTGAGAAAACGATTAATACGTCTAAACCCTCAAATATGTTTGATAATGAGTCGTTGACTCAGCATATTTATTTAGAAAATGGTACACCAGAAGGTGTTGTACTATGGGCTATCAGAGTTGTTTTGCATGAGCAAAGTGACACACTAAAAAGACTACTTGATGATTTAGTTTGTGATATCTCGAAAGAGCCACAAACAT
This sequence comes from Pseudoalteromonas sp. AOP31-A2-14, assembly GCF_052378035.1. Taxonomy (NCBI): domain Bacteria; kingdom Pseudomonadati; phylum Pseudomonadota; class Gammaproteobacteria; order Alteromonadales; family Pseudoalteromonadaceae; genus Pseudoalteromonas; species Pseudoalteromonas sp. AOP31-A2-14. Next base: position 85,808 of record NZ_JBQSXI010000002.1, on the reverse strand, counting down.
ACGATATACCAATTGAGGAAGCGCCAGAACACTTTTTCACTATTTATGGTGTATGCGAGGTTTAATAAAAAAACCTTCAGTATAAAACTTGCTTTGTAAGAGTTTGTAGCTGCCCCGTCCTTTTTTGTCGGAGTGCGTTTATCAGGTAAAGTGGCTAATGTCTGTTTAATTGCTTCAAGTGTTACTCCCATCGTTTGCGCAGCTTTTATAAGCGCTACACGTTTCAGTACATCGGGTTTACAGCGACGTTGGTTACCGCTGCTGCGCCAGCTTCTGCTTAGGCCTTCAGTTTCGTAAAAGTGCAGTGCTGATACTTTTACACCACTGCGCTTAGCGACATAACCTGCGGTTAAATTAGCTTCGAGGAGTTTTTTATGTTGAACGGTCATAGCTTCGCTCCACCATAAAAAAAGGAGCTAACCAAATGCAAGAAAAATTAATAAATAACAATCGCAATCCTAAAATCTAAGCTTAGAACACGACTACAAAAGTAGTTTTCACTACTGTCTAATGCGGCACCTCCCTCAGCACCCGATGCATTTACGTTAAGTGTAAATACATTTTTCTTTATTTAGGAATGACTTTTCAATCACACCAGTATATTCAAGCTAGTTAATTACTTTAAATAGAGTTAGGGTAGGTTAAACAAAAAAGAAAAGGATAATTTATGAAATCATTATTTTTAGCCGTAGCACTTACTTTAGTTAGCTTTATTGCAACTGCTGAGCAAAGCGAACCCATTATAAAAGATTTTGGCCGTTTTTATGAAGTACCAAATCATGCGCCTATAGATAAACAAACAAAATTTAAAGTTGCTTTTGATGTTGGTGGTGGTGCGGAAAAAGGCGCGAAAAATAACTATATAGATAGCTTGGCACGCTTTATTAATTTGCATGTAGCACATGGTGTTAAGCTTGAAAATATTCAATTAGCCCTGGTGGTACATGGTGGCGCAAGTGTTGATGTACTAGAAAATAGCTTTTATAAAAAGCGCTTTGGTATGGATAATAAAAATCAATCTCTTATAAACCAATTACTTGAAAATAATACTGTTATATATGTCTGCGGGCAATCAGCTACGCATATGAAGGTTGCTCCTGAAGAACTTATTCCTGGCGTAAAAATGTCGCTTTCAGCGATGACAGCCCATGCACAGCTGCAGCAACAAGGTTATACTTTGAATCCTTTTTAATGAATATATTGTGTTTTGGTGACTCAAATACCTTTGGTATATCACCCTTAGATGGAAAGCGGCTATCAGAATACGAGCGCTTTCCAACTTTACTTAAACAGCAGTTAGCTGAGCAATGCCATGTAATAGAAGCTGGTCAACCTAACCGTACTTTAGTGAAAAACTTAGCGTTTACCGGTGATAAATCAGGCATAAAATATTTAAAACCGTATCTTGAAGAGCATAAGCTGGATGCAATCATTATTCAGTTAGGTACGAATGATTTAAAAGCCCGTTTCGCTTTAACACCCAAACAAATAGCTGAGGGTTTAGAGCAATTAATAATGAGTATTAAGGCTTTTTATCGGCAAGTAATTAATCACGAACTTAGTCACCAAAAACAGAAAAACCAAAAACCTAGCAATCAACCCTTAATCATTATTTTAAGTCCACCAAAAGTGTTTGAAGTGGGGCAGTATCAAAAAGTTTATAAAGATGCTGAGCAAAAATCTAAAGCATTAGGGCTGCATTTTATGCAGGTTGCTAAAAAATACGGTTGTGAGTTTTTAGATTGCTACCCGCTCGTCGAACCTTGTAAAAGTGAAGGTATACACATTCCTAAAAGTGGACATAAAAAGCTGGCTAACGAGCTCTATAAATTGCTATCTATTTAGTTTTGTACTTATCTAATAACTCTATCACCTTTTGTTGGCCAAAGGTTTGTGCAAATTGTTCAGCAGTTTGCCCTGCTTTATTTACATGTTCTGCATCGCAATCGAGACTAACTAAGGTTTTGGCAATACTAAACTCACCTCTAAAGATCGCGGCCATTAGTGCTGTGTTGCCACGGTTGTCTTCTAAACATGCATTAGCTCCGAGGTTTAATAAGGTATTTACTGTTTTTTTATGGCCGTGGTAGGTGGCAATCATTAAGGCTGAATATCCCTTATTGTTATAGCTATTAATAGGTACTCCCGCGCTTACAAATTGGCTAATAACGGTATCATCATCAGTGCGTGCAGCAGCAAAGTAATATGCAAGCAAGTTATCATATTGCGATTGTGTATCTGTTTTTGGTTCATTAGCAGCGGCTTTAAAGCTCAAAACAGCGAATAAAACTATTAGTAAGTAACGCATAAATGTGTCCTGTAAAAAAGAGGAAGAGCAAGTCCTCCTCTAAATGGTTAGGGTCGGGTTGTTAAAGTTTATTGGCTAGTTGCTTAACCATTTTAATATCGCCGTTTACGGCTTTAGTTAAGCGTGTACCGTATTCAGTATCGGCTTTGTAAAAGTGACTAAGCATTTTGTGCTTAACGTTGCTGTCTTTTACTTTACCTAAGTCGCCCGCTAGGTTGCTAACTAAATTAGTACGCTCTTGCTTGCTAAAGCTGCGGTATAAAACGCCTGCTTGAGCGAAGTTTTGCTGCTTTTTAATAGCTGCTTGCTGTACAAAACCTTTTAGTTTCGTTTGGCTTCTACGAGCAATTGGATTCTCAGCTACATTTTCGTGGCTTGGTTGATAGTTAACGTTACCTTGAGTATTACCGTAGTTCATAGCACCATCTTGGTTATAATTAACTACATCAACTTTTGTACGGTTAACTGGCAGTTGTTGATGGTTAGCACCTAGGCGATACATTTGTGTATCTGCGTATGAAAATACGCGACCTTGTAGCAGCCTATCTTCTGATGGCTCAATGCCCGGAATAATATTACCCGGTGCCATGGCAACTTGTTCTGTCGATTGGAAAAAGTTATCTGGTACACGGTTTAACGTCATGGTACCGACTTTAGTTTCTTTAACACCTAACCACATTTTTGTAGCATCTAATGGGTTGTAATCAAAGTTATTTAGTTGCGATGGTGTAAGCGTTTTTATATACAGATCCCACTTAGGAAAGTTACCCTTATTGATTTCGGTGTATAGGTCATGAGTTAAGTGCTGAAAGTTTTTACCTTGTACTTCGGTTACCTCTTTTGCACTTAAGTTATCAATACCTTGTTTGCTTACCCAATGGAACTTAACGTATTTTACATCACCGGATTTATTAATCATTTTGTATGCATGTACGCCAAAGCCATCCATTTTACGTAGGCTTGCTGGTGTACCGTTATCACTGTAAACCCATGTTAGCATGTGAGTAGAGCCCGGCTCATACGAGAAGAAATCAAAAAAACGATTTGGATCTTGGATGTTATCGATAGGTGATGGTTTTAATGAATGTACCATGTCAGGGAATTTGATCGCATCACGAATAAAAAATACCGGCAGGTTGTTACCTACTAAATCCCAGTTACCTTCGTCAGTATAAAACTTAGTTGCAAAGCCGCGTGGATCACGCAAGGTTTCAGGACTACCCTTAGAGTGGATAACTGATGAAAATCGTACAAATACTTCTGTCTCTTTGTCTATTTCGTTAAATGGGGCTGCAATAGTTAAGTCATCTAGCGCTTTGCTTGCCGTAAATACACCATGTGCACCGGTACCACGTGCATGTACTACACGCTCTGGAATACGTTCACGAGCAAAGCGTTGCAGTTTTTGAATTAATTGTACGTCTTCAAGTAATACGCTACCGCGTTCACCAGCGGTAATTGAGTTTTGGTTATCGCCAACCGCCGCGCCGTTATCTTTAGTTAGCGTTGCTGCACTGCTAGGTAATGCCATTGCGAGCATAATAGCGCTTAAGGTTAATTTAGCTTTATTGTTAGTTAGTTTATTCATAGTGACCTCTAGATATTGTGCCAGTCAGTTGGCTTATTAATTGGTACTGAGTATATGAGTAAGCTTTTATTCGGTAAAGGTGATTGATTAGATTGGTTTGATTTGTATTTTAGATTGGTTTGGTTTTCTCAATGTAATAGTGAGGCATTAGACCTTAGTCTAGTATTTGACTATAACTCTATTGAAAGCATGGGTTTTCAGGTGTTTTTTTACCTGAAATCACCATGCTGGTGCGTTTATTATTCACTTTTTATTGACATTAGTATATGTAAAAGAGAGTATGCCCACTGCTTGGGCTAATGCCCATGCTGGTGAGGTGAAAATCTAAATGCACAAAAAGGTGGCAAAATGGCCAATAACATAGAGCTAGTGATTTTTGATTGTGACGGTGTTGTTATCGACAGTGAGGTATTAAGTGCCCGCGTGTTAATCAGCATGCTGCGCGATTTAAATATCAATATAGATAAGCGCTATGTACAGCAGCATTTTTTAGGCTGCAGTTTTAAAACTGTCAGCGAAAAAGTTGCAACCGCTTTTGGGATTAACTTGCCAAGCCAATTTGAAAACGATTACCGGAAAATATTAGTTACTATGTTCGCCGAGCACTTACAAGCAACAACAGGTATTCATGAGGTACTTAAAAACCTTAATGTACCATTTTGTATTGCTACAAGTAGTAGTCGTTCAAGAACAAAAAAAGCATTGCAAGCTGTTAATTTTGAGTCGATCTTTAAGAATATTTTTACCAGTGAAGAAGTTACCTCTGGCAAGCCTGCACCAGATTTATTTCTACATGCAGCTGCGTCGATGGAGGTTTCACCTCAAAATTGCTTAGTGATTGAAGACAGTAGCGCTGGTGTTCAAGCAGCCTTGAGCGCAAATATGCAGGTTGTTCACTATAGTGGTGGCCAACATTTAGTTGGGGGAATAAATCATGTGCATTTAAATTTCCCTAATGTTGCGTTACTTACCCATTGGCGGTCATTTTTTACTGCTTATCCTAAACTCACACACAAACAATAATTATGAATGAAAAATCAAACAGTGAATTAAAAAAGCTAGAAGACGCTGCTCGAGCTGCATGGCTTTACTATGTAGCTAAAAATACCCAAGACGAAATAGCACAAAAATTGGATGTATCACGTCAATCAGCACAGCGCTTGGTCGCCCTTGCAGTTAGTGAAAGTTTGATAAAAGTACGTTTAGATCATCCTATTACACGTTGTATGGAGCTTGCTGAGCAGTTAAAGGCTGAATTTAATTTATTAGAATGTGAAGTCGCCCCAAGTGATCCAAATGATATCAACTCATCATATGGGCTTGCACAAAGTGGCGCTAAAATTTTAGAGCGTTATCTAAAATCAAAGCAACCAAAAACTCTTGCATTTGGTACTGGACGGTCATTAAAAGCCTGTATCGATGAATTGCCAAGCATGGAGTGCGAGCAACATAAGTTGGTATCGCTAGTGGGTAACATGATGGAAGATGGCTCAGCATCTAAATTTGATATTGTAGTAAGTATGGCTAATCGGGTTAACGCTAAGCACTTTCCTTTACCGTTGCCTTTATTAGCGCAAACCCAAGCACAAAAAGAGTTATTACATGACTTAGCGCCAGTTAAAAATATTTTTAACTTAGCAGCCAATGCTGATGCGACCTTTGTGGGGATTGGACATATGACACCTAGCTCACCGCTTCTGTTAGATGGTTTTATAGATACAGATGAGCTGCAATCATTTCAAGATGCCGGGGTTACCGGCGAAATAGTGAGTTGGCTTTATGACAAAAACGGCACACTCATTAATAACACACTGACCGAGCGTTTACTAAGTGTACCACTGCAAAAAAATACTGAAAAACCTGTATTTGGTATTGCCGCAGGCCCTGAAAAAGTCGCGGCTATTGAAAGTGCTTTGCAAGGTAAGCTGATTAATTCGCTGATCACAAATGAATACACAGCTGAAAGAATTCTTAAAAACATTTCATAACGATTAATAATACGTCTGAAACTATTTTTTTGAGCAAAAATACGAATAAGTAGTAAAGGCATAGGAAATGATAATGACAACACATCAAAACACACCTAATTTAAGTGAAGTTAACGAAGAACAGCTTCCTGTTGCTCAACATAAACTTCATGGTTGGAAACACTTTGCTGGGCTGTATGCTGGAGAGCATGTAGCAGCAACTGAATTTGTAATCGGTGCAACATTTGTGGCACTGGGTGCTTCGACAATTGATATTTTACTTGGCTTGCTAATAGGTAACTTACTTGCCATGTGCTCATGGTGGTTACTTACGGCGCCAATTGCTGTCGAAACTCGCTTAAGTTTATATAATTATTTAAACAAAATTGCGGGCAACTCAATGACTAAGCTCTATAACTGGGCAAATGTGGTCATTTTTAGTGTCATATCAGCGGCAATGATCACTGTTTCCTCCACCGCGGTGCGATTTTTATTTGATATACCTGCTCAGCTTAATTGGTATCCAAATAGCCTTTGGTTTGTTGCTATCGTACTGGCTGTTGGTTCGATAGTGGTGTTTGTTGCCATGTATGGTTTTTCTACGGTGGCTGACTTTTCAAAATTATGTGCACCGTGGTTATTTGTCATTTTTATTGGTGGCTCGTTTGCGCTATTTCCAGAGCTTTCAAATCACGTTATTGGCTCAACTTCATTAACCAGTTTTAATGACTTCATGATTATTGGTGACTCCTCGATTTGGACCGGAACCAATGCAGAAGGCGAAAAGGGGATAGGTTTATTTGAAGTGATAGGCTGATCTGAACCAATAGTTTTGGACACCTCATTAAGTGAGTAAACTAACTCATAGAGGTGAAACATGACAACTAAGACCAAACGTAAATCCTATTCAGAAGAATTCAAAGAAGAAGCACTAAAGCTGGCGAGTAAAGTAGGTTTTGCTCAAGCTGCCAGAGAATTAAGTGTCGCAGAGTCCCAGCTTTACTATTGGCGAACTGCTGCTCTGAAAAAGGCATCTACATCAGATAGAGAAAGTACGTTAGCTACCGAGAATGCTCGTTTGAAACGCCAACTAGCGGTGCAAGCAGAGGAGCTAGACATATTAAAAAAAGCCGCCACCTACTTCGCGAAAAATCAAAAATAACACGATTTGAATTTATGCAAAGCTACCGAAGCACATTCAGCGTTATCAGAATGGCTAAGGTACTTTGTGTATCGCCAAGTGGGTTTTATGCATGGATAAAATCATGTGAGCACGTGTGTAAGCGCAAACAACAACAGCAAATGTTAGATACTCAGGTCAAAGCCGTATTTGTTGACAGTAAAGAGCGAGACGGTGCGAGACGTATCCAAGTCGAGCTGGCGGAGCAAGGGAATAAACATGATGTAAAAACCATCAACAGAAGCATGGGACGTCAGGGTTTAGTAGCTAAAGCAGCTCGTAAATTCAAGTCGACCACCGACAGTAAACACAATTTACCTGTGGCCCCTAATTTACTTGAGCAGAACTTTACCGCCGATAAGCCCAACCAAAAATGGGCAGGTGATATCACGTATCTAATGACCAGCGAAGGATGGCTTTACCTCGCTGTGATTATCGACCTGTACTCGCGCTCAGTGATTGGTTGGTCAATGAGTACACGCATGACATCATCTTTGGTGTGTGACGCCCTGCAAATGGCTATCTGGCGCCGAGGTAGACCTAAAGATGTCATTGTACATAGTGATAGAGGCAGCCAATATGCTTCCCATGCTTATCGTGATTTATTAAGCGAACATCATTTAATGCAAAGTATGAGTCGTAAAGGCAACTGCTGGGATAATGCGTGTGTGGAAAGCTTCTTCCATTCACTCAAGGTCGAAGCCATCCAATATGAGCCTATTATGAACCGAGAAACCATGAGGCAGCATGTATTTGAATATATAGAAATTGATTACAACAAAAAGAGAAGGCATAGTGCGTTAGGCTATTTAAGCCCCGAGAAATTTGAACAACTAAATGTCGCTTAACGAAGTGTCCACTAATGATGGTTCAGATCAATTACTCTAAAGTGTCAGGTTACACCAAGCGATATGGGGAACCACGAAATTATAGCCTGCGGGTAATGTACAATTTTTAAGGTGTAGTTTAGTAAAACTAACACTTTAAAAATTATATAATTGATAAAGTTACACCATTAATACGCACTTGTTCAAGTGCGTATTTAACATTCCTTTTCAAGTTCAAGCTAGCCAACTTATTACCAACAACCAGCAAAATAAAATGTAACTATATAGTCGTTGCGCAAAACAAGTAACAAAAGTACAATTGATAATGGTTATTATTAAATAAATGAACTACAAGTGAAAATTAAGGAAATCTTACTCCCTGTTGCAGCATTAGTATCAACAACTGTATTAGCAAATACTGATGAAACTAATACCGAAAATCAAATGACTGTCATAGAAGTTACCGGTGAATTGTTATCAAGAAGCTTGCTACAAAGTGGCAATAGTGTTGTTGTTTTTGATGCCAAAACACTTGAAAACCGCCCTGAACTTAGAACCGTAAGAGATGTTTTAAGTGAGATCCCTAATATTACTATGGTTACAGGCACAGGCAAAGCGCCAACAGTAAGAGGGATTGACGGTACTGGCGCCGCTGAAAATGCCAATGCATTTTTTGCCGGCAGCAGGGCACGGCTAAACTGGCAAATTGACGGCCGCTCAGCTACTTATAACGAAATAGTATTTGGCGACTTAGGCATTTGGGATCTCAATCAGATTGAGGTACTTAGAGGGCCACAAAGTACGCTCGCTGGGCGCAATGCTATCGCAGGTACAATCCGCGTTGAAACGCAAGATCCAACATTCGAACAACAGTTTACAATTCGCGCCGAAGGTGGGAATTTAGACCAAAAACGCCTATCTGCCACTTATAATCAACCGCTTACAGAGCAGTTTTCTGTACGTATTGCTGCCGACCAATTTGAACGTCGCTCCCCTGTTGATTATGAACCTTACCCAGATGTTGATAATCCAGCCGAGATGGAAGGCCGCGCAATTAGAGGGAAATTACTTTACGAGGGTAACGACCAATATGATACCCGCATCGTTGTTACCCTTACTGACAATAAATACACCGGCCCAAATGGTGAAATTATTGATTACCCGTTTGATGAAAGACGCTCTAATTTTCCACAACAGCCTGTACATGTAACGCATACGAAAAGCGTGGGGGTTGAATATAACGCAGCAATAAATGAACAACTAGCGCTAGAAGTGACGGCATCAGCAACAGATTTTAATTTTGAGCGTAAATCCACACCAGACGGCTCTAAAGCTAATGTTGATACGAAAGAATATGTGATTGAACCTCGTTTACGTTATCAAGGTGATAACGGCGCACAATGGGTTATTGGTAGCCGCTACTATAGCGCTAAGCAAGATGATTGGATTCAGTTTATTGTCAAACAGAGCTTTACTGATGATTCTAATAATTTTGCAATCTACTCAGAGGGCGCATTTCCATTTAATGAAAAATTTGAACTAACCGCGGGTTTACGCTACGAAAAAGAAAACCGCAAACGTGAAGGTGGCGATCCAGATAGGGCAATAGCTAAAATTGAATCAGATAATGATTACAGCGCTCTGTTACCAAAGCTAGGCCTTAGTTATCAAGTTAATGAAGAGCATACCATTGGCTTGCAATTATCTCGTGGCTATAACGCAGGGGGTGGTGGTATTTCTTTTGGCGCACCGATTGTAAACTATGAGTACGACGAAGAATACGTAAACTCATTGGAATTATATGGTCGACAACAATGGGCTGATAATAACATCAGCACATCGCAAAACCTGTTTTACTCGCAATATACAGACATGCAATTACCCTTTGATTTAACAACCGAAAATACGCGTGATGAAGCTTATGTGGTAAGAAACGCAGACGAAGTTACCACTGTTGGTTTTGAATTTAGCGCAGATTGGCGTATTGATGAGCAATTTAATTTGTACGGTAGCTTTGCACTATTAGACTCCGAAATCACTGATTATCCAGGCTCAGGCTTAGAAGGTAACTCATTGTTTATGGTTCCTTCTGCTTCAATGAAGTTAGGCGGGACATGGCAGTCAAATAACTGGGTTGTTAATATGAGCGGTCAGTACACTGATGGTTGGTATACCAATATTTCAAACGATGAAGGCAGTAAAACAGGCGCATTTGCCACCTTCAATACCAGCTTAAGTTACTCAATATCAGAGCAAGCTAAATTGTACCTTACAGTACGTAATATTTTTGATGAAGATGCGCCTGTTGCGCTATACCCAGGTACAGCACCTGCTGACAGCAATGAACCAGACAGCCATTTTGATAAAGCAGTTTTAACTCAACCTCGAACCATTAGCGCAGGTTTACAGTATACATTTTGATCTAACTAATAATTTACACGGCAGGCTCGCTTGCCGTAACCCTTCATAAAAACAATAACTAGGATTCATGCAATATGGCAATTCTAAAGCACGATCATAGCCTTTGGCCATTAGCCGTCACCGTTGCACGCGGCGGATGCACCCTCGAGATGCATTTAAACTCATTGCACGGATGGGATGAGTGGTTTAAAAAAACGGAGCCTTTTGTCGTTGTTCGTGTTTACAGCGATGAAGAGTCTTTACAGCATCCAAAAGGAGCAGGGCCCGCTACGCAAAAATGGTTAAAAGAGGGAGCGGCAGAGCAAATGCAGCAATATGTTCAAGCAATGCTTATTGTGGTTCCAGAACAGCAATTTGAACGAATGCAAAGAATGAGTGTACAAAAAGCCTTTGGTATACCCGGTGCTGTCGTTAAATCACTTGATGATGCCCATACTTGGCTAATGACAACATCAAACCACAATAAAACATTTGAGCAAACAAACTTTATGCAAATAGAGACGCTTGTTCACGCATTAGCGACTTAACCTATTGAATTAAGACTATTTAGCACTATTAGCAGCTGATTTTTAAAATCTATATTGATATCCATCAGGTAATTGCGCTTGAGGATAAAAAGTATGTGCTAATTCAACAAGAGCTTGCGGCGTTCTAGGGCCCATACTAAGCAAATAGGCAACATCAAAATTATGCACGCGTTTATTTTTAACTGCATTGGAGAACTTAAACGCGTTTAACAACTCAGAACTTGATGGTTGCTCATGCCCACCAATACTCATGGTAATAATTACATCAGGGTTTAGTACAAGCGCCGCTTCACTCGATATTGCCTGCCAGTTAGCCACGCTTGACGCCATCACATTCTTACCACCAGCAATAGCTACGAGCTCATTTGCCGTAGTACCAGAACCTGCAACCATGAGTTGATCACTGCGAATAACCAACACTTTAGGTTTAGTCGTTGCTTGTTTTAAAATATGCGTTAAGGCATCACGATCTGCTTTTAGCGCTTGCGCTAACTCCGTTCCTTTGCTCTGGACTTGCAACAGGCTGGCTATTTGTTCTATTTTATTTTCAATCCGCCAGAAGCTATCATTTTCGTGCAAAATAACCAGATTCGCAGCGGTACGTTTTAATTGCTCAACCACCTTCTTCGGGCCTATATCTGCCTCTGCAAGGATAAGATCAGGGTTTAATGACAATATCCCCTCAACGCTTATTTTACGCACATAGCCAATTTGAGGCTGTGTGGTGGCTGCAGCAGGAAAAATACTACTGCTATCAACACCAACAATACGTTGCTGCTCGCCAAGCGCATAAATAACTTCGGTTATTGAGCCGCCAGCAACCACAATTCGTTGTGGGTTAATGGGTTGCGGGCTTGCATGTACGTAACTATTAGCAAGTAAAGTAACGAACGAAATAAGGAATAGTACAAAGGGCTTCATTGTCATCAAATCAAATTTGAAAACAAAAATAATAACAGTTTCTATTTTCAACTTATAGCTTTATCTATCACGAATAAAATCCAGAGTTAAGGTGTATTTTCTTTTGGCGCTTATGGTGAACCTCGAAGCTATAGTGCGCAAATAACTTACTAGTTTTGATGTAATAACCAATCACTATGTAAGTGTTTAGTTCTGGGTAATCAAACCCCTTCTCTAAACAACTTTACGCACTACAAGCAAGGGCTATAGATTCGCTTGAAAGATAATTACTTTTGTGATCGCCAACCTATCGCTAACATTAACATCACTGCAATCAGCCCATAAGGCAAGCCATTATCGATGCTATAAACACCAGTCCCAACAATAGGGCCTACAACAATTCCCAGCCCTTGCGCTGCTGAAATTGTTCCAGCAGCGGCTCCTTGCTCATGATCTTCAACTGAATTGGCAGCCAATGCCGAGACAGATGGAAAAACCCATCCCATGCCAAAACCCGCTACGCCATAGCTAAACCAAAGCACAAGTGGTGTCGAGGCGAAGATCGTACAGCTAAATCCGGCTGCGGCAATGATCCCCCCACATTTAATTAATCGTCGCGGCTGCCAGTCAAGCTTTTGTAATACAACTTGTGCAACTATCAGCGTTACACCAACAATAGCCAGTGCAACACCTGCGGTGCGCGCCGTACTCGCAGGCTCAAGCAATAACCGATCGAGGGCAAAAAAACCAACCGTGATCTGCGCAACCGCAACACTAAATGTAGCAACAAAGGCTACAATTACTGGCCAGCGTAAGCGTATATCGTTTAATTTTAGTGAGTTACCGTCCGGCTTTACGTGGTGTTCTCGCCTTGGCAATACACGCCAAATTACAATCAATGCAATGGCGGGTAAAACAGCCGTGATGTATAAAGGAATACTTAAACTATAAGGACCAATGAGACCTACAAAACTTGGGCCTATAACCATACCTGCGGCACTTGAGGCCCCGATCCCAGCCATCGCTGCTGCTCGCTGTTTAGGCGATATATGATCTGCCACTAATGCAGCACTTGTTGCGGGCACCGCAGCATAGAATACCCCTGCTATACTCCGTCCTATCACAATGCCGACAAATGCGAGTCCCTGCACCATTGCCGTTTGCATCGCAAAATCAATAAACAATGCCAATAACGCATAGCTAATAACAAAGCCAGCAAGCCCAAATAGCATCACTGGCCGACGGCCGTTACGGTCGCTTAGTTTCCCCCAAAACTGAGCCATAACAACCCAAGCAACACCGGCCATAGTCATTGCCGTACCAAGCTGCCATGCTTCAAGCCCGATAACGCGTGCAATGGGCGCAGCCAAAGCCGCAAATGCCATTAGCGCCATCGTACACACAAATGTTTCGAACATAAGCGGTTTCAGGCTAAATGGAGCATCCGTTGTTGGCACAGTTTTATTGTTGACTAGGTTACTCATTCTCTGTCCTTATGATTGAGGGTATTGCACAGTTTTTATGCCGCTCCCCACCTTCAGGGCATATCGCTTTAAAGTGGTTATCGTCTACTGAACGTTCATAGCCAATTGCAGCATGGAATAAATATACATCGTCGTGATTTACATCACGATCAATTAATATTTCAGGGATATATTCTTGCGCACGGATATCAGAACCGCGTATCAACAAATCTTTAGTTGCCTCTTGAGCTTGCCAACCGCCTTGCGCCCACACCCAGCTCAAAATTGTTATTTCAGTGGTGCTATCATTTGTTTTGATAACCACGTCACTGCTCCTTGGTGCACCCAATAATTCATCGAGCGATCCAGAGCCAACTGATAGAGCCAGACGCTGTAATAGTGAAGATGAATGGAGTCCCACATCGAGTGCTGTTAGTATAGAGCTCGGTGAGCGTTGCTCAAGGACTCCCCAATTATCTAGAGATAATGCGGCATAAAGTCCCAACCAGCGACGATCTGCATTCACAACTTGCGTAATAGGTTTATCGATTGTCGCAAACTCCTCTGCCAGCTGCTCTGCTGCGCGTTTTCGAATTGCCATCGCGGCTGTAAAGCCACTATATGCTTCAACGCAACGTAACGCAGTCCATCCCGCGACTCCTTCTAACAACCAACGCGCTCCAGCTTCATTTCTGAGCTCTCCACGTTTGCTAACAACTGCGCGCGCTAATGCTGTCGCTATTTTGTATTGACGCTGCCATGCACCTTGGCCAGTACCATCGCTGTACCAAGCAATGTCTTCCGGCGCCCATAGTACGCCAGCGTATAAGGCGATATCTCCTGACATACGCGGTGCTTGAATTACCTGCTCAATATCCACTACAGTGTCTAGCTCCGTAGTAATACACTGTTTCATCGCCATCAATTCTTTTGCAAAGTCATCTAGTTGAGGCTGACGAGCTGCGCCTATTAAAAATTTCGTCGAAAAGAGCTGCTGCTCTGGTATCTGCTCACGGTGCCACACTGAAGCAAACGCTAACACACCGTCTGTACTACCCTCATCTGTTACTATGTATTCGCCATTATTCTGCTTAATGGCAATAGACCAGCTCCAGTTGCCAATAGGGGCAGCTCCTTGCAGTGAGCTTAATGCTGATGCGCTAGGTAATTTGGGCAATTGGGCTGATAGTCCTAAGCGTGCGCGATCACCAATAGAGCGCACTAAACGGTCTGGGTCGTGCCCAAGTTTTGGCAATATATTTTGGCTACGCAACCAAATACTAGCAGCATCAAGCCACGGTGCTGATTCTGTTTGCCATCCTTGAGCATCTATATTCAACTTAAGTGTTAACGTACAAGGTGTATCGCACTCTGCTGCTACTGCAAAGTGACTATTGTCTGCTACAAACTCTATTGGTGCCCCAAATTTGCTTGCACTTACTAGCGAAGTGCCATGTGGTAAAGTACCATGAAGAGTAGCAGCCTTAAGGTTATCAATGCGCCAGCTTACTTTTCCCACTCCCTGAGATGGGTTGAGGCGTACAGCAATATCACCGCCACTAATGGAAAAAGGCGACGCTTTAGCCCACCAGTGTTTTTCCCAATTACCATCATGCGTTATGGCGTTAGACGATGATTCATATCCGCCTAGCTCAACAAATTGCGTATTGAGTACATTGGCGCATATTACTATCAAGCTCAACGCGATAGCGAGCGTTAAACCACCATAACCCCATATGCGTCTTCGCGCAGCATGGATACGATCTCGCAGTGTCAACGCTGTGCCACGTCGCCAGATTATCCAGCTACTTGCAAATAGCACTAAAGCAAGCGCTAACTTTAAGCTAGCTAGTGCCAAAATCATTGCAATCCATGGCGACCAGCCTGTCAACTCAGATGGATAGGCATGGATAGGTGTGCCAATTGCTGCAGGTGTATATTGCACTAGCTCAACTTCATGATTAACGATGGCGATAAAAGCTGCGAGTATAGAGACTACATAAGCTGTGCCTGCTCGCTGAAAAATAGCATGTGCAAGTACTGCAATTGCACATAACTCAGCTAATGCAGGAAACACGGTTAGCAAGACATATGCAAATGGGTAGCTTATGTTAAGTGCATGCGGTGCGGCGATCCCTGTCATTATCAATGACGCGACCGCAGGTACCAAGCATAATAAAGCGGTTAGCCCAAGAGCGGCAAAAAAACGGGCAAGGAGTCTTATTCCTAGCGGCACTGGCGATGTATCTAACCATTCAATAAAGCCTTCACAATCATCGCGACGCATTAATGCACCAACAAAACCAACAACAACAAAAACGATAAAGACAAAAAAGAAGCCAACCATAAAATAAATAAGCGCTTGTGGCGTGGGCACGAGCGGGCCATCAATATGACCAATAGAGTTCACCCAAGCGGCTGCTACGCCGATCGCAGTGAGTAATAATAAAGCAAGGCGCAGGCCAAAGCTTTGCAAAGAAACCTTTAAATGCCAAGCAGACTCTGCTGCCAATGTACGCAACCAATTAGGACTGTTAATTGCACCAGCTGGTTTTGCTGAGTGAACTACATAGGATGAGGTTTTATGTGCTTTTAAACGCGGAGCATGCTCCATAGCTAAGTGCTCTCGACGTAAGCGCAGCAGGAGAATAGCCCCAATTACGACACCAATAAATAGCCACAGTCCGCGATTAAGTAACAACCTATCTGTAAAGCCAATAATAGCGACCTTTTTTTCGGCTGGGGTCCAAGTAAGTGCCTGTCGCTCTGCTTCAACATATGCGGAGGGATCAATAATTGATGCAAGCATTGGGCTTACGCCTCCTTCATGTAACACCACCAAGGAAATCATCCAAATTAAGCTCAATATTGCTGCTGTCGCAAAAGCGCCAGTATTAGAACGCGTAAGTGCGGCACCAGCTAAGAACAACACCCCTGTCGCAAATGCACTGGGTACAGTGAATACAACCAGTGACAATAGTGCAGCCGACCAAGGCACTGGGCCAATAGCATCGGGTGGTAGCGCACCAACAGTAACCAGTAGAGGTGCCATCAGTAGTCCGACACAAATTGAAGAGCCTAGAAAAACGGCGACAACAAGTGCACCACTAAACCGTGCTGCAAGTAGCAAACGCAAAGAAATAGGACTGCTAAGCACAACTTCATGTAATTCAGCGCTGCGATCCCTCACTACGATCTGTGCAAAAATCCACGCCCAAGCAAAAAACAGCCACAAACTTTGGCCTGACACCATTAAGTAAATCACATGGGGGCTGTTACGATAGATATCTACCGCCCCCATGCTGCGCATGTAATCAGCATTGAGCAAAAAAATCAGCATATAGGCGCTCAGACCAAAGAATACGATTGGCGTAATCAAACTAGTCAAGCCTTGTTTAGCCTCATAGGCGGCTTCTTTGAAAAAGAAACTGACGCGTGAATGACTCATCACAACTCCTCAACCTTGGCAGCGCGCAATGCATGATAATACACATCTTCAAGACGAGGAGTCCGCTCGCTGTAACCTTGTTGTGCGGCGCCAGAAATGACCACTCGAGTGCCGTACGGTGTTGCCGTTGCATGTAATGCATCATCAGGAACTACTTGGTCGCGTGGAACTTCTCTTTCCCAGATTTGTCCTTTCAGACTCGCTTTAAGAGCATCAGGGGTACCTACGGCAACAATTCGACCTTTCGCCATAATAGATAAACGCGTGCAAAGATTCTCAATATCTTCAACAATGTGAGTCGACAACAGCACAACAGCATCACTGCCAATCTCAGCAAGAATCCGATGAAATCGACTTCGTTCAGCGGGATCCAAACCAGCCGTTGGCTCATCAACTATCAATAAACGAGGCTTACCGATTAGCGCAACTGCAATGCCAAAGCGACGTAACATACCACCAGAGTATGTTGCTACAGCGCGATGTGCGTCGCGCTCCAAGTTAACGCGGGTCAAGAGGTATTCAACTTCCTGTTTGCGTACCTTTTTATCAGTTCGTCCCTTTAGCCAAGCGAAACGCTCAAGCAAGTCACGCCCAGATACGTTCGGATAAGCACCAATCTGTTGCGGTAAATAGCCTAACTTAAAACGCAAACTGTCAGGATCAGCTAAAGCGTCGATACCGTCTAATGTAATTGAACCTGAATCAGGTTGTTGAAGTGATGCTAAAGTGCGCATCAGCGTACTTTTCCCAGCTCCATTTGGCCCAAGTAAGCCATATAATCCTGGTGTTACTTCAAGATCAACACCATTTAGCGCACTTACGCCCCCTTTGTAGCTCTTTCTGAGCCCTTTAACAACTAGGCCACGTTCACTCATTTGTTGATTAATCATGTTTGTTTACTCATCCGTTTTTCAATTCTAAGAAATAACGCATTCACAAAGTTCAGCCACATTTGTTACTTGCTGTTTTTACTTTGGGCTGCGTCACTTTGACCATATTTACCAATCAAACTGAAAACCAACACCTAGTGTGCGAGGTTCGCCAACACTGCCATAAGCTCCAGCAAGACCAAAATCCCTGCCATCTTGGACAAAAATTTCATAATCATCATCGAGTAAGTTGTTACCCCAAATATATGCTCTCCAGTCGTCTTGCTGATAACCTAAACGACCACTCAAGAGCTTACGATTACCGATTTTAGTTACTTCTGGTGCATCAATTCTAGAATAGGTATCACCGGTGTAGCTAAAAGTCATTGATGTAAAAAAGCCATTGTCATTTTGATAAAGCCCCCCTAGATTTGCAGTAAAGTCAGGTGCTTGAGGAAAAGACATCCCCGCAAGGTCGATCCCCTTAGTTACAAACTCTTCGAATTCAGTATGAATAAAGCCAAAATTTGCAAATAGATTTAGATCTGCGGTCGCTTGCCACTCAGCTTCAAACTCAGCACCGCTCACTTTAGACTTACCAGCATTGACCACGGCATCATCGAAGCCAGCTAACCCACCTGGTAAAGTCAGAGTGACTTGTTGATCTGACCAATCAAAATAGAAGAGATTGGCATTTAACCGTAACTTTCCATCAAGCAGTTGATTTCGCAAAAATAGCTCATAATTATCGATGAACTCCTCATCATATGGCGTCGCCTCACCTAAGAACATCGCAAAAGAAACTCCTCCAGCTTGAAAACCGCGACTGTAACTGGCACCGATCCGAGTATTATCACTAATGTCATAAGCGATGGTTAATGAAGGGATAAGTTGATTGAAGGATTCGGATGCGGACTGATCGCTGACAAAACCATTGTCTTTAAAATCTTTTGTGCTGCGTTTTTCTCGATTTAGCCGAGCACCTAGCTTGATCTCCCAATCATCAATAGGCAGCCAATTTAGTTGCGCAAATAAAGCTTGTTGTTCAATATTTTCTGTGCTCTGTACGGTATTGTTAAACGGGATTACACCACCTTGACCATCAGGAAAAACACCAGCACCTGTGAATCCATTGTAGTACTCGCCGTCAGAGTAAAATAAACCCACTAATCCAGAAAGACGCTTTCCCTCATAATGCAAACGAAGCTCTTGACTTAGCAGTTCCTCGTTCATAAATCCGTCCACACCTAACAAATCGTAGGCAGTGTGATCACCTTCGAAACGCTGATCAACAGCAAATTTATTGAACCCGGTCACAGAGGTAAAGCGTAAGTTTTCACTTACTTGCCAATTTGCCTCCAGCGATAAAAGGTCAAAGCTTGAAGGAAAGTCTCCTTCAATATTGTATGATTGTTTACGTTCAAAAATATCGCCCTCAGGTAATGCATAAACAAATGGAGTGGCGTTAGTGTCTGAATTATTATGTAAATAGCTCAGATCAAAAACCAACTCCTCATCACCGAGTGGCAGCCAACGCAGCGCTAAACGAATTGTTTCTTCATCCTCATTTTGAACATCTTCGCGGCCTGTGGTGATGTTTATAACATCGCCGTCTGATTGACGAGTCTCTAGCACCAAGCGCGCAGCTAATGTATCTTCAGCCAGTACAAGATTTTGCATCAATGCCAACCGCTTAGTATCGTACTGGCCAACTTCTGCACGAACCGAACCTTCGTAACCAAAGAAATCAGGGCGGTTATAATTGATATAAACAGCACCAATCAGTGCATTAGGCCCTTGTAATGAAGACTGAGGCCCACGCAAAACCTCAGCAGAAGTGGCATCAAAAAGCGAGGGTTTTACATAGTTACCTGCAGATACCCCCATAGCCACTTGGTTAATAAGTATTGATGCCAACGCATTAGAACGATTCAAAGAACCCGCTATGCCATCTGTATTTACACCACGGATACTGTATGCCCCCGAGATAGCGCTGCCAGCAGAAACATTTGCCGTCCGGTCAAAGACATCTTCTACGTTGTAAATAACCTGATCTTTTATTTGTTCTTCACCAAAATAGCCAACGCTCGTTGCTATTTCTTGGCGGGTTTCTCCCATTTTACTCCCCACCACAACAATTTTTTCTAACTCTTTCGATTCAGGTTTAGTTAAAGGTACATCTTGTTCAAGCAAAAACGTACCAGACGTCGTTTGCGTAATTCGCAGCCCGCTATTGGCGGTTAATTGCATTAATGCTTGTTGGGCGGTTAGCTTGTCTGAAATAGCCGAGCTTTTGTATTGACTAATGTTGTCAACTTTCACGATAACTTGTTGCTCAGTAACTACCGTAAAGTCACGGAGTGCTTTAATGAGCGGTTGAGCTTGAATTTCAAAATGAAAAGTTAGGTTATCGCCAGCATAGTCTTGGCTAAAGGCGGTGGGTGTAGCGGTTAAAGCTGAAATCAGTGCCAAAACACACCATAAATTAACACGATGTTTTTTATTTCGGTATTCCATGCATACCATGCTTAATATCTCCATTGAATATTAGACGCCAATGACAAATTTCATTGACTCTTAGTGAAGGAGACACTAAAGCAGCTTATACCCGTAAAAAATAAATCAATAAATTTTAAAACTAGTTTTTATAGCGGTCGCTCTGGGGGAAGTGAACGTAATACTAGCGTATTGCGACCTTGAACTTTACCCGACAAATGATAACCTTGCATGATTGCACGTAATGCTTCATCGCCTTTATTTAATACAAAGGTACCTGATACTAGCCTATCAGCCTCATAGATCAAACGGGTGTCTAATTCATAGGACGTATATGACTGCAGCACCTCAAGTGCTTCTATTAAAGGTCGCTGCTCAAAAACAATGACTCCATCTCGCCAAGCCCCCATTTCATCAAGTGCTCGAGTTTTTATGTCACCAAGTTCACCTGCTGTAATGCGAATAACGTCATTTTTTGTTAAGCGTGCTTCTACTGGGGCTTTTTCTGCCTGAACACCAACGGCTCCTTCAATAACCTCTATTTCTACAGCTTGTTCACCCAGTTTATGAAACACAAACTCGGTACCTAATACCCTTGCCTCTACCTGTTCGCTTAGAACAGAAAATGGCCTATTTGGTTGCGAAACCACACTAAATAAAGCTTTCCCGCTGACTAACATCACTTGTCGCTTTGCCTCTGTCATTGTTACCTTAAGTTCGGTGTTCCAATCTAGCCAAATCTCTGTTCCATCTTCTAGCGTTACTTTACGCTGCTCTGCCCAACCTGTTTGATAATGCTGTGGTTTACTGACCGGATTGGTTTTTTCTATCCTCTGCACAATCTCAGTTTGAGGCACTGTTGGGCTGCTAAAATCAAAACCAAAAAGGGCAAATATAATCAAAACCATTGCAATACCGGTTGTAGGTAGCATTCGGATGGGTGTTTCTGCTAACCGTTCAAATTGAATTTGAGTAGCCAATTTAAACTTGTCGACCAGTGAAAGGGGAGGGGGATCAATTAGCCCTAACAATGCCCAGTTAGCTTCAGCTTGCCTAGCTGCAATTTCATGTAAAGATGACTGATTGCGCCAAGCATCTAGTTTAGATTGGTTATTTGGATCATTGAAAGCCGCAACGACTAGGTTATACGCTTCACGCTGTAGGCGCTTGTCGGTATCTTGATTATTCACAGCTTTTTCCTCAGTTAAAGTGTCGCGATTTAACCACAGAGTGCTTTTACCGCCCTGTTATTATAGAACACACTTCATGTGCAAAAAACCGTAATATTTACTCATAAAGACACCTAAATTCGGAGAGAAAGTGCTTTTTTCACATGCTTTTCCACAGTGGAAAGACTCACACCCATTTGCTCGGCAATATCTTTTTGGTTAATACCATGAAGCCGATACATAATAAAAATTTGACGAGTCAGTACAGGTAAACTCTGAATAATCTGCTCAACTTTTTGTACATTCTCTGTAGATTCAATAATGTTCTCAGGGCTACGTTCATCCCATTCCTCCATTATCGGTGCTAATAATACGTTTAATTCAGCTCGAGTGCGCTCAGAACGCTGTAAATTAAACGCAGCATTTTTCACAGCTCGATATAAGAATGCGCGTACATCTTTAATTGGAGGATCGGGATCCCGGCGCAACAAGTTCTCTGCAACAGATTGGAAGATATCAGCAGCCGTGTCGGCGCAGCCTACCCGTCTGGTCAAAAAGCGGTTAACTTCTCGTCGATACCCTTCGATTGAGCGAGTGAGATTTTCGGCACGAAGTTTCAAGGATTTTTTATTTTTTACCGATAAATACATGCTAAATTCTTAATAAAAGGTTGAACAAAATACTTATGACAAAACGATAAAAACAAATGATGCTCAACGTTTCCCAAAACACTACCACGAATAAAAATCATTCTCAACAACAATTCCTTATCAGGTCTTACTTTACTTAAAAAATGTAAAGCACTGTAAAATAATATTATATTTAATATATATCACGAATAAATGCAGTATAAGAACAATGGAGAGATCTTAGGTGAGAGCACTAAGCGCGCTAAGGTTGGACAACGCCAGACTAATGTAGACTGGCGTTGTGCCGATAAAGCAGAACTTAATTATTTTTCAAATTTGAAACGCTCAGGTAACGTATCTAAGTCCCTACCTTCGCTTGGTTCTCTGAGCTTAGCAGTACCATTTACCAATTTACGTATATAATTGTATGCTAGATCACCAAACATAGGGCAGAACTTGGCACTCTCATCAACAGCCGCCTGAAAATGTACCCCTCCCCAAACGCGGCTTTGGCCACATTCTTGAGCAAATGTAGTCCAATTATTGTATGAAATTACAGTATCGATTGCGGGTGTCACACCAGACTCGATGCGTGACTTTCCTGCGGCTATAGACAGATTATAAACCATACTGTCATCGCCAAAAAACTGCCTTGCGGCCTGAGCGTGGGCATAACAAAAACATGTTGAAGCAGAAGGATACTCTGGGTGATCCGCTTCTTCAAGGTAACTTGTCCATTCACTCCCTTTCATAGTAACAGTTCCCTTTCCTGGCCCACCCCAAGCTTCTATATCTGCATCTTTAAATAATTTTTGAATGGCACTAAAAGGCCTAACTGCATCATATTTGTACTTTTCCTGCCAGACAAAAATCCCTGCATCGAACGTTGCCATATTCACTACAAATTCAAACTGCATAAAATCTAATAAAGATAAATTTCTTGCATCAGTATTTGTTGCAACTGAGAATGATAATGAACGAAACTTATCATCAAATAATTCTGCTTTTAATTTCAGCTCATCAGTTAAATCTGCCGAAGCTTGCACCACCTCTTTTGCTTGCTTGCGATAAGCTTTACGGTTGCGGTGATTACTATTGTGCGGAGGTGAAATTTCAAACTCTCGAGGATCTTCATACGAATATGGCTCAGCAAGTGCAAACTGTGGGGTCACGAACTGTTGGATCTTATATAAACCCAAACCTTGACGTTGCATATCTGGCTGCCAGTGAGATGGGTTACGTAACTCATAAGCCGTATTAACTGGTTTATAATTGGTATAGTCCGCATATGGTGTGGGATTGAAGGTTTTGCCAACATCTCCATATTGGTTCATGCCATCATTTAGGCGACCAGCAACAACCGCATTACCTGCAACATTACCTAAGCCAACAGCCGTTGTGATGTCTGTGCTATTGTTATCTGGGTCAAGACCAACATTTAACAGCAACTGGCGCCAAGTTTGCTTATATGACGGCATATAGCTATTAAGTACACGGTAAGAAGCATAAAATACTGCAGTATTAATATTCCTGTTTGTTGCTTCACTTTGTGGTCTGCGACCAAGGTGTGAATACACGCCTACAGCCGTTGGATGATAAGCCGCTGTTGCATCGTACCAAGCGTTTGTTAGTAAGATAGCGTAGCGAAAAACCAAAGAAGCATCACCATAATTTGCAGATACATATTCACGCAGAGCAGGAAGGCTACCAAAACCGATGACATCTAATGCTGCGTTATCAGCATCAAAGTCAAAATCCTCTTTGACTTGTGCGACGCTGTGTAGCGAACAAAACAGTGTAGATACTAATAACCCTATTTGGCAGACACTTTTCAATTTATGTATTTGATAAATCATATTTCTAATAGAAAGGTACATTTTTATTTTCCTTGTACGAATGTGAACCAGAAAATTCAACACCCAGAGGCTCGCTTAGTTGGGTGTGGTTATCGCTGGTATGTCTAAAGTGAAGTAACCAAAGAGCCTGATAGCAGTGGCGCTAAAGTTACGCAAGTTAACCGTTACCCAGTTTATGTGTTCCTTTGTTACCTGTGGTGATACTGTGTTTGGTTCGCCAATATTGCGTTTGCTGAGCGATATACCACTGAATTATTTCGTGATATAACGACTCTATGTAATCAGCAGGTAACTTATGTTGCAGTGCCCACTGTCGACGTTCTAGCAACATTTCAGCGACTCGGTCAGGGGCTGGAATACTTGCTTGGTTTGGCTTAAAACGCGCTGCGGATAGCACATATTCCATGCGCTCTCCCAACAGTTTAATGATCTCGTGATCAATGGAATCAATACCATCGCGAATATCCTTAAGGCTTTCGCATTCTGACGGGCTTTTCATAGATTTCACAAAATTATCCTTCTTTTCTAACCTTGGCTGTTTCTTAGTATTTCATACATCGCTTTAGCCACATGATGAGTTATAAATTTCACTGACTACCGATAATGAAAACACTTCTAACCGTTTTACCCGTAACTGTGGAGCAAAAGTTTTTAGAAGTAGCTTATCTATGGAGCTCAAGGTGGGTTTCCAGCACATCGCCAATACAATGGAGTAATTCTGATTGACTAGGTTGATTGAGATAAAAGTGCCCTCCGGAGAACATTCTCATAGAAAAGTTACTTGTCGTTTCTTGACGCCAAGCATCAAGTTCTGCTTCTTCAAATTCGCGTTCATCCTCACCACCAAAAGCGTAAATTGGACAACTAAGAGGGGCTTCAGGCGCATAAGTGTAAGTATCGGTTAAAGCAAAATCAGATCGGATTGTTGGCATGAGAAGGGCCATTAGCTGAGCTTCTTGAAGCACAGCTTCAGAAGTTCCCCCTGCATAGTTAGTTCGTAAAGTGTCTATAAATTGTTCATCTGGCAACGTATGAAAATACTCTCTGGGTAGAGGAGACTGAGGTGCACGCCGCCCGGATATCAGTAACGTCAATGGCATCGGATCACCTCGCCTGCGCAATTCTCGTGTCAATTCAAAAGCCAATAGTGCTCCCATGCTATGACCAAAAAAAGCAAAAGGCTTATCTAGATATGTTTGCAATCCAGAAGCCAAAGCCCGCGCCGCAGTTATCGCTTCATCAAAACAGCTTTCACCAATCCGCATCTCCCTTCCAGGCAATCTGATGGGACGCAACTCAATATGCTCAGGAAGTTGCTCAGCCCATCCTCGAAAAGCCAACGTTCCACCACCAGCGGCTGGAAAACAGAACAGCCTCATCTTAGCTTGGGGGTTATCAGTTCCACCGAGCCATAACGACTTCTCTAGACTCATGTTATTCTCCTTACTGTATTTAATTTCTGTTTAAGTAATGTTCGAGGAGTGTCGCAATTTTTTCCGCGCCCATTCGATTATTCCTCACTAACCAAGTAATGAATGCAGGAGCGCTTTATAAAATAACCTCAAATTCAGTGCAGCAGTTAGATAATCATATATTTGATTACAGTAGTTGGACCGAAGGGCTTCTTTCTGTGCGGAACATGCCCATAAAGCATTTTTTAGCGGAGTTATCACGTTATCACCGTGGGTTTATAAAATGTGCGCCAAATTTAGATGATTACTTAGTATCTGGGGTGTTTCAATTAAATGATACTAACCTCATTTTAACAACTCTTGCTCGCACTGCTCGCGCTAAAGTGCATTACATGACTCGTTGGTGGGCTGAAATACGGCCTTAATTATTCAATTAGTTACCCAGTTCAATAGAGTTATATAAAAATATAAGATAATTATCATTTAACCTTACGGGGTTTCTATTTTCATGCGTCATATAAGTATGCATTAAAGAAATAGGAAATCATTCATGCCCCGCGCTGCACTACACTTATTATCCGTTGTAACTTGTTTGTTGGTTATCACACCCACTGCAAGTTTAGCTGAACAAGCAACAGCGACATCACAAATAAAAATGATCAATTTTGATCTACCCGGGGGCGAACTAGGGGATGTACTTAGATTATTTTCGCGCCAAGCCGGTGTAACGCTGTCATTTGAAGAGCGGACTGTACGTGGTTTTTCAGTTACTGCAATGTTAGGTCAATACAGCACTGAATCAGCATTGTTGACGCTATTACAAAATACTGACTTACAGGCCTTACCAATTAGTAGTCGTGCATGGTTAGTACAGGAAAAAAACCAACAAGATTTAATAACCCTAAATACTATTAATGTGCAAAGCCGTAACGTTGATCTAAAAGATCAAACCTACACCGAAGCTGCCTCAGTAAACTTGATCACTCAGCAAGATATTCAACGTTTTAGAGGAACCAGTGTTGGCGATATTTTTCAGGGCACGCCGGGTGTATTGATCAGTGAAAACCGCAACTCTGGTGGTCTCGATATAAATATTAGAGGTATGCAAGGACAAGGTAGAGTACCTGTGGTGATCGACGGCAGCCGCCAAGAAACCACGGTTTATCGCGGTTACTCTGGGGTGTCAAGTCGTAGCTACATTGACCCTGACTTAATCGGAACACTTAAAATTAGTAAAGGCCCGGTAATGAGTGCTGATGGCACCGGCGCGACGGGTGGCTTAGTGAGTGTAAGCACATTAAGCGCCGATGATATTGTAAAAGAAGGCGAGTTAACGGGCTATCGATTGCGTGTTAGCGCCATTGGAAATAGCTCAAATGCACCCGATCCTGGGACTTATGCGGGTTATTATTTAGCACGTAATGCGTACCGCTCCGAATGTCGGTTTTCGAGCTACTGTAGCGATCAATATTTAATGCCAGAGCGCTTTGCACCTGATGAAGGCATGGATAGACCAAGCTTATTTAAATTTAGGAGTTATGCCGGTAGTTTTGCAGCAGCGAAACATTTTGAATGGGGCGACCTTATTGGCGCCTATGCAAAAAGAGAGCAAGGTAACTACTATGCAGGCAGTAATGGCCCTGCACCAGAGGTCATTTACGGCGAGCCAGACAAACTTGCTTGGTACACTGAAACGCAAGTATCAATGCAAGGCGCGTCACGTTTTCGTGCTAATGAGCGTATCCCCAATACTAACTTTTCGAGTGAATCTTGGCTGTTAAAAAGTAATGTACTGCTGCCCGATGATCAAAGTCTAGAAATGAGCTATATACGTTATAACAGCGCGTATGGCGAAATGATGCCTTCACAAATACGTTCTTTTGGTCAGGCAAGACAATGGCTTGATAGCGAAGTAACCAATCAAACTTACACATTGCGATACCGTTGGCAGCCAATTAAATATGACTGGGCTGATTTTAAAGCCAATATTTGGCATACCGATGCACTTACTCAGTTAAATACCCCAGGTGTTGGCTCAGTAGATATTGCTGATAATGTTGCTCGCAGTGATGACTATCAACGCTTTGGAACTGATATAAGTAATAGCATGATGTTTTACTCAGCAGGCGAATTAGAACTAAGTTATGGCTTTGCTGGACAGTATGAAAACATGGACACTAACACCCCTGAAACTGAAGGTTTTTATGTGGGTTCGCGCAGCGGGTGGCGTAAAGAGTTCAGCGCTTTTAGTGCAGTAGATTGGCAATTTGCATCAGCATGGTCACTAGAAGCCGGTTTACGTTTTACTCATTTTTCTTCTAAAGACAACAATCCTCTTGCTATAAACACGAATGATCCCGCCTGCATATCTGACGATGCAGGTGGTTGCTTAGAAGTGCAATATGAAAATAGTCATTCAGGTACTGCGCCGTTAGTCGCTATAAAATGGCAAGCATTTAAAGGATTACAGTTTTACCTTCGCCATAGCGAAGCATTGCGCATGCCGAGTTTATTTGAAAGCACCTCAGGCTGGTCTGTAAGCCCTGTATTAGATATCCCCTTAGAACCTGAACATGCAACTAATCAAGAAGTTGGCCTAAATTATTTAAACGACTCATTACTGGCCAATGATTATAAAGTGGGTTTCAAGCTCGCGTATTTCCAAAACCACATTGAGGACTACTTAACCCGCACCCAGCCAAATGCATGGGAGCAAAAGCAAGGTGGCTTTGACTTCTTCCGAATGCGAAATATCGACAGTCTTGATCTAAATGGCTGGGAACTTAATTTTAGCTACGACACAAAATACTGGCTTGTAGAATTAAGCGGTACGCATTACACCCATATTGAAGTGTGCAATGTAGGGAGTTACGTACGTTACTACTGTAATGATTGGGGCCTACCTGAGAGTTATATAAACAACATGATCCCGCCAAATTGGCATGCAAGTGCTCACCTTGGTGTGCGTTTATTTGAACAGCGGTTAGAAGCGGGACTAAGAGGCACTTTCATGGGGCAACGTAACTCAATCCCTCGTTACAACGCTCCAACAGGGTTTAATGAACCCGTCCTTTGGCACAGTTATAACCTGCTGGATATCTATGCCAGTTATAAATTTAACGATGATACGACACTCGATTTCACCGTAGACAATGTCACCGATCGTTATTACCTCGATGCCTTGAGCTTGGGTTTAGTACCTGCACCAGGAAGAACAGCACGACTGAGCTTAACCTTACAATTTTAACTGATAACACCTATCAGACAGGAGAATAAAAGCATGAAAAAAATATTTGGCGTAATCGCTATCATCGGGCTTTCGCTCACTATGTCGGCCTGTGGCGGCAGTAGTGATAAAAAAGCCGACACCGAAGTGCAAGTCCCGCAGCAAAAGCCAATCGCTGTCATTGAGTTACAATCGCCCACGGAACAAATATTTTCATTAGAAGCTGGCGCGGTACAAGTAACACTCAATGCTGATACAAGTACCCATGCCGAAGGTACTAGCTTAACTTACACGTGGCAGCTTATTGAGCGACCAGCTGCAAGTAACTCAGATATTACCAGTGCAGACAGTGCAATAACTGAATTTACAGCTGATTTCCCCGGTGTATATGTAGTGAGCTTAATCGTAAACGATGGCACCAAAAACAGCGAAGCTGTTCGTTTTACGCTCACTGCAACCAGCCCGTATCCAATTGCAATTACTGAGTCAATTTATAGTGTAAATTTGGGCACTGATAGCATTGGTCTTGATGGTAGTCAAAGCGTAACACCGACTGGTGAAACCGGCTCATTAGAATACCAATGGGAGCTTATTGAAAAGCCAACAGATAGTACGGGCTATTTAAACAATGCAGATCAAAGTCAAAGTACTTTATTTGTTGATTTAGCCGGTGATTACAAACTGCAATTTATAGTGACTTATAATGGCATTGCCAGTGAGCCCGTTAATGTTACGGTTAGTGTGGCAGAGGGTAATGCACCACCAGTTGCTAAAGCAGATGACATTACTATTATTTTAGGTGAAGAAGCCGTACTTGATGCCTCATCGAGTATTGATCCAGAAGGTGAGCAACTGCAATATCGCTGGCAATGGGGTTATAGCCCAACGGAGCCTGATAATGTACCCTTGCCAAAACTTGACGGTGCAACAACCGCCAAAGTGCGTTTTACTCCACAAGCTGTAGCAAATTATAAAATAATGCTATTTGTATTTGATGGCACGCGAAAAAGTGAAGAAAAAGAAATAACCGTCACAGTCAATAAAAACCCTGAAGCGACAACCAATGCGGCACCTATTGGTGAGTTATCAGCAACTGGTTATTATCCGTCTTACAGTATTGGTGAACAAGAAGTTGGTCTTCGCGCCGAGTTTAACTTTACTGGTTATGATCCAGAAGGTGAAGCGCTGCAAATTATCGACGCGACACTTGTTGAAAAACCTGAAGGTAGTTTAGCTGAGCTTGTTGATATAGGCTCTTGGAAACCGATGGGTAAAAAAATCCAAAAGTTAGATATAGCAGGTACTTATTTAGTTCGAATGGTGATTTCTGACGGTGAAAATCAAATGTCACTTGATGCCACGATGGAAGCAAAAGTAGGTAACGTTAACGGCCAACCTTCAACAAGTGGCGTTAATGCACAATCAAAATCAGTATTGGTTGGTGATGCGTTAGTATTTGATGCTTCAAGTAGCGATCCTAATGATGACCCAATTACCTTTCACTGGGAGCTAACAGATAAACCCGATGGCAGTAACGCCACAATTGAAGCCGTGATCGAGCCAGAGAGCCAAGAGTATCGCCGTGCAAAAGTGATCACCGATGTGCCAGGTTCTTACACTGCACGTTTGATTGTAGAAGATGACCGTGGCTTATTTGCCAAAACATATGCGCAAGATGATGGTTTAGCTAAATTAACCAACACAACACCAGAGATACGCTCAGTAGTATGGGCACGTAACTGGGGGCGTTTAAGGCCGGGTGAAGACTATTATCAAATTCTAACATGTATGTCGTTATTGCATCGCCCGGTGACAATTGATGCCGATGGTGATGAAGTATTCACGCATGAAGAGCTGATCAGTACACCTGAAGGCGGCGAGTTTACCAGTAGCCCAAGTGAGGCCGATTGCTCTAACACCCGAGGTCAAGTATTTACTAAACCAGGAACGTACACATTCAGATACTCTGCAACAGACTTAATTGATGATGCTCCACAGTACGATTTTGTAGTAAAAGTTGACCCAATAGCTGAGGCTAAAGGTGTTCGTTTACGCAGTTTAAATGACAATAATGAAAGCTTATGGCAGCCATTACCATATGAAAATATCCCTCCATTTGCTAATGACTTTTATGCAAGCTCTAAGCCTTTCCTTGAAGAAGGTTATGTAAGGTGGTCATTAACTGCAACAGATGCAGATTACACCATCGAAAATCTACATGTTAGTCATATCAATGGTGATTTAGAAAGCTTAACACCTCGCTTTGAAAACTTAATGCAAGGGCAAGTTATTGGCAAAGGTGAGTCAGTTGAGTTTAAAACTGTATTACCTGCGGTAACGTGTGTTGGAAACAAAGAGGCATCAGAAGGATTTCATTTTTCATTCAGAATTAAAGAAATTCCTGAGATCACTTTTGTATATGAAATATGGCGCACAGCTAACCAATCAAGCTTATTTGATGATGATGAGTGGAGAGAATGTGAGAGCGACTAGTTAGCATAAATCGATACTATTTAAAAAGTGTAGAGTGATTTTAATGCCACTTACCTTAGAGCAAGTGGCATTTTTTATTGGAAAGTTATGAGTCTGTAACGGATTCTGTGTAACTGCCCGTTTTTAGATTTTAAATATGTTTACTGAGGTGTTCCTCAAATTCAATGATAAAACCGCCAGTCTCGTATTGGTATCCGTCCATTTTTTGATGCCTCTTTTATTGCTGAATAATCATTTTTCTTGCAGAGTCGTCATTTGGAAATAGCTTACGGTTTTTAATCGCTCGGCGAATAACGCTGTTGAGTGATTCAATGGCATCCGTTGTTTAAATGGCTTTTCTTATCGCCTCAGGGTAATTAAATAACGTATTTTGATTGTCCCATTTCTCTGCAAACCGTTCCAACTCTAGTAACGTCTCTTCTTCTGTCGTAATGGCTTTATAATCTTTCCATGAAACCTATTTCAATGAGTTGGGAGCCATATGCTCTATGTATAAGTTATTTTTGTGGAAATATGCATCACAATCCCAGATAAATAGGGAATGCTCCAATTTATCCCTGCAATAGCTATGTATAAGCTATTTTTGTGGAGATATGCATTACAATCCCAGAAATAAAGGGAATGCTCCTATCAATCCTCTGTAATAGCTATGTATGAGCTATTTTAGTGGAAATACGCATCACAATCCCAGAAATATAGGGAGTTCTCCTATCAATCCCCTGTAATAGTTATGTATAAGCTGCCTTCGTGGAAATATGCATCACAATCCCAGATAGATAGTTATTTGGGAAGTGATTGGAAAGTTCCATGGGGTTTATTCGTAAGCGCGCAATTAAACCCACATACCAATATTAATGCTACCTATGCATAATTTACTCAGCATATTAACCTGAGGTAATTATGAATAAACAGCAAAAAATAAAACACTGGCAAGGCATTTTTGAGCAGCAAAAATCGAGTGGTTTAGCCATCATTCAATTTTGTCGTGATAACAACATTAACGCATCGACTTTCTATGTTTGGCGTAAACGCCTTTCTGACGAAACGATAAGGGTTAAAAAGCAACAGGTGATCCCGTTTGTTATTCATGAGCAAGCCTTTACGCAACCTTCAATCATTAAACTCACCACACCAAACGGCTATCAAATAGACTTCGAGTCGACATTAGCTAACCAAACGCTAGCCAAATTATTGAGCGTACTGTGACACCTTGCACCCACCAAGTTTACTTGGTCACGGGATTCACCGACATGCGAAAATCAATCAATGGGTTAAGTATTATTGTCAGCGATACCCTATCTCTCGATCCTTTAAGCCAAGCGTGGTTCGTTTTTTGTAATAAACAACGCGATAAATTAAAAATTTTGTTTTGGGATACCAATGGTTTTTGGCTTTATTATCGTCGCTTAGAGCAAGGACGATTTCAATGGCCAAATCATGCTCAAGCACACGTAGCCATGGGGATTGAACAACGGCAGTTACAATGGTTATTATCTGGCTTACCGGTAAATAATAAAACCCGCCACTCAACTTTATCAGGGTTATCAGTGATGTAAATTAACCAGATCGTTTTTTTTACTTGAACGATCTTTCCCATGTGTCATGCTATTAAAATGCCAGACACTATTCTCATCACCGAACTACAAAATCAGCTTGCACTTATGCAGGCTAAGCTTGATGGCTTAGAAAAAGATAAAATTTCACTGCAAGAAGATAAGGTTGAAATGCAATCGCGGATTGACCACTTGCTTGCTGAGCTTAAGTTAAGTAAATCCCAAAAATACGGTAAAAAAAGTGAAAAAGCCCCACGGGGCACCTTCAATGAAGCGGAGCAGCATAAAACGACTGAGCCGCCTAAACACCATAAGAAAGGTAAACAAATACTGGCTGAGCACTTTGAACGAGAAGAGGTTGAGCACACCTTAACCGAGTTAACGTGTCAGTGTTGCGGTGAACAACTACATCAATGTGGTAGTGAAGACAGCGAGCAAGTGAAGATTATTCCGGCGAAAGTCAGTGTCATTAAGCACAAACAATTTAAATATGCTTGCAGACATTGCGAGCATGAACAATTGGCCAGTAAAATAATCACCGCGCCTAAACCCAAGCAGCCTATTCCTGGCAGCATTGCGAGTCCAGAAGCGTTATCGGCGGTTGTTACGGGCAAATACTGCGATGCCTTACCGCTTTATCGTTTCGTTGACATACTGGGCCGTGGCGGCCTTGAACTATCGCGCGGAACATTAGCTAATTGGTGTATTAAAGCGGGCCTGCTAATCAGCCCCTTAGTGGCAGCCATGCAACGTCACTTGCTTAGTGAGCACAGTTTATGTGCCGATGAAACCCGTACACAAGTCTTAGATGAAGGTGACAACCCTAGCAGCAATTCCTACATGTGGGTTTATCGCAGCAATGAGGTCAGCCGTGAGCCTGTCGTGATTTACGATTACCAAGCAGGTCGAAGTCGCGCTTGCGCAAAAGAATTTCTTGCCGGTTATCAAGGCTATTTACAGTGCGACGGTTACCGTGTTTATGACGGTATTGAAGGCATTACCCCTGTTGGTTGCTGGGCACACGCTAGACGCAAATATAACGATGCCTTAAAAGCAGAGTCGAAAAACAAAGGTCGAGCGCATAAAGCCATCAGCTTTATCAGCCAATTATATAAACTGGAAACCCACGCTAAAAACAAACAGTTATCTCCTCAAGCGCGGTATCAGTTACGACAAGAAAAAGCCTTACCCATATTAATGCACTTTAAAGCGTGGCTTGATGAAGCCGAAGGTAAAGTAACGGCGGGGAGTTATATTGGCAAAGCGATAAAATACACGCTTAATCAATGGCCGAAATTAATGCGGTATAGTGAAGATGGCGAACTAGGGATTGATAATAATATTACTGAGCGAGATATTCGGCCGTTTACCACTGGTAGAAAAAACTGGCTATTCTCAAAATCGGTTAATGGTGCTCAGGCCAGCGCGATACTTTATAGTATTGTGATGACGTGTCGTGCTAATGACATCAATCCGTATTACTACTTTGTGCATTTATTTAAAACGTTGCCGAATCGAGATGTGGGTGATGATGATTTTACCGACCTAATGCCGTGGAATGTGCAGCTAGACTTCGATTATAGCTAAGCGCACTGCTTAAATGCGCGCTTACTATTAAACCCTCACGCATCGATAGACAGCATAGACGACGTATTGAATGAAATTTGCAAAATTGGCGAACAATATGTGGTCGACTGCAAAAGCAAACAACTGTGCACAGCTTAAGGAAAAGACAATGAAACCAGAAATTTATGATTTAATCGGAATAGGTGTTGGCCCGTTTAATTTAAGCTTAGCAGCGCTTTCTTCGCCACTTTCAGATTTGAAGACGCTATTTGTTGACAGTCGCCCTAAATTTGATTGGCACCCAGGTATGTTATTAGACTCTGCGAGTCTGCAAACCCCTTTTATGTCAGATTTAGTGACGATGGCAGACCCGACAAGTCAGTTCAGTTACTTAAATTTTGCTAAGCAGACTGGTAAATTGTATTCGTTTTATATTCGCGAAAACTTCTTTTTACCGCGCCAGGAATATAATCAGTATTGCCAGTGGGTGTGCCGCCAGTTAAATAATCTCAAGTTTAATTTTCACGTAGAAAACCTTGAATACGAGCAACAGCTCGACTGTTATCGTGTCTCTGGCAAAGATAAAGTGACTGGCAAGGTGCAAGATTTTTATTGTAAACATTTAGTGCTTGGTACTGGTACCCAACCTTGGCTACCTGAATTTTGCCCGACCGATAAGCACATAACTCACTCTTCACAGTACCTTAATAACAAAGCAATGTTACAAAGTAAATCTGACGTTACTATTGTTGGCAGTGGTCAGAGTGCAGCTGAGATTTTCCATGATTTACTGCTAGATATTGATAAATTTGGCTACCAATTACGCTGGTTGACGCGTTCACCGCGGTTTTTTCCTTTAGAGTACACCAAGCTTACTCTCGAAATGACATCGCCTGAGTATATTGATTACTTCCATAATTTACCAAGTGCAAAGCGACAACAACTTATCCACTCACAAAAGTCGCTTTATAAA
Organism: Pseudoalteromonas sp. AOP31-A2-14; assembly: GCF_052378035.1. Lineage (NCBI taxonomy): Bacteria > Pseudomonadati > Pseudomonadota > Gammaproteobacteria > Alteromonadales > Pseudoalteromonadaceae > Pseudoalteromonas > Pseudoalteromonas sp. AOP31-A2-14. The sequence goes on along the minus strand of NZ_JBQSXI010000002.1, from coordinate 50,937 downwards.
GGAATTAATTCAGAGCTCATTAACGATATTTACGATTTGCTCTATCAAAAGAAACTGAATTGCGATTTCTCAGTCGAGCTTTTAACGAATACCTCATTAACGAACATTAAACAAGAAGGCCAAAAACTTGCCCTCTCATGCCAACATAACGAGCTAGAGCAAGATTTTAGCTTTAATACTAATGCACTTGTAATGGCGACAGGCTATCAATATCAGTTACCCAACTTCATTGAACCATTACGTCATAAATTAAACTTCGATGAGAACGGCGAGTTACAAGTAAAACGTACCTATAACATTGATGAGCAAGGTCGTATTTTTGCACAAAACCTAGGCCTCAACAGCCATGGACTAACAGCGCCAGATCTCGGAATGGCGTGTTATCGCAATGCCATCATATTAAAACAAGTATTAGGTAAAGCGCCTTACAGCATTGAAGAACGCATCGCCTTCCAACAGTTTGGCATTCCTAAAACAGAGGGCTGCTTTGCGCCCTCACGTAGTAAAACTGCTTCAATGTCACAGGAGGCTATGTGAACAGTTGTAACCACGCAGAGGTCAGTAAAAGCTTCGCTAGCCAGTGCCAAGCAAGAATAAACACGGACGCCTTCGCTATTGATGACTTTCGTTTTTACATTTACCAAACACAGAACCACTTCTCCTTGTTAAATAGCTGGCTTGCTCAAGATTATGCCCACTTTTGGGGAATGCAACACATGAATGCAGAGCAACGCCAAAGTGAACTTGCTCCCGCATCTCACAAACTAGCACTTATAGCTTATCAAGATGCGACCCCTGCTTTTTTTATTGAATTGTATGAACCGCAGTTTGGCGAAATCGGTAAACATTTTGAAACCCACCCAGGTGATTGTGGCATGCACCTTTTACTTGCCCCCGTAATCACCCCGCAAAGTGGTTTTAGTCGGCGTGCTATCACAGCAACAGCAAAACTCATCTTATCTAAATTAGGTTTTACTCGATTAGTTGTCGAGCCTGACATTAATAATCAAAAAGTACATAAGCTAAATAAAAAAATAGGTATTCAGAGCAGTCATATCGTTCGCCTTACACACAAAGATGCATGGCTAGGTTTTGCTGACCTAGCAAGCTTTGAAGCAGCAACAACACAAGGAGACTAATTATGGAAATCATTAAAAATTCATTCCCTCAACATTTATCTGAATATTTATGGCAAGGTGCTAATCAACATTTAGTCGCCAAAATACTGTGTGAGTTTAGCCATGAAAAACTAATAGAACCTATTGCTGCAAAAGAACATAAAAAACAAACAGTGCAGCAATTTCAGTTATTCTTAGAGAGCAACCAAGGGCTTTTAAGTTATGACTTTAGTGCTCGCCGCTATCAACTAGATCACCTACATATTCAGCCAGAATCAATTGTCTGCAAACTAGATGGCACTATCCAAGATTTAGATGCAGTAACACTCATTATTGCCCTAAAAGATCGTTTAGGTATTACCGATAGCCTCTTACCAACTTATTTAGAGGAAATCACCAGCACTTTATACAGTAAAGCATTTAAATTGCTTCATCAAAATAAATCCGTTTCAGAGCTGGTAAATTGCGACTATCAGCAAATTGAAGCGGCCATGACTGAAGGCCACCCTGTATTTGTTGCTAACAATGGTCGTATTGGCTTTGATATGGATGACTGCCACGCTCTTACACCTGAAAGTGGTCAACCAATGAAATTAGTCTGGTTAGCTGTTGCGCGGGTAAACACAAGCCTAGCAATGATTGAAGAGCTTAATTACGAACGTTTTATTGAAAGTGAATTAGGCTGCCAGCAAGTTGCAGCATTTAATAACATGATTGCTGAGCATGATAAAAAAGCTGAGGACTATTACTTTATGCCCGTACATCCTTGGCAGTGGCGCGAAAAGATTAGCCGAATTTTTGCTGCTGATCTTGCTCGTAAGCAACTTGTTTATCTTGGTCACAGTGAAGACGATTATCAGGTCCAACAGTCGATTCGCACATTCTTCAACTTAGATAACAACAAGCGTTGCTATGTGAAAACGGCGTTGTCTATATTGAACATGGGCTTTATGCGCGGGTTATCTCCTTATTACATGAGCCGAACGCCCGAAATAAACACCTTTGTTGCTGAGCTTGTGAACAGCGACCCATACTTTGCTAAAAATCGCTTTATCGTTTTAAGAGAAACCGTAGCAATTGGTTATCACCATAAATATTACGAGCAAGCTTTAGAAAAAGATACGCCTTATAAAAAAATGCTCAGTGCACTTTGGCGAGAAAGCCCTTTCAGTTTAACGTTTCAGGGAGAACCGTTAGTTAAAGAAAACCAACAACTTCTGACATTAGCTGCCTTACTACATCAAGACAGCCAACAAAATAGCTTACTAGTTGAACTAATTAATACCTCTCAACTCACTGCAAATGAGTGGGTAAGCAAATTAATGGATCTTTATTTACAACCTCTATTACATGCGTTCTTTGCGTATGATTTAGTGTTTATGCCCCATGGTGAAAACCTGATCCTCGTTTTAGAAGAACACCAACCAGTTACCATTTTAATGAAAGATATCGGTGAGGAAGTCGCGATACTAAACGGCAATTCACCTTTACCTGGTCATGTTGCTAACTTAGCGGTGTGCCTAGAAGAGGACATGAAATTAAACTATATACTACTGGATATTTTCGACTGTATTTTCCGCTTTATCGCACCTCAGCTTGATGCACAAAATTGTTTAACTGAACATGGTTTTTGGCAATTAGTCGCTGATAAAGTTTATCAGTATCAGCATGAAAAACCGCAATTTTCCGAAAAATATACACGTTACAACTTATTTAAGGCTCGCTTTACGCGTACCTGCTTAAACCGTATTCAATTGAATAATAATCAGCAGATGATTGACCTTGAAGATAGAGAGAAAAATCTCCGTTTTGCTGGGGATATCAAAAACCCACTGCATGATTTTGCAACTAGTCATGACTTTCAACATGACATAACAATGGCCTAAGCATAGGCCTCACTATTTATATACGTAATAGGACTACGAATAAAAATGAAAAAGACTAACTACTTTAAACTCACGCCTGTCGCACTTTCTTGTTTAGCGATATTTAGCCAATCTTTACAGGCCGAGCAAAAAAAGCATAGCGATATGGAAGTACTCACAGTCGTTGGTGAACAAAGCAATGCCCGAGGCTATAAAGTTGAGCAAATGAGTACAGCAACGGGTTTAGAATTGTCATTTCTAGAAACACCACAATCAACCACAGTCGTAACTGAGCAAGCGATGAAAGATCAACAACTAAACTCAGTTATTGAAGTGATGAGCAGCGTAACAGGGATTAATACCCGACCTTCTGACAACGACCGCTATTCAATCAGCGCCCGTGGTATTGGCGTAAGCAGTATTTTATATGACGGAGTGGCAACAACCTACGATACTCGCTTTAACTATGGTGACAACTTGATGGATAGCGCAATTTATCAGCGCATAGAAGTTGTTCGCGGTGCAACAGGTTTGATGCTGGGGTCGGGTAGCCCGTCGGCTGCGATTAATTTAGTTCGTAAGCGTCCGACAGAAGAGTTTCAAGCAAGCGTAAGCCTAAGTACAGGTTCATGGCAACAGTTACGCGGTATTGTTGATTTATCGGGAGGCTTAAATCAAGACGCAAGCGTACGAGGTCGAGTCGTCGTAGCGTATCAAGATCGTGAAAGCTATCAGCATCGTTACGAGCAGCAACGACAAACCCTATACGGTATTATCGAAGCAGATATAGGTCGTAATACATTACTGACGTTAGGTGCTGACTACCAAGACACTAAACCTGAAGGCACAATGTCAGGCGGATTACCGTTATTCGACAACCAAGGCAATAGAACTAACTACAGCCATCATATATCAACAGCCCCACGTTGGGCGTCATCCAAAACCAAAGCGTTGAATAGCTTTGCTACGATTGAACATAATTTTAGTGATGACTGGCAACTCAAAGCAAGCTACATCTATGGCGATAACGATTTAGAATTTGATGTGTTATGGGCTACAGGTAACCCAGATCCAATAACCAACGAAGGTATGATACCTGGCTCATTGGCATTTATTGACGGTAATCGAACCCAACATACATTCGACTTAAAATTAACGGGTCACTTTACCCTCTTTGACCGCTCACAACAAATTCTAATTGGCGCAAATCAACAGAAGCAAGAGTTTGCCAATCCATATTATGGCTCTTTAGATGAGGCTCTACCTTTAGGTGACTTTAGAGATAAAGGTTTTACATATCCGACCCCTACATGGAGCGATGAAGTTCTGTATGGCTCATGGGGAGAAACAAAACAACAAGCAATATACCTTGCCTCTGATATTGAGTTAACCGACTCACTTTCTATGGTAATAGGTGGGCGTATTGATAATTGGGAAACTGACCAAGATAATTTTGGCACCATTCATGATTACGAAGTTGATAATGAATTTACCAGCTATGTCGGCGCCACCTATGCTATTGGGCAAAATGTATCACTGTATGCCAACTACACAGATATTTTTACACCACAAAGTAGAGTGCAAGCTGATGGCAGTTACCTCGATCCTGTTAAAGGAAAAAACTATGAAGCAGGTATTAAAGCCAGCTTATTTGAAGAAGCGTTAGACACCTCACTCTCGGTGTTTGAGATCCGTCAAGATAACGTTGGTGAAGCAACGGGAGAAACCTTACCAGGAACAACGGTTCCTATATACCGCGGTATTGATGGCACTAAAACACAAGGATTCGAATTTGAAGCCAATGGTTCAATCAATGAGCAATGGAACGTCTATTTTGGTTATAGTCAATTTGAAACAGAAGACCCTGATGGTGAAAAAATAACAACCACCAGCCCAAAACATCAAGTAAAGCTCTTCACTACCTATGAATTAGATAACTGGGTAAATGGCTTACAACTGGGTGCTGGTGTTAATTGGCAAAGTGAGATCCACAGAGATGTTACTAAGCCAGATAGAAGCTCAGTGGAGGTTAGCCAGCAAAGTTATGGGCTTGTTCGATTAATGGCAAGATACAATGTAAACGATCAACTAACATTGCGCGCTAATTTAGACAACGCATTCGATAAACGTTATTACAGCCAATTAGGCTTTTATAACCAGTTTCAATATGGCGCACCACGAAACTTTAGCATCACTGCTCAATATAGTTTCTAAGTAACTCGACATTATTGCGAATTGCTATTATGCCGCCTCTGTATGAGGCGGCATAAAATACACTTTAAAGACGCAATTTTGTGAAGAAACTTCCACCCCAGCATAATGAAAGTACAAACATACATGGCGTTACACGATACCACTGAGCTAAACTCTTTACTGGAGCGACAGGCTCCATTTTATAGTCAGCATTTTAAAATTATTGAGCCACATCAACCTCTCCCCAAAAACTGCCAACCATTATCACAACGGTTAAATAAACCGCATTATACAGAAGCACTCGTTACTTTTTCTAAGAGCTATCAACAACAGCAACAAGAATCAATCGACTTTAGCGCATTACATTCTATGTGGGGCCAATGGTTTTTCGGCTTTTTGCTTCCGCCACTATTAGAATACGCATTAAAAAGCCAAGCGAGTGTATTGCATGCTGCGATGAACCTTAAAAACTGGCATTGGACTTATCATCAAACGGGGCGAGTAGAATGTTTCTATTTAGTACTTAGAGAAGATCAAATTCAAAGACCGACTGAGTTACCCATCACATTGCTAGAGCGGTTACTTGTTAAGCTGATAAACCCTATTGTGAAACAACTAAGTACCCTGTCGCCGGGGTCAGAAAAGTTATTTTATAGTCATGTTGCGTACTGTTTTTATTGGTATTTGTCAGAGATGCCGTTAGCTCAAGAATTTAAATTTAATTTACTAACCCAGTTATTTAGTAAAGACACATTATTACTCGCTAAAGACGCTACTTTGCCACACCCTTTATGTCGCAAAATTAGACTTAAAAATAGTGAGTACCCACGTATTATGTGTTGTTTACGGCATAAATTACCTAATACACCAATGTGTAATATTTGCCCATTGAACAAAAATAAACACAAGGTCTGTAAAACAATGATGTAAAGGCTCTGTAAAAGAGCCTTTATAGAATATTTGAGCAAAGTTTTTTGCTCAAATATAATCTCATTTAGCCTTCAACAATAATGCGTAGCATACGACGAAGTGGCTCTGCAGCACCCCATAGTAATTGGTCACCCACGGTAAACGCACTGATGTACTCAGGGCCCATAGATAATTTACGAATTCGACCAATTGGGATATTCAATGTGCCTGTAACTTTAACGGGTGTTAAGTCTGTCGCGGTGATATCACGTTCATTGGGTACGACTTTAACCCATTCGTTATGCGACGCTAAGATTTGCTTCAACTTGCGCTTTCCATTCCTCTTTCGATTGCCCTGATGGCATAGGCACATCAATCCACGGAATTAAGCTGCCTGCTAACGGTACGCCAAATTGATCTTGAGGTAGCTCGCTTGATGCAATTTGCTCAGTTACAAGCTTGTCTATTTCTAAAATGGCCGCTTGCGGGTCGGCAAGCTTATCTGCAACGCTTGCGTGAATAGAGCCCATTTGAGCAATAAGCTCTTTCATATTACGAGCGCCGGCACCTGAAGCTGCTTGGTAAGTCATAGGGCTTACCCATTCAATTAAGTCTTGCTCAAATAAACCACCTAAAGCAAGCAGCATTAATGAAACCGTACAGTTACCGCCTACATAGGTTTTAACACCTTGTTCAATGACGTCTTTATTAACAGGATCAAGCACGATTATACTGTCATCTGTCATCTGACATACGCAGAGCTGACGCTGCATCTATCCAATAGCTATTCCAATCACCAATATTATGACTAATTGCTTTCAGCATAATGTTCAAATACTGATTCAATATCTTTTTTAGTTAACTCATTAAGTGTAAGGTCTCGACTATTTGACAAGCCATAATAGTATGTTTCATCTGTTGTAGTGATTACATTTGTGTCGTTCTTTAAAATCAAAACATCAACATTAGCAACGCAATACATTTCATCTATCGAAACACCTAAACCATCAATATTTTTAATTTTAACTTGTGCAACTTCGCCCTTGGCTTCTGATTTCTTTCTAACATCAATAAGAAGATATTTTGCACAGTAATCTTTTACCATCCTTTTATTAATAACTAGCTCTAGCATTTCAGGTTTTTGTATAACTAGACCTGAAGGTTTGGTTAGGTGATAAGTAATAGCGCTGCTAGTTGCAGCTACCACAGCCATGATCAGATATATTTTTAAGCTATTCATGCTTTGCGGTTACTCCTATTTTCCAATTAGGTTTGTGGGCGCTCTTGATTTTCAATTGCTCTCAAGCTCAACGAAGTGGCTCAAGAAATTTGTCATATTAATTAAATCGTCGATGGTAAAGTTACCGAAATCGTTGCCCTTTTCGTACGGGTATCTGCTTGCCTGAAAGGCTCCTTCAAATTGACTCAGAACAGCTTTAATGCATCCACCGAATTCAGCTTTGTAAGCGGATATCAATCGTTTTTGGAAGGCTTCTGGAATCACTTCCAGACGCTTCATTAAGCCGTGACCATTTCCACCTACGCTTTTTGCTTTCGCATAAAGCTCTTCAATACAGGAGCTCCCACTATCAATAGGTGTTCTAACTTCATCAGCCGAAAGTGACTTTAAGTAAAGTTCGATCGCTACAGTTGCCAAATTAATAAGAGGTAATACGACGCCTTCTTCTACCTCTTCCACTGCCTACAGGCTTTCTTAAACTGGTCTGCTGCGTCTTTTACAAGGATGTTTGGTATTTCCATTAATTCGTATTCCAATTTAATTATTTATTTGTATCGGTGAAATAGCATCTTATAATCTTTGTCTGAAATAGATGCTGTCCAAAATTCAGGAGTAAATGGCCCCTTTTTTACTTGCCTTTTTATTTCTTTCTTATGCTCATCTGGCATGTTTACGCCAAAATATATATCTGTTATTTCATCTTCTTCTAAAGATAAGCACTCACAATCATGTTTTAACTCAAGGCCTTTTAAGAGGTCGATATTTTGAGTTAATTCGATGTGTGATTTTATGTCTCTCTCATGATTTGGGTTGAAAATAGATCTGTACTCATTTTCATATTCCCATGTTTTTGATTTGCTGAGCATTGGACCTAAACCCATGTTTTTGATTTGCTGAGCATTGGACCTAAAAATAAATGGATTGTTGGATTGATATTCACGGCAATGAGCAATGCCCCCACAACGAGGGTAATATTTTAAACACATGTACTGAATTTGAAGATAATCCTCAATGTGGCTTTATAAGCTCTACCTGTGTTGATGGTGCGGCGGGTAAGTCTGGAGCTTGCTACGTAAAAGAAGAAGTATGGGATTGTGGTAGTACTGTAACAGCTGAAACCGTAGAAAAGAATACCGAATACCAATGCTCTGGCCCCATTAGGTGTATGGGAGATGACTGCCTTGATCCTAACGCAACCCAAAATCAAGCAGATAACTTTGCTAAAGCAACCGCTTTATTAAATGCAGCTCAGTTCATGACACAGGATATGGAGTGTACTGGCGGGGCCACTGAAGAGGGTGGCGATGAAAACATAGACTTAGGTTGCTCTGCTTTTGCAGGAAAGGCTGGTACTTGCAAAATAGCGGTTGGTGGAGTTTCAGATTGCTGTGAAAAGCCAAAGAATATAAATATGTCGGATTATTTGATGATGATTAGCCAAGTACCAAAGTTGGATGGGGCCATATTATCGCTTGGCAAAGACAACATAATTAAAAGCTCTTATCAAAGTTTGCGCGAGCCGGTTATGAATGCTTGGTCAGACGTATCATCTCCATTTACGAGTTACATGGATAACATTTCAGGTGCAGTAGGTGATTTTTTCTCTCCAATTGAAGAGTTAAAAGATGAGCTTATGGATCAGCTAAAGGAAAAAGCTCAAGAAATGCTCCAAGAAATAATGAGCAACTTTATAGAGGATAAAAGTACGGAAGCAGCTGCATCAGCCGCAGCTAACAAAGCAGCAAAACAAGCATCCGAGGAAATGGCAAAACAAGCAGCGTCAATGCTAAAGGGGGCTATGAACGTCTACACTGCCTACGTAGTTGCAATTGCAGTTATTCAAATGGTTTACGCATGTGAACCAGAGGAGCTTGAAATGAACGCAAAGAGAGCGACAGATAGTTGTACTTACGTTGGATCATATTGCGAATCAAAAGCGCTTGGTGTCTGTGTTGAGAAGCATCAAGCGTATTGCTGCTTTAACTCTCCGTTATCAAGGATAATACAGGAGCAAGTACGCCCACAACTAGGTTTGGACTTTGGAACAGCATTGGAGCCTAGTTGCGCCGGTGTGCCTCTTGATAAAATAGCAGAAATAGACTGGTCACAAATAGACCTGGATGAGTGGCTAGCTATATTATGATCTGAACCAATAGTTTTGGACACCTCATTAAGTGAGTAAACTAACTCATAGAGGTGAAACATGACAACTAAGACCAAACGTAAATCCTATTCAGAAGAATTCAAAGAAGAAGCACTAAAGCTGGCGAGTAAAGTAGGTTTTGCTCAAGCTGCCAGAGAATTAAGTGTCGCAGAGTCCCAGCTTTACTATTGGCGAACTGCTGCTCTGAAAAAGGCATCTACATCAGATAGAGAAAGTACGTTAGCTACCGAGAATGCTCGTTTGAAACGCCAACTAGCGGTGCAAGCAGAGGAGCTAGACATATTAAAAAAAGCCGCCACCTACTTCGCGAAAAATCAAAAATAACACGATTTGAATTTATGCAAAGCTACCGAAGCACATTCAGCGTTATCAGAATGGCTAAGGTACTTTGTGTATCGCCAAGTGGGTTTTATGCATGGATAAAATCATGTGAGCACGTGTGTAAGCGCAAACAACAACAGCAAATGTTAGATACTCAGGTCAAAGCCGTATTTGTTGACAGTAAAGAGCGAGACGGTGCGAGACGTATCCAAGTCGAGCTGGCGGAGCAAGGGAATAAACATGATGTAAAAACCATCAACAGAAGCATGGGACGTCAGGGTTTAGTAGCTAAAGCAGCTCGTAAATTCAAGTCGACCACCGACAGTAAACACAATTTACCTGTGGCCCCTAATTTACTTGAGCAGAACTTTACCGCCGATAAGCCCAACCAAAAATGGGCAGGTGATATCACGTATCTAATGACCAGCGAAGGATGGCTTTACCTCGCTGTGATTATCGACCTGTACTCGCGCTCAGTGATTGGTTGGTCAATGAGTACACGCATGACATCATCTTTGGTGTGTGACGCCCTGCAAATGGCTATCTGGCGCCGAGGTAGACCTAAAGATGTCATTGTACATAGTGATAGAGGCAGCCAATATGCTTCCCATGCTTATCGTGATTTATTAAGCGAACATCATTTAATGCAAAGTATGAGTCGTAAAGGCAACTGCTGGGATAATGCGTGTGTGGAAAGCTTCTTCCATTCACTCAAGGTCGAAGCCATCCAATATGAGCCTATTATGAACCGAGAAACCATGAGGCAGCATGTATTTGAATATATAGAAATTGATTACAACAAAAAGAGAAGGCATAGTGCGTTAGGCTATTTAAGCCCCGAGAAATTTGAACAACTAAATGTCGCTTAACGAAGTGTCCACTAATGATGGTTCAGATCAGTTATAACTTTCATCCAGCGACTGGAGAATTTGATTACACAAATCCAGATATAATCCATGATATAGCGAATCCAGAACAACCCATAACCGCATTTGGATATATCACAGCTGCACTAAAACTTCGTAAAGAGCAAAACTTAGCGGCATTTACAGTTCAGTCGTGCGATAACATTCAGCATAACGGCCATGTTACGCGAAAAATGTTGTTAGCATTTGCACAAAAGCAAGATGCCGAATTAGCACAATGGATTGAGCAACATGTTGCCTTTCCTAATGCCATGGTTGATCGTATTACGCCTATTTCAAAGCAATCAGATATTGATTATGTGACCCAAGCGTATGGCATAAATGATGGCTGGCCAATTACCTGTGAGTCATTTACACAATGGGTAATAGAAGATGATTTTAGTGATGGTCGTCCAAATTGGGATAACGTAGGTGCACAGTTTGTTAGTGATGTGACCCCATTTGAAAAAATGAAAATACGTCTGCTCAATGCTGGCCACTCGGTACTTGGCTTACTCGGTTCGATTCATGGTTATAGCACAATTGATGAAACCGTCTCTGATCCATTATTTGCAAAATACTTACGTGCATTTATGGATTTAGAAGTCACGCCATTGCTTGAAACACTACCAGGTATTGAGCTCGATAATTATAAAGATATATTAATAGAGCGCTTTTCTAACCCAAATATTAAAGACAATTTAGCGCGTATTTGTTCAGAAAGTTCAGCTAAGTTACCTAAGTTTTTAATTGCCAGCATTAGTGAAAATCTAGCACAAAACCGTAACGTATCTTTAGCTGCCTTAGTAATAGCGAGTTGGTGCTTATACAGTGATAAAGGTATGACAGAACAAGGGCAAGCTCTTGATATTCAAGATGCTATGGCAAAAGAACTTAATCAAGCTGCTAAACTAACAGCAACAGAACCGCTATCGTTTATTGAGGTTGAAAGCATTTTCGGTGATTTGGCGAAAAATAAAGAATTTGTTCTTGAATACACATCTGCAATTGCTGCTTTATACACACCAAATAGCCAGATCAAAAGTGTTATGAACGCCACATTAGCCGCAAAAGAGGGCATGTAATGAGCATATTAATTGATCATAAAGCTGCGGCAGATATTAGCATAAGCTGTTTTGGTGAAGTGCTATGGGACTGTTTTGATTCGGGTAAACGTTTAGGTGGTGCACCGTTAAACATGTGTGTACGTATTAATTCACTTGGCATTAAAGCAGACATGATAAGCGCTGTAGGTGATGATGAGCTTGGTAAAGAATTACTAAATGAAATTAGCGAACAAAGTGTTAGCTGTACTTATATAGCCGTTAACGACAGTAAAAACACCAGCACGGTTGAAGTAACACTCGATAGCAGTGGCTCTGCTAGCTACGAAATTGTTGCTGATACCGCATGGGATAATATATCCATTACTGATGAGCTACTAAAAAAAGTTAGCTCGGATGATGTATTTGTATTTGGTAGCTTAATTGGCCGCAGTGCTCCTTCGCTTGCTACTTTGCAGCAATTACTTGATGTGGCAAATTTTAAAGTATTTGATGTGAATTTACGTGCGCCGCATTATCAGCTTGATACCTTAATTGAATTAATGAACCAAGCTGATTTCATAAAATTAAATGACGACGAGCTTTATGAAATCGCCAAAGCAATGGGGTGTAAGTATCATTCCCTTGAACAAAACCTCGCTTTTATTGCCAAGCAAACAAATACGCAATATTTGTGTGTAACAAAAGGCAGCCACGGTGCGCTTCTTACTATTAAAGGTGTTAATTATTATAACTCTGGCTATTTAATTAGTGTGGTTGATACTGTTGGTGCAGGGGATTCGTTTTTAGGTTCGTTGATTTATCAACTTTGCAGCAGTGATGACGCACAGCACAGCGTTGATTTTGCGTGTGCAGTAGGTGCTATGGTTGCTGAAAGTCATGGTGCGACACCGAAACTGAGCCATCGACAAATAAATGAGTTTATGGATCCTGCATGATCTCAGTTTAATCAATAAAAAAGCGGTCTTTAAAAACCGCTTTTTTATTGTCTGCTACTTTATTCCTGATAATAAAGTGAGGGACTTCATACCTCGAATTGATATTATCAGAAAGTCTTATTGTAGACTGAAGCAGTGTCTGCTAACTTGCGACGATTATTAAATGGGTTAACGTGCTTATTTTACCCAAACAAAGAGAAAATGTGCTTTATGATTATCTTTTTTATCTGTTTGACGATTTTAATTTTAAGTTATAAATTTTATAGCCCTTTTGTCGAAAAACAAGCGGGTATAGATCCAACCGCGGCTACACCGCAAACGCGTTTTAGTGAAGGTATTGATTATGTACCAATCCACCCTGTACGCGCTTTTTTAATTCAATTTTTAAATATTGCCGGTGTCGGTCCAATTTTTGGACCTATCCTTGGTGCGCTATACGGGCCTATTGCTTTAGTATGGATAGTGCTCGGTAACGTACTCGGTGGCGCAGTGCATGACTTCTTCTCTGGTGTAATGAGTATTAAAGAAGATGGTAAAAGCCTTCCAGAAATAGCTGGTAAGTACTACAACGTTGTATTTAAAGGCTTTATGCTTGTATTTACCGCGATGCTACTGTTTTTTGTAGGTGTTGTTTTTATTACCAGTCCTGCAGGTTTGCTCAGTAATTTAGATGTATTCAAAGATACCTTTTTAGCGAATAATACCTTTTGGGTATTGGCTATTTTAGGCTATTACCTTTTAGCGACATTACTACCAATTGATAAAATCATCACTCGGCTTTATCCTCTATTTGGTTTGTTAATGATAGTGATGACCACGTTAATTGCAATTGCTTTATTAATTGATGCCCCACATTTACCCGTAGCAGGTGACTTTTTAGCTTATTTTGAAGCTGATCATGCTCATGATTTTTTGACACCTAACCCTGATGGCTTACCCACATGGCCGCTGCTGTTTGTAACTATTACCTGTGGTGCGATTAGCGGATTCCATTCAACTCAAGCGCCTATTATTACCCGTTGTTTAACGAACGAAAAATATGTGCGCCCAGTTTATTATGGCGCAATGATGTGTGAAGGTATTGTAGGTTGTGTATGGGCACTTGCTGGTATTGCTGCATTCCCAGATGGATATGCAGAATTAAAAGCATTACTTGACCAAGGCGGTCCTGGCTTAGTGGTAAATCATGTAGCGAGCAGCTATTTAGGTGTATTTGGCGGTATTATGGCAATTATTGCTGTAGCTGTTTTCCCTATCACTTCAGGTGATACTGCGTTTCGCTCATTACGTTTAACAATGGTTGATGCTTTTAATATCCCACAAAGCTTACGTAACCGCTTGTTATTAGCTGTGCCAATTTTAGCTATTGCATTCTTTATGACTAAGCTCGATTTTACACTTATATGGCGCTACTTTGCGTTCTCAAATATGTTGCTATCAACCAGTGTGTTATGGCTTGCTACTAAGTACTTATTTGACCGTGGTGCTGTTCATTGGATCGCCAGTATCCCTGCGGTAATTGCAACAGCGATTACGGTTTCATACATCATGACAGCGGAAATTGGCTTTAACTTATCACCTAAGCTTGGTCAGCCAATTGGTGCTGTGGTTGCAGTGATAGGGTTTATTGTATTAGTGATTGTTCATAAAAAACATCATAAGCAAGTCGCATAACTAATTGTTTATTTGCAAAAAAAAGCGAGCTTATAGCTCGCTTTTTTTATGTATGTTAAATATTGAATTTAGCTTTCTTGCTTATATACCGCTAGTGGATGCGAAGTACTTAAAGATACGTGAACTTTATCGCCAGGGTTTACTACCACTTCGTGACTAATACGGCTAGTTATAACTGTTTTACAGACAAGCTCTACAGCGCATAAACGGCTACCGCCTTCAAATCGTACCCATACAACCACGCCATTATTATCCGCATCGCCTTGCACAAGTAATACGTCATCAGGGCGTAGTAATACATCGACATCGACATCGCCTTGCTGACAATCTACGGCAAGCGCGGGCACACTACCAATATTAGTGATTGCTTGACCTTGTGCGAATTTGCCTGCAATGAAGCTTGCTTCACCTAAAAAGCGCGCTACAAAGCGATTTTTTGGCATGCTAAAGCAGTTTTCAGGTGAGTCAATTTGTTGAATCTTTCCGCCTTTGAGTACCCCAACACGGTCACCTACTGAGAGTGCTTCTTCTTGGTCGTGGGTTACCCAAATAGCAGGTACACTGGCTTTTTTGAGGGCGTTACGAATATCCCAACGCAGCATATCTTTGAGTGCAGCATCTAAGTTTGAAAGTGGCTCATCAAGTAATACAAAATCCGGTTGGTGGGCAAGTGTACGAGCAAGGGCAACCCGCTGTTTTTGTCCGCCAGACAGTGTGGCAGGCTTTTTATCACGAAAAGCATCAAGACCAAGTAAGGTGATCCAATGATCTGCAACAGCAGTGTCTTTTAACCGAAAACAAATATTTTGCGTTACCGTTAAGTGAGGAAATAAGGCAAAGTCTTGAAAAACCATACCGACACTGCGCTTTTCTGGTGGTACATTGAGCTTAGGTGATGCGCGCCACTTACCTAAACTTACTTCACCTTCACTTATTGGGATAAGCCCGGCAAGTGCTTGTAAAATCGTGCTTTTACCACAACCCGTAGGGCCAACAAGCATTAGGATTTCACTTTTATCAAGTGCTAAATCTAGCTCGCTTACTACACGGTTGCTGCCGTAATCTATAGACAACTTACTTACAGATAGCATTTGTTTTTAAATCCTCAATGTTCGAACTGGTTTCGCTTCTCGCCAGACAACATAATAGCTAAGCCACACGCAGAAATCACTACCAGTAGCAGACCAGGAACTGCTGCGCGGCCAAAATAACCCGCTTCGTAAACGCGCCATAAGTAAGTAGAGAGTGTTTCGAATCCTGTTGGGCCAAGAAGCAAAGTGGCTTCTAATTCTCGCATTGATTCTAAAAATACCAATGCAGCACCAGCGATTATGCCGCGCATAGTTAACGGTAATGTTATACGCATAAATGCTTCTCGGGGGCTTGCACCCAGCACTCGTGCTGATTTGACTAAACTTGAATCAAGGTGTTCGGTACTAGTACGTATTGACCCTACCGCTAAAGGTAAAAATCGTAGCACATAAGCAATAATTAACAGCCCTAAAGTTTGGTACAAAAAGGGTAATTGTAAGCCGCCATAAACCAGTGTGGTGCCCATCACTACGCCAGGAATACCAAATCCAAAGTAGGTAACTCGCTCCATAATACGACCCGCTTTGCCTGTTAGTGCTGCATGAGCAACAGGAATAGCAACAATAACGCCCACAACAGCAGCAATAGCTGATGCGTAGGCTGAGTTCCATGCAATGCTAAAATCAAATGAGCTAACACCATCGCGGACAAGCCATAACGAAAATATAGCTAACGGTAAGCCAATCGCTAAAAATAAAATAGGGGCAAAGGTTAAAAATATCAAGCTGAGTTGCCATTTTTTAGGGAAGATAATTAACGGCCGGCCTTGGCGTTCGCTGGCGGTTTTAATATTTGACTCTATAAATAATAAAAAGCCCACAATAACCATCAATTGTAATGACAACATTGCTGCGCGATCTAAGCCCATTGAATTGTATTCTACATAAATGACTCTGGTAAAGGTATCTAGGCGCATCATGGCGGGGGTACCAAAATCAGACAAAGTGTATAGCGCAACCAATAATGAGCCTGCGGCAATACCATTAACTACACGGGGTAGGATGACTCTAAATACACTTTGTGTCATAGACATACCAAGTGTACGCGCCGCATTAACCATGCTTGAATCAAGGCTGAGCAGTGATGCGCGTGTTGTTAGCATCACAAAGGGGAACGTATAAAGTGTCATAACAATAGTTGCCCCCATAAGGCCATGCATTGAGGGGGGTTCAAAACCGAGGAGGGTATTTATTTCGCCTCCGCGGCCAAATGCAGCATAAAGTGTAAAAGCACCAATGTAACTAGGAATAGCAAGCGGTGCGGCAAACACCACCAACCATAGTTTTTTAAAGGGTAAGGTTACATAAGCACTAATAAACGCCAGTGGCACACCAATTAATATTGACCCTAATACCGTTAAGACCATTAGTGATAGGGTGTTACCTAATACTTTTAAGTTGTGGGTATCAAATGCTGAACTGGTATCGCCCGCTAAGGTTATTAAAATATAAATAGGAGTTAACGTAATGAGCGCTGCAAGCAGCGCCATTGGGTATGACACAGGTAGTCGCATTACAGTACGCCGCTGTTACGCATCAAATCAATAGTTGGACGTAAATCGGCTAACTTGGTTAAATCCACTTTAGGCGGCGAAACATCTGTTAAAGAGGGCAAACCTTCTGGTTGCGTAATACCATTAATTAAGGGTATTTCATAAGCTTCGCTAGCTAAATAACCTTGTACTTCTTTACTGAGTAAATAGCGCATAAAGTTAGTTGCCAGTGGGTCATCATTCAAAGCTAAAATGCCTGATGCGTTCACTAAGCAACCTGCATCTTGCTGGGTAAAGGCTAAATCAAGCTTTGCATCTGGTTTACCTGATTTAAGGCGCAGAGTGTAATAGTGATTAGCAAAACCAATATCAACTTCGCCACGCTCAACCCCCATAACAACTCCAAGTTCACCAGCGTAAGTTTTAGAGCGCTTTTTCACTTTTTTAAGCCATTTGGCGGTTTTGTCATCGCCTTCCAGTATGCGCATGGCAGTAACAAATGATTGGAATGAGGCATATGCAGGCGCCCAACCAATGCTTAAGTCACTGTCGGCAATCTCCATAATACTGGTGGGGACTTGCTCTTTCGTTAATCGCGAGGTGTTATAAGGCAAAGTACGAATACGCCCTGTAACAGGCGTCCACTCTTTATAACGAAACTGCGGTTGTAACTGTGAAGATAAGTCTTCAGGGATTGGTTGTGCTAGGCCTGCATCAGTTACTAAACCGATTGCACCAGAGTCTACCGCCCAAAATAAATCAGCTCTTTGCACCCCTGCTTTGGACTCAGCCACAATAGTATTAGCTAATGCTGCTGTAGGACCGCGACGAATACCAAGCTCTAAGTTAGGGTTTTTATCTTGAATTGCCTGTAGCACATTCTCGTACAAACCACCCTCACCACGGCCTAAATATAAGGTAAGCTCACCTTCAAGTTTAGGTAAGTCATCAACCGAGATTGGATTGGCTATTTCGCTGGCGAGTGCGCGAGAAAGAGGCAGTGGTAATGCACCAATTGCCCCTAACGCAGCTAAGCCTTGTATAAAATTCCTACGCTTCACTTAAAATACATCCTTACGTTCTTCTTCTGCTTTTTCAAGTAACACTTTTGCGCGGTCTAGTTTAGTGTGCATATCAGAAACTACTTCGCGAACTTCATTAACGCTTTTATCACCTGAAATGGCTTTTGGTAGTGTTACGTTAAAATCTTTTTCCAGAACTTCAACCAGATTGGCATCTTGTTCAATAAGCGTGCCTTCTACGCCTTCGAAAAGATGTAGGTAAGTGTCGTGTACAATATCAGTCGCTTCGCTGTTTAAACGTTCAGCATATTTAGCAACAACACGATCAAGCTTATGTTTAATTTCATCAATGGTGGCACTTTGTGTCATCATTTTAGTGGCTGTGGCTTTAACGTTTTCTAACAAGCCTTTTTGCTGAAATTTTGCAGCAAGCTTAACAGCCCCAAGACCTTGCCACAAGGCGATATTCATGGCTTTTTGCTCTTTACGCACATCAACAGCAGGTTTATTACTATCAATGGCTGTTTTTATACCATAAATACCTTGCCAGATTGAGGCGTATACAGGCACTAAATTGGTTTCAATGGCGCTATGGAACTTAACCGATTCCCAATATTCAAGTAAATCATCACTGTTTACAGATTTTGCACCCTTGCTTTCGTAGTCGCTTACCATAGTATCGACTTTATTAACCATCCATTCTACTTCTTCAGAGTAATCTTTCATGTTTTCTTGTAGGTGATTTACGTGTTCACCAATAGGGCCATTAGCAAATACAGGCTGCGCCACGAATGATGAGGCTACTAAAAGGCTGACGCCTACGGTTTTTACTGATTTAGATAATAAATTCATAGTAAGGATGATCCGAAAGGTTATTGTAAATGATAGCGATTATCATATCCGTAAAAGTGACTAAAATCAATATACCTAAATTTAGATTGAAACACCCGCTATATATGACCTTAGCGTGGTTTCTGTGTTTTTAGCGAGGTTAAAATGAGCGCTGACTATTGAATCCCAGTGATACACTTGATGTATAGTTTGATTTTTAAGCTAAAGTAACAAATAAAGACATTTATTTTTAAGTGATAGGTATAATAGTTAATGTATTAAGTAAAATAAGCGATTACTAATGAGGAGCATAGAGTGTCGTCATTTAATGTTCAACAACTGATTAAAAGTAAGCAAATAATTTTGTTTGACGGTCAGTGCAAGTTATGTAACGCGTGGTGTAACTTTATTATTAAGCATGACAAAAAGCTGTGCTTTAAACTGTGTAGTGTGCAGTCTGATAAAGGGCAAGCAATACTTAATTACTTTAACTACCCAATGGATAATTTCAAAACCATGATTTACGTTCAGAGTGACGTATGTTTAACCCAAAGCGATGCAGTACTTGCTATAACAAATCAACTTGGCTGGCCTTGGCGAGCCGCTAACATAATGCGCTTAATACCCAAACGCCTGCGCAATTGGGTATATGACCGTATTGCGTTTAACCGCTATCGCTTATTTGGTAAGCTCGATTATTGCCGTTTGCCTAAAAGTAGCCATGAACAGCATTATCTGTAAATAAGTGATAAAATTAACAGAGTTTAATTTAGGTAGAGATAAATAATGGCCAGCACTGCCCACGCATTACATATTTTGGTTAAGCATAAAGAACTTGCCGAAGACATCATAAAACAGTTAAAAAAAGGCGCTAAGTTTCAAGTGCTCGCAAAAAAGCACTCATCTTGCCCATCGGGTAAAAAAGGCGGTGACTTGGGTGAATTTAAACGCGGTCAAATGGTTCCTCAGTTTGATAAAGTCGCTTTTAATAGCGAAATACTAGAGCCGCATTTAGTGAAAACGAAGTTCGGCTGGCATGTAATTAAAGTACTGTATCGAACTTAATAATTAAGTTGCCAAAAGGAAGTTAGCAATCTGATCTAGTCAATAAATTTATATTGTGTCTGAGAGGTCGTAATGAGCGAATTACAGACATTCAAAGTCTTGACGTAAAAATAATCAATTCTCGTTATGTAATTTAAACGGCTTCTCGTTAAAACTTTCATAAAAATTCAAGCTGTTAATTTTCAGGCGATTTATAATGTGTGTTCTCATTATGCAATTTTATGCATTCTCGATTAAGTAAATTCTCGGTTATAGAGTAGTCAAAACAATTGTAATTCCTTGTAGCTATGTGTAAATTATTAATAATTGTATTTTGATAATTCTGGCGATTGGCACATTGAGTGTTAACGGGAATTCTCGGTAATACGCTGTTATGTTGCTTATTGCGGCACTGTCGTTGCTTTGTCGTTACTTTGTCGGGTTGTTTTCGTAACCGATAACTCTATTATTTAGGCATTGTTACCACTCAGAGTAACGAGGAGTAAACAATGATAGTAAAAAAATTAAGAGTTAAGAATAAATGGTCTCAAGAACAACTTGCGACAATGAGTGGGCTTAGTGCTCGAACTATCCAACGTGTCGAAAGTGGGCAAAGCGCCAGTTTTGAAACTCTTAAATCTCTCGCCTCTGTATTTGAAATTGATATAAATAAACTTACAGAGGAAATAACAATGATAGATAAAACAACTGAAAACTGGAAAGCACAACCTTGGTGGTTTAGGTTTGGTTTCTTGGGTATGTCATCAAGAAAAGCTCAACTATGCTCTGAATTTGCTTTTATAGTATTAGGCCTCGCTGCCTTTGTATATTGGGATGATAAATTTGCAGGGACTTGCCTTGTTATCTGCGGTTATTATACTAGTTGGCTAATTAGATACGGTGATAAACAAGACGTATGGTAGAAAAATCAACATAACAAGCCACTAAAGCAGGACAAATAACAGTTGGTTTTTGCTCCTGCGTCGCTTATTTTAACCAACTATTATTTGCCCCTTAGTGGGGCGTTGGTATGACTCCCACTGTCAAGTTAAACGCACTGATCCTTGCCTAACTTTTTAAGCCATAATTACTTCAGCTCGAATTAGAGCGAGTTAATACATAGGATGAAGCAAGTAATGTCGTCGGTCATCGTGCTGATATTCGTTGGTTATTACTATTTCTAGTAACAGAGCAGACCTTACTTATTTCGTCGTGGCACCTGTCCTATGTTCGTGGTGCAATGCAGCGTTAGCTGCATTGCCATCCTAACGCCGTCGGTGGTTGTGCCACACCCGGTGCTTGATCCCATGCATTAACTCTAATTCGTTTATCATGCAGGTACTCTTGCCAATCTCAGTTTTGTATTCACTGGCGTAAGCACCACTTCTTTTGCTATTGCTCATATGTATGCAATCATTTCTCGGGCAATGGCGGTGACAACTAGGTTGTAATGTTTCCCTTTGGCTATTATTTCTTTATAGCGCTTGCAGAGCCTAAGTTGCGGTGTTTGTCAAACTAGTTGTCGCGATCACTACGTTATGCACTCTCAGCCTTGACACTATTTTGTTCAGGGTTTAAGTACACTTCTTTTGGTAAATCCCAATTACGGATATTACCGCTCCAGCGCTCAGGGTGAGCATCTTTAGCACCTTGATAAACTTCTTTTCTATTAGCCAATATGTCACCCGCTAATCCTGAATGCCTTTGATGTGGGCTGACGTATTTGATGCCACTATGTTTGTGGTTAAAATTATACCAGTGGCTAAATTTCAACACCCAACTACGCGCCTCATCAATTGTTGAAAACCCTTTATACGGATAGTCAGGGCGATATTTACACGTTTTAAATATCGACTCAGCATAAGCATTATCATTGCTCACCCTAGGACGATTAAAAGACGACACGACACCTAAACTATAAAGTGTTTCAAGCATTGATGAGCCTTTCATTGGGCTTCCATTATCCGAATGCAGTACCAGAGGATTATCTTTAACTCCTTCTTTTAAATGAGCTTTCTTAATTAATATTGATGCATTTTCTGCTGATTCGTCATCATGAATTTCCCATCCAACAATCTTTCGACTAAATATATCGAGTATCAAATATAAATAAAAATGCAGCCCTTTAGCGGGGCCTGGTAACCAAGTAATATCCCAACACCACACTTGGTTTGGCCCTGTAGCACAGTGTGTCGTCGGTACTTTTCTCTCTTTTATCTGACTACGTCCGCGAGCGTTTTGCTGTTTTTCTTCATGAAGAACACGATAATATGTTGATTCAGAAGCAAGATAAATACCCTCATCTGCTAATGTAGGGACGATTTGGCTTGGTGGTAAGCTCTTAAAATCATCGCTATTAACGATGGCTAATATGTTATCTCTCTCTGCTTTTGATAGCTTATTTTTTGGCTCAGGGCGCTGAGATATTGGTCTACCATCTGTTTTTATGTTCCCGTCAACAGTCCAACGTTGATACGTCCGGACACTGATCCCAAGTTCACGGCAAGCTTTAAACTTTGGCGCACCAGAACTCACAGCTTCATTAACTAGTTTAACTGCTTGAATGCGAGCTGAGTCGAGGATCATTCGTCCTCGGCTTCCCCCCAGATCGCATTTGCTTTTTTTCTTAACACCAATAGTGCTGCGGTTTCAGCGAGTGCCTTATCTTTTCGACGTAGCTCCTTTTCTAATTGATTGATCTGTTTTTTATCTTTCTTTGTTTCGGTGGAGAAGGCTTTTTCTTGCTCTTTAACGTTAGCGTTTGCATCTATACACGCATTTCGCCAAGCCGATACTTGTTCCACATAAAGACCTTTGCCTCGGCAATATTCCGCTAACTCAGCTTGATTTAAAGAGGCTGTTTCCAACACGACTGAGAATTTATTTGCTGATGACCACTGCTCAGCATTCTTTCCATCACCTGGCACTAAATGCCCCTTATCAATTGCTTGTTTTCGCCAATTATACAAGGTTGATTCACCAATCCCCATCTCGATTGATAATTGGGCTATTGCTATATTATTTGGAGGCATCATCTTCTGAAGAGCCGACTCTTTGCTTTGCGCTGAATAATGTTTCATTGTTACTCCACGCCCTCTGTTTAATGGTTGAATATTAAGCGCGACAACTAGTCTGACAGAGAGGGGTTGTGCCTTCCACGCAATATCAATAATGTCCTTTGGTAAACCTTCTTGTCGTTTTTGCATATCGGTCGATATATTTGCTGCATACCGATAAGTGTGTGCGCCTTCGACGAGAAGGCGTCTTGCTCGGCCGTTTCCGCATTTTGTGATGGCGCCAATATGGCGCTTGCCACCACTCGAGTGTTCACTGGGTACAAGACCGAGATAACTCATTAATTTACGGGGATGGTCGAAGCGAGATAAATCACTAAGCTCAGCAACAAGCCGGTGGCGACCAATAATCGAACGCCACGCATAGCTTGTATTGCTTTAACAGCGGGATAATAACGCCATTGATGGACGTGATGTGTTAGTTCATTGTCTAGCCGTTCAAGTCGGCTTATTCGTTCAGTAATTGTGTGTAAAAACTCTTGTAAGATGATGTGCTGGGTGTGGCAGCACAAGCTCAGTGAGCCAATGTAAATGCTTTTGTGACCAATTCGCAGTGCCTTCGTAATTAATATTATTGCGAAGCAGCAGCGCCTTTAATTGATACTTAGCATCTTTTAAGTCCTTCATTGTCACTTCGCGTTCACGAGATAAATCGCGTACAGCTTCATCTTCAGGCTCAGGAACATAGATAGGTGTTAAATCCTCAGATTTAAGTAATTTAGCAAGCTTAAGGGCATCACGTTTATCGGTTTTAATCTTCTCACCAGGCTTTTTAGGAATAAGAGAGGGTGCAACCACATAATAGCAATGGCCGAGGCTGGTAATTAATCTGTAAATCCAATAACCACATGGACCGGCTTCATAGAAAAAGTGTAGCGTTGCGCCAGGGTATTTCGATTCGAACTGACGAACAAGTTTTTGAACGGCCACTTTGGAAGATGAAACTCGACCAAGGTGAACATGAGCGCCTCTATGTTCTTCAATATAGGCGACTTCATTGAATTCTTTATGTGTATCAAGACCAATAAAAAGTATGGTATGTTTATTCATGTTAGCCTCTGCTGTTTAGTTATTTGACAAACTAATTATGGCTCTGGCTTTGAATTAAGCTAACCCACGAAAAGCGGAGGCTAACACCGTGTGGGAGTCATTATGTCTAGGTGTAACCAGAGGGTGTTATGAATAGATGTGAATGGGCTAACTCTAACCCGTTAGAAACTCAGTATCATGATGATGAATGGGGTGTACCCGTTTATGATGATAGGATACTTTTTGAAATGCTTATTTTAGAAAGTGCTCAATCAGGGTTGAGTTGGGCAACGATTCTTCAAAAGAGGAATGGCTACTTAAAAGCGTTTGATAATTTTGATGCGGAAAAAATAGCGAATTATTCAGAAGATAAAATAAAATTATTGCTAGGTGATACCGGTATAGTCAGAAATAAATTAAAAATAAATGCCACTATAAATAACGCAAAAATATTTTTAGAAATCCAAAAAGAGTACGGTAGTTTTAATGAATATATTTGGTCGTTTGTTGGCTCAAAGATCATTAATAATAAGTGGAAAGACAGCTCTGAAGTTCCATCGAGTTCCTTAGAATCAGAAATGATGAGCAAGGCCTTAAAGAAAAAAGGTTTTAAGTTTGTGGGCCCAACAATTTGTTATGCGTATATGCAAGCAGTAGGAATGGTTAATGATCATGTTGTTTCTTGTTTTAGATATAAGGAAATAATAGCGTTACAAAATCACACCTAATAAGTCATTAAACCAGAACAAAAATACGTTTGCTGTTTTCGTTCCTCAACCATTTTAGCAAATGTATTTTTTCCACTTGAGTAGGCGTTATAAACAATGGAGTTTCGATGATAGAAGTCTTGGGAATAGTTGCATCGTTGTTGGGGATAATCGCTTTTTTTGCGGTAGGCCCCAAAGATTTATTAGCAAACTTAAAAGGCTGGTTTGTTGAACCTATAACCTCAATAAATAAGCACAAAAATAAATTAGATATACGAACATTGTTTGATTTACTGAAAGTGGAAGATATCCGTCAAGAAAATATTTTCACTAAAAAAACGCTTAAAAAAGATAGTTTTGATGCTGATGTTCTCTCATATGAATATAAATTTACTGAAGAACTTCAAAAAATAAAAGATGACGAGATAAAAAGTAAACTAGATTATGCACAAAAAAATGGTATCACGTTAGACAATAATGCATCTTTTGCTCTTAGGCGTATTGATGTTAGTAGGCCTGAAGGAAAGGATGGTAAACGCCATAATGTATACAAACTGATGATGGAGCGAACAGATTATCATAGCTTTGTTTTTCCTAATCTATGCTTAGATAAACTATATTATAATGAAGCAACTCAAGAAAATCACTCGCTGCGAGATAGGCTATCACTTGAGCAAGAGTTGCTTTCAATATCAAATTTAACAGATCTCCCCCAGTGTCAGTTTAAAATTGGTACAGGTACTTTATTAGTAACTAAAGATGGTTTTTTAATCTGCTCTGTAAGATCTAAAAATCAATTGGTAGCTGGAAAACAAGATAAAAACGAAATAACAGTACATTTATCTGCCGCAGAAGGTATGTACCGTTCGGTTAATAATCCATCAAGTGGCGATGTTGATACCAATGGTAAACCATCTCCCTTTATTACTAGTTCGCGCTCGATAATAGATGAACTAAACCTCAGAGAAGAAGATTTTAATGCTGAGGATATAGAGTGCCTTGGTTATTTTATGGACTTAAAAAGAGCGCAGCCATTCTTTCTTTTCTATTTAAAAGTTAATTTGTCTGTAGATGACTTCTTTGCAATCTATTCAAATACAAGCACAGACATTCATGAAAACGAAGCTATTTTTGCTTTGCCGAAAAACTTCGATAACTTGAAAGGCTTGTTTACGGGTAAAAGAATTAGTGATGTAGGTGCTAAATACCCGAAAATATATGATGATTTTTTTAGTGTAAGAAGTTCTTATAAAATAAGAATTGCGTCTAATCATGCAAAAGCAGGGTTTGCCACATATGCATTTAAAGACTTAGGCCCAATAACGCGAGATTTGCTTTAAAGCGTTATGACAAGTCGTTTAACAAGACAAAAGAGTTGGCTTTTATTCGTTCCTTGCCACGACCTCTAGATACACGACTAAGTCAGTAGAATACTCATTGAAGTACTTAAAACAACAAAAAAGCCACGTAACCTCGGGTTACGTGGCTTTGTTATCAGTGCTTTAAAGCTTGGGTTACTTTGCTTCTTCTTGCGTAATTTGTTCAAGTGCTTGAACAAATGCGTCACTTGGTTGGCCGCCGCTAATGGCGTATTTATCGTTGATGATAAATGTCGGTACTGAGGTAATACCGAGTTCTTTAAAGCGATTTTGCTCTTGGCGTACGGTATTTACGTATTGATCTGAGTGCAAAATGTCACGGGCAGCGTCTTTATCAAGGCCTACGCTTGCAACGACATCGAGTAATGCCTCTTCTTGATTTAGGTATTTTAAATCAGTGAAGTGGGCTTCAAAAAAGGCCATTTTCAGCTCAGTTTGTTTATCATGTTCGCGTGCCCATGTTAATAAACGATGTAGATCAAAGCTGTTGATCATAATGCGTTTACCGTCAAAATTAAATGTGAATCCTGCGCGTTTTCCGGCATCGAGCATGTTTTGACGATTCTCATCGCCTTGCTCTTCGCTCAGGTTGTATTTTTGCTGTAGGTGTTCGTTTAAGTCTTGGCCTTCAAGGGGCATGTCTGGGTTTAGTTCAAACGGATGCCAAGTAATATCAGCGTTTACTTTATCTTTAAGCTCTTCTAGGGCGGTTTCAAGGTTTTTATACCCAACCACGCACCAAGGGCACATTACGTCTGAAACAATATCAATTTTGAAGTCTTTCATGAGCTTGCCTGTTTTTAAAGTGTATAAAGATTATATGCAGGCGCGGGCTAATAAATTCAAGGGCAGGAGTTTGTGAGCTTTAGTGCTTACTCATCACTGCACGATATAGTCTGACCGTGCGGTGATGGATTAATTTGAAGCTTATTAACTTTTTAAACCAAATGGGTTGTCAATGCTGTGCGCCGGCTCCGTAAACCATTTAGGTCCGTTATCGGTCATATAGAAGTGATCTTCTAAACGTACGCCAAATTCATCAGGGACAACCAACATGGGCTCGTTACTAAGGCACATTCCTGTGGCAAGCGGGGTTTTATCACCGCCAACTAAATACGGCCATTCGTGAATATCTAAACCAATGCCATGGCCGGTACGATGTGGACAACCTGGGGTTTGATACTCGGGCCCTAAACCTTGCGCGGCTAAATATGAGCGGGCTGCGCCGTCAACGGCTTCACAAGTTTCGCCAATTTTTGCGGCGTTGAAGGCAGCTATTTGTGCGGCTTTTTCATAATCCCAAAACTGGCGTTGGCGCTCGGTTGCTTCGCCGTATACGTAAGTGCGAGTTATGTCTGATAAGTAATCGTGTACTTTACAGCCAGTATCAATTAATACCATATCGCCTTTTTTAAGAATTTGTG
This sequence comes from Pseudoalteromonas sp. AOP31-A2-14, assembly GCF_052378035.1. Classification (NCBI taxonomy): domain Bacteria; kingdom Pseudomonadati; phylum Pseudomonadota; class Gammaproteobacteria; order Alteromonadales; family Pseudoalteromonadaceae; genus Pseudoalteromonas; species Pseudoalteromonas sp. AOP31-A2-14. The sequence continues at coordinate 23,452 of NZ_JBQSXI010000002.1, read as the reverse complement.
CATCTTTTACACCATGTGGGAATGATGTTGCAATACCAAATAATACGATGCAAAAATAGTTCCCTGGTGCGCCTACTTTTTGGTGTGCTTGTTTGATAAAAGCTTCAACCTCGGTTGTGCTAATCCCCTCATGCAGCATGCTAGCGGTGGCTTGATGAACGGCCAAGGTCATATCCATAGCGCGCTGTATCAGTACTAGCTCATTTACTGATTTATGCATACGACAATGGGCAGTTACAGGCTGTGCATTAACAATATTCAAACCCGTTTGCGCTTTATTTATGCCATCAAAAATAAAAAATTGCGCACTTTCGTCAATACCGACAGTGCCGTTTTCAGCAATCCCCATTTCTTTAATAATGTTGACAAATAACTGGTATGGGTTTTCATGTTCAAGCCAGCCGCGAATAGGCCCTTCAATTACTTTAAAGCCATTGAGTGAGCCAATTTCAAAATCAGGGGCTATATATTGCACGTCGCCTTTAGCAGGTAAAATTGCGCCGACCATACGCTCACTTGCGTACCAGCGCATGCCGGTAAAGTAGGTTAAATTAGTGCCTGCGTTTAAGTAAATAGCATCAATATCGTTGGCTTGCATGTAGGCTTGCGCGCGAGCTATACGCGCCAAGTATTCATCTGCTTGAATTGGGCTTAAATCGTCGGTCATATTCGTTAGGCTAGCAAGTGCCTGTTCTTTGGTTTGAATACCAATACCGTTGGTTGTCATTGTGCTCTCCTCGTTATTTTTAGCTATTGTAACGAGCGAAAGACTTGAGTGCAAACCGTTGCGATGAGAGAAAAAACATATATAAAGCTTACGCTAAAAAGTAGTTACTTTTTAGCGTAAGGTAAGCGCTTTATTACCTTGGTTGTATGATAGCTATCAAGGCCGCTTACGGTGACCGTATTTATTGATTCTAAGTCTATAAAGCCATCGCTTTGAATTGCGCTTTGTTCTATATGCAGGTCAATTATTTCACCAATTACAAGTTCGGTGCCATTGATAGCAAGATGCTGATGCTCGACGAGTTTAAGCGCATATTTTAATCGGCTTTGTGCTACAAATGGAGCATTACAGCCTGCTAAGTATTCAGTTGTGAGGCCGGTTGCATCAAACTCGGACTCTTCTTTATCGAAGCGTGCTGAAGTTTGGTGGGCTTGCTCAACGATATCACTATTTACTTGATTTATGGTATATACGCCGGTTTCTTTAATGTTTTCAAAGGTGTGTCGTGGCACGCTGTGCGGGCGGATTATCATGCCAATCAGAGGTGGATGTGCACCTAAATGAAAAACTGAACTAACAATCGCTAAGTTGGTTTTGCCGTTACTGTCTTGAGTGCCAATTAGGTTTGCACTTTTAAAGCCCGATAATGAATTGATTAAATGCGCGCGATAGCGGCCATCTAACTCATTAATTTCGTTTATTGTTAAATGCATGGTGTATTCCTTGTCAATTAGTTTGTCTAGCTTACTAATTAAGATAAAGCGGCTAAGCAATCAGTACGATTAATACCAAATAAAATGATTGTTTTAAACATTATTTTTGCACCGCTGTCAGCTAGATTTAGAGGTTAATTTTTATTATAGGCACTTGGTGACTTACGGTATTTAGCAAACACCCAATAAGCTAAATCGGCAATGAAACGAATGCCCGGTAGCTTAAATATTTTTAACCAAGAGTGCTTACCAACAATTTCCCACGCGGCAAAAGTTACGTCTAAACCGTAAATCATCTCGCCATTGTTGCGCTTGCCGTGTAAAAAAGCCAATGCGTCAGCGCGCTTTATGTAACTAAAGCGAGTTTCAAAATCAGCGGCATTTATATCTTCTAAAGTAATAAGATTGTGTGTATCTGCTTGCTTTAATTGCTGCATTTCTGTGTTACATAATGGGCAATCACCGTCGTAGAATATAATCATCAATTACACTTTTTAGCTTTTTAATTATTTCTTGTTACGAAATAGAATATAGTTTGGATCTGTTAAATCATGTTTATGAATGTTATTAATAGATGCTCAAAATTATAAAGGTAAGTTGCTGGTACGTTTTTTACCGCTATTTAGACTCCACATCTTGAATCGTTCAGCACGTTTTAAAGCCTTTATAGTATAAACATCAACAATGGAGTATTCTCGATGAGTGAACAATATGCCGCCCTTAGGGGTAATGTAAATCTGCTTGGGCAGCTTTTAGGGCAAACAATTAAAGACTCTCAAGGGCAAGAAATTTTAGATAAAGTAGAAGAAATTCGTGCTTTAGCTAAATCTTCTCGAAGCGGCAACAGTGAGGATCGTCAAGCATTAATTAATGTATTACATGCACTAAGTGATGAGGAACTCTTGCCCGTGGCACGTGCCTTTAATCACTTTTTAAACCTAGCCAATGTGGCTGAGCAATTTCATACTGTATCGCGCTTTAATGATGTGGGATTTTGTCAGTTAGCACCTTTAACGCAAACGTTAAAAACCTTAGTTAATAGTGCTAAAAATGGTGAGGTAGATGCAAATCATATTGCAGAAGCTCTGTCTAAATTACACATTAATTTAGGGTAAGCGCGCATTTAAGCAGTGCGCTTAGCTATAATCGAAGTCTAGCTGCACATTCCACGGCATTAGGTCGGTAAAATCATCATCACCCTCATCTCGATTCGGCAACGTTTTAAATAAATGCACAAAGTAGTTATAAGGATTGATGTCATTGGCACGACACGTCATCACAATACTATAGAGTGTGGCGCTTGCTTGGGCACCATTAATTGACTTTGAGAATAGCCAGTTTTTCCTACCAGTGGTAAACGGCCGAATATCTCGCTCAGTAATATTATTATCAATCTTGAATTCAAGTATTAAGTGCAATCATTATGCAGCCACCAGAACTTCTGATTGCCCCGTAAATAATTCATGAGGGGTTTTATACCCTCTTGTTTTTCTTGGCCGATGGTTGAGCTTATCAACTGCCGCCTGTATCTCTGCTTCACTTAGCGCCATAAAGTCAGTTCCCTTGGGGAAGAAGCGTCTAAGTAAGCCGTTGGTATTCTCATTTATGCCCCGCTCCCATGATGAATAGGGATGAGCGAAATACACATCAGCTTCTAATTTTTGTGCAACATGCTCATGGTGAGCAAACTCTTTTCCATTATCTAACGTCACGGTAATAACCTTACCTTTATATGGTGTCATACACGTGATCAGCGCATCGGCTGTTATTTTCGCATGCTTGCTTTCAATTCTGTGAACGACTGTATATAACGTTTTACGTTCAACCATTGTGACAAGCGCATTTTTACGCCCTTTACCTATCACTGTATCGCCCTCCCAATCACCAATCCTAGACTTTGAATCCACAATACTTGGGCGTTCATCAATGCTGACTCGATTAACTATCTGTCCACGTTTATCATAGCTTCCATAGCGTTTTTTATACTTTTTACATGCACGAGTGAGTGTCTTATGTAGCTTGCCACCACGAGCCTTGTCTCTGTAAATATATTGATAAATTGTTTCATGATGTAAAACGACCTGTTTCTCTAAAGCTAAGCGGCCTGCCACTTGCTCAGGGGAAAGTCCGTCATGCAACAATTTATTAATCCAGTGAGTGACGTCCTCTGTTAACTTACTTGCTTTGAAAGATGACTTACGTCTTTGTTCAGCAAAGTTATTGGCTTGGTTAGGCCGATAGCCTTTAAGTCCTTTATTGCGTTTTAGCTCTCTAGAAATAGATGACGGTGAACGAGTTAGTTCTTCAGCTATCTGCTTTTGGTTATTTCCTGCTTTTATTAACGCGTAAATCTGGTATCTTTCTTCTTGTGTCAGCTGTTTATATTTCATTAAAGCAATTTCCTTTGGCGAGAAAATGGCCGAATTATAACAGCTGGCCATCTAATCTGAGAAATTGCACTTATTATCCGAATTTAGGAATCCCTAGTTCGCCATCTTCACTATATCGCATTAATTTCGGCCATTGATTAAGCGTGTATTTTATCGCTTTGCCAATATAACTCCCCGCCGTTACTTTACCTTCGGCTTCATCAAGCCACGCTTTAAAGTGCATTAATATGGGTAAGGCTTTTTCTTGTCGTAACTGATACCGCGCTTGAGGGGATAACTGTTTGTTTTTAGCCTGGGTTTCCAGTTTATATAATTGGCTGATAAAGCTGATGGCTTTATGCGCTCGACCTTTGTTTTTCGACTCTGCTTTTAAGGCATCGTTATATTTGCGTCTAGCGTGTGCCCAACAACCAACAGGGGTAATGCCTTCAATACCGTCATAAACACGGTAACCGTCGCACTGTAAATAGCCTTGATAACCGGCAAGAAATTCTTTTGCGCAAGCGCGACTTCGACCTGCTTGGTAATCGTAAATCACGACAGGCTCATGGCTAACCTCATTGCTGCGATAAACCCACATGTAGGAATTGCTGCTAGGATTGTCACCTTCATCTAAGACTTGTGTACGGGTTTCATCGGCACATAAACTGTGCTCATTAAGCAAGTGACGTTGCATGGCTGCCACTAAGGGGCTGATTAGCAGGCCCGCTTTAATACACCAATTAGCTAATGTTCCGCGCGATAGTTCAAGGCCGCCACGGCCCAGTATTTCAACGAAACGATAAAGCGGTAAGGCATCGCAGTATTTGCCTGTCACAACCGCCGCTAATGCCTCGGGACTGGCAATACTCCCCGGTATCGGTTGTTTAGGTTTAGGCGCGGTGATGATTTTACTGGTCAATTGTTCATGCTCGCAATGTCTGCAAGCATATTTAAATTGTTTGTGCTTAATGACGCTGACTTTCGCCGGAATAATTTTAACTTGTTCGCTGTCTTCACTACCACATTGATGTAGTTGCTCACCGCAACACTGACACGTTAACTCGGTTAAGGTGTGCTCAACCTCTTCTCGTTCAAAGTGCTCAGCCAGCGTTTGTTTGCCTTTCTTATGGTGTTTAGGCGGCTCAGTCGTTTTATGCTGCTCCGCTTCATTGAAGGTGCCCCGTGGGGCTTTTTCACTTTTTTTACCGTATTTTTGGGATTTACTTAACTTAAGCTCAGCAAGCAAGTGGTCAATCCGCGATTGCATTTCAACCTTATCTTCTTGTAAAGCATCAAGCTTAGCCTGCATAAGTGCAAGCTGATTTTGTAGTTCGGTGATGAGAATAGTGTCTGGCATTTTAATAGCATGACACATGGGAAAGATCGTTCAAGTAAAAAAAACGATCTGATTAATTTACATCACCGATAACCCCGATAAAGTCGGGTGCCGTGTTTGATTACTGACCGGTAACCCTGATAGCAACCACTGTAATTGGCGTTGCTCGATGCCCATAGCCGTGTGTTCATTAGTCTGTTTTGGCCACTGAAATCGTCCTTGTTCTAAACGACGATAATAGAGCCAAAAACCGTTGGTATCCCAAAATAAAATCTTTAATTTATCGCGTTGTTTATTACAAAAAACGAACCACGCTTGGCTTAAAGGATCGAGAGATAGGGTATCGCTGACAATAATACTTAGGCCATTGATTGATTTGCGCATGTCGGTGAACCCCGTGACCAAGTAAACTTGGTGTGTGCAAGGTGTCACAGTACGCTCAATAATTTGGCTAGCGTTTGGTTAGCTAATGTCGACTCGAAGTCTATTTGATAGCCGTTTGGTGTGGTGAGTTTAATGATTGAAGGTTGCGTAAAGGCTTGCTCATGAATAACAAACGGGATCACCTGTTGCTTTTTAACCCTTACCGTTTCGTCAGAAAGGCGTTTACGCCAAACATAGAAAGTCGATGCGTTAATGTTGTTATCACGACAAAATTGAATGATGGCTAAACCACTCGATTTTTGCTGCTCAAAAATGCCTTGCCAGTGTTTTATTTTTTGCTGTTTATTCATAATTACCTCAGGTTAATATGCTGAGTAAATTATGCATAGGTGCCATTAACATTGGTATGTGGGGCTAATTACGCGCTTACTTAATTTAGGGGCTGTTGATCTTTGTAGTACATATATCAATCAGCCCACATTGGTAGCCACATCATAGTAAATGCTAAAGCGAGCATTGAATGATAATTTCGTTCAAGCTTTTCATACCGCGTGGCTATCCCTCTATATTGCTTAATACGGCCAAATGCATTCTCAACCAAGTGCCGATATTTGTACATGCACCAGTCAATATCTTCATTGCCTACTAAACTGTTGCCCTTACGTGGAATAACGGGTGTAGCGTTATTATCACGAACAAACGCTCTCAGTTTTTCACTGTCGTAGCCTTTATCTGCGACAACCATATTACTTGTTGGGCAATTAGCTACGAGTGACTCTGCATGGACGATATCATGCGTATTCCCACAGGATAATTCATAATAAACAGGCAACCCTCCGCTATCGACTGCAAGATGAATTTTCGTAGAATTTCCACCTCGGCTCTTTCCAATTGATTCATTGTCAGCAGTTCTTGCACCGCAACTATGTTGATGAGCCCTGACAATACTGCCATCAATGAAGACCCAATCCATGTCCGCATCACGAGATAATGCGCGAAACAGTTCATTCAAAATCCCTTTTTTGGACCATAAATTAAACCGTCTGTAGATAGCACTCCAACGGCCAAAATCAGAAGGTAAATCTCGCCATGGAATACCTGTGCGCATCTTATACAGTATGCCTTCGAGCGTTTTTCTATGGTTGGGCTTATTATAAATTCGACCACTTAAGTACATTACTTTTGATAAGACATTCCATGTCCCGTCTGTTAACATTAATCTTGGCATGTAGGTTCGGTGTAAAGTTTTCTGGCGAATTCAATTATACCTTATCTTCATGCTGTTTGTTTTTCATACCACAAAGATCAACACGCCCTAGTACTTACCGCACATCCGACTGAAGTAACACGCCGTACCATTATCAATAAACATGTTGAACTAAGTGATTGTTTAGCATCACTTGAACGTACTGATAACCTTGAGTACGAACGCGAGGCGATATTAAATCGTGTTGCTCAGCTGATTAGCCAAGCATGGCATACCGACGATATTCGTCACTCTCGCCCAACCCCAATTGATGAAGCAAAATGGGGTTTTGCAGTAATTGAAAATAGTTTATGGCACGCTGTTCCACGCTTCCTGCGTCAATTTGAAAGCCAAGTACAAGAGCATTTTGAGCTGTCGCTGCCACTCGATTATAGCCCGATTGAGTTTACCTCATGGATGGGAGGGGATCGCGATGGTAATCCATTTGTAACTGCACAGGTAACTCAACAGGTGCTTGATCACGGCCGTTGGATGGCACTTGATTTATACAGCCGCGATATTGCTAAACTTAGTACTGAACTGTCTATGTCTGAAGCAAGTGATGAGCTTGTCAACCTAGCAGAGCAAGAGTTTGAACCTTACCGCGCGGTTTTGAAAAAACTTAAGAGTCAAGTGAACGAAACGGTCACTCACTTAAGTGCTAAAATCAAAAATAAGGGCACTGAAGCGCAAGATTTAATTACCGATATTGCACAAATTAAGCAGCCTATAGAAGCGTGTTATCGCTCATTATTAGAAAACAATATGAAAGTCGTCGCGAATGGCTTACTGCTTGACGTGCTTCGCCGCGTTAATAGCTTTGGTTTACGATTAGCAAAACTTGATGTACGCCAAGACTCGTCTCGTCACAGCGATTTATTCTCAGAACTAACGCGTTACTTAGGACTGGGTGATTATCATCAATGGCAAGAAGAAGATAAACAAGCCTTTTTACTGGCTGAGTTAAACTCGCGCAGGCCTTTACTGCCTAAACATTGGCAACCATCGAGCGATGTGCAAGAAGTGCTCGATACCTTTGATGTAATAGCTGCGCAAGACTCACAAACATTTGGTTTGTATATTATTTCAATGGCGCGTACTGCTTCTGATGTACTAGCTGTACAACTTTTATTAAAAGAAAGCGGCTGTAAATTTAACCTGCCAGTGGCGCCTTTATTTGAAACGCTTGATGACTTAAATGCAGGTAAAGATGTGATTGAGCAACTGCTTGATAACACTTGGTATCGTGGTCATATTCAAAATACACAAAATGTCATGATTGGTTATTCAGACTCAGCTAAAGATGCAGGCATGATGGCTGCAGGCTGGGCACAATATGAATCTATGGATAAATTAGTACAATTGGCAGAACAGCGTGGCATTGAACTGGTATTATTCCATGGTCGTGGTGGTACTGTGGGTCGTGGTGGTGCGCCTGCTGCACAAGCGCTTCGTTCACAACCTCCTGGCTCTTTAAAAGGTGGCCTACGCGTGACTGAGCAAGGTGAGATGATCCGCTTTAAGTTTGGCCTACCAGATGTAGCTTTACAAAGCTTGAACATCTACGCTGGTGCGGTACTTGAAAGTAACTTATTACCACCACCAGAGCCCAAAGCACAATGGCGCGATGTTATGGCGCTTATTAGTGAGCAATCTTGTGATCATTACCGTAACGTCGTTCGCCATGATGAAAACTTTGTACCGTATTTCAGAATGGCAACACCAGAACAAGAGCTTGGCAAATTGCCACTAGGCTCTCGTCCTGCTAAGCGTAATCCTCATGGTGGTGTTGAAAGCCTGCGCGCTATTCCATGGATTTTTGCTTGGAGCCAAAACCGCTTAATGCTTCCTGCATGGCTTGGTGCATTAAACGGTTTACAAGCGGCGCTTGATAAATATGGTATTGATACACTCAATGAAATGAGCCAGCAGTGGCCATTTTTCAGAGCTCGCCTAGAGATGCTTGAAATGGTTTTCAGTAAAGCCGATAGTTGGCTAAGTGAGCATTATGACGATGCACTCGTTGAACCTATGTATCAACCTTTAGGGGTTAAACTACGTGAAGAGCTGGACAAGGCCATTAGCTTAGTTCAATCACTTAGCCCACAAAAGAGTTTACTTGCGGATCAACCTTGGATTAAACAGTCTATTGCTCTTCGCAATCCATACACTGACCCACTAAACCTATTACAGGTCGAGCTATTACGCCGTTCACGTCAAACGGAAGGTGCTAGCGAAGGTGATATTGATAACGCATTGATGATCACAATGACTGGGATTGCAGCTGGTATGCGTAACACGGGTTAAGCTTATTCGTTTGAATATGTTTTCAGACAATACTTAACAATTTTATACGCCGCACATTGTGCGGCGTATTACTTAACCGCTTATTTTTATTTAGTAAATAACTTCAACTTTACCTATCTGCTATAAAAATAGACCTGATGAAATTTTTATATATAAATTGATAGAGTATTCAACCTAGTATTTGTCGCTTTAAACTTTTACACTGTTTGGCCATTAAAATAAACACAGTGACTTTATGTCAGTATCTATTGGTTCATCAACTGCTAAAGCCTCAGATGGGGGTTTTTCATTTGATTCGGTGCAAGCAGCTGCACTACTAGACGAAGTTAAATCACAGCAGGGTCGACTTGATTGCGTAAAAATAGCGGCACTGTGTAAGATGCATAACATTGATATCGATACGTTATTGCGTGCATGTTTACCTCTTGCTAGTCAATTAGCTGTTGCGCCTGTATCTGAGTTTTATGTCGGCGCTATTGTTATGGGTAGAGATAAGGCGGGTGATCTAAACTTTTACTTTGGTGCTAATTTAGAATTTGCTAATCAAGCATTAAACTTAGTGGTTCATGCTGAGCAATCAGCAATAAATAATGCGTGGATTAATGGTATTAAAAAGTTTATTAAAATAGCCATTAGTGATGCGCCTTGCGGCCATTGTCGCCAGTTTATGAATGAGCTAGTTGGCGCTAAAAACCTACAGATATTACTTCCTCAAAACACCTTTAAACTGACGGATCTTTTACCTCACTCATTTGGGCCAAAAGATCTAGGAAATAAATATAGCTTACTAGATGAAGTGCACCACAGACTATCGTTTGAATCAAACCAATGCAGTGAAGGTTTGCAAGAAGCAGCACTAAAAGCGTACGTGCCCTACAGCGGAAACTATAGTGCAGTTAAAATTTCGACATTCGAACAAGGTGATTACTATGGTCGTTATAGTGAAAACGCAGCTTATAACCCGAGTCTATCACCGTTACAAAGTGCCTTGAGTCAATTTTATTTATCAGGTCTGGTTTTTAATTCTGAAGTCGTTAAAAGTATCGAGCTTTTAGAAACACGCGATAAGCAAAATCAATACGATGTAACCCAAGCTGTGCTGGCAAGTTATGCTTCATTACCAGCTTTAACTTATTACTGTTTAGCGCTAAGCTAACAGCGTTTTTGCAGCTTCAAGTACCACGGCAACTGACTTTCTTTCTATTTCGCCGTGGTCTACATTAGGTATCTCTTGACGAGTACGGTTAACCAGTACGCCTGCAACGCACGCCGCTTTTAACCCCAGTGCTGCACACATAGTAAATAATGTGGCTGATTCCATTTCATAGTTCATCACGCCTAGTTTTTGCCATTCATCACAGCTACCCTGGAATGCTTTTGGCACATAACCTGAATAGGTATCGTAGCGCTCTTGGCCTGGGTAAAAAGTATCACTAGATGCGGTGATACCTATATGAAAATCAATATTTAAGTTATCACATGCATTAACCATTGCTTGGGTAGCAAAAAAGTCAGAAACTGCTGGATAATTAAGTGGCGCAAAATGTTGGCTGGCACCATCTAAACGAACGGAGGCTTGGCTAATTAAAATATCACCTTCATTTATATGTGGTTGAATCGCGCCCGTTGTGCCAATGCGCAAAAATGTAGTGACTCCAAGCTGGGCGAGCTCTTCCACGGCAATAGACGTTGACGGGCCACCAATACCGGTTGAACATACCACTACGCTTGCACCATTAAGTTTGCCTAAATAAACATGGAATTCGCGAGTCTTGGCAAGGCATATAGGGTTTTCAAGGAAAGTAGAAATGCGCTCAGCTCTGTCGGGGTCGCCTGGCACAATAGCAAGTGTTGCAGCTTGTAAGTCGTCACGGGTAAGCCCTAAGTGAAATACCTTTTCCATAGTGTTGCCTTTTTAGATCATATAATTATGTTAGTTTAACATCATTACTATTATCAAATTTCCTGTACAGGACGGATGTCCGTAACCCATTTAAACTTTATTCACCATCTATGAATATTCAAGCAAGCCATTACAATGCCTTCTTTTTGGGATGGTTGACTTACACCAGTAGACTCTATATCTATTTAATATGTAATAAAGTTAAGTTTTTATCTCGTTTTTATTTTTTCGTAATTCATTGTTATAAAATAATTTTTATTTTTTTATTTGAAACTTAGTTACTTTATTAAACCTTAAAAAGGGTCTTAAAAAAATAACATAGCAAGTTTATACGAAATATTTTAGTTAACGAGGTTTTTGCATAACTACGCAAAAATAACAGGTAAGGAATAAGTATGAGCACGCAATGGCAAGCATTTAAATCTAAAGTAGAGCATTGTTTATGCCCACCAGGGGATGGTGTTTTTACGGTTAATACTGCAAAAGAACGTAAAGCTGCACTGCGCAATAAACTATATGGACAAGAAGATAACGTTGACAGTTTATGGCGTGATTCGTTAGGCACATTAAACCAAAGTGAACATAAAGCTGTCATGTTAGGTATTAGCTCCGATTGCGGTGGGGGTATTTTACGTGGCGCTAACTGGGGGCCGTTATTTTTACGCTCAACTCTGATCGATCAACAGCCACAAGCAAAATCGTTCGATTTAGGTGATGTACGTGTTATCCCACATTTACTCCATGACAAATATTTAAACCAAGCAACTATTAGCAACTGTCAAAAGGCTTTGTATGACAATCCAAGTAGTGATTATTACGTAAGTCCATTATCGATTACAGAAGATGTGTGTGACAGCTTTTATGCTACTTTTACAGATAAAGGTATTTTTGGCATGGGTGGCGATCACTCTATTAGTTACCCACTGACAAAGTCATATTTAAAAGCAAAGCGCGAACAAGGTAAACGTACGGCAATTATTCACTTTGATGCCCACACCGATTTATTGGTCGAACGTTTAGGTATCGATTTATGCTTTGGCTCATGGTGTACTCATATTTTAGAGTATTTACCTGCGCCGCATCACCTTATTCAATTTGGTATTCGTTCAAGCGGAAAGCCAAAAGAACACTGGGAGTCGAACTTTGGTGTGAAGCAGCATTGGGCTCATGAAATTATTGAGCGCGGCGCATCGGCGATTGCCGCAGAGGCTATTGCTCAGCTTAAAGCTGATAATGTGGACGAGCTGTATGTCAGTTTTGATATTGACGCGCTTGATGAAGAATTTGCATCAGCCACTGGTACGCCAGAAGGCAATGGCTTAACACCGCAACACGCTTTAGATATATTAGTGGCACTTGCGGATGAATTTCCAATTACCGGTGCTGATATGATGGAAATAGCCCCATTTACTGACAGCTCATTAGTCGGTCAATCAAGCTCCGAAACAACTCTTAGAGAGGGAGCTAAAATTTCAGCTTTTTTAATTAATGCAATGAACAAGTAATACTGGAGTATTATTAAAAGCAGCTAAATTTAGCTGCTTTTTTATTTAAATTTTGGTGGTGTGTCAGAAAGTATGCTGAAGAAATAAAGGAGGGTGACAGCCAAAGCAAGATGATATATTTGAGGTTATGAAGACACAAATAGATATCAGCTGCCCCGACTGTCACAGTCCCAGTTTAAAGAAAAACGGCATAAAAAGCTATGGCAAGCAGAACTACCAATGCAAGGACTGCAAACGTCAATTCATTGGTGACCATGCCTTAACTTATAAGGGCTGTCACTCTAAAATAGAAGACATCATACGGCTAATGACGGTGAGAGGTTGCGGTGTTAGAGACATAGCTATTATAGCCTCAGTCAGTATCGGTAAAGTATTGGGCACCATAGGCTCATCTGTTTATAAGATCGCGCCTAAGAAGCGCTACTATGAACGCTTAGAGGTTGATGAGTTCTGGACTTACGTGTATCGCAAGAAGCGTAAAGTCTGGCTCATCTACGCTTATGACCGTGCTACTAATGAGATTGTCGCTTATGTCTGGGGCAAACGTGACTTAAAAACAGCTAAGAAGCTAAGAGCACGTTTAAAGCAACTTAAAGTAAGCTATGGCTCTATCAGTATGGACAACTGGGATAGCTTTAAAACCGCCTTTAAAGGTGATCACAAACAGGTTGGCAAACAGCATACCATAGGTATAGAGGGTAATAACTGTCGCCTTAGACACCGATTAAGACGAGCGGTTAGAAAGACTTGTTGCTTCTCAAAAAAGCTTGATAATCATTTTAAAGTGTTTGATTTGGTGTTCTTTTACATCAATTATGGCTACGTCTGATGCCAGCATACTTTTTAGAACACCACCTAAATTTTAAAACCTATTATGATTTTATCAAAAACCTTGATAAGCACACTCCTGATGCCTTGTATAATGCGTTTCTTAAATATTATAAATAATACTAGAGCTCACTATGCACACAAGCATAATTTTAAAGTCATAATTAAAGGTTTAATTGCCTTAAATTTGAGCGCAAAAATGTTTAAAATCAAGCGTTCGACACCGCTTGTGTAAAAGTGATCGTGGAGCTGTCAGATTAGGTACAATTTTATTTTTTATACTTACTACGCTAGCGAGCAAGCCTTAGCTTAGTATGCGCCTGCGCTGTAAATAAGCTCGTAGCTGTGGCTGTAAATTTCGATGATATTGCCAAACGGGTCTTCCATGTAGATCATACGGTACGGTTTTTCACCTGGGTAATAGTAACGTGGTGCTTCCATACGTTTTTTACCGCCAGCTTCAACAATACGCTCAGCTAAACCTTCTACATCGGGGTCTTGAACACAGAAATGGAAGATACCAGTTTTCCAGTACTCGAAGTTATCTTTTGGATCTTCTTGATTTTTAAATTCAAATATTTCAACACCAATACGATCACCTGTAGATAAGTGCGCTATTTTGAATTTCTCCCATTTTTCACCAAATACCTCTGTGCACATTTCGCCAATTGGGCTTTTGTCTTCAGTGATTAAAGTTGGTTCCATAATCGTGTACCAACCCATAACTTTTGTATAAAAATTAACGGCTTTTTCAACATCAGGTACTGAAATACCAATGTGCGAAAAACTGCGTGGATAGGTGTGACTCATAATAATGTTCCTCTTTATCTTGTGACTAGTTGATGGAGTTAGTTTACGAATCAGGCAAGATTAAGTAAAATTATGATTAATCATAATTTTGAGTACATTTTGTAATGATAAATCCCACATGGTTAAAAACGTTTTGCACTTTAGTTGAAGTAAATCACTTTACCCAAACAGCTGAGCGGCTATATATGACTCAATCAGGTGTAAGCCAACATATTAAAAAGCTAGAACAGCATGTTAATTGTGCCTTACTTGAAAGACACGGTAAGCAATTTTCGCTTACCGTACAGGGGCAAAACCTTTATCAACAAGGTAGTTTATTACTCAAAGAATGGCAGTTTTTAGAACAGCAATTAAAAGACGACTCACCTTATAGTGGTATGGTAAAAATACAGTCCCCAGGCAGTTGTGGTTTACAGTTTTATAGTCAACTATTAGCACTGCAAACAAAGTATAAAGAGCTCAATATTGATTACCGGTTTGCACCAAACTTGAGTGTAGAGCAAGCGGTTGCAAACCATAGCGCCGACATTGGCTTTTTAACCCAAGCACCCACACTAAGCGAAGTAAGTAGCCATAAAATAGGTAAAGAGGCTTTATTATTGGTAACACCTGCGAATATTAAAATGCCTTCGTGGGATGTGTTGTGTGAGCTTGGCTTTATAGGTCATCCCGATGCTAAACACCATGTGCAGTTATTGCTCAGTGAAAACTATCCTGAATTTGAACATATAGATCAAATAAAGCAAACAGGGTTTTCTAACCAAATAAGTTTAATACTGGAGCCGGTAAGTTTAGGGTTAGGCTTTACGGTTTTACCTGCGTATGCGGTTGGTGCGTTTAATAAGCCTGATCTTATACAAACACATTACTTAGCCAACCCAATAAATGAAAATATTTATGTGTGTCATCACCGAAATAGGCCGCTTGCAAAGCGTATGTATACGGTAATTGAGGCTATAAAAGCAGGTGAGAGTTAAAGGATTTACAGAGAAAATGCATTATGAAACTGATAGAGTAAGAGTTGAGCAGTGATTAGTCCTAAAAATTTTGACCGTGAGTAAAATAATATCCTAAGCTAGAAGTTTCACATACTAGCGATTTAAGTCGCTATGGGTAAGATGCTTGTTTATTCAAATGCATTTTTTCTAGAGGTTTACCCCTTCCAGTGAAAGAGTACCGCTACTTTAGCGATGTTTTAAGCAGAAGGTGTGTCATTCATCCAGTAGCACTATATCGGCATTACCTTAGGTATTACAGTCTTGATTGATTACCTTACAAGAATGTGAATAGCGACTCGTTAGCCACTTAGAAGAGTATGTGCAAGAGGTGTTACGTTTTTAAATATTATTCCAATTCAAAAGGCTTTTGACAAAGCTAATACTTGGGTGCTAGCTTATTCGCGATTTAAAGTTCCTTATTTTTATAGCAAGAATAAAGGCTGACTGCAGCTATTTATCATTATTTTACATGAGCATAATATTATGAAAAAATTTCAGGAACAATCGGTTAAAAGTGGATTTATGGCTATTTTAGCTACGCTTTTAGCGGTAATAACCTGCTACTCAGCCACGGTATCTGCAAGTGATAAGCAGCAAACTTTGGTTTTAGTAGGCGGGGCACTAACTACGTGCTCTAGTATGAGCGCCAAAAATTGCCAAGATACGAAGCAAATTGCAGGAAAAAAAGCGAATCAATATCAATTAACTAGTGATGCATTACGACAACTAAAATTAAAGTGGCCAAACGATAATGCAAGTCACCGTGATCAAACCCTGCAAATTTTATCAAAAATAGCCCGTGATCATCCTGAGCAAACCAATGAGGCGACTATTTTATGGGCGTGGCGAGATTTGAATAATGCTTTATTAAATAAGTTAACTGACCAAGAATATAATTTTATAATTGATACGCTTGAAATCTCAGTTGTCAATGATAAGCAAAAACGTATAAAAGAAGTCGTTAATACCCAAATTAATAAAGAAAGCGCCACTAACGATATTCTAGATTTTGTTTCTGCAACCGTTAAAGTTAATACCAAAAAACCTTCAATGCTTGCCATTACAGCCTCAAGTCGTGATCCTTATGAATCTGCGGACTTTTATGAAAGCTTACTTGATTTTGAAGGGGTCGATACAAATTGGTTGGCATTAACCCCTGCACTAGCAAAGGCGATAACTACAGGGCAGTGTGATAATTTAACCAGTCTTCGTGAGCAATCGATGAATGTATTTAATCGACAAGTCATTTACCCTGATCGTATTAACGCTGAACTTGCACTGTGTGAGCAAGGCGTTGATAACTTAGTTAAAACGATTGAGTCAGCAACCGGTATTATGATTAATGGCGGCGATCAAAGTTTAGCGCGTAAAGTTATGTTTGATGACGCTGGTAAGCCATACCCTTGGACTCATGCTATCCGCACTCGTGCATTATTAGTCGGTACAAGTGCCGGCACGGCAATTCAAAGTGGTGGTAAAAACGAATACGGTAATGTGGCTATGCTCACTAATGGTACCAGTTTATCAGCCATACGTGATGGCGCACATGCGTTACCTGCATCAAGTGAGCGCTGTGGCGACAAGTGTAGTAAAGATTTAACGGCCGACTCGTTGACTTATCACGCAAATGGCGGTTTAGGTAGCTTTGATATGGGGATTTTAGATACTCATTTTAGCGAGCGTGACCGTACAGCCCGCCTGGCAATATTGTTAGAGGCCACTAAGCAGCAACATGGTTTCGGTGTTGATGAAACCACAGCGTTAGTTGTAATTAATTCAGCCGATACACAATTGATGACAGTGATAGGCAAAAGTGGTGTGGTGCATTTAAATAAACCTAACAGTGAAGCGGCATTTAATTATTCGTATTGGCCTGTCGGCACCATTATTGATGTAACTGCAAAGGGTTATAAAGTTAATAGCCGAACTGTTGAAAATGCATTGCCTAATATTGATATACCCAGCTTACCGATGCAGCGGTTTATGGATATTTTAACTGATACAAAATTGCGTTCTTTAACCCAAGCGATGTGCTTAGCTAATGAAACGCAAGCCGCTGCGCAGCAAGACGAGTTTTCTGTAACCTTGTCTGGCGATAAAGATACTCATTTTTATCGTGTTAATAGTAATCAACATGGCTGTTTAGTTGATAATTTAAGTATTGAAATAGCTAAGATTAATTAAGATACTTCAGGTAGCCGTAAGTTTGTAAATTAGTTACTTAACTTACGGCTTTGAACCGTCTTATTTATCCTCATTTTTTAAGCTTGGTCTTTGAGACGCGCGGGGTATTTTGCAGTTATATTAATTTATGAAAATAATTCTTAATTAGTATTGGAAAATGTAGAAACTTAACTTAGAATGATCGTTCATTCTAAATTAAGGGTAGTTTACATGCAGCGTTCTCGCGTCGTTCTTTTTGCAGTGTCCGCTTTAGCCAGTGCTGTTGTCTTATCTGGTTGTGATCAAAAAAGTCCATCACCAAGTCAGCAAGAAAAACAAGCCGCTCCAGTAGGAGTGGTCACATTAAAAAGCCAACCACTAACATTAACCAAAGAGTTACCCGGTCGAGTCGCTGCATCACAAGTCGCTGAAATTCGCCCTCAGGTAAATGGTATTATTCAATCGCGTTTATTTACTCAAGGGGCACAAGTTAAGAAAGGCCAGCCTTTATATCAAATAGACCCATCAACTTTTGAAGCGCAAGAGGCAACCAGCAAAGCGGCTATTACTAAAGCGCAAGCAAGTATTGCAAACGCGAAAGCAAAATCAGAGCGTTATGATGAATTATTAAAAATTAAAGCTGTAAGCCAACAAGACTTTGATGAAGCAGATGCCAGCTACAAAAGTGCGCAAGCTGATTTACTGACTGCCCAAGCACAACTTAAAACGGCGCAAATTAATCTTAATTACAGCAAAGTGTCGTCGCCTATTAGTGGTCAAATTGGTAAGTCAAATGTTACTGCTGGGGCGTTAGTGAGCGCAAATCAAGCAACCACTTTAGCGACCGTTACTCAGCTTGATCCTATCTACGTTGATTTAACACAATCAAGCAATGAACTTACACGATTGAAAAAAGCTATTGCTAGTGGTGAGCTTGATAAAGACCTTGAGGTTCACTCAGTTGTTGAATTAAAAATGGAAGATGGCTCTGTTTATTCTCATAAAGGTACGTTGCAGTTTTCTGAAGTGACCGTTGATCCAAGTACTGGTTCGGTAACGTTACGTGCGGAGTTCCCTAATCCTGAAAAACTATTACTGCCAGGTATGTATGTAAGAGCGGTAATTGTGGAAGGTGTAAAAGCTAATGCTATTTTAGCGCCGCAGCGAGGAGTGAGCCGCAACACTAAAGGCCAACCAACGGCTATGGTCGTTAGCAAAGACAATACAGTTGAAGCACGTGTACTTAAAACAGATCGTACAGTGGGCTCAGATTGGTTGATCACCGAAGGTTTAAATGATGGCGATCAGCTTATAGTTGAAGGCTTACAAAAAATAGCACCGGGCGCACCTGTTAAAGCTGTGCCTGCGGAATCAGCTGATAAAACTCAATAACGGAGCAATTTAATGTCACGATTTTTTATCGACAGACCCATTTTTGCATGGGTATTGGCCATTATTGTTATGTTGGCGGGAATACTTGCAATTAAAAGTTTACCTGTTGCTCAGTACCCGTCAATAGCACCACCGGCCATTAGTATTCAAGCAAGCTACCCGGGAGCTTCTGCTAAAACATTAGAAGATACGGTTACCCAAGTTATTGAGCAAAAAATGAAAGGCTTAGATGGCTTGTTGTACATGTCGTCAACGTCTGAATCAAATGGTTCGGCAACGCTCACTTTGACTTTTGATGCAGATACAGATCCAGATATAGCCCAAGTGCAAGTACAAAATAAGCTCGCACTGGCAACGCCACTATTACCAGAAGAAGTTCAGCGCCAAGGTGTAGCTGTTGCGAAATCAGCGCCTAACTTTTTAATGGTCGTTGGTTTTGCATCTGAAGATGGCAGTATGAATAACATCGATATCGGTGATTATGTTTCTTCAAATGTATTAGATATTGTATCGCGCGTGGATGGCGTGGGTGAGGTCCAGTTGTTTGGTTCTCAATATGCTATGCGTATTTGGTTAAAGCCAGACATGCTGCAAAAATATAAACTGACTCCTGCGGATATTAGCGCGTCAATTAGTGCTCAAAATGCACAGGTTTCAGCTGGTCAGCTTGGTGCATTACCAGCTGTTTCTGGCCAACAGCTTAATGCGACTGTAACGGCGCAAAGCCGTTTACAAACACCTGATCAGTTTAGAGATATCTTTGTTAAAACCAATAACGATGGCTCAGTGGTTCGCCTTGATGATGTAGCAAAAGTAGAGCTAGGCGGTGAAAGCTATAGTGTAGTTGCGCGCTTTAATGGTAAGCCTGCTGCAGGTCTTGGGGTTAAACTTGCCAGTGGTGCAAATGCTCTTGATACCGCGGAAGGTGTAAAGGCGGCGCTAGCTGAGTTAGAACCTTTTTACCCTGAAGGGTTAGCGACGGTCGTTCCTTACGATACGACTCCGTTTGTAACTTTATCAATTGAAAAAGTAGTTAGCACACTAATTGAAGCCGTAGTTTTGGTTTTCTTAGTTATGTATTTGTTTTTACAGAACTTCCGTGCGACATTAATTCCGACCATCGCGGTGCCTGTTGTACTACTTGGTACGTTTGCAGTGCTACAAGTTTTGGGCTACTCAATTAATACTTTGACCATGTTTGCGATGGTATTAGCAATAGGCTTACTCGTTGATGATGCCATTGTGGTGGTTGAAAACGTAGAACGGGTGATGACCGAAGAAAAACTCTCCCCACTTGAAGCCACGCGTAAATCAATGGATGAAATTAAAGGCGCGTTAGTCGGTATAGCGATGGTACTGTCTGCGGTATTTATACCCATGGCGTTTTTTGCAGGGTCTACCGGGGTTATTTATCGTCAGTTCTCAATAACCTTAGTTACGGCGATGAGTTTATCAGTACTAGTGGCACTTATTTTAACACCTGCACTTTGTGCAACGATGTTAAAGCCAAGCCATGTACATAATGATAAATCGCTATTTGGGCGTTTCTTTATGGGCTTTAATCGCGGCTTTGAGAAAACCAATAGTGGTGCGCAAGGCCTTGTGAGCCGAATGATAAAAAACAGTAAGCGTTATTTACTTTGTTATGGTTTGATTGTTGGCGGTATGGTGTTTATCTTTTCACAGCTACCGTCAGGCTTTTTACCAGATGAAGACCAAGGGATTTTGTTTAATCAAGTAAGCCTGCCTGCAGGTTCAACCACAGAGCAAACTTTAAAAGTGGTTGAGAAAATGGAAAAGCACTATTTAGAAGATCAATCTGAAGCCGTGCGTTCAGTGTTTAGTGTTACAGGCTTTAGCTTTGCAGGTTCTGGGCAAAATGCAGCAATTGGTTTTGTGGGCTTAAAACACTGGGATGAGCGCCAACGTGATGATTTATCTGTAAGTGCTATTGCAGGTAAAGCGATGGGATATTTTTCAACGATAAAAGAAGCATTTGTATTTGCTTTCCCACCACCTGCCGTAGTGGAGCTTGGTACAGCTAACGGTTTCACTATGTTCTTACAAGATAGGACGGGTCTTGGCCATGAAAAATTACTAGAAGCACGTAATATGCTGTTAGGTATGGCATCAAAGAGCCCAATACTTACCGGAGTTCGTCCTAATGGCCAAGAAGATAAGCCAGAACTTAAGCTAGATATTGATCTTGCAAAAGCTGAAGCGCTTGGTCTAAAGCAGGCTGATATAAATAGCACGCTCTCAACGGCTTGGGGTGGTAGTTATGTGAATGACTTCATTGACCGTGGTCGTGTGAAAAAAGTCTATTTACAAGGTGCCTCAGAGTCTCGTATGGCCCCTGAAGATTTAGACAAATGGTACGTGCGTAATAGTAGCGGCGATATGGTGCCATTTACTGCATTCGCGCAATCTTACTGGGCTTATGGATCACCACGCCTTGAACGTTACAACGGTTTTTCAGCAATGGAAATTCAAGGTACGGCTGCGCCAGGATACAGTACCGGCCAAGCCATGGATGAAATGGAGAAGCTGATTAAACAGCTACCCGCTGGTATTGCTTTTGAGTGGACGGGGATCTCGTACGAAGAGCGCTTAAGTGGCGGTCAAGCTCCAATGTTATATGCACTGTCGCTATTAATCGTATTTTTATGTTTAGCGGCACTTTATGAAAGCTGGTCAGTACCTGCGGCGGTTATGATGATTGTACCGCTGGGTATATTTGGTGCTTCGATGGCTGCATTTATGGGGGGCTTATCAAACGATATTTATCTACAAGTTGGTTTATTAACGACCATTGGGCTGTCTTCCAAAAATGCTATTTTAGTTGTTGAATTCGCGCTACATAAAATGGATGAAGGCATGGAGTTAGTTGATGCTGCGATTGCTGCTGTGAAATTACGTTTACGTCCTGTATTAATGACTTCAATGGCCTTTATTTGTGGCGTATTACCGCTTGCTCTTGCATCGAGTGCAGGTTCAGGGGCGCAAAATGCACTCGGTATTTCAGTAATAGGCGGGACGCTTGCATCGTCACTAATTGTTGTTATTTTTGTGCCACTGTTTTTTGTGTTAATTAAACGCATATTCCCTGGTAAGCACGCAGCGGCTAAACAGGAGAAATTACAATGAAGTTAAAAGCCTTAAGCTTAGCACTAAGTACCTTGGTACTTAGTGCGTGTCAGATGGCGCCAGAGCTTGAAGACATTCAACTGCCTGTGCCAGATAACTATGCTGTTAAAAGTGAGCAGGGTAATGCCACTGATTTAAAGTGGCAGCAGTTTTTTGTTAACAACAAACTGCAAAGCTTAATAAAGCAAACACTGATGCATAATAAAGACATTAAACTGGCTGCACTTAACGTGCAGCAAGTACGTGCTTTGTATCAAATTGAAGACTCTGCTCTATATCCGTCGATAGATTTCTCAGCATCGGGTACTCGCCAGCGTCTACCCGCTGATTTGTCATCAACTGGCAGGGCAGGTATTAACGAAAGTTACTCAGCAACGGTAGGTATGACAGCTTATGAACTTGATCTATGGGGTAAAGTCCGTAACCAATCTGATCAAGCTTTACAAACCCTGTATGCCACTGAACAAGCGCAAACGAGTGTAAAAATTAGTTTAATCTCAGAGGTGGTAAATGCATGGCTTAATTATGCTGCAGATAAAGAGCTGCTTTCACTTGCCAATGAAACGCTCAGTAGTCAGCAAGAGTCACTGGAGTTGATGGAGAAAACCTATGCACTTGGTGCCGCGTCTAAGCTGACATTAGCACAAGTACAAAGTACTGTTGCCACAGCCAAAGTCGATATAGCTAATTATCAGCGATTATTAAAACGTGATAAAAATGCGTTAGACTTATTGGTTGGCCAAACAGTAACAGCTGACTTATTGCCTGAAAAAGGTATAAATGATGCACTCAAGTTTCCAACAGTGCCTGTTGGCATGCCGTCGCAATTATTAGAGCAAAGACCAGATATAAAAGCGGCTGAGTATCAACTTTTAGCAGCGAACGCTAATATTGGTGTAGCCAAAGCGGCATTCTTCCCAAGTATTAGTTTAACGGCTAATGCGGGGACTGCATCGTCTGAACTAGATAATTTGTTCTCAAGTGGCACAGGAACATGGAGTTTTATCCCTTCAATTAACCTACCTATTTTTAATATGGGGCGCAATCAAGCTAATTTAGATGTTGCGCAAGCACAGCAAGAAATAACCCTGACAACCTATGAGCAAACTATCCAAAAAGCTTTTAAAGAAGTGTCGGATGCTTTGGCTGATAGGGAAGGTTATATGCAGCAGCTAGCAGCACTTGAAGAGCTTTATAATAGTAACCATGTATCGTTTATGCTTTCTCAAGCTCGGTTTGAAAAAGGCGCAGATAGTTACTTGCAAGTACTCGATGCACAGCGTAATTGGGTCAGTGCTGGGCAGCAATTAATTAATGGTAAGCAAGCTTATATTGCTAGCCAAATTAATTTGTATAAAGCTGTTGGCGGTGGCTGGCAAAGGCCAGAGCAACAAGCGCAATAGCAGTTTATATCACTAGTTTACAGCGTGTAGACTAGGGCGTGTTGATCTTTGTGGTATGAAAAACAAACAGCATGAAGATAAGGTATAATTGAATTCGCCAGAAAACTTTACACCGAACCTACATGCCAAGATTAATGTTAACAGACGGGACATGGAATGTCTTATCAAAAGTAATGTACTTAAGTGGTCGAATTTATAATAAGCCCAACCATAGAAAA
>NZ_JBQSXI010000001.1:3357500-3414102 GCF_052378035.1 Pseudoalteromonas sp. AOP31-A2-14 | reverse complement strand
TATTAAACTCCCTAAGATTTAATTTATATTCCCGTTCATATTTAATGAAGGAAAATCATACATTTATGGCGTTCTAATAGACAATAAATTAGTCCAAGACCGAGTATTATGAAGGTACTTTATCCACAAGTACAAGGGTGATTTTGATGAAAACGATAATCCTTTCACCTAAAAGTAATAACCAAATGATATATATAGAAATTTATTTTTAATCCGATTCCAGATCATAACAAATTAAGACCTCGATCGCACACATAAGTTATGATCTAATTTACTTTTCCCAAGCTTTTATTCACTTTTTATACAAGGCCTGTGGAAAACTTCTTATTTATAAGGATCCTATCGGATCATATTTGGTTTTAATACGTAATGCCTATACCTTATTGCCTACATTAAGTGGTGTTTGGCATGTAATTATGATTGACAATTGTGGGCTTCATCTATAATATCTCGCGCTCGCAATGGCACCTGTGCCAGGATCGCGACCTGCATAGGATGTTTTAACCTTTAACCGATCGGATGGAATTGTTATGAAAAGAACTTTTCAACCTAGCGTTTTAAAACGCAAACGTGCGCACGGCTTCCGTGCTCGCATGGCAACTGTAAATGGCCGTAAAGTATTAGCTCGTCGCCGCGCTAAAGGCCGTAAAGTTCTTTCTGCTTAATATATAAGTGGAAGACTTTAACTTTGGCAGGGAGTTACGTCTGTTAACTCCCTCGCATTACTCTCGTATTTTTAATGAACCAGCTCGCGCTGCGACTCCTTTCTTTACCCTACTTGCTAAACCTAATGACCAAGCTAAACCTAGGTTAGGACTTACTGTCGCTAAAAAGCGCGTAAAAAAAGCATGTCAACGTAACCGTATTAAACGTATCGCTCGCGAAAGTTTTCGTTTAAACCAACACAAAATAGATAATATTGATATTGTGTTGATGGTTAAAAGTGGTATTGATGAACAATCAAACGCAGAGTTAACTAAACAGCTTAATAAATTGTGGCGAAAAATAGATGAACGCTGTAAACCGGGTGCACCAAAACCGCCCCCTTTCAAAAAACGTCCAAACAAATCAGCTAAAACCAATAAACAAGCCCGATAGCAATAGAATTACATAGCTAATTAGGGTATCTTTAGCTCACCTTTTAATCATGCATTTAAAATCGCAAATAGTTATTTTAAATACATGGTGTTCATTGACTAACAATTACGTAGGGGCATAAATATCATGAGGTTACTTAAACCACTTGTTGCTTTTCCACGTTATTGTTTAGTGATGTTAATTCGCGGCTATCAAAAGTGGATTAGTCCATTATTAGGTCCGCATTGTCGTTTTAATCCAACCTGCTCCAGTTATGCAATTAAAGCAATTAATTCGCATGGATTGTTAAAAGGGAGTTGGTTAGCGCTCAAACGCATATTAAAATGTCACCCGTTACATTCAGGCGGAGATGATCCCGTACCTGGAAAAACTCATATTAACCACCAACACGAGAAATAAGAGCTGTTATGGAATCGCAACGCACGTTTTTATTAATCGGTTTGATGCTTGTATCATTTTTACTTTTTCAAGAGTGGAATGAAGATTACAACGCACCAAAAGCCGATCCTAGTGCCATCACACAAAGCGCACAAGCAAACACACCTGAGTCGGACGACTATGTTCCAAGCTCAAGCGAAGGTGGTTTGCCAGCAGCAACCACTGCTAAGCGCTCAGTTATTGATATTACTACCGATGTATTTACTGTAAAAATTGATACTCGCGGTGGTGACATTGTTGAAACTGACCTACTCCAATACGAAGAAACTAAAGGCAGTGAAACACCTTATATGCTGCTAGGTAAGTTTGATGGTAAGCAGTATTTTTCACAAAGTGGTTTAATTGGTTTAAATGGCCCTGATGCATCGGCAGATGGTCGTCCTGTCTATAAAACAGAACAAAAAGCCTATACCTTAAATGGCGATGAACTACGTGTACCATTACAATTTACTAATAGTGACGGGGTTACTTTTACTAAAACTTATGTATTCAAAAAAGGCCAATACGATGTTGCCTTAGAATACACAGTAAACAACACCACCGCCGCGCCAATTCAAGTACAGCTTTACACACAGGTTAAGCGCACCGTACAAGAAAAAGGCAGCTTAGTTGATCAAAACTATTTAGGTGCTGCTTACGGCTCTGCTGAAGAAAAGTATGAAAAATATAGCTTTTCAGACATGGAAGATAAAAACCTAAATATTAATACCCAAGGTGGCTATATTGCCTTCATTCAGCACTACTTTGTTAGTGCATGGGTACCTAATCAAGACGAGCAAAATACCCTTTACAGCCTAATTGCTAAAGGTAATGCTGCTATTATAGGTGTAAAAGGTGAACCGGTAAATATTCAAGCTAACCAACAAGAAACCATTGGCGCTACATACTACATGGGTCCGAAAGAATCCGATTCACTTGAAGCAATTCATCCAAATTTAGACCTAACTGTAGATTACGGCTGGCTATGGTTTATATCACAACCACTATTTGTACTATTAAAATGGCTACACAGTATTTTAGGTAACTGGGGTCTAGCAATTATTGCCATTACCATTATTGTTAAGTCATTAATGTACCCACTAACTAAAGCGCAATATACGTCAATGGCTAAAATGCGTGCCTTACAGCCTAAAATGGCAGCTCTTAAAGAAAAGTTTGGTAGTGACCGTCAAAAATTCGGTCAAGCAACCATGGAAATGTATCGCAAAGAGAAAGTAAACCCGATGGGTGGCTGTTTCCCTCTACTGCTACAAATGCCAATTTTCTTAGCACTGTTTTATGTATTCTTAGAGTCAACAGAGCTGCGCCATGCTGAGTTTTTCTTATGGTTAACTGACTTATCAGCAAAAGACCCATACTACATACTACCAATATTATTTGGTGCCAGTATGTTTATTACTCAAAAGCTACAACCTATGACGGTAACCGATCCAATGCAGCAAAAAATGATGACCTTCATGCCGGTTATCTTCTCTGTATTCTTCTTATGGTTCCCATCTGGCCTAGTACTTTACTGGTTAGTATCTAACCTTATTTCTATCGCACAAATGCTTTTCATTTATCGCGGTATGGAAAAGAAAGGAATAAAAGTAAGGGGCTAATTGCACCTACTTAAACAAAGGCGACTTAGGTCGCCTTTTTTATTGCCTGCTTTTAATCTTCCTATTCACAAAAATATAGCCAAGCTATTCGCCACATATAAAGCCATAGGTTACAATACGCACATTATGTTATTCATCAAAATGGCAAGTTATTAGTATGATCAATCAAGACACCATAGCAGCACAAGCGACTCCTCCCGGACGTGGCGGCGTAGGTATTATTCGCGTTTCAGGTAGCCTTGCTAAAACTGTTGCCGAAAAAATAATTGGTCGCTGCCCTAAGACTCGTTATGCCGATTATGTGCCGTTTAAAAGTTTATCTGGTGAGCAACTTGATCAAGGCATAGCCCTGTTTTTTGCAGGCCCAAACTCATTTACTGGTGAAGATGTACTAGAGCTACAAGGCCATGGCGGCCCAGTGGTGCTTGATATGCTGCTAAAAGAAATGAGCCAAATTGAGGGTGTACGATTAGCTAAACCGGGTGAGTTCTCAGAGCGCGCCTTTATGAATGACAAAATGGATTTAACCCAAGCAGAGGCCATTAGTGACTTAATTAATGCAACCTCAGAGCAAGCAGCCAAAAGCGCCTTACAATCACTACAAGGCGAGTTTTCAAAGCATATTGAAACCCTGGTTGAAAAAGTCATTCATTTACGTATGTATGTTGAAGCGGCAATTGACTTTCCTGATGAAGAAATCGATTTTTTATCTGACGGCAAAGTATCTGGTGATTTAAACGAGATTGTTAGCCAATTAAATATCGTTACCGACCAAGCAAAGCAAGGCAGCATAATGCGTGAAGGTATGCGTGTGGTAATTGCCGGGCGCCCTAACGCGGGTAAATCAAGCTTACTTAATGCTTTAGCAGGCCGTGAAGCGGCAATAGTGACCGAAATAGCCGGCACCACTCGTGATGTACTACGTGAACATATTCATATTGATGGCATGCCACTGCATATTATAGATACCGCAGGCCTACGTGAAAGTCCTGATAAAGTAGAAAAAATTGGTATTGAGCGTGCGTGGGCTGAAATCAGCCAAGCAGATCGTGTGCTATTTATGCTTGATGGTACCGATACTACAGCCAGTGACCCCCACACTATTTGGCCTGAATTTATGGCGAAACTTCCTGAAGGGATGGGAGTCACCGTTATTAGAAATAAAGCCGATTTATCTGGCGATAAAGTGGGCATGGTTGATAACTCACAATACCCAGTTATTAATCTAAGTGCCAAAAATGCTGACGGTATAGAGTTAGTACGTAATCACTTAAAGGCATGTATAGGCTTTCAAGGTGCAACTGAAGGTGGTTTTATGGCGCGCCGCCGTCACCTTGATGCCCTTGAAAACGCAGCCCATCATTTACATACGGGCAAAGACCAGCTTGAAATGAATATAGCGGGTGAAATACTTGCGGAAGAATTACGACTTACACAAAACCACCTAAATGAAATTACCGGCGAATTTAGTTCTGATGACTTACTCGGCAAAATATTTAGTTCATTCTGTATCGGAAAGTAATTACGCTAATTATATCAAAACAAATCAAACTAAATCATAATAAGCGTTTGATTTTAAATAAATTTAATTATAACTCTTATGATTTAATTTGAAGGGCTTTACCCTATCTTGCTCCGCATACGCTCCGAGGCTATAGTCTCGGAGCACACGGAGCACAAAAGGGTAAAAAAATGAAAATTAGCATTCAAAAACGTGAAGTTAATAAGCTGGGTCAACAAAGCCTTCGCCTAGTTTATTATCACGGTTCAAAAACGACTCACAATGGCAGTAGAGAGCAAAACCGCTCATACGAGCCTCTAAGTTTATTTGTCTATAAAAAGCCACGCCAAGCGATTGAGCGCCAGCATAATAAAGATATTATGCAAAGAGCTGAAGCCATTCGTGCAAAGAGACTACTGGAGTATGAATCTGGTAGGCATAACCTTAACGATACAACTAAGTTATCTGCTAGCTTTTTTGACTACTACGATGAATTAGTTGAGAGTAAATCTACAGGCAGTAAATCCAATTATTCTATTTGGATTTCAGCGCGCAACCATTTACATAACTACCACGCTAAGTCTGAGCTCACCTTTGAACAGGTAGACAAGCACTTTCTTGAAGGTTTTAAGTATTACCTACAACATCAGGCGCTAACAAAATCAAAAGCTAAGCTATCTAAAAATACAACCAGTACCTATTTTAATAAAATTAGAGCAGCTTTAAACAAAGCCTATAGAGACGGTATTATTCGCGACAACCCTGTAACGCTTGTAAGTTCAATAAAACCTGAAAATACACAAAGAGCCTACTTAACACTTGATGAGGTTAGAGGTTTAGCTAAAACAGAATGCCGTTACGAAGTTCTACGCAATGCATTTTTATTCTCATGTACTACAGGCCTTCGCTGGTCAGATATTAATAAACTGGTTTGGCAAGAAATAGAGGAGTTTGCAAATGGCCATTACCGGATTATATTTAAACAAAAGAAGCTGGAGAGTTCAGGTAACAGTTTACAGTATTTAGATCTCCCCGATTCTGCTGTTCAACTTCTTAACTTAAAAAATCGTGGCAAACCATACGAAAGAGTATTTACTGGGCTGAAATATAGTTCTTATACCAATGTAGCGTTAGCACAATGGGTCATGCGAGCAGGAATAACTAAAGACATTACTTTCCATGCAGCTAGGCATACTTTTGCTGTTAGTCAGCTATCTCTAGGTGTAGATATTTACTCATTATCACGGCTTTTAGGCCATAGTGAACTAAAAACTACAGAGATATATGCTGATATAATAGAGTCAAAACGCACCTCAGCCATGAGAAACTTTCCTGATATATTCAATGATGAAAACGTAAACTCACTCTAAAGTTAAAGGTTTTTTTACCCCCTATTCAACACTGGTACTCATCAACACAATATAAATTTTTGCATGAATTTAATAGATGAATATTCAGGGGATCGCCCTTCCCCTGAATATAAATAGTTTGATTATTAAATCATGGAGCCCTTCTATGATGTCTAACTAAGTGATTTGCTGCTTCTCTATCTATTTCTGTAGCAGAAGGGACACGGTTAGATTGTAACCAGTCGATAATATCAGTTCGTTTAAAAAACACACGGTTTCCATTTGGTTTAAAAAAGGGAATCTTCCGTTCATGAGTAAGCCTGTAAAGCGTGCTTTTCTTTAGGCCTGTGAGTTCAGCACATTCTTCGGTATTTAATATATCCTTTCCAATATCAATTGTTTTATCTGTACTGATACTGTCTTGAAAAAGCTTTTTTAATACCATTATATCGTGCAGTATTCGCTGCAACATTTCTTTCTCGGTCATTTTCACTTTCACTCCCTCCCTTTTGGTATCAAATTAAACTGGGTAAACTGGGAAACTGGGAACACCTTATTAATTTTCATCTTTTACTCGCTCCAATTCTGTCAGCTGTTTTCGTACTTCATTGGGCCTAAGTGCGAAAAAGCGTTTAAAATCAGTATTAACCTTTTTCCTGTAGGTTCCCCTGGAGAGTTCATTACTAATAAGCAACTTATGTTGGAGTAGTATTTGAACCTCACGCATGTAGTGTGTTGAAAGATTGAGTTTTTTTAAAAAAACATCTTTGCTTATTAGCCAAACTTCTTCATCATTCAATAACCAAGAATAACCCGCTACCTGCTTATTAGAGCTTTTATCAATAGGAATAATAGTTCGCTGCCAAATAGCTAGATTTTTCCCTAACGTCTTTAGCAGTAGATACTCCTCTGAGTTTCTAGAGTGCCCACGATTATTCAGCCAAGCAATTAGTACACTATGTACCGCATTAATCGATTCATCTTCTGTCCAAGGAAGAATATAATTACGATTTGCCAGACATAATCCAACAGCTACCAGAGCAAAACGCCTAACTACTCGCTGTACCTGCGATGCCATTTTTTCATTAACCCACAGACTAGTTAACCTGCTTACTTCTTTTGTCAGATAGGTATCAAGCCCATCATCCACCTCTGTCAGTAACCCAATCCATGTACGTATCACTGTGCCATGATAGCGCAGACATGATCCTTTAAGCTCATCCACAAAATTTTGTGAGTTAGGGCGTCCATGCAAATTATCGAAAGTACCATGAGCACCAAAAATAGGAATTTCTACCACTCTAATTTGTTGCCCAGCTCGTAATTGTTTACCTAGCTGTTGCAACAATTCAGTTATCCAAACCTCACCACTGCTTAATACTAACGTTCGCCAATGTGAAGTTTTGGCTAAATCACCTGAAACATTGGCTCGCAGCTTCCCTGCGCCATTCATTATTTGATAAATCGCTGTATCAATATCTTCAGGACGTGCCATGCCTATCTCATCTAACGGCAATAGCATATCGTTATGCTCTGATGATACAGCTGCTAGGCCATTACTTGTGGAGATCCAGCTACGAACAAAGCCTTTCCCGCCATACACACTACCGGCTAACTGCAGTAATGTTGTTTTACCGACAGAAGAGGAGCCAACAAAGTGAAATGCACCATTTTCCATTCCCGTTCTGGCTAACAACGGCGCTGCTAATGCAGTACCAATGCTAAAAATAGCTAATGGGTTTCCTCTGCATAATTCACCTATATTTTGCTGCCAATCAATAAGCTTACCCTGCTCCGAAATTATTGGTTCACTCGACAGTTGCCCCACAAAGTAATGAGGCTCTGTTTCCGTGCCTATAGTCCAGTTACTTGTTGAAAAAACTTTCCCGTGCCATCCTGTACGGTTAACTACTATCGCAGGGTTTGCATTGGTCATTTGCTCTAATAAATACTGCAGTAATCGACTCCAGCTTGGCTGAGCGGGTATTAATGGATAACCAGTGTCAATGAGCATATCCCGTATATGACGAGCATGGTCACCATTAAGATCTCGTGCATAAATCACTTCCCGCAATTTAATGCCATCATAGTTTTTCCATTCAAGCAGAACGCCATAACCCCCGCGTTTATCAGATAAGCGAGTGCGTGCAACAACCTGAATCCATCCTCCTATCTTTTGCCATTTATCAGAATTAAGGTAATAAAGACCATCTTTTTGTAACTTGTATTGCATACGTTCCACCTAAAGGTTATTTAGCCATGCTTGAACATCTTGGCAACGAAAACGAACGGCTCTGCCGCATGGATTAGGTTTTATAGGTGCAGGAAACCACCCCATTTTTACGTAACGACGCAGCGTTGCCTGCGATGTTTGTAAAACTGCACACACCTCCTCGTATGTTAGGAGACGTTCTGTTAAAGCTTTTTGTTCGTTCATGATTACTCCTGAATAGTTGTTTTATGTCATGAGCAATCATCTATGAATTTTTAATCAAACCAGAACTGCCAAACTGTCCATTTTGGGCAAATACAGAGGGGTGCAACTTAAGCGATTGATATACAAATAAAAAATATTGTAAAAAGATTTAAAAATGCATTTTAAGGTTATTTATCGAGCTATTTCTGTAAGGAATAGCTGCTAAAGTTTCACATGTGAAAGTCAAATAGAACCACCATCCCATAATTTGACTCTGTAATAGTTGATTAACCTACTTTTTCCAACAGCCTCCGATGAGCCTGTTTAGAGACCTTATAATTTTTTATATCTATTTTTAAAATCATAAAAGTCCTTTACGAGACCCATAATTGCTCTAGCAACTAAATTTCAACGGCACAGTAAGTGGAATTAAAAGATAAAGTTAATTGACGCAAGACAGATCAGTTAATTGCGTTTGATACAAATCATTCCTCATATCTGGAATAAAAGCAGTTAGGGGATTACCCAACAAATTATCCAGATTTAACGAGTATTACATTAGAAAATATCCAAGAGAGCTTACTTTTCAGCCATGGAATCACATAGCAAATATCCAAATCAGATAGGTATGTGAAGTGATTGGAGAGTTTTCCAGGTCGTTTTTGGTTAGTATTGAAAGGCTCTTGTGCTCAGCTCCCCCTAAAAATAGCCCACATTACCTTTAAAAAAATGGCTCTAAATGACTGCTCTTAAAAATAATAACTAGCGAAAATATGATTATTACTCCCCGTATTGCCAGTATTAGACAGGAGAAATTTGTAGCAAGATTTAGAACAGAAGTTTAAGAGGTAGGCGCAATTGATGGGTTTCAAATTTATCTTGTATGTACTATTGATACTTTTGCTATGTAAGCGCGCATTTAAGCAGTGCGCTTAGCTATAATCGAAGTCTAGCTGCACATTCCACGGCATTAGGTCGGTAAAATCATCATCACCCACATCTCGATTCGGCAACGTTTTAAATAAATGCACAAAGTAGTAATACGGATTGATGTCATTAGCACGACACGTCATCACAATACTATAAAGTATCGCGCTGGCCTGAGCACCATTAACCGATTTTGAGAATAGCCAGTTTTTTCTACCAGTGGTAAACGGCCGAATATCTCGCTCAGTAATATTATTATCAATCCCTAGTTCGCCATCTTCACTATACCGCATTAATTTCGGCCATTGATTAAGCGTGTATTTTATCGCTTTGCCAATATAACTCCCCGCCGTTACTTTACCTTCGGCTTCATCAAGCCACGCTTTAAAGTGCATTAATATGGGTAAGGCTTTTTCTTGTCGTAACTGATACCGCGCTTGAGGAGATAACTGTTTGTTTTTAGCGTGGGTTTCCAGTTTATATAATTGGCTGATAAAGCTGATGGCTTTATGCGCTCGACCTTTGTTTTTCGACTCTGCTTTTAAGGCATCGTTATATTTGCGTCTAGCGTGTGCCCAGCAACCAACAGGGGTAATGCCTTCAATACCGTCATAAACACGGTAACCGTCGCACTGTAAATAGCCTTGATAACCGGCAAGAAATTCTTTTGCGCAAGCGCGACTTCGACCTGCTTGGTAATCGTAAATCACGACAGGCTCACGGCTGACCTCATTGCTGCGATAAACCCACATGTAGGAATTGCTGCTAGGGTTGTCACCTTCATCTAAGACTTGTGTACGGGTTTCATCGGCACATAAACTGTGCTCACTAAGCAAGTGACGTTGCATGGCTGCCACTAAGGGGCTGATTAGCAGGCCCGCTTTAATACACCAATTAGCTAATGTTCCGCGCGATAGTTCAAGGCCGCCACGGCCCAGTATGTCAACGAAACGATAAAGCGGTAAGGCATCGCAGTATTTGCCCGTAACAACCGCCGATAACGCTTCTGGACTCGCAATGCTGCCAGGAATAGGCTGCTTGGGTTTAGGCGCGGTGATTATTTTACTGGCCAATTGTTCATGCTCGCAATGTCTGCAAGCATATTTAAATTGTTTGTGCTTAATGACACTGACTTTCGCCGGAATAATCTTCACTTGCTCGCTGTCTTCACTACCACATTGATGTAGTTGTTCACCGCAACACTGACACGTTAACTCGGTTAAGGTGTGCTCAACCTCTTCTCGTTCAAAGTGCTCAGCCAGTATTTGTTTACCTTTCTTATGGTGTTTAGGCGGCTCAGTCGTTTTATGCTGCTCCGCTTCATTGAAGGTGCCCCGTGGGGCTTTTTCACTTTTTTTACCGTATTTTTGGGATTTACTTAACTTAAGCTCAGCAAGCAAGTGGTCAATCCGCGATTGCATTTCAACCTTATCTTCTTGTAAAGCATCAAGCTTAGCCTGCATAAGTGCAAGCTGATTTTGTAGTTCGGTGATGAGAATAGTGTCTGGCATTTTAATAGCATGACACATGGGAAAGATCGTTCAAGTAAAAAAAACGATCTGGTTAATTTACATCACTGATAACCCTGATAAAGTTGAGTGGCGGGTTTTATTATTTACCGGTAAGCCAGATAATAACCATTGTAACTGCCGTTGTTCAATCCCCATGGCTACGTGTGCTTGAGCATGATTTGGCCATTGAAATCGTCCTTGCTCTAAGCGACGATAATAAAGCCAAAAACCATTGGTATCCCAAAACAAAATTTTTAATTTATCGCGTTGTTTATTACAAAAAACGAACCACGCTTGGCTTAAAGGATCGAGAGATAGGGTATCGCTGACAATAATACTTAACCCATTGATTGATTTTCGCATGTCGGTGAATCCCGTGACCAAGTAAACTTGGTGGGTGCAAGGTGTCACAGTACGCTCAATAATTTGGCTAGCGTTTGGTTAGCTAATGTCGACTCGAAGTCTATTTGATAGCCGTTTGGTGTGGTGAGTTTAATGATTGAAGGTTGCGTAAAGGCTTGCTCATGAATAACAAACGGGATCACCTGTTGCTTTTTAACCCTTATCGTTTCGTCAGAAAGGCGTTTACGCCAAACATAGAAAGTCGATGCGTTAATGTTGTTATCACGACAAAATTGAATGATGGCTAAACCACTCGATTTTTGCTGCTCAAAAATGCCTTGCCAGTGTTTTATTTTTTGCTGTTTATTCATAATTACCTCAGGTTAATATGCTGAGTAAATTATGCATAGGTAGCATTAATATTGGTATGTGGGTTTAATTGCGCGCTTACTTTGCTATTTTATTTAGATGATAAATCGTAACCAGGCAATAAATGAAAGCTTGCTTAGTAGCATCAGTACATATAAGTCGATTGTTTGTTTCAAACGCACTTTAAAGGTACTTTGTAATTAAATACGAAGAATGATTAATTGATTGATTTAATGGTAAAAGCCCTTTTTAAACTTTTGGTACAGAGTTGTTTTACCGTAACAACCTAACACTTTGTTTTAAGGGCTTTACTTAATTAAATATGATTACTAACTGTGTTGCTCATTGCTCTTAGCAGCAACACCTTTCATTAGCATGTCGAATACCAAGCTCGCTATGCCTTTAGACACTAAATCGCTTGATAGTGCTTTCATGGCCATTGCGTTGTGAGTATCCATGCTTTCAATAATCGCGTTTTGGATTGCTTCAGGGAATTGGCCTAGCATGGCTTGCTCTTTAGTATTGTGCTTAACCTGATCCATTGCGGTTTCGTTTTCAGCTACTTTACCCATAATTGCATTAGCGTAATTAACCATATCGTTTTCAGATAGCCCATCTTCAGCAAACAGGTCGTTCATACGCTCAATTATTTCGTTTAAAAGCTCCGTTTTAGGGTCTTTTGGTACTGCGCCCGAGCCTTCCTTACTTGGTGGTATATAGCTTTTAGGTTCTTCACCAATTTTATGACCTAACTGTAAATCAGCTTCGCGTTGTTCATGCAGCCGATAATGCGTCATAACTACATCAGTTAGGTCAACGTCGTCTTCTATTACATCCATGCGTAATAGTGGGTGTAAGTTTTTAGCAAATACACTGAGCTTTTCTAAGTCAGTGTCGTTAAAGTCAACAATTTGAGAGCTAAACTCGTAGTAACGATAAAACGAGATTAAATCTTTTCTAAACACATCTAAAATATCTCTGGCTTCTTTAGCGTGCTTAACACTGTTCTCACTGTACTTAATCGCTTTGTCGTTGTTCTCATCTTTCGCTTTTGAAAGCTCTTTTTGAGCTGATTGCAGTACCGTGGTGGCTTCTTTGTAGCGCAGCTTAAATCGTTCAACCGGCGCTTTCATAATATTGGTGAGTTTGTCTTGCTTGGCATGTTTACTGTTATAAGCGGTTACAAAGGTTTCTACCTCAAACCATTGGTAAATACCCACCTCAGCAAGCTTCTCCATTATGTCGTAAACAATATTAGGGTCAGATACTCCCGAAAGCTCAGCAGTTTGAAAGTAAACTTTAAACTCTTCTAAAATTTCTTTAGGGTCGTTTACAAAATCAAGCACAAAGGTTTTATCTTTACCTTTGCAAGTACGGTTTAGCCTAGAGAGCGTTTGTATACATTCAACACCCTTTAATGGTTTATCAACATACATAGCTACTAATTTAGGTTGGTCAAATCCTGTTTGAAACTTATTCGCTACTAACATTACTTGGTAGTCGTTAGTGTCAAAGGCTTTGCGCATATCGCGGCCACGTAAATTAGGGTTCATCGCTTTTTCAGTAAAAGCATGATCAGGGATATCTGGGTCGTTTACTTCACCAGAAAACGCCACCATTGCATTGACGTTTTCATAGCCTTTATCCATTACATACTTTTCAAAGGCAAGCTTGTAACGTACAGCTTCTAAACGGCTACTCGTCACCACCATTGCTTTAGCTTCACCGCCTAATAAGTGTTTAATTTTGGCATTAAAGTGCTCAACAATCGTTTCAACTTTTTGTGCAATATTATAGGGGTGTAGCCTTACCCATTTAGCCATTTTAGACGCTGCTTTTTTGCTATCTACTTCTTGATCAGACTGCGGGTTATCATGAGCTAATTGATACGCCACGCGATAACTGGTGTAGTTTTGCAGCACATCTAAAATAAAGCCTTCTTCAATGGCTTGGCGCATTGAATACACATGAAAGGGTAATGGCTTATTAGTATCGCTTAGCGGTGCGTCTAAATCTTCAGGGCGACCAAATAGCTCTAGAGTTTTAGCTTTAGGTGTTGCTGTAAAGGCAAAATAACTAATATTGTTAGAGCCTTTACGGGCCTCTAAAGATAAACGCAGCATATCTTCACTGTCTAGCTCGTCATCGCCTTCAAGTTGCTCAGCCATTAGCACTTCACGCAACTTACGTGCGGTTGTTCCCGTTTGGCTAGAGTGCGCTTCATCGGCTATTACCGCAAAACTTCGCCCAGCTAAGGTTGAATCTTTACGTATTGCCTCTAAAACATGGGGAAAGGTTTGAATGGTCACAATAATAATCGAGGTACTGGCTTTTAGCTCACCGGCTAACTGGCTCGATTTACTGCCTTGTGCCTCTTCGCGGTTAACGCGCGCTATCATCCCTTCGTTATGATCAAACTGATAAATAGTATCTTGTAGTTGGCTATCTAAAACGGTTCTATCGGTAATTACTATTACTGAATCAAATACTTTGTCGCCTGCTTGTTTTTGTAATTCTGGGTGCTCAGTTAAGTAATGTTTAGAGGCCAGCTGGTGCGATAGCCACGCAATAGAGTTCGACTTACCCGAGCCCGCACTATGCTGAATAAGGTACTTTTTACCCGTCCCTTCAAAATCAACTGTATTTATAAGCTTAGAAACCACAGCCCATTGATGATAACGCGGGAATATCATGGTTTCTTTTACTTTTATTGAGCCATCTAGTTGCTCTTCGTCTTTTACCTCTAAGTGAATATAGCGGCTTAAAATAAGTAACAGGTTATCTTTTTGAAAAATCTCGTTCCAAAGGTACGAGGTCGCATAGCTGCCATCAGCCGGAATATCATTTCCCGCAGCGCCTTCGGCTGTACCTTGGTCAAACGGTAAAAAGAAGGTTTTATTCCCCGCTAAACGCGTAGTCATTGCCACGTTGTATTGGCTTACTGCAAAATGAACTAACGCACCACGTTTAAAGGTCAATAATGGCTCTGCCTTTTTAGTGATTGGATCTTTTGGCTGGCGGTCTTTCATGTACTGCACTTTGGCATTATTGAGCGACTGCTTAAATTCAGACTTTAACTCGCAAGTTGCAACCGGTAAGCCATTTACAAATAAAGTTAAATCTAATCGGCCATCATAACCATTTGGTGAGTATTTTAGCTCAGGTACCACGCGTAAAATATTTTTGTTATAGCGTTTACTCGCATCAGGGTTTAAATCGTGATCAGGCTTAAAACTACATAAGCTAAATTTAGCACCACGGTCTTTAATCGCATTACGTAACACCCAAAGCGTGCCTTTATTTTTTAAGTTACGTTCTAGGTTTTTAAGTAAAGCATCAGCGGTTGCATTAGGGCTTCTATCAGTTTCTGGATAATGTTTTTGCAGCTTATCCCATTGCTCAGGCTGAGAGCCTTTTACAAAAGCAATTACATCTTCTGGGTAAAGGGCTAACTCTTTATTATATTTATTTGATTCACCCAGCAACCAACCCTTTGAAAGCATTTGGTCAATAATGTCATTTTGAAATGTTAGTTCGTTACTATTAGCCATAATCTAATTTCCATTTACGATTTTTTCACTAAATAAATACTTATAAAAGAACTCTTTTTCATCAGTACAGTTAATAATTAGAGTTGAGTTTTCTAAGTGTTCAGCGCACAATTTTATAGCTTTCAAAACAACCGCCTGTAACTCTTTTAGGTCTATTAAAGTTACATATTCAGATAAAGAATCACGATAAATACCATCCCACACTTTTTTTGGTGGAGTTATTACTTTTCCGCTACCTACTGTCATTCTGTAAATAACATCTATATCTCTATAAACGTTGTGACTAATCAGACTTCCGTCATGTAGTAAACCATTTCTTAACGTTACCAAGCTTTCAATATCATCCCTATCTCGAATGTGGGTCAATGTAGCTAATGCTTTTTTTATTCCATTTTGGAAATTACAATTAGCATCTGCAATAGAATATAAGCTGCCTAGTTGATCTAATATTGCGAAGCTTGTCATTAATGGAACGTACTGTTTAGTTCTCTTATTACCAAAGGATGCAGTTAGTGTTTGCTCTAACTCTCTTAAACTTGATGAAACATAAAAATCTTTAAGCGGAGTTCTTATATGTAATAAATTTAAGTGAATATAAGCTAATTCTTCAACACCTAACTCATTTAGCTGTTTACCTCGAAAATAGTCACCAATTAAAATTCCGTTTTTTTTAGCTAATACCTGTGTTTGAAATGTCATATTACTTCCTTTTAAAATTTCCCGTCTCGTACATCAATTTTACCCGTTACGGCGGCTGAAATAAGGGCCGTTTTTCGCTCCTTTAATAGCTCAATTTGCAGGTTCGCCTTGTCTTCAAGTTCTGCGAAGATGCAGTGCATTTTTTCTATTTCCTGAACAATCGCATTCTGTTCTTCTTTCGACGGCATAGGCATCATAATTCGCCCAAGCTCCTCAAAATAAAGCCGCAACCTCATTTCCATTATTCCACGAGACCATCGTTTAAACTCATTTTGAGTAAATTTTTGTCTAAACAAATAATGGTAGAATTTTGGATTTATATCTTTCGTTTTTCGTAATATGTCATATGCAGGGCTTGTTACACCATCATAGTCTGAGTAACCAATTGCTCCCATCCAAGCAAGAAGCTTATTTACAATGATATCGCCTTTCCTAACAGCCCAGTATCCGTCCGTATTGCTGGCTTTATTACCTTTTTGCTCTAAGTCTTTACGAGGAGCTACACCAATAGCAGTATAGACAGATAGTAATTCTTGGCCGTGGTTTTTTATGGAAGGCTCTGTTACTAATCTAAAGAAGCGTTTTGTTGGTAAAACTTCCCAATGCTCTGGCACTTCACCTAACCATTCTACGCCTGAGTCGCGCATTGGGGCATTGGGGTTTAGCCCTTTAGTCACTGCGTGAGAAATCACCGCTTGGCGTTTTTCTTTTAACAGCTCAATTAGCTTTTCTTGCTTAGCGATTAAGGTGTCGATTTTAGCGGTTTCGTGATCGAGGAAATTGGCAATTTTTTGTTGTTCTTGAATTGTTGGAACTGCAGAATAGTAGCCAACCATACCTGTATCACTAATATTTGGTTGTGCTCCACCAAATGCTGTTAAAGAAATATAAGACTGATATCCAAGGCTGTTCAACACATACCAAAAAAACTGGTAATTAAGTTTATTTTTATTGCACTTAAATGCCCCAACCCTTTGATTTAATAAGGCGGTTTCATCTTCCAAATACCAGCCAGCTTTTCCAATGGTAGCTCCTGTCATAGCCATCAATAGATCACCTTTATTGACTAAATATTCAGAAAATTGGGTTGAGTTATTAGTATCAATATACTTACAATTTTTGACGGATACACTACCATCTTGTTTGATATCACCAATACGAATAACAGGTTTTCCTGAGTCTTTAAAAGATTCACTGCTAAAAGCATAACCTCCTTTAACGAATGAATATCTTTTTAGTTCAGTAGCAGCCCAATGAGTTGGGATTTTGCCTAACCAATAACTTCCAGAATCCTTGTAATCTGAATATGCCTTATATCGACCTGTCATCACGAATGCACCTCGCTAAGTAGCTGCATAATATCGCTCGATACTTTATCTAAATCCGCATCAATTTCGGTCAATGATCTTGGTGGTACGTATTCATAAAAATGGCGATTAAATGGTATTTCGTAGCCAACTATACCCACTTCACCGTCTTGCTCGTCGGTTTTTTTAGTATCTATCCACGCGTTTGGTACATGGGGTAATACTTCACGGGCAAAATAATCATCAATGGATTCTGTTAGTGGTACGTTCTCGTTATCACGTAAGTCTGGGTTGGCTTCTATTTTGCCTTTAATTTTGCATATTTCGGCTTCATCATCGTGTTCGCTCAAGTGCTTAACAATCAGCTTAAGCTGTGCAGCGCTTAGCTTAACCACTGGTGTTGCTGTTTCTAGCTCGGTAGTTAATGCTTTTAAGAATACGTCGCGAGATAAATACTTGTTATTAAGTGAAGCAAGCGCTGCAAGGATTGTATGTTGAGCATGCTCGTTTAACTTATCCCATGCTTTATCGGTTGTTAAGGCAGTTATGCGTAGCTCATCTTTTGGATAAACCGCCAGTTGTAATGGGCGCTCTACAGTAATACGGCGATAACCAAACGCTTGGTAATCAAATATTTTACTAAAGTCGTTCTCTACAAATTGGCCGTATGTTTTTACAATGGTTTCTATTGCATCTTCTGTTAGTTCTTTACGTTTGCTACCGAGTGATTTGCGCATAGCTGCATAAAATACATTCTCATCATTTCCTTCAACTTCACCGCCACCACTACGGCCTCTGCCGCCTGTTTTAGCGCGCTCTTTTGCCGCATTGATAAGTTGTACTTTACCTTTACGGTTAGCAGGTTTATGACTTGAAAGCACCCACACATACGTTGATATGCCGGTGTTGTAAAACATATCCGTAGGTAGGGCTACAATGGCCTCTAGCAGATCGTTTTCGAGAATATAACGGCGAATTTCACTCTCACCACTACCGGCTCCACCGGTAAACAACGGAGAGCCATTTAAAATAATACCAATGCGCGAGCCACCCTCATGCTGTGGTCGCATTTTGCTAACTAAGTGCATTAAAAACAGTAACGAACCGTCAGATACACGCGGTAAACCCGCACCAAAACGGCCTTCAAAGCCTTTTTCGGTGTGTTCGTCGTTAATTTGTTTTTGTATTTTTTTCCAGTCCACACCAAATGGCGGGTTAGATAACATGTAGTCAAACTTTTCGGTGCGTAGCTGGTCGTTTGATAAGGTATTACCGAGTTTTATGTTATCGACCTTTTGGCCTTTAATAAGCATATCGGCTT
Source organism: Pseudoalteromonas sp. AOP31-A2-14 (assembly GCF_052378035.1). Classification (NCBI taxonomy): domain Bacteria; kingdom Pseudomonadati; phylum Pseudomonadota; class Gammaproteobacteria; order Alteromonadales; family Pseudoalteromonadaceae; genus Pseudoalteromonas; species Pseudoalteromonas sp. AOP31-A2-14. The sequence goes on along the minus strand of NZ_JBQSXI010000001.1, from coordinate 3,395,672 downwards.
TACATATAGCGTATGACTCTGGGTTTAGCTCTTGGCCAAATGCTGAAAGCGATGCTTTATTGTTAAGTTCTAATACGTATTCCATGCCTGATGATAAAAACCCGCCCGTACCCGCTGTTGGGTCGTAAATTGAGCGAACTAAGCCCGATTGCGTAAGCGCATCGTCGTCATTGGTAAACACTAAAGAGGTGGTTAAACGTACAATGTCGCGCGGGGTAAAGTGCTCACCCGCGGTTTCGTTAGAGCTTTCAGCAAAGCGCCTAATTAGCTCTTCAAACACTAAACCCATGCCATAGTTATTAATAACATCTGGGTGTAGGTCGGTTGTAGCAAAGCGTTTAGCTACTTTATAAAGTAGGTCGGCTTCTGCCAACTTATCTAGGGTATTAAAAAAATCAAAATGCTCAAAAATTTCACGCGCATTAGGGCTAAACGACTGAATGTAACTTTCTAGGTTACTGGCTACATCGGTTTCGCCAAGGCGGTTTAAATCCATTTTTGAAGTATTGTAAAAACTAAACTGCGCTGCGTGAGTAAGGAGCTTGTCTTGCGCTTCAATCGGCATGGCTTTTACGGTTTCGTACTTTTCAAGCACAGCAGGTTTAGTGGCTTCAAGCACACACTCTAAACGCCTTAACAGTGTAAAAGGTAGGATTATACGGCCATACTGAGATTGTTTAAAATCACCGCGAAGCAAGTCAGCGACTGACCATAAAAAAGCAGCGGTTGAAGAGAAGTTGTTATCTGTCATTTTGACCCTTTATTATTTTGTTTTCCGTAACTTAACTTACCATATCACTAGATATGCTATTTTTTAAGCAAGATTTAAGGATTATTTACCAGCACTGAAGGCAGTACTTTTTATTAAGGGTATTGTAACCCTTATCGAGTTATATGGTAGAGAAGGTTTGCCAAATTAAGGTAATATCCATAACTAGCAAAGTGCTAGTCTATAAATAAGTCATGGCTTTTAAAACGGAATTAAATTATGAAAAAGGAAGAAGTAGACGCACATGTTAGAAGTGTTGTAGATAAGCTAATTGAGCAAATGCAGGAGAACGTGGGGGAATGGATAGCACCTTGGCATAATGGCTTTTTAGAACCTAAAAATGCCATTACACACCACCTTTTTAGTGGAATGAACGCAACATTACTTTGGGCGTCTACCCTTGATAATGCATTTCAATCGGATGAATGGGCTACACTTAAACAATGGAATACAAAAAAAGCGAAGGTAAAAATTCGCTCAAAGGGAACGCGTTTATTTCGCCCTATTTACGCTAAAAAAAATAACCCTAGTGATGAAGATTATATTATTTATTTAAACCTTATACGGTATTCAACGCTGACCAAGTAAATAAGTACAACCCCGCGCACCCTGATTTATTTGCAGATGATATGCCGATAGATCCAAGTGCTGATAAATTTATAGCTCGATGCAAAGCCAATATTACTCATGGTAATACCGGTGCATTTTACAGAGTACACGAAGATAAAATATACCTGCCATTCCCCACTAATTTTGTAGATAGTTCTCATGGCAGTAAAAAACATAATTATTATGCGACTGCTATTCATGAGTTAATTCATTGGAGTGGTCATGACACTAGAATGAAGCGCAACTTAGCTAACAATAGTACTGAGCAGTATGCGTATGAAGAGCTTGTTGCTGAACTTGGTGCAGCAATTATATGTACGCGGCTTGAAAATACAATTACACCAAGAACAGATCATGCTGCTTATTTAAAGTCTTGGATAAAGCATTTAAAGGATGATTTTCATTACTTATTTAAAGCCGTAGATGATGCAAAAAAAGCAGTACATTTTTTATATGAGTTAACAGGCATTGAAAACGCTGAGGTGGATTGTGAAGATAAAGAGTTTGAACAACTTAATAATAGTGAAGCAGTAGAACCAGAGAAAATAATTCTTACAGGTTTTGTAAGTACGCTAAAAGTTAGTACGTGCTGTAACCATTGCCATGAAAATTATAGTGTTACGTTAACCCGTTATGAAAATTTATCGTTTTGTGAGCAATGCTCAAAACCAAATAAGCATCTTATTGAGTGGTAATTGCGAGCTTTATAATAGCTTTTACACCTAGTGCATGTTAGCTACTAGGTGTAGTGCTGAATAGAGTAATAATTAATATGTGCCTTCAATGAAAAACGGTGGTCGCTATCATCGCATTCACATATCTCCTTTAACTGGCAAAGGCATCTTGTTTTACTCCTTTCATGCGTGCCATAAGCATAAGATTTTTCCATGCAATCAGGGCACGTAGCCATGACAGAACTGATACTTTTCCCATTTTCGTTTATTCTTTCGATTATGCTTATTGTACAATTTATTGTGGTCATTTACTTATTTGTCTCGTTATTTTGACACGAAGTGACCAGTAGCGCGCTACCGGCACCTTTTAATCTTAAATAGCTTATTTAGGCTTTATTTTCAGGACTAGTAATCATAGCCATCTTCCCAGCCACAATGCTCTGACTCTGCTGACCATATGATATCTTGGCAGCCAGAGTAATTATGAATATCACCGGTATCATCATGTTCATAATTTGATGAGTCATCGTAACCATAGCCTGAGTGGTTAGCTACGATGAGTTCATTATCTGGTTTTATAAGCTCTGGGTCGCTGGGGAAACTAGTCGTATTCATGACATTTCCTCCAGAGTGTTACCAGTGCTATAACTCCAAGCATCTTCTTCTGCAAGATTTATAGCTAGCTCTACCATTCTTCCGCCATCATCGTAATCTAAGGCAAAGTCGAAGTGCTCTTGGAATATATCGAAAATCTCGTGAGGCTCTTCTACAAATATATTTGCTCTTGAAAGATTAGCAGCTGCTTCAAAATTAGAACGGAACCAATCCTCGGCCTCAGCTATTGTGACAGCTCCACGGCCTTGATAACTAATAAAAGTCCGCCAATTTAAATAACCGTAGTTGCGAGCAATCTCATCTTGAATCTGTGTTAAAGTTCGCTCACTAATCTTTGACTGTTGTTTGGCTTGTTTTTTAAGTTTGTTGATAAGGGTTTTTGATATTTTGGACATAATACTTCTCCGGTAACGTGCAATCTCATCAAATGTCCACTTAAGTCTGAGCGTGCGCGATGAAGCTTACGTTCAAAATTTTATAAGAATAGACAACCTCGAAAAGTTTTTGCGTGGACAGCAGGCTTCGTCTAAGCCGTTACTTATTTAAGCATAACATTGAGTTAGTTGTATATGGTTTTCTAAACTTTATATTTAAGACATAAATATTGGTTTATAGAAATCGAGCGTATAAATTTCATACCTGCTTTGAACTACACTTAAAAGTAGTAAAAGGGGCTTAAATTATGACTCATCAAGTTATTTGTTTAGCGGTGCAATTACTCAATAAAGAGCAACGCAATGAGCATTACAGATTAGCATTACCTACTTATTGCTTGGTTGAATTTGCCGAAATACTCATTAATGAAGTACACAAGGCTCGTAAACTGCTAGAAGAAAATAATCTTTATGAGGTTGTTGTAAAAACCACGGAGGTAAAATGGTTTTATGAGCTAACCAATCGGTATCATCATTCGATGACTTCATACCTACATGTAACCAGCACAAGAATTGCTTTTTCAGGGCTGTTACCCCCAAATAAAGAGCCTCACTTCATTACCGCATATGTAGATATTGACGATATAGCTCTACCAGAGCGGAATATTAAAAGCGTTATATTAGATAAAAAACGTGTGCCATTAGTCTTATCGTTAATTCGTGAACTTGAAGCTAAACAAGAGACGTTTGAAAAAATCTCCGACTTATACTGGCAGCTTGAAAATATAGTTTCGCCGATTCGAGATTTAGATGACAAGTGCACCAATGTGCTAACGACAGGTCGTGATGAACTGTTATCTGATTTGAATGAAGAATCGAACACGCTAAGTGTACAAACTGAACAGCTAGAACTGGAGGTTGAGCAAATACTTTTAAGAGTCATAATGCGTATTTTTGGTGTGGTTTACGGTGATTTAATTACTAATATTGATACTAAAAATAGAACCGCTAGCTTACGGTTTGAACATGCTTATTACTACGATAAAGAAATTACATTTAGTGGTACAGGCATTACAAAGCAAGGAAAGCTTGGTAAGCGACATCAGTCTTTTAGTATAAAGATTATGGCTGAGCCTGAGTCAATATGAATATTCAAACTTTGCTATCAGAAATCAAACAGGCTAAAAAGCGCAGAGTAATTCTTGATTATCACCCATCACCAGTTAGCGGTGTAGATGTAATGGCAAAAGATTGGAAACCAAGCTTAGTGCTATTACATAGCTTGTTTAAGTCATTTAAAGCAAATAACTGCTCTATTACAATTACCTGGTGGGGACAAATATTCATCATCCCTAAACACAGCCACACTGCGTTTGAGTTGGCAGTTAACTACCAAGTCGCAAAGGTAGATATACCTAAGTTTGATGTTTTAACGAACAAACAGCACTTCATTAGATTGCGCCTTACGACTCCCAAACCTGTTTATACAGTGAGTTTAAAAGCGCATCGCACAAGGACGAAGTGGTATTGCATTCCTTTTGATTTAGAAAAAGGGGCTGCGCTTGAGCTTGCAGCTTCGTTGTATAAAGAGATGTTGATAAAAGTTAAGCGCTATCCCACCCCAGGGTTGGAAGTAAAAAAGCATACCTCATCTAACGCTAATATTGCAGCCATTATTCATTATGGTGCTGCAAAGTTTGGTGTAAGCTCACCATTTTACCGTTTATCTAAAACTATATTAAACCCACTTATAAGTGCTGGGGTTGAATTAATAGAGAGAAGTGTAATCATCAAAAGCTACTACCCTCGCAGAGATACGGAGTTTAGATTGGGTTATAAAGAACATAAATTTTTTAAACTATTTTTACCTAATTAAGGTAAGTAAGCTAAATTTTTTATTGTTGGCATATAGCTCAGACTGTATCAAATTTAAATGCATAATTATTATTTATCAAATAATAGAAGTAAGCAATGTGGCTAATACAATGACCTTAAAAAGTTTCACATGTGAAAGTTTTTCCATATAACGATAAAACTCAAAGCCCACTAAAAATAGTGGGCTTTGTGCGATTTTTTAAATTATTTGGTTATAGGGTTTTCAAATTTATTGATATGATCTTCTAGCTTGTCCAAGGTTTTCAAATTCATTTTGATCATCCTCCGCATTGCACTGAGGTTTGCATTCATAATACGAATTAACTCAAATCCGGCTTCAGTTTGATTTATTATCGGCCGTTCATAATATTGTGCTCGATTAAAAGAAGTTTTTGAATAGCGGTGTTTTAGCTCTCGACAAATATGTTTGCTAAATACTTTATATCCTTCCCCCTCTTCCTTTTTAACAAATGTATTGTAGTACCAGTGCATTTCTAAACTGCTTTTTACCAATCGAACACGGCAGCCATGATGCCAAGGATAGCCAGGAGTGTCTTTAGTGCGATGTGCATGATTATGTAACCAATAATGGTCAGAGCAACGCTGCCCTAGATAGCGAAGCTTGGCCCGTTCTAAATCTAATACTTTCAACATTGATTTTAAAGTACCACGACACTGTGAAAAAGCGGCTACTGTACCAATTATATGGTCTACATTTTCAGCTCTGGCGGCCTTATGCCAACTTGCTATTGCACTATCAGATTTATTAGTCATAAATATTTCCTCATTAAATTATTGTTCAGGAAATTCTATAACTACAGCTAGTTAATTCACGGCTCTGTATTTAACCAATTTGGGCGCGAAGAGCAGTTTTACCAAATAAAATATGAACTATTTAAATACTATAATTGATAAGCTGTACTGAAGGTACGGCAGTTAGCATTCTAAACATCTGCTTTTTGCCTTAGCTCTTTAGCTACTGAAGCTATTAAATGCCGAGAGCAGTTTAATATATCTTGAATATCACTGTAACTATGGCCAGTGGTAAGTAAACTTGCGATATGTTGCCGTTTTTTCATATCCTTTTGACGACCTAAATATTTTCCTTCTAAGCGCGCTTTATTTATCCCTTGAGATTGCCTACGTCGCCGGTCATCATAATCTTTACGTGCTACAGCTGCTAGCATATCTAACATCATAGCGTTCACTGCTAGAAGGATAGAGTCGGTAAAGCCTGTGTTATCTTTTTTCTCTAATGCTAACCAGCTAGTAGGTAGCTCTGGCGATACTATAGATAAACGTTTTGCTGCAAGTTTGTTTTTTAAAACTTCCCAGTCATGCTGTTTCAAACGTGCTAACCGGTCAATTTGTTCTACTAGTACAATGTCACCATTGCTAGAATCATCAATTAAACGCATTAACTCTGGTCTTTGTAATGTGGCGCCTGAAATGTTTTCAACGTAAAAAGTAGCTATGCGTTGATTATGCTGTTTAGCAAACTGAATTAATGACTCTTTGGCCCGCCCTGCATTTTGTTCTTGAGTAGATGCTCTTAAATAAGCCCGAATAAACATGGACAGCTCCTTAGTCTGTTATAGATAGTTCTTTTAATTTGGTCTGTTATAAGTAGTTTTATTGGTTGATATTTAATGGAAGTAGCTGGTTCTTATGAGCTGTACCCATAAGGAACTAAAAAGTCATGTTCGATCTCCATAGTGCAATTCCGCATGTACGGCAAATATGCTGATTATGAATTCCATATTTAGTATTCGCGACAGCCTTTATCCACACAGAGTTTGCACCACAATTATGGCAACCTTTAAATTTACTCCCACCAAAGCTACCGGGGTGAGCTAGCTTGTAATCACTAAAGCTCTGTCCATCAAGAAAAGTGCGCCCAAAAGCTTCTATATCATCTTTAGTATTCTTAATTTTCTCATCTACTGACTTAGAAGATTCATCATGATCTTGTTTAAATTTAAATATTGAAAATATTAGTTGGTATAAAAACTTACAAAATAAGTAGCTAAACCAAATCAGCAGTATAATTGTGAGCCACTCGGCCCCTCCCATAAATAGTAATCCAAATATAGAAAGTACAATGCCTAGTAACTTCAACTTACTTTGCCATGAACGTATTTTTTTACTCATACCTACACTCTATAAAGATAATAAATATTTACTTAAAAACTTATTTTGGAGAAGAGATAATACTTTCTGATACTTTCCATTAGTCATTACAATAAGTTCTGATTTGGTGATCTTAGGAGCTTTAACTGGTAAACCCGTATATGAAATATCTGGGTAGGTAGCAGGATTAAATAACCCATGTGGAATATTATCCCCATCATATAATCTTCTTCGAAGCGTAAGATCAATATAAGCCCCATTGGTTAGTTCAATCCAGCAATGAGGGGTAACGTATCTAGATACAATATTATCTCTAACACAACCAACACGACTTTGATGGAACAAACCAGATTCTCTGAGTAAATGGCTGATCAAAAATGTCATGTGATCACTGTTTAACTTCAGATCTTCAAACTGTAATAGAGCTAGATCAAGTTCATCATTAAAAGGATCCATTATTTTGGCTTCCTAAATATCAATTGCTTACCTTGCTCATATAAAACAGGATAGGAAATGAGTTCACTACTTTGAACAATCTTATTGGGCGGATAATACATAATCATCCATGGAGGCAATGATGCGCTAATAGCTCTATAAAACTCATCCATTGGAAAGTTATTGTCTTTTCCTGTCTGTTTGAATATAAAACGGGAGTAATTTTCTGGGTGAGAGGCAGTTATGCTGTAACTATTCAGTTCACTGTCAATTATGTATTCAGGTGTTTTCCAGTATGTAGGTTCTTGAATATTATAAGCAACAATACAGTTATCCATATTACACCCATATTTTTCGCTTTTAATAGACCACAACATTAAAGGGTAGCCATCTATGGTAGGTGTTTCTATTTCTGAAAGCTTAATTGCAGTCAAACCCATATCAATACTTACTTGCTCAATTGCATGGTCAACTAAATCAATATATTTGTTATATGCTTGCTCTTCTGATTTTACTAATGAAGCAGGCATCCACCCAATTAGACTTGGTCTAGCAGATGGACTATCTGGCGTCATCATTATATCTGTTGCGTTAAATAATAGCGTTTGACTACCGGATAAGTGGCGCAATGGTGCATCAAACGATGTTGCTAAGCTTGCAAAATTAAGAAGTGGAACAAACACCCCTTTGCTATATGAGTTTGTTCCATCTGCTGAATCCCGTAAATCTATATCATAAATATCGCCAGCACGAGCCAAGTTCAATGCCCGTGATTGGCCTGCATTATAATCTCTAGTGAGGGATATACAGCCTATTAAAGTAGTAGTAAGTAACACTGAAGTAATTAATATACGTTTATGCATTATTCTCTCCTCTCGTTTAATAGATGATTACATAACGTAAAGCAAACGCAAGAGAAAAACACAAAATATTTAATCATATCAATAGTTTGCACTTTAGGTACAAACTACCAGGCGGATTAAAGTATAAAGAAAAAGAATAACTTTTTTAGTAAGGTCTTAGTAAAATATTTAGACAAATTAAGAGCGTGATAATCCCACTTTCCCACTTTTCCCAAGTCTTAAAATGAGTTGAAGCTATGAAAGTGAAAATATTATGGGTATTTTTACTTATTTTTACTTATTTTTAAAAAAATTTGCACTCCACCTGAGCTCCAATAAAACCATAAGCAATTGATATTAAATAATTTTGTAGTTTATGTATCGGGAAATAACTAGGTAAACCAAAGGAAAAGCTTCAGAATAAAGTTAAAAGACCTATTTCATTCATTAACTTGATAGCTGTTTTATTTTTCAATCGTTTCATTTAGTTACATAATATAGGTCTTGAACGACCCACCTACTTCCTTAATGTGGGCCAGTATTGGTCCACCTAAGAGTAAACTATTATCAAACTAACCATCGAGAAAATCATCTGATAGCGCTTGTTGCTAACAACAGTGAAGTTTAGTGCTTATGACTTTGTTATTTATGGCTTGATTAGACGATGAAGTTATATTTATTTGTCTCATAGCTCGAAGATGGCATCACCTATTATGAAGCCGATATTAAAATTGACGGAAAAGTATTCGCTAATCAGCCAATTTCCCCTTTATTCAAAACCAGTGTAGATATCCTAACTGGTAAAATATTTTTATAGTAATAACTTAATCCAATTATTGATTGAAATTAGTACTATACAAGAGCCATAGAAGGACAGAAAATGCGTATTTTAGTTTTAATTCCATTAATTGCACTCAGTGGCACCACTTATGCTCTAACACTTGAGCAGTCGGTTGCAGAAGCACTAAATAAAAACCCACGCTTGTTACAAAAATACGCGCACTTCGAGGCTAAGTATCGGGATAAACGAACTGCATTTAGTGATTACTTACCTCAAGTAAGGTTATATGCAGCATATGGTTATGAAAACGTAAATTATAATAACGGAAATAAAATAAACACCGAAATGGCTCGTCGGGAACTCGGTTTACGAATTACTCAAATGCTATTTGATGGTTTTAAAACCTCTTCTAATGTTGCTCGACTTGATTATGAAATGCGAGCAGATCAACAAAGTCTAATTTCTGAAGCTGAAAATATAGGGCTCGAAGTCACACAAGTTTATTTAGATCTACTTAAAGCAAAAGCAATCGTAAAATTACAGCGAGAAAATATTGACGATCACTATGATACTTGGTCAAATATTTTAAAAAGATCGAATAAAGGACTAAGCAGTAAAGCTGATGTAGCACAAGTACAGGCTCGTTTAGCAACGGTGCGGGCAGAATTAATTGCTGCGCAAAATAATGAAATTGATTTAGAAGCTAACTATTACGACCTTGTTGGTGATTATCCACAAATGCTAACTACTCCAAAACCAGATGCTAATTATATCCCTAGAGGCTTAAATACCGCGATTGATTTAGCCATAAAATCACATCCACAGATTAATGCTGCAAACCTTAATATCAATGCAGCGAACGAACAAATAGAACATGATAAAAGCGATTACTGGCCAAAGCTCGCGCTAGAACTTGATGTGAATGATAATCAAAATATAGGCGTCTATCACGGCCCTGATGATGATGCTCGCATAATGTTAACTATGAGCTATGATCTTTACGGTGGTGGTCGTACTAACTCACAAACTGAAGCATCTAAGTGGCGATATCAAGAAGCAACTGCGGTACGTGACACAACAATCCGCCAAGTTAGTGAGAAAACTAAACTGGCTTGGAATGCATATATATTAGTTGGGCAACAAATAGATTTTTATAAAGATAATGTTGATTTTGCAAAAGAAACACAACAAGGTTATAAAAAACAATTTGATTTAGGACATCGTTCATTATTGGATGTGCTGGATTCTAAAGTAGAATTATTTACAGCTCGTCGTAATTATTTAAATGCCGCTTTTGATAAAAGTAAAGCAAGCTATCGTTTAATAAATGCAACAGGTATGTTAGTAGAAGCACTACGTGTCGATACGCCAGAGCCTTGGCGGATAAAGGACGACGAGGAATAATAACAATGAAAAATACTCTATTAGCCACCACTTTAGTCATGCTTACAGCGTGCGTATCAAACCCTGTCATTCATAGCGTAAAGTACCAATCACGTGATCTTTATGACAGCGACAATGATGGTGTCATCAATGCTCGTGACAATTGCGAAGGAACAGACAAGGAAGCAATAACCGATAACGATGGTTGCCCAACTGAAATTTAAACACCACATTCAGCGGTAAAAGTTATAAATTTTAGTCTTAATAAATATTTATTAACCTCTAAAAGTAATTGAACTTGCAGAGGTTAATGAAACAAAACCCACAAACATAGTTATATTTAATCGCCAATGATATAACTAGTAGCCACTTTTAAACTGAAGCCAATAAATATTAACTATTCCTGATCCCAGTAGCTTTAAGAAAATGGCGAATATACGGTAATAAACTAGCTTATCTAGCGTCAATTAACTTGGCCGGTTCCGCGTCAATTATCTTGGCCGGTTGACACCGAATTTTATTTGCTCTTATTGAGCGCTGTTTTGCGTCGGTAACTTTCACCTTCGCAATGAATAATCGTTGCATGATGAACCAAGCGATCTATTGCCGCTACAGTCATCGTTGAATCATCAAATAGTTCATCCCATTGTTCGAATGATTTGTTTGATGTGATGATCATGCTGTGTCGCTCATAGCGATGGGCTATCAATTCAAACAGCACGCTCGTTTCCTGTTCCGTTTTTCGTACGTAACCAACGTCATCAACGATTAATAAGCTGTATTTATCGAGCTTTACAAGTTCGTCTTGCAAGCGTAAATGTCGCTTTGCTTGCTGGAGTTGTTGAACAATCGCTGACGCGGCAACAAACTTAACTTTATGGCCCTGCTCGATAAGGCCATAACCGATACTACTGGCGATATGCGTTTTACCAAGACCACTGGCGCCAAATAGCAATATATTGCCACCGTGCTTCAACCAATCCGGCTGATTTATTAAATCAGCAACAAGGGGCTTACTAACCCCATCAACAAGGGTAAAGTCGAAGCTGCTAAGGTGTTTACCCACGGGCAATTTTGCATCTTTTAAAAGCCGCTGAAGGCGTTTATCATCGCGTGTCGCAAGTTCAATATGGCACAGCTCAGATAAGTATTGCTGTGGGCTCCATTGTTCTTCTATCGCTTTTTTGCCCAGGGTATTCCACTGTTGAAGCATGGTGCTAAGCTTTAATTGTTTCAGCATTAAAGGTAACGAGGCCGTGAAGTTATCCATGTAGACCTCCCGGTATCATGCTGCTATAAGCGCTCAAGCTGTGTTGCTTTATTGTTATTGTGGGTATGTTTGATGCAATCACTAAAAATTGCGCTTCACATTCTCGGATGGCCGGTAATTGTCGCTGAGTAATTGACGCTGCTACAAATCGTCCTAATTGACGTTCGCACCCACTTTGTTTTGCTAAATGGAGCAGTTTTACCATGTAATAGCTCGCTTCATCCGCTAAAAGGTGGGCATTAACGTATTCCCAAATAGCTTTGTAATTGTCGCTTGGAAGTAAGTCGTCACGTAGTTGTGAGTAGCGAAATGCCAATGGTTTTTTAACCAGTGCGTCAATAACATGCAAGTAACTAATATTACGTGCACGGCATCCTTTAGAAGCATAGACACGCGCTAACGTTTGAACTAAATCGCTGCCATAGTGCAGCTCTAAACGGTTGTCATATAAACGAACCAGTAATCGGCTACCAATAAGGCGTGACGGGACGCTATAGGTAACACGTTTCAATGAAATAGTACTCGTACGTGACACCGTTAGATAATGCTCGGTGTAATTGACGCTCATCGTCCGTGGTAAAGCATGTAATTGTCGCTGCTCTACTGCGTATTTATCACTTACACGGCGATTACGGCGAGCTACAATGTCGGCAACAAACGATTCATAGACTTCTCTTGTCTGAAAGTCATAACTACCACGGATTTTTAATGCTTGCTCCAGTTGCGATTTAAGATGCCCATGAGGGCTCTCAATAGCCCCATTTTCATGCGCAATACCGCGGTTATTGCGGGTCGCTTTAAAGCCATAATGGGTGACTAATTCATTAAAGCGCTCTGTAAAATCGTTATCATTAGTGTGATTACGATAGGCGGCACTCAGACTGTCTGTACGCACTTCTTTAGGCACACCGCCGGCTGCTTTAAATGCGTTTTGCACGCCATCAGAAAAAGCAGCAAAGCTTTCACCGCCGTAGATCACTTGGGCGTAAGCCCAGCCACTGGCGGGCATACGATAATGAAACAACATATGCTTTAAGGGTTCACTAGCAATGGTAACGGGTGACTTCACATGTGTAAAATCACACATACCTAATAGGCCATACTCGTGTGTTTGCAGGAATACGACCTCTTTACTTGAGCCATACAGTGCCCGCCATTTATGAATTCGACGCTCTAATGTACGCCGTGAGCTAGGGTTAAATTTGTCGGTGTGAAACTCGCAAAGGTGATCAAAAATTCCCACCGGAGTTAACGTTGCATCACCTTGAAGTAGAGGGACAACAATACTGTCCCAGATAGACTCAAGTGGATCTATACGCGTTCGCCATTGGCGTTTATTAGACAATGGCTGCTCATCCAGTTTATCAATGCGCCTTGCTGAACGTTCTGAAATACCTGCTTTCGCAGCCGCGATAACTTGGCTATTACGTTTTCTATGTTTCATATAAATAGTGACCTGCTGATCAGTGATTCGTGTTCCCGGCACAGTGAACTCCTCCGTTCTGCTGTACCGAACCTTATCAGATCAACCGGCCAAGATAATTGTCGCTAGACCGGCCACCGTAATTGTCGCTTAATACTAGCTTAACCTCTTTAACTTTAATTTAGTCCCAAAAAATTTTACTTTTGCGCTCCCTTTCCCCTAGTAAAACTTACTTATAGACCTTAAAGCACTCATAAAATTAATTATAAAAGCCAAAATATCACCTAAAATTAACCCCATATTCAATACTTATTTTATTAAAATATGATCATTTTAGCGGCTTAATTTACTCTCTAAATCAATGTCGTTAGTATTACTCTATTTTTATTTAAGCGATTATTAAGCGACAAATACCAAAGCTAAAAGTATAGATTTACTCACTAGAAACACGCTTACAACTGTAAAAACTGTTTTAATTAGCGTCATAAATAGCTTTTTTAGTCGGTTTATTACACTAGTTTAAGATTACTGAAGGTCTTAATTGGAATTATTTACTCATAACTCGAACCTAAAAAATCGAATTTATACTTAACATTTTACTAATTGACTAAAATAAATAATCAATCGACGATAAATTTTATCCACATTCGCGTATTTTTTAGGCTTTTTATCTTCAACAACAGTACTTTTTATAGTTTATTATTTTTATAAGCACTTTAAATAGATCTATTTTGCTAATTTCCGTCTTAAATAAAGGTAAAAGTGAATTATTTTAGAGTTTATAACACTTCTTTAAATTTATTTTATTGATACGATCCAATAATAAGATCGTTATCAACAAGCAAACGATCCACACTAATCCTAATTTTCTCACCAATTAGTACTTCCATAATTCATTTATAAAAGATCAATAAGTTAAACTAAATAAGCATAATATGATAATTAATTATCAAGAACTTTCCCCAACTTTATCAACAACTTGATCCACTAGTTATAACTACAGTATATAAATTAAAATAGTTTAAATTCAATTAGTTAAGATAATTAATTAACAATAAGATCAGATCAGTAAGTAAAAACTTATACAAAATAAAAAACTAAGCTTTACTGATCAGTTCACTCGGTTATTATAAGCATCTAGTAGACATCAATATTGATCTTATAACGTTATGAATTCAGTAAATATAATTATTGGTAGTCAAATGGGATCTGCCGAATACGTAGCAGAACAGCTTGCTGATGAACTTATTAATCATGGGATCTCTTCACAATTACACGAGCAACCTGAATTAATTAATATTCCTCAAAAAGAGACTATTTGGCTGCTGTGTACATCAACGTATGGCGCAGGTGATTACCCAGAAAATTTATTAACCTTTATCGAAGAAATAAAACAAGAACCTGATTTGAAAGGAATTAAATATACAGTCATTGGTTTAGGTGACACGAGTTACGATACCTATAACTTAGCCGGACGCAATCTAGATCAACTGCTGGCGAGTAAAGGTGCTGAACGTATTTGTGAAAGACTGGAATTAAATATACTTGATGAAGCCTTACCAGAAGACACTGCACTGGCTTGGTTACCCTCATGGCTTAAAAAAGTAGATATGGGTTAATTTGAAAATAAATAATTATAAAAGTTACCCACAATTTACTAATAATTTAGATCGATTTGTGGATAACCTATGATCTAACTGCGATTTTAAGCATGCTTATCCATGGGATAAGTCCTGTTGATAATCGGGCTGTGTATAAAGCGGTCTTTTGATCAGAGGTTACAAGCCGGTTGATCCGATCATATTAACACCTTTAGATCTGTCTTAAGCTACTGTTAAAGAAAACGATCTGAGTGTTACCCACAGAAAACGGGTTAAGTAGTAGTAATAACAGTAAAAGATCTCTTTAAAAGATCCTTTATATTATTAGAGATCACCTACTTAGATCTTGCCCATAGTTTAATCATTTATCTTCTGCTGTTTTCTAGGTAGAATACGCTCCCTTTGAAAATTTGCTGGCTGATTTAAGTAGGATCCCATAAATGATTTTTCACGAAAATTTTGACGTTATCGTAGTAGGCGGTGGACATTCAGGCACTGAAGCCGCACTAGCATCTGCTCGCATGGGTATGAATACCCTGCTACTGACTCACAATATGGATACTCTTGGGCAAATGTCCTGCAACCCAGCAATTGGTGGCATTGGAAAAGGCCACTTAGTAAAAGAAATTGACGCCCTAGGTGGTGCAATGGCCAGCGCGATAGATAAAGGCGGAATTCAATTTCGCACTTTAAACTCATCAAAAGGCCCTGCTGTTCGCGCGACTCGAGCTCAAGCTGATCGCGGACTTTACAAAGCCGCAATTCAACAAACTTTGCAAAACCAAGATAATTTAAAGATCTTTCAACAATCATGTGATGATCTAATTGTCGAAGGTGATCGTGTTTTAGGTGTGGTAACCCAAATGGGATTACGCTTTAGCGCGCCCTCTGTAGTGCTCACTGTAGGTACTTTCTTAGGTGGTCAAATTCATATAGGCCTTGAGAAATTTAAAGGCGGTCGCGCTGGTGATCCACCTTCAATCGCATTGGCTGATCGTTTACGTGAATTGCCATTTCGTGTTGATCGCTTAAAAACAGGCACTCCACCACGTATTGATGCTCGTACTGTTGATTTTAACAAAATGCAGCAACAACCAGGTGATACACCAACACCAGTATTCTCATTTATGGGTAATCAAGCAGATCATCCACAACAGATCCCGTGTTATATCACTTATACGAATGAAAAAACGCATGATGTGATCCGTAAAAACTTACATCGCTCGCCTATGTACTCTGGTGTTATTGAAGGTATTGGCCCACGCTACTGCCCTTCAATTGAAGATAAGATTGTTCGCTTTGCTGATAAAGACAAACATCAAATATTTGTAGAACCAGAAGGTTTAACGTCATATGAGCTTTATCCAAATGGTATTTCAACTAGTTTACCGTTTGATGTACAACTTGAAATAGTGCAATCAATTAGTGGTTTTGAAAACGCTCATATTTGTCGTCCTGGTTACGCTATTGAATATGACTTTTTTGATCCTAGAGACTTAAAGCAATCACTAGAAACTAAATTTATTGATGGGTTATTCTTTGCAGGCCAAATAAATGGTACTACTGGTTACGAAGAAGCCGGTGCACAAGGTTTAATAGCCGGCATGAATGCAGCATTACAAGTGCAGGGCAAAGAATCATGGACACCACGTCGTGATGAAGCTTACACCGGTGTGTTAATCGACGACTTAGCGACGCTTGGTACTAAAGAACCATACCGTATGTTTACTAGCCGCGCTGAGTACCGGTTATTATTACGTGAAGATAATGCTGATATTCGTTTAACTGAAAAGGGCCGCGAGCTTGGCTTAGTTGATGATGCACGCTGGCAAGCATTCAACGAAAAAATGGAAGTGATTGCTAAAGAATCTCAACGTATTAAAAATACGTGGATCCATAAAGATCATGCCATGGTTGATAAAGTAAATGAATTACTAAAAACACCATTAACCCGTGAAGCAAGTTTAGAAGAATTACTACGCCGCCCTGAAATTCGTTATAATGATCTAATGGCTATTGACGGTTTAGGATCTGACTTTACTAATAAAGCAGCACTTGAGCAGGTGGAGATCCATACTAAATACGCAGGCTATATTGCACGTCAGCAGGATGAGATCAATAAACAACTGCGCCATGAAGAAACTATTTTACCGAAAGAATTTGATTATAAAACAGTTTCTGGCTTATCTAATGAAGTTGTTGCAAAACTTACCGAAGCACGTCCAGATACGATTGGCCAAGCATCGCGTATTTCTGGTATCACCCCTGCGGCTATTTCGCTATTATTAGTGTATCTAAAAAAGCAAGGCTTGCTACGTAAAACCGCGTAGTCATTAAGGAACACTGTGTTACAGCAACAATTAACTACTTTATTAGCGCAAACTGATATTGCGCTAACAGAAAAACAACAACAACAGCTTGTGCAATATGTTGAGTTACTCGACAAATGGAACAAAGCGTATAATTTAACTTCAGTGCGTTTACCTGAAGAGATGATGATAAAACACATTATGGATAGTTTAGTTGTTGCTGCGCACCTACCCGGTCATCATTATATTGATGTTGGCACAGGTCCTGGTTTACCTGGTATTGTACTGGCAATTGCCCTACCTGATACGCAATTTATTTTACTCGATAGCTTAGGTAAAAGAGTGCGCTTTTTAATGCAGGTTAAACATGACCTAGGATTAAAAAATGTAACCCCGGTGCAGTCTAGAGTTGAAGAATATCAACCAAGTGTTAAATTAGATGGTGTATTAAGTCGCGCATTTGCGTCTTTACAAGATATGGTTGACTGGTGTTCACACTTGATTGATCATTCAGGTAAATTTATAGCCTTAAAAGGCGTATTTCCAAGTGAAGAGCTAAAGTCGTTACCGCGGGGTATTAAGTTCGAGCAAAAAATACCCTTGGAAGTACCAAATTTAGATGCACAAAGGCATTTAATTATTCTGTCTAAAGATTAGGGATCAGAACACTGTGGCAAAAGTCATCGCATTAGCAAATCAAAAAGGGGGCGTTGGTAAAACAACGACCGCTGTTAACCTCGCAGCTTCTATGGCTGCGACGAAGCGTAAAGTGTTGTTAATTGATCTTGATCCCCAGGGTAATGCCACTATGGGGAGCGGTGTTGATAAATATGGTGATGTTGCCACTATTTATGATTTATTAATTGAAGATAAACCGATTGAAGAGGTTATTAACAAAGAAACCTCTGGTGAATATCATTTAATTGCAGCTAACGGTGATGTAACCGCCGCAGAAGTAAAGTTAATGGAGCTATTTGCCCGTGAAGTCCGTCTTCGTAAGGCTTTAGATAAAATCCAAGATCAATACGAATTTATATTTATAGACTGTCCTCCGTCACTAAATATGCTGACAGTTAATGCAATGGCTGCCGCAGATTCTATTTTAGTGCCTATGCAATGTGAGTATTATGCACTTGAAGGTTTAACGGCCTTGATGGATACCATTACTCAACTTGCAAAAATGGTTAATCCAGAATTAAAAATTGAAGGCATATTGCGCACCATGTATGATCCGCGTAATCGCCTCGCAAATGATGTGTCTGAGCAATTAAAACAACACTTTGGCGATAAGGTATACCGTACCGTAATCCCCCGTAATGTTCGACTTGCAGAAGCGCCCAGTTTTGGTGCACCAGCAATGTATTATGACCGGGCATCAAGTGGTGCTAAAGCCTATTTAGCACTAGCCGGTGAAATGTTACGTAGAAAAGAGAAAACTTCTTCAGCAGTAGCCTAACTTTGAGGTAAAAAAATAACATGTCTGCTAAAAAACGTGGTTTAGGCCGAGGACTCGATGCTTTATTAAGTTCATCAAAACCTGCACCCGGTGCAGTAAAAGACGGTAATAGTTCTGTTAGCACTGAGCAAGCTGACACGGCTATAGAGCCAGTTAAAGCTAGTGAATTACAAAGGCTTGCCATTGAGCATTTACACTCAGGTAAGTATCAACCGCGTAAAGATATGTCTGAAGAAGCGCTTGAAGAGCTTGCCAATTCGATTCGTGCCCAAGGTATTATTCAACCTATAGTTGTGCGTCCAATAGCCAAAGATAGCTTTGAAATTATTGCTGGTGAACGTCGCTGGCGTGCTGCGCAAATAGCTAAGCTTGATACTGTGCCATGTATTATCAAAGACGTGCCAGATGAAGCTGCTGTTGCTATTGCGCTAATTGAAAATATTCAACGTGAAGACTTAAATGCAATGGAAGAAGCTATTGCCTTAAGTCGCCTATTGACTGAGTTTGAATTAACGCATCAGCAAGTCGCTGAGGCCGTTGGTAAGTCTCGTACTACAGTGACTAACTTATTACGCCTAAATAATCTTAATGAAGATGTTAAAATACTGCTAGAACATGGCGATATCGAAATGGGTCATGCTCGGTGCTTGCTTGCACTCGAAGGTGATGCTCAATCTGATGCCGCACGCTTAGCCGTTGCTAAAGCGCTTACTGTCCGCGAAACTGAAAAGTTAGTGCGTTCAATTTTAGAACCTGCTCCGATTAAAGAACCTATCGAAAAAGATCCAGATGTCAAAAAGTTAGAACTGAAACTAGCTGAAAATCTGGGTGCAAAAGTCGAAATTAACTATAATAAAAAAGGCAAAGGGAACCTGGTTATTTCTTACACCAATCTCGATGAATTAGAGGGAATTTTAGAACGCATTAACAGCGACCCCCTTACACTTTAATTTTTATCATGTCTTAAAATAGACATTAGTAGTAAATTTGCACCACAAAGCGTCAACTCAAGTTGCAAAACTGGTAAAAATAAGTATACTTTCGCCAGTTTTCATACCCTGATATATAGATTGTCATTAAGGTTAACTAGACGTGACGAATAAGTTAGCAAGTCCTTATCGACGAGCCGCATTTAAATTAATCTGTCTTCAGGGCTTAGTGGCGTTGATAGCTGCTGTAATTATTTTTATAGGTTGGGGAGTTGATGCCGGCCGTTCAGTACTCGCTGGCGGTGTTGTAGCTGTCCTCCCTAATTTTGTATTTGCTGCTTATGCATTCCGATTTATGGGTGCTAGTAAAGCAAATCAAGTGTATACCTCGCTAAAGCGCGGTAACGGATTAAAATTTTTGCTAACAATCATTTTGTTTGCGCTAATACTGAAATCGTACTCGGTCATATTAATGCCCTTTTTTTGTGCTTATGTATTGGTTCTCTTTATTGGATTGTTTGCACCCGTTTTTTTTAAACATTAACTTTTGGGATATAACATGGCTGCAGAAGAAGTTACTATATCAAGCCATATCCAGCATCACTTAACCAATGCTAAGATGTGCTCGACCGACACCGGTCTAGCCTTCAATAAAGCATGTACGGACAGTGGTTTCTGGACATGGCATATAGATACCCTCGCATGGTCAATCGGATTAGGTCTACTATTTTTATGGATCTTCCGTCGTGCGGCTTCAAAATCAACACTGGGTGTACCAGGAAAATTTCAATGTTTCATTGAAATGATAGTTGAGTTCATTGGTGACAACGTACGTGATACTTTTCATGGTAAAAGTAAGCTCATTGCCCCATTAGCCTTAACGATTTTCGTTTGGGTGTTTTTGATGAACTTAATGGATTTAATTCCGGTTGACTTCTTACCTTCGCTTGCAGGCTTCGTTGGCGAAACTGCATTTGGTATGGACTCACACGATGTGTACATGAAAGTTGTACCAACAACTGATATCAACTTAACCGCCGCGCTTGCGATTGGTGTGTTTTTATTGATGATCGGCTACTCAATTAAAATTAAGGGAATTGGTGGTTTTATCGCCGAGCTTACGCTTCATCCGTTCAGCTCAAAAAGTAAAATCGCGATGATTTTCTTAATTCCTTGTAACTTATTACTTGAACTAATCGCGCTGGTGTCTAAGCCATTCTCGTTAGCACTGCGTTTGTTCGGTAACTTATATGCTGGTGAGTTGATTTTCATCTTAATCGGCGCAGTTGGTTTAATGCAACTTCCGTTGCACTTTGTTTGGGCTGTTTTCCACATCTTAGTAATCGTGTTACAAGCATTCGTATTTATGATGCTAACGGTTGTTTATCTAAGCATGGCAAGTTCAGACAATCATTAATTTACAAATTTACTTTTAACTTTAATTTATAATTGAAACTTTGGAGAAAAAAATGGAAGCTTTAGAATTGGTAACAGGCTTAAAATATATCGCAGTTGCACTACTTATCGGTTTTGGTGCAATCGGTACAGCTGTTGGTTTTGGTAACATGGGTGGTAAATTCCTTGAAGCATGTGCGCGTCAACCTGAGCTTGCACCATCACTACAAGTTAAAATGTTCATCCTTGCTGGTTTAATCGATGCTGTAGCAATGATTGGTGTTGGTATCGCGATGGTAATCTTGTTCGTACTTTAATTTTAATTTGAACAGCTTACTATTTTAAGGAGGAGCGGTTGTGAATATTAACGCCACTCTTATCGGTGAATTAATTGCGTTTACGGTGTTTGTACTTTTCTGTATGAAGTATGTATGGCCACCACTTAATGGCGCAATTGAATCTCGCCAAAAGAAAATTGAAGATGGTTTAGCTGCCACTGATAGAGCCGAAAAAGACTTAGAACTTGCGCAAAAAAAAGCTGCTGAGCAGCTTAAAGAAGCAAAAGAACAAGCGGCTGATATCATTGAACAGTCTAAAAAGCGTGCAGCAGTAATCGTTGACGAAGAGACTACTCGTGGTCGCGAAGAACGTGAAAAAATTGTTGCTCAAGGACACTCTGAAATCGAAGCAGAGCGTAACAGTGTGACTGAAGAGCTACGTAAACAAGTAGCTACTTTAGCGATTGTTGGCGCTGAACGTATTTTAGAGCGTGAAATCAATCAAGCCGCACATAGTGACATCGTTGAAAAACTTGTCGCTAAGCTGTAATTAGGAGGGTATGAGCATGTCTAAATTGACTACTATCGCTCGCCCATACGCTAAAGCGGCTTTTGAACTTGCCGTTGAGAAAGGCACTGTTGAAAGTTGGAATGATATGTTGTTTTTTGCTAGCCACGTTGCCAGTAATGAGCAAGTTGATTCTGCTTTATCGGGTTTGTCTAAAGCAACTGACCAAGCTGAGTTCTTTATTAAAGTTTGTGCAGAGCAGCTCAACGAACACGGCCAAAACCTTGTTAAGGTAATGGCTGAAAATGGGCGTTTAGTTGCCCTACCAGCGGTTGCTGAGTTATTCACAGCGTTTAAAGCTGAGTATGACAAAGAAGTTGATGTTGATGTCACTTCTGCAACATCGCTTGCTGCTGAGCAGCAAGAATCACTGGTAGCGGCGCTTGAAAAACGTTTCGCACGCAAAATTAAGCTGAATTGTAGTGTTGATGAATCTGTAGTTGGTGGTCTTGTTATCAAGGCTGGTGACAAGGTAATCGATGGCTCTATTCGCGGCAAATTAAGCCGCCTAGCTACTACACTACAATCGTAATTGGGAAGAAGAGCATGCAACTTAATTCCACTGAAATTTCAGATCTGATCAAACAACGTATTGAGCAGTTCGAAGTTGTAAGTGAAGCTCGTAACGAAGGTACTATCGTATCTGTTACAGACGGTATCATCCGCATTCACGGTCTAGCTGACTGTATGCAAGGTGAAATGATTGAGCTTCCAGGCAACCGTTATGCTATCGCACTAAACCTTGAGCGCGACTCAATTGGTGCAGTAGTAATGGGTCCATACGCTGACCTTACAGAAGGCGTAAAAGTTTATACTACTGGTCGTATTCTTGAAGTGCCTGTTGGTCGTGGTTTACTTGGTCGTGTTGTAAACACACTAGGTGCTCCAATCGATGGTAAAGGCACATTAGATAACGACGGTTTTGAATCTGTTGAAAAGATTGCACCTGGTGTAATCGAACGTCAATCAGTAGATGAGCCAGTACAAACTGGTTATAAGTCTATCGATGCGATGATCCCAGTAGGTCGCGGTCAACGTGAGCTAGTTATTGGTGATCGCCAAACAGGTAAAACAGCATTAGCAATCGATGCCATCATCAATCAAAAAAACACAGGCGTTAAGTGTGTGTATGTAGCGATTGGTCAAAAAGCATCTACGATTGCTAACGTAGTACGTAAATTAGAAGAGCATGATGCACTAGCAAATACAATTATAGTTGTTGCATCAGCCTCTGAATCTGCGGCACTTCAGTACTTAGCACCGTTTTCGGGCTGTACAATGGGTGAATACTTCCGTGACCGTGGTGAAGACGCGTTAATTGTATATGATGATTTATCTAAGCAAGCAGTTGCTTATCGTCAAATCTCATTACTATTAAAACGTCCACCAGGGCGTGAAGCATACCCAGGTGACGTATTCTATCTTCATTCTCGTCTTTTAGAGCGTGCATCGCGTGTAAACGCTGATTACGTTGAGAAATTCACCAATGGTGAAGTGAAAGGTAAAACAGGTTCATTGACGGCATTGCCAATCATTGAAACTCAAGGCGGCGACGTTTCTGCGTTCGTACCGACAAACGTTATCTCTATCACCGATGGTCAGATTTTCTTAGAAACTGACTTATTTAACTCAGGTATCCGTCCGGCAGTAAATGCTGGTATCTCGGTATCGCGTGTTGGTGGTGCTGCACAAACTAAAATCGTTAAGAAACTAGGTGGCGGTATCCGTCTAGCCCTAGCTCAGTACCGTGAGTTAGCTGCGTTCTCGCAGTTCGCGTCTG
The DNA here is from genome assembly GCF_052378035.1 of Pseudoalteromonas sp. AOP31-A2-14. Taxonomy (NCBI): domain Bacteria; kingdom Pseudomonadati; phylum Pseudomonadota; class Gammaproteobacteria; order Alteromonadales; family Pseudoalteromonadaceae; genus Pseudoalteromonas; species Pseudoalteromonas sp. AOP31-A2-14. The sequence continues at coordinate 3,372,176 of NZ_JBQSXI010000001.1, read as the reverse complement.
ATCTTGATGATGCTACTCGTGCTCAACTTGAGCATGGTGAGCGTGTAACAGAGCTAATGAAACAGAAACAGTACGCACCAATGTCTGTTGCTGAAATGTCACTGTCGCTATTTGCTGCTGAGAAAGGCTTTCTTCAAGATATCAAAATCGATAAGATTATGGATTTTGAAGCTGCAGCGCTTTCTTTTGCAAACAGCACATACGCAGAGCTTATGGCTCAAATCAATGAAACTGGTAACTACAACGCCGAGATCGAAGCGCAACTTAAAGAACTTCTTGAGAAGTTCAAGTCTACGCAAACTTGGTAATTTAGTTATTAATGGTGCACTTTATTAATAAAAGTGCACCTTGATTCGGAGAGAGAGTCATGGCTAGCGGAAAAGAGATTAAAAGCAAGATCGGGAGTATTAAAAATACTCAAAAGATCACCAGCGCAATGGAAATGGTTGCTGCGTCTAAAATGAAAAAGGCGCAAGAACGAGTGGCTTCAAGCCGCCCATATGCTGAAAAGTTACGTAAAGTGATTGGTCGTATTGCTCAAGCAAATCTTGATTTTACTCATCCGTTCTTAGAAGAACGTGAAGTAAAACGAGTTGGTTATATTGTTATCTCTACAGACCGTGGTCTGTGCGGTGGTTTAAACTCAAATGAGTTTAAAAAAGTCGCATTAGAAATCAAGGCGTGGAAAGAGAAAGGCGTTCAAGCTGATTTTGCTACTTTAGGTGGTAAAGCAGCTGGCTTTTTTCAACGTTTTGGTGGTCAAGTACTTGCCAAAAAAGCAGGTCTTGGAGATAAACCTTCAGTACAGGACGTTATTGGTCCAGTAAAAATAATGCTTGATGCATTCGCTGAAGGTAAAATTGACCGTTTATTCCTGGTATATAACAACTTTGTTAATACCATGAAGCAAGAGCCAATAGTAGATCAGTTACTCCCTTTGCCAAAAGCTGAAGAAGAAGTATCTGCACATGCATGGGATTACTTGTATGAGCCAAACCCAGAGGCTATTTTAGAGTCTTTGCTAGTACGCTTTATTGAATCTCAAGTATACCAAGGTGTAGTTGAAAACGCTGCCTCAGAACAGGCCGCCCGTATGGTTGCAATGAAAGGCGCAACTGATAATGCCGGTGACCTTATGGATGAGTTACAGCTTGTTTATAACAAGGCTCGCCAAGCGGCAATCACACAAGAAATTAGTGAGATTTGTTCTGGTTCAGCAGCAGTTTAATGCTTCGGGCAAAGATTAACGAGAGGAATAGACATGAGTTTAGGTAAGGTCGTCCAAATTATCGGCGCCGTTGTGGATATCGAATTTCCACAAGACAGCGTGCCAGCCGTATATGACGCGCTAAAAGTAACAGATGGCGATTTAGCTGGTTTGACTTTAGAAGTCCAACAACAGCTAGGTGGCGGTGTGGTACGTACTATCGCACTGGGTACTACTGACGGTTTACGTCGTGGTGCACTAGTAGAAAACACAGGTGAAGCAATTCAAGTTCCCGTTGGTATTAAGACCTTAGGTCGTATCATGAACGTACTTGGTGAACCAATTGATGAAGCTGGCCCAATCGGTGAAGAAGAGCGTATGTCTATTCACCGTGCAGCGCCAACTTACGAAGAGCAATCAAGCTCTGTTGAACTTTTAGAAACTGGTATCAAGGTAATCGACCTTGTATGTCCGTTCGCTAAAGGTGGTAAAGTTGGTTTATTCGGTGGTGCCGGCGTTGGTAAAACCGTTAACATGATGGAACTTATCCGTAACATCGCAATCGAGCACAGCGGCTACTCAGTATTCGCCGGTGTTGGTGAGCGTACTCGTGAGGGTAACGACTTCTACCATGAGATGACTGACTCGAACGTAATCGACAAAGTATCTCTTGTATACGGTCAGATGAATGAGCCACCAGGTAATCGTCTACGTGTTGCTTTGACTGGTTTGACTATGGCTGAGAAATTCCGTGACGAAGGTCGTGACGTGCTTTTCTTCGTAGATAACATCTACCGTTACACGCTTGCGGGTACAGAAGTATCTGCATTGCTAGGTCGTATGCCATCTGCCGTAGGTTACCAGCCAACACTTGCTGAAGAAATGGGTGTACTGCAAGAGCGTATCGCATCGACTAAGACAGGTTCAATCACTTCAATCCAAGCGGTATACGTACCTGCGGATGATTTGACCGATCCGTCTCCAGCAACAACGTTTGCTCACTTAGATGCAACAGTGGTACTTTCTCGTGACATCGCATCATTAGGTATTTACCCAGCGGTAGATCCACTTGATTCATCTTCACGCCAACTTGATCCACAAGTAATTGGTGAAGAGCACTACAACATAGCACGTGGCGTTCAGACAGTTCTTCAACGTTATAAAGAACTTAAAGACATCATTGCAATCCTAGGTATGGACGAGCTTTCTGACGAAGACAAGCAACTTGTATCTCGTGCACGTAAAATCCAGCGTTTCCTATCTCAGCCATTCTTTGTGGCAGAGGTATTTACAGGTTCGCCAGGTCAATACGTTTCACTGAAAGACACAATTGCTGGCTTCACAGGCATTTTAAACGGTGAGTTTGATGACCTTCCAGAGCAAGCATTCTACATGGTTGGCTCTATCGAAGAAGCTCAAGAAAAAGCCAAAGGCATGTAATTAGGAGGGTAGTATGGCAGCTATGACTGTACATCTTGACGTAGTAAGCGCAGAAGAAAAGTTATTTTCTGGTCTCGTTGAATCGATTCAAGTAAGCGGTAGTGAAGGTGACCTGGGTATTAACTATGGCCACGCTCCACTATTGACTGCCCTAAAACCTGGTATGATTCGTATAGTTAAGCAATTTGGTCACGAAGAAGTGATGTATGTTGCTGGCGGTACTTTAGAGGTTCAACCAAATATCATTAGTATCCTAGCTGATACTGCGGTACGTGGTGAAGACCTTGATGAAGAGTCTGCTGCAAAAGCTAAACGTGAAGCACAAGAGCAAATGGCTAACGCCTCTGCTGCTGAGTTGGATTACCAACAAGCAGCAGTTCAACTAGCGGAAGCTATAGCTCAATTACGTGTAATTAAACAATTACGCAGTAAGTAAACCTATCAGGTTTTTAAAAGCCCACTTTATGTGGGCTTTTTTGTGCCTGTAATTTGGCTTTACACTTATATCGGTTAGCAAAGCTGGTTACAATAAGTGTAATTATTATGAACAGTTTGTTTATCATAGATTCAGTCATTATTTTTTATAATATGACTGAGTATGTATACATGGAGTGACATGCGTAATCTAGTAAACTTATTTTCATTAACTACTCAATAAAACAACGAAAAAAGGAAATTGTTTTAATGGCTCTAACAACAGTAATTCTTGCTGCGGGTAAAGGTACTCGTATGCGCTCTGCTCTACCAAAAGTACTGCATAAAGTGGCAGGTAAACCTATGGTGCAGCACGTTATTGATAATGCAAAGGCACTTGGTGCAACGACCACTAACTTAGTTTACGGTCATGGTGGCGAACTATTACAACAACAACTTGCCGATAACAACGTAAACTGGGTACTGCAAGCAGATCAACTTGGCACCGGACACGCCGTTGCGCAAGCTAACCCGCATATTGATGATGATGACACCGTGCTGGTTTTATATGGTGATGTACCATTAACTAAGCAATCAACGCTTGAGCGTTTACTTGCTGCAACACCTAAAAATGGTTTAGCTGTATTAACTGTAAGTTTAGCTAACCCAAATGGTTATGGGCGTATGCTTCGTGTTGATGACAAGTTAGTAGGGATTGTTGAACAAAAAGATGCAAGCTCAGAGCAGTTACTTATTAACGAAGTAAATACTGGTATCATGGCCGTTAACGGCAAGTTGTTAAAAAGCTGGTTAGGTAACTTATCTAACGAAAACGCTCAAGGTGAATATTACTTAACAGATATTGTTGCTATGGCGCACAGTGAAGGTGTAGAAATCACATCGGCGCAGCCAGATCATGCAATGGAAGTTGAAGGCGCAAATAACCGCGTACAACTTGCAGCTCTAGAGCGTGCTTATCAAGCATGGCAAGCAGAAGAGTTAATGTTAAATGGTGCCACCCTAGCCGACCCGGCGCGTATTGATGTACGTGGCGACGTTAAAACAGGCGAAGACGTATTAATTGATATAAACGTTATCTTTGAAGGGAATGTAATCCTTGGTAATAACGTACAAATTGGCCCAAATTGTGTACTTAAAAACTGCACTGTAGGCGATAACGTTGTAATAAAAGCAAATACCTTAATTGAAGACGCACGTGTTGCTGCTAAATGTACTCTTGGTCCTTATGCCCGCCTACGCCCTGGTGCCATTATGGAAGAAGACTCACACATTGGTAACTTTGTCGAAATGAAAAAAACCCGTCTAGGCAAAGGCTCTAAAGCTAACCACTTAAGTTATTTGGGTGATGCTGAAATTGGCGAAAAGGTTAACATTGGCGCGGGCACTATTACCTGTAATTATGATGGCGTTAATAAATCCAAAACTATTATTGGCGATAATGCTTTTATTGGTTCTAATTCATCATTAGTTGCACCCGTAAATATAGGTGCAACAGCAACAATTGGTGCCGGTTCAGTAATCACCAGTACTGTTGAAGATGAGCAGCTCGCAATAGCACGCGCTAAACAACGTAATTTAACGGGCTGGAGCCGACCGGTTAAAAAATAAAAACCTTTAAGACATAATAGCGAATGCCTACATTCGCTATTATGTTGACATACATATCTCATATGTATCATTTTCTGTTTCAATTATGTTAATTTTGGAAAAATAGAATAGCTTTTTTATTGTTTACCAATAACCTATAACCCTCTAAATTGAGAGTCCTAGGACTATAATTAAAAAGGTATAACATGAAACACACAATTACAGCGCTGTCTTCCTCTATTGCATTATCGCTTATTTCTTTAAGTTATTCTTCATCTAGCCAAGCTGCGATTGAGTTAGCAAATATTGATATCGGCGGTCAAAAAACAAAAGTTGAACTTGGCGGATATGCAAAAGCAGATGTACGCCATGTTTCTGGTGATATAGCTTACCAAGATTATTGGACGGGTAACTTCCCGCAAGGTGAGCCTATTGATACCTCCCATACCGGCTTTAATGTTAAAGAATCAAGAATCAATTTAAAAATTCAGCGTGGAGAAGTCATTGGTTTTGCCGAAGTAGATTTCTATGGTGGCGGTGGTAATGAAGTTGTAAGTAATTCTTCTAATAATCGTCTTCGCCACCTATATATTCAATATCAAGATTGGCTTGTTGGCCAAACGTGGTCAACATTTATGCCATTGGTTGCAATTCCAGAAACGCTAGACTTTGGTGGTCCTCATGTTGGTGAGGTTTTCGTTCGTCAAACACAAATTCGTTATAGTCATGGTGGATGGCAGTTTGCGATTGAAAGTCCTGAAACAAATGGTGATGGTGATACTGGGGCAGCCTCTAGTGGCGTTGGTGTGACAGGCGCAGACGCTGATAAGGATGAATCAATTCCTGACTTTGTTGCTCGCTACAACTACAAAAAAAGCTGGGGTGAATTATCCGTTGGGGCATTACTTAGAAAGGTAGATCAAGGCGGCATAGATGAAACATCGATCGCTGGTAGCTTTTCGGGGAAAATAAATACATTTGGTAACGATGACTTTCGATTCCAACTAACTGTGGGTGAACCAGGTCGTTATACTGGTGCAGGATTTACACCTGATATCGTAATTGAAGATGGTACAGACGTTGTTGTTGAAAAAACAACGGCATACACTGTCGCTTATAAACATGTTTGGGTTGATAGCTGGCGTTCAACGCTATTTTATGGCGGAGCCACTACAGACGTTACAGAAAAAGACCGCTCTCACATGGGGGTTAACTTAATAACCAATGTAACCGACGATTTAAATGTAGGTGTTGAATTGGGTCAATATGCTATTGATGATAAGAATATGGAAAGTATTGATTCTAACTATTTACAATTTTCGGCTAAATATACTTTCTAAGATTACCTAAATTCGGATAATAAGTGCAATTTCTCAGATTAGATGGCCAGCTGTTATAATTCGGCCATTTTCTCGCCAAAGGAAATTGCTTTAATGAAATATAAACAGCTGACACAAGAAGAAAGATACCAGATTTACGCGTTAATAAAAGCAGGAAATAACCAAAAGCAGATAGCTGAAGAACTAACTCGTTCACCGTCATCTATTTCTAGAGAGCTAAAACGCAATAAAGGACTTAAAGGCTATCGGCCTAACCAAGCCAATAACTTTGCTGAACAAAGACGTAAGTCATCTTTCAAAGCAAGTAAGTTAACAGAGGACGTCACTCACTGGATTAATAAATTGTTGCATGACGGACTTTCCCCTGAGCAAGTGGCAGGCCGCTTAGCTTTAGAGAAACAGGTCGTTTTACATCATGAAACAATTTATCAATATATTTACAGAGACAAGGCTCGTGGTGGCAAGCTACATAAGACACTCACTCGTGCATGTAAAAAGTATAAAAAACGCTATGGAAGCTATGATAAACGTGGACAGATAGTTAATCGAGTCAGCATTGATGAACGCCCAAGTATTGTGGATTCAAAGTCTAGGATTGGTGATTGGGAGGGCGATACAGTGATAGGTAAAGGGCGTAAAAATGCGCTTGTCACAATGGTTGAACGTAAAACGTTATATACAGTCGTTCACAGAATTGAAAGCAAGCATGCGAAAATAACAGCCGATGCGCTGATCACGTGTATGACACCATATAAAGGTAAGGTTATTACCGTGACGTTAGATAATGGAAAAGAGTTTGCTCACCATGAGCATGTTGCACAAAAATTAGAAGCTGATGTGTATTTCGCTCATCCCTATTCATCATGGGAGCGGGGCATAAATGAGAATACCAACGGCTTACTTAGACGCTTCTTCCCCAAGGGAACTGACTTTATGGCGCTAAGTGAAGCAGAGATACAGGCGGCAGTTGATAAGCTCAACCATCGGCCAAGAAAAACAAGAGGGTATAAAACCCCTCATGAATTATTTACGGGGCAATCAGAAGTTCTGGTGGCTGCATAATGATTGCACTTAATACTTGAATTCAAGTTATATAAGCAACGGTTAAAAATAATAAAAAAGCACACTTAATCATAGTGTGCTTTTTTTTGTTGCAGCGACTCTCGTAAGTGCGATACCAATAACTTTAATTTTTTATCAGGCTGCCTTACTTTGGGGTACATGGCGTACATGCCCATTTTTTTATGTGTAAAAGGGCTTAAAATTTGTGTTAATGAATTATCGTTTAATTCTTCAAATACCAGCGCTAAAGGTAAATAGGCGATACCTAAATTACTAAGCGTAGCTTGCTTTATTGCATTTAGGTTATTACTTCGAAAGTGACCATTAACAGGGAGTAATTGTTCTACGTCATCAATTAATAATGGCCATACTTCATTGCTTTTATTTTCAAATGTATAGAGCAAACATTGATGACTTTGTAGGTGCTCAGGGACTGAAGGTGTACCAAGCTTTTTTAAATAGCTCGGAGTAGCACAGATAATCCACTGGCTATCAATTAAACGTCTTGCAACTAATGATGAATCTTCAAGTTTAGCGGTTCTAATGGCTAAGTCATAACCTTCTTCAATAAGATCAACTAAACGATTGGTAACATTTAACTCAACTGAGACACCTGGATAGATTTTACAAAACTCAGCAATAGATTGACTGAGAATTAAGTCTGCAGAAACGACAGGTACTGTCATTCGTATATTACCTTTAATTTCATCACTATAACTTGTGATTGCATTTTCAGCTTCTTGAAATGCACTTTTCGCTATTTTTGCTTTATCGTAGAGTGTTTTACCTGCATCTGTAAGGCTTAATTTTCTGGTTGTTCTGTAAAGTAACTGGGTATTTAAACTTTCTTCTAAACGAGCTATGCGCTTGCTGACAACTGAGTTCGTTAACGATAGTTTATCCGCAACTTTAGAAAATGAGCCCTCATCAACTACTTGAACTAATAAAATCAAATCATCAGCTTTCATTATAATTAGTTCCTTAAATAGTGTAATTTTCATTTTATTATATCAAAAAAGGAAAATGATTTTACCTTTTGTTGCAATATATCAATTAATTTACAAGGAGTAGAGTATATAAAGCTTGAATTCAAGTATTAAGTGCAATCATTATGCAGCCACCAGAACTTCTGATTGCCCCGTAAATAATTCATGAGGGGTTTTATACCCTCTTGTTTTTCTTGGCCGATGGTTGAGCTTATCAACTGCCGCCTGTATCTCTGCTTCACTTAGCGCCATAAAGTCAGTTCCCTTGGGGAAGAAGCGTCTAAGTAAGCCGTTGGTATTCTCATTTATGCCCCGCTCCCATGATGAATAGGGATGAGCGAAATACACATCAGCTTCTAATTTTTGTGCAACATGCTCATGGTGAGCAAACTCTTTTCCATTATCTAACGTCACGGTAATAACCTTACCTTTATATGGTGTCATACACGTGATCAGCGCATCGGCTGTTATTTTCGCATGCTTGCTTTCAATTCTGTGAACGACTGTATATAACGTTTTACGTTCAACCATTGTGACAAGCGCATTTTTACGCCCTTTACCTATCACTGTATCGCCCTCCCAATCACCAATCCTAGACTTTGAATCCACAATACTTGGGCGTTCATCAATGCTGACTCGATTAACTATCTGTCCACGTTTATCATAGCTTCCATAGCGTTTTTTATACTTTTTACATGCACGAGTGAGTGTCTTATGTAGCTTGCCACCACGAGCCTTGTCTCTGTAAATATATTGATAAATTGTTTCATGATGTAAAACGACCTGTTTCTCTAAAGCTAAGCGGCCTGCCACTTGCTCAGGGGAAAGTCCGTCATGCAACAATTTATTAATCCAGTGAGTGACGTCCTCTGTTAACTTACTTGCTTTGAAAGATGACTTACGTCTTTGTTCAGCAAAGTTATTGGCTTGGTTAGGCCGATAGCCTTTAAGTCCTTTATTGCGTTTTAGCTCTCTAGAAATAGATGACGGTGAACGAGTTAGTTCTTCAGCTATCTGCTTTTGGTTATTTCCTGCTTTTATTAACGCGTAAATCTGGTATCTTTCTTCTTGTGTCAGCTGTTTATATTTCATTAAAGCAATTTCCTTTGGCGAGAAAATGGCCGAATTATAACAGCTGGCCATCTAATCTGAGAAATTGCACTTATTATCCGAATTTAGGAAGGCTATTTTCGCCTAATAAAATTTAGAATTATAGTGAGAAAGAGGTTTTCATCAAAATGACACACACAATAATAAGGATCGAGCTATGAGTCAGACAATGTATGGGTTACTTGCACTATTGCCTATTGTGCTTTGTGGTATCTTATTGCTGGGTTTACAGTGGTCCGCTAAAAAAACAATGCCGATGGTGCTTGCTGTGACCGCTACTATTGCTATTTTTGTATGGGATATGACTTTAAACCGCGTTTCGTCGTCGATGCTACAAGGTTTAATTATTACCGTATCAGTTTTATGGATAATATTCGGTGCATTGTTTTTATTAAATACGCTAAAACATACCGGTGCAATTGGAATTATACGTTCAGGCTTTACTAATGTGTCGCCCGATAGACGTATTCAAGTAATTATAATCGCTTGGTGCTTCGGCACATTTATCGAAGGTGCGTCTGGGTTTGGCACGCCTGCCGCTATCGCAGCCCCCTTATTGGTTGCTATAGGGTTTCCAGCCTTAGCAGCGGTATTAATGGGAATGATGATTCAAAGTACCGCGGTCTCTTTTGGTGCTGTAGGTACGCCAATCATTATCGGTGTAAATAAAGGACTTGATACCACTGCGATCAGTGCCTTACTGGCAAAAGAAGGCTTACAGTGGCAAGATTTTTTGCAATTAGTAACAAGTCAGGTTGCCATAATTCACGGGATTGTAGGTACATTTATGCCCCTAATTATGGTCATGATGCTAACTCGCTTTTTTGGTAAAAATAAAAGCTGGAAAGAAGGCGCGGCTATTTGGCCATTTGCCATTTTTTCCGGGTTAGCTTTTACCGTTCCTTATGTACTTACGGGGATTTTCTTAGGACCTGAATTTCCTACTATCATTGGTGGTTTAGTTAGTATCGCTATTGTCATTAATGCTGCTAAACGAGGATTTTTAACTCCTAAACAAACATGGGATTTTGAGCCATCACAAAATTGGCCAAAAGAATGGTTTGGAAAGCTAGTTGTTAATACTGATGATGTAGCACCTTCTAAGTCAGATAAAAATATTTCTGCGGTTATGGCATGGTTTCCTTACCTTCTTGTTGCAATATTACTTGTATGTTCGCGAGTATTTGTCGAGTTTAAGGAATTACTGCTTAGCGCGACAGTCGACTTTTCAGCCATATTAGGTGAAGAAGGGATCAGTGCAAGTCTTAGCCCACTATATTTGCCTGGTGGCATATTGTTAGTGAGCGCACTTGTTGCGGCTATTTTTCAAACTAAAAAGCCAGCCACAGCGCTAAATAACGCATTTAAAGAGTCGGGTAAAACGGTATTAGGTGCAGGTTTTGTGCTTATTTTTACTATACCAATGGTAAGAATTTTTATTAATTCAGGCACTAACTTATCTGACGTTGTCAGTATGCCGGTTGCCAGTGCAGAATTATTTGCGGGTATATTAGGCAATGCTTACCCATTAATAAGCTCGACTATTGGTGCGCTTGGTGCGTTTATCGCAGGCTCAAATACGATTTCAAATATGATGTTTAGTCAATTTCAATACGAAGCAGCAATGAACCTAAGCATATCTCCTTCAACAATTATTGCATCACAAGCTGTGGGCGCAGCGGCTGGTAATATGATTGCTATTCATAACGTAGTTGCTGCATCAGCCACAGTTGGTTTGCTAGGTATGGAAGGTTCAACACTAAGGCGGACTATTCTACCGACAATTTATTATGTGTTATTTAGTGGAATTATCACTATGGCTGTCATTTACATTTTTGATTATCAAGGACCTTTAGCTGTATGAATCATGAAATAATTCAAGATCAGGGTAAAAATATATATTCTTCAAAAGCTACTTTTCAAGCTAAGCTGAACCCTGACCAAGTTTTGGACAAACTAACAAATATATTAGGTGCTAGTAATTTACAGGCTGATCCAGAAAAAAACGAGCACTACAGAGTGGGTTGGCGATCTGGGGGAGGAAGCGCATTAGCGGTACTATTCCCACAGACTCTATTAGATATTTGGCGTAGTTTGGAGGTTTGTGTAGAAGGTAATTGTATAATTATAATGCAAGCCGCTAAAACAGGCTTAACCGAAGGCTCAACTCCCAGTGGTAATGACTATGACAGGCCTGTTGTTGTCATCAATACTCTGGCTATGGATCAGCTATTTTTAGTCAACGAAAATGAACAAGTGATTAGCTTACCTGGCGCGACTTTACATCACTTGCAAAGAGAGCTAAGTGCCGTAAATAGAACTCCTCATTCAGTTATTGGTTCATCAACACTTGGAGCTTCAATAATAGGTGGTGTTTCAAATAACTCTGGTGGGGCACTTGTTAAGCGCGGACCTGCTTATACTGAGCTCTCATTATTTGCCCAAGTTAATGAAAAAGGTGAGTTAACTTTAGTTAATCACCTCGAAGTTGAGTTAGGTAATTCTCCTGAAGAAATATTAACTAACTTGCAAACTGGTAATTTTGATAAAACTAAATTACCTCAAAGTGAAAAGCTTGCATCAGATAAAGAATATATCGCTAGAGTAAGAGACGTTAATGCCAATACACCGAGTCGCTTTAACGCTGACAAACGAAGACTTTATGAAGCGAGTGGTTGTGCCGGAAAGCTTGCAGTATTTGCAGTACGCCTAGACACATATCCAACAGCTGTAAAAGAGAAAACTTTTTACATAGGTACCAGTTGCGTTAATGAGCTTGCGCAGTTGAGAAAACAAATATTATCTACCTTCAAAAACATTCCTGAAGTGGGTGAATATATGCATCGTGATATATTTGATGTATCAGCTAAATACGGTAAAGACACATTTTTAAGTATTAAGCACCTTGGAACAGATGCATTACCTAAATTGTTTTCTATTAAAGGGCGTGTTGACTCCAAACTTAATAAGTTATCTTGGATGCCAAAACATTTTACCGATAAGGCTATGCAGCTAGTTGGTAAAGTATTTCCACAGCATTTACCTAAACGAATGCTAGAATACCGCGATAAGTATGAACATCATCTAATAATGAAAATGAGTGATGATGGCATAGAAGAAGCGCAGACTTTCTTAAAGTCATTTTTTGAAACTTCTGAAACAGGTACTTATTTCGAATGTAATAAAGAAGAGTCTGAAAGCGCCTTTTTGAATCGTTTTGCAGCAGCAGGTGCAGCATTAAGGTATGAAGTAATGCACGAAAAAGAAGTTGGTGAGATATTAGCGCTTGATATTGCAATACCTCGTAATGAGTTAGACTGGCTTGAAACGCTCCCTAACGAAATTACAAAACATCTAGAAAAGAAACTCTACTATGGACACTTCTTTTGTTACGTGTTTCATCAAGACTATATATTAAAAAAGGGTAGCGATGCTAAACATGTCAAGAAGATGATGTTAACGCTTTTAAATGAGCGAGGCGCAAAATATCCTGCTGAGCACAATGTAGGGCATTTATACGAAGCAGAACCTGATCTGCAAAACTTTTACAAAAGCTTAGACCCAACGAATACGTTTAATCCAGGTATTGGTAAAATGCAAAAAAACAAGCGTAATTGTTCGTGCTGTTTATAGATATAAATAAAATCACCATTAGGTTACTTATTTATAAGTAACCTAATGCATTAATTATAATAAAATAGTTTGTAAATTTAAAAACAGCTCCTAAGCTCAGATGCCGTTAAAGGAAGGATACTTAAACACTGGTAGCTTCGGCGAAATTGGCGATAACGCCTCATGGCCTTTAACTCATCACTAGCTAGAAGGAACCCGTTAAGAAGTAATAATATTTATGTTAGAGAATAAAAAAAGCGAGTCAAAACTCGCTTTTTTACATAAATTCAATACAGTCTAAAAAGAAGCATTTAAGCTCAGCTCTACACTTCGCTCTGTACCCATCCAGCAACTATTAATGTCATAACATGCACCAACATAGCGTTTATCAGCTAAGTTACTCACGGCTAAGCCCACTTTATAGCTGTCATTAAAGCGGTAACTGGCAGCGACATCTAATAAAGTGTAACCAGGTACAGTATCTGAGTTTTGTGCATCAAGCTGGCTTTCACCTACATAGCGTATGCCGCCATTGAATTCCAGCGCATCACTTAAGAAGTAATTTAACCATAATGATGCTTGTTGCTCAGCCACCCAAATAGGTGTTTTTCCTTCTATTGTCTGATCTTGTGGGTTGTCGGTTACTTCAACATCCATATCGGTAAGGTTTAAGGTAATATCTAGTGAATTGCTAAGCTGTTGATAAACACTTACTTCAAAGCCTTTAGATTGTACTTCACCATTTTGCGTGTATTGCATAAAGTCAGGGGTATTAACAACGACATCTTTTTTGCGTAGATCAAAAAATGCCGCCGTTACTTTAGTGCTTGAATCAATATTGTGATATTTAACCCCAGCTTCAATTTGTTCTGCTGTAGTGGGTTTGAATGCTGAACCGGTTAAGGTGTCGACACCAGAGGTTGGCTCAAATGACTCTGAGTAACTCGCGTATGGAGCAATGTTATTATCAAAAGTATAAATAGCTGCCATTCTGAATGTAGTATCACTTTGATCTATTTCTTGATTACTTGTTGCACCGCTCACCGTACTGTTGGTTAAGCTGTAATAATTATCATGGCGCAGACCTGCAATAACGGTTAAAGCGTCAATTTTTATTTCGTCTTGTAAATAAAACCCACGTTGTGATTGATGCAAACGACTAAATTGACGATAAGTATCTAAGGCAGCTGTTGTATCAGCATTAAATTGTGCGTAATCAGGGTTTGATAAGTCTAAGCTTGGCGTATCTACACCAAAGGTATCTGCATAATCGAAGGTTGAATCAAGCGTTTGATACTCAAAGCCAAATAATAAGTTATGGCTGGTATTTGCTATGTTAAATTGGCTTGCTAGTTGGTTATCAACGACAAAGCCTTCAGCATCCTCGATAGTTTTATACGCTGTACGGGTTAATATTTTATCATCATCGGCCAGGCCATAATCATAACTATTTTGCTGCGTGGCATCGGCATTGGTATAGCGAAAGTTTTGTAAAAATGACACTGAGTCAGAAAACTCATGGTTTAACTTATAACCGATCATAGTAACGTCACGAGCAAACTCGGCCCAATTTTTATCACCAGCATATGCATCAGCCTCTAATTTTCCATAACTGGTTTCATAAAGAGCGCCTTTAGCCGGCAGAGGCGTAGAAGGGACCATTTCAGGATCGTCTTGGTAGTATAAATTAAGGTTTAAGTTAGTACGCTCGCTGAGTTCAAAAGTAACTGACGGTGCTATCGTTATTCTTTGCTCTTCTGTGGTTTGCTGTTGACCGTCACTATTACGGGCAAGTGCAATAAACCGATAGTTAATGCCATCAGTTATAGCGCCAGTACTATCGAGTGCGAGCTCTGCTAAGTTATTGGTACCAATGCGGGCTCTTATATTATGCTCA
>NZ_JBQSXI010000001.1:2555000-3352500 GCF_052378035.1 Pseudoalteromonas sp. AOP31-A2-14 | reverse complement strand
TGCTGTGTACCCGCGGCTAGACGGAAAGACCCCGTGAACCTTTACTACAGCTTGGCACTGAACATTGAACCTACATGTGTAGGATAGGTGGGAGACTTTGAAGATGAGACGCTAGTTTTGTTGGAGTCAACCTTGAAATACCACCCTTGTAGTTTTGATGTTCTAACGTTGGTCCCTGAATCGGGATTACGGACAGTGTCTGGTGGGTAGTTTGACTGGGGCGGTCTCCTCCTAAAGAGTAACGGAGGAGCACGAAGGTTGGCTAAGTACGGTCGGACATCGTACGGTTAGTGTAATGGTAGAAGCCAGCTTAACTGCGAGACAGACACGTCGAGCAGGTACGAAAGTAGGTCATAGTGATCCGGTGGTTCTGAATGGAAGGGCCATCGCTCAACGGATAAAAGGTACTCCGGGGATAACAGGCTGATACCGCCCAAGAGTTCATATCGACGGCGGTGTTTGGCACCTCGATGTCGGCTCATCACATCCTGGGGCTGAAGTCGGTCCCAAGGGTATGGCTGTTCGCCATTTAAAGTGGTACGCGAGCTGGGTTTAGAACGTCGTGAGACAGTTCGGTCCCTATCTGCCGTGGGCGTTTGAGAATTGAGAGGGGTTGCTCCTAGTACGAGAGGACCGGAGTGAACGAACCGCTGGTGTTCGGGTTGTCATGCCAATGGCATTGCCCGGTAGCTACGTTCGGAACTGATAAGCGCTGAAAGCATCTAAGCGCGAAGCAGGCCTCGAGATGATTTCTCACTAGACTTTTAAAGTCTCTGAAGGGCCGTTGAAGACTACAACGTTGATAGGCAAGATGTGGAAGCATGGTGACATGTTAAGCTAACTTGTACTAATTACCCGTGAGGCTTAACCATACAACGCCAAACGCGTTTTATGCGACAGTTTATACAGAAGTTAATATGACTAAAGTAGATAATTACTGAAAGACTTAAAAAATATTATTAGCTATTTCCAAATTTAGTTAGTTTGTAGCGATACGAATTAACGCCCAAATTTGCTTGGTGACAATAGCGTTTTGGACCCACCTGACTCCATGCCGAACTCAGTAGTGAAACGAAACAGCGCCGATGATAGTGTAGCATTTGTTATGCGAAAGTAGGACATTACCAGGCTTCAAATTGTAGAAAGCCCGATTCGAAAGAGTCGGGCTTTTTTACGTCTGAAATAAAGTAAAAACACCAAGCCAAGACCCCGTACCGAACTCAGTAGTCTCGCAAAAAGAAATACAGCAGCCCTAGGCGAGCCTCATGGAAGGCCTTGCGACTTACCATATACTGTCACATTATTTATGTGGCTCACGAGCTCTGTAGACATTCTATCCCGGCTAAAGCGCTTCTGCGCCGCACATTATATATTCTTGTGGTAGGTGGTGCTTTATAGCTTTGAGTGTAGCCGAATGTATATAAAGTACATTCTATACCCCTTTAATAAACCAATAGGTCTTGCATTTAACCGATACAAAATAATGCTTGGTATGAAATCCATTCAACTTTGGATTACAAATTTACTCTTTTTATAAGTCAAACCCAACGCAAAACATAATCAATCATCATTTGTTATAATTTCATTGTTGGTTTAATAGCTTACATGTGTAAAACTACGCCAGTTAATTTAGTAAATCAGGTGACATGAATGTCGAATATAAAAGCTTGGAAACTTATAAGCCTGTTTTGTTTGATAAGCTTGCTTATGGGCTGCCAATCGAGAGAAGAGCAGTTAAAACAAACAATTCAACAATCTATTGGTAAAGCAGAGGTTGAGTTAAACAATCTTGGCAATGCATTAGATAATGGCTCAATTCGAAATGCAGGGATATTGAAAGAGTACGTACGAATTATCAAAACAGAGCAGCCAGAGCTGTCACAAATAGCCTCGGTGTTAGGCAGAGATGCGACACGTAATGGGGCGCTTTACAGTGGCCTCACAGAGCGCCTCAGAGATATTAAAAGTACGTATACAACCCCTCCTTATGATGAAACGTTACGTAATATAGATTTATTACGTGATGCAGCTAAGCTGACACTATTTGGTGATGCATTAACCGATCCTATAAATATGTTGGCTGATATGTCCAATGGTTCGCTTGCGCGTGTTGGCGCTATTAGCCAACAAGCTGAAGGTGAAGGTGAAGGCAATCAGTTAGTGGGCAACCCTAACTACGGTCACTGGGAAACTAATAGCAACGGTATTAGTTTTTGGCAGTGGTATGGCATGTACCGTATTTTTGGTGATGTATCTAACCGTGTTGAATATGGTCGTTGGAGCCGCAATCGAAAGTATAGTTACTATAATGATTATGGTCGCGCCCGCTATACAAGCCCTAAAAGAATGAAGGCACAATCAGCACTCGCAACAAAAACTAGTCAGTCGTATCGGCGCCAAGGTAGGCAATTTACCAGCCCTTATTCGACTAAAAAGTCAGGTGCATCAGGGTTGAGTCGAAGTAGTTATACGCCACCAAAAAGCCGCAGTAGTTATAGTAAAAGATCGGGCTCAGTGCGGAATAGTTTCAGTAGAACCTCGCGTGGCATTAGTCGCGGTAAATAACGACTTGATAAAAAGAATGAGTGTTGGAGTTAAAGAATATGTCTCAATTTAATGGAATAACTATGTGGTCATTGCAAGCGCTGGCAATTGATTTTGCAATTATTATCGCGCTATTTGTTAGTCTTAAGTTTATCAAAGGCTGGGTGTCCAACTTACATGCTAATGACGAAATTACGGAACGTGATAATTTTGCTTTTGGAATTAGTTTTGCTGCGGGTTTAGTTGCTTTAGCTATTGTGCTTTCAGGTGTTAGTAGTGGTGCGTTTGCTGTTTCATTACAACAAGAAGCACTACAAATGGCAGGTTATGGCCTGTTAGCAATCGTGTTAATTAAGCTAGGTCATTTTTTTCAAGATAAAGTCGCACTGCGTAAAGTAAGTCTTCACAATGAAATAGTTAAAGGTAATGCAACGGCTGCTATTATAGATTTTGGTCATGTGGTCAGTGTTGCAATTGTTATACGCTCAGCATTATTTTGGGTGGCGACAGAAGGCTGGCAAGGTCTGCCAATCGTCATAGCGGCATTTATTATTGGTAGTATTGTGTTGTTATTAGTTAGCCAATATAGAGTGCAGTTATTTAAGCGCACGAATCGCAGTGGTGATTGTCTACAGCAAGCGATTGTTGATGGCAATCTTGCTGTAGGTATTCGCTATGCAGGCTTTTTAATCGGTAGCTCATTAGCGATTACAGCTGCTTCAGGAATTGCACCGTATGTAGCTGATAGTATTAATGCAAGTTTGTTATATTGGGCTATTAGTGCCGTAATTTGCTTGGCGGTATTCATTGTTCTGCACTTGATCACAATTAAAATAATCCTTTCTGGTTGCGATATTTCAGATGAAGTTAATCGTCAGAAGAATGTAGGTGTGGGTGCTATTTCTGCTGCAGTATCATTTTCTGTTGGTTTAACCATGGCTACATTACTAGGCGCATAGAGATTGTCACATGAAACTACAGCCCCAAGTAAGTTCTCCTTACTTGGGCATGACTTTTTATTAATTACTGTTATGGCCGTACTCGCTGGGTGCGGCCTTATTTATGAATACCTTCTTTCTCATTATGCCGGACGTGTACTTGGCTCTGTTGAAAGTGCTATTTATGCGATGATTGGTACTATGATTGTTGCCATGGGTATTGGGGCATTTTTAGCGCGTTGGTTTAAAGATGCTTTTACCGCTTTTGCATGGCTAGAAAGCATTATTGCTTTGCTTGGCATGGGCTGCATTTTAGCTATAGCAGGTGTCATTGCCGTAAGTTATTCACTCCCTCATTTATTTTCGAGTATATTTAATTTACCTCCTGATGTTGTACTTAACGGTTATGTATTTCAAAAAATTCAAGAATGGTCACGTTTTTTACCCTACGTATTTGGCTTAGTTCTTGGGCTATTTATTGGTATGGAAATACCGCTTATAGCGCGTATTCGTCAACATGTTTATGGGCGATTTCTAGAAAATAACGCCGGCACTATTTATGGCGCAGATTATATTGGAGCTGGTATTGGTGCCGCTATTTGGGTGAGTATTATGCTTTCAATGCCTATAATGCAAGCTGCAGCATGGACGGCACTTTTTAATATAATTGCAGGGCTTGCCTTTTTATGGCGCTACCATACCCATGTGCGCTTTGCTAAGGCACTTTTAATTTGCCATATAGCACTGCTGGCATTATTTGGTTTTATTTTGGTATTTGGCATTAGTTGGATGAATAGCTTAAGTAATGTGTTATACAAAGATAAAGTGATTTACTCACAAGCTACTAAATATCAACATGTTGTTTTAACCGAGCGGTTAAGTAAAAACCAGCCGCAACCTATAACCGATTTATACTTAAACGGACGCTTGCAGTTCTCAAGTGTTGATGAGCAAATATATCACTCTATGTTGGTTTACCCTGCGATGCTCGCATCAAACCGACACGATAAAGTACTGATCATTGGTGGTGGCGACGGGCTCGCACTTAGAGATGTTTTAAAATGGCCAGTGAGCGAAGTAACACTCATCGACTTAGATGCACAGCTGCTTAACTTATTTGGTCATAAAGACGGTGACTTTACTCCTCCTGAAAGTATCAATAACCGCTTGTTAAAACTAAATCATAAATCGATGCAAGACTCGCGTTCACACATCATAGTGGGAGATGCTTTTTTAGAAGTCGAAAATCTACTCGATCAAAATAAGCAATTTGATACTATTTTAATTGATTTACCCGATCCTAACCATCCTGATTTAAACAAAATGTACAGCGACTACTTTTACAACCATGTACGTCAATTATTGGCATCCGATGGTGCAATGGCGGTTCAATCTACCTCGCCTTATCATGCTAAAAAAGCATTTTTAAGTATAGGTAAAACGGTTAAAGCAGCTGGTTTTGGTTATGTCGAACAGTATCAACAAAATATCCCTTCGTTTGGGCAATGGGGTTGGACTATAGCCACTAAAATGGGCCAACCAGCCAGTGGACGAATTGAAAATATAAACAATATGCCGGTGCCATCTAGATGGATAAGTAAAGAGTATTTACAGGCTAGCTTTATATTTCCTAACCATTACTTTGAACAAGTTAAAGACGTTAAGGTCAATAGGTTAGGCTCTGGTCAACTATACGATTATTACCGTACAGCTTGGCAAGTAGAAAGTGAATTGTATAAAAATTAATAAAACACGGTTGACATAATATGTCTTCCGTGAGAATCTTAACTCAGACATAATATGTCAATCGACAAAAAGGCAGAAACATGGAATTAAATGAACTTTCAATAAAACTGGCGTCTTTTGAAACCGAAGGTGTGAGCTTTGAATCTTTCTTGATTGCCAACCCTGGTGAACAAGATGTGCTACAAGTCATTGTTGAGGGAAATGATGAGCTTCCAATTTTTGTTACTCAAACCCAAGAGCAATTGCTGTGTATTAGTTACCTGTTTGAAAATGACGAAGTAAAAACTGAATTACGTCATGAGTTAAACGAAACATTATTACGTTTAAATGTACCTATCCCGCTAAGTGCATTTGCAAAGATTGACAACAAATACGCAATTTTTGGCGCACTATCTGTGAATTCATCGTTTGATGATATTACTCATGAATTAGTGGCTTTAGCTGATAATGCAATTGATGCTCTTGAAGCTGTGACTATCTATTTAAACGATTAATTATTGAATACTGGAGTTAAGATTATGAGTATTTTAAAGAAATTATTTACTGCCGTACGTGGTGGCGCTCGTGAAGCCGGTGAAGCCGTTGTTGATGCCAATGGTATCCGCATTTTTGAGCAAGAAATAGCAGATGCGAAAAATGCCTTACACCGTGCTAAGAAAAGCCTAACAGAAGTTATGGCTAAAGAAATGCAAACTAAGCGTAAGTTAAGTGCTATTGATGCTTCAATTGCTGAACATGAAGCATACGCAGGACAAGCGCTTGAAAAAGATAATGAAGCATTAGCGATAGAAATAGCTGAAAAAATTGGTGATTTTGAAGCTGAAAAATCAGAGCATGAACAAGTCTTAGCTGGTTTTAGTAATCACATTGTTACGCTAAAAAAGCAAGTAAAAGATGCTGAAAAGTCAATTAAAGAAAACCAGCGCCAGCTAACTATGGTAAAAACCACAGAAAGCGTACAACAAGCGACAATGGCTGTTAATAGTACACTGAATACTAACAGCTCATCGATGACTAATGCACGTCAGTCGCTTGAGCGTATTAAGCAACGCCAGCAAGATCGTCAAGATCAACTTGGTGCAGCAAAAGAGCTTGAAGCTGATGCGAATGGCGACGATTTAAAATCAAAAATGGCCGAAGCAGGCATCGGTGATACTAATCCAAAAAGTGCTGATATTTTAGCCCGCATTAAAGCTAAGCAAAACGGCTAACATTTTTGTTTATATTCATAAAAAGGTAACGTTGCATTCGCTCGTTGCCTTTTTTACTTAAGAGGCACCCAATGTTTAATTTTTTTAAATCGAAAAAAAAACCAGAACGTCAGTTAAGCCAACCGAGTGAACTTAAAAAAGGCGATATGCTGAGTATTATTGATTCGTTTGCTTATCCTAGTTGGTTAAAAGGTCAAACTGTGCGAGTTGTTGATGTACAAACATATCAATATCAACATAGCAGTGATACCGAGTTGGTGCTTGAGACCAACAGCGGCCAAGTGGTTTTTTTGCAAATTGAGGATGAAGACGGAGAGCAATGGGCTAACTTTTCAATAAAAATCCAGCGCGACGAAGTGGATGAAATTTTTACCTTAGATGAATTTTCGCGTATTTTTGATGAAGATGAATTAACTCATATAACAGTTAATAATACGCCTGAGCGTTATATACAGTTTTTAGCTAAAAGCTATCAACAAAGTGAGTCAGCATTCGTTTGTTACTTTCATAAGCAAGATTATCGTCATCAAGCATTACCACGCTATGAACAAGACGGTGGAGAACCCTGTGAAATGATTTGTTTAGCGTCAGATGATGAAAGCCACAGCCTTAATATTGAAATTTGGGATGGCGGTGAAACTGAGGTCTCACTTACGCTTACTCGTCCAGTCTCTGATATTGTTGATTTGTTCCCCGGAGACGGTAAGTGAGTGATGCAAAGGCCAAATGGCAACGCCAAGAGCAGGCCGTAAGGGCAACTCAAATGGCCTTTGACTTAAGTAGCGAAGTGCAAAAATCAATAAAAAAACAAGCGATTGACCAAGAACTTACACCGTCGGATATGATTCGTAAAATTTTGGCTCTTGATGTAAAGTCAAAAAAAACCCGCCAGCGTTTATCGTTTAACCTTAATGATGAAGAAATAGCTTTATTAGCAGAGCGCTTTGACGTTGATGCTGATGATAAGCGCGCAGTTAAACAACAGGTTGCTGAGCTATTAATTGCGCACACCAATAAGCTTTAGTCTTTTGCCTTTGTTGAGCTAAGTCCTTACACTGAGTATAAATCATTATAATAACGAGTTGTTGTGAATACAGTTTTAATCGCTTACTTATTAATATTTGCTTTATTTGGCACCGCAGCTAGTTATTTTGTGCGCTTTATTTATGCTTATTGGGTTAAAAATCAAATGCCAATAGAGTATATTTTTAAGGCCTGTGCTTGTATTGTCGTAGTCATCGTGATCTCTGCACTAATGCCATTATTGGCTTAGCCCATTAAACACTATGTTTATTTTAGATTAAACGACTGGCATGGGTTGCTAATACATAATGTTTGTATTGGCAGTATCGGTAAACAATCACTGGCTCCGCTGGCTTGATTGGCTATTGTCACTTGCTCTGTAATTTTATTTGCTAGTTGCTCTGCGGCTTTTTGCTCAGTATTTAACGTTGAACAGGCAACCAATTCGTTAAGTGCTTGGTTAGATTATGAGAGGTTGTCAGCGTTATTTGAGCCTGTGCTTACAGCCACTAACAAATTAATAAACCGGCTATCACTAATTTAGAATATGAAACCACTTCATATAATTTCCTTTAATAAACACTTTTCGCATCGCCTTCAATCTCAACACATTTATTTTCTACACATTGTGCACTAGGTGCAGATAAATGCTGGCAAATACTCATCATACCGGTTTGGGCATTAAATTGACTTTCTTGCGCTGTTACTTTATCCGCAAGCTGTTCTATTTTTTGCAGATTAGTGGTTTTGTTAGAATATACGATATAACTACTTGGGCCACCGCAAGCACGATTACCTACCGGGAGTACTTGGCACTGTGTGCTGCTATCACACCGAGTGTCAATTTGGGCGTTAAGTTGTTTACGAGTTTGTTGAATACTTTCTTTGCTGACTGAGGTTTTGGATTGTGGAGTTATTTTTGTATTTATAGGTTTTTCGACTTCATTATCTGCCGGTGTCAGTGAGTTCTTGCCCGTGTCTGCGTCTGTGCAAGCAGACAAACAAAGAGGTAATAAAACAGCAAAAATAGGTAGACGCATAAATAACCGTAAATGTGATCACAATGAATTACTATCATACACGGTGTATTTTTCACGGCAATAAAAAACCAGCATTATCAAATGTAAGCCTTGCAGTGAGCGCGGCTTTAATGCCGCGCTTTTAAGGTGTGTAGTTGAAATTCTACAAACCGCCTCGCGTAAGTTTGGTTGGGTTAAGTAGCTTTTCAAGTTCGCTGCGTGGTAAGTCAGTTTCTTGCTCTGCAACATCGATAATCGGCTTACCACTTTTATAAGCTTGCTTAGCGATTTTAGCTGCTTTTTCATAACCAATTACGGGGTTGAGTGCAGTTACCAAGATTGGATTTTTTGCCAGCGCTTTATCTAAATTATCTTCTCTAACAGTAAAGCTAGTAATTGCTTTGTCGGCCATTAGCTGGCTACTATTTGCTAATAATTCAATGCTTTGTAAAGTGTTATAAGCAATTACAGGTAGCATAACATTAAGCTCAAAATTACCAGATTGGCCGGCGACAGTAATCGTTGCATCATTACCAATTACTTGTGCGCTTACCATGGCGGCAGCTTCAGGAATTACGGGGTTTACTTTGCCTGGCATAATTGATGAGCCAGGCTGTAATGCTTCAAGTTCTATTTCACCAAGCCCAGCAAGGGGTCCTGAGTTCATCCAGCGTAAGTCATTGGCTATTTTCATTTGTGCTACGGCTAGCACTTTTAATTGACCCGAAAGTGCGACAATGGCATCTTGCGAGCCAATATTATAAAAGAAGTTTTTGCTGGGACTGAAACGAATACCGACATTAGCGCTGAGGCTTTTACAAAATTGCTCAGAAAATGCAGGATCAGCATTAATACCGGTACCTACAGCTGTACCACCTTGGGCAAGCATAGTAACCGTTTCTAGGCTATGTTGAATACCAGTCATGGCGTTATCAACTTGCTGTTGCCAAGCACCTAAGGTTTGCGCAAAGGTCACTGGCATAGCATCCATTAAATGAGTACGTCCTGTTTTAACCACTTCGCCAATCTCAGACTTTTTAGTTTCGAGTGTTTGCGATAAGTGAGTAAGAGCAGGAAATAGCTCATAAACTAAATTTATTGCACTACTTACCGCGATAGTTGTTGGGATCACATCATTAGAGCTTTGCCCCATGTTTACATCATCATTTGGGTGAATATCTTCTTCACCATAGCGGGAGGCGAGAGTGGCAATAACCTCGTTAGCATTCATATTTGTGCTAGTGCCTGAGCCAGTTTGAAAAATATCTACAGGAAAGTGCTCAAGATGCTGGCCATCTATAATTTCTTGGCATGCTTTCTCAATTGCTTGTGCCTTAGGCTTACTTAAATGATTTAACTCACAGTTACTTTGTGCTGCAGCTTGTTTTACATAAGCAAGTGCGGTTATAAATTGCTTAGGCATCGTTAAGCCGCTTACTGTAAAGTTGTTGACGGCACGCTGTGTTTGCGCTTTATATAAAGCATCTATTGGGACTTGTAGTTCGCCCATGCTGTCTGATTCGGTTCTAAATGTGCTCATATTAGCTCCTAAAATGGGTTGAATTCGTGACTGAGAATACGGGCTTCTCGTTCGAGGATGAGATATTTTTCAATACCATTATGGGTTTTATAAAAGCGCTTTAAGGCCATTTGTGATTTATAAAGCTGTTCTAAACATTGTTTTCTGATGGTGTTATGTACTAACGAATCGCACATCTTGTTAATTAGTTCATGAAAAGTGCGTCGTAAGTATAGCTCTTGCAATAATATGTTATGATTTTTTTCATAGCATTTAGCAACCATCAAACCTGCTTCTATATAGTTTGCAACTAAAGCTGGAGCATGTAACCCCGGACGGTGACATACACATTTCATTTGGTGTTGATAATAAAGTATAGCTTGATGTGGATGCATAACAAAACCGCTTAGATGTAACGATAATAGTTATCATTACATCTAAGCGGTTTATTCGCAAGTTTCTTTTATTGGCAGATCATATTGGCAAGTATGATGACTTTTAATTATAGCCAAGAATAAAAGCTTGGTCTGTCGCATGATGGCTTTCTTCCTTGTTATTTACCTCTGATAATAAGTTGATGACAGTGGCTCTTTCGTCTACAGCTAAGCTGTTATCTAGTTTACTTTTTTCGCTTGCAGCAAACGCTGCATCTAATGCTGTATAAGGGGAAATATACATAGTTACTCTCCAGTTTAGTTGCTTAAAACTAAGATTGCATAAGTCATACCAATCAAAATGATTATTTGTAACTAACTGAATTATTGATACTTATTGTTATTCTAGCTATTTAATAGAAGACAAAAGTAAGTAAGTTTGCTCTACTGGTGACCATAATTTTCCAAACTTGGTGCAAAACAGCATGATCAAACCATACTCGCAAGCCTGTGAAAATAATAAAGAACCAATACTTTTAGTATTAAAAAGTTATTTTTGTGATGTCGGAAATGTATTAGAAGTAGGCTCAGGAACAGGGCAACACAGTGTGTATTTTGCTGCCCACTTACCTCATTTACAGTGGCATACTAGCGATCGGGTAATAAATCATGCAGCGATTGAATTATGGCACCGAGAAGTGCAACTGAGTAATTTACATTTACCTATAGAGCTTGATCTTAATAATACTTGGCCGGTTAATAAAATAGACGCTATTTTTAGTGCAAATACATTACATATTATTAGCTGGACGTTAGTCGAGCGGTTTTTTACTGAAGTCAAAGTGCACTTACCAAGCCAAGGCAAGCTTGCTATTTACGGACCTTTTAAGTATCAAGGACAATATACAAGCGAGAGTAACCAAGCGTTTGATCAGTTTTTAAAACGACAAGATGAACAAAGTGGTATTCGCGACTTTGAGGCAATTTTAAAATTAGCAGAGCAAGCAGGTCTTATTCTTGAGGATGATATTAAAATGCCTGCAAATAACCAAATTTTATTGTTTAAACGGCAGTAGCGTTTGGCATTGCTGGTGATAAATTTTTAAGTGACTGCTTTCACGTTTTAAAAAGTCCGCAATGGCTAAACGAAACTCTGGATGAGCAATCGCGTGTGCTGAATAGGTAAATACGCTTTCAAATCCACGGCTGATTTTATGCTCCCCTTGAGCGCCCGAGTGAAAGCAATTTAGGTTATGTTTAATGCAGTATTCAATACCTTGGTAGTAACATAGCTCAAAGTGCAGGCAGTCAACGTCTGCGCTTGCTCCCCAGTAACGACCATATAAGGTTTGCCCGTCAATAAAGCTTAATGTTGCAGCAATAAGCTGAGCACCATGTTTTGCTTGCATAATTACTAATTTATCGGCCATTAAATTGTACAGCAAAGTGAAAAACTGCGGGTTTAAATAACCCAAGTGGCCAGAACGTTTTAAATAAGTGCGCTGATAAAATTCACAGAATTGCTCGACAATAGCCGCTGTTATTTGCTCGCCTTGCAACCACTCTATAGTAATGCCTTGTTGGGTTATTTTAGCGCGCTCTTTTTTAATGGCTTTTCGCTTACGTGCCGTAAGTTGTAGTAAAAAATCATCAAAATGAGTATAAGATCTATTAAACCACTGAAACTGCACTCCTAAGCGTCGCATTGCTGAGTGCTCACTAAGTGCCTCTACCTGTTGCTCTGAGCAAAAGTTAATATGCCAACCAGACCAGCCATTTTCTTGGCATTGCTGATCAAGTAGCTGGCTAATATATTTATAAATCAATGTTGGTGTTTTGTGCTTAATGGCAATACGTGGCCCTTCAACCGGGCTAAACGGCGAGCCCGATATCCATTTTGGGTAATAATCTAAGCCGTTTTTATCATAGGCTTCAGCCCATGCCCAATCAAATACGTACTCGCCGTAAGAGTGCGTTTTTACATAGCCTGGGGCAAGTGCTACCAATTGCTCGTGCTGATAAATTGCTAAGTGTTTTGGCTGCCAGCCTGTAGTTTCATTAACACAACCACTTTGCTCAAGCGCTAATAAAAAACCATGATCAGTAAAAGGGTTATCTGAAAAAAAAGTTTGCCATGTTGTGGCATCTATCTCAGTAATGCTATTAAGCCAGCGATAGCTAAATAATTGTTGTTCAGTCATTGTTATTTTCAACAGCCTTTATAAATATCGCCATTTGTTCTGTTAACTCATTAAAGTAAGGGTTAAAAGTTAAACGCTGTAGAGGTGCATATTTCGCTAAATTGTGCGCTGTGCGTTCTCCCATATTAGGATCTGGATTACTTTTACACTGCTTATAAAGTATATCATCGTTCAAGTAACTGCCACAATTTCGGTAGTGGGCGCTCACTCCGTAGTGTGGGTTGTCAGGGGCGTTAGGAATAGCAATATGGGATATATTGAAAATGTTTTTACACAACTCTTTATTACACTGTGGATTTATTACGATGTAACCTTTGGCAAAATCAGTCGGGATCGCGGCTTTATTACCATAAAAAATCAGTCTATCTAATTTGTTTGCGGGGCGCTTTTTCGGGTCGTGTAAGGTATTTAATAGTTGCAACGTCGCTTGGTTGTCTATCGTGGTATCAGCTTCGCTAAATGCACTAAAAATAGCTAGGTTAGGAATAGTACGTTTTTGTATGCTTGCCTGTGATACCGCGGCCATTGCTTCGTCAGCTGCTGCAGCGGCATTAAATGGAAACGATTCATACTTGGCAAAATCAATGTCGGCATCTTCATCAATCCAGTCAATAAATGGAATGTAATCAATCCACTTGGCAAGCCAGCCGTTTTTATTATGTGGCTCGCTCGCAGGTGAAAATAGCATAACACCTGAAAGCTTAGGGTTAACGGGTTTAGACGTTATATAATCAATAATCAAAGCTGTACCTGTTGAATAACCTCCTAATAAAACCTGATCAAAATCTTCAACGGTTTGCTTAATTGCATATTGTGTTGCTTGTTGCCATTTTTTGGCTGATATAGAGCTCAATGCATCAGCTGCAGTTCCGTGGCCTGGCAATAACAAAGTGCGAACGGTGTAGCCTTGTTTGTAATAAAAGGCGGCTAAATCATGATAAGTAAAAGGTGAGTCGGTTAAGCCATGGATAAGTAAAACTGCTTTTTGGTTGTTGCTTTGCTGTAATTCAAAGGGAGCAATTAAGTCATTAACTGTCGCATCTGCAGGGCGTGCACCTTGACGCACTAGCAGTTTATAAGTATCCGTTATTATAGGACAAGGTAGTTTTGAGCGCGGATTTTTAATAGCTATATGCTGATAAGCAAACTTTAAATATTCACTAAATGGACGGTTGCTCGCAAAGTTGAAGGAAGGCGCTGGAGTGTCATTTTCAAAACGAAATAAACCTTGCTCCTTGCTTTGCATTATAAGTTGCGTGTCGGTTAATTGCTCAAGGCAAGTTTGTCCTTCGGCTTGTGCGCTTAATGTTACCGTGGTGATTAGTAGCAAAAATAATTTTTTTATCTTAATTGTTAGGCTCATCAGTACTTGTAGTATAGTTTTTAAGACACGCGGTTAGCTTATCGAGTTCTAACGGTTTTGCAAGGTGTTGATTACATCCAACTGCGAGAGCGTGGGCTTTATCTTGTGGCATAACATCAGCTGTGAGTGCAATAATTGGGAGCTCAGAAGCTGTTTTGAATTCACGGATAAGCGCTGTGGCGCGGTAGCCATCCATTACCGGCATTTGGCAGTCCATTAACACTAGATCGAACGACTGTTGTTTCACTTGCTCTACAGCCAACTTTCCGTTACCAACAATTGTCGGTGTAATCATCAATGAGTCGAGCATGGCTTTGATAACCAACTGATTAATTGGATTATCTTCAGCAACTAAAATACGTAATGTTGATAAGTCTTGTGGTACTACTTGATTAACCGTTTGTTGTTTGGCTTCACATTGAGCGAGTTTAAGTGAAAAAGTAAAGGTAGAACCTTCGCCTTCTTTACTATGCAAGGTGATATCGCCTTGCATTAAATTACTTAGTTCTTTGGCGATAGTTAGGCCTAAACCTGTACCACCAAACTGCCTTGAGGTTGAGCTATCGGCTTGAGTAAATGCATCAAATAAAGTGGCCTGTTGAGCTTGTGAAATGCCAATACCGGTATCAGTAACAGCAATATTTATCTCTATTGTATGCTCGTTTATAGGGCTTGCTGTAGCGCTCATGGTTACTTGCCCTTGGGTTGTAAACTTAATTGCATTACTTGATAGGTTAAGCAGTACTTGCTCAATACGGGTGGGATCGCCCAAAAACCAACCTTCTGTTGGTAGTTGATTATTCACCTGCCAAACAATGCCTTTGGTATTAGCACTTTGCTCAAACATGCTATTAATTCGTTGGATTAGCGCGTTGAAGTCAAAAGGGGTTACCTCTAAAACTAATTTATCAGACTCAATTTTAGAAATATCGAGCACATCATTTATCAAGCTAAGTAAAATTTTTGATGATAGCCCTATTTTATCAAGGTAATTCAATAAGGTTTTAGCGCTATCTTGTTGATGCGCTAAGCTTGAAAAGCCAATTATTGCGTTTAAAGGTGTACGTATTTCATGGCTCATATTGGCCAAAAAACGGCTTTTAGCTTGGTTAGCAAAGTCTGATTGCTTTTTAGCCTTTACTAATGAGCGAGTTCGCTCTTTTACTAACCGAGTTAAAGCGACATGCTGGTGGTTAAATAACAACAGTACCAATAAAATAAGCGCCGTAACAAAAACCTGTAAAAATAATAAAAACAGGGTTAGTTGATTATTGTGATGGGATAAAAACTGCTCTTTAAGGGTTAATTCTAAGTGCCAAGTTTGGCTAGCAAAGTTAATATCAAAGGCTGCGGTTTCAAGGCCTTTGGCGGGCTTTATGGTTTTATCTTTATTACTATAAAATGGTGTTTTTTTACCTTGTTCGTAAATACTTAAAGTAAACATTTCAAATTGTTCGGCACTGAGAGCTTTAGAAATTATGCTCTCGACTAAAAACACCCCTGTGGCATAGCCTTTTATTAATTCTTGTTCGTTATTTTGCTGGTAAACAGGTGCAAATAATAAATAGGCTGCTTGTGGCTGCTGCATTTTTAATAGTTGAATAATTTCAGAGCCAACAGGCCGGTAACGTAACTCAGGCTTTAATAAAGAGGCTCTTCGATCGGGCTTTGAAAATAGGTTATAGCCAATCACATTTTTATTTTCATCATAAGGAGCGCTATATTTAATAATCACGAGTGGATCACTTTTTGTAAGTGATGGCCCTTCAATAGTTATATTTTTTTGGTAAACCTCGCTAAGTTGCCCGGCTAATTCTGTTCGTTGAGACTGCGCAGCTTTAATATTCCATGACATTGCGCGAATAAACTCATGCTGATGGAGTAGTTCTTCAGTGTAACTATTAAACTCTTGTAGGCTTAGAGTTGGGGTTGCTTGAATTTTTCCTGCTAAGCTTTGCACGGCGATTAAACTACGATTTATATAACGGTATAAACTGTTCTCAATGACTCGAGTTTCTCGTTCCGCAATTTTAATTCCGTTAGAGCGAGTTTCTTGGTTATATAATTTTGATGTTGCAGCCACAGAAATAAACAGCACTAAACATACTGTTATGGTGGGTAATGAGGTTATATAGTTTTGTTTTTTCTTAATTTGTATAAGTGCGAGTAAAAAGGGCGCGGTGATTAATACGCCTAGTATATCGCCAAGCCACCAAAATATAACATTATTCCAATGGTTTTCGCTGCTATATAAAGGGTTAAAAAAGCTTAATCCGAGCATGCCGATATTAGCAGATATAGCGCTTACCGCTATGGCAATCACTAAAATGAAATAGAATATAGATTTACGTTTTTTTAAGTAAAGAGGATGACCAAGCCTGTATTTTAAAAGAGCGGCGCCAATCATGCCTTGTAACACAACCCCAAAGCCAATTAAGGTAACTTCTTTTAAAGTGTTGCCAACCAGTATCTGCTCACCAGTTAGGTTATCGTGAATGCTCAGGTTAAAGAATATCGAGGCTAAAAAGAGTGCGGGTACAAAGCGCCACCACCAAATAAAACAACCAACAAGCGCAATTCCAGCAGGCAGCCAAATAGGTATAACTTGAGATTCAAATGCAAAGTTAGTAAGCAGCTTACCTGTTAAAAAGTAGCCAAATGCAAAAAGGATATAAAATACCAACGAAAAGCGTGGTGACAGAAAAACCTTCACATACTTCCTTATTAACTAGGATGAGTTGACCTTTAACTTATTATCAAGAGTAGTTGATTTACAGATGCTTTTACAGCGGTAAATTATATTTACTAAATGATTGCTTTAGCACTACTGTCGATTCTATATTAGCAATAAAATTAATCGTTCCAAGCTTATATTTAACAAAATATGTAGTGTGGCTGCCTAATAAACACACAGTAATGTAGCATAAATAGCAAACACGCTGTCCTAAAGGGGATTAACTATTTGTTGCCTAAAAGGATGCAGATAAAGGGCGTGATCAGGACGCGCAAGCTTTGCTCTGATTTTACTTAGTCCACTAGGTTACAAATCTCGCGCCGCGATTAAATCGTCCCTAGGTTGAACAAGTTTTACTCCTGTAAGGTCAACAGATGTATGGACTCCCACTTCCATCAGAAGTAACGTAATAAGTGTCCAAACTTTTACTAAGGAGCCCATACATGTTGAATTGTAATGTGATAGCGATTGATTTAGCAAAAAATTTATTTCAAGTTTGCAAAACGCAAAGCAATGGCAAAGTTATTTATAACAAAACAATAAGCAGAGCCAAGCTTAAAGAGTTATTAATTAAAGAAAAGCAATCTTTAGTTGCTATGGAGTCATGTGGCGGAACGCATTATTGGGCGCAATTTGCTAAACAGGCAGGGCACCAGATCAAAGCGATTAACGCGCGACAGGTAAAAGCGTTTCGTCAAGGGCAGAAAACCGATGCAAATGATGCGCTGGCTATTTCAGTTGCAGCGAGACAGCCTCATATAAAAGGAAGTCGTTTACTTTCAGTGCAAGAGCAATGCTTACAAGGCATTGAATGTATGCGTGATTTATTAGTCAAAGAAAAAGTCAGTTTAGGTAATCAACTAAGAGCTTTATTGTTAGAGTTTGGTTACCCAATTGCTCAAGGGGATACGAAGTTGACCCAAGCGATACCTGAGATATTAGAAGATGCTGAAAACAGCCTAACAGGCGCTTTTCGCTTCACAATTAACCGAGTTTATCAGCGTTTTACTGAGGCGATTGAAGAGGTGAAGCTGATTGAAAAGCAATTGCATGAAGTAATTAAAGAAGATCAAACCTGTATACGTTTGCAAGCATTAGAAGGCGTGGGACCTGTCTGTGCAATACTGATTAAAATAGCACTAGGTAATATAACCCATTTTAAAAATGGTCGAGAAGCTGCGGCCTGCTTTGGTCTAACACCAGTACAGCATAGTAGCGGGGGAAAACAAAATATAGGCTCGATATCTAAAGTAGTAGGAAATAAGAAGCTGCGTAGTGCTTTGTATAAAGGCGCATTAGCTGTTGTTTCACAACTAGAAAAAAGAGAAGTTCGTAGCCAAAAAGATATATGGTTAAAAGCATTAAGTGTACGTCGAGGCAAAAAAGTAGCCGCTATAGCGTTAGCAAATAAAACAATCAGAACGGCTTTTGCAATGCAAAAGCATAACAAAGATTATCAGCCACAATTACTTGTGGCTTAAAGACTTGTCAGAAAGATCGATTGAAATAGGTAAGACCGACCTTCAATAGACTGTTAGGGTCTGAAGTTTGAAAAACTGCTCAACAGAAAAGTCATGAAGGTGCGAATACATTTGAGGCCAGGGGTAGCTCCTCAATTTGAGCCCGTATATAAGCTAGCATCTAATTTATTTCAATTTTATTTTTGACATTAATAGGGAGTCCATATAAGACCCTAGCTACCCTGATCTATTTTGCTTTTAAGCGCTGTTAACTGATCAATCTGTTTTTGCTGCTGTTCTATTTTAGGCTTATAAAGTTGGTCAACTTTATTACGCTGTTGAGTAATAGCATCGCTAATAGAACTAGCCCCTAAACGATTAGCGCTGTCTTGAGTCATATAATCTATTTGAATTTTTCGGCTATTAAGCTGCTCTTGTAATTTTTTTATATTATTTTTACTTTTTTTTATTTGACGATCAATCTGTTGCCCTGTGAGGTAGTTTCCTATTTCGGCAGATACGCCTTGGTCGTCATTATTTACCGCAGATTTAGCGATATTAGTAACAGCGATATTAACTTTTTTGGCGTCTTTTCCACATGGAAACTGGCTAAAGGTGGCAGTACCCTCAATAGTGCAGTGATACACATTTGTTTTTGCTGCGGCTATATGGCTATAAAAAACGGTAAGTAATAAAACAAACAATTTATACATGAATATTCTAATCCAAGTTGATGACTTGCGTATATAAACCTAGCATGTAAACGGCTTTGTGTAATTCAAATATCTTCACACAGAGTAGTTTGCTAAACTTAGCATTTGTTTGTATATGGTGTGTTTAGTATGACTTCATCAGTTACTCCTGTCATTTTAGCAGGGGGTATTGGTTCGCGACTTTGGCCTTTATCGCGCCAAGCTATGCCAAAGCAATTTTTGCCGTTGCTAGGGGATGAGTCACTACTACAAAATACACTCAAGCGGGTAAATCCCCCATTTTTTAATGCGCCAATTTTAGTGTGCAACGAACAACACCGCTTTATTGCAAGTGACCAATGTAAGCAACAGCATGTGGATCCCACAGCATTATTACTTGAACGCGAAGGTAAAAATACCGCTCCGGCAATTGCACTTGCAGCACATTTTTCACTTCAGCAAGGTATGAATACACCGATGCTAGTGATGCCTGCTGATCATCATATTGATAATTTCTCGTTACTTATAGATAAGCTACCTGATGCAATAAAACTCGCGGAGCAAGGCAAATTAATTACCTTTGCTATCAAGCCTGACTCTGCAAATTGTGGCTATGGTTACATCAAGCAAGGCTCGCCGATTACTGATAGTTATTGTTTTGAGGTCGATGAGTTTAAAGAGAAGCCAAGCCTCGCAGTCGCTGAGCAATATCTTGTAGATGGTCGTTATGCGTGGAACAGCGGTATGTTTTTATTTACTCCTAAAGCTTACCTTGCTGAGCTTGAGCGCTTTGCCCCTAAAATAGCCAAGAGTGTAGCGAATGCTGCGGTGTTTTCACACGATTTAGATTTTACTCGCGCAGATGAAAGTGCATTACAAAATTGCCCAAGTGATTCGATTGATTATGCTATTTTAGAGAGAAGCCCTAATGTTGCGGTACTACCACTTGCGCTTAAATGGAATGATGTAGGCAGTTTTAATGCTTTGTGGCAAAGTGCAGAAAAAGACGCGCAAGGCAATAACAAAAACGCAGATGC
Organism: Pseudoalteromonas sp. AOP31-A2-14; assembly: GCF_052378035.1. Lineage (NCBI taxonomy): Bacteria > Pseudomonadati > Pseudomonadota > Gammaproteobacteria > Alteromonadales > Pseudoalteromonadaceae > Pseudoalteromonas > Pseudoalteromonas sp. AOP31-A2-14. The sequence continues at coordinate 3,332,639 of NZ_JBQSXI010000001.1, read as the reverse complement.
AGTGTTGTTAAATAGTGAAAATAACTTACTCAATAGTGAGCGCGGCCATACTATTGCCGCTTTAGGGGTCAAAGACTTAGCTGTTATTCACACTCATGATGCCACATTAGTAGCTGATAAAAACCAGCTAGATCAGTTACCTGAATTATTAAAGCGATTAGCTGTTAAAAGTAGTAATAAACTGATCCATCATCAAGCTGTGTATCGACCGTGGGGTAGTTATCGGGTATTGGTTGAAGGCGCTGGCTTTAAAGTAAAGAAAATAATTGTAACTCCAGGTGCAAAGCTTTCTACTCAGCGCCATCAATACCGTGCTGAGCATTGGGTGGTGGTATCAGGTACTGCTGATGTAAACATTGATGGAAAAGCAAATACGTTAACACCCGACCAGTCATGTTATATAGCTGCCGGTCAAATTCATAGCCTAGCTAATGGACAAAATGAACCTCTTATGCTGATTGAAGTGCAAACCGGTGGGATTTTAGATGAAGCGGATATAGAACGCTTTGACGATCAGTATGGACGTAAATAGCGCCATAGCAGAAAGAGTAAAGTTAGGCGGATAATGAATTAAAAGCGTGGAATAAATCCGTGTTTACAGGCTATTTTAGAATGTTGCTAGAGCAAAGCACTTGTCCCTTGAAGCCTTACTATCGGCAACTAGCCAACTAATTCAGTTGACTCCGTACATACTTTAAATACTGCTCTAGGCTGCTTTGCCAAAGCACGAGAGTGTCGGTAAGTGATTCTTTAAGCGGTTTATTGTCGAGTAAGCGTCGTTCGAGTTTTTTAAGCTCCATGCCGTAGCGATTAAAGCCTAGTTGCAGGGCGGTGCTGGCTTGGCGATGGAGTATTTTTATACATTGCTCTGGTTGTTGTTCGCAAAGTTGTTGGGCGCGAATGAGTTTATTACGCGCAGAGAGTACAAACTCGTTATAAATTGACGATACTTCATCTTCACTAAATGAACTTTTTAATGTATCAGCGGCGCTTTGGTCGTACAACACATCACTCAGATCAACCGCAAAGTTAGAGCTTTGCGTGGTTTGAGAGTCACTGAGAGCTTGGCGTAACTTTTGCTGCTTAATTGGTTTGCCAACAATATTTTTAATACCCAACGCGAAGTACTCTTTAATCTCATCGGGGCTTAGACTTGCAGTAAACGCAAGTACAGGTGTACGCTGGTTTTTATGATCAATTTTTTTTAGTGCTTTAAGTACATCTTGACCATTTAAGTCAGGCAGGTTCATATCTAGCAGCACGACATCAAAATGGTGCCGCTGCATCAATTCAATAGCACTTTTACCATCTCTAGCGAGCTTGATTTTATGCTCATCATCGGCCATAAACTCAATAGCAATTTTTTGGTTTAGATCTAAATCTTCGACCAGCAAAACGTCGAGCCCGGTTAAGTAATCTTTTGATTGATGACGCTGCTCAACAAGGCTTAACTCACCAATAGTGAGGTTAATATCAAAACTAAAAGAGCTCCCTTTATTTAGCTCACTGGTGATGTTTAATTGGCTATTTAGTTTACCCAGTAAGCGGCTTGTTATGGCAAGGCCAAGGCCAGTACCGCCTTTTTCTTTGCCGGCATTACTTTGTATATACGGCTCGGTAAGGTATTCAATTTCGTCATTTTCAATGCCAGGGCCTGAATCGATCACGCTGATACGAACACGGTGCTCAAGCTGGCGTTCTTCAAGTAATGATATATTAACTTTGACATTTCCTTGATCAGTAAACTTTATGGCATTACCCACTAGATTAATAATAATTTGCCGTAATTTTTGTTGGTCGCAGTAGTAACAGGCTTGTTCAGGTAACTGGTAGGAAAGTGAAAAGGTTAAGTTCTTTTGTTCTGCAAGCGGGCTCAGTAATAAACATAAATTATTAAGCCAAGTTTTAAACTCTACATCTTCTTCATAAAGGGCTTCGTTATGTTGATCAAGGCTCGCATAGTCGAGCACTTTATCAACGAGTAAGTTTAGCGATTCGGCAGAGTTAATAATGGCTTCACAATAAGGTTTATCACGGGGATCGCTTGATTGGTTCAAAATAAGCTGCGCACTGCCTAAAATTCCATTTAGTGGTGTACGTATTTCATGGCTAATAGTAGATAAAAATAAGCCCCGAATTTCTAAATCTTTATGTGCTTTTTCTGCGAGTTGATTTAAGTTTTGTTCTCGGCGTTCATTACACAATAGTGCCATGCCAGTGGCGTAGAACATCGGTGCAATGACGCCGTATATAAATAAGGTGATACTAAACCAGTTTTCATTGATGAGTGTTGAGCGGTCAACTTCGCCCATTAAAAATGCCCGCAGTGTAAATACGATGACAATAATACTAAGAATCAAAATATAAACAATACTGCCATTTGGATAGGCTTTACGGGCAAACCGAATGAATAAATACAGTAAAAAAATCGCTTCACAGATATGCTGTAAGTCAGAAGCGAGCACGCGGTTACGCAAGTTAGAATCAACCGCACTAAAGTACATTAATACACCAGCAAGTATAATCGTCACGGCAACAAAGATTTTAAACTCCACGCCGCGATAATTTAAAAATTGACTAATTACTAAGGCATGAATGATAGATGCACTAAAGAATAAACCATAGGCTAAACCACCAATGGTGGTGTTATCTAAATAGCTATGAACAGCAAAGCTCATTACGGCGGCAAACACCATTAATGGATAATAAATATAAAGTAGTGTACCGGGGGTTTTTTTATTGGCTCGCCAAGTAAGGAAGTTCAATAATGCCATTACTAGCATCATGGCGGCGCTGGTAAAATAAAGGGTTACGGAGTCGAGCATTGCGGTTCCAAGCGAAAAGAATTAGCCGCATCAAAACGATGGCGCTATAGCTAAATAAATATAACGCTTATCGGCAGAAGAGAAATAGGCACTCAAAAAAGTGCCTATTTTCGATAAAACTAACGAATTTCGTCAGGAATATTTTGCTGGGCCCATGATAGTAACTCAATACGGTTACGACATTTGGTTTTTCTAAATGCACTGTATAAGTGAGTTTTAACTGTATGCGGACTAATGCTTAGCTCTTCGGCAATTTCTTTATTTTTAGAACCATTGCTCATTAAGGCAATAATTGCTTTTTCTCGCTTAGTGAGTTTTATTGGCTCAATATCGCCGTCGGTCAACTTATGAAGAGTGTCTTGATTAAACTGCAACATACGGTTTAGCGCGTTACACATGATATCACGGCGATACCAAAGCTGGCCTTCAAGTAGCAGGCGGATGCCTTTCATTAATACATCAGCGTTATCAGTGGTGTAAAATACGCCGCGAATACCGCTTAATAGGGCGCGATTAGCAAGTTCAGGATTTTCGTCTAAATTAAACAATACAATATCGCACTTAAAACGCAAATTAACGAACTGCTCTTTTAGCTTGTTCCAAGCATCTCGGCTTGACGCTTCAATAAACAATAAGCGGGTGTCTTCAGGTACGTCGGCGATATTAGTCCCAGTCGTTACCTCAAGCCCCTGAGTTTTCAAAAGGGGTTCTAATACATTGATACCAATCGTATTAATCGGTTCTACGTCTAATAGTAAAAAGGCTGAATTGCTCATGGTTTACATACTCTTGAATAAAGTTGACTTATGAATCCTATCATGCAAGACGGGCCTTTAGTATTAGAAGTTTCCTATGTAAATACAGTTTTATTGCTAGTTTAGTACTATCTTGTGTAATTTTTTGTTTTCTTTCTGTTTTATATATTTGTATTTATTGCTATTTTTTATTGTAACCCAATCTATAGCAAAGGTGTTGTTTACATAAAATTACATTAAAAAACTTAATGCAATTCTTTCTTCTTAGCTTGGTATGGTGGCCATCCCATTTCCTTACCCGCTAGCATATGTAAATGAATATGATAAACAGTTTGTCCGCCATGCTCGTTACAATTCATCACAACTCGAAAGCCATCATCACTAAATCCATGTTGTTTAGCGAGTTTTGCTGCAACTACGTATAAATGGCCCACTAATGATGCATTTTCTTCGGTAATATCATTAATTGTCGCAATCGCTTTTTTTGGGATAATCAAAACATGAAAAGGCGCTTGCGGGTTGATGTCTTTAAAAGCGAGTGATTGCTCATCTTCATAAATGATGTCGGCGGGAATTTCACGGTTGATTATTTTACTAAAAATAGTCTCTTGGCTCATTTTATACTCATATTATAGATTACATAAGATTCCCCCACTAATGACAAAATTTGTTTGTGGTGTCAAACTGAAATTAAACATAAAGGGGTAAGTATGCGTAAATTAATAAGACTAACAACAGCTGCTGCATTGTGCTTTAGTTTAAATAGTGTGGCAGAAATCATTCACTTTCCTGAAGAGTTGGTCCCACTGCAAGCCGATGATCGAGTGATTGAACAGTCATTTTTTAGCCGTGTTGATGATATCGAATTGGCGCCGGGTACACATAAATTAAAACTTAGGTACACGGATTTATACGAACAAGGTTATGACAACCATACCACTGTTGATTCAAAACCATTTTGGGTGCAAGTTACCATTGATGAAGGTACAGATTACGAGGTCGTGTTTAATCGTGCTGATAATGCTGTAGCTGCTAAAGCATTTGCCGAGTCACCCCAAGTTAGCCTTAAACCTAAAGGGAGTGCGCTGGCTGAACCGTTAAGTATACTTAGTAGCCCAAAAGTAAGCGCAGCACCCACTGTTAAGCAAGTAGCCCCAGCACAGGTCGCTACAGCAACGGTTACTACGGGCAAGGCAGCAATATTTCCTGCTAAAGCATCGAGTCGCCATGCAGCCACGCAAAAAGAACCGAGCGCAGCGGCAATGCTAGATTTTTGGTGGCAAAAAGCGACAGTACAAGAGCGCCAAGCATTTTTGAACAAAGTGACTAAAAAGTAAGGGGTAGGATTGGTTGTCCTTTTAAGATAAAAGTGTGTTCAATTTAGAGGCGATTTAATCGCGACGCGAGACTTGTAAACTAACGAGCTAAGTAAAAAATTGAGCAAAGCTACCGCGCCCTACTCACGACCCTTACCTACATCCATGTTGGGCTTAAAACACAAAAAAGGGCGAGTTATCGCCCTTTTTAAATGGTGTTACTTGCTCGTTATTATTTAGCAAATAAGTTGTCGACTGTACCTTGTGCTAATGGGTGATAACCCGGACGTGCTTTCATGTATACATCGTGCGCCCATTCACGTTTGCCATTTTTAATTAGTGCTTTATATAAAGGCACAATTAATTTACGACGACCAATCCCAGATAAATGCTTATCAAGTGCTGGATAAATTGGTTGATAACCATTACCTACTGCCAGCATATACCAAGCAAATGCGCGCTCTGTGTTAGTTGATTGAGTAAGGTTAAATTGGCTATCAAGCTCGGTCATGTTCTCAATGCTTAAATCACGAGGTAGGTTATTTAAAAAGTGAAGCCATTCATGGACAGTCCAATCAGCTGTGGGTAGTTCAGCCGCAGTTGTATCGCCTTTTAGCCATGCTTGAGTCACATTATCGACTTTATCAAACGCATCTGATGTTGGGTTTGGCGCATCACTGGGTAAGCCTGGCTCAAAAATCCACTCATTTACTTTATCCATGCTTACTACGCCTGGATATTCTTCAATTAAGTTGGCTTTTAAGTAAGTTACAAACTCAGCGGTAGTTAGCGATTTAAACGCAAACTCATCAAAGTAAGCTTTTACAAATGGGTCAAACTTGTCGCGACCATACTTTTCTTCAAGGTAGATCAAAAATAGCTGACCTTTAGTGTAAGGCACTGAGCTGAATGCATCGTCCGGATCGCGCCCATTAAGTTTTAGATTAAGGCGTGTATCTGGTGCGTCTATTGTCTTAAGTTGTGCGCGAAGGCTTGCAGTGTCTAGCGCTTGCTCCATAATCGCACGGTCTCGACCAAACACTTCTTCCATAATGCGGTTTTCAACGTACGAGGTAAAACCTTCGTTAAGCCATAAGTCTTCCCATGTAGCGTTAGTCACTAGGTTTCCTGACCACGAATGAGCAAGTTCATGAGCAATTAAATTAACTAAGCTTTTATCACCCGCTACAACTGTTGGGGTAATAAACGATAGACGTGGGTTTTCCATGCCACCAAACGGAAAGCTTGGCGGAAGCATTAATAGATCATAACGACCCCAGGCATATTCGCCGTACATAGCATTGGCTTTGTCGATCATCATTTGAGTGTCGTTAAACTCAGCCACTGAGGCATCTAAAATTGTTGGCTCAGCAAAAACACCTGTCTGGTGTGACATGGCTTTAAATTCAAGATTACCCGCACCAATAGCGATTAAATAAGGAGAGATCGCTTGGGGCATAGTAAAGTGATAATCGCCATCTTTATAAAGTGCATCTTTGTTATCTGCACTCATTACAGCACGAATATCTTCAGGTGTATGGATACGCGCCGAGTACGTTACACGCATCGCAGGTGTATCTTGTACTGGGATCCAGCTACGGGCATGAATAGCCTGCGATTGGCTATACATAAATGGTAGCGTTTTACTTGCAGTTTGCTCTGGTGTTAACCATTGTAAGCCGGATGCTTCAGGGCGACTGTTGTAGTAAATACGTACTTTAGGCGCTTGGCTTTTAAAAGTAATAGTAAGTTTCGAACCTTTAACATCATCACGTTTAGCAAGCGTAAAGGCTGCTTTATGCCAATGACCATCTTGTGACTGGTACATTATTTTATCAATATCTAAATCACGAGTATCAAGCACTAACTTTTTACTGCTGGTATTTTGCCACTTAAGGGTATGCTCAACAAAACCTTCTAACTGCTTGTCGGCAAAGTCGATATCTAAATCAAGGTTTAAATGTGTAGTGATTACATCATCAAGGTTGGCATACGAATTTTGGTCAATGGCGCTGGCCATTGCTTGAGAGCACATACCTGCCATAGCGAGGCTTAAAAAGAGAGGTTTGATTTTCATAAATACCCTGGAACGAATAAAAAGTGCTGGTTTTATATCATGATTGAAAGGCAGGGTTGAGCATTTTTTACAATCTAGTGCGCGTTTTGCGACGATAGGTTAAACTAGTGCGATTAGTTACTGGTAAATTTTGAGGCTTATTGTGGCTCAGTCCCTGCAAACTTTCCATACATTTTCGTTACCTAGTCAGTGTTTGCACCTATGTGAAATCACCGACACTAAACAATTGCAGCAGCAATTGTTTAGTGTCCCTTTTTGTATTTTAGGTGAGGGTAGTAATACTGTTTTTTTAAACGACTACCAAGGTACCGTGATTAAAATGGCTACTAAGGGGATTTCCCTAACTCCTCGTGAAAATGATTACTTATTGGAAGTCGCGGCCGGTGAAAACTGGCATAAATTAGTTACTTACACCTTAGATCACGATATGCCTGGGCTTGAAAATTTAGCCTTAATACCGGGTACCGTTGGGGCGGCGCCGGTGCAAAATATTGGTGCCTATGGTGTAGAGCTGGCAAAGTATATTGAATACGTAGAGTATTTTGATATTGCTCAAAAGCAAGTTATACGCCTTAGTAAAGTAGAGTGTCAGTTTGGCTATCGCGACTCAATTTTTAAGCATGCTTTAAAAAATAAAGTGGTGATCACTCAAGTCGGACTTTGTTTACCAAAACAATGGCAGCCAGAGCTAAGTTATGGGCCATTGCAAAAGCTTAGTAAGGTCACAGCAAAAGCCGTTTATGAGCAGGTTATAACTACCCGAAATAGTAAATTACCTGACCCGTATGTGCTTGCAAATGCTGGTAGTTTTTTTAAAAATCCCATAATCCCTAACTCACAATTACATGCTTTATTAAAAAGCCACTCGCAATTACCTCATTATTTTTATGATGATGCACATCATAAAATCGCTGCTGGTTGGTTGATTGAACAAGCGGGTTTAAAAGGACATCGTATTGCAGGTATTGAGGTATACGAGCAACAAGCTCTCGTATTAGTTAACCATGGCAACAGCCAAGGCGGTGATTTAGTTGCTATGATAAAACACATCCAGCAGCAAGTATGGCAACGCTATCAAATACACTTACACCATGAAGTACGGCTAATGGCCGATTCTGATGAGTGTAATATTAATTTACAGGAGCAGCCATGAAAGCGCCTTATGGCAACAAGCAGGCAATTTTAAATGCGTTAAATCAAGGCGGGTTTATCTCTGGGCAGTTATTAGGTGAGCAACTAGGCATTAGCCGTGCCGCAGTAGGTAAGCATATAAGTTCATTGCAAGAAATGGGGCTAGATATATTTAAAGTGAGCGGTAAGGGTTATTGTTTAAATAATAATGTTGGTTTATTAAGTAGTGATGCAATAAAAACAAAGTATCAGCAATTAGGAGGCAAAACAGCGCAAGTTGATGTGCAGCCTATTATTGATTCGACCAACAGCGAACTAATGCGTCGTATTCAAGTAAACCCAGCGCTTGAATCTGGATCTGTTGTAGTTGCAGAAATGCAGGAAGCCGGGCGCGGGCGCAGAGGGCGCGTGTGGCAATCTCCATTTGGTACGAACTTATATTATAGCTATTTTTGGTGCTTAGATGATGGCTTACAAGCGGCTATGGGCGTATCTATTGCGGTAGGGCTTGCTGTATATGATGCTTTAAAAACGCTTTATCAACTGGATGTTGAGCTGAAGTGGCCTAACGATATTTACTTAAACAAAGAAAAGCTCGCAGGTGTGCTGGTGGAATTAGATGGTCAACCACAAGGACCTTGTCAGTTAGTGATTGGTATTGGTATTAACCTGCAAATGCCAGAAAGTGCGAGCCAACAGATTGACCAAGCTTGGACCGACCTAAGTCAGCATTGCCAAACAATCGATAAAAACGACTTAGTAGCGCAGTTAACCTTTAGTTTAGAGCAACGCTTAGCTGAATTTAGTGAACATGGTTTACAGCAGATGTATCAGCAGTGGAATAGCCTTAATGCTTTTGCCAAACAGTATGTGGAGCTCTCTACCGGAAATCGCAGCTGGCAAGGTATTTGTGAAGGGATTGACGGTCTAGGGGGGATTCGTATTAGATGCGATGGCGAAGTGAAAAGTTATTACGGTGGAGAAATTTCTTTACGTAAGGTTAAATCATGAAGCTACTTGTTGATGTGGGTAACTCTTCAGTCAAAATAGTGCTATGCCAAACGCAGCAGCTAACTCCCTGCGAAGCTAATAGTATTCCTTGGTCACAAGTAACCGAGTTGGTTTACGCCTGCGTAGGTAAAAGCGAGATGATGAACAAGCTTTTAGCTCGCGCTACTGAACTAGGAATTAATTGCACCGAGGCTAAAGTAACCGCAGAACTTGGTAAGCTTAAATGCGCTTACCGACAAGTAAATAATTTAGGGATTGATCGTTGGCTAGTACTTATTGCCGCTTATAGCCTGTGGCCTAAAAAAAATTGCATTATTATTGATGCAGGCACGGCAACCACCATTGATGTGTTAACAGATACGGGGCAGCACTTAGGGGGGTGGATTTTACCGGGCCTAGATTTGATGACCCAATCATTAACACAAAACACTCAACGTGTGTTTGATGATAAAAATACGCTTTTTAGTAATGAGCTGGGAGTGAATACCCCAAATGGCTTAAAAAATGGCGCGTTAGTAGCTACCATTGGTGCCATTGAACAAGCAATGTTGCATTTACCTGATGAAGCACAAATAGTTTTAGCAGGGGGGTATGGAGCGTTATTACAACAGCACCTTCCAGGTAGTGATTTTGATTCTTTGTTAGTTATGAAAGGATTGAGTTATTGGCAGCAACTCAGTATTAAAGACTAAAAACAGCTACTTTTGTCTGAAAACTGAGCATTTGAAGTGTAAATTCACACTTTTTTTGATTTTGTTGTTGCATCCCAACAAACCTTACTCTAGAATCTCGCCCCGTACTAAAGCAGTGCCGACTTAGCTCAGCTGGTAGAGCAACTGACTTGTAATCAGTAGGTCAACCGTTCGACTCGGTTAGTCGGCACCACTTTCCTTTTACCGGAAGTGACTTAGTAAAGAATTTTCGTGGAGGGGTTCCCGAGCGGCCAAAGGGATCAGATTGTAAATCTGACGGCTCAGCCTTCGCTGGTTCGAATCCAGCTCCCTCCACCACTTTATTCTTGACGGTTAGAGGTAGTTTAAGAACAGGTTCTTACGCGGGCATCGTATAATGGCTATTACCTCAGCCTTCCAAGCTGATGATGCGGGTTCGATTCCCGCTGCCCGCTCCAGTTTCTGGTGTTGCTGATATAGCTCAGTTGGTAGAGCGCACCCTTGGTAAGGGTGAGGTCGGCAGTTCAAATCTGCCTATCAGCACCAGTTTCTAAGCCCATTCTTGACTTCTCCTTTTATCTGTCAGAAAAAACTATTTAAAATTTGAAAAAATTAACTTAATCTACTTATGGTGGATTATTTTCATATGTAGTCTAGATACACAAAACTGATAGGTTCCGTCATGGCAAAAGAAAAGTTTGAACGCGTAAAACCGCACGTAAACGTAGGTACAATCGGCCACGTTGACCACGGTAAAACAACCCTAACTGCAGCAATCACTAACGTACTTGCAAAAGTATACGGCGGTGTTGCTAAAGATTTCGCATCAATCGATAACGCTCCAGAAGAGCGCGAGCGCGGTATCACAATCTCAACTTCACATGTTGAATACGATACGCCAACTCGTCACTACGCACACGTAGATTGTCCTGGTCACGCCGATTATGTAAAAAACATGATCACGGGTGCTGCACAAATGGACGGCGCTATTCTAGTAGTTGCGGCGACTGATGGTCCAATGCCACAAACGCGTGAGCACATCCTACTTTCTCGCCAAGTTGGCGTTCCTTACATCGTTGTGTTCATGAACAAATGTGACATGGTTGATGACGAAGAACTACTTGAGCTAGTAGAGATGGAAGTTCGTGAACTTCTTTCTGAATACGACTTCCCAGGTGATGACTTACCACTAATTCAAGGTTCTGCACTTAAAGCACTTGAAGGTGAAAAGCAATGGGAAGACAAGATCGTTGAGCTTGCAGAAGCACTAGATTCTTACATCCCAGAGCCAGAGCGTGACATCGATAAGCCATTCATCATGCCTATCGAAGATGTTTTCTCTATCCAAGGTCGTGGTACTGTTGTAACTGGTCGTGTTGAAGCGGGTATCATCAACGTGAATGACGAAGTAGAAATCGTAGGTATCAAAGATACTACTAAGACTACTTGTACGGGTGTTGAAATGTTCCGTAAGCTACTTGACGAAGGTCGTGCTGGTGAGAACATTGGTGCACTTCTACGTGGTACTAAACGTGAAGACGTTGAACGTGGTCAAGTACTAGCTAAGCCAGGTTCAATCAACCCACATACAACTTTCACTTCAGAAGTATACGTACTTTCGAAAGATGAAGGTGGCCGTCATACTCCATTCTTCAAAGGTTACCGTCCACAGTTCTACTTCCGTACAACTGACGTAACAGGTGACGTACAGTTACCAGAAGGCGTAGAAATGGTAATGCCTGGTGATAACATCAAGATGACTGTAGAGCTTATCGCGCCAGTTGCGATGGACGAAGGTCTTCGTTTTGCTATCCGTGAAGGTGGCCGTACTGTAGGTGCTGGTGTTGTAGCAACTATCGTTAAGTAATTATTAGCTTAGCTAATTTACTTACTAAAAAGGTCACTTAGGTGGCCTTTTTTAATGCCTGCGATTTGAGTTTTGTGTCATGTGAAGGTGGCGCTGTTACCTTAGACGTAGGTGCTTAGTAGCAACTATCGTTAAGTAATTATTAGCTTAGCTAATTTACTTACTAAAAAGGTCACTTAGGTGGCCTTTTTTAATGCCTGCGATTTGAGTTACAAGCTTTGGATTTTGTAGGTGGCGCTTTAATGTCGAAAGTTTAATCTTGATAAACAGCACTATCAATAATAGCGAAAAACGCTCATGTAAATGGTTATTTTCATATAAAATTAAGCTATACCTGAATATACTGAGCGTCTTAAAATTATAAACAAATAAGGGATGCGGAAATGAGTAGGTGGATTTTCATTGTACTATTTTTATCAGGATGCGCAGCTCAATCAGAGGCACCAAAAGTAAAACTTACTCAGCAGCCAATTAAGAAGATTGGAGTTATTTCCACACTTGGCGATAACTTACTCTGTACTTATACCGCTTTGACGGTATTTAGTAACGAGCGTCAGGTTTATAAGCTGCCTCATTCATTAAATAAAAGCTTTAGCGAGCAATTAAGCTCAACGCTAACTGATGTAAGTTCACAGGTGAACACGGAGTTTGTTCCGCTTAAGCGAGAGCTTATTATACTCAAAGATGCTGAACAGGGGGCGTCGTTATGGCAAAACTTAGAGTTTAACAATAGCGATGAGGTGGATATGCTAGTTATTTTTGATGGTGACTATCATTACAAGTCAAAAGAAGGCTTTTATGCAAGTGATAACGCATTAAACACGAATGTATTAAGCGACAATTACGGTGGCCGGTCTAGCGACAATTATCTTGGCCGGTTGATCTGATAAGGTTCGGTACAGCAGAACGGAGGAGTTCACTGTGCCGGGAACACGAATCACTGATCAGCAGGTCACTATTTATATGAAACATAGAAAACGTAATAGCCAAGTTATCGCGGCTGCGAAAGCAGGTATTTCAGAACGTTCAGCAAGGCGCATTGATAAACTGGATGAGCAGCCATTGTCTAATAAACGCCAATGGCGAACGCGTATAGATCCACTTGAGTCTATCTGGGACAGTATTGTTGTCCCTCTACTTCAAGGTGATGCAACGTTAACTCCGGTGGGAATTTTTGATCACCTTTGCGAGTTTCACACCGACAAATTTAACCCTAGCTCACGGCGTACATTAGAGCGTCGAATTCATAAATGGCGGGCACTGTATGGCTCAAGTAAAGAGGTCGTATTCCTGCAAACACACGAGTATGGCCTATTAGGTATGTGTGATTTTACACATGTGAAGTCACCCGTTACCATTGCTAGTGAACCCTTAAAGCATATGTTGTTTCATTATCGTATGCCCGCCAGTGGCTGGGCTTACGCCCAAGTGATCTACGGCGGTGAAAGCTTTGCTGCTTTTTCTGATGGCGTGCAAAACGCATTTAAAGCAGCCGGCGGTGTGCCTAAAGAAGTGCGTACAGACAGTCTGAGTGCCGCCTATCGTAATCACACTAATGATAACGATTTTACAGAGCGCTTTAATGAATTAGTCACCCATTATGGCTTTAAAGCGACCCGCAATAACCGCGGTATTGCGCATGAAAATGGGGCTATTGAGAGCCCTCATGGGCATCTTAAATCGCAACTGGAGCAAGCATTAAAAATCCGTGGTAGTTATGACTTTCAGACAAGAGAAGTCTATGAATCGTTTGTTGCCGACATTGTAGCTCGCCGTAATCGCCGTGTAAGTGATAAATACGCAGTAGAGCAGCGACAATTACATGCTTTACCACGGACGATGAGCGTCAATTACACCGAGCATTATCTAACGGTGTCACGTACGAGTACTATTTCATTGAAACGTGTTACCTATAGCGTCCCGTCACGCCTTATTGGTAGCCGATTACTGGTTCGTTTATATGACAACCGTTTAGAGCTGCACTATGGCAGCGATTTAGTTCAAACGTTAGCGCGTGTCTATGCTTCTAAAGGATGCCGTGCACGTAATATTAGTTACTTGCATGTTATTGACGCACTGGTTAAAAAACCATTGGCATTTCGCTACTCACAACTACGTGACGACTTACTTCCAAGCGACAATTACAAAGCTATTTGGGAATACGTTAATGCCCACCTTTTAGCGGATGAAGCGAGCTATTACATGGTAAAACTGCTCCATTTAGCAAAACAAAGTGGGTGCGAACGTCAATTAGGACGATTTGTAGCAGCGTCAATTACTCAGCGACAATTACCGGCCATCCGAGAATGTGAAGCGCAATTTTTAGTGATTGCATCAAACATACCCACAATAACAATAAAGCAACACAGCTTGAGCGCTTATAGCAGCATGATACCGGGAGGTCTACATGGATAACTTCACGGCCTCGTTACCTTTAATGCTGAAACAATTAAAGCTTAGCACCATGCTTCAACAGTGGAATACCCTGGGCAAAAAAGCGATAGAAGAACAATGGAGCCCACAGCAATACTTATCTGAGCTGTGCCATATTGAACTTGCGACACGCGATGATAAACGCCTTCAGCGGCTTTTAAAAGATGCAAAATTGCCCGTGGGTAAACACCTTAGCAGCTTCGACTTTACCCTTGTTGATGGGGTTAGTAAGCCCCTTGTTGCTGATTTAATAAATCAGCCGGATTGGTTGAAGCACGGTGGCAATATATTGCTATTTGGCGCCAGTGGTCTTGGTAAAACGCATATCGCCAGTAGTATCGGTTATGGCCTTATCGAGCAGGGCCATAAAGTTAAGTTTGTTGCCGCGTCAGCGATTGTTCAACAACTCCAGCAAGCAAAGCGACATTTACGCTTGCAAGACGAACTTGTAAAGCTCGATAAATACAGCTTATTAATCGTTGATGACGTTGGTTACGTACGAAAAACGGAACAGGAAACGAGCGTGCTGTTTGAATTGATAGCCCATCGCTATGAGCGACACAGCATGATCATCACATCAAACAAATCATTCGAACAATGGGATGAACTATTTGATGATTCAACGATGACTGTAGCGGCAATAGATCGCTTGGTTCATCATGCAACGATTATTCATTGCGAAGGTGAAAGTTACCGACGCAAAACAGCGCTCAATAAGAGCAAATAAAATTCGGTGTCAACCGGCCAAGATAATTGACGCGGAACCGGCCAAGTTAATTGACGCTAGATACGAATGCAAAAATGTATGCTTATGAGGTGGCTAGCGGTAGTTTATTGGCTGAAGCATCGCAATTTAAAATGGATTTAAAGCAAGATTTTAGCTGCGCCCAAGCGAAGATTCCAAAGGACAGCGATATACTTAAGCTTATTAATCAAGCGGCAACGACTGCACAAGGTCCGTTGGCTGAAGAGGTTGCTAAGGCAATTGAGGCGGACAAATAACAATGAATAAAAAAGAAGCGCGATAGTTCGCGCTCCTAAATTTTACATGTTTAGCTTAATAAAATTAATGCTTTTTAGCGTATTCCTCGGCTTGCTGCCATACTCTTAGTATATTGCCGCTTAAAATCTTTTTAATATCTTTGTCGCTGTAATCTCTGTCCATTAAACCTTGAACAAGATTAGGATAGCTCGACACATCTTTTAAGCCTCTTGGTAGTGAATCACCAACTCCGTCATAATCAGAGCCAATACCTACATAATCTATACCAATTAACTCAACTACGTGATCGATATGATCAAGCACTTGCTCAAGACTCGCAAATGGGTAGGGATTTTTAGCACGGTACGCAGCATCAAAATCTTTGGTTAATGTCGCCCCGTCTTTTTTAGCAGACTCTTTTGAGCTTTTTAATTGCTTACCCCAAGTGCCTGCTTTTGCAGTGACAAAGCTTGAACCAAAATTAATTTGAATTACCCCGCCGTTTTCTTTAAGCGCTAAGAGCATATCGTCATTCATATTACGCTCAAAGCCGGGGGTGTATTTGCGTAGTGATGAGTGCGACGCCACTACCGGTGTTTTAGACTGCTCTATTACTTGGTAAAAAGCATCATCAGAGATATGTGATACATCAATTAACATACCGATGTTGTTCATTTCAGTTACTAGCTTTTTACCGAATGGGCTGAGGCCTTTCCACTTACGGCGAATATCATAAGATGAGTCTGATATATGGTTGCTTTGTGAGTGGGCCAACGTAATGTAACGTATGCCACGGTCAAAAAAGTGTTGTAGATTTTTCATGTCGCCTTCAATTGGCGAGCCATTTTCCATACCCATAGCAATAGACAGTTTGCCTTGTTTAAACTGCTCTTTTATATCAGCGGTTGAGCTGGCAATTGCAAATTTGTCGGGTGCACGTAAAGCTATAGATTCCATACTATCAATCATTTGATTGGCGAGCTGATAGCTCTTCCCTTTACCTTCAAACTCTAAATGAGCAGGAATATATATTGACATAAACGGGGCGTTTAAACCGCCTTTCACAGCGCGAGGATAATCAAAATCGCCACCATCTGTCGCTTTGGTGACATCAACCCAGTTTTTATGAATACGGTACGGAACATCAATGTGAGTATCGATTAAAATGGTTTCGTGGGTCAGTTTTATCGCTTTTTCTGATGCGTCATATGTTTTTTGTTGTGCTTGTGCGCTTGCGTTGAGGGCAAGTGAAGCGACAATAACAATTGAGCTTAGTTTTATCATTTTTAATGGCTCTTAAAGTAAAAAAACATTGTGAGGTTTTATTGTGCAGCTGGCAAGTTTACTCGTTAAATTGCGCTTCGCTTTGCAGAGCTTCAAATTCACCTTTAGAGATAATAGTCACTGACTCGTGCAGCTCTGAAAAAAACACCATGGCTTCACCATTTTGTAATTGTTGATTAACCTGTGCAACTTTACTTTCAATGCTGAACTCTTGTTCGCCGTAATCGGTGCCTTCACGTAGCACATAGCTTTCGATTAAATTATATAAGGTATCTTTATCTAGCTGTTCGTGTGGGATGATCATAACGACTCTAATTGTTGCTTAAAATATTGCGGAATAGCGTGCTCTAACCAATAAACAGGTTTAAAAGGGTTGTTGCCACTAATAAATCCAACATGGCCGCCTTTCTCTGAGACGCGCAGCGTAACATGCTCACTTACTTCCTGCCTAGTCGGCACGGCTTTGATTGACAGCATGGGGTCATCTTTCGCGTGTATTAGCAATGTCGGTCTGGCTATTTTAATTAAGTAAGGTTTCGCGCTGGCTTGCTGGTAATAATCTTCAGCGCCTGAAAAACCGTGTAACGGTGCAGTAAGTTGATTGTCAAAATCCCATAGGTCATCGATATCAGCTAGTTGCTCGGGAGTTAGGGCTAGTTGTTGTTTTATTTGCGGGAGCTTGCGCGTCATTGATTGCTTCATACGATCGAGTAAATACTTTTGGTAAATCTTTGCTAAGCTTTTACGGATCACTTGGCATGACGCCGATAATTCATAAGGTGCAGATACTATCGCAGCGGCTTTGAGTAAACATTGTTCGCCTTGTTCACCTAAATATTTGGCCAATACATTTGCGCCCAGCGAGAAACCAACTGCAACCATCGGGCGATTAGGGAGTTGTTGTTTAAGGTGGCGGAGCAAAAAGTCTAAGTCGCCAGTTTCGCCACTGTGATAGGCGCGGGGTAAGCGGTTAGCCTCGGTTGAGCAGTTACGAAAGTGCATTAATACTACGCTAAAGCCTTGCTTTTTTAACGCCTTCATCATGCCTTTGGCATAAAAGCTATTAATATTACCCTCTAGTCCATGTAACACTATGGCAAGCGGCGTATTATCGTCTTTAGGAAGTGACCAAGCCAGTTCTAAAAAATCCCCATCGGGTGTATCAAGTAATTCTAATTGATAACGAGTTGCGTGAGATGGGCGAAAAAATCGTGGCATTATGGTTTGCACATGACGATTAGTCATCCACCACGCAGGCTTGAACTGTGAGATCATAAAGGGACTACGCACTTTGTAAAATTGAGGGTTAGTGTAACAAACTTTCTTTAAAGAGAAATAAAAAGCGCCTAATCAATAAATTGATTAGGCGCTTTAGTGCGTCGTGCTTAATGTGGTTGGTTAGGGAGTTTTGCTTCATGCACTTTTTTAATAAAAAAATACACAAAGAAAAGACATAAACTAATCACAACGCCCAAAAAACCAAATGATAAAAATAGTACTGGGTCGCTAAAAAAATCTCTGAAGAATATGTCCATAACCGCCTCCTAATGTCTATGAGTTAATCATAGGGTGGGTTGAATATGGTCGATATGATCGAGATCAAACAATTTTATTAAGTTGATAAGCAGCGAGATAGAAGTTGATTTGGATCAAAAAAGTTAAGTGAAGTTAGCGAGTTTGCAAGGGTAAAATTAGCAATAAAAGAGGTTAAAGTGAGATGCGGGCAATATTTCGGTATAAGTGGCTGCACCACCGAGGTTACAGAAGCGCTCTGCGATACTACCTGTAAGTTATAAATGTTTGGAATTAGTGACTACAACATAATTTAAAACCTTTTTACACAAAGAAAAAAGGATGAGCACGAATATAAATATATAAAGCTCATTCGCAGCTAAAACTAGCTCCTACAAGATTTGAACACGTGTAGAAGCTAGTTTTAGCCATGATTTACTTAGCACCTAGCCTATTTTCCTCTAAAGCGCAGCACCTATATACTATACAAGCCGAAAAGGTAACTTTACCATTTGTTATTATAACGCTAACTAGGCTAGTAGTTCCTTTCGGACGATGTCTGCGCCTGCGCTCAAGGCGTTTAGTTTGCCTCTTGCTGCTTGGCGAGATAGAGGGGCCATGCCGCAGTTGGTACAAGGGTAGAGTTTATCGGCATCTACAAATTGCAGTGCTTTTCGTAGAGTATTAGCGACTTCCTCTGGTGTTTCGATGGTATCGGTTGCAACGTCAATCGCGCCTACCATTACTTTTTTACCTCGAATGAGTTCAAGTAGTTCCATTGGAACATGCGAGTTGTGGCATTCTAATGAGATAATATCAATATTAGATTTTTGCAACTTGGGAAAAGCCTCTTCATATTGTCGCCATTCTGACCCCAACGTTTTTTTCCAATCTGTATTGGCTTTGATGCCATAGCCATAGCAAATATGTACGGCAGTTTCGCATTTAAGTCCTTCAATTGCTCTTTCTAAAGTCGCAATTCCCCAGTCATTTACCTCATCAAAAAAGACATTAAATGCGGGTTCATCAAACTGAATAATATCAACACCCGCCGCTTCCAATTCTTTGGCTTCTTGATTAAGAATTTTGGCAAATTCCCAAGCTAGTTTTTCGCGACTTTTATAATGGTCATCATAAAGTGTATCGATCATTGTCATGGGGCCAGGTAGGGCCCATTTTATAGGTTGCTTGGTTTGCTGACGTAAAAATTTGGCATCTTCAACAAAAACAGGTTTTTGGCGGGTAACAGGACCTACAACTGTCGGTACACTCGCATCGTAGCGATCACGAATTCTAACAGTTTGACGCTTCTCAAAATTAACGCCGTTTAGGTGCTCAATAAACGTCGTAACAAAATGTTGGCGTGTTTGTTCGCCATCACTGACAATATCAATACCAGCTTGTTGTTGCTCTTGTAACGATACGCGCAAGGCATCGTGTTTGCCCTCCGTTAATTGGTCATCTTGTAGTTTCCAAGGTGACCAAAGTGTCTCAGGCTCTGCAAGCCAAGAAGGTTTAGGCAAACTGCCAGCAGTTGAAGTCGGTAATATTGTTTTGTTAAGAAATGTTTTCATAATGAATAATGCCGTATATTTAGGATAATTATTAAACGTAGCTATAAAATGCAGCTATTAAGTGTAATTAGCAGACCATTGCTCAAGCACCGTTTGATGTGGATTTATAAAGTGCTTCTCAGTAAACTTCCCCTGTTCATTAGCTAATTGACTACGTTCAGTTCGATCATAAACAATTTGAGTTAATGAATGATCTAAGCTATTCAAGTTTGGTTGATAACACTTCCCTGCAGCAGCATTAGCATTATAAATTTCAGGTCTGTATATTTTTTGAAAAGTTTCCATTGTGCTAATGGTGCTAATAAGCTCAAGATGAGTGTAATCATTGAGTAAGTCACCAATAAAATGAAAAGCCAAAGGGGCAGCACTATTTGGCGGCATAAAGTAGCGAACCTGTAACCCCATTTTTTTGAAATATTGCTCAGTCAACGAAGATTCAGTTGGCTGGTATTCAACGCCCAATATAGGATGCTGATTTTCAGTCTGATGGTAGGTTTTTTTATCCGAAACACTGAGGCATATAACCGGTGGTTTATTAAAGTTTTCACGGTAAGCGCTCGAATTTAAGAATGATTTAAATATATTTCCATGCAGTTCTCCAAAGTTATCTGGAATGCTAAATTTGGGCTGATTTTTATTATGGTTTTGCAGTAATACGCTAAAATCATAGTCGCGCACATAAGAAGAAAAATTATTCCCTACAATACCTTCAATGCGCTTGTTTGTTTTATGATCAACAATATTTGTTTTTAATACTTCTATAGATGGGAAGGTATCACCACGGCCTTCAATATCTATATCAACGGAAATGATTTCAAGTTCTACGCTGTAACGCTCTCCTTTTTGGTTATCCCAATGCGCCAAAGCATTAAAACGATTATCAATCATCTTTAAGGCATTGCGCAGGTTTGCTTGGCGGTAGGTTCCTCTAGCCAAATTAGCAAAGTTGGTCGTAATGCGCGTATTGTCTGACGGGTGATAGTTTTCATCGAGGCTAGTGCTCTTAATCGTAAATATAAAATCTTTCATTGTGATCTGGTATCCAATTTCTGATATAAAACCTGCATTATTTATACGTGGATTGGTAGATGAATAAAAATGGTTTTATTTCACTTAAAACATGAACCACATTCATTATTCATTTTAAGTGAGCACTCCTAATTAGAATTTACTCACGATATCGGATGAAAATATAAAAAGCCTGACTTGGTAATCTAAACGTCTAGACCTCCAAAATGGTAAGATGTATTTATTTCATATAAAGTATGAGGAATATTCAGGCGTTATCGCAGTTTAAAGTATGCATGGGCGCCATTTATATTAGTATATTTGTGCTGAATGTAGTGGAACTTTAAATAGCTGTTATTAAACAGTGGTTTAGGTTGTGTTTTCCATCAAGTTAGGTGGTCACCGTTGCAATTGCAACGTCACTGGTATCGATATTATTTACATCAACTTTTTCAGCAATTGCTTATCTTTAAAATGGCAATGTATCCTGGAAATTAGCCTCTTGGGTTATGGCGGGAGTTGCCCTAGGTGCTCTTATTAGTGGTTTTATGCTAGCACGGTTACCAGAAAAGTTGTTCGCTTAGTGTTTTGTGTAAGTGTGGAATTCAGTGTGGTCAAGGGTGTTTTACAGCAGTACCAAAAGAAGCTCTATAATTGAACGTTAAATGCCTAATAAAGGCCTATTGACGATATTAAAGGTGGGCTGTCTATCATGAGCGGTACAGGTGGCGGCACTCTATTAGTGCCATTATTGAGCTTTTCTCTGATCCGTACCTAAAGCCAGATCCTACAAGACTTGAATGTCCATATATAAAGCGCTGTTATTTGGAGTTGAGCAAGGTGTTAAGTTAAATTCATTCACAACATCAATCAGCATTTGTTGTTGTTGTTTTTCGAGCTTGAGTTCGGCGCTTAGCAGCTCTTTGCGAATGTTACTGTAATCGCTAATCGCTGCTTGATTAGCTTTAAGGTGAGCGCGGGCGGCGCGTAGTGGTTGCATTACGTTTTGATCAAGCTTGCTTATCGTTGCGACTAAAATATTTAACTGTTTTCTGTCAGTTTTCAGCCCTAGAGAATCTAAGTAATGTAGCAACAAGCATAAGTTTACGTTTTTACCCTGCTTGTTTTGTAAAGCAAGTAAGGTTTGTTGGTGCTCACGCTGTTCATAAAAAGAACAAGAAAATTGCCAAAAGTCATTACTATTAAGTAAGTTCATCGGCAAAGGCCTGTTCTTTTTCTTCAAGTTCTTCGAGTGCCATCAATAGCTCCTCTTCGATGTCATTAAGCTTTGGCGTTAATGTGGCTTGTTTGCCTAGTAGTTCTTTTAATTTGGCTTTGTTATCGTCGTTGTAAAGCTCATTATCACCAAGCGCTTCTTCGACTTCACTAAGCTCTGCGGAGTGCTTATCGAGTTGTTTTTCAAGCTTTTCAATTTGTTTTTTAAGTGGTTGAGTGTTTTTCCTGAATTCGGCTTCTAGGCGCTTTTGTTCTTTACGGTTAACTTGTGAGTTGGCTTTTGGCTCATCGTCAGCTTGGTTTACCTTAGCGGCTTCTTTATTGGCATTGAGTAGCCATTGATAATACTCGTCTAAATCGTAACCAAATTGAGTTACCTCGCCGCTATCGACTAAGTAAAACTCATCGGCGGTATTTTTAAGCATGTGACGGTCATGGGATACCGTGACCATTGCGCCTTCAAAACTTTGTAATGCCATGACCAGTGCGTGGCGCATTTCTAAATCAAGGTGATTAGTTGGCTCATCTAGTAACAATAAGTTTGGTTTTTGATAAACCAATATAGCTAATACTAAACGGGCTTTTTCACCGCCTGAAAATGGGGCTACCGGTTCAAGGGCTTTGTCGCCAATGAAGGCAAAACCACCTAAGAAGTCGCGCAGTGATTGTTCGCTTGCTTGTGGGTTTAAGCGTTGAATATGGGTGATCGCACTCGCTTTTAAATCCAGTGATTCAAGCTGATGCTGAGCAAAGTAACCTACACTTAAACCTTGATGCTGAAATACTTCACCGGCTTGTGGTGCAAGCTCTCCGGCGAGTAATTTAATTAGCGTCGACTTACCTGCGCCATTACGACCCAATAAAGCAATACGGCTACCCGGCACGAGGTTTAACTTAATGCTATTTAAAATGGTGGTATCACCATAACCTGCCTTGGCTTTATCTAAGCTCATAAGTGGATTAGGCAGCGCTAAAGGCTCGGCAAACTCAAAACTAAATGGTGAGTCAACATGAGCTGGAGCAAGCTTTTCCATGCGCTCTAGGGCTTTAACGCGGCTTTGCGCTTGTTTGGCCTTGGTGGCTTTTGCTTTAAAGCGGGTGATGAACTGTTCAAGGTGCGCTATTTGATCTTGTTGTTTTTCAAACATAGCTTGCTGTTGCAATAGACGTTCGGCCTTTTGGCGCTCAAACTGTGAGTAGTGACCTTTGTAAACGTTGATTTTTTGTTTGTCGATATGCCAAATTTGGTCGATAACGGCATCTAAAAACTCACGGTCGTGTGAAATAAGCACTAAGGTGCCGGTGTAGGCGCGTAAAAAACGCTCAAGCCAATAAACGGCGTCCAAATCTAAGTGGTTAGTTGGCTCATCTAGCAGTAGTAAGTCTGCATCGCGAATAAGCGCTTGGGCTAAGTTTAAACGCATACGCCAACCACCCGAAAAGTCACTAACTGGGTTTTCTATAAGGTGATTGGCAAACCCTAAACCATGTAACAGTTCACCGGCTTTGGCTTCAATGTTATAACCTTGAATGTTCTCAAGGCCAATATGTGCTTTGGCTTGTGCGTCACCATCGTTATTTTTTTCAGCTTCGCGAAGCGCAATACGTAGCGCATAATATTTGGGGTGACCTTGTAGCACGTAGTCAATGGCGCTGATATCAAGTGCTGGGGTTTCTTGCTTAACTGAGGCAATAGACCAGTCTTTAGGAATGTGGCAATTGCCAGCATCCAATTGTAGTTCAGATTTTAATAAACTAAATAGCGTTGATTTACCACAGCCGTTAGGGCCAACAAGGCCTACCTTGTGTTCTGGAAACAAGGTTGCAGATGCATCTTTTAGCAGTGCTTTACCGCCGCGAAGTAGTTCTATTTCTGAAATCTGGATCATGAATGCGTTACTTTTCTAAGCCTTAATTTAATTGCCGACATCATAGCACGGAAGCTGACCTGTATTTCAATTGTCGGCGTATCAACCTTGAGGTTTATGCGTTAAAATAACGCAAGGCAAAGAGCAGGACATGGGAATTAAAGTTGTGAGACAAAAAAAGCGGTTTATAGCAGGGGCATCATGCCCAGAATGTAAAACGATGGATACAATGATGCTATACAAAGAGAATGATGTAGAAAAAGTTGAGTGCGTAAAGTGCGGCCATAAAATGACCCAACCAGATCAGGCTGTGCAAGCCTCAACACGCCAATTTGAGCAAGTTATTGGCGTGTTTAAACCGGGCGATTAATATCCACTAGCTGTATTAATAATGTGGCGGAGGTGGCTCTGGCATTTGTGACATCAACGAGGGAGATGATTGCGACTCTTTAACCTTCTCTGCTAACAGTTCTGTTTGGCGCTTCATTTTTGCTAGCAATTGTTGGTGTGCTTTTAGCTCATCGTTAAGTATTTCAATAGTATCGTCTTGAAAAGCCACTTTAGCTTCAAGTTCGGTTAAGCGATTTTCAATCGTGTTCATTTGTTTCTCTTATAATAATGAGTAGGTTACGTTGACCTTTCAGGATTAAAATTTGTTCAATCTAGGGGCGATTTAATCGCAACGCGAGATTTGTAAACTCGTGAGTTAAGTAAATAACAGAGTGATTACTTATCTACCGCAGTTAGTTTAAAGCGCTCTGCAATACCACTGGAGCTTTCGGTTAGTAGCTGGGTTTCGTTGTCCGTAAAAGCCACATCAAGCACCACTGCCGATTTAGGCCGACTCCCTTCGCGGGGGGCAACCAGCCAGCTTTGAATTTTTTTACCACTGGGTAACTGCCATAAATCGACTAATCGATTTGGTGAACCTGTTACCAGTAAATTACCTGCTTGATTAAAGCGTACCGCAGTAAAAATTTTCTGGCGAGCAATATACTCCAGTTTACCAACAAGGTCACCTGTAGTCAGCTGCCATACATGTGCTTGTGCCATACTATCGGCGGTAAAGGCATAGCGACCTTGCGGATCAAGTGCTACTTGCGTCACCCTACTTGGATGATTAAAGCGGTGAGTAACTTGACCGGTGCGGGTATCCCAAAAGTAGGCTGCGTAATCGTTAGAACCACTCAAGGCAAAGTTTCCGTTAGGTGATAAATCAACCACGTTAATTTTTTCTTGATGACCCAGAAACTCAATGCGTCTGCCGGTTGTTAAATTTAGATACACCACTACATTATCGCTACGCCCGTACAAAACACTTTGGCCTTGATTACTTATGGCGATATCGCGAATCGTGGCGGTTTTTATTTTGTAATAGCCGGTATTTTTACCTGTGGTGACATCCCATATTGCAAAAGTGGTTTTTTCAGCGGTGACGGCGTGGCTATCATCAAACGAAAAAGCCACGGTATGTACCAAGCTTTCTTCATTTGGTTGTTGAAACCATTGGTACTTTAACACCTGCTGTTGATTATCCCACAGAGCGACCCCATGGTGTATAGAGGAAATGATGCTGTATTTGCCATCATGTGATACCGCAGAGGCAAATGAGCCTTTTGCTGAATGTTCATAGCTGGCTATTGCATCTTCTTTAGGGCCTGTGCAGGATACTAATAAGGTACAGCTCAGGAGATACAAAAAAGTACGAAATATCGACATATTACAGGTATTTCCCCTTAACTCTTAGTGATTGAGAGGTTAGACTAGGTGCTGTTGAAGGCCTAGGTTGTTTGTCTAATCACTTGTGCTAATTAGTGTAGCGAACAAAATAGAATTAGTTATTAAACAAGCAGCCTACCATAGTAGGCCGCCAATCATTAACTAGTAATAATACAATAAATGACAACTGCAAAGTATGTCGGAGATTTAAAAATGAGAAAGACGATTAAATTGTCATTGATTGCAGCTTCAGTTTTAGCGCTAACAGCTTGTAATCAAGAAGCAAAAAAAGAACAGCAAGCTGAAGTTAAACTTGAGACTGAAGTACAGCAACAGGCTTATGGTATTGGTGCATCTGTAGGTAGCTTTTTAAATAAAGACTTAGCAGAGAAAAAAGAGTTAGGTGTTGAGCTTGACCAAACATTACTTATTCGTGGTTTTGAAGATGCACTTGCAGGCAACTCAAAAATCGACGAAGAAAAAATTCGCGAAATATTAACTACACTTGATACATCAATACGTGCAAAGCAAGAAGCACAAGCTAAAATTGAGTCAGAAAAAAGTAAAGCTGAAGGTGAAAAATACCTAGCTGAGAACGCTACAAAAGAAGGCGTTACGGTTACTGATTCAGGCTTACAATACGAAGTAATTACTGAAGGCGACGGCGAAAAGCCAGTAGCGACAGATGTAGTTAAAGTACATTACAAAGGCACTTTATTAGACGGTACAACGTTTGATAGCTCTTATGAACGTGACGAGCCAACAACTTTCCCGCTTAATCGCGTAATTGCGGGTTGGACTGAAGGTTTACAGCTTATGAATGTGGGTTCTAAATATAAATTTACAATCCCATCAGAGATTGCTTATGGCGAGCGTGACCTAGGTAAAATTCCAGCTAACTCAACACTTATTTTTGAAGTAGAACTACTTGAAATTCAAGACGAAGAGCAAGCAGAAGCTGTAGAGTAACTTTTACTCTACAGAAAAAAGGGGCTAATTAGCCCCTTTTTTGTGCGTGCGATTTTGAATTAGCTAAATGCAGACTCTTTCATGGTTAATGTACCTGCATCGGCATTTAGGGTTATTTGTGTGCCCACGGGTAATATAAATTGACGTTTAATATGGCCAATCATCGCTCCCCGATAGGCTGGAATACCTAATGGCTTTATGTAATCAGCAAGAATCTCGTCAAGAGTTAATGAGCCATAACCATTGCCTGGGCTGCAATCGTTGCAATCACCAAATACAAAACCGGCAATTTTATCAAGCGCACCCATTAGCTTTAAAGTACTAAGCATGCGATCTATACGATAGGGTGCTTCATCGATATCTTCTAAAAATAAAATAGCGCCCTCAAAATCAGGTAAGTATTCAGATCCTGCCAATGCGGTTAGTACGGTTAAGTTTCCGCCAATAAGGCGGCCTGTTACTTCACCTGGCGTAATTGTTTGCGTTAAGTATTGACTATTAATTAGCTCATTTTCACCTTTAGGTAAGTTACTAAAGTGCATGCGCTTTTGCTGTTCAAACATATTTTCAAATTGCTGTACATGGTACGGATTCCAGTCACTTGATGCGTTAGGACCATGGAAGCTTACAATACCTGCCTTAGCAAGTAGCGCATTATGCAGCGCTGTGATATCAGAGTAGCCCATTAATGGTTTAGCGTTAGCGCGGATCAATTCGTAATCAAGTAAAGGTAAAATACGCGCAGCGCCTGAGCCTCCTCTTAAGCAAAAAATAGCATCAACACTACTATCGGAAAATAAAGCATTTAGATCGCCTGCTCGTTGGGCATCTGTGCCCGCTAAGTGTCCACGGCGAGCCATAATATTAGGAGCTAATTTGGCTTCATAACCTAGAGCCTCAATAATTTGTGTGGCAAAAACAATGTCTTTTTGATTCGAAGTTGCTGCTGACGTGCTTACTACACCAATGGTGCCTTTTTTTGGTAATGGGCTCGGTTTTTTTAAAGTGAGTGTTTTCGAGCTTGATAAGTCAACAGCGTGAGCGCCATTGCTAGCGAGCAATCCGGCACTAATTAATGATACTGACTTTAAAAATGTACGTTTATTCATAGTCTAGGCTCTTATGGTTTTAATGCACTATTAGCCTATAATTACAGCATTAAAATAAATATTACAAATTTTTGGGATTGTTAGGAATATTTGATTATTTTGTTTGCGCAGGTAATGTTATTAAATATGATATAAAACGAATAAGGAAGCGAGCGCTCCCTTATTATTAAAACCAATATTTACTTTTCGGTATGGTTTGAATATAAGTTATCAATTAACTCATCTTCTAACTCAAAGCGTAGCTCAAGTGCTTCGCCAAGTTTAGAAAGGTCATTATCAAACTCATTTAGTAAATCGTCTTTGCTAACTTCAGCGTATTTATCGTTAAAGTCTAAGGCAATATCTGTGGTGTCTGTAATTCGCGGATAAAGCGAATTAGCAAGCTCTTGGCTTTCTGGGCCACGATTTTTACACGCATTGGCTATATCATCATAAACTTCAAAATGGCCGGCAGATAAGTAATCCATCAGAATTTGGCAAAAGCTTTGAATCTGTAACTGTTCAGGCAAGACGTGCTCTTTTTTCTCGTACGGGGAAAAACCGGCAATTCTGCAATATAAAACCAGTAATTCTTGGCGCTCTGTTAGCCAATTATCAATAATTGAGTGGCTACCACCCCATTTTTCTTGAGCTTTCTCCAAACGCGTCAGCATTATTAATCTCCTTAGCTGGGTTGGTTTCCTCTCTATAAGAGGGAAATATGGCCTAAAGATCAACCTATATTTAATAAAGAATAGGTGATTATTTATAAAGTAATTGATTAATAACAGAGTTTTTTTTGTTTGTCGATACTTGCAAGCTGTTAATTTTAGGCAAGAAAAAACCACCATAAATGGTGGTTTAATTTCTTTTCCATGACTTGTTAAAACAAGCTTTCTTATTGTTATGGGAAGATTATATTTATTATTGTTATAAAACTTTTATTGTTATTATTTTTAACGCAGGACAAGTTATACCAAGGTTTTTGTTTTGTTGCAAATTTATTAATGAAAAATATTTATTTGTTATTTTTTATTGCATCTTTTTTAAGCAGGTTAGGAAAGTTGTTGATCTGTATCTATCTATATCGTTTTTACAGTTATAGCGATAGAGCGCTATGTAATATGGTGATACAATCTACGCAATTTATTTAGCTTTAGGATCTTTTACGCATGAGCGAATTAAAAAATGACCGTTATTTACGTGCACTAGAAAAACAGCCTGTTGATGTAACACCGGTATGGATGATGCGCCAAGCTGGGCGTTATTTACCAGAATATCGTGCTACACGTGCACAAGCGGGCGATTTTATGAGCCTGTGTAGAAATGCTGAGTTGGCTTGTGAAGTAACTTTACAGCCATTACGCCGTTATCCATTAGACGCCGCAATTTTATTTAGCGATATTTTAACCATTCCAGATGCAATGGGCTTAGGTCTATACTTTGAAACAGGCGAAGGTCCTAAATTCGAACGCCCAATTTCGTCATTGGCAGATGTGAAAAAAATTCCAAAGCTAGATCCAACCGATGAACTTGGTTACGTGATGAACGCCGTAAGTACTATTCGCCGCGAGCTTAAAGGCGAAGTACCATTAATTGGTTTTTCGGGTTCACCGTGGACACTTGCCACTTATATGGTTGAAGGCGGCAGCAGTAAAGTTTTTGGTAAAATCAAAAAAATGGCTTTCGCAGAACCGCAAACACTGCATTTATTACTCGATAAGCTGGCAGATTCGGTAATTGATTACTTAAACGCACAGGTTAAAGCTGGTGCGCAGTCATTGATGGTCTTTGACTCATGGGGCGGAGTGCTTAGCCCACGTGATTACAACGAGTTTTCATTACAGTATATGCATAAAATTGTAGACGGGTTAATTCGCGAATACGATGGTCGTAAAGTACCTGTAACTTTATTTACTAAAAATGGTGGTCAATGGATTGAAGCAATTGCGGCAACAGGTTGCGATGCTATTGGTCTTGATTGGACTATCAATATTAGCGACGCTAAACGTCGTGTAGGCGACAAAGTTGCATTGCAAGGTAATATGGATCCATCCATGCTTCATGGTACGCCAGAGCGTATTCGCCAAGAAGTAGGCACTATTTTAGAAGACTTTGGTACGGGCAATGGTCATGTGTTCAACTTAGGTCACGGTATTACACCAGATGTAAACCCAGAAAATGCTGGTGTATTCATTAATGCCGTACATGAGCTTAGTGCGCAATATCATAAGTAAGCATTGTAAGTAACTGCATTATAGACAATGGTTTGGCACAAAAATTAAAAAGCCCACTTAGTGATATGAAGTGGGCTTTTTGCTGTTCAAATAAAGAGTTATTAAATTACTTAAACAAACGATTCAAACCATTTAGCGCGGCAACACGATAGGCTTCAGCCATGGTTGGGTAGTTAAATGTGGTGTTTACGAAGTAATCCACGGTGTTACCACCATTTTTTTGCTCCATAATCGCTTGGCCAATGTGAACTATTTCAGAGGCGCGCTCACCAAAGCAATGTACGCCTAATACCTCTTTAGTTTCTACATGGAAAAGGATTTTTAAACTGCCTACTTCAGTGCCGGCAATTTGCGCTCGTGCAAGGTGCTTAAATTGTGCTCGACCTACTTCGTATGGAACTTTAGCCGCTGTAAGTTGTTGCTCAGTTTTGCCTACTGAACTCATTTCAGGAATGGTATAAATACCGGCTGGAATATCAATAATCAGCTTTTCGTCACTATTGCCACTGGCTATCGCATCAGCAGCTATACGGCCTTGATCAAATGCTGCACTTGCAAGACTTGGATAACCAATAACGTCGCCTACCGCATAAATATTATCAACATCAGTCTGGTAAGTTTCATTTACTTTTAATTGGCCTCGGCTATCGGCTTTAATTCCAACGGCTTCTAGATTCAGGGTGTCGGTGTTGCCGGTTCGGCCATTGGCAAATAAAATGCAATCAGCTTTTACGCGTTTACCTGATTTTAAATGCATTACTACGCAATCATCGCGGGTTTCAATACGGTCAAACTCTTCATTATGGCGAATAACAATGCCGCTATTCCAAAAGTGGTAGCTAAGTGCATCTGAAACTTCAGCATCCATGAATGCTAGTAAACGGTCACGAGTGTTGAGTAAATCAACCTTTGCGCCAAGGCCTTTAAAGATAGACGCATATTCACAGCCAATTACCCCCGCACCATAAATGAGTACGCGATGTGGGTCATGCTTTAAACCTAAAATGGTATCACTGTCGTAAATGCGAGAATGATCGAAGTCAACCTCTGGTGGGTGATATGGGCGCGAGCCTGTTGCTATAACAATCGTTTGCGCAGTGAGTGTTTCAATTGAGCCATCAAGGTGAGTAACGGTAATAGTGTGTTTATCTACAAACTGCGCATCGCCTTGAAACATATGAATACGGTTACGATCATAAAAGCTACTGCGCAGGTTCGACTGCTTAGAAATAACAGAGCTTGCATGGCGTAATATATCAGGAAATGTTAAGCGGTTAGGGCGCTCGCTAATATTAAATAAGGGATTGGCTTTATATTCAATATAACGGCTAACAGAATGGCGCAGCGCTTTTGATGGAATAGTGCCCCAATGGACACAACCACCGCCAACAGCTTGCTGGCGCTCAATTACGGCTACCTTTTTGTTACTTTTAGAAAGGTTCATGGCGGTACCTTCACCGCCAGGACCCGTGCCTATAATAATGGCATCGTATTGAAATTCTTGGGTATCTTTTTGCTTTATTTGTTGTTTGGCCACAGCCGCTCCTACATTAGCTAAAAGAGGCTTTTAATAACCTCGCATTCAGTGCCAGCCAAGCTTGCTTTTGGGTTTCCCAAGCAGCTTCTAGCTCGTGGTATTGTGTCATTAAAGCTGATTTTTCGCACTGTTTAAGCATGTCATTTTTTTTAACTTCCAGTACCTGCTTTTTAAGTGCACAAAAATGCTGAAGCTTTTTCAGCATTAAATCATACTCATGCTGTAACAATGTAAGCTTATCTTGCGCTAAAGGCAATTTTGCGAGACGAATTTGCGTTTTGTTCATTAAAGTTTCGGCTTTAGCTTTTTCAATACGCTCAACCGGAGTGCGTTTTAGTTTCTTTGCGAGACCTACTGCCGCTAATGAACGAATCATCCATTTGGTTGGATCATAATGAAACCATCTAATGCCATTACGGTAGTCGCTGGCAAAAATATGGTGAAAGTTATGATAGCCCTCGCCATAAGTAAATAGCGCTAAAAAGCCATTATCACGGGCGGTATTTTTTTCAGTGTAAGGACGTGAGCCCCAAATGTGCGCAATCGAGTTAATAAAAAAGGTAAAGTGCTGGCTAAGTACCAAGCGTAATAGACCAGCTAATAGCAACATGCCAAATACATCACCGACCATAAAACCAAGCGCTAATGGAATACCCACATTCATTGCTAATACTAGTTTTAAATAATGACGGTGTTGCCACATCACAATTTTATTGCGTTGTAAGTCGCGGCAATTACTATAATCTCCGTAGCTGTCACCTTGATATTCACGTAGCATCCAGCCTATATGGCTGTACCAAAATCCATTTGTTGCCGCGTAAGGATCTTTAATAGGGTCATCAACTTGGCCATGATGAATACGATGATCGCTACTCCAGTGCAGTGCACTATTTTGTAGTGCAAATGCGCCTCCTAGCGCGAGTATAAACTCTATCGCAGGATGTGCTTCATAGGTTTTGTGGGCCCACAAGCGGTGATAGCCTGCTGTAATTGAAAGGCCTGCAAAAAACATACACGCTACAAAGGCAATCCAATGGCCACTGGTGAATCCATAGCTAAGCGCATACCAAGGCACTAAAATTAGCGCGGCTAAAAAAGTAATACTAAAAAATAGGACATTGGTCCAAATAATCGGTGGTTTTTTCATGTTCTTTATATCTGAGCGTACACTTGTAAGCTAAAATAATATTTCATTCTCCCCCCGTCAAGTATTAGACTGACGAATTAGCATAAAAATCACTATAGTTTGATTTAAAATAACTCAGGAGTCATTCATGTCGGGTGTTAGAGCGCAACAGAAGCAAAAAACACGACAGGCGCTAATTGAGGCGGCATTTAATCAGTTAAGTGCAGATCACAGCTTTTCTAATTTAAGTTTACGAGAAGTTGCCCGTGAAGCCGGTATCGCGCCGACCTCATTTTATCGTCATTTTAAAGATATGAACGAACTGGGTTTAACTATGGTTGATGAAGCCGGTTTAACGCTGCGCCAATTGATGCGCCAAGCTCGTAGACGCATCGCCAGTGGCGGTAGTGTTATCACGACTTCGGTACTGACTTTTATGGAGTTTATTGATAATTCCAGCAACCAATTTAGATTATTATTACGCGAACGTTCGGGTACATCAAAAGCGTTTCGAGCCGCAGTTGCCCGTGAAATAAAACACTTTATCTTAGAGCTTGCTCATTATCTAGAAAGTGAAACCCCATGCGATGCCAATCATGCTTATATTCAAGCAGAAGCCATGGTGACTTTAGTATTTAACGCCGGCGCTGAAGCGCTAGATTTAGAAGGTTTACAACGTGAAGAGCTAATTGAGCGTGTGGTTTGGCAGTTGCGTTACATTACTCGCGGTGCGAGTAACTATGTGCGTGATAATAAATCGCCACAAATTTAAAAAGTTAATCTAAACACTAGGCTGGTTACTACTCTTAAATTTAAACGTGAATTGTTAGTTTTTTAGATTTTTATTTCTTTTTGTTGGCTTTGGTGGGTTTTATTTTTCTTTGTTTGTGGGTTTTAATCCCACTAATTGGAATTACTATGCTTGCATGTCTGTCTTTAGGGTGTTAAAAATAGGCTTCACTGAACACACACATTTAGTAAAGACAGATGCAAATTACACATTTTATTACACTAAAACTGAACCTCTTACTGCTTATCTTGGTGAGCGGGGCTTAGTGTATTTGCATAAAGTAATACATTAAAACCCCGCAATTGCGGGGTTTTTTGTTTGCCCAGCGAAGCTGGCAAACCCGATAGGCTGAAAGATGCCTTATCACCCTGACTAAGGGGAAGATAATCTGAATGGCAAGGGCGTCACTGGCCAACGGTGGGGTCTGAAGGAAGCCATAAGAAGTTAGAGGTACACAACTAACCGTAACCTGTTTCGGCAGTATTGGTGGGTCAGCGTGCAAAATAGCGCAACGCCCTATACTTAGTCAGACCAATACTGTGCTTGAGGGTGGGATTTCTAACAGGGAGCCAGTGCAGTAACTGGGGAAGCCTGGCATCTAAACTTAATGAGAGTAAGTGGCCTAAATTCAAGGTGAAAGCCAAGATTTAGTGTCGGTGTGAGGTGGCAGATGAACCCGTAGTAGTGAGTAAGGCTAGGCCGATGAAAGCCAGTAATGGTGTGGAGGGGAAAACCAAGCCGACCATCAACATTATGTTTGATGGGGTCAACTTTAGCCAAAAGCTTTAATTGATTGCGAAGGGGGGAAGTATTCTTTAAGCGTATGAAAGACGGGAACTTTTGTTTATCGGCTCACAAGTATTTCGACGGAAATAGCCAAAATATGACGGCCAAACAGGAATGTAGACGCTGAGAATTGAAGGGCGAGCAATGGAGTAATGACTGACCACTTAGGCAGATTGCCAAAAAAGGCTAGCACACCTAATGTCATCATGAAGAATCAGCGATAAGTAGAGTGACACGAGCAGACATACCGCAAGCAAAGGCAGAAAATGACAGTTTACTACAGCTTGTACGGACAATTATTAGACATTAATAACCTGTACAAGGGATTCAAAAAAGTGAAAGCAGCTAAAGGAGCGGCCGGAATAGATAGGCAGACCGTAGGCGCATTCGCCCTGAATTTAGAAGCAAACTTAAAACAACTGCAACTTGAGCTGCAAACCAAGCAATATAGGGCACAACCTGTCAAACGGGTGGAAATACCCAAAGATGATGGCGGTGTCAGAATGCTAGGTATCCCCGCAGTTCGAGACCGAATAGTGCAACAAACACTATTGAACATACTCCAACCGATATTCGACATCGACTTTCACCCATCGAGTTATGGGTATAGGCCGAAACGAAGCTGTCATGACGCTATCAGTAAAGCAAGTGTATTTATCCGTAAATACCATCGCGACTGGGTCGTAGACATGGATTTGTCGAAGTGTTTTGACCTGCTTGATCATGCTTTGATAATTAGGAGTGTTAGACGCAAAGTGACGGACGGTAGTATTTTAAAACTGATTAATCAGTTCTTAAAAAGCGGAGTAATGATAGGTGAACACTGGGAGGCTAGTACGATAGGAAGCCCACAAGGTGGCGTAATTAGCCCGTTATTGGCCAATATCTACCTAGATGCTTTCGATCAAGAAATGAAAAAGCGTAATCACCGAATAGTGAGGTATGCAGATGATATCTTGATTTTGTGCAGCACAGAAAAAGCAGCGCAAGAAGCACTTAAGGCATCCACCCAGATACTAGAGCGAGACTTGAAATTAACCGTGAACCAAAATAAAACCCATATTGCTCATAGCAGCAAAGGAGTGAAGTTTTTGGGAGTAGAGATAGGTAGCCAGTGGACACGGATACAAGCATCAAAACTCATCGGGTTTAAACAAAAAGTGAAGCAATTAACAAAACGTAACGGCGGCATAAATTTAGCAGAAGTAATAAAACGGCTAAATCCAGTTGTGCGCGGTTTTGTAAATTATTTTAGTATAGCCAATTGTAAACGAGAGCTAAAAGCCTTGGCAGGTTGGATCAGACGAAGACTAAGGGCAATACAGCTGAGGTTGTGGAAGAAGCCATCAAGGCTACATCGACGACTAAAGCAGTTAGGAAAAAAGCCACCGTTTAAGTTCATTAAGATGAACTCGTGGCGTAACTCACTAAGCCCTTTATCTTGTGTATCGATGCCAAACCAATGGTTTGAGGAGCTTGGTTTATATCCAATAGAAAAAGTGAATACGGGATGGCTTGCTTTATCGGCGTTTAGGAAATAAGTTGATAAAATGTGAAGGGTACAGGAGCCGTATACGAGGTCCGTACGTACGGTTCTGTGAGAGGGATGAGGCATAAGCCTCACCCTACTCGATTTATCTCGTAATTGGGTCGTTGGTTAGATTGGGAATGAGGCATTCTATGAAAGATAAAGTATGGATTTTTGATACCACCTTACGAGATGGTGAGCAGGCGCTTAAAGCAAGTTTAACTGAAGACGATAAAGTTCAGTTAGCCCACACAATTAGCCGTTTAAATGTAGATGTAATGGAGGTGGGCTTTCCGGTTTCAAGTCCCGCTGATTTTCGTTCAGTACAACGTATTGCGACCGAGGTGAAAGGGCCAGTTATTTGTGGCCTAGCTCGTGCTGTTGCTAAAGATATTGAAGCTTGTGGTGAGGCACTTCGTCCCGCAGAGCAAGGCCGTATTCATACTTTTATTGCTACCAGTCCGCTGCATTTAGAGCATAAATTACGTATGAGTTTAGACGATGCAACGTCTATGGCGGTTAAATCAATCAAACTTGCTCGTAACTATACGGATGATGTGGAGTTTTCTTGTGAAGATGCAGGGCGTACGCCGCATTGGGATTTATGCCGCATTGTTGAGCAAGCCATAAGTGCAGGGGCTTCAACTATTAATTTGCCAGATACCGTAGGTTATGTAACGCCAGACGAGTACTCGGCAATGATCCACCATTTAATGAACAACGTGCCTAATATCGATAAAGCGCGTTTAAGTGTGCATTGCCATAACGATTTAGGTTTAGCGGTTGCTAACTCAATTGCCGCGGTGCAGGCCGGAGCACGTCAAATTGAGTGTACTATTAACGGCATTGGTGAGCGTGCGGGTAATTGTTCACTTGAAGAAGTGTCAATGATAATGCAAATGCGTAAAGATCACTTAAAAGTACATTCTGATATTCGCGGGGAAGAAATTTACCGCGCATCACGTCAAGTCGCGAAAATTTGTAATATGCCGGTGCAACCAAATAAAGCAATTGTTGGTGAAAACGCTTTTGCTCACAGTTCAGGCATCCATCAAGACGGCGTATTAAAATCGCAAAATACTTATGAAATTATGTCGCCAGAAAGTGTGGGTGTGCCAAACAATCAATTAAATATGACCTCACGTTCAGGTCGTCATGTTATTGAGCACCGATTAGAAGAACTAGGTTACCAAAAGTCAGATTACGACATGGGTAGCTTATACGAGAGCTTTTTAGCTTTGGCGGACCAAAAAGGGACCGTATATGATTACGACCTTGAAGCGATGATCTATTTTAACCAAATCAGTGATAAAGACGAGCAGTATCAATTAGAGTTTGTTAACTCCACATCGAACTCGCAATCAGTTGCCAGCTCGACTATTGGCATGACCATTAATAATGAATCAAAACAAGAGGCAGCTACTGGTAATGGCCCTGTTGAAGCATCATTTTTAGCCATTGAGCGATTAACTGGTATGGCAGTTGAAATGATTGAATACAACTTAGAAGCTACTGGCGAAGGCGCAAGTTCACTAGGGCAAGTAAATATAATTGCTAAATACGATGGTCGGCCTTATCACGGTGTGGGCATTGCAGCAGATGTAGTTGAAGCATCAGTACGCGCTATGATCCGCGTTTATAATTTAATTTATCGTGCACAAAAAGTGTCTGATTTAAAACAACAAAGGAAAGCAGGATGAGTCAAAAAAATTACAGCGTTGCGGTATTAGCAGGCGACGGTATCGGGCCTGAAGTAATGGCAGCAGCAGAGCAGGTGCTGGACGCGGTTAGTAATAAATTTGGCTTTACTATGACTCGTCATTCTCATGCAATTGGTGGTGCAGCCATTGATGAATTTGGAAAAGCGCTGCCAGATACCACATTAGCAGCGTGTGAAAATGCTGATGCGATTTTATTTGGCTCAGTGGGAGGTCCAAAATGGGAGCACTTTCCTACTGATGAACAGCCAGAGCGAGCGTCACTTTTACCACTACGTAAGCATTTTGGTTTGTTTTGTAATTTACGCCCAGCCCAACTATTACCTGCACTGAGTACATCATCGCCACTACGCGCTGATATTAGCGCACAAGGTTTTGATATTTTATGTGTGCGAGAACTAACGGGTGGTATTTATTTCGGCGATAAAGGCCGTATTGGTGAAGGCGCTGATGAAGCTGCATTTGACACGCAAACGTATTCTCGTAAAGAAATTGAACGCATTGCGCGTTTTGCTTTTGAAGCAGCCAAGCTACGTAATAACCATGTGACTTCAGTTGATAAAGCCAACGTATTAGCCTCAAGCGTATTATGGCGTGAAGTAGTTACTGAAGTAAGCCAAGACTACCCAGAAGTAAGCTTGGATTATATCTACGTAGATAACGCGGCAATGCAGCTAGTAAAGCAGCCAAGCCAATTTGATGTACTACTTTGTGATAACTTATTTGGCGATATTTTGTCAGACGAATGCGCCATGATTACAGGCTCTATGGGCTTGCTACCGTCTGCAAGTTTGAACCAGTCTGGCTTTGGTATGTACGAACCTGCTGGTGGCTCAGCACCAGATATTGCGGGTAAAGGTGTTGCTAACCCAATAGCACAAATATTAAGTGCGGCGCTGATGCTACGTTACTCTTTGGGTGAAGATGAAGCCGCGCGAAGTATTGAAAAGGCGGTTGCCGAAGTAGTCGAAGCCGGTGTAGGCACTCCAGATATTTTCTCAAATGCAGGGTATACCACGCAAGATGTTGCGGCTGCAATTGTGGCTCGAGTATAGAAAGTGGCTCGAATTTAAATTAATCCTGCTCGTGGCAACCGTCATGTTACGAGCCAAACCGAATTAGGAAATTAGCAAGTGGCCCAAACGTTATATGATAAAATCTGGCAAGCACATGTTGTTGCTAGCATTAATGAACAAACCGACTTACTTTATATTGATCGCCATTTAGTTCACGAAGTGACATCGCCGCAAGCCTTTGCTGGCCTTCGTGAAAAAAATCGTAAAGTGCGCTGTCCTGAAAAAACCATTGCAACTATGGACCATAATGTATCGACTAAAAGCCGATCACTTGATGCAGCCAGTGAGGTTTCAAAAAATCAATTAATGGCGCTTGATGCGAATTGTAAAGAGTTTGATATTGTACTTTATGACTTAAACTCAGTTAACCAAGGTATAGTCCATGTTATGGGACCTGAGCAGGGAGTTACTTTACCAGGTGCAACAATAGTGTGTGGTGACAGCCATACATCAACGCACGGTGCTTTTGGCGCACTTGCGCATGGTATTGGTACATCAGAAGTTGAGCACGTATTAGCTACGCAAACATTACAGCAGAAAAAAGCTAAATCACTAAAAATTCAAATCAATGGTCGTTTACGCCCAACCGTTACGGCAAAAGATTTGATCATGGCTGTGGTTGGCAAGTTAGGTACCGCTGGAGGTACAGGCTATGTTGCTGAGTTTTGTGGTGAAGGCATTGAGGCGTTGTCGATGGAAGCGCGCATGACCCTGTGTAATATGAGCATTGAAATGGGTGCTAAAGCGGGCTTAATCGCACCTGATCAAATAACGTTTGATTACCTTAAAGGTCGGCCATTTGCACCACAAGGTACAGACTTTGACGCTGCAGTTGCTTATTGGCAAACACTTAAAACTGACGATGATGCACAGTTTGATTTAGAAGTTGAGCTAGAAGCCAGTAGTATTCAGCCGCAAATTACCTGGGGCACCAACCCAGAGCAAGTTATTGGTGTTGATGAATGTATTCCTGATCCCGATCAAGAAGCTGATTTAATAAAAGCTGAAGCGATTCGCAGCGCTCTGAAGTACATGGACTTAAAAGCCGGCGATAAATTATCAACTGCAACCGTAGATACCGTATTTATTGGCTCATGCACCAACAGCCGGATTGAAGATTTACGCGCCGCTGCACAAATTGTAGAAGGCAAGCAAGTGGCTACAGGTGTTGAAGCATTAATCGTACCGGGCTCTGGCCTTGTGAAAAAGCAAGCCGAAGATGAAGGCTTAGCTGATATTTTTAAAGCTGCAGGTTTTGAGTGGCGCGAACCGGGTTGTTCGATGTGCTTAGCGATGAACGATGATCGTTTAGGTGCAGGCAAGCGTTGTGCATCAACTTCTAACCGTAACTTTGAAGGTCGTCAAGGGCGTGGCGGGCGTACGCATTTAGTTAGCCCTGCAATGGCCGCAGCGGCGGCGATACATGGTCGCTTTGTTGATATAAGAGGAGAAGCCTAATGAGCATCTATTTTAGTGGTTTAATGGCCCCGCTTGATAAAAATAACGTTGATACTGACCAAATTATTCCTAAGCAGTTTTTAACTTCAACCAGTCGTGATGGTTTTGATGCGGCATTGTTTTATGATTGGCGTTATTTAGAAAACGACGAGCCAAACCCTGATTTTATTTTAAACCGTCCTTGCTACCAAGGCGCGCAAATATTGCTAACTCGCGATAACTTTGGCTGTGGTTCATCACGTGAGCACGCACCATGGGCGCTTAAGCAATATGGCTTTGAAGTGATTTTAGCAGAAAGCTTTGCGGATATTTTCTTTAATAACTGCGGCAATAACCAAATGCTTGCGATTGCTTTACCTGCAGATACGCTTGAACAACTGTTTGTACTTAGCGAGCAGCATGATGATATTCATATTCATATTGATGTTGATCTTGAGAATCAAAAGCTTACCAGCAATAAATTTGCACCAATCAACTTTGATATTCGTAAAGATGTAAAAGAGCGCTTATTAAGTGGTTTAGATTTTATTGGCGTAACCGAAACACTCAACCCGCAAATAGATACGTTTGAAGCGAAACTTGCTGCTGAGCGACCTTGGCAGTAAATAGTTACTTAAAAGCGCGATGTAAATCTCGGCTTAATGCGCAAACTTCTTGGCTTGGTTCCTATTAACAAAGCCAAGAAATGCGCTTTTTTATACCTAATCAAAGTCTAATAAGAGCCTAGTAATAGGCCATAACCAACCCCACAGCTCCAATCACAATACAAGCGCGCATTTTAAATTGCTTGTCATTGCTCAGGGTACTTTTTTGCCAAGTATTTGCATATATTATTAGACATTTTAACTTGTATCATAAACAAACTTATAAGTATTAATAAGGGCAAGTAGTTCAGCATTTTTAAATCCTGTTTAATGGTTATAAAAATTTACTATAATTATTGTAAGGGTAAAAGTGTTTTAAATCATTACTTTAATCTTTGGTTGTGAGCGCGCTCAGTATTTTTTTGTGGGTTGTGTGTATAGGCAGCTGAGGTTGTTGAGCGTGCTCATTTTTCCTTTTTTGGGTATATAAACAACTATTCATCCTATAAACTTCCTTTATCAATAGGAAACCGCTAGTCTATCTTTTATTAATTACATTTTAGGAACGTACTATGAAATTATTAACTGCTGCAACTTTATTACTGGTATCGACAGCGGCGTTTGCACGCCCAGCGCCATTGGTATCAATTCCAAGCCATGATGGTTTTTTTGACAATATTGCCGCCCATTGCGGTAAAGCGTATGAAGGAGTTGTAGCTGTTGATAACGCTGAAGGACCAAGCTCATTTGCTAATAAAAAATTGGTTATGCATGTACGCCGTTGTAACGAAAGTGAGTTACAAGTGCCTTTTCATGTAGGTGACGATGCGTCACGTACGTGGATTATTACTAAAACGGGCAGTGGTTTGAGCTTAAAGCACGATCATCGCCATAAAGATGGTACTGACGATGTGTCAACTATGTATGGTGGTCATACGCTCGATGCGGGATCTGCTAATGTGCAGTCATTTCCTGCAGATCAATACTCAAAAGAGCTATTTGTTAGTCAAGGCATCCCACAGTCGATGGGCAATACATGGCAAATGTATATCTACCCTGAAAAATTCACCTACCGTTTAATTCGCCAAGGTCGTGAATTTCGTGTTGATTTTGATTTAACTAAACCAATTAGCTTGCCAGCAACGCCTTGGGGCTATGAAGGCTAAGCCTTTTTGGGCTTAGTTTCGCATTGTAACATTACATTTAAAGGTGGCTGATAGGCACGAGGTTTAGTTGGAAAGCGATCATACTCTTGTACGCCTTCAGTCACTTTTAGCATAAATGTATTACCGCGGCATAATCTGGCAGCGTGACGTAGTAAAAAAACACTCTGATTTCTAAAGTGTTTATAGTCGTCAGATTGAATTTTAAGGTGATAGTTATTGTCGTCTATCTTGGTTTGATAATAATGTACTTCTTCATCAAAATCATACAGCTTTTCGGTCTCACCTTTTGCTGCTTGTGCGCTGATACAGCCAGCGAGTAATAAGAAGCTAGACAATAAAAGAGTGCTGTTATTCATTAATCTACTCATAAAACACTAACTCCTTTGTTGTTTTGGGCTGAATATTTTACTACAGTGATCGCAGTTCGTATAAGTCTAACACCCAAAAAGGGAAAATGTGATGTTCAAACAAATTAAACAGCTTTTTTCGAGTTTTGACGAGCAGCAACCGTCATTAAAAGAGCACGATTTAAAAACTGCCGTTGCCGCTTTATTAATTGAAGTAATGCGTGCTGATAATGAGTTGCAAGAGGGTGAACAACAAACACTGACTTTTACTTTAAAAAAATATTTTGATTTAGATGACGAAGCTGTTGCAGAGCTTACCGAGCAGGCAAATCAGGATCTTGATGAGGCGATTGATTACTTTCAATTTTCAAAACAAATTAAAGATCAGTGTAGTGCCGAGCAGCGCATTGAAATTGTTGAGTTATTATGGCGTTTGGCATACGCAGATGGCGAGCTAGATGCGCAAGAAGAGCATGTTATTCGCCGTGTTGCGAGTCTTCTATATGTTACACATGAAGACTTTATCGCCGCTAAATTAGCCGTAACAAAGCTTTCTTAATACTTTGAATACAGAATCAATAAAACCCGCTTATTGATTTAATTTACTCGCTACACTGACTAGTTGTTGGGCAAGCCCAGCAACGTTATCAACCATTAGTGGGTCATTAATTCGGCCATTATCATCAATTAATGTATGAATCGCAGGCACTGCTAATTGGTCAGCAAGTACTAAGCTGCCAATACCAGATAAAATATCACGTACGTGGTTTAAACCGCGTAAGCCACCTAGCCCACCAGGGGATGAAGCATATAAAGCGGTTACTTTGTTACGAAAAGCAGGTAAAGCTCCTTGCTCAGTGCGCGATGCCCAATCTATAGCATTTTTTAATACCGCAGTAATTGAGCCATTATACTCAGGGCTTGAGAGTAATATGCCGTCCGCTGCGCGTAATTTATCTTTTAAAAGCTGCGCGCCGGGCGGTGTGCCTTGGGATTCAATATCCTCGTCAAACATCGGTAAGTCTAAATCTGCGAGCTTAATTACTTCGACTTCTGCACCGCTTTCCAGAGCAAAACGTGCGGCTTCGTTGATTAATTTTTGATTAAAGCTGTCTTTGCGTAAGCTGCCAGCGAGTGCAATAATTTTTGGTGCAGTCATGATACCGCCTTCATTAAATTGGGTTT
Source organism: Pseudoalteromonas sp. AOP31-A2-14 (assembly GCF_052378035.1). Classification (NCBI taxonomy): domain Bacteria; kingdom Pseudomonadati; phylum Pseudomonadota; class Gammaproteobacteria; order Alteromonadales; family Pseudoalteromonadaceae; genus Pseudoalteromonas; species Pseudoalteromonas sp. AOP31-A2-14. The sequence goes on along the minus strand of NZ_JBQSXI010000001.1, from coordinate 3,289,775 downwards.
ATTTATCTGTTAACTACTTTAGCAAATATTTACTTGCAGAAAAGCCAAATAAACGCAAAACTTATGTGCATAAATGCACAGTGTGGGTTAGTAGATAATATGGCAATTCAATTTGATGATTGGCAAGACGTTAAAGTGGCCTTTGAAGTGGCTCGCTTAGGCACGCTTACCGCGGCAGCAGAAAAGTTAAATGTGCACCATAGTACGGTGCTTAGGCGGATTAATAACTTAGAGAAAAGCTTAAATGCTCGCTTGTTTCATCGCCACGCTCGTGGCTATAAGGTCACCGAAATAGGCGCCAAACTGTTTACCACCGCAGAAGGCATAAATAGTGAATTAGAGCGTTTACATAACGATATAATTGCCGCCGATAGCACTTTACGCGGCAGTTTATTGCTCACTACGGTAAGCGGCTTTATTGATGTACTTAGCGATGTGTGTGAGCAATTTCAAAGCTTACATCCACAGGTGCAGCTTGAGGTGATACTGGATCAAAAGCGTTTACGCCTTGATCACGGCCAAGCACATATTGCGGTACGAGCAGGACCTAAGCCAGATGAAGGTGATTATATTGCTCAGCATTTGGCGCACTTATCATCTGGCCTTTATGCATCTAAGCGTTATATTAATAAACACGGCGTGCCAAAAAGTATTAAACAGCTCGCGTTACATAATTTTGTATCAGGTGTGGCGGGTTACAATGGCAAAGTGCCTTACTTTGCTTGGGTTGACGAGCACATTCTTGCTTCGCAAGTAAAACTGCGGGTGTCTGAAACCTCAGAAGCCACTCGCGCGATTGTGAAAGGCTTAGGTATTGGCGGTGTGCAACATGATGTAGCTGCGCAATATAGCGATTTAGTGCCAATATTACCTAATGAATTAAATTGGCCTACGGATTTATGGCTGGTGACACATCACTTAGTTCATCGTACTGCCAAAGTGCAAGCATTTAGCCAGCTTCTAAAAGCTCATTTTAAAGAGTTATAAAAGTGACTTGGTATACTAAAAATTTAGGCGATGCGATGTTTGCTGACGCTGAGCTCACACAAATCAAACAAAGTGCTTTAGGAGAACACTCGCTTTTTGTGCGCTATGTTGCAGAATATGGCTTGCATTGTGAGGTGATTGTGTACTTTCCGCCAGCGGCTCAATGCATCGCTAAAAAGCACTCTGCTTTGGCATGCACTAAGCCTCGTTTAACGGATTTAACCCTACTTTAAAATGATTTTTTAACCTCAATACCTAAACGTTTTGCTAAGCGTACTAAGTTGGCTCGATCTACTTTTAGGGTGCGTGCGGTACTAGCCCAATTAAAGCTATGTTGTTCAAGTTGCTGGCTAATTAAGTGATGCGTAAAAGTGTCAGTAGCTTGTTTTAGCGATAAGTTTTCACTATTAATTGCGGTTATGGGAGTTGGTACATTAGTCGCAGGTATCGTGCTGGCTGGCAAAGAGTTTGATGACGCACTGATATTCAGCTCGCAATGAATGGGTTCAATAGTAATGATTGGTTGCTGCCACTGGCTTTGTTTTGCTTTTAATGCCGCTCGGCTAATCACATGCTCAAGCTCGCGGACGTTGCCGGGCCATTCGTATTGAGTGAGTAATAACTGCGCATCGACACTCAGCTTCAATTGCTTAATAGCAAGCTTACGTGCTGTCTTTTCAACAAAATAGCCAGCAAGTAACACTACGTCGTTTTCACGTTGCTTAAGTGGCGCAACGTTTAACGGGTAAACACTTAAGCGATGATATAAATCAGCTCTAAAACGACCTGCTGTTACCTCATCTTTTAAATGTCGATTAGTGGCAGCAATAACGCGTACATCAACATATTTTACTTCGTCTTCACCGACTGTTTGAATTTCACCACTTTGTAAAACCCGCAGCAATTTACTTTGCATTGCCAGTGGCAATTCGCCTATTTCGTCTAAAAATAAAGTCCCCCTATCGGCCAGCTGAAACTTACCTTGACGAGCATGCTCCGCACCCGTAAATGCGCCTTTGGCATGGCCAAAAAATTCACTTTCGGCGAGGTTTTCAGGTAATGATGCGCAGTTTAAATGAATGAGTGGTTGTTCGCTACGCTTAGAATGCAAATGTATATTACGTGCTACTAATTCTTTACCTACGCCAGTATCACCTTGTATTAGAACGCTAAATTCTGAGGCCGCAACTAGTTTTATATCATTTTTAAGGGTTTGCATAGCTGGGCTTTGACCGATGATTTCGATGCCGTTACGGGTTAATGCTTCGCGGTTTAGCTCTTGTACTAATGCACTACTGTGCTGAGCATGATGTTGATATTGCTGAAGCTGTAACGCGGTATTTAAATGGGCTGCACATAGCGTGCCCAGTAATGCTAATTGCTCAAGGTTTAAACTATCAAATGCATGGGCATTAAGGCTGTCGAGGGTGATCACACCAAGCAATTTTTGCTGATTATCGAGTAACGGCATCCCTAGGCAGGCGTGCACAGGAATGTCGCCACGTTTAGCGCTTAATAGCCCGTCGTAAGGGTCTGGTAGCGGGCAGTCATGGGCAAACTTTAATGGTTGTTTGGCGCTACAAATAGCTTGTAAGCGTGGATGCTCGTCAATAATAAAACGCCGACCTAACGTATCTGGTGTTAAGCCATGAATAGCAAGCGGTTTTAAAATATCGCCTTGCAAAGAGAGTAAAGCAATCGCGTCGCTTGGCACCGTTTGGTTTATACAGGCAATTAATGATTCAAAACCAGTGTCTAGGCCACTTACTTTTGCAAGGGTGACTGCGGTATTTAGTAAACTTGCTGCATCAATCATGTCAATATGACTCAAAGGGGTTTTATTGATTTGTTTTATGGTGAGTCATAATGACTTTATTGTCAAATGTGAAATCACCAAGCTAATGATAATAAAAGGCTTTAAATATTGGCGCGCTCTGTGCAATAGCTAGTTACATACAAATCAATAAAAGAGCGTCTTATGTTAGTTTCTACTGCTAATAATTATAATGAAATACCGCCATCAAGTGATTTTTACACTACGCTTTTAACGTATGCTAATCGCGCATTAGTAATAAGTACGTTATTGATGATAATGACAATTTTATTGAGCTACCCATTTGCCGATCTGCTTAGTATGCAACTACAAATTGTGGCACATATTTCTACTATTATTGCTGCCACTGTCCTTAAAATTAGCTATGTTTTACGATGTGTTTCGCTTAATGGTTTAGGCAAGGAAGTACGCTAATGCGGCCTATGAATTTATGCGAACCGATGCCTGAAAAGGTGCGAGCTTATCAAGTAACTCAATGGCCATTATGGATGTTAGCGTTTCGGCCTTATTTTTTAGGCGCAGGCTTATTAGCGGTTTTATCTATTAGTTATTGGTTACTGATTTTAACCGGCCATGCTAGTTGGGGTTTAACTATGCCAGCAACGCTTTGGCATGCCCATGAAATGATGTTTGGTTTTGCTGGTGCTGTTGCCGTTGGCTTTTTGCTAACTGCAGCGCAAACTTGGACGGGTGTTGCTAGTATTAGCGGCAGTAAATTAATGCTCTTAACATTTATTTGGTTAGCTGCACGAGGCGCGTTTTTTATAACAGATGCGGGCATCGAAAACTTTAATTTGTACGGCGTAATGTTGTTGCAGTTGCTTTGGTGGTTAGGGGCAATTGCTGCATTAGCGAATATGTTATTTAAATCCAACAATAAAAATAACTATCAGTTCTTACCTATTTTAAGTGCTTTATGTGCTTTAAACATTATTTATTTGTGGTTAGTTGTGAGCGCTAATATGACGCTCGCTTTAGCTGTTGTTGATACCGCTGTATTAATAATGACGTTACTTGTAGGTGTTGTTGCAGGGCGAGTGCTGCCGTTTTTTACTGCGCGTGGTTTAGAGCTTGAGCAGCAAGTGCGTACAGCGCGTTTAGATAAGGTACTGCTATATAGCTCAATATTTGCTACAGCACTGTATTTTATCAGCCAGTTATTTATACCTAACATTAATCCCGGTTGGGCGCTCGGTGTTGCAGGGGTGTTGCACTTAAGTCGTTCATTAATGTGGTGGAATAATAAAATGCTTAAAGTCCCGTTGCTTTGGTCATTACACTTTTCGTACCTAGCACTTGGTGTGGGGCTAATCCTGGTTGCGGTAAGCTTTTATAGCCCAGTCATTTTATTTAAAGATGCGCTGCATATGATCACTATCGGCACTATTGGCATGATGATTTTAGCCATGATGACGCGGGTCTCTCATGGTCATACGGGTCGTGCGTTAACTATTCCCTATTTTATGGCTGTTGCCTTTGCGTTAGTGCTGGTGGCTGCTATTACTCGTTCGTTATTACCTTTTATTATTGGGCCGTACATTGCGTGGCAGCTAAGTGCTGCACTGTGGATTGCGGCGTTTATATTATTTTTAATTCATTGCTTACCTATTCTGGTCTGTCGTCGTGTAGATGGTCGTCGTGGGTAGTAATTGTTTTTGTTGATTAGGAAAGTTGTATGTTATCTGATAAAACCATTGAAATAGTTAAAAGCACTGTGCCACTACTCGCGCAGGCAGGCACTGTTGTTACTGAGCATTTTTATAAGCGACTATTTAGTCATAACCCTGAACTGCAAGATATTTTTAATATGGCCAATCAGCAAAGTGGCCGCCAGCAGTTTGCATTATTTAATGCTTTGGCTGCTTATGCCCAAAACATTGATAATTTAGATGTATTAAAAGAATCGCTGGCCCGCATTAACCATAAACATGCCAGCATGCATATTTTGCCAGAGCATTATCCCATTGTAGGCGGTCATTTAATTGGTACGCTAAAAGAGCTACTCCCAGAGCAGTTTACTCCTGAAGTTGAATACGCATGGCGTGAAGCTTATGCGCTATTAGCTGATATATGTATTACAGAAGAAGCCGCTTTGTATGCTCATAGCAAAAATAATATTGGCGGCTGGTCGGGGACGCGTCAATTTGTGATTACTAACAAACAGGTTGAGTCAGAATTAGTAACCAGCTTTACGCTTACTCCTGTAGATGGTAAAGCGGTTATTACTCATAAACCAGGGCAGTATTTAGGTATAAAAGTGAAACCTACGGACGCACAATATAGCGAAATTCGTCAGTACTCAATTTCACAAAAAAGTAATGGCGAAAATTATCGTATAAGTGTAAAAAAAGAATTGTTGCCAGCCGCAGGTATCGTGTCTAATTATTTGCATACTTTAGATGAGGGCAGTGTTGTTGAGCTTTATCCGCCGGCTGGGGATTTCTTTTTACGGGCTAACAATAAACCTGCAGTACTTATTTCAGCGGGGGTTGGTCAAACACCGATGCTAGCAATGTTGCAAACGCTATTGAGTGACGCCTCTAATCAGGCTGTAACTTATTTGCATGCTTGCGAAAATACCGAGCAGCATTCATTTAATAAATTTTTAAGCACACAAGCTGCGGCTCATTCACGTTTAACGCATTATACTTGGCTTAATCAAGGTGGCAGTGATGCTAATTTTAACGGGCTGATGGATATAAATAAGGTCGCGCAGCAATTGCCACTTAATGACGGTGATTTTTACATTTGCGGCCCAGTAGGATTTATGGCAGCAATAAAGAAACAGTTGCTTGCGTTAAGTGTGGCTGATGAAAGCATTCATTATGAAATGTTCGGCCCGCATCAAGACTTATAATACGGACCTGATTAATAAAAAGGCGTGAGAGCAGTTTGCTTCACGCCTTTTTATTTAATAGCTACTTCAAACCACTGTTTAAAGGGCTTCGCACTCGATATTAGGTAGTGGTATGCGCAGCTCTTTTTTTGGGTAAAAAAGCAAACATTGCTCACCTGACTTTTGTAGTATAAATTTCTCAGAGGGAATGCTGTGTGCTCCCATAATTGGCATGCCGTCAGGGCCTTTGCTTGTACCGTGATCAATTAATAGCTCTGGGCTTTTAGTAAACACATCATCTGCTAATGTTACTATATCTCCCCCTTTGGCGGTTTGTATTGCTTGCTGTAGCTGCGTACTAACGCCAGGGTTAACTCGAGTTAATTTTGCATTTTGTGGTGGCTCAGCTTGAGTGCTGTTACAGCCTGTAAGGAGCATAACCAAAACCCCTACTGACAAAAGATTATTCATCCGCGCTTCCTTTTGTTGGTCGTGTTAAGTCCATACTGGTATTGTAAAGTGACTTAGGTGGCGTTAATGAAATGCCTTGGCTACTACTTTGGCTAAATTGTTGTGGTAGGCTTTTAGCGCTTACAACAGGCATTGGGCAGCTATTATTTTCAATGTGAAATAGCGCACTTGCAAGTAATGCTTCGTCACTGTTACCTAGCTGGTGATCAAAGTCATCAGCCACTTTACAGCCTTTTACATCAGCATCAAATTGTGGCGTTGGTGTAGGAATAAAGCCATCAGCATACTCGCCAAAGCCTTTAAAGTTCGCACCGCTAAATTGAATGGTGTAATAAGTGGTTGCACAGTTATGTGTGGGCGTAAAACCATACGGTTTACCACATGTTTGGTCACCAATTAAAATCACCTCGGCATCAATACCTTTTAACCCATTAATAAATGCTTCCGATGCTGAACACGTACCTGATGTACTGAGTACATACACTTTTGATAGATTTAAATTAGGCAATAAGTTACTCGTTGTAAGAAATGTTGAGTAATCAATTTCTTGAGAGATAAATGGAAATGGGTCTTCCTCAGGTTGCTTGTCGTTTTCAATAGCTTGATAAAAATAGCGATTTTGAATAATTTGCATCCCCTGCTACCATATAAGCTAGTTGCGCTGACATCGCAAGTAAGCCACCCCCGTTATATCTAAAATCAATAACCAGTTCGTCAATATTATCTGCTTTGAATTTATCGACCGCGTCTATTAAACCCTGCTGCGCGACACTGATATGACCTAAATTCGGATAATAAGTGCAATTTCTCAGATTAGATGGCCAGCTGTTATAATTCGGCCATTTTCTCGCCAAAGGAAATTGCTTTAATGAAATATAAACAGCTGACACAAGAAGAAAGATACCAGATTTACGCGTTAATAAAAGCAGGAAATAACCAAAAGCAGATAGCTGAAGAACTAACTCGTTCACCGTCATCTATTTCTAGAGAGCTAAAACGCAATAAAGGACTTAAAGGCTATCGGCCTAACCAAGCCAATAACTTTGCTGAACAAAGACGTAAGTCATCTTTCAAAGCAAGTAAGTTAACAGAGGACGTCACTCACTGGATTAATAAATTGTTGCATGACGGACTTTCCCCTGAGCAAGTGGCAGGCCGCTTAGCTTTAGAGAAACAGGTCGTTTTACATCATGAAACAATTTATCAATATATTTACAGAGACAAGGCTCGTGGTGGCAAGCTACATAAGACACTCACTCGTGCATGTAAAAAGTATAAAAAACGCTATGGAAGCTATGATAAACGTGGACAGATAGTTAATCGAGTCAGCATTGATGAACGCCCAAGTATTGTGGATTCAAAGTCTAGGATTGGTGATTGGGAGGGCGATACAGTGATAGGTAAAGGGCGTAAAAATGCGCTTGTCACAATGGTTGAACGTAAAACGTTATATACAGTCGTTCACAGAATTGAAAGCAAGCATGCGAAAATAACAGCCGATGCGCTGATCACGTGTATGACACCATATAAAGGTAAGGTTATTACCGTGACGTTAGATAATGGAAAAGAGTTTGCTCACCATGAGCATGTTGCACAAAAATTAGAAGCTGATGTGTATTTCGCTCATCCCTATTCATCATGGGAGCGGGGCATAAATGAGAATACCAACGGCTTACTTAGACGCTTCTTCCCCAAGGGAACTGACTTTATGGCGCTAAGTGAAGCAGAGATACAGGCGGCAGTTGATAAGCTCAACCATCGGCCAAGAAAAACAAGAGGGTATAAAACCCCTCATGAATTATTTACGGGGCAATCAGAAGTTCTGGTGGCTGCATAATGATTGCACTTAATACTTGAATTCAAGTGACTATTAAACTGCATATAGCCAACTTTTGTGCCGTTTTCAGTGGACAAGGTATTAACATTTTGCACCGGGGTTTTACTGATATTACCTGCGGTTATATCAATCGATTTTTCAGTACCGTCGTTGCTACGAATTTTGAAGTTATGTGAGTCGCCAGCCGTTGGGTCAAATAATACTTCGTTAAGCGTGTTAACGCCTGCCTCGGTACTGGTATCGATACTGACGTCATTGACTGACAATACAGTATCACCGCGCTGTAAACCTGCACTTTGTGCAGGTGAGTTATCTTCTAGATATGCAATTCTTAATATTCTAGGTGAGGTGTTACTAATGAAGGACCAGTTGATGCCATAACCAGAAACAACCCCTGATTGCGACTCTTTAAAAAAGTCCTCGGTAGGCTCGCTAAAATGAAAATTATCTTTTTTAGCGCCCGAGTCGGTGGTTTGTTCGGTTTTTAATTGTGCGAAGTAAGCCGCGACTGATTCAAAGTTGTCAGGGTTATTATCTTCAATTTCATTATACCAAAGATACGTTTCGTCGCTCCAAGAGCGCAACCACATTTTTTCAGTAAACTCAGTGCCTGTTTCATCTGGGTAAGGTTGATTATCGTTATAGGGATCGTTGCCTGTGCGTGGTACAGCGCATTGATCTTTAAATTCACTTGATGGAGAAAAAATATCTGCCACCCAAGTCGGTCCATTGCTTGTTGATGGCGGAGTTGTTGTCGTTGGTGTGGTTGTAGTACTTGAACCACCACCGCCACAACCGGTTAAACCAAGACCGCTAAGTGCGATTAAAACTGCCAATGAGAGTGCGTTACTTTTAAACATAATAGTTACTTTCCTGTAAAGATACGTTTAAAAAATATCAGCAAAAGAGCATTCTAGCAATAATCACTCCGCTGAAAAATGTAAAAGAGTGTGTAAATAACTTAAAGGTTACTGTTAGTTTTTTGCGTAGCGAGCGCTTGGTTTTGCCATGCTTTAAACAGTTTTTGTTGTTTATTTGATATGTTTAAACCATAGGTTTTTTGCATATAAAAATAAGTGTCTGCAATACGTTTTCTGGCATAAAGCGGCGGCTCTACTAAACGTTGTTTAAAATTAACCTTTATTTGGCAGCGGCCATATTGGTTTGCACTACCTGCGAGCATGCCAAACCGATAGTTAGAGCGATCACCGTTAATTTCACCAATGGCGGGGGCAAGATTATTAATATCAGCCTCCATCTTTCTAAATTGCGGGCTCACTTTTATGCAGTTCTTACGACCGCCATGTTGCCAACATTGTAGTTGATGGCCAAATTCCCATGCAGAAACAATATGCTCCCACTCAATACGTGTGGCGCGAGCATTGGGATTGCCTGAACGAGTCATGGCATTACGCGGTACATAGCCACAGCTCTTTACGTCGGGCACCAGTTTTTTACCTTGGCGCTTAATATCACAGCCACAATAAAAGCTTTTACTGTTATTAGGTAGGGTTTTTATAAGGTGTTTTTTAGCGCTAGAAAAACGGCTGAATTGTTCGTTAGCATAGCTATTTATGCTGAACCCACAAATCAGCAACGCGATAATAAATTGCGTCATATCCAATCACTTTAGTGAACTACAGGAGTTGCTATTTTAGAGTGATTATTCAAATGGGTAAATAAGTTAAAAGGGGAAAGTTTAGACGCTGCGTTTACGTCGCCTAAACCGAAGTGTTTGCAACAGTAATATTATGCCTGTAATACAAAATAAAACACTACATGCAGCAAAACTTATCAGTAACGGGTTGTTAAAGTCTTCACGCTCATCGTAGTCCATAATGTGTAGCATCCAGAAAAAATCAAAAATACGCCATAATGTGCTGCGAACCGCAACTACATTGCCGTTATCTGCTGCTAAATATAATGTAGTGCTAAACATATCGTCATACGTTACTTGCCAAATATTGCTTTTATAACCGGCCTCTCTGCTGCCAGTTTCAAGCTTAGTAATTTTTCTTACGTGTGCGTCAATTAGTAAGTGGGCGTTAGCATTGGCAATAATTTGCGATTGATCAGGGGCTTTAAAAGGGTGACCTGTTAAGCCATTAAAGGTGTACTCTTGTTTTGCACCTTTAACTACAATAATGGGCGTGGTTAAAAAATGGCTATAGTTAATTTGCTTAGGTTCAGCGACTTGATTAACTATATTTTCAATCGATGCAAAGTAATCGGTGTGTTGAAAAGGGTTATTAAGTTGGCGCTCAGCGAGATGCTTACCATGAACTTTTTCAAGGGGGATTGCGCTCATTATCAAACCGCCCAGTAGCCACGCAAAAATTTGTATCGCTATCAAATACCCCAGCCATTTGTGCAGCTTTCTGGCATTTTTGAAAAGGCGTTTGTTCATGAAGTTACCTGTTCTTATTTTTAAATGCCTGATTGTATGGGTTTGAACTTGATTGCCAATGTGGCAAATTGTCGCAGGGACTTTATTCTAGATTTGGTATATAAGAAAAACTAGGTTAAAATTTGACTCTTATCAACAGGGGTAAACAACAGCATATGTCAGAAATTCAATTTTTAAATGTAGATCTTGAGCTAGAATCGAAACAAGATATTAGCACTTTAGTGGCCGACCTCAAAAAGCATGCCACGGTATTACATTACGATAAAGATGAGTATAGACAACTTGCCCGTATTGAAGCCAGTGCTGAAATAAGCTCGCCAGACAAAGCTATAAATCATATTTGCGAGCTTATTGAATCATGCTCTCGTAATGCCTTAAAGCAATGGTTATCGTGTTCAAGACGTACCTTTGATATTGGTTTCGAGTCAGGCATTTCACCTAAATGTTTTAACCAAGCATTACAAGCTGACACTTTGTTACGCATTTCTGCGATTGGTGCGGGTATCGAAATCACTATCTACCCGCTTGAGAAATAGCTTTTTATATAAAAATAGCGCTTAACGCTCAACCACCGCGGCCGTCATTCGTGATACGCAGCACAACTCTCCACGGCTATTAGTTATTTTTACTTCCCACACTGATGTACGCTTACCTAAATGAAGAGGTTTAGCTGTGGCCGTTAAGGTGCCGTTGCGTGATGCCTTTAAATGGTTGGCATTAATTTCTTGCCCTACACAATAAAACTTAGTGTAATCAACAACAAAGTTAGCTGCGTAGCTGGCTACTGTTTCTGCAAGGGCAACATTAGCGCCTCCATGCACCATACCGATAGGGTTATGATGTTGTGGGATTGCAGGCATGGTTGCAACTAAATAATCATCACCAATTTCAGTTACTTCAATGCCCATTGTTTTCATTAGTGTGCCTTGATCTGTAATGCCACTTTCCAATTGTTTACACAGCTCAAGGCTGACGGGTTGATACCAGATGCTCATTTTATTTCTCGGTTAGGTCGTGGTTTACACTCAGGCTATTTTATTATTGATTATAATTCAATTGGTGTTTTGTTAATTATGAAAGTCATAATTTAAATTTGCGATTTTTAGATAACTGTATATACTCACAGTTAAATGTACTGTATGGAAAACCAGTTGTATGCGCCCATTAACTAAACGCCAAGCTCAAATACTCGAACTGATTAAAGTTTTTATTAAAGACACGGGGATGCCGCCAACTCGTGCTGAAATAGCCCAAACACTTGGTTTCAAAAGTGCTAATGCTGCTGAAGAGCATTTAAAAGCATTAGCTAAAAAGGGCGTAATTAAAATGACGCCAGGGGCTAGCCGTGGTATTAAGTTAATTGAAGAAGAACCTGAGCAATTGGGGTTGCCTTTAATTGGTCGTGTCGCTGCTGGGGAGCCTATTTTGGCGCAACAACATGTTGAGAGCCATTGCCAAATTGATCCGCTATTATTTAAACCTGCTGCGGACTTTTTACTGCGTGTAAATGGTATGAGTATGAAAGATATCGGAATTATGGACGGTGACTTATTAGCAGTGCATAGTACCCAAGTCGCTGAGAATGGCCAAGTTGTTGTTGCTCGTGTTGATGAGGATGTAACAGTTAAGCGTCTTGAAAAAGCAGGCCGAAAAATACTTTTACATGCTGAAAATGAAGACTTTACACCTATTGAGGTGGACTTAGAACACGAGTCGTTCAATATTGAAGGACTTGCTGTTGGCGTGATTCGAAATGCTGATTGGATGTAGCCATCAAGGTTGGCTAAGTTTTTCGCACCAAATTAGTGAAGTTTGGTGCAATACATTTCTTATACTCTAAAGACTATATTTCATAGTTGTTAATACCCGCTAAACCCTTACTTTACCTTGCTTTTCGTTACTTTAAAGTAACTCATGTATTCTGCCCATCTAAAATAATGCGCTAGTTTTAGCTGTTATTCCTGCACCAAAAAAGAATTTAATTACTATAAAAATTTGCTTATTGACTATTTTTTAACTAATTAGTTAACACACTGTGTTAACAATTATTTTACTGAAATTGAAAGTAACACGAGATAGTGAGTAAAAAACATTATCTATATGGAAGTTTTGCAGCATTAACTTTCCAATAAAAAATAAAAATAACGAATTGGCACTAGCAGTAATACCAAGCGTATTAAGTTACAAAATTTGTAGTTTTATTAATTGGTATAGGTGGCCTTTTCGCTTTGCGTTTTGCAATAGCATCAAAAGGAGCCGTCACATGGGTAAACTGAGCTCTACCTTGTGGCTTATATTGTTTGTCCTTCCGCAGCAAGTCTTGGCTAATAGCCAATTTAATATGCGTGAAGGGGTTACTGATATAAGTAATAATGTTTATCAACTACACATGACCATTTTTATAATTTGTTGTGTGATAGGGGTTATTGTCTTTGCCGTGATGTTTTGGGCGTTATTACATCATCGTAAATCTAAAGGGGCAAAACCTGCCCAGTTTCATGAAAGCACCAAAGTTGAAATACTTTGGACTGCGATTCCGTTTGTAATATTAATTGCTATGGCTATTCCTGCCACCAAAACCTTAATTGCTATGGAAGATGCCAGTAAAGCGGATATCACCATTAAAGTTACGGGTTCACAGTGGAAGTGGCATTATGAATATATGGGAGAGGATGTCTCTTATTATTCCATTTTATCAACACCACAAGATCAAATAGCAAACCTAGCTGATAAAACAGATAACTATTTGCTTGAGGTTGATAAACCGTTAGTTTTACCAATCAATAAAAAAATACGTTTTCTAATGACTTCAGATGACGTTATTCACTCTTGGTGGGTGCCTGATTTTGCAGTTAAAAAAGATGCTAATCCGGGCTTTATTAATGAAACTTGGACACGAATAAACGAGGAAGGAATCTATCGCGGACAATGCGCTGAGCTTTGCGGAAAAGATCATGGCTTTATGCCTGTAGTCGTAGAGGCTAAGTCTGAGCAAGACTTTAATGCTTGGCTTGCTGATGCAAAACAAGCTAAAGAGAAGGCGGCGGCGGCTGATGCCGCGCTACTTGATCAAACCTTACCTAAAGAAGAGTTAATGACTTTGGGTGAGCAAGTTTATATGGCTAGTTGTGCAGCTTGTCATCAGCCCACTGGCATGGGCTTACCTGGCGTATTCCCGGCACTTAAAGGCAGTCCAATCGTACTTGGAGATATCAATGATCACGTTGATATTGTACTTCATGGCAAGCCGGGAACCGCTATGCAAGCCTTTGTAAAGCAGCTATCAATTAAGCAATTAGCGGCTGTTGTTACCTACAAACGTAATGCATGGGGCAACGATACCGGTGATGTTATTCAGCCTAGTGATATACAAGCTGCCATTGATACAAGTTCGGAGGCCAAGTAATGAGTAGCATTACAAACAATCATAGTAATCAAACTGCAGAGCACCATGATCATCACCAACCTGCAAAAGGGTTTAAACGTTGGCTTTATACTACTAATCACAAAGATATAGGTAGTTTATATTTAATATTTTCATTGACCATGTTTTTAATTGGCGGCGGCATGGCAATGGTGATTCGCGCTGAGTTATTTCAGCCCGGTTTGCAATTAGTTGAGCCACACTTTTTTAATCAAATGACGACTGTTCATGGATTAATTATGGTATTTGGTGCGGTTATGCCAGCCTTTACGGGTCTTGCTAATTGGATGGTGCCTTTAATGATTGGGGCGCCAGATATGGCCTTGCCTCGCATGAATAACTGGAGTTTTTGGATTTTACCATTCGCGTTTTTAATCCTACTTGCTTCATTGTTTATGCCTGGTGGGGGCCCTGCGTTTGGCTGGACTTTCTATGCACCGTTATCAACAACATATAGTAATGATAATACAGCACTATTTGTATTCGCAGTGCATATTATGGGAATTAGCTCGATTATGGGTGCCATTAATGTGATTGTAACTATAGTGAATATGCGCGCCCCTGGCATGACGTGGATGAAGTTACCGTTATTTGTTTGGACTTGGCTAATTACTGCCTTTTTACTTATTGCCGTGATGCCGGTGTTAGCGGGCGCGGTTACTATGGTACTGACTGACAAGTACTTTGCGACTAGCTTTTTTGATGCCGCTGGTGGCGGCGATCCAGTGATGTTTCAGCATATATTTTGGTTCTTTGGTCATCCTGAAGTGTACATCATGATATTGCCCGCTTTTGGTATTATCTCGACGATTGTGCCAACTTTCTCACGTAAAAAGCTGTTTGGTTATGCCTCTATGGTGTATGCCACATCATCAATTGCGCTGTTAAGTTTTATTGTTTGGGCACATCATATGTTTACTACCGGTATGCCAGTCGCGGCTGAGCTATTCTTTATGTATTCTACTATGCTGATATCGGTCCCTACAGGGGTAAAAGTATTTAACTGGGTAGCTACCATGTGGCGTGGCTCCATTAGCTTTGAAGTACCGATGCTATTTAGTATTGCTTTTATTGTGCTGTTTACCTTGGGTGGCTTTTCGGGGCTAATGTTAGCCATAACACCCGCTGATTTTCAGTATCATGATACCTACTTTGTCGTGGCGCACTTTCATTATGTGTTAGTGACTGGGGCCATATTCTCGATTATGGCTGGGGCCTATTACTGGCTGCCCAAGTGGACCGGTAATATGTTTAATATCACCTTAGCAAAGTGGCATTTCTGGTTATCTTTAGTAAGTGTAAATGTATTGTTTTTCCCAATGCACTTTGTTGGCCTTGCTGGTATGCCGCGCCGTATTCCTGATTATGCTCTGCAATTCGCTGATTTCAACGCCATCATTAGTATAGGTGGATTTGCATTTGGTTTATCACAGCTATTGTTTGTTGCGGTGGTAATAAAGTGCGCTAGAGGCGGCGACAAAGTCCCAGCGAAAGTATGGGATGGCGCTGAGGGTTTGGAGTGGGAAGTAGATTCACCCGCTCCTTATCATACCTTTGAAACACCTCCGGAGGTCAAGTAATGAGCCATGCACCACTGCTTAAACGCTTAGTTTTAGTATGTCTTGGCATGTTTGCTTTCGCGTTTGCACTGGTGCCGCTTTATGATGTTTTTTGCGATATAACAGGTCTAAATGGTAAGCCATCACTTGAGCAAGCAGAGGAAAGCATGCGGGTAGTTGATGCCCGCCAAGTTGATGTGAGCTTTACTACTCACGCTCAAAGTGGTGCGCCCTTTGAAGTGAAATCAAAAGAGTACAGTGTGGCAGTAAAACCGGGGGCCATGCGCGAGGTGTTGTTTAGCGCAAAAAACCTCAGTCACCAAGATAAAGTAATGCAAGCAGTACCTTCAGTATCGCCAGGAAAAGCTGCCAAGTATTTACATAAAATGGCGTGTTTTTGCTTTGATCAACAACCTCTAAAAGCCGGTGAAGAAGTTGAGTTTAAGCTACTTTTTTATATTGATACTGAGCTTCCGGAAAGTGTCGAAGAGCTTACCTTGTCGTATACCGTGTTTGATATTAGTAGTCAGTTAGTGGCTAGTAATTAGGAGCAAGTAAGATGAATCAAAACTACAAAAAGTATTATGTGCCAGCACAAAGTCCGTGGCCTATCGTGGGTGCTGTGGCGATGTTTTTGATTGCTTTAGGCGCCGCACTTAGCGTAATGCAAATGAACGGAGAAGGCAGTAGTGGACCGTACTTGTTGTATGCAGGTATCGCTGTGCTGTTATTTATGTTGTTCAGTTGGTTTAAAAATGTCATCGAAGAGTCGGACCAGGGATTGTACTCGGCGCAAATGGATCGCTCGTTTCGTCAGGGTATGAGCTGGTTTATCTTCTCCGAAGTAATGTTTTTTATGGCTTTTTTTGGCGCACTTTTTTATGCCAGAACTATTTCTGTGCCTTGGCTGGGCGGTGCAGGCAATAACGCTATGACCAATGAGGTGCTATGGCCTACATTTGAGGCTATGTGGCCGTTAGTGACAACCCCCAGTGGCGACACTACCCAAGCAATGCCATGGCAGGGACTCCCGCTTATCAATACTTTGCTTTTATTGGCTTCGTCAGTAACGCTACATTTTGCTCATGTTGCTATGGAGAATAATAAACGTACACCGTTAAAAGTATATTTAGGGCTCACCCTAGTGCTTGGTGTGTGCTTTCTAGGGTTGCAGGTTGAAGAGTACATACATGCATATCAAGACTTAGGTTTAACGCTTGATGCGGGGGTATATGGCAATACCTTCTTCTTATTGACCGGCTTTCATGGCATGCATGTGACTTTGGGTACTATTTTATTGCTGGTTATTTTTATTCGAATTTTAAAAGGGCATTTTAACTCTGAAAAGCATTTTGCTTTTCAGGCGGCGGCTTGGTATTGGCACTTTGTTGATGTGGTGTGGTTGTGCTTGTTTGTATCTGTTTATGTGCTGTAGGTGAGGAGTTAGCTTGAATAAAGCCGAGCTTAAGCGCAGCAATAACCAGTACCAGTAAAACCACTGAAAATAATACCCGACGGCCTAGGTAATATGACATGGGTCGTCCATAAGCTTTACCCGAAACCATAATAAATAAAGCACGAAATAGGCTAAAAAGTATAAACAATAACAACAGTACAATAATAATTTTAATAACCACTGGGTCACCTTTATGCGGTTAATTTTAAGGCGTAAAAAAAAGCTTAGTTCAATTATCACAATTTGCGTGGTGATGATTGTGGTTATTGTTTGTTTGCGTTTGGCTTATTGGCAACTTCAACGAGCTGACAATAAAACCCAGCAATTAGCCCAAATAGCTGAGCTACAAAGCCAAGGCGTTATGACGTGGCAGCAAATGCAGCAGCTACCAAGCCAGTGGAATAAAACTGGTTTGCACGTCACCGTTAATGGCAAGCTTGATAATCAACAATATTGGCTATTAGATAATCAAGTTTATCTTGGGCAAGTGGGCTACGATTTATTAGTGATGCTCACTTTAGCCAACTCAACAGAAACAGTTTTAGTTAACTTAGGATGGGTAAAAGCGCCACCCACACGGGAGCAACTTCCTACCGTGTTAATACCAAGCACGCTTGATACGACAACTATTCAGCTCAAGCAAGGCAAATTAAGTGGTTTCACCTTGCAAGACAAAAAAGTGCAAACGGATGAGCTTGGCTGGCCTAAACGAGTGCAAATTATAGACTTGGCATTATTTACCAAGCAATCAGGCCAAACAATGGCGAGTTTGATTGGCTATCGACAAGGTGAGGGCGATGATATCGCCACCCCACATTATGAAGCGGTGGTAATGAGCCCGCAAAAGCATCATGCGTATGCTGTGCAGTGGTTACTAATCGGGGTTGCCTGTGTGGCTGTTGCCTTATTTGCTACCTAAATTCGGATAATAAGTGCAATTTCTCAGATTAGATGGCCAGCTGTTATAATTCGGCCATTTTCTCGCCAAAGGAAATTGCTTTAATGAAATATAAACAGCTGACACAAGAAGAAAGATACCAGATTTACGCGTTAATAAAAGCAGGAAATAACCAAAAGCAGATAGCTGAAGAACTAACTCGTTCACCGTCATCTATTTCTAGAGAGCTAAAACGCAATAAAGGACTTAAAGGCTATCGGCCTAACCAAGCCAATAACTTTGCTGAACAAAGACGTAAGTCATCTTTCAAAGCAAGTAAGTTAACAGAGGACGTCACTCACTGGATTAATAAATTGTTGCATGACGGACTTTCCCCTGAGCAAGTGGCAGGCCGCTTAGCTTTAGAGAAACAGGTCGTTTTACATCATGAAACAATTTATCAATATATTTACAGAGACAAGGCTCGTGGTGGCAAGCTACATAAGACACTCACTCGTGCATGTAAAAAGTATAAAAAACGCTATGGAAGCTATGATAAACGTGGACAGATAGTTAATCGAGTCAGCATTGATGAACGCCCAAGTATTGTGGATTCAAAGTCTAGGATTGGTGATTGGGAGGGCGATACAGTGATAGGTAAAGGGCGTAAAAATGCGCTTGTCACAATGGTTGAACGTAAAACGTTATATACAGTCGTTCACAGAATTGAAAGCAAGCATGCGAAAATAACAGCCGATGCGCTGATCACGTGTATGACACCATATAAAGGTAAGGTTATTACCGTGACGTTAGATAATGGAAAAGAGTTTGCTCACCATGAGCATGTTGCACAAAAATTAGAAGCTGATGTGTATTTCGCTCATCCCTATTCATCATGGGAGCGGGGCATAAATGAGAATACCAACGGCTTACTTAGACGCTTCTTCCCCAAGGGAACTGACTTTATGGCGCTAAGTGAAGCAGAGATACAGGCGGCAGTTGATAAGCTCAACCATCGGCCAAGAAAAACAAGAGGGTATAAAACCCCTCATGAATTATTTACGGGGCAATCAGAAGTTCTGGTGGCTGCATAATGATTGCACTTAATACTTGAATTCAAGCTAGTAAAAAAAGGGGTGAAAATGAAAAATAAAACATTATCTATATTTGTAGCTTGTTGCTTAGTTCCCTTGGCGCTTGCTTATTTGGCATTAAAGTTGGAATGGATCCCAAGTGCTTCAAGTAATCAGGGCGAATTTTTAAGCCAAGAAATTAAACTTAAAAATTGGCAGAAAAGCGATCATAAACAATGGACTATTGCCTTAAATTACCCTCAAGAGTGCCAAAAATCCTGCACAGAGCAGTTACAAGCGCTTGATAATTTGTACGTGGCACTGGGTAAAAACCAAAGTAAGGTCGATATGGTGATTTTAGGTAAATCAAGCCAACCAACCCCTTCATGGCGACAGCTTGAAAACAACGCTGAGCTTACTCCTGCAAGCTTATATTTAATTGATCATATGGGGCTGGTGGTTTTGCAATACCCTTATGAAAAAGAGCCCCTACAAAATAGGTTAGCTCAAAAAGGCTTATTAAAAGATTTAAAAAAATTACTTAATTACGCACGCTCAAGCTAAGTAAGGAATTACTCAGATGTATCAAAATTATAAGTACTTAGTGATCGTGACCTTTTTTTTGTCGATTGTGGTGATAGGGCTTGGCGCTTACACGCGACTAAGTGATGCCGGGCTTGGTTGTCCCGATTGGCCAGGTTGTTATGGCTTTTTAACCGTGCCTAAACATGAAGCTGACTTAGCTCATGTAGCACAAACTTATCCCGGTATGATGTTTGAAAAGGCCAAAGCATGGAAGGAGATGGTGCATCGTTACTTTGCAGGCACCTTGGGTTTACTTATTTTAGGACTTTTTGTATTTGCTTTTTTTAAACGGCAATACCCAGCGATGCCCGTTAAATTACCGTTAGCATTATTAATTCTAGTGGTTTTTCAAGCGGCGCTGGGTATGTGGACGGTCACTATGAATTTACAGCCATTGATAGTAATGGGGCATTTGCTAGGTGGCTTTAGTCTTTTATCGTTGGTGGTTTTATTGTATTTGCGCTTAACGGCAAAGCCTATTATTGGCGGCGATGCTGGAGCTAAAAATTATTTTAAATTAAGTTTAGTCGCGCTTGGTGTGTTGGTGATGCAAATTGCCCTTGGTGGCTGGCTCGCAGCTAATTATGCTGCGCCGTATTGCAATGGCTTGCCTCTTTGTAGTTATGGTCACCCATTTTCGTTAGGCAGTGTATTTCAATTACCGTTGGAGCATAGCAACTATGAGTTTGGCGTATTGTCACAGCAAGCGAGAATGTCGATTCATTTGCTGCATCGTATATGGGCGTTAGTTACTTGTGTGGTGCTCGCGCTTATTATGTGGCGTATTTATAGTCGCGCATTATCGAAAAAAATAAAGCAGTGTACGGTCGCTGTATTAATCGCTTTGTTGTGCCAAATTTGTTTAGGGCTTGCGGTGGTACATTGGCACTTTCCTCTAGCTATCGCACTGGCGCATAACTTAATGGCTGCCATACTGTTATTAACTATGGTTCGTTTATGCTTTTATTTAAAGGCCCGTACTTAGGAGGCAACATGGCACATTTATTAACAATAACTAAAAGGGCTCCGATACAGATAACTGAGTTATTTAAAGACTACTTAGCAATCAGCAAGTTTAAAGTTGTTGCTATGTTGGTATTAACTGCATGGGTTGGTTTAGCGCTTGCGCCTGATGTTGGTCGTGGTATTGGCGTACAGCTTATTAGTTTATTAGGCATTGGTTTGTTGTCAGCGGCAGCCGCGGTTATTAACCATGTGGTTGATAGTGAAATCGATAGTAAAATGGCGCGAACGCGGCATCGTCCTGTGGCAAAGGGGCGTTTATCTAAGCTACACGCCTTAAGTTTTGCCGGTGTTATTGGTGTTAGTGGTTTTATAATGCTGATGGTGTGGGCAAACCCGAAAACGGCTGTTTTAACGCTTTTTGCACTCGTTGGTTATGCCTTTATTTATACCTCTTTTTTAAAGCGCGCAACACCGCAAAATATTGTTATTGGTGGGCTTGCAGGTGCTATGCCGCCATTATTGGGTTGGGTATCTGAAACAGGCCAAATGGCTGCCGCACCTTGGTTATTAGTGATGATTATTTTTACCTGGACTCCGCCGCATTTTTGGGCTTTAGCGATTGCACGAAAAAGTGATTATGAACGCGCTAAAATTCCTATGCTGCCAGTCACTCATGGTATCGATTTTTGTAAAACCTGTGTGATTGCGTACTCTATTTTACTGGCGCTTGTGTGTGTATTACCTTATTTAATTGGTATGTCGGGGGAGGCGTATTTAGCGGTGGCGAGCCTACTAAATGGTATTTTTATTTATAAAGCTATTAAACTGAAAGTAGCGCCAAAAGAAGGGACCGCGATGGATTTATTTCGTTTTTCGATTATTCATTTAATGATACTCTTTGTCGCCTTATTTGTAGATAAATGGCTAGTTATATGAAGGTCTTAAAAATGCAGGCAGTACAATTATGGCGTTTGAGCTTTTTAGTGCTGGGCTTGGTATTATTAGGTGCATGCAGCGACAATAAAATGGCCAACGTAAATGCACTTGTATATGAACAAGCAAAGCCACTAAATGAATTTACTTTGCAAGATCAGCACAATCAAACAGTCACTAAGCAAGCATTTTTAAACCGGTGGAACTTAGTGTTTTTAGGTTATACCAGCTGCCCTGATATTTGCCCGCTTACACTTGCTAAGTTACAAGGTGCTTATAATACCTTGAGTGACAACTACCCTTTACAAATATGGTTTATGTCGGTTGATCCAAAACGCGATAACGCCGCAAAGCGAAAGGCGTATATTGATTATTTTAACCCTGACTTTTTAGCGGTTTCAGGGGAGCATAAAAACTTATTTCCGCTAGTACGCGAATTAGGATTAATTTACGCTATTAGTGATAGTGATGAGCAAGAGTATGCGGTTGATCACAGTGCCTCAGTGGCGCTGGTTGATGGTAGCGGAGCAGTACGTGCTATTTTTAAACCTGAGTTTCAGCAAGGCCAAGTGCCATTAATTAATGCTAGTGAGTTAATTAAAGAGTTTAAAATAATAGCAGATTATTATCCGCTCAACTAATTTACTGTATTTTATAATCTTGTGGGGTTTTGCGCTCCATTAAGTCACTTTCCCGTATTTTTTTAGCGCGGAAAATCATAATAAGCTGAACGTGCAGAGCAAATCGCGATAAGATCAAAGTATAATAATTGCTTTGCTAACTTTAAATGAAAGTCACTTGTTTAAAGCTCTTTGATTCAGTAACGACGACGTTGTTTAAAAAGATACAATTAAGTAAGCAGGCGTGTGTTCCCACCTTGAAATATGCGATTGAACTATTCAGTTAAAAGCAACGGGTTGTTCAACCGCAAAGGGCGCTGGGTAATTTAAAATGATTATTCAACGATAACCCAAGGCTGTGAAAACCAATAGTAACTACCTGAATGCGAAATAGAAGGTGCTGTGCAATTAAATCGAGAACGGCCCAAGTTTAATTTTTTAGGTGAGCTTACTTTAACAATACCGGGTTCCAACCACTCTAAATTTGCCTGGCCAACCCCCGAGACGTAACAAGCAAATTGAGTCTTATGAAAATCATCTTTATTAAATTCAATGGTAATACTAGGGGGATTGTCGGTGGTAACGCTGTCGTTATAAGTGAGGTTTTTAATAGTAAAAGCACGAGAGTTCATTTTTGTAGTAAGGGTTTCTAATTTGCTATAAAAACCTGACGCAGGAAAGCGTGCTAAACGACTAAAATCTGACTTGCTATTTACGGCTCCAGAATGCTGGCCAATACCTACAAAGCCCAGTTCAGTTACTAACTCTTGTAATTGATTATTAAACTCACCATAGGGGTAAGCTAAATACTTATAATCGTGTCCTATCTCTTCTTTAATACGCTGCTGGGAGTCTAGAATGTCTTTTTTAATACGTGCTTGCCATTGGCTGGTAGTTTCACCGTTTAATTTACGGTGTAAGTAATTGTGCTCACCACTGTGGTTGCTGATGAGCGCGCCTTTTTTTGCAAGTTCACGTAATTGCTGCCAAGTCATCACATAGTCTTTACCTTCATCAATCAGCTTTGGGTTTACAAAAATAGTATAGGGGTAGCCAAACTTTTCTAAGATAGGAGCAGCTTGTTCATAGTTATTATCGTAACCGTCATCAAAGGTAATCGCGATGGTTTTTTCTGGTAATTTTTGACCTTTTTGTAGGCTATTAATTAGTTCATTGAGAGCAATAACGTTAAACTGGTGCTCTTGCAAATAAGTTAAATGCTCGATAAAGCTTTCAGCACTTAGGCTGGTTACAGCCGGAAGAGTTTCGCTAACATGATGATATTGTAAAATAACCGCACTTTGAGCACTAAAAGATAGACCACACAAGGCAGATAAACATAAATGAAACAGTTTCTTACACGTCATAAAGCACACCATAAAAGCTTATTGTTGTTAGCCGGGCCGATGATTTTATCAAACATTACCGTGCCACTGTTAGGATTAGTTGATACTGCTGTGATTGGTCATCTTGGTAGCAGCCATTATTTAGCTGGAATAGCCTTGGGTGCAACGGTTATTTCATTATTATTTTGGCTTGCTGGCTTTTTACGAATGAGCACCACAGGCTTAGTTGCTCAGGCCTATGGTAATAATAACACTGAGCAATTAGCCGGGTTATTAAAGCGTAGTTTAGTACTGGCATTAAGTGTCGCATTTGTATTGATAGTCGCCTCCCCGTGGATAAAAGAATTAATTGCGATTTTGTCTGATACTAACAAAGACGTATTAACGCAGGCTTATATTTATTTTGAAATTCGTATTTTTAGTGCCCCTGCCGCGCTTTGTAACTTGGTGCTACTAGCATGGATGCTTGGCGTGCATTACGGCAAAGGGCCATTTTATTTATTGTTGGTCACTAACATTACCAATATTGTACTTGATGTATATTTTGTGGTGTTTTTAGATTGGGGAGTAGCCGGTGCTGCATGGGCATCGTTAATTGCTGATTATTTAGCGTTATTTTTTGCACTTGGATTGGTGTTCAAGTTGGCGGCTAAAAAAGGTGTGCAGCTGAATATTAGCGGCTGGTTTAGCTTAGCGCAAATGACCTCATTATTGAGTTTAAACCGCGACATTTTTATTCGTTCTTTAATTTTACAGCTGTGTTTTAGTTTTATGACTTTTTATGGTGCTCGTATTGGTGAAGTGACACTTGCAGCAAATGCGGTATTGCTGAATTTTTTAATGTTGGTGAGCTTTGCTTTAGACGGTATTGCCTATGCCAGTGAAGCGAAAGTTGGCCATGCCAAAGGTAAAAATAGTGCACGCTTAATTAAGCTCTGGGTACAAATAAGTGTCTTTTGGGGGGCATTATTTGGCTTATGTTACAGCTTGTTTTTTGCGTTTTTTGGTAAGCAAATAATTACATTACTGACTGATATACCTGAGGTAATAAGTGCAGCACAATCATATTTAATTTGGATTATATTTTTACCTATATTAGCTATGAATTGCTTTTTGTTTGATGGCATTTTTGTTGGCTTAACTCGCGCTAAAGATATGCGCAACACGATGATCGTTTCCGCGTTAATTGGCTTTTTTGGTGTTTTTTGGTTGTTTATTGATTTACAAAACCACGCTTTATGGCTGGCTATGAGCAGCTTTATGCTATTACGCGGGGTCACGCTTGTTGTGCGTTATCTGCAATTGCGAAAACGAAATGAGTTGTTAAGTTAGCTGTATAAAAGCAAATTTTCGTAAACTAAGCTTAAAACTCAAGGTTGGATATGCTACAACCTTGATATATTCACTTTTTTATTACACTTATGACAGAACTTTACCATTGGTTTGATTTAATTGGCGTGGCGGTGTTTGCCGTGTCAGGTACATTGATTGCTTACAATAAAAAAATGGATGGCTTTGGTGTTGTTGTGCTCGCTATTGTCACTGCTATTGGTGGTGGCACCCTGCGCGATGTCATTTTAGATGTGCCAGTCTTTTGGTTGCATGACCAAAGCTATTTCATCGCTATTCTTGCTTCTGTTTTTGTAACCACAAGGCTGATTAATAAACAGCGTTCAATACCTTATTATCATCTGCAAATTGCTGATGCCTTTGGTTTATCATTTTTTGCAGTAATGGGCGTACAAAAAGCTTTGTTGGCGGGCATGCCAAGTACAACTGCAATTATCATGGGGGTGATCACCGCCTGCTTTGGTGGGGTTATACGCGATGTGCTAGCCGGAAATATTCCTATGCTGTTAAAAGGTGAGTTGTACGCGATAGCCTGTATAGCGGGTGGTATAATTTATACTGGCAGTATTTATTTCGGCTTTGTGACCGAGCTTGCGATGATTTTGGCAATGCTCACAACATTAATACTGCGCTTTGCAGCAGTGAAATGGCAACTTACCCTACATGTTTTTAAATATCCCGACTAGACTGTAATAAAACAATAGTATAGGGACAAGGGATATGTCGTTAGCAAGAGTTTATTCCCGTGCACAGGTGGGTATTCAAGCACCAGAGGTCATGGTTGAAGTTCATTTAGGTAATGGTTTACCGGCTTTTCATATCGTGGGCTTACCTGAAGCTTCAGTAAAAGAAGCAAAAGATCGAGTACGTAGTGCTCTTGAAAACTCTCAGTTTGGCTTTCCTGATCAACGTATCACTGTCAATCTAGCTCCGGCCGATTTACCTAAAGATGGTGGGCGTTTTGATCTTGCCATTGCGGTGGGGATTTTAGTCGCTTCAGGACAAATAGTCTGCAATGAGCTTGAGCGTTATGAGTTTTATGGGGAGCTTGCTTTAAACGGTGAAGTGCGTGGTGTTAACGCTATTTTGCCCTCGGTACTGGCTGCAAAAGCGCAAGGGCGTTGTTGTTTTTTACCTTATGTGAATGACAGTCTCGCGAGCTTGGTTAATGGGGCTGAGCGTAAAGCAGTGTCGTCTATTCAAGAAATTTGGAGCGACTTACTCAACCAAAAACCGCTGCCTTTGAATTTAACCTACCCCGAGCAGCAAGTTGTTGAGCAGCCTCTGTTTGATTTAAGTGATGTAAAAGGTCAGCCCGGCGCTAAAAGAGTGCTCGAAATCGCCGCTGCGGGTGGCCACAATTTATTATTTTTAGGTCCGCCGGGCACGGGTAAATCAATGCTTGCTCAGCGTATGCCTACTATTATGCCCACACTTACAGATGATGAAGCCATCGCTACCGCGGCGCTTTATTCTATTATTGGTCAATCTATCGATTTAACTAACTGGCGTAAAAGGCCATTTCGCAGCCCTCATCATACTTGCTCTGCGGTGGCGTTAGTTGGCGGTTCGTGTCAATTCCAACAATTAATGTCAAATTCCAAGAATAGATGTCAAAAACACCTCTTTATCTCTCTTTGTTCACTCAAAACACCCTTCAAAAAAATAGCTAACTCGCCACCTAGATCAAGCATGCTGGGGGTGAGTTATGTTTGATGCATTGTTCGATTCTAACGGCAAAAAAGTTAAATACATGGGTATGGTAAATATCAAAAGATACTTTGAGATATGTTTAGGAAGTTACTATAACCCAGAGACTGAATACATCGTACTGTGGTATGGAAAAATATACTATCACCGTAGACGCAAAACGGTTCAAGTGTACTTTTTAAACTCTACTACCAATAAACAAGTTGTAGTTGGAGTATCAATTAAATCAATTTTGAAATTACCCATAGGATCTATTTGGGTAGAGGGGAAGTGCGAAGAAAAGTACGAATTTGAAACTTTATATACCAAGCTAGATGCTTATGACAATAAGAAATACAAGCGCCCAAACCTTACCTATACTAACCATTATGGCATCTCAAAGGATAAGGGCGAGTATATTCTCAAGCCTGATAGCTATCCAGTTGATGACATCAAAACAGACTCTAATTCCAACATCGTCGTACATACAGATACTGTTAAAATAATCATCCCATCGGTCTTGTTCTTTGTTGCGCACTATGGGGTATCAAAAGAGATTAATAAAGTTCTTATTAGCTGGCATAAACAGGAGGTCGAAGAGAGACTTAATCTAAATGATGGATATGGTGATCTAATTACTATTCCTGATCGATGCGTAATTGCCGACGCTGTATTTTTATACTACTTAAAAACAAACTCTTATACTAAAGGGTTGGTTTGGAACCTCAATAAAAGAATGCTCGCTAATGACAAGCAGTACTATTCCTTAAAGGTCGAACCTTATCACAAGCAGGACATTCAAATTAAAATAGCAGGTTTGAGAATTGACGATCAGACTCTGCTTTGTACTGAAATATTAGGTATGTCTATGCCGCAAGGAGATGCCATAGAATATAGGATAGACAAGCCTAATTCTGCTACATACGGCGATGGCATCAAACCTCAAACATCCAGAATTAGACCGATCTATAACACCGTTGAGTCTGATGAGATCTTACTAGAGGCTGAAAGAGATGCTAATAATATAACCACAGCTGTAGTCAGGCATAGGATAGAACTCATAGGCAAGATAAGAGAGCTTGTCAAGGGCGCAAATTTGACCTTAGATGAGGCTGTAGATAGCTGTAAATCAAAGGTTATATGGTTGCCGCAGAACAAGCCTGACGCTTATGCTGATGGGGAGGATGGTAATGCTAATGGTGACATTGGTAGATTTGAAGCTTTAGTGGATAGTGGCGCGATTCACTCTATAAAGAATAATTTTGAACGTCTTTTACGCTATGCTCAAGACCTTAAAGTTACTTTGCGCTACGCTCCTGTAATCATAGACTGTGTAAATGTTGCTTACGATCCTATATTTATTGGTGAGACAGTGCGTGGTATGCGCAGTAAAAAAAATGACTTTCAAGTAAGGGTAGTGTTCGTCATGCGCCTGATTACTAATCTTGGAGTTTTTTATCTATTCGATTGCAAGAAAGAGGGCAGTCAAACTAGCGGTCTTGTTATAAAAGTAATAGATCAAGATGGTTTTACAGAGGATGTTATAAGACAAGTTGTAGGTCGGTTATTTAGGGGTAATGGTCGTCTGTCCGATATAGCCGCAATATCTGAGTTTGGCATCATCCAATACTTTAAACATACCAATGGTGAGGATGTTAATTGGGTTAAAACAGCTATAGATAATCTGGAGAAAGGGGTTTTGAATAAGGATAAAGATGAGGATGAGTAAATTAATAGCAGGACTTACCTTATTGTTGACAACAGCTTGTACGCCTGTCGAACCAGAATACGACGAATACTACGGTGCAGGTTACATCGGCGTAAACGAAGCACTATGGCCTACTGAGTATGCAACACCTTATCCATTCACTGTGCCTTATGGCGAGATATCCTGCACTTCTCATCCAAAATTTGGGCGTGAAGTATATTTTGCACCAGAGGGCTTTACCGATGAATCTTATATCGGTACGCCGCTTAACAAGTCATCCGTAGATGCTCTTAATCAAGCTAATATGCGCCCAAACGTGCCCTACAGTGTCAAAGAGGGTGCTGACCTTAGTGATGCTATTAAAGCGGGTTTGAGGGTGTGTGATGAGTACCAAGATAGGCTTGATAATGGCGTCTAAAGTAAAAGCTATTAATAGGTAGTTGTTTGGAGTATACGTCCTGATCTGGTTTGACAGTAAGGGTTAGATTTAAAAACAATTAACCTTAAAGGATTAACTTATGAGAAATATTATTGTTTTTGTAGTCTCATCTATTATGTTGCTTACTGCTATCACAGCAAATGCAGGAGGTGTGGTATGCGCTGACTTTGGTAGCCAAGCGGAAGCCGAATGCTTTGAGTAACGCAAAAAAAGCAGGATATACGCGCTTAGACCGCGATAAAGATGGTATTGCATGTGAGGCGTTGCGTTAGGGTGAGGTTACTACTAGCACTTTGTTGCCTAACATGAAGTCAAGTTCGTATGGTAACCCTCCCAACCATAAGACACCTAGTAAATAGAATTAAGCTGCCTGATTGAGTTTTTGTATCGGCGTAAAACCACCGTTACCCATGTTTGGGCGCTCGTTATTATAGTGATATAACCAAGTCTCTGCTTGCTGACGGACTTGATCAAGATTATCAAACAACTCCTGATTTAACCAATCATAACGCATTGTCCTGTTAAAGCGCTCTACATAAGCATTTTGCTGTGGATTGCCAGGCTCAATATAACTAATAGTGATACCTTGCTGCTCAGCCCAGTCTTTAAGCGCATTACTAATATATTCAGGGCCATTGTCGCATCTGATTTGGACAGGTTTACCTCGGTATTCAATGAGCTGGTTCAAACTACGTATCACCCTCCCAGCCGGTAGTGAGAAGTCAACCTCGACCGTTAAGGCTTCACGGTTATAGTCATCAATCACATTAAACAGTCTAAAGCCACGCCCATCTGTTAAGCCGTCGTGCATAAAGTCCATGCTCCAGCTGTGGTTGATCTGGTCAGGTACTGCCAGTGGAACGGGTTTAGCACGTTTAATGCGACGTTTAGGCTTGATTCTAAGGTTTAATTCAAGCTCACAGTAGATACGATATACACGCTTATGATTGTATGGCAGTCCCATGACATTACGCAGGGTTAAAAAGCATAAGCCAAAGCCCCAGTTCTTATTCTCATCAGTTAGTTTGATAAGTAAGTCTGCTATTTGCTTATTCTCATCCGTTGCCACGGACTTGTGATAGTAGCAGGTCACACTGATATTAAAGATACGACAAGCGCGGCGTATGCTAATGCTACGCGCTTCAATATAGTGACAAGCGAGCTGTCTGCGCCTTTGTGGCGCTACCACTTTTTTGTCATGGCGTCCTGTAGTATGTCTGATTTAAGACATTCGTCAGCGTACCTCTTCTTTAATCGGGCGTTTTCAGTCTCAAGTGCTTTGAGGCGTGAGATAAGCGTGGCGTCCATGCCGCCATACTTCGAGCGCCAATTGTAGAAGGTGCTTTGGCTAATATTGTGTTCTCGGCAGAGCTCGGTGATAGGAACGCCTTGTTCTGCTTGCTTTAAGATGTTGACGATTTGGTTGTCGCTAAAACGGGTCTTTTTCATAGGATTCTCCTGCTGGTTTATTCTAGCAGTTATTCTCTATTTTTGAGTGTTCTTTTTTATTGGGAGGATTACCGTTTATTTTTATGAAACTGAGCATTATCCATGACAATCACGCATTTAGTCTTGAGACTTGGAATAAGCGTGAACTTGCACCAGTCATAAAATATATTGCTGTTGATATTCTGTTCAAAGTAATCAAGCGCAAACAGCATCTTTTCATACAGAGCACCGATGACGTTGGTTCGCTTTTTACCTTGCCAGTTGTAGCTATCGATACAGGGTTTACCAATTGGTGCATAGCCATGAGAGCGAATAGTCTCGTGCTCAAAGCCGCTTTCATCCATATAGACGATGGGATAGCCTTGTTGTATAAAGTTATTAAGCTTACTTAGATATATCGCTCTTTTTACTGGACATGCTTTTGGATGTTCCAAAGTCTTTTTTTTGACTGATGCCAAGACGCTTTAGAGCATGATAAATGCCTGTTTTACTACAGTTTAGACGACGTGCTCGCTCATACTGGTAATCATCAGGATGTTCTTTGACATCATTAAGTAGCACGTCATCTGGTATTTTATACGGTTTAGTTTGTCTGGTTGTTTTACTATGAATACGTCTCTTCCAATTCTGTATCGTGGTTGGACTCAGATTGTAAAACTCAGCCACCTCGGCAAAGGTCATACTGATCTGAACCAATAGTTTTGGACACCTCATTAAGTGAGTAAACTAACTCATAGAGGTGAAACATGACAACTAAGACCAAACGTAAATCCTATTCAGAAGAATTCAAAGAAGAAGCACTAAAGCTGGCGAGTAAAGTAGGTTTTGCTCAAGCTGCCAGAGAATTAAGTGTCGCAGAGTCCCAGCTTTACTATTGGCGAACTGCTGCTCTGAAAAAGGCATCTACATCAGATAGAGAAAGTACGTTAGCTACCGAGAATGCTCGTTTGAAACGCCAACTAGCGGTGCAAGCAGAGGAGCTAGACATATTAAAAAAAGCCGCCACCTACTTCGCGAAAAATCAAAAATAACACGATTTGAATTTATGCAAAGCTACCGAAGCACATTCAGCGTTATCAGAATGGCTAAGGTACTTTGTGTATCGCCAAGTGGGTTTTATGCATGGATAAAATCATGTGAGCACGTGTGTAAGCGCAAACAACAACAGCAAATGTTAGATACTCAGGTCAAAGCCGTATTTGTTGACAGTAAAGAGCGAGACGGTGCGAGACGTATCCAAGTCGAGCTGGCGGAGCAAGGGAATAAACATGATGTAAAAACCATCAACAGAAGCATGGGACGTCAGGGTTTAGTAGCTAAAGCAGCTCGTAAATTCAAGTCGACCACCGACAGTAAACACAATTTACCTGTGGCCCCTAATTTACTTGAGCAGAACTTTACCGCCGATAAGCCCAACCAAAAATGGG
Source organism: Pseudoalteromonas sp. AOP31-A2-14 (assembly GCF_052378035.1). Lineage (NCBI taxonomy): Bacteria > Pseudomonadati > Pseudomonadota > Gammaproteobacteria > Alteromonadales > Pseudoalteromonadaceae > Pseudoalteromonas > Pseudoalteromonas sp. AOP31-A2-14. Next base: position 3,258,502 of record NZ_JBQSXI010000001.1, on the reverse strand, counting down.
CAGGTGATATCACGTATCTAATGACCAGCGAAGGATGGCTTTACCTCGCTGTGATTATCGACCTGTACTCGCGCTCAGTGATTGGTTGGTCAATGAGTACACGCATGACATCATCTTTGGTGTGTGACGCCCTGCAAATGGCTATCTGGCGCCGAGGTAGACCTAAAGATGTCATTGTACATAGTGATAGAGGCAGCCAATATGCTTCCCATGCTTATCGTGATTTATTAAGCGAACATCATTTAATGCAAAGTATGAGTCGTAAAGGCAACTGCTGGGATAATGCGTGTGTGGAAAGCTTCTTCCATTCACTCAAGGTCGAAGCCATCCAATATGAGCCTATTATGAACCGAGAAACCATGAGGCAGCATGTATTTGAATATATAGAAATTGATTACAACAAAAAGAGAAGGCATAGTGCGTTAGGCTATTTAAGCCCCGAGAAATTTGAACAACTAAATGTCGCTTAACGAAGTGTCCACTAATGATGGTTCAGATCACTTACTTTTCGAGGCCGTTTTTTCTACATAATTTTTTGTTCTATCCAGTAGTATTATCATACTTATATTATATTAGTACCAGGGCAAGATCATACTTAACTTGATTATTACTTCGAATCTGTGATCAAATCGCCTTTTTCTCAAAGGCGATTAACATGTCATTCATCAACCATTTCAACGACATTCAAGATACTCGTTCACACATCAACAAAAAACATGAATTGCTGGATGTTATATTCCTTACAGTCACTGCGATTATTTCAGGTGCTGAAGGGTGGAAGGATATTAAGCAATTCGGTGACAGTAAACTGACTTGGTTACGTAAGTTTCGTTCATTTGAAAATGGTATTCCTGTCGATGATACGATTGCTCGTATCATTAGCTCACTGGCCCCTGAAGCTTTATTAGCTTGTTTTGTTTCTTGGGTTAATGAGCTTAGAGATGCGAATAATCAAAGCGTCATTGCCTTTGACGGTAAAACACTTCGCCATTCTTATGATGGTGATAAAAAAACAGCTATTCACAGTGTTTCAGCTTATGCAGTTGAACAGGGCCTAGTACTAGCACAATGCAAATCCAAAAGTAAGAAGAATGAAGTATCAACAGTGATGGCACTTATTGAATTACTTGAGCTTAAAGGCAATATCATCACAGCAGACGCGATGCATTGTTTAAAGAAAGTGACGAAAGCCGTCAGCAAGAAAGACGGAGACTATTTGCTGCAAGTGAAGAATAACCAAGGAAAATTGAACAAAGAAATTCAAGCCTACTATCACAAAGTCAGACGAGAGCAGCCATCACTCATCCAGCAAAATAGCCATGAAACAGTAAATGATGGGCATGGTCGAATAGAGCAGCGCACGTACACTCAACTGTTGGTGACAGATTGGCTTGAGCAGCGCCACGGTTGGGTCAATTTCAACTCCATAGTCGAGGTAGTACGACAGCGTTATGTTGGCGATAGTCATACAATGGAAACGAGTTATTACATCAGCTCGCTAGGGATAAACCCAGAGCAAGTAGCCAAGTCTATTCGCCAGCATTGGGGAATAGAAAACTCAGCACACTGGGTATTAGATATGACATTTAAAGAAGACGATTCACGTATTCGTCGAGGTGATGCCCCCGAGAATATGGCGACCTTCAGACGATTTGCGATGAACTTAGCGAAATTAAGCGCGATAAAAGACAGTATGAAAGGTAAGTTGAAACAGGCTGCTTGGTCAGATGAGGTAAGAGAGCAGCTTATTTTAGGATAAATAACGCTCAAGTATGATTTTGCCCTGATATTAGTACCTAGTCAGGGTTTTAGCTTTAGACTCAAGCTATATATTTTGGTATCCAATAGTCTTGCTTTTTATAAGTTAAAATATTCATTTCGTCGCCTCCATGTTTTATAGTTATGGTTGCTAATGTCTTAAGACTAATTTGAGTATTGTGAAAATACGCCATACCAAGCTGCAACCATATTAACTGATCTTTGTCCGATAATGGCTTAGACTGATTATTGAGCGCCATCAGTTGCCTTTCGATCTCACTTCGATTGGCTTTTAAAACCGCATCTCTAGAGGGTTTTACACAAACTAAGCTTGACCCACATTTTTTATTCAAAAACATCACGAAACCATAAAGCGCATTACGTTGACCTTGCTTAATCAACAAATACCCGTCTATTTGTTCCTGATTTGGCGTATTTGAGCCTTCAAGTCTAAATTGAGTACATAGGTCTATTGCAGGCTGCAAGGCCAACCTGACTGATTTAAGCGATGTTTTGCCATTGAGTAGTTTCTGCTCTAAGTATGTATGGTATTCACTGATGCAGCGAGGTGCATCACCATCAAGTTTAGCCAAAAGACTAACAATACGCTCCTCCTCTACAATCTGATTTTTAATCTTAGGGTCTACTACAACTTGCTTGGTCTTGATCAGCCATCGTAGTGCTGTTAGATACTTACGCAGACCATTAGGCTTAAACTCATTCACCAATGATTCATAATCGGGTATCACGCCCCATAACCCATCACAGCGAACAAAGAAATCGATATAGTTATGATGTTTAAGCGCAGCAGTCTTGCTATCAAGCTCAGCCTCAAACCATATTGTGAAAGCAGTGTAAGCTTGTCTCATCACACCATCAGTCAAAAGATAAGTATTAATCTCGGCCTCATGCTTGAGTCTCTGTGACCAATAACAACTATCACATTTTTTACCCATACCAGCAGGCATAAGCTTATGGCAACTCTTGCAGGGTATCTCACCGAACTCATGGCATTTGCGACACATAACACCTGTATCAGTAGTGACAAGCTCTCTATATTTGTGACAAAGAGGACAAGTTTCTCTAAAATGACTTTGGTAGCAGCTTACGCATACCCCATGATCATGAGACAACTTTGAATAGCTACAAACCCCTCTTTCAAACTTACCGCACTCAAAACACTGTTTTTTGGTCTTAAAATAGCCCTGATAACAGGTTTGGCACACCCGCCCGTATTCCGTATTGGCTCCATCCTTAACCGCCTCGCCACCACAACGAGTGCAAGGCTGATTCATACGGCAAGCGCGACAGACGGCAAAAGCCTCTTTTTTGTGCAGACGATTTATCTCGCCGCACTGACTGCAAGGCTTTCTGATAAACCATATCCGATAACAATTCGCGCAGTAAGTATCGTTTTTATAGCGTCTTTTTATTTCAACATCTTTATTACCGCAGGAGTCGCATCGATGCTTAGCTTTTTTTATGTTTATCATAATTCTCCCTCATCTGCATCTTTCGCTTGAGTCTATTCCATGACGCCATCACAACTTCAGGTGAGGCAGGCTTTATATCTTCTGACTGCACCTCATACCGCCGTGTAGGTACTCTATGGAGTTGATCATATACATCACTAAAAGCTTTAGGGGTAATTGTACTTTTCGACCACTGAAAGCTATTTTGGGTGATATCAAGATCTAAGCAGACCTTGATCCAATTATCAGTATCTACCTGTAGTAAGTGATAGGCGCATTCAAGTAGTACTGTTCTCTCATCAACTGGTAGGTAGTCAAACCTAAGCGCTGTTTTAGGTAGGGATAGTGTAGTAGTATCAATTCCTAATGCAGCGATAAGCTTGCCAAACATATAGTTAGGGTTTTTCAGTCCTCGTCTAATCAGATTAATTAAAAATAACAGGTACTCAAACCACTGACACATGCTAACCACTTGCCCTAAAACAATGCCTTGCTTGCTAAAAAAGGCCTGATCCGCAAGCTTCTGAAACTCATAAAGAGTTTCGCTTGGCTTAATACCTGATATAGCTTGATCCAACTTATCATAACAGGCATGACAGCGATTGATAAACTGCTGCTCTGGGCTTAAAAGCTGGGGTTGGTAGGGCTGATTACAGTGTCCACAGTCTACTTGTAGAAATGTCTTATGCTTAGCGCAGCAGACAGACCATGTGAAGCGCCACTGCAATTTAAGGTAAGCCTCCTTATCGTCCTCCATGCAATCAGGGCAATAAGGATAGCCTAGTCTCGAATAGCGGTTGCGTTTTGATAAAGGTGCTGTCCATTGTAAGGGTGTTTTTTTATCTAATACAACGGATGTGTCCTTTGAGAAATCAATGAGTATCTGATCATCAAAAGTATCGACGTTATGACCTGTTAGCACCGCTATATCAGAAATTATTTGCTCGTCAAAATGATTAAAGCCTTTATCAGCGTCATACGTCCATATCCGATACTGGGGCCAATAATAGTAAGTAAAGGTCAAAGGACTACAGCCATGCTTAAGCGCGGCGCGTACCAACCATGACGTTAAGCTCTCACCATATAAAAAAGGTGTGGCAAAAGTTAGTGGTTTTACCCAATAATTTTGCGTAGCCCCTTGGTTGGTTTTAAACATGACTTACCCCTAATGTTCTCAACGGTAATTTCTTCTTCACCTGATTCAATAGCGCTAATAGCACAATCATTAATTAAGCGCTTAACATCACCAAGGTTGCCTGTGCTAATGCTGTATATTAGATTGACTTTTTCAGTCTCAATAAGTTTAGAGGGCCTTTTAAGCGGTAAAATCTTCTCAAAACTACCAACCAGACGTTTAAACTCTTTATCGTTGCGCCACAAAGACAGTTCAGCTACATCGAAGCGACTGGCGTGTTGCGGATCAGTATGTAGAATGCGAATAGCGTCTTTAGTGCCACATAGCACGATAGGCATGAGTAGCTCGTTGCATAAGAATTTAATGACATTCATGATGGCTCGTTGCTGTCTAGCAGTACCCGTGAGCATTGAGTGGACTTCATCGATAATGAGCATTTTGACGTTGGTGTGTCTAAAGGCGTTAACAACTTGGTATCTCAATTTACTAGCAGCATCGGTGGGTCTGTATGGTAACTGAAACGCTTCAATAATAGAGATATACAAATCCTTCTCACTGGCAGTTGGAGGTGCTTGTATTTTGATCAGAGGAATGATTAATTCCTCATCAGCCGTATAGTTATCTCCAAACTTGTCATAAAAACGGTTTATGATTGTGGTTTTGCCATTATTGGAATCACCAATAAGTAGCAAGTTTGGCATACGATGCTGCTTTACATGATTCATCAGCCCCTGCATAACATCAATAATCTCATTAGCAGTGCTGTAACCTACCCATCTTGGAGAATAGATAAATTCGATCCTCTGTTTATCGGGTAGATGAGCGATATGCCTAAACTTCTCATGAATGTGGGTATATAGAGATTCGCTCATCAGTCAATATCCTCAAAGTATAGGTCGTCATCGTTGTCATCAGACTCATCAAGGTTTACGCTTTTACTTAAAACCCTAGTTGATTCGGGCAAATCATTTAATACAACTACCTCTTCACTCTCGTCTGTTTTCAACTGCTCATACATTACCTGCGATTTAATGTGGGCTTTTTTACGCTGCTCACTTCTACGCATTTTTTTTGTTGCACTTTTAGACTCATCAACTAGGGTTTGCATGTCTTGTAATGCTTGGTATATCAGCGCCTCGTTAACGGTTCCTGACTCCTGCTTAACTTGTTTATAAATACTCTTATATTCCCAAAGGCTAATAGGTGGCAGAACTTGATTTGCCAGCGGCACAGGAAAGTATTGTAGTAACTCAGGGTCATAAAACCATATTCGAGTAATATCCCTCGGATCTTGTCTAAAGATAAATTTAGTCTTATTACCATTATCGTCCGTATGATTAATGAAGTTGTTTAAACAAGCATCGTAATACTGCAAGCCATCTATTGTTGCGCCATTTCTTTGAATGGTACGATCAATACTAGGCATAAAATCTAGTACCAGTGTATGAGGGTCTGATGGAATGGATGGCAACCCAACACCACTCTCAAAGCCATCACCATATATACCGATACGCCATTGTTCTTTAGGGCTGCGATCAATACTTGAATGTATGCTTTCGTGATAATCCATTGTGACATAGGTAAGAAACCACGTTTCAAACTCATGCAAGGTCAAACTGGCATGCTTTTCAGAGTTGTATTCGTCTTTTTCTTTGATATTAGAGAATGTAGTGCCCGGCAATTCATGAACACGCTTCATCATAGTGCCAATCAATCGCTCAATATGACCACCGTACTCAGGTCTTGCTACTGGTCTAAATTCAAGATTAATACCATGAAAGGCGCAAGATTTTTGCAAGCTTTGCGCTCTAAAATCCGATCCATTATCAACATGAATTTTCTTTGGCACACCAAAGACATTCCATTTCACATCGGATAATCCAAACTCAAGCAACAACTCATCTTTTGGTAAAATACTTCGTGAGATGCACATGCTCACTGAGGTAACAGAGGGTGCATCTAATGATATGTAGTAGCCTGTGACCATGCGACTATAAACATCAATAGCCACTGTAATGAATGGCCTACCAATAGGCTTTCTATGCTTGTCATCAACCAATATTAAATCTACTGGTGTATGGTCTATCTGAATAACACTAAGAGGGTATTTGGCATCAGGAAATTGCCCTGCTTTAGGGGTAAATTTTTGTTTAGCACGCTTTCTTTGACCACGACCGCGCAATAAGTCTTTTTCTTTAATCTCGCTGATACGGTTACGGATGGTATTCTTACTAGGTTTATCGATCCCCTCTAAGTGACAACGCCTAAAGATCTCTCTGATAGTAGCCTGTACATTAGGTCTTTGAACCGTAAGGTAGAAGTCATTAATGACATCGCCAATGATGTTTTCTATATTGTCATCTAGACGTTTAGCCCCTTTTCTCCACCCTCTTTTTTGGTCAATTAAAGAGCCGATTGATCCTGTTGATTGATAAGAATCAACCCATCGTCTAAGAGTACGAGTGGAAACACCTACTTCCTCGGCTCTTCTTATATAGCCTTGCTCACCTCGATAGTGATCCTCACCATACCAGTCGTCTTCCAAAATGAGTGGGGTAATAGCTAGGTACTTCTTTTGAGCTTCTTGCCACTCATCATCACCAATGTCATTAAGGTCAATGACAAACGAAGTATTTGCACCATCAGTTACATTATCAAAGTCATGGATGGATAAAACCTGATTGCTCAGTGTTTTTAAGTTTTTAAACACCGCCTGATTTAAGTCATCAAGGTATTCGATAAGCTGATATTCATCGTCATCGCTTTTATTACGATAAATGCCACCAAGCACCATTTGAATATGATCACGACTATATGGACTACTGGTATCGAAATGAGTGCTCATTCTTAACCCTATTGGTTTGGTTACTACTTCATTATTCAACATGCCAGACCTCCATTTGCAGATCTCGAACGTCGCTCCAAACATCAAACCCGATTTGCTTATTTGCCATTAAGTGCCAAACTAGTGCATGTCCATCAGGCCGATAAAGTGCTGATTTGAAGTATCTCGCCAAGATGTAGTCAACAGTGGTAATACCACGTTGCTCGATATCAGCAAGTATTACTTCAATCTCTTCCTTACTTACGCTTAAGGACTCATAAGCCCTCAGAAAGTTGATATTTTCAAGAGCCTCATGTCTAATCCTATCCTCATCGAATATGATGAACCTAACACCTTTTTCTTTGCAGTATCGCTTAGCTGCTTTCCACTTATCAGACCAGTCCCGCCAGTTTAGTTTCCACTCACTTTTTGGCTTAACCTCTGCAATAAAAGACTTACCTAATTTGGCATCTAGTTCCACATAGTAGTCAGGCGTGTAATGATAGGTTCTACCATTTTTAGTAAAAGGTATTTTCACAGGCTGAGGGGTTATGTTCTTAACGTCCTCTCGAAAAGCATGATAGATGATAAAATCTCTTTCTAAAGTCGATTCGTAAGCAAGTGGCTTTTTCTTGTAAGAAATGACACCTGAAACACTGCGTCTAGTCGGTTTTATCTTACGAGTTTGATGTTTGAACATTATGACACCTATTTCTGGTAATTTGTAAGTTTATGACAGCTATTACTGGTAATATATGACATTTATTCTAGGTAGCAATATGCTTCAGGCTAAAAAAAATGCTCTAATTATGACAGCTATTGTTGGAATTGACAGTTCGTCAAATCCTAAACCTGGGGAGATTTCACTAGCGCATAATGGCGTATTATTTCTTGATGAATTGCCTGAGTTTGAACGTAAGGTGCTTGATTCATTACGTGAGCCGATGGAAACCGGCACCGTGACTATTTCAAGAGCCGCACGGCAAATGGAGTTTCCAGCGCAATTTCAATTGATTGCTGCATTAAACCCAAGCCCAACGGGGTGTCATAATGATAAACGCGCAAGCCCAGAGCAAGTTATGCGTTATTTATCACGGGTGTCAGGGCCATTTATTGACCGCATTGATTTACAAATAGAGCTACCGCGCTTAAGTAGTTCGCAATTACAAAGTACCGAACAAGAAGAAAGTAGTGCCGTTGTACGGGCGCGAGTAGAGGCGGCCTATAAGCTACAACTAGAGCGCCAAGGTAAAGTGAACGCGCGGCTTAATAATAAAGAAATGGCATTACACTGCCCACTTGCAAGGCCACAACTGCAATTTTTAGCTAAAGCCAGTGAGAAGTTAGCGCTATCGCCGCGTTCGTATCATCGGGTAATTAAAGTTGCACGTACTATTAGTGATTTAAAAGCCGGCCAAAGTATAAGCCTTGACGATATTAAAGAAGCTTTAAATTACCGCGCTTTTGAGCGTTTAATGACACAGTTAACACGGTATTAAGCTTAAACCGATAGCATGTAGCCTTTACTGCGTACGGTAACGATGCGCTTTTGATCTTTTTCATCATTGAGCTTTTTGCGTAAACGACCAATTAATACATCAACGGTACGATCAGTTGGGCTCCAATCGGGTTGGCCGATATCTTCTGATATTTTTTCTCGTGGAGTGGCTTTGCCTGCATTTGCAATTAAACAAATAAGTACTTTATGCTCTGCTTCAGTAAGGCGAGACTCAATGCCATTTGGGATAATAAGCGTCCGGTTATCTGGATGCAGCTTAAAGTCGGCATATTCAATAAATTCTTTGCTTTCGTCCTGATTGTTATTCCTTATAAGGCGCTTGTGCAGGGCGCGCATCCGTAATTCTAGTTCGAGTAAGTCAACAGGTTTGCATATATAATCATCAGCACCTTGGGCAAGTCCGGCAATGCGGTCGGCTTGTGAGTCACGGCTAGAGAGCATGATCACCCCAATATCCGTTAAGGTATTAAGCTCTTTAGCCAAATGTAGGCCGTCACGCTTAGGTAAAACAATATCAACAATGGCTAGGGTTATCGCGTCATTGCTATTTGCACGCAACTGTACCATGGCAAGGGCCTCTGCACCTGTTGCGTCGTTTTCAATAGTGAATTCAGTCTCTGCAAAGTGATTGAGTATGCGTTTAACGAGTAGCTTGTCATCCTCAACCAATAAAACATGAATAGTCATAGTATCTTAATTATCTTAAATGATAGCCGCATGTTAGCACTCATTGATAAAAAGGGCATTTTGCCGTTTTAGCTAAGTTTGCAATATACCCAAAGCTGAGTGGTTTAATTAGGCGCTATAGAGCTATAGTGCCTAATTGAAAACTGCACTTAATTAGGGTAAAGGTATTCCCACCACTGTGGCTCATCTTTTAAATTTTTATCAAAATAAGCAAGCATAGTGCTCCACCAATCAAAGCGCTTATCACGGGAAAAAATTTGATGATTAGCCCCTTTGTATTCAATTAAATCAACGTCTTTGTCTAATAGTTTAAGTGCGGTATACATATTATGGCTTTCGCCTACTGGCACGTTGGTGTCAGCATCGCCGTGTAAAAGTAATAGTGGTGTGGTTACTTTGTCTGCATGAAATACAGGGCTGCGCTGGCTATAAAGTTCGTTATTATTCCATGGGAAACTATTTTTAGAAGCTTCGCCTGAATATAAATAGCCCCACCAACCTTGGCCCCAATAGGAGGTAATATTTGAAATACCAGCATGAGCAATTGAAGCGCTAAACATATTGGTTTTTGTAGCAAGTAACATAGTTATAAAGCCGCCGTATGAAGCGCCCAAATTTCCTAAACGGTTTTTATCAATAAATGAATACTGTGCAAGCAATGCTTGTGTGCCTTGCATAATATCATCTACAGTATATTGCCCCCAGGCATTAACATGCTTAGCTGAAAACTCTTGACCAAAACCCGTTGCGCCGGTGGGCTGCACTACATATACCACATAGCCATTGGCTGCCCATAAGTTAAATGGGTAGCGTCCGGTAAAACTGCGTGATACAGGTGATGTACCACCGTAGTAATACACTAACGCTGGGTATTTTTTACTTTTATCTAAATCATTAGGTAAATAAACCCGGCCAGTTATTTCAGCACCTTGTTGATTGATAAAGTTAAACTCTTCAAGCGTTGGAATATCTGTATTGGCGTAACTAAGAGGTTTTGAATCCCATACTGTATTAACGCGATTACTATTAAGGTTCAGGCGTTGTAATTTTTGTGGGGCTGAGGCCGAAGTACCTGTTATCAATAAAGAAGGGTTACGGTTTGCTGATACACTAAATTTCTCAACCACATCAAGGTGTGTTTTTATTTTTGTAAAATGGTTTTTACTGCGATCAAATAAATAGAGCTGTTGGGTATCTTGCTCGGTCACTTTTACAAGTGCATCGCCATTTGTGAGTACTTCTACTTGCCCAATTGAAGGATCGAACTGTTTACTGAGCGCTTTAGCTTGCTCGCCTTGGTGGTTAACTAAATAAAGCTGACCATCATAATTATTAGCGAGCATGTTATCTGGCAAGTTTCGGCCTAAGCCTTCTTTAAAGTCAGGACCTGCAACAATATAAATATCATCATCTGAATATTTGGCTTGGTTAAAGTTTTTATATTGGCCTATAGTAGTTGTTTTGTTGGTGGCAATCGTTAACTCAAGTAATTCGGTAGTCGGATGAGTGCTGGCTTGCATAGCTTGTACGTTTCTGCTTAGTAATACGGTACCTTTATCACTATTAAAGTCTTCAATGCTATGGCTTAGTGGTCCTTGCGTGAGCGGTTTGATAAAACCACTGTTGTTATCAAGTAAATAAACTTGGTAAGTCGTGCGTGCATACGACCAGCGGTCTTGTAAGCCTTTATAGTGTTTAGTTAATGAGTCATTAGATTCTGGTGATTTTGACCAGCTAAAAATCAAGCTACTATTATTATAAAACTCAAAGCCACTGGCTCTCGTTAGCTCTTCAGCAAGTGTATTCAGCGTTAGGTTTTTGCGGTTAAGCTGCTTAAGTTTGCCGTCTAGCATGTACACTAAGCTTTTATTGTCAGGGCTCCAGGTTATATTGCTTGGTTGGCCTGACTCAAAACGATAAATCACTTTGTCATCATCATTTTTTAGCTCGGTAATATACTGTGCTTGATTAGCTGTACTATCACCATAATGACGTGTTGTAACGATGTACTGTTTTGCATCAGGTGCTTGCGAGAACATATTAATCGTAGCGGCATCAAATAATTGTTTAGCCGACAGCCTATTTTTAGGTTCTTTACTAATATTTAAGTTCTGGTGTTTAGTATTAGCAACATAATCAAGCTCGACGTTGTGCCAGTTAGCGACTTGCTCGGCAATAATAAGTATTTGGTGTTGACCAGTAGTTAGAGTAAGTTTGTAATCATTATTATTATCGGATTTTTGCTTAACGCCATTAATAAAAAGCTCAGCCTTATCAATGCCTTTTAAAGTTAAGTTGCCTTGGCTAAAACGCGAGGCTGTTGCGGTAAACTTTAGCGCTTGAATACCACCTAAAGTTAATGCTTGCACCTTGTGTAAACTTTGCCATTGATGATTTTTTCCAAAAATAGATAATTCACTCTGTACAGACTGTAATGCCACGGCAAGATCATTATAAATTGAACTTATAGAGCAAGTAGTGATCAGATCAAGGCATAATAATTACTTGGTCGCATAAATATGAGCACTACTTTTCTGAAACATTTTAATTCAATTACAGATCCTCGCATTGAACGTTGTAAAAAGCATGAACTTATCGATATTCTTCTCCTTGCTATTAGCGCTGTACTCTCTGGTGCAGAAGGATGGGAAGATATTGAAGACTTTGGGCACCTAAAGCTTGATTGGTTAAAAAGATACGGCACGTTCAACGCAGGAATTCCAAAACATGACACGATTGCTCGCGTCATGTGTCGGTTAAAAGCAAATGAAATAGAAAGGGCATTTCAATCTTGGATATCATCACTGATTGAAACTACAGGTGCAGATATCATCGCTATCGATGGCAAAACCGCACGGCGTTCATTTACCACAAAAGACAGAAAAAGTGCCTTACACACGGTCAGTGCATGGAGTTGCCAACACCAGTTAGTGCTTGGGCAGACGGCTGTTGATAATAAAACAAATGAAATCACCGCAATACCAGAATTACTCACCCTGCTCGATATTGAAAACAGTATCATTACGTTAGATGCGATGGGATGCCAACAAGAAATAGCAAAACAAATCATCCAACAAAAAGCAGATTATATTCTTGCACTTAAAGGTAATCATTCAGGCATGCAAAAGGAACTAGAAGCGTGGTGGCACAAGTGCGAGCGTGAAAGGTTAACTAAGCATAATTGTGATGAACATACCGAAATAAGCTCAGGACATGGGCGTGTTGAAACACGTACATGCCAGCAGTTACTTATAGATAAAAGCTGGCTAGGCAAGGATTATCGTTGGCCTGGCTTAACGAGTATTATTAAGGTCAGGGCTGAAGTTCATGATAAGTCGGCAGGGTCGGATACCACTGAAACACGCTGGTATATAAGTTCATTAGACTTAAATGCAGCGCAAGCACTCAATGCAGTACGCAGTCACTGGCAGGTTGAAAGCATGCATTGGATGCTTGATATGAACTTCAGAGAAGATGAATCGAGAATACGCAAACTTCAAGGGCCATTAATGTTTAATGTAATGCGAAAGATAGCCATGGCGCTTTTTAAACAAGATGCATCTAAGTCAGCAAGTATGGCGAGGAAAAAGAAAATGGCAGGGCTAGACGATGATTACCGCTCAACCCTGTTAGAGTCTGGGATTAAAATGCGCTAGCCGTGACTGTAATGCAGGCAATAGGCTGTTTACAATGGCATTTCTGTGCTCAGTTTGATAGGGTTTGTGTTGTATATTAGCAGCCAGAGGGCCAATGAAATTGATGTTGTTTTTATCAAGCGGTTCAGCAAATAGCTGACTACTTAAAGTGCAAAAAGAAAGTAGAATTAAGGTCTTTTTTATATACTGCAGTCTTTTTGCAGCAAGTGCGTTAAACATAATGATTGAGCCTAATGTAGGTAATTAGCCAAAATATATCATGGCTAAAATATTGGTGAAAATTCTCTGCGATAATCAACATTACTTTTAGATGCTTTAGCTAGTATTTTAGTTAGGTAATAAGGAACCCTTGTGACGCTATTGATAATATATATGACCGCCGCTATCGTGATTTCTTTTTTATGCTCAGTTATGGAAGCTGTGTTACTTAGTATTACGCCAAGTTATATTGCACTGTTAAATAAAGAACGCCCAAATTTAGGCAAACGGATTGCGTATTTAAAAAATAATATTGATCAACCGCTAGCCGCAATTTTAACCTTAAATACCGTTGCACATACAGCAGGAGCTGCAGGCGTTGGTGCTCAAGCTGCAGTGGTTTTTTCAGATGCGGCAGTAGGTATTGCGTCGGCTATCATGACTTTTTTAGTGTTAGTGCTGTCTGAGATTATTCCAAAAATTCTAGGAGCAAACTATTGGCGAGCATTAACCCCTGTTGTTGCCCGCTCGCTGCGAGTGTTGGTTATTTTATTAAAACCATTTGTGTGGTTTGCCGATAAGTTGACGGGATTATTGGGACGTAATTATGATGAAGCTTATTATATTCGCCAAGAAATTGAAGCCATGGCTGACGCGGGTACAAAGGCAGGCGCGCTGCATCAAGAGGAGTCTGAAATTATTCGCAGTTTACTGCATTTTCGGCACGCAAAATTAGATGCACTGATCACTCCGCGTACAGTATTATTCAAAGTACATAAAGATATTACCGTAAACCAGTATTTGCAAGAGCATGGCTCGTCGTCATTTTCACGGGTGTTGGTGTATGATAAAAACGGCGATGATATTATTGGTTTTGCTCATAAAAACGATATTATGCTGGCTTACCATCGAGTGTCTGAAGATTATAAAATTAGCAAACTAATTAAGCCTATTTATACCGTGCCAGAAACCTTATATGTACCGACATTACTGCATACTTTATTAGCTGAACGCACGCATATTTGTTTGGTTGTTGATGAGTACGGCGATATACAAGGTATTGTTACGCTTGAAGATATGATTGAAGCGTTAGTCGGCCTTGAAATTGTTGATGAACACGACCAGTCAGAAAATATGCAGCATGTTGCCAAGCTGCGCTGGCAGCAACGGGTTGCACAAAATAAAAACATAGTTTGCGATGATGAAAAACATCAGTACGGTGAAAATTAACGACGGCTTAAATTTTTTGAGCTTGCCATGAGTGTCCACGACTCTGCCCAGCGAATAAACTCATCCTTCCCTTTCGGATGGCAAATTAAAAAGCCTTGCATAAGTACATGCTCTTTAAAAGCGTTTAGAAAATTAAGTTCTTCCTCGCGTTCAATGCCTTCGGCAACAATTACTAAATCATTTGGTGGTGTGTCAGAAAGTATGCTGAAGAAATAAAGGAGGGTGACAGCCAAAGCAAGATGATATATTTGAGGTTATGAAGACACAAATAGATATCAGCTGCCCCGACTGTCACAGTCCCAGTTTAAAGAAAAACGGCATAAAAAGCTATGGCAAGCAGAACTACCAATGCAAGGACTGCAAACGTCAATTCATTGGTGACCATGCCTTAACTTATAAGGGCTGTCACTCTAAAATAGAAGACATCATACGGCTAATGACGGTGAGAGGTTGCGGTGTTAGAGACATAGCTATTATAGCCTCAGTCAGTATCGGTAAAGTATTGGGCACCATAGGCTCATCTGTTTATAAGATCGCGCCTAAGAAGCGCTACTATGAACGCTTAGAGGTTGATGAGTTCTGGACTTACGTGTATCGCAAGAAGCGTAAAGTCTGGCTCATCTACGCTTATGACCGTGCTACTAATGAGATTGTCGCTTATGTCTGGGGCAAACGTGACTTAAAAACAGCTAAGAAGCTAAGAGCACGTTTAAAGCAACTTAAAGTAAGCTATGGCTCTATCAGTATGGACAACTGGGATAGCTTTAAAACCGCCTTTAAAGGTGATCACAAACAGGTTGGCAAACAGCATACCATAGGTATAGAGGGTAATAACTGTCGCCTTAGACACCGATTAAGACGAGCGGTTAGAAAGACTTGTTGCTTCTCAAAAAAGCTTGATAATCATTTTAAAGTGTTTGATTTGGTGTTCTTTTACATCAATTATGGCTACGTCTGATGCCAGCATACTTTTTAGAACACCACCAATCATTTTGAATAGCTATATTGACTAAGCTTGACACGATTACCTGTGAAAACGGGTCAGCTTCAATATGGCTAATCAAGGTGCGATCAATTTTTACTTCCGTAAACGGCAGGGTTTTAAGTTGGTGTATGTTAGTAAAGCCAATACCAAAGTCATCCAGCGAAATACCAAATCCGCGCATCCGTAACCTATTTAAAGTCTCTAGTTGGGCTGCGGTACAAAGTGCATGTTGCTCCGTTATTTCTAAAATTATATCGTCAACCGATAGGTGATTGAGCTGTAAAATAAGCGCTAATTTGTCTGGGCAACTCAAATCTTCTAGTTGAAAAGGTGACAAATTAAAGGCCAGTTTTAGATCAGATTTTAAGGTGGATTTTATTTGAGAAAAGTCGCTGGTGGCCTTTTCAAACAATTGAAAGGTGATCAGGTTTATATATTCTAAGTCTTCGGCTACACAAATAAAATGTTCGGGTAAAATAGCGCTATTTTGATTGTCAGTAATAACACGAGCAAGTACTTCAATGCTTTCAACTTTGTTATTAGCAAGGTTGACCTTGGGTTGATAAAAAGGAGTGATTTGGTTATGACTAATTGCGTGTAGTAATTGCGCTTCAGACACGGGTTCAGTTGGGCGCTTAGTATGATGCATTAAACTCTCAAGCTTTTGCAGCAGCATATTTACTTGGTTGAGCTGAACAGGCTTTGCAATGTTGCCAATTAAGTGAGCGTTATTTTGTCGAGCTAAGTCAGCAGCTAAATCAATTACTTTTAAGTCCATCTCAGAGATAATGGCAATGCCACCGGGGTAGCGCATTTCACCTAAATGGCGTATTAACTCCATACCATCCATGTTTGACATATTTAAGTCGGTAAAAACTGCATCGTATAAGAGAGGGGATTTTTTTACTTTCTCTAGTGCCTCGTTAGCATCTAGACATAGGGTGACATTATAAACATTAAGCTCATTTAAAATAGCCTGCATCACGACTAAAATGGCTTTAGAGTCATCAACAATTAATATATGTCGATTGGGCTTCATCATATTCATTCCTTGAATGTGTGGGAGGAGTTTACTTAAACGTAGTTGATAAGGTGCTTTGTGTCAGGTTTTAGTTTGGATATTTCTTTGCTGAAATTAGTTATACTAGGGTAACTAACTAATACAACTATTGACTCTAGATGCTGCGTATTCAACTTACTTTTGGCAATCAGCCTTTTATCTTGGTGTTTTCAGGTAACCAAATAGTACAAATCTTTCAGCAGCAACAGGCTATTGCTTTTGATAATCCGCGAGATAATGTATTCCAGTTCACTCTAGATGAGCAACTCATCGCACTTGATACCACAAAAGTACATGACAAAACTCTTGGTATTTATATTAATGACGCATTTATGAAAGAGCTTGAGTTGCCAGAGCAAGCAACCGCTAAACCTAAGCAAGGTTTGCTGGGGATTTTTGCTCTCGGTTTTAAGTTGTTTAAAAGTGCCAAAGTAGTCAAAGTAGCGTTAGCTGGAGCATCAGTTGCGGGTTATGCATGGCTATTTACCTTTGAGTTTGCCTTAATGTTAATTGCTTGCTTAGTGATACACGAATACGGCCATGTTCGTGCAATGCAATATTTTGGCATTAAAACTAAAGGCATTTACTTAATTCCATTTGTGGGTGGCCTTGCGGTGAGCGACGATAAAATTACCACCCGCTGGCAAGATGTAGTGATATCTCTTATGGGTCCTGCGTTTGGCTTGATCACATCGATACTTGGCGTGGTACTTTACTACGTTACAGATATGCAAATATTTGCAGGTGTTGCGGTACTCAGCGCCTTACTTAATTTATTTAACTTACTGCCTATTTTACCGCTTGATGGCGGGCATGTATTAAAAAGCATTAGCTTTTCTATGCGCTCATGGGTTGGTTTAAGTATTTGTATTTTAGGCGTGTTGTTTGGCTTGTGGCTCAGTTACACCTTTGGTTTAATGTTATTAGTGTTCTTTTTATTTATTGGCGCGCTGGAAATTGTGTTTGAATGGCGCGGTCGCCATTACTCACATTTACTGCCATTAGATAAATACGGCCAAGGTTTCTCGGCTGTGATGTATGCACTCGTCGTTGCAGGCCATGTGGTAGTGATAATGCACTTTGCTGACTCTGAAAACGCAATACTAAGCCTACCGATGAAGATATTATCGAGCTAATAATTAAGGGTTATTACATTGACTAACGAGCCACATTAAGCGTTTTACTTAAATGTGGCAGCTTAACCATTTCTTTAAGCGTTCAAGGCAAATAGGTGGCGACTGTGTAAGTAAAAACAGTAACTCTAAGCGGTTTTCGTTTACTAATTGAGTTCGCTTATCTACTGACGCTAAATGCCTGCCATAATACACTGTCTTTTTCTAATGCCCCTAGTATAGTTTATAGTCAAGTCACCTCAAAGTGCGAGCATCGTTGGAGTTAAAAGCAATTTGGGCAAGGTATTGATATTAGTTAATCCCTTATTGTAAGTATTGCCAAGGCGTTATCATTATCGTAACTTATCACTTAGTTTTTTATTAGGATAACAGCAAGGATTATGCAATATATTTTTAAACGCTTGGTCGCCGTAGTACAAAGCCACATCGATCAGGTTAGTTGGCAAGCGGTTGCTTTAACAACTTTGTTGCATATGCTATTGATTTGGGGGCTACTGGTTTCAGCTGGCGAACTAGAGTTAACGCCACTCACCACCTATTTTTACTATTATGTAGTAACTACTTCAACGGTGGGTTATGGTGATTTTAGCGCTAGTACAGAAGCGGGTCGTTGGATTGTAGCGTTATTACAAATACCCTTCGGGTTAGCATTATTTGGTGTTTTGTTAGGAAAAACAGGGCAAACAGTTACTTATTTAATTAGGCGCGCTATGACAGGTGATAAGAATTTCTCGCATATTAATAACCATATAATTATTTTTGGTTGGCACGATACACGAACTAAAAAAATTATTGATTATATTTTAGCCGATAAAAAGCGTTTAGACAGACGCATTTTACTGGTAGTAACTGAGCAAATGGAGCATCCATTTTTAGCTAATCCGCAGGTTGACTTTGCCCATTTAAATAGCTTTACTGCGCTCGAAGAGCTTAGGGGCTGTTGATCTTTGTAGTACATATATCAATCAGCCCACATTGGTAGCCACATCATAGTAAATGCTAAAGCGAGCATTGAATGATAATTTCGTTCAAGCTTTTCATACCGCGTGGCTATCCCTCTATATTGCTTAATACGGCCAAATGCATTCTCAACCAAGTGCCGATATTTGTACATGCACCAGTCAATATCTTCATTGCCTACTAAACTGTTGCCCTTACGTGGAATAACGGGTGTAGCGTTATTATCACGAACAAACGCTCTCAGTTTTTCACTGTCGTAGCCTTTATCTGCGACAACCATATTACTTGTTGGGCAATTAGCTACGAGTGACTCTGCATGGACGATATCATGCGTATTCCCACAGGATAATTCATAATAAACAGGCAACCCTCCGCTATCGACTGCAAGATGAATTTTCGTAGAATTTCCACCTCGGCTCTTTCCAATTGATTCATTGTCAGCAGTTCTTGCACCGCAACTATGTTGATGAGCCCTGACAATACTGCCATCAATGAAGACCCAATCCATGTCCGCATCACGAGATAATGCGCGAAACAGTTCATTCAAAATCCCTTTTTTGGACCATAAATTAAACCGTCTGTAGATAGCACTCCAACGGCCAAAATCAGAAGGTAAATCTCGCCATGGAATACCTGTGCGCATCTTATACAGTATGCCTTCGAGCGTTTTTCTATGGTTGGGCTTATTATAAATTCGACCACTTAAGTACATTACTTTTGATAAGACATTCCATGTCCCGTCTGTTAACATTAATCTTGGCATGTAGGTTCGGTGTAAAGTTTTCTGGCGAATTCAATTATACCTTATCTTCATGCTGTTTGTTTTTCATACCACAAAGATCAACACGCCCTAAGCGCGTTGCGATTGATCGGGCCGATAAAGTGATTATTGATGGTCAAGATGACGACCAAACCTTCACTACAGCTCTACGCATTAGTCGCTTAGTGAATGAACAATGCCATATTAGCGCTCATTTTGATGATGAAACTAAAATAGAAATGCTATTAGA
The DNA here is from genome assembly GCF_052378035.1 of Pseudoalteromonas sp. AOP31-A2-14. NCBI lineage: Bacteria > Pseudomonadati > Pseudomonadota > Gammaproteobacteria > Alteromonadales > Pseudoalteromonadaceae > Pseudoalteromonas > Pseudoalteromonas sp. AOP31-A2-14. The sequence continues at coordinate 3,238,875 of NZ_JBQSXI010000001.1, read as the reverse complement.
GCACTGTAATAATGTGGAGTGTAGCAGTGCTAAATCAGCGGAGGTATTGGTACGTTCAATGCAAGATCCAGGCTCTAGCCGTGTGCAAGAGGAGTTACTTTCTACACTCTATGGAGATACACAGTTTAGCTTGGTTATTCCTGCAGGTTTTACCGAGATGGAATTTGGTAACTTATTTCATCATTTTAAACATGATCATGATGCTATTTTACTCGGTGTTGCACATAATTTGAGTGCACAAAATATGGATTTAAATCCACCGCTAGATTATCTCGTAAATAGCGGTGATATTCTTCATTATATTGCTGTAGAACGCGTATTGAGTGATGAAGTAGATTGGCAGGGGCTTGTTAAATAATGTCTAAAGTGGCGTTAGTTATGTATTTAACCATCGTGCCACAGCATGGACATAAGAAAAAAGCAAAACACAGCACTAAGCATTAGGTGCTGTTTTATTCTAGTTCTTTAAGTTTATGCTCAACTAACGGGTCGCCGGGGGCGAGTTGTTTTGCTACCTCTAATAGCTGGATAGCATCATTTGGATGTTCATCTTGGTGTTTTATTGCCACATCAATAAGTGGTTGAATATCAATGTTTTCTTGATGCTCCTGCACGTGGGCTTCTTTTTCATCAATAAGAATATTGTGCGCTGTGCTTAGTAACCTAAGGCGATGAGCTGAATGGGCGTTGGCTTTGTTAAGCTTTTTATAATAGTCCTCTTTTAAGCGCAGAGTCTTGGTTTGCAAGCGAAATTGAGCAATATCAACTTGTTGATGATGAATAAAATCAACTGCCACCTGTTTATAAAAACCAAATTTATTCAAATAACTTGCGTGAGTACCATGGCCCATACCGAATGTTCGTAAATGTGTAAGCTGCGAGTAGCGCTTAGCATGCTGGCGGTCAATACGGTTAGTTGGGTCGTAAATAATATAGCCTTTGGCATTGCCTAAATCTAAGTCGTGGTAATCATTCTGCCAGTCGAATTGCTGTGCTATGTCTGTGCTTGAGCGGTCATCCCACGGCACCAGTGCTTTATTTTTAGTGCTAACGGGGTGAAAAAGCAATACCTGATCAAGTTTTAGTAACTTAGCAAAGGCGCCCACGGCAAACCCACCACGGCTGAGGCCATAACCTAAACGACAATTAAAAGGTTCAAGTAAAGTGGATAATTGTTCGAGGAAAAATATTAAATTACGGCTACGGAACCAGTTACTTTTACCTAAGTGCTGAAAGGCAATTACATTTACGTTTTGCTTTTGACCTAGGTGGTAGCCCCATGGCGCAAAATTGCTATGTAAGTCTTGCTCTTTTAGGTTAGTTCCTGCAGGTGAGAAAGTGAACAGTAGAGGCTTTTTAAGATCAACAAAATTATATTTAACAAATACATCACCAAGTAAATCACTTCCAGACATAGGTAGCTTGGCTTGTTGTTCATCGCCGTTTAGTGTTAACCATTCATCTAACCAGTACAGTAATTTCATTCGTCCTCCAAAAACAAGCCGAGAATTATAGCAAATACACTAAAAGAAGAAAAATATGTAAGCTTTGGCGTGTATGGGGTAATAAGCGTGAAACAAGTTCGACGGCTATAGGTGTGCTTTAGTCGACATTTCACATTGCGTTTTGGGTTTTTAATTTTCTGCCATTTTTAGAATTTCACGCCAGTCTGATTCGGTTACTGGCATTATTGATAACCGGCCGGATTTTTTAAGTGCTATGTCGTTCACTGTGTCGTTTGCTTTAATCGCTTTTAGGCTCACTAGTTTAGTTAGGTGCTTTTTATAAGTAACATCTACCACAAACCAGCGTGGTTTTACCTTGGTGGCCTTAGCATCGTAATAGTCGTGGCTTAAATCAAATTGACTCGGATCGGGGTAGGCATCACGTGTAACGGTTGCGATACCAACCACACCCATGTGTTTACAGCTCGAATGATAAAGCATCACCAAGTCGCCTTGTTTTATGTTATCGCGTATAAAGTTGCGGGCTTGATAGTTACGCACGCCTTCCCACATTGTGGTTTGTTTAGGTGAATTTTTTAAATCGTTGATTGAAAAATCATCGGGCTCAGTTTTAAATAGCCAATACGCCATAACAGCATTCCTAACAAATATTTACTTCCCTCTAGTGTATAGTATTATTAGCGTATCTGGGATTGAAGAGTATTAAAATGAGCCAAGTGTTAGATAATTTATTGTCGTTATTATCGTTAGAAGAAATCGAGCAAGGTTTGTATCGTGGGCAAAGTCAGGATTTAGGCTTTCGAGCGGTGTTTGGCGGTCAAGTTATGGGGCAAGCGCTTTCTGCAGCCAAAGAAACTTTACCTGAAGGACGTATAGTTCACTCGCTGCATTCTTACTTTTTACGTCCCGGGGATGCCGCTAAACCGATAGTGTATGATGTGGAAGCAATTCGAGATGGTAAAAGCTTTAGCACGCGCCGTGTAAGTGCGATTCAATACGGTAAGCCGATTTTTTATATGACAGCGTCATTTCAAGCCGCCGAAGAAGGTTTATCGCACCAAGCTGCGATGCCTAATGTGCCAGCGCCTGAAGAACTACGTTCCTCGCTTGATTTTTATCAAGAAAATGCCGACCACATTCCAGAAGTTATTCGTAATAAGTTTATTCGAGAAATGCCCATTGAGATGCGTCCGGTAACTTTTCATAACCCTTTTAAACCAGAGGTTATGGAACCTGTTAAGCATATTTGGTTTAGAGCCAATGGCGATATGCCTGATGATCAGCGTATTCATAACTATTTACTAGCGTATGCCTCTGATTTTGAGTTTTTACCTACGGCATTACAGCCGCATGGTGTATCGTTCATGCAGCCGAATATGCAAGTCGCGACAATTGACCACGCGATGTGGTTTCATCGCCCATTTAGAATGGATGATTGGATTTTATATACCATTGATAGTCCAAGTGCGAGCTCGGGGCGTGGTTTAGTGCGTGGTCAATTCTTTGACCGCCAAGGCAACCTGGTTGCCTCAACGATCCAAGAAGGTGTTATGCGTCAGCGTTAGCAAGTTAGTCGCATGGCGTGTGTTGAGCTTGGCTTAGCACAATATCGCTAATTGACTGCCAGACTCGCGCTGGCAGTAATTCTTTAAGGTGTGTGTAAAGCGCACAAAGGTCGCTACTACCTTCTAAGCCATCATTAGTCTCACTAATAAGACCTTGCTCTCGTAAGTTGCTAATAAAACCAACCAGTACTTTTTTGTCAAAAAATTCAGGGCTTTTTATACCGTGTAAAGTACCTAAGCGCTCTGCTAATACTTGGCTTTCTCGTTCAAGCTCTTTACGTTCAATGCCTTTACTTGTTTGAATAAAGCCAATCACAATAGCATAGCGCTGTAAGGTTAAGCTAAGTGCACGGCCAAGCATTTCTAGCTTTGCTAAGCAGTCGTTGCTGTTGGTAATTTTAATTTCGTTGTCGTTTATTTCAATTAACTCTTGGTCGACAAAACTTGCCAGTATGCGAGTGATATAATTTTCATCGAGTTCATGTAAAAACCACTCTTTTGTAAATAACGGATAAAAACATGCAATTAGCGCTTTGCAATCAGCAACACTACTCCGGTGCTGTTTAAATAAATGTAAGGCAAGCAAGCTAGGTACAGAAAATAAATGCAGTACGTTATTGCGGTAGTAGTTGAATAAGGTTTTTTCTTTATCATTTATGGTAATAATTTCACCAAATTCATCGCTTATCACATCAAACTTATTTAGTTTTAAAGCATGAGCTAATAACTCTTCGGCGCTTTCATCTGGAACCGTTACTTTGTCGCTGTAACTCGCGCTGCGTTGTAAGTGTAAATAAAAATCAAGCTGAGCGAGCAGCTTTGGTTTACTTAGGGCTTGTTTGTCATTGACTAGTAAAATCATTGCTAGCAAGTTAACCGCATTTAATGCCGCAGCACTATTTATATTAACCATTACCATATCGGCTAAGGAGGTTACTTGTGGGCCAAGCCATTGCGGCTTTTGGACATCAGTAGGGTGAACTGATTCACGCCAATCTGGCTGGCACTCATTTAAGTATTGGTTAACTGAAATTGGCTCACCAAAATTTAAATTGCCTCGACCATAGTTTTTTAGATTTTTAATTGCCTTAAAAATGCCAAAAATAGATTCGCCTTTTTTATCCTTTCCATCAAGCTCTTTAAGGTAAGTATTAATTTCCATTACGTGCTCGTAGCCAATGTACACTGGCACAATAGAAATCGGCCGATCAATGCCGCGCAACATGGCTTGTACTGTCATAGCTAACATGCCTGTTTTAGGTGGTAGCAATCGGCCAGTACGGCTACGGCCACCTTCGGTGTAAAACTTCACCGAATAACCTTTAATAAATAACTGGCTTAAATACTCTTTAAATACGGCTGAATAAAGTTTGTTACCAGCAAATGAACGGCGAATAAAAAATGCCCCCGAACGCCTAAAAATACCACCGGCAGGGAAAAAGTTTAAGTTAATACCCGCGGCAATATGTGGAGGCACCAAACCTAAATGATAAATAGAGTAAGTAAGCAGTAAGTAATCCATGTGACTGCGATGACACGGCATATAGATTATCTCGTGACCTTTATTAGTGAGATCATGTAATTGCTCGGTGTGCTTTATATCAATACCATTATATAGCTTGTTCCAAAGCCAAGTTAACACTCGCTCTGCTACGCGAATAGTGGCGTCACTGTAATTGGCGGCTATTTCATCAAGCAATTTCAAGGCATTTTGACGTGCTTGCTGTTGGCTTATTTTTTTACTTTTTGCTTCATCATTAATGGCTTTTTTTATTGTTGGAGAAGCAAGTAATGAGTTAAATAACTGCTCACGAGAGGGCATTTTAGGACCCGTTGCAGCGAGTTTTTGACGACGAAAATGCACCCGAGCAACGCGCAGTAGTTTATGAGGTAACTCGTTTACATCGGCTTTTTCGTTAACTAAAAGTGATAAATCAAGAGGTTGACTAAAGCGAATGAAATTATCACGCCCTGAAAACAGTAAAACAAAAAATTTACGGAACCAACTCGGGGTTAGCGAGTGCGAGACTAGCGTACCTAAACCTGGTTTTTCTTTACCAGGGTTGCGCCCCCACAAAATAGTAACCGGAATAACTTGTACATTTTGTTCGCCACTTTCTAGTAGCTGTTCAATAATTTGTTTACATTGGCTTAGTGCGTCTGTTGGCTTGGCTGTATCACCAAATAATGGCGGCGGATTTTGTAGACCAATGAAGCGGTCTAATTCTTTGTCTGCTAACTCTTGCTGTAATGTTGGATTGGGTAAACCGTGTTTTTTACATACACGCGCAAGCGCCGCTAAGTCAGAGCGAGCATTAAGCTTAACTATATAAAAAGTCGGGTTGGCAGGATTAAGGCCATATTGCTCTATGGGGTTTTCTGGTAGTACTTTACTTTTAACCAGTAGGCGATTCATTATCGCAGAGACAAAATTTAAACAAGCACTAAAAATACGCATCAACTCACCAAGGATAGAGAAAAGGGGTAATATAAGGGGCAATAATACCAATTAAAAACTGGACTGACTATTATCATTGTCTTTAGGCGTTCTAGTATAGCGCGGGCGCGGTTTTATATCTCATTTATCTCATTTATAAGTAAAATCTCATTTATCTCATTTATAAGTAAAAAACTTGCGAAGATAGGTTCAGCGCCTACGGTGTTATGCCGGATGATTTAAAGATGTTTGAAATAGTTGTTGCATTTATCACCAATGCCACTATAATACGCAGGCTTTCAAAATTCCCTCGGGGAACTTGGAAGGAAAATTAAGCTTGGATTTCAAGCTAATAAACAGGAGTTCCGATTTGGAACTCAACGTAGATATAAATCAACAACCGGCATCTTATATTTTAAGATAGTTTCGGTCGTTTTTTTATGCTCTTTTAAATGCTCTTTATATTGAGGTTTAAGAATGTCAAATCAACGCATTCGTATTCGCCTAAAAGCTTTTGACCACCGTTTGATTGACCAATCAACGGCGGAAATCGTGGAAACTGCGAAACGCACTGGCGCACAAGTACGTGGTCCAATTCCACTACCTACACGCTTTGAACGTTTTACTGTACTTACATCACCGCACGTTAATAAAGACGCGCGTGATCAGTATGAGATCCGCACCCATAAACGTCTGATCGACATCGTAGAACCAACTGACAAGACTGTAGACGCTCTAATGCGTTTAGATCTTGCTGCTGGTGTTGATGTTCAAATCAGCCTGGGTTAATCGGAAGATTAGAGAGGTTTTAGGAAAATGGCATTAGGTCTAGTCGGTCGTAAAGTGGGTATGACACGCATCTTCACTGAAGATGGTGTATCTATCCCTGTGACAGTTATTGAAGCGACTCCTAACCGCATTGCTCAGATCAAATCTGACGCAACAGACGGTTATAACGCGCTTCAAGTAACCGCAGGCACTAAAAAAGCAAGCCGTGTAAACAAAGCAACAGCGGGTCACTTCGCTAAAGCTGGTGTTGAAGCGGGTCGCGGTCTGTGGGAATTCCGCCTAAATGGTGGTGAAGGCGATTTTGAAGTAGGCGCTGAGCTTACTGTTGAATTATTCAACGAAATCAACAAAGTTGACGTAACCGGTACTTCTAAAGGTAAAGGTTTCCAAGGTGGTGTTAAGCGCTGGAATTTCAGCATGCAAGACGCGACACATGGTAACTCTCTATCTCACCGTGCTCCTGGTTCAATCGGCCAAAACCAATCACCTGGTAAGGTGTTTAAAGGTAAGAAAATGGCTGGTCAAATGGGTAATGAGCGTGTAACGACTCAAAACTTAGAACTAGTACGCGTTGACGCTGAGCGTAACTTGCTTTTAGTTAAGGGTGCAGTACCTGGATCTATCGGCGGTGACGTTATCGTTAAACCTGCTGTTAAAGCATAAGTCCTGGAGATTTAGTGATGGAATTAGCAATTAAAGACGCTTCTGGCGCTCTTGAAGTTTCTGAAGCTACTTTTGGACGTGAGTTTAACGAAGCATTAGTACATCAAGTAGTTGTTGCATACGCAGCAGGTGCTCGTCAAGGTACTCGTGCTCAGAAGACACGTTCTGAAGTAAGCGGTGGTGGTAAAAAACCATGGGCTCAAAAAGGTACTGGCCGTGCACGTGCTGGTACAATTCGTAGTCCAATTTGGCGTTCAGGTGGCGTTAGCTTCGCAGCTAAACCACAAGACCACGGCCAAAAAGTAAACCGTAAAATGTACCGCGGTGCGATCAAAAGCATCTTATCTGAATTAGTTCGTCAAGAGCGTTTAATCGTTGTTGAAAGTTTTGGTCTTGAAGCACCAAAAACTAAAGAACTAGTTTCTAAGCTTAAAGAACTTGAGCTTAAAGATGTTCTTATCGTGACTGAAGAAGTAGATGAGAATCTATTCTTATCGGCACGTAACCTTTATAAGGTTGACACGCGTGATGTAGCTGGTATCGATCCTGTAAGCTTAATTGCTTTCGACAAGGTACTTATTACAGCTGCTGCTGTTAAGCAACTTGAGGAGGCGCTAGCATGATCCGTGAAGAACGTCTTTTAAAAGTGATCCTTGCTCCACATATCTCTGAAAAAAGCACAGTTGCTGCTGAAGAAAACAATACTATTGTTTTCAAAGTAGTAAATGACGCAACTAAAGCTGAAATTAAATTAGCAGTTGAGAAGCTTTTTGAAGTAGAAGTAATGGGTGTTCGCACACTTAACGTTAAGGGTAAAACAAAACGTACTGGCGCACGTTTCGGTCGTCGTAACGACTGGAAAAAAGCTTACGTTACTCTTAAAGAAGGTAGCGAGCTAGACTTTGTCGGCGGCGCCGAGTAATAAGGGGATAGAATTATGGCACTTCAAAAGTGTAAGCCTACTTCTGCGGGCCGTCGTCACCTAGTTAAAGTGGTTAACCCAGATTTACATAAGGGTAAGCCATACGCTCCACTTTTAGAGAAAAACTCTAAATCTGGTGGTCGTAATAACAATGGTCGTATCACGGTTCGTCATATCGGTGGTGGTCATAAACATCATTACCGTTTAATCGATTTTAAACGTACTAAAGATGGCATACCAGCCACTGTTGAGCGTTTGGAATATGATCCAAACCGCAGCGCAAACATCGCTCTTGTATTATATGCAGACGGTGAGCGTCGTTACATTATCGCACCAAAAGGCTTAAAAGCTGGTGATGCAATCCAGTCTGGTGTTGACGCATCAATCAAACCTGGAAATACATTACCTATGCGCAATATGCCTGTAGGTTCGACTGTTCACAACGTAGAATTGAAACCAGGTAAAGGTGCTCAAATTGCACGTTCTGCTGGTGCATACGTTCAAATCCTTGCGCGTGATGGTCAATATGTGACTATACGTCTTCGTTCAGGCGAAGTTCGTAAAGTACAGTCTGACTGTCGTGCAACGCTAGGTGAAGTAGGCAATGCTGAGCATATGCTTCGTTCACTTGGTAAAGCAGGTGCAAATCGCTGGCGTGGTATTCGTCCGACAGTTCGTGGTGTTGCCATGAACCCGGTAGATCACCCACACGGTGGTGGTGAAGGTCGTTCATCTGGTGGTCGTCATCCTGTGTCTCCATGGGGTAAGCCGACTAAAGGTGCTAAGACGCGTAAGAACAAGCGTACGGATAAATTTATAGTACGTCGTCGTACTAAGTAATATTGAGGAATAGCCATGCCACGCTCTCTCAAGAAGGGTCCTTTTATAGACCTACACTTGCTGAAGAAGGTAGAGAAAGCTTTGGAAAGCGGTGAGAAAAAGCCAATTAAGACTTGGAGCCGTCGTTCAATGATCATACCTAACATGATCGGATTGACCATTGCTGTCCATAATGGTCGCCAGCACGTACCCGTTTTCGTTTCTGACGAAATGATCGGTCACAAACTGGGTGAATTTGCACCAACTCGCACTTACCGCGGCCATGCTGCGGATAAGAAAGCGAAGAAACGCTAAGAGGGGAATGATAAATGCAAGCATTAGCTAAACATAAATTCGCCTCTGGTTCGGCGCAAAAAGCACGTCTAGTTGCAGACCAAATCCGCGGACTACCGGTTGATAGCGCACTAGAAATCCTGGCGTACAGCCCAAAGAAAGCGGCTGTATTAGTTAAGAAGGTACTTGAGTCTGCTATTGCTAACGCAGAGCATAACGAAGGTGCTGACATTGATGAGCTTCGTATAACTACAATCTTTGTGGACGATGGTCCAACAATGAAACGTATTATGCCACGTGCTAAAGGACGCGCAGACCGCATCCTTAAGCGTACAAGCCACATCACTGTTATGGTTTCAGATAGCTAGGAGTATAAGTAATGGGACAAAAAGTTCATCCTACTGGTATTCGCCTAGGTATATCTAAACCTTGGGTTTCTACCTGGTACGCGAGTTCAAAAGATTTCTCTGCACAGCTTTTTGGCGATCACAAAGTACGTACATTCCTTACAAAGGAATTGAAAACGGCTTCTGTGTCTAAAATCGTTATTGAGCGTCCAGCAAAATCAATCCGCGTAACAATTCACACGGCTCGTCCGGGTGTTGTTATCGGTAAAAAAGGCGAAGACGTTGAAAAGCTACGTCAAGCGGTAACTAAGATCGCAGGTGTACCTGCTCAGATTAATATTTCTGAAGTACGTAAACCAGAATTAGATGCACAATTAGTTGCAGACGGCATTGCCTCTCAACTAGAGCGTCGTGTTATGTTCCGTCGCGCTATGAAGCGTTCGGTACAAAATGCAATGCGCATCGGTTCTAAAGGGATTAAAGTTGAAGTTAGCGGTCGTCTTGGCGGCGCAGAAATCGCACGTACAGAATGGTATCGTGAAGGTCGTGTACCTCTACATACTCTTCGTGCTGATATCGACTACGCAACTTCTGAGGCCTTAACCACTTATGGTATCATTGGTGTTAAAGTTTGGATCTTCAAAGGCGAAGTTATTGGTGGTTTACCACTGGTACAAGAGCAAGAGAAGCCAGCTAAACGCGCACCAAAGAAAGCCAAAAAAAGTGCTAAGTAGAGGTAGCGAGTAATGTTACAGCCAAAACGTACAAAATTCCGTAAAACGCACAAAGGCCGCAACCGTGGTCTTGCGCAAAACGGTAACAAAGTAAGCTTCGGTACTTTCGGTTTGAAAGCTACTGGTCGTGGCCGCATGACTGCTCGTCAAATCGAAGCAGCTCGTCGTGCTATGACACGTCACGTCAAGCGTCAAGGTAAAATCTGGATTCGTGTATTCCCAGATAAGCCAATCACGAATAAGCCGCTTGAAGTTCGTATGGGTAAAGGTAAAGGTTCTGTTGAATATTGGGTTGCTGAAATTCAGCCTGGTAAAGTACTTTACGAAATGGAAGGTGTTTCTGAAGAGCTTGCTCGTGAAGCATTTAACCTTGCTGCTCGTAAGCTGCCATTCAAAACAACTTTCGTAACTCGGACGGTAATGTGATGAAAGCAAACGAACTAAAAGACAAAAGCGTAGAAGAGCTTAATGCTGAACTTCTAGGACTACTTCGTGAGCAATTTAATATGCGCATGCAAGCTAGTACTGGTCAGTTAGCTCAAACTCACACGCTAAGAACAGTACGTCGCGATATCGCGCGTGTAAAAACAATTATTAACCAGAAGGCAGGTCAATAATGAGCGATAAAATTCGTACTATTCAAGGCCGTGTAATCAGCGACAAAATGGAAAAATCATTCACTGTTGCAATCGCACGTTACGTGAAGCACCCAATTTATGGGAAGTTCATCAAACGTACGACTAAATTACACGTACATGACGAAGACAATACAGCTCAGGCTGGTGACGTAGTTACTATCCGCGAGTGTGCTCCTATTTCTAAGACTAAGTCTTGGGCATTAGTAGACGTTGTTGAGCGTCCAAAGAAAGCTTAATTTTTAATTAAGTTTACTTTTTAAAAAGCCCCGGCATTTGTGCTGGGGCTTTTTGTTTTTAAGCTATAAGCAGTAAGATGCTTGGATGGAGTCAATTTGAGCATTGTTGCTTGGGTTGAGTCTATTGAGGGAAAGCAGAAGAGAGCACTAAAAATACGCAGGTATAAAAATTCACATCACTAAAAGCTCTTCAAATATTCTGATAAAAGTGACACCCTCAACTATATCTATACTTTGGATCTATAAATTAACCTAAGCAAAAGCTAAATTCGTTTTTCATCCTTAGTCGATTACCTTGCGCAGTAATTTTCATTTTTTTAAAGTTTGTGATTTGATTTGTGCAAAGCGAGTTTCTTGTTTGAGGTTATTCAAAATGAGATGGTTTGCGCTGATGTCATTCTTATTACTCTTTTATATTGTATCAGCGGGCGCTTTTTACCATGCAGGCGCATTTGCCAAGCTATTACCGCACTTTACACAGATATTGTGAGTCCAATCGAAGAAACTATTAATGGAGTTTATCAAGTTAGTAATCAGTTATTGTTACCTTTTCAGTGCGTAACAAGTTCCTTATGATTATTTAGCTTATCATTTTATAGTAACTCAGTTGAAGTATGGAAAATATTACATAATAAACACCAAATACGAGTAAAGCTTGTTTTTATCAGTATAACCCCCTCAAACAGAGGGTTATACTTTAAATAAAATAATTATTGGGTTATTACCAAATCATTTCTACAAACTCAGGGTGATCGACATATGGATTACGATTGCCTTGATGCTCATAAGCTGCTTGGTTTCTGTCAATTTCAAGCTGACTGACAGGATCATTGTTATGCCATTGCAGCAACATCGTCGTTGCCCAATTCTCAAATACTTGATTGCTAGAGCCATTCAGTACGGCATTACTGGCTGAGGTATTGTTTTGCCAAGAGCTAATGACGTTCTCGTAGCGGGTTGCCATATAAAAGTAGGCGCGGGCAAAGTCGCCTTTAAACTCATCTATGGGCTCAAACACCGTACCTGAGTAATTCAATGAGTTTGCGGCTGAGCCTAATTTGCTGCCATTACTTGAGGTATAGGTTGCACTGCTTACATCACCAAACGGGTAATTGCTACGTTTTGAGTTTACATAACCATCGGTTGCAAAAATATGATGTACATCAGAATTCATTGGCTCAACCGTGCCACCAAACCAGCTTTTCGGGAACGAATGTTCGCGGTTATAGCAACTACCTTCTCCACTATAATTACCACACTGATCGCTCACTGGCGTATATGTGTAGCTATCGCTGCCGTTTGGCTTTTCGCTATACATATCTAAAATGCTGTTATCATTTTCAAAGTATTTATCGCGTGCTGACGAATCGTAAAAGTTCCAAATAGCAGAATAACCTTGCGAGCTATGATCTTTTATAATGTTATAAAGTTCGGTTTTTAGCGCATAGCCTGTTAAACCTTGAACTGTCACATAGTAACCGGTTGGATCTGTTGGCGTAGGGACACTATCGCCCAAAGTAAATGAGGTGGACTCTGTATTTTGAAAGCTTGCGCCGCTGGCAAGAGTAGTTTGCTGATGTGTCAGTGCGTAGCGGCCATTACCAACTGAGCAGCAAATACCATCACCGTAACTGTCAAAAATACTAAATGTATAATCGCCATCAACTAAGCAGGCTTGCTCAGAGTAAGTTTCGTTGGCACTGTAGCCATTACCTGAAGCAACGTTTACTCCTTGGTTATTAATAATTTTCCAGCTTGTTTCTTCACCGTAATTATCTGTTGTAAGTGTGAAATCAACGCCATTATCAGTGCAGACAGTAGGAGGTGGGCTAGTAGCTTCTGAGGTAGGTGTAAAGGTATCTACATAAACACTTTCGTTGCCATCAAAGCCACTGACATCATAAAAGCGTAGGCCAACATTAATAGTGGCACTACTTGATGCCGTATATTGGTAACTAAGTTGCTGCCATTGATTTAATAGTGCAGGGTTTGAGTAGCCTTGATAGCCATCTGCAATTAGGCGTGCTTTTATACCGCCTTCAGTATGATAAACCCAAGTCGAAAATAAGTAACTTTGCCCAGCTTCAACCTTCACATTTTGTTGTAGATCTGTGTTGCTTTGGGTTGCAGTTGTAACCGCTACTTTGGCAGCAAGTGAACCTGAATTGACGATATTACTACTTTGTAAAAGCGTTATGCCAGAATCGATAGTGTTCCAATTGCTGGGCGAGTTACCAGACCAGTGTTCAAAACCACCATTAGTTATAGCGGCAAAGCTAGGTAATGCAGCGCATAGCAACGCACCATTAAAAATATGTTTTTTATATTTTCCGTGCGACATGATTTTTCCTTATGTGTAGTTGGCCAATAATAACTAAGTTCACTATAGTCTATCGATTTTTTGTTGCAATAATGTTGATTAGGTCGTGATGTGCACAATTAATACTTTCCTCAGGTGAAGTGTTTCTTGGAGCTTTTTAGGTGAAAGTTGAATACAGGAAGCAAACTGGCTTAGAGTATTTAGCTTGGTGCATCAGCCTTTAATCTGTTTTTACTTGTTAATTCATAAGTTAATAACTAAATGGAATAACAAAGCAGATTCTATTCTTTTTTTATTAGTCAGTTCCTCGTTATTCTGCACGCTCAGAGAAAACTTTACAGCCTAGCAATAGACTTAAAGTTGTAACAAATTTTAGGCAAGGTGATTGATTCTGTGTGAAGGTCATTTTGCGGTTAACTTTCAGGGTTACGGGGAAGAAATTCATGTTGTTAGGTCAACTAAACGCTGCGGCAAGCCCGCTTTCGCAAGAGCAAGTACAAAAGTTGCAAGGTCTAGTGGCTGAGCTTAATCCAATTCAGCAAGCGTGGGTCAGTGGCTATCTTGCTGCAAACGCTAATAGCACACTAGGTGGCGCGGCAAGTGTAGCACCTGTTGAAGGTGAAGCAGCGGCATTGACCATCTTATATGGTTCACAAACTGGTAATGCAAAAGGTGTGGCAACTAAGCTTAAAGAACAAGCTGAGTCACGCGGTTTAGCCGCAAAACTGGTTAGTATGTCTGACTACAAACCGACTGCCCTGAAAAAAGAAAAGTTTTTAACTGTTGTAGTTGCAACTTACGGTGAAGGTGAGCCGCCAGAAGATGCTGAAACATTATATGAGTTTTTAACTACTAAAAAAGCCCCTAAGCTTGATGGCGTTAAAGTAGCTGTGCTTGGTTTAGGAGACTCTAGCTATGAGTTTTTCTGCCAAACGGGTAAGGACTTTGAAGAGCGCTTAAATAAATTAGGTGCCGAGACTATTTATCAACGTGCTGATTTAGATGTTGATTATGATGATGAAGCCGCTAAATGGGTAAGCGGTGCTTTGGATGCGTTTGAGCCTGATTTAAAAGCGCAACAAGGTTCATCATCAGGTAACCAAGTTGTATCAATGCCATTTGGCGCACCAACGACTGCAGCAAGCCAATATACAAAACAGAATCCATTTGAAGCAGAGCTTTTAACTGTTCAAAAAATTACTGGCCGAGATTCAAGCAAAGATATACGTCATGTTGAAATCTCACTTGAAGGTTCAGACATCACTTATACGCCAGGTGACTCACTCGGTATCTACTTCTTAAATGATGAAGCATTAGTAGATGAAGTACTTGAGCTTACCCAAATTGATGCCAAGAGCAAAGTTAAGCTAGGTGATGAGGAGCTATCAGTACGTGATGCACTTATTGAAAAGTTAGAACTGACACAGTCTTACCCGGGCTTTGTTGAAAAGTATGCAACGATCACGGGGACGCCTGAGTTATTAAAACTGGTTGAAGATAAAGCAGCGATGCGTGCATATATTGAACCACGCCAAATATTTGATGTTATTCGCCAAAATCCAGCTAAGTTAGAGGCTCAAATACTGGTTGATTGCTTACGTAAGATGCAAGCTCGTTTATATTCAATTGCGTCAAGCCAGGCTGAGGTTGAAGACGAGGTGCATTTAACAATTGCGTTAGTGGAATTTGACGCCTATGGCAGCGAACACTTAGGTGGTTGTTCAGGTTACTTAGCGCGCCGCGCCGAAGAAGACTGCAAAGTAAAAATATTTTGCGAGCACAATGATAACTTCCGCTTGCCAGTAAATGATGAAACTCCAGTAATCATGATTGGTCCAGGTACGGGGATTGCGCCGTTCCGTGCCTTTTTACAAGAACGTGATACTCGAGAAGCATCAGGTAAAAACTGGTTGTTTTTTGGTAATCCACATTTTACTCAAGACTTCTTATACCAAGTTGAAATCCAGGGTTACCTAAAATCGGGTTTACTAAGCAAAGTAGATGTGGCGTTTAGCCGCGACCAAGCAGAAAAAGTATACGTACAAGACAGGCTTCGTGAAAACAGTAAAGACGTATTTGAGTGGTTAGAAGCTGGCGCCCATTTATATATTTGTGGTGATGCAAACCGTATGGCTAAAGATGTGCACAATGCGTTGGTTGATATCGTAAGCGAAAATACAGGCAAAAGCTTTGAAGACGCTGATCAATATTTAAAAGATTTACGTAGCGCTAACCGCTATCAGAAAGACGTGTACTAAGTACACATTGCTTACTTTATAAAAAGCAAAGCTAACAGCCGTCACTGTAACAATTTTAGGATTTAACATGAGCGAACAAGATAAAAACGTAAAGCTTTCTGATAACGAACGTTTGAAAAGAGAAAGTAACTTTTTACGTGGCACTATTGAACACGATTTAAAAGATGGTATCACCGGTGGTTTTACTGCAGATAATTTTCAGTTAATTCGTTTCCACGGTATGTACCAACAAGATGACCGCGATATCCGCGCTGAACGCGCTAAGCAAAAGCTTGAGCCGTTACATAATGTAATGCTTCGTGCACGTATGCCCGGTGGTATTATCAAGCCAGAACAGTGGCTTGCTATTGATAAATTTGCAGATGATAAAACTAGCTACGGCAGTATTCGTTTAACAACGCGGCAAACTTTTCAGTTTCATGGTGTATTAAAGCCAAACATTAAAGGTATGCACCAAATGCTAGATAGCGTGGGAATTGACTCAATCGCGACTGCAGGTGATGTGAACCGTAACGTGCTTTGTACGACTAATCCAGTTGAGTCAGAGCTTCATCAAGAAGCTTACGAGTGGGCTGCGAAAATATCAGAGCATTTATTACCAAAAACTAAAGCGTACGCTGAAATTTGGCTAAATGGCGAAAAAGCAGAGACAACTGAAGAACCTATTTTAGGCTCTAACTATTTACCACGTAAGTTTAAAACTACGGTAACCATTCCACCGAACAACGAAGTGGACGTACACGCTAACGATTTAAACTTTGTTGCTATTGCCGATAACGGCAAGTTAGTTGGTTTTAATGTATTAGTAGGTGGCGGTCTTGCCATGACCCACGGTGATACTGCAACGTATCCACGTAAAGCCGATGACTTTGGTTTTATTACCTTAGAAGACACGCTAAAAATTGCTGAGCATGTTGTATCTGTACAACGCGATTGGGGTAATCGTTCAAACCGTAAAAACGCAAAAACTAAATATACTTTAGACCGTGTAGGTGCTGATGTATTTAAAGCCGAAGTTGAAAAGCGGGCCGGTGTTACTTTTGCGCCAAGTCGCCCGTACGAGTTTACGCATCGTGGTGACCGTATCGGTTGGGTTGAAGGGATTGATGCAAAGCATCACTTAACACTATTTATTCAAAGTGGTCGTATTTGGGATACGTCAGATAAACCACTTAAAACCGGTTGTCGTAAAATTGCTGAAATTCACCAAGGTGATATGCGCATGACGGCTAATCAAAACTTGATTATTGCCGGTGTACCTGCTGATCAAAAAGCGGCTATTGAAGAGATTGCCCGCAGCCATGGCTTAATTGATGATAACGATTCAGCCCAACGTAAAAACTCAATGGCGTGTGTTTCATTACCGACCTGTCCATTAGCAATGGCTGAAGCTGAGCGTTATTTACCAAGCTTAATTGAAAAGACCGAAGCATTACTTGCAAAGCATGGCATACCAGATGACAGCATCATTATGCGCGTTGTGGGTTGTCCGAATGGTTGTGGCCGCGCAATGCTTGCAGAAGCAGGTTTAGTAGGTAAAGGGCCGGGTAAATACAATGTATACCTAGGTGGTAACCTTGAAGGAACCCGCGTACCTAAGCTGTATTTAGAAAACGTCGGTGAAGAAGTTTATTTAGATGCCTTTGACAAGTTAATTGGTCAATGGGCGAACGAACGTAATGACGGCGAATGCTTTGGAGATTTTGTGATCCGTAAAGGTATTGTGGCCGAAGTTAAAGTTTCTGTAACCGACTTCCACGCATAATTTAAAGCCAGTAAACAAACTGGCTAAGGTTTGGAATTTACCATGAGTGAATTTAAAAACATTTTACAGCTCGATAAACAGAGCCAAACGGCGATGTTGGCTGATGCTAATGGTTTACTAGCTAATATGAGCGCCGAGCAGCGTGTAACTTGGGCACTGGATAATTTGCCAAATACGGCTTTTTTATCATCTAGCTTTGGCATACAAGCGGCTGTAATGCTGCATTTAATGACAACGCAGCGCCCCGATATTCCAGTAGTATTAACAGATACAGGTTATTTGTTTCCAGAAACTTATCGCTTTATTGAGCAAATGACCGAGCGATTATCGCTTAATTTAAAAGTGTATAAAGCCGAGCTAAGTCCTGCATGGCAAGAAGCTAAATTTGGTAAGCTATGGGAGCAAGGTGAAGGGGGAATTAAGCAATATAACCAGCTTAATAAAGTAGAGCCCATGACCCGCGCTTTAGAAGAGATTGAAGCCGGTACTTGGTTTAGCGGCTTGCGTCGTGACCAAGCATCGTCCCGTGCAGATAAACAGATAGTTGAAATTAGCCGTGGTACGGTGAAGGTCTACCCTATTATTGAATGGACTAATCGAGATGTATATCAGTACCTTACTAAGCATGAATTACCTTATCATCCATTATGGGAGGAAGGTTATGTGTCGATGGGGGATGTACATACAACTCGTAAGTTAGAGCCAGGAATGACTGAAGAAGAAACTCGCTTTTTTGGTTTAAACCGCGAATGTGGTTTGCATATTGATGGTGATGGTATTTAAATTAACCAAATTTAGTTAATGATATAAACGCAGCTTAGCTGCGTTTTTTATTGCCTCAAAAGCTGTTAGCATCAATGTATAATAGCAGGCGTTGCCATTAGGATTATAAAGTGGACAAAAAAGCGAAGAAGATACTCTTAACAACCTATTGGAAAAATGGCTGGATTGACTCAAAAGAGCGCGTTTTATCAGAAGAAGACTTCTTATACGCTAAATCAAAAGGACTTATGTTTGATCCCTTAACGATTACTCATGATGAGTGTATCGATGGTGTGATAGCTTTGGTTAACAAACTATCTAAAGAGCAGGTAGTGAAGGGGTTTTTGAGCAGCTTAACATCTAATCGTTTAGATTGGCGCTCTAGTTTATCTTCCTACGCCATTGCAAAAAAGGTTCCTAAACACACTTATAAACCCGAGATCTCTGGCACCTCTTATGTTAATAACCAACCTGTTTCACATTCATACAGTTGTGCAATTTGTAGAGATTGCGGGCTAATTGTTACCGCAGGTGATAATTATGAAAACGTTGATCTTAACGTGCTTAATTTTGAGCGCATAAAGTGGGGGGGAGTGCGTTTAGGTAACCTTTTGTACACCTACTTTGATTTAAAAACATTTGCTGCGGCTGCTATTTCAGAGCCGACAAACGATGATATAAAGTGCTTAAAGAATATCCTTTCTATAATAGCTAGTTCCGAGGTAGGCGATACCTCTAATATACTTGCAAAGCGCCTCGCGCCAGTGATTAAATCAAATCAAGAGCAAAGGCGCGTTTTAATAGAAATTCTTGCATGTATAGGAATTCTTAGACCTGCAAGCACTAACCGTCCAAGTCATAGTCGAAGCGACTGGGTATTTGCAGAATTTTGGCGAGGCGAAGATTCATTTTGCCAAACCACAGTTAACACCTATTTTGGGCAATATTTATAAGCTAGTTTATGGCTGTTAAACCAATACGATATCTAATGACTTAATCAGGAGGCTTAATTGCTTACCCCAAGTTGGCAACTCGAAGATGCACAAAAACTCGCGGACGAATTTCCGTACACTTTTTATAAACCTTCTGATCAAGTTATGGCACAGCTTGAAGTGGGCGATTTAGTTAAATTGATATTTGAATTTACTTCAGACAATCCTGATGACCCGACTGCTGAAAGAATGTGGGTGGAGATCGCCGAGATTAAAGATGACAGCTTCATGGGTTATTTAAATAATGAACCCGCTTTTATCGAAGATTTAAAGCACCAAGACAGCGTTGAATTTCGCCGCTGCCATATTGTTGATATTTACGGCATTGAAGACCCAGTGCCATCATTAACAGATAAATATATAAAGCGATGTTTCGTTACTCATAATATTTTATATGACGGCCAAGAGGTCGGTTTTTTATATCGAGAACCTGCTGAGTCTGAAGATGATAGTGGTTGGCGTATTACCACAGGTTATGAGAGCGATGAGTACTTAGACGACAGCAAAAATGCTTCTTATGTCTCTTTAGGCGCAGTTTTACGCCAAGATGATAGTATTGTCGAGCTGCTTGAAAATGAGGTAGGTGCTGCTTATATCAAAGATAAGCAAGGAAACTTTGTAGAATATGACGAATAAGCTGAGTTAACTTTTTGAAGTACTGCTGGTTTTTTCTTCCATCTTCATAAGCATGATAGTTAAATATATTTTTGTAGGTAACGAAAATAGAACGCCCACAGCAATACAGGTTGCACTAATTATAATTCCAGTAATACCAAACTCATCAGTTAGGTAACTTGATGCTAATAAAAAGTGGCCGAGTAAAATTAAGCTAATACCCAGTATAATAAATATTTTTAGAGTGCGAATGATAGCGTGTTCAGACATGTATCCTCCTAATTACCTTTTATTGTAACGAGTCATTAGTCAAAAACATTGTTTTGTATCAATAAAAAAGGGGCTAAAAATTAGCCCCTTAACATTTGTTTAGCGTAATAAGCTATTTGTTCTCAAGCATATTACGTAACACATATTGCAAGATACCGCCGTGCTTGTAGTAATCCCACTCTTTAGGCGTATCGATACGCACATCAGCGCTAAAACTTACTTTTTTACCTTCGCTGTTTGTTGCTATCACAGTCACTTCATCGGTCTTATTGTATAGGCCTTCAATATCAAACTGCTCTTGGCCGGTTAAACCTAGTGACTCATGGCCTTCACCGTCTTTAAATTGCAGTGGCAATACACCCATACCAATTAAGTTCGAACGGTGAATACGTTCATAGCTTTGGGCGATTACGGCTTTTACACCTAGTAGTAACGAACCTTTAGCTGCCCAGTCTCGTGATGAGCCTGTACCATACTCTGCTCCCGCTAATACTACGAGCGGTGTTCCTTGCTCTTGATAAGCCATTGCTGCGTCATAAATACTGGCTAGTTCGTCTTCAGGTTGAGTGCGCGTAACGCCGCCTTCAGTGCCTGGCGCGAGTAAGTTTTTCAAGCGAACATTGGCAAAGGTACCGCGCATCATCACTTCATGATTACCACGACGTGATCCATAAGAATTAAACTGGGCTTTTTTAACGCCGTTTTCTTGTAAGTACAAGCCTGCTGGCGCGTCAGCTTTAATCGCACCGGCTGGTGAAATATGGTCGGTAGTTACTGAATCGCCAAGTTTAGCTAAACAGCGAGCGCCTTCGATGGTTGGAATACCTGGAGGCTCGACTTTCATGTCATCAAAAAATGGTGCTTTTTTGATATAAGTAGACGCATCATCCCAATCATACAATTTCCCATCAGGAATTTTAATTTGTTGCCAGCGCTCGTCACCTTTGTAAACATTGGCATAACTGGTCGCGAACATTTCTTTGGTTACGGTACTTTTAACTAACTCACTGACCTCGCTGACACTTGGCCAAATGTTTTTCAGGTAAATATCATTACCGTGTTCATCTTGGCCTAAAGGCTCGTTGTATACATCAATATCTGTACGCCCTGCAATTGCATAGGCAACGACTAATGGTGGTGACGCTAAAAAGTTCATTTTCACGTCTTGGTGAATACGTCCTTCAAAGTTTCGGTTACCGGATAATATAGAGCTAACAACTAATTTATGCTTTTGAATAGCATCACTTATTTCATCAGCAAGTGGCCCTGAGTTACCAATACATGTAGTACAACCATAACCAACAAGGTTAAAGCCCATGGCTTCGAGATCATCCATTAAGTCGGCTCTATCAAGGTAGTCAGTTACCACTTGCGAACCAGGAGCCAGTGAGGTTTTAACCCACGGCTTTACTTTTAAACCTAATTGCTTGGCTTTTTTAGCGACTAAACCTGCGGCCAGTATTACGCTTGGGTTAGAGGTATTGGTGCAGCTGGTAATAGCGGCGATAACGCATGCGCCATCTTTTAGCTCAAACTCCTCACCTTTATAGTTAACCTTAGCGGCGCCCATAAACTGTGCTTCATCAACAGGTTCATTAGGGTTTGTAGTTGGGCCTTCACTCTCAATACGAGCTTGTTGATCATCACTTGTAGCACGTTTTTCAGAACGTTCATCTTGAAAACCTCTAAGGTGTTTGCCGATGATGTCGCCCGCTTTGTCGAGGGAGATTCTATCTTGCGGGCGTTTTGGTCCCGCTAAGCTGGGTACAACATCATCAAGCGAAAGCTCAAGGGTGTCGGTATAGTTAGCTTCATCACCGTCGTTGCGCCATAAACCTTGGTGCTTAGCATAATCTTCGATCAGTTTTAGCTGTTCTTCGTCACGGTTAGTTAAGCGTAAATAGTTGATGGTTTCTTCATCTATTGGGAAAATACCACACGTCGCACCATACTCCGGTGCCATGTTAGCAATTGTCGCACGGTCAGCGAGTGGTAAATCGGCAAGGCCATCACCATAAAATTCAACAAACTTACCTACCACACCATGTTTACGCAGTATTTCGGTTACAGTAAGTACTAAATCGGTAGCCGTGGTGCCCTCTGGTAGGCGGCCGTTAAGTTTCATACCGACCACTTGTGGGATTAGTAAGCTAATTGGCTGACCAAGCATGGCTGCTTCGGCTTCAATACCGCCTACACCCCAACCAAGCACGCCTAAGCCGTTGATCATAGTAGTGTGCGAATCGGTGCCAACTAATGTATCTGGGTACGCCAATGATTTACCATTTTTACTGTCGTTAAAGACAACACGGGCTAAATATTCTAAGTTTACTTGATGAACGATACCGGTTGCAGGTGGTACTACTTTTAAGTTATCAAAGGCTGTTTGCCCCCAACGTAAAAATTCATAGCGTTCTTTATTACGGTCGTATTCAAGTTTAGCGTTCAAATCAAACGCGCCATCATTACCGTAACCATCAACTTGTACCGAATGGTCAATAACTAGTTCGGCAGGTGAAAGAGGGTTTATTTTTGCAGGATCGCCACCGAGCTTTTCCATGGCATCACGCATTGCGGCTAAATCAACAATGGCTGGTACGCCAGTGAAGTCTTGCATCACTACACGGGCAGGAGTAAATGCAACTTCAGCGCTTGGTTTTGCTTTGGGATCCCAATTAAGCAATGCTTCGATATCTTGTTTTTTAATGTTTACGTCATCTTCATTACGTAAAAGATTTTCAAGTAGCACTTTAAGTGAAAAAGGCAGGCGCTTAGCTTTGTCGCCAAGCCCTTGCAAAGAGTGAATATGATACTGCTCGCCATTGATTGTTAGCTGCTTTTCGGTGTCAAAACTGTTACTCATTATTAGCCCCTATGGTTATGCCTATACACTAAAGTTGCTCAGAACGAAAACTCGCTGTAAACATAGGCATGAATTTATATGTATATCCTTGACTGTCTTCTTAGCTAAGTAGCAAACTTAATACCAACCTGTTTGCTGTATAGAAATAAAACTATATTAGTATAGATGATGATGAAAATATTTATTTCAAGTTAGACAAAAGTGTAGAGCAAAATAACCGCCTTACAATATTATTTACAGTGTTAGCTAAGCGCCTGCCCTGATAGCTTAAAAGCAATAATAAAATAAGCATAAAAAGACTGGTTAAGCCAAATATGTCGATAGCAATAAAGTTATAGTATTGTTGAATGAGAATTGCGGTAAATGACGCTAAAAATAACTTGCATGCGAGAGTATTTTAATGAGTAATAAAACACAGCCAACGGTGCCTGCGTAAACCGAAATCGTAAAAGTGAACGAGTACCGAAAGGAGTGTTAGCCTACGCCACTTGTCGTTTCAGAGGTAGTTTGTATATCATTTTTTTGGTCATTGATACTTGCATTATAAACGCAATAACCGCTAACAGATTCCAAAGAAGTGCTACCCATGCGACATTTTAGAGCCAGTTTGGCGGTGCCATAAATTACCTTTTCATTATTATTTATAAGGTAATTAAAGATAAAGATGACGCTATTTATAAGCGATATTTGGGGTGATAATTAACCAAACGAAATTGGTTTACGACCAGTATTTGCATCAACTTTTGGCTTTTTGGTGCGCTTACGCTTACTTTTTGCAGGCTGTGCTGAAGTATCTTTAGCCGCTTGTTGCTGTTTAATTTCTTGGCTTGGTAGAGTGCGTTCAGCGGGGATCGCATCTTCACTTAGCGTTAGTTGAAATTGTTCGCCATCGAATTCGAGCACATCACCACTGTATAATTTTTTCCGTTTGATTGTACAAATTTCATAGTTAACGCCTACATAGCCCTCGGCAATTAAGTTTTTTGCTTGACCACCACCTTCAACTAAATCTAAAACCTTTAGTAACTTACATAGCTCTATCGGCTCTTCTTCTAGTTCAATTTCAATGTATTCGTCGTTCATAAGGTTCTCGGTGATTTGGCTGTTAAAGTCAGCAGTATAAAGGCATACGCGACACAATGCACTAATGCTTATATGTGCTGACAAGTAAAATTATTAATAATTTTTTGATTTTAAAAAAACTGTCGTAATTTACGAGTAAGCTGCGCTATATAAAGCTGGCCTAAACGTTGCTAAAAAGAATTGCCAAAAAGTAATTCGTGCTTAAATTTATAGAAATATGGAGTTATAAAATGGGCGTAAGATTAGCCATGAAAAAAGAGTTAATGGGTTTAGATGGATCAGATCTTCTAACTGCCGATGATGTCCGCACCGAACTCAACAATATTATTAAGCGCGATGCAGAGCACAGTGAAACTGGGTTCTCATTAATTTCAAAATTTAATGATAACCACAGTCAAATTAGTACCGGTCACGAAAGTAAAATTAAGCAACTCGACTTTCAACGTCATCGCTTGTTTAAAGATATTTTGTATAGCCGCAAAAGTGTTGATGGGTGGTTAAATAGCAAACTCGCTCAAGTTAGTCTTTAAAACTGCCTTTGCATATTATTGTATATTAAGCGTGTGTTTCTATATGCTCACTGAGCTGCGCGATTCGTGTACTCATGCCTTCGATAATGCGATCTTTAATTTTTTCACGTATTACATTAGGTAAGCGAGTAAGTGCAGCTGGGGTGATAGCGAGTAAGATAGTGTCGGGTTTGGCGCGAACGTTGGTGCTGCGTTCGCGGCTATTAATAAATATGCCTTCACCAATAAACTCTCAGGGCTCAATAGTACCGAGCTCTAGCAGGTTGCTGTGCTTAAGCACCACTAATGAATCGCTAAGCACCGTTTATTATCGTACAGTTTAAATACCGCGTGATCTTGTTGAGCATGATAAAGGTGACAAAATGATTCGAGCAAAATCTGCCGTTCGTTGAGGGGAAACTCACGAAAAAACGGCAATCGATTAATAATTTCCACCTGCTTGAATAGCGCAATATGCTCAATTAATTTCATTAACTTTGCTAATATAAAAGTTAGGAATTAATATTGCGTTCTTTTAGCTTGCGGGTCAACGTGTTGCGGCCCCAGCCAATCTTTATTGCGGCCTCTTGCTTGTGCCCAGCGCAACTGGAAAGTGCTGCTTTAATTAAGCGCGTTTCAAGTTGCGCTTGTACGTTAGGCCATATATTTTCTTTGCCTACTTTTAACTCTTGGTTTAACCAATGCTGAAAAGCATCTAGCCAGTCACCTTCTTGCTCTGTTGGCATAATGTCGATTATTTCTGGTGGTAAATCTTGCTCACTTATCAGTTCGCCAGGTGCCATTACTGTTAACCAGCGACAGGTGTTTTCGAGTTGACGAACATTGCCAGGCCAGTTAAATAAGCGTAGTTGCTCAGTGGCTTTACTGCTGAGAATTTTACTTTCTACTTGCAAGTCTTTGGCGCTTGTATGTAAAAAGTGCTGTGCTAGACGTTCTATATCTTCAGTTCGCTCACGAAGAGCGGGTAAGCGTAACCTAACTACGTTTAAGCGATGAAATAAGTCATCCCTAAATTTACCTAGTTTAACTAAATCTTCGAGATGTTGGTGGGTCGCGGCAATGATGCGCACATCAACCTTGATACTTTGATGGCCGCCAACCCGATAAAACTCCCCATCAGCGAGCACGCGTAGTAAGCGAGTTTGTACATCGAGTGGCATATCACCTATTTCATCTAAAAATAGCGTACCGCCGTTAGCTTGTTCAAAGCGACCTTTGCGAATGCTATCTGCACCTGTAAATGCGCCTTTTTCATGGCCAAAAAGCTCAGATTCAACTAGCTCTTTAGGGATAGCTGCCATATTAAGCGCGATAAATTGGTTTTCTTTACGAGGACTGTGATTGTGTAAGGCGCTGGCAACCAGTTCTTTACCCGTTCCAGATTCGCCATTAATAAGCACACTCATACTTGATGCTGATAACTTACCTATCGCGCGAAATACTTCCTGCATGGCAGGGGCTTCACCAATTATATGAGCATTATTTTGTGGTGCTTGTTTGCGTTTAGTTTTTTTAGTGGAATTTGCACGACAAGCACTTTCGACTAAGCTAACCGCTTCATCTAAGTCAAATGGTTTAGCTAGGTACTCAAAAGCACCTTTTTGAAAAGCTTTTACAGCTGAATCTAGATCAGAGTGAGCGGTCATAATGATCACCGGTAACCCCGGGTTTTGTTCGGCAATGAGTTCCAACAGCGCCATGCCATCCATACCAGGCATTCTTACATCAGATACCAGCACTGTTGGTTGGCTGTATTTTAACGCGCTTAACACATCTTGTGCGTTAGCATAACTTTGGGTTTCAAAGCCAGCGCGGGTTAACGCTTTTTCTAATACAAAGCGAATCGAGGCATCATCATCAACCAGCCAAACTGTTTTCATACACACTCCAAACTATTTAATCCGTAAAAGGCAGATAAATATTAAACTCTGTGTGACCAGGCCAGCTATCGCACTCAATATAACCATTATGTTGATCTATTAAAGTTTGCGCTATTGAGAGTCCTAATCCTGAACCACCATCTTTTTTGGTGATCATCGGATAAAATAGAGTCTCTTTAATCTCTGGATCTATTCCTGGTCCGTTGTCAGATACTTGGATCAGCAAGGCCTTTTTAGGGGCTTTACCTGGGCGACGGTATTGATGATTAATGCGAGTTTTTATTTTTATCACTCCGCCATTATCAATTAATGCTTGCTGGGCATTACGAACAATATTAAGCATCACCTGTTGGACTTTACCTTGGTCGATGTAAACATCCGGTATGCTTGGGTCGTAATCTTTTTCTAAGCTTATATTGGCGCAGTTATCTAACATCGTTAACTTAAAAACAGACTCTAAAGTTTGGTGAATATTACCCTGTGACTTTTGCGGTAATTGATTCGGCCCTAGGAGCCTGTCGACTAACTCACGTAAACGGTCTGCTTGCTCAATAATTAGCTCAGCACATTCATCCCTTTCTTGCTGATCAACTTCATACTGCAATAATTGCGCCGCTCCTCGAATTCCGCCTAGAGGATTTTTAATTTCGTGAGCAAGTCCGCGTATTAAGTTACGTGCAGCTTGGTATTGATGCATTTGATTTGAAGCTTGGTCATGGCGAATTTCATCATCTGTTTGACGACATTCAAACAAAATATAAAACTGTCCATCGAAGGCTAACCGTCTAGTACTGATCGCAAGTTTGGCATGGCGAGAGTCTACAAAGACCACGTCAGCTCTATGCTGGTGGCAGTCTACGCCGTCAATTAATGAGTACTGTGCAATGCGCTTTAAATCGATTGAATGATAATTAAATAAGCTGTCGAAGGGCTGGCTAATTATTCGTTTTGAGCCTAAGCCAAGTAGTTCACTAGCGCTATCGTTAGCATAGATAAGCGTAAAATCTTTATCGAGCAAAAGCACTGCGGTAGTGAGGCTTTGCCAAATACTATTAAGTAGTTGTGGACTAAATTTTTTATTACTGTGCATTGTTGCACCACTTTAGTGCGTTGACGATAGTTATCAGCTTAGCATAGAAAAGTCATGGCTGGTTAAAGCGATGAAGCACGATGCATAAAAAAGGTACTAGATGAACTACTAGCAATATTATTGCCTTGTGAATCAAATAGCTTTACTTGCAGTGTATGCATACCTCTACTTATATTTCTAAGTGCAAAGGTGCTGGTATTGCTTGGTTCAGTAAAAGGACTGCCATCAACTAATAATTGTATGGTAAAGCCGTTTTCAAAGCGTGGGGTTATACGGCTTGTTACATATACTGAGCCGGTATTTTCACGCACGGTTGCTTGATCAGCGGGCGATGCTATAACAATTTTGTAATTAATGGCTTTTGGTAAATCTTGGTCATTTAAAACTCTCGTATCGACTGCAGGCATAGTTAAGTTTTGTGTGGTGAGCTTAACTTCTTTGGCGCCACTTTTTGGCGTGTCAGAAAATACTAATACACCATTTTTATCTTTCCAGGCATAGATCTTTCTTTCACCAGAATAACTATAAAAGCTTACCAAGCTTATAATTAATAATAAAAAAATTGTTACTTTCACTCTGCCACCTACTATTTTCTGTACAGCCTAAACTGTAGTGGAGAATGCATTAATTTACCATAAAAAAAGCCCGTAAAAACGGGCTTGAGAACACATATATTATCTATTTAATAATTTATGCTACAGCGTATTAAACGCTGTAGTACATTTCGAACTCAATTGGGTGAGTTGTCATGTTAAGCTTTTCAACTTCTTGACTCTTAAGTGAGATGTAAGCATCAATTAAGTCATCAGTAAATACGCCACCTTGAGTTAAGAACTCACGGTCACCATCTAGACTTGCTAGTGCTTCGTCAAGTGAAGCCGCAACTGTTGGAATTTCAGCAGCTTCTTCAGCAGGTAGATCGTATAAGTCTTTATCCATTGCATCACCAGGATGGATCTTGTTTTTAATACCGTCAAGACCAGCCATAAGCATTGATGCAAACGCAAGGTATGGATTCGCAGTTGGATCAGGGAAGCGTACTTCGATACGACGACCTTTTTCTGATGGTACAACTGGAATACGGATTGAAGCCGAGCGGTTACGAGCAGAATATGCAAGCATAACAGGTGCTTCAAAACCTGGTACTAAGCGTTTGTACGAGTTAGTCGAAGCGTTAGCAAATGCGTTGATTGCTTTAGCATGCTTGATGATACCGCCGATGTAGTAAAGGGCATCTTCAGAAAGGCCGCCGTACTTGTCACCTGCGAATAAGTTAACGCCGTCTTTAGCTAAAGACTGGTGACAATGCATACCAGAACCGTTGTCGCCAACTACAGGTTTAGGCATGAACGTTGCTGTTTTGCCATATAAATGAGCCATGTTATGGATAACATACTTCATTTCTTGGATTTCATCCGCTTTTAATACCATGCTATTGAAGCGGGTTGCGATTTCGTTTTGGCCTGCTGTTGCAACTTCATGATGGTGTGCTTCAACAACTTGACCAAGTTCCTCAAGAACTAAACACGTAGCTGAGCGCCAATTTTGTGATGAATCAACTGGTGAACATGGGAAATAACCCCCTTTAACACCAGGACGGTGACCAGTATTGCCACCTTCGTATTCTTTATCTGAGTTCCATGATGCCTCGATGTCGTCAATTTTATACATTGAACCAGACATATCAGATTTATATTTTACGTCATCAAATAAGAAGAACTCCGGCTCAGGTCCGAATAAAACAGTATCAGCGATGCCAGTAGAGCGCATGTATTCTTCAGCACGCTTAGCGACTGAACGTGGGTCACGCTCATAACCTTGTAATGTTGAAGGCTCAACGACGTCACAACGAACGATTACGGTTGTATCTTCTGTAAAAGGGTCTAATTTAATTGACTCAGCAACAGGCATTAATACCATGTCTGATTCGTTAATGCCTTTCCAACCTGCGATTGAAGAGCCATCAAACATTTTACCTTCTTCAAAAAAGTCTTCATCTACTTGATGATGAGGAATAGAAACATGTTGCTCTTTACCTTTAGTGTCAGTAAAGCGTAAATCTATGAACTTAACGTCATTTTCTTTAATAAAATCTAAAACCGATTGTGACATGTGTCCTCCAACTGTTGGGTTTTATTTTTGCTGCATAATTGCTTTGCTTCTTACAAGCTGGTTTTATGCCATAATTATAACATTTTGTTTATATTGACTATTGTTGTTACAAGAAGCATTTTTCATTCATTGATGCACCAAGCTAGTGCGTAAAGTGTTCATTGTGGTGCATGGTTGGGTCTGTAAAAATTGCATGTAAATTAATCATTCGATTTAATCCCAAGCAGCATTGATTAATTGTCTAAATATCGTATAAAAACCCTGTTTATACCAGTTTTGAGTGTTTAATTTCAATAAAGTTCATAAAAATGTCATTTATAAAACAGATACTTAGTAATAGTATTACGAAAGTTTTAAAATATATTATTGGAGAAACTTTCATCTATCGCTTTAATAAGGGATAATATGCGCCCTTTTAAATCCTATGCTGGGACATCTGGTGAAAATGCAGGTGAGTGCGTAGATCTTGCAGGATTAACGAGATTCAATTTCTCTGAGTAAAAATATGAGCATCGAAAAGTTAAGAAATATAGCGATTATCGCCCACGTTGACCATGGTAAAACAACGCTGGTTGATAAATTACTTGAGCAATCAGGTACACTAGAAACGCGCGGTGGTAACGAAGAGCGCGTAATGGACTCAAACGACATTGAGAAAGAACGCGGTATTACCATTTTGGCTAAAAATACCGCCATTTCATGGCAAGACTACCACATCAATATCGTAGATACCCCTGGACACGCCGACTTTGGTGGTGAAGTAGAGCGCGTACTTTCGATGGCTGACTCAGTATTATTACTTGTTGATGCTCAAGAAGGTCCAATGCCACAAACGCGTTTCGTAACGCAAAAAGCATTTGCGCAAGGCTTAAAGCCAATTGTTGTAATCAACAAAATCGACAAGCCAGGCGCACGCCCTGATTGGGTTATGGATCAAATCTTTGATTTATTCGATAACCTTGGCGCAACTGACGAACAGTTAGACTTTAAAGTTATTTATGCATCAGCAATTAATGGTTGGGCAACGCTTGATTTAGACGAAGCGTCTGACAACATGCAGCCTATGTTCCAAATGATTGCAGATGAAGTATCACCACCGGAAGCCGATCCTGAAGGTGACTTCCAAATGCAGATCTCACAACTTGATTACAACTCGTATGTAGGTGTAGTCGGTGTAGGTCGTATTAAACGTGGTTCTGTTGAGCCGAACCAACAAGTGACTATTATTAGCGCTGATGGTACTAAACGTAATGGTAAAATTGGTTCAGTACAAAGCTATTTAGGACTTGAGCGTGTTGAAACAGATAAAGCATACGCTGGTAACATCGTTACTGTAACAGGTATTGGTGAGCTGAAAATTTCAGACACTGTTTGTTGCCCTAGCAATGTTGAAGCATTACCTCCACTAAGTGTTGATGAGCCTACGGTAACGATGACGTTCTCTGTAAATAACTCACCATTTTGTGGTAAAGAAGGTAAGTTTGTAACTTCACGTAATATCCGTGAGCGTTTAGACAAAGAGCTAGTACACAACGTAGCACTTCGTGTTGAAGATACTTCTAACCCAGATAGCTTCCGTGTTTCTGGCCGTGGTGAATTACACCTTGGTATCTTAATCGAAAACATGCGCCGTGAAGGCTATGAGTTAGCAGTATCTCGTCCAGAAGTAATCTTACGTACTGTTGACGGTGTTTTAGAAGAACCGTATGAAACAGTAACCATTGACTGCCAAGAAGAGCATCAAGGCTCTATCATGGAGCAACTAGGTCTTCGTAAAGGTGAGCTAACTGACATGTCTCCAGATGGTAAAGGCCGTATGCGTATGGATTTTATGATCCCAAGCCGTGGTTTAATTGGTTTCCAAACTGATTTCATGACGCTTACATCAGGTACTGGCCTTATGTACCACACATTCGATCACTATGGTCCGCACAAAGGTGGCGAGCTAGGTGTTCGTAAGAACGGTGTAATGATTGCAAATGCAACAGGTAAAGCACTTACTAACGCATTATTCAACTTACAAGAGCGCGGTAAATTATTCATCGGTCACGGTGTTGAAGTTTACGAAGGCATGGTTATCGGTATTCATAGCCGTGATAACGACCTTACAGTTAATGCTCTTAAAGGTAAGCAGCTTACTAACGTTCGTGCATCAGGTACTGATGAAGCACAAACATTGACACCACCATTGAACTACTCACTTGAGCAAGCGATTGAGTTCATTGATGATGACGAATTAGTAGAAGTAACACCTGAGAACATTCGCATTCGTAAACGTCACTTAACTGAAAGTGAGCGTAAACGTGCGGGTCGTGCGCCTAAGTCATAATTACTTTTAAGTAATATACTTTGAAAAGCCGCTGTATTGCAAAATACAGCGGCTTTTTTGTTTGCCCAGCGAAGCTGGCAAACCCGATAGGCTGAAAGATGCCTTATCACCCTGACTAAGGGGAAGATAATCTGAATGGCAAGGGCGTCACTGGCCAACGGTGGGGTCTGAAGGAAGCCATAAGAAGTTAGAGGTACACAACTAACCGTAACCTGTTTCGGCAGTATTGGTGGGTCAGCGTGCAAAATAGCGCAACGCCCTATACTTAGTCAGACCAATACTGTGCTTGAGGGTGGGATTTCTAACAGGGAGCCAGTGCAGTAACTGGGGAAGCCTGGCATCTAAACTTAATGAGAGTAAGTGGCCTAAATTCAAGGTGAAAGCCAAGATTTAGTGTCGGTGTGAGGTGGCAGATGAACCCGTAGTAGTGAGTAAGGCTAGGCCGATGAAAGCCAGTAATGGTGTGGAGGGGAAAACCAAGCCGACCATCAACATTATGTTTGATGGGGTCAACTTTAGCCAAAAGCTTTAATTGATTGCGAAGGGGGGAAGTATTCTTTAAGCGTATGAAAGACGGGAACTTTTGTTTATCGGCTCACAAGTATTTCGACGGAAATAGCCAAAATATGACGGCCAAACAGGAATGTAGACGCTGAGAATTGAAGGGCGAGCAATGGAGTAATGACTGACCACTTAGGCAGATTGCCAAAAAAGGCTAGCACACCTAATGTCATCATGAAGAATCAGCGATAAGTAGAGTGACACGAGCAGACATACCGCAAGCAAAGGCAGAAAATGACAGTTTACTACAGCTTGTACGGACAATTATTAGACATTAATAACCTGTACAAGGGATTCAAAAAAGTGAAAGCAGCTAAAGGAGCGGCCGGAATAGATAGGCAGACCGTAGGCGCATTCGCCCTGAATTTAGAAGCAAACTTAAAACAACTGCAACTTGAGCTGCAAACCAAGCAATATAGGGCACAACCTGTCAAACGGGTGGAAATACCCAAAGATGATGGCGGTGTCAGAATGCTAGGTATCCCCGCAGTTCGAGACCGAATAGTGCAACAAACACTATTGAACATACTCCAACCGATATTCGACATCGACTTTCACCCATCGAGTTATGGGTATAGGCCGAAACGAAGCTGTCATGACGCTATCAGTAAAGCAAGTGTATTTATCCGTAAATACCATCGCGACTGGGTCGTAGACATGGATTTGTCGAAGTGTTTTGACCTGCTTGATCATGCTTTGATAATTAGGAGTGTTAGACGCAAAGTGACGGACGGTAGTATTTTAAAACTGATTAATCAGTTCTTAAAAAGCGGAGTAATGATAGGTGAACACTGGGAGGCTAGTACGATAGGAAGCCCACAAGGTGGCGTAATTAGCCCGTTATTGGCCAATATCTACCTAGATGCTTTCGATCAAGAAATGAAAAAGCGTAATCACCGAATAGTGAGGTATGCAGATGATATCTTGATTTTGTGCAGCACAGAAAAAGCAGCGCAAGAAGCACTTAAGGCATCCACCCAGATACTAGAGCGAGACTTGAAATTAACCGTGAACCAAAATAAAACCCATATTGCTCATAGCAGCAAAGGAGTGAAGTTTTTGGGAGTAGAGATAGGTAGCCAGTGGACACGGATACAAGCATCAAAACTCATCGGGTTTAAACAAAAAGTGAAGCAATTAACAAAACGTAACGGCGGCATAAATTTAGCAGAAGTAATAAAACGGCTAAATCCAGTTGTGCGCGGTTTTGTAAATTATTTTAGTATAGCCAATTGTAAACGAGAGCTAAAAGCCTTGGCAGGTTGGATCAGACGAAGACTAAGGGCAATACAGCTGAGGTTGTGGAAGAAGCCATCAAGGCTACATCGACGACTAAAACAGTTAGGAAAAAAGCCACCGTTTAAGTTCATTAAGATGAACTCGTGGCGTAACTCACTAAGCCCTTTATCTTGTGTATCGATGCCAAACCAATGGTTTGAGGAGCTTGGTTTATATCCAATAGAAAAAGTGAATACGGGATGGCTTGCTTTATCGGCGTTTAGGAAATAAGTTGATAAAATGTGAAGGGTACAGGAG
Source organism: Pseudoalteromonas sp. AOP31-A2-14 (assembly GCF_052378035.1). Taxonomy (NCBI): domain Bacteria; kingdom Pseudomonadati; phylum Pseudomonadota; class Gammaproteobacteria; order Alteromonadales; family Pseudoalteromonadaceae; genus Pseudoalteromonas; species Pseudoalteromonas sp. AOP31-A2-14. Next base: position 3,204,999 of record NZ_JBQSXI010000001.1, on the reverse strand, counting down.
CCGTATACGAGGTCCGTACGTACGGTTCTGTGAGAGGGATGAGGCATAAGCCTCACCCTACTCGATGTGTTTAGTAGGTTATGAATTTTGGTTTAAAAAATCTGTGGCGATTATATAATGGTTGTACTTCGGTACAAATGGTCATTACAGCGTGTGACTATGTAGAAGCAAGTGTTAAGAGTGAGCTGCGGTACAATGACTCTGATCCACTTAAGCCAACAAGAGATAATCGAAAAGTTAATATTATTAATGGTGTTTTAAATGTTTTAGTTGCGCCGCTGGGTCGAGCTATGTTTGAGGAAGAAGTCTGCGCTCAGCCAGAATCTAAGCCTTACTGACATGATAACAACACGGTATTTGTTGAGTAAATTGCTAATCTTTAAAGTCGTCGTGATTATTAGGGGTTATTCCCTTTATGACTTGCGAAAAACAATGCTACAGCGAGTATTATAATACCGATAATTTGTAAGCTATAATGGCTATAGTAACCAAAAGCAATAAAGCACGGCCAGCACAAACAGTGCCAGGCCGCGTAAAAAGCGTTTTAAGCTGAGCTTAGGAGCAGAGCCTAAGCGGTAGGTCATCGTGTTTAGTAGTAAGAATGCTCGCCAGCCTGGTGCTCGGTAATGTCTGCCACACCGGTGATCTCTTCAAACTTAGCAATCATCTCTTTTTCGATGCCTTCTTTAAGTGTCACATCGATCATCGAGCAACCATTACAGCCGCCGCCAAATTGCAGTACCGCAACACCCTCAGCAGTAATTTCTACCAAGCTTACTTGGCCACCGTGATTAGCTAGCTGCGGATTAACTTCAGTTTCAAGCATGTGTTGAACTTGCTCTTCTAGGGTTGCATTCTCGCTTAACTTACGCGCTTTAGCATTAGGCGCTTTAAGGGTTAACTGCGTGCCCATTTTGTCAGTCACAAAATCAATTTCAGCTTCTTCTAAAAATGGTGCGCTTTCAGCGTCAACAACCGCCTCAAAGCCATTAAAAGGCAAGCGAATATCACTGTCTTCTACTGCATCTTCAGGACAGTAAGAAACACCACACTCAGCTTGTGAGCTACCAGGGTTTACTACGAACACGCGTATATTGGTTTTTTCGGCCTGATCGGATAATAATTTTGCAAAATGTGATTGTGCGTTTTCGGAAATAGAAATCATAAAAACAAACTATACCTGACTAAATTACTCGGATACTTGCCATCATACTCCGCTCATCGCATTGTCGCTAGTGTTGGGCGTAAAAAGTTGGTATCTAATTTAGTCAATGGTAGCGTAAAATCATTCATCATTTTTTGAGTGTTTTTCATGCGCTTTATAATAACAATATTAACTATACTGCTAAGCTTTACTGCTTCAGCGCAACCACTTTCTTATTATTTTGAACAAGATACAAAGTTTGACCCGACAATTCCAACACCAGAAGAAGTGCTTGGTTATGAAGTGGGTGAATGGCATGTACGCCATGATCAATTGATTCGATACATGGAGATTTTAGCCGAAAAAAGTGATCGTATTAATTACGAAATAATTGGCCGTACGCACGAGCAACGCCCCCTTGTAATGTTAACTATTACTGGGGCTAATAAACTAGCTAATATTGAACAAACACGCCAAGCGCATTTAGCACGATTAAGTAATGGTGAAAGTGATACAAGCACCGACCAGCCTGCTGTAGTGTGGATGGGGTATAGTGTGCATGGCAATGAATCATCGGGTAGCAACTCAGCTTTATTGGTTGCCTATTACCTAGCCGCGGCACAAGGGAAAGAAATTGACACACTGTTAAACAACACGGTTATTTTACTCGATCCTTCATTAAATCCGGATGGCTTGGCGCGTTTTGCCAATTGGGCAAATAGTAATCGAGGTATGAACTTATCGGCTGATCCAGAAACTCGTGAGCATATTGAGAGCTGGCCAAGTAGCCGCACTAATCATTATTGGTTTGATTTAAACCGTGATTGGTTATTGCTACAGCATCCTGAGTCACGCGCGCGGATTGCCAAGTTTCATCATTGGAAACCAAATATCTTAACTGACTTTCATGAAATGGGACCTAATAGCACTTACTTTTTTCAACCGGGAATTCCTAGTCGTAAACACCCAATCACTCCGGATGAAAATGTCAGCTTAACGAAGGCTATTGCTAACTACCATGCGAAAACGTTAGATAAACACAATGCTTTGTACTTCACTGAAGAAAGCTTTGATGATTTTTATTACGGAAAAGGCTCAACCTACCCTGATGTAAATGGCGGTGTAGGAATTTTATTTGAACAAGCCAGCTCTCGTGGCCATGTGCAAGAAACACAAAACGGTACGCTAACTTTTCCTTTTACAATAAAAAACCAGCTATTAACGAGTTTATCGACCTTCCAAGCGGCTGTAGATAACCGCCAAGACTTATTAAATTATCAAGCTGACTTTTATAATGGGGCTGTAGAGCTTGCTGGCGATGAAGATTATAATGGCTATGTTGTTGAAGGCGGTAATGATGATACACGTAAGGCACTTTTTTTAGATTTATTAAAACAGCACCAAATAAACGCTTACCCACTTACAGATTCAGTTAAAGCCCAGGGTAAAGAATTTTCAAAACAAAGCTACTTTGTACCATTGGCGCAGCCTCAATTTCGTTTAGTAAAGGCTATATTTAGCGAACAAAAACGTTTTGTAGATAACACCTTTTATGATGTGTCTGGTTGGACACTTGCGCATGCTTTTAATTTAGAGTTTGCAAAGGTAACTAGTGGTTGGGGTTTAAATGTAGCAAAAGAAGCATGGCAAGCGGCAAAAGTGAAGCAATTTCCTACATTAACTTCGCATTACGCTTATGGTTTTAAATGGGATGATTATTTAGCCCCAAAACTGCTTAACTCATTACTAAAGCAAGGCGTAAAAGCTCGTGTAGCACTTAAGCCACTTACTGCAAAAACACCTAATGATAGCCAAGATTTTGCCCCAGGTAGCATTATTGTTCCTGCGGGTATTCAAACCAATAATGATTGGGTGGAAATACTCAATCAAGCGCAAACAGAATTTGGTATTGAAATAACTCCAATCACCTCAGGACTAACCGCTAAAGGTGCTGATTTAGGCTCTCGCTCGTTAGCTGTGGTTAAAGAGCCCAAAGTGTTGTTAGTAGGCGGGGAAGGCACCAGCCAGTATGAAGTTGGGGAAGTATGGTATTACCTAGACCGTTTTGTAGGTATTGCTCCCACGATAGTTGAACTTGAGCGTGTAGATGAATTAGAGCTCAGTGATTATAGCCATATTGTTTTGGCTCATGGGTATTACAATAGTCTCAGTGATGCTACTAAAGTCGCGATTAAAACATGGGTTCGTAAAGGCGGGGTCATTTGGGGGCACAAAGGTGGCGCAAAGTTTTTAGTTGATCAGCAGTTATTAAAAACCAGTTATTTATCGCGCGAAGATGTTGCGAGTGCGTTTAAAACAGATGGCTTGAGTTATGGTGATAAGAGCCACTTATCAGGTCGTCAACGTATTGCTGGCGCAATATTTAACACTAAGGTCGACTTAACACACCCGCTTACTTATTCATTAAGCCGTGAAACACTCCCCGTATTTAAAAATAGCACTTGGTTAATTGAGCCTTCAAATGCGCCGTTTGTTAACGTTTTACAGTATACCGAAAAGCCGTTACTAGCGGGCTTTACAGATGATGTAAATGTAGAACAAGTCGCAGGTGCTGCGGGGCTCGTGGCGCACTCTTATGGCCGTGGTAATGTTATTGGTATGACTGACAACCCAGTCTTTAGAGGTTACTGGTATGGTACAAGTCGATTACTTAGTAATGCGCTCTTTTTTGGGCATACATTTCGAGTGGATGGTGATTAATTGTTAACCAATTATTAGCTCCTTTAATATTGTTCATTAGTAATGTTAGAGCTACCTGCAATATGACATTTTCATGAATTTATACGTTGGATGCGTTTTTATGATTATTTTTAATTTATTATCTACTTTCATTTAAGATCATTAGCTTCACAGGGTTTAAATATGATTTCCCGAAGACAATTTCTTTTGAGTGCTGGGACGCTCGCATTCGTTGGTCTTTCCAGAAGTGCATTTGGTAAGGCTACTTTAGCTAACTTGACTGATAGCGTATTGGCATATGGCTCTTTAATTCCTGATAGAAAAAAATTACTCGATTTACCTGCTGGTTTTAGCTATCGCGTTATTTCTCAATTGGGAGATGAAATGGACGATGGCTTATCTGTACCAGATAAAGCCGATGGGATGGGGTGTATAGCGCTTGATAGCGAAAGAGTTGTACTAGTACGTAACCATGAGCTTTCTCCAAAAAATATTAAGCAGGCAGCAACGAGCATTAAGTCACATAAAACGCCTACAGCCTATGACGTATTTGATGATGGCGTAGCGCTTCCCGGTGGCACAAGCCATATTATTTATAATATTAAAGAGCATAAAAAAGAACAAGAATTTCTATCGCTGTGTGGAACAATACGTAATTGTTCTGGTGGTGCTACACCATGGGGAAGCTGGCTTACTTGTGAAGAAACCGTCGCTAATCAGGCAGATGGATTAGGTAAATCTCATGGCTATATATTTGAAGTACCTGCAACGGCAAAAGGTTTGGTAAAACCAGAACCACTTGTTGCAATGGGACGATTTAATCATGAAGCAGCCGCAATAGATCCACGCACAGGCATTGTTTATCTTACTGAGGACAGAGGCGATAGCTTATTTTATCGATTTATTCCTAATGAATTTGGTACGCTTAGTAAAGGCGGTAAACTCCAAGCAATGGTTATTAAAGAACACTCGCAATTTGATACCCGTAATTGGAATGAATCCACAATGCTTAAACATACACCGATGGATGTTGAATGGGTTGATTTAGATGAGCCAGAGAGCCCAAAAGATGATCTAAGGATTAGAGGATATCAACAAGGAGCTGCACTTTTTGCTCGTGGCGAAGGCGTACATTGGGGCAACAATGAGCTTTATTTTTGCTGCACGAATGGCGGTAAAAAACAGCTTGGTCAAGTTATGAAATACCAGCCATCAGAGTTTGAAGGTAAAGAAAGTGAAAGCTCAGTCCCGGGTAAAATAGAGTTGTTTGTAGAAAGCGAAGATGAATCATTGTTTAACTTTGGTGATAACTTAACAGTAGCACCGAATGGTCACCTTATTGTTTGTGAAGATCAGTATACTGATATTGTCGATAATCATCTGCGCGGAGTAACACCTAGCGGAGATATTTATACGTTTGCTCGTTTAAGCGAACAAACAGAGCTTGCCGGCGCGTGTTTTTCGCCTGATGGTAATACACTATTTGTAAATGTATATTCACCAACTAAAACATTAGCAATATCAGGCCCATGGAATAGCTTTAAGGGATAAAAAATTAAACCTGTTGAGTTGCTAATGTTAGAATCTATTAATAGGTTTGTGTGGTAGATAAAAAGTGAATTAATTTATCGACACAAATGTTGGTAATGTTATATTATATCTTTCATGCTGAGATTGACATTACACTCACTTCGAAACCAAACAACACTAATAAAATATATATTAGTGTTGTTTTTGCTATTCAGTGTTTTTTCTGCTTGGCACGATACTTCACACGAATTACAGGCAGAGCAAGAATGTGAACTCTGTTTAACCTCTCTTGACTTAGAACACTCAATACCCGCTAAAGTAACCCTTTTTGGGGTACATTCTCACTCTCTTTCTTTAATAGGGTTAATTAGTCAGCACTTTTATAGTGTGTTTGTTGCTATTACAGGTAATAGAGATCCACCATCCGTTATTTTTAATTAATCAGTTAAATGTATTTTAAGCACTCGTTATTAAATGATATCGAGTGAATTTTATTATGTATTTTTAGAGATAACAGCATGAAAAATAACTATTCACCTTTAGTGCTAGCCTTGTTAACAGCAATGAGCAGCACTGCATATGCAGACGAAAAAAACATTCAAAAAGATGAAACCGATATAGAAAGAGTGTTAATAACGGCCTCCCCACTAAAACGTACTGTGCTTGAATCAAGTACACCCGTAACAATATTGAGTGGCGAAGAGCTAGACCAAAACCAAGCGGCCACGTTAGGTGATACTTTAAAAAATGTACCCGGTGTGCATAGTTCATATTATGGACCTGTTGCGAGTAGCCCAATTATTCGTGGCTTAGATGGACCACGAATCAAAGTTGTTCAAAATGGTTTAGGTGCGTCTGATGCATCACGTGTAGGTCCCGATCACCAAGTCTCAACCGAAACATCTACCGCCACTCAAATTGAGGTCCTAAGAGGTCCAGCTACGCTTTTATATGGGAGCGGCGCTATTGGTGGAGTTGTGAACGTGGTTGATAACCGCTTACCAGCACAAAAAAAAGAAGGCGTAAGCGGTGAAGTATTTGCACAATACGATAATGTGGCAGATGCTAAAACTGTTTCAACAGATTTAAATGCAGGCTCTGGTGATTTTGTTTTTCATATTGACGGGTATACCCGAAAAACCGATGATTATAAAATTCCGGTGCCGACTGATATAGATGAAGAGGGGGGTAGTACAACACTAGCTAACTCAGCTATTGATGCCAGCGGTTATAACTTAGGGGCTGGTTGGATAACCGATGATACACGAGTTGCTTTTTCGTATGGTCATATGGACTCTGAATACGGTTTACCAGGCGAAGAAGGCGTGTTTATAAAGCTAAACCAAGATCGTTATCAAGGCGTAGTTGACTGGAATAATTTAGATGGCTTTATTCAAGCAGTACATTGGAAAAATGCGTATACAGACTACGAGCATTCTGAAGTTGAAGGTACAGAAATTGGCACTACTTTCAAAAACGAAAGTATTGAGTCTAGATTGTCGGCTGACCATGCACCTGTATACGGTTGGAAAGGTATTGTTGGCTTGCATTACAACAAAAGTGACTTTGAAGCGATAGGTGAAGAAGCATTTACCCCACCAACTAAGACTGACAGCATTGCTGCATTTTTAATGGAAGAAAAAGAAGTTGGCCCACTTTTATGGCAACTTGGTACGCGTGTTGAACAATCAACTCATAATGTAAATAATGACTTTTTTACTGAGTTAAGTGCATCAAATGATATTTCGTTCGACAACAAAGATTATACAGCGGTATCAGGCTCTGCTGGTGTTGTTTGGAGCATTAACGAAAAACACTCATTATCCTTTAATTATGCTTACTCACAACGCGCACCATCGTCTTCTGAAATATATTCATATGGTCCTCATATTGGCTCAGGTACTTATGAAGTCGGTGGTGGGTTTGAACTTAATAACGACAATGGTCAATACAATGTCGTTCAAACAGACGAAAGCATGGATAAAGAGGTCTCAAATAATATAGATATTACTTATCGTTATAACGCGGATACATGGAATGCGAGTGTTAGCGTATTTAATAATGAAGTAGATAACTATATTTTTGAAGATTTTACCGATTTAGTTATTAGCGATGGTGCCTTTATTACATCAGCTGATTATGAGAACCAAGTGGCTATATTAGGAGAGTCAGATGAAGAAGCTGATGGTTTGCCAGTCGTTTTATTTTCACAGCAAAACGCCCGTTTATACGGCTACGAAGCACAAGTTGATTGGCATTTAAATGATGATTGGCGTTTAGAGGTATTTACTGATTATACGCGGGCTAAATTAGATTCAGGCGGTAATGTCCCAAGAATGCCACCAATGAGATTTGGCTCATCTGTTCACTACGAGTATGAAAATTGGCATACCGAAGTCGAAGTTATTCGTAACGCTAAGCAAGACAAAATAGCTGAGAACGAAACGCAAACAGATGGCTATACAATGCTATCTGCCTCAGCTAATTATTACCTTGATTTAGGTGATGTAGATATGACTATTTATATTAAAGGCGATAATTTAACGGACGAAGAAGGGAGAGTGCATTCGTCATACTTAAAAGACGAAGCACCATTACCAGGTCGTTCAGTTAGCCTAGGTGTAAGAGCTCGTTTTTAATCGTTAATGATTGAAATACCCTAAAGTAGCTGTGGGATTTAAATTGGTGTTAAGCACGTTACAAACGCCCAAACTTGTTTTGCCCCAGCTTGTTTTAATGCCTCAGTCGCTGCATTTAGCGTTGCGCCTGAGGTCATTACATCATCAACAATAGCGATTACATCACCGGTTATATCTTTATTGCATTGAAAAGCACCTTGCACGTTTTTAACTCTTTTAGCACGGGTTAAATGGGTTTGTTTATTAGTCGCTTTATGCTTAATCAATAAATCATCACCGATAATTTCATCAAATAAACATGCTCGCCAACTTTGATCAACCTGATTAAAGCCTCGGCTAAAAAACCGCTGGCGATGCAAAGGCAGTATGACAAAGTAATCAGGCCATTCATCAGCACTATTTTTGGCTATTTCAAGCTGTTGGCTAATTACTTGGATAAGGGCTTTTTTATAATGAATTTGATTATGAAACTTAAGTTGGGTTAGCCAGTGATCAAATGGCGAACGGTACCAAGCACATGCAAACAAGTGCTCAAATTGACAGTCGGGAAATAACTCAGCTATATCTGGGTGATACAGTAGGTTTTTACTCGCGGTTAAATCAAATAAAGGAAGATCGGCTAAGCAGTGTTCACAAAGCCCTTGTTGCTCATATATCTGTACTTGGCATTGCAAGCAATAACAAGGGAATAACCAATCACCTAGACCTTTACTTAAGCGAGAAATGTTGGCCATTGCATTCAGTCCTTTAAACGCTATTATAATACTTAAGTGTGGAGCAGGATAACTAAATATGCAAAACGAATTGGTGTTATTACACGGCTGGGGAATGAATAAAGGCGTGTGGGAGGTTATTCAGCCTGAACTTGAATTTCTTTGCAATAATAATGTAAAAAGTCTCGACTTACCTGGTTACGGTGAGCATTCATGTAAACTAACAGCTTATACATTACATAACGCCGCAAAGTTACTAAGCAAGCAAATAAAACCTAACTCAACTTTAATGGGTTGGTCACTAGGAGGCTTATTTTCTCTGTATATTGCGAAACATTGGCCTGATAAAGTGAGCAAGGTTATCTTAGTTGCTTCAACCCCATTTTTTGCTGAGCAAGATGATTGGTCGGGTATTAAAGCGGATGTATTAAATACCTTTAAAGAGCAATTAGTCAGTCATCGAGATAAAACAATCGAGCGCTTTTTAGCTATTCAAGCAATGGGTAGCCAAAGTGCTAAAGACGATATAAAACAACTTAAAAAGTTACTTAAGCAATACCCTGCCCCGCAAGAGGACGCTTTAACAGGTGGCCTTGAAATATTACAACAAGACGACTTAAGAGCGTTTTTTAGTGACTGCGAAGTACCTATTAAAGGTGTGTTTGGCCGTTTAGATGCGCTGGTGCCGTATCGCGCGATTGCAAAAATGCATGCGCTGAATCCGCAGTTTGAGTATGAAGTGCTTGATAAAGCGTCTCATGCGCCGTTTATCTCACATAAAGAAGAATTTTTAAAAGCTATCAAATCAATACTTTGAGCTCGATGTAAAAACAGCCTAGTTTATACTTTGTTTTGTGTGATTGATGAACGATAATTAATTGAGTATATAGCCGGTCGAGATGAGTTGTACCAATAGGTTCTGTATTTAATAATGGTGTTAAAGGTTTTAGCTGTGCCAGTTAAGGTATTGAAAAATCCAGTGCGGAGATTAACCGTGCGTCTATTACTCTACTAGAACTCAACAAGACGATACACAACTTGCGCAACAACGTCAGTTAGCAGTGGCGAGCCCTGAAGAAGGGGTAATATTATTTAAAGTCGACAGTCGTTTTAACAGCGATGACAATGACACCTTAAGCGAACACGGCCAAGCGTGACTTCAGCAGACTTCTAAGCTGGGTTGTTAGCGTAAATATAAATTTTAATAACTATTTTAAATTTATTAAAAAACCGCAATATTATTAATATCGCGGTTTTTATTGTTTGGTATCTTTAAGCTTAAAACATAAAGGTACGCTTATTTTTTGGTCTTCGCGTTGGCAAAGGCATCTGCAAATGCGTTACCCATCATCGCATTACCACTATCTATTTTAGGTTTTTCTGCAGAGCGTGGTTGGTTGTTGTTACTGCGAGATTGGTTATTTGCAGCCGCTGGCTTTGATTTATTGCTGGTGTTAATGTCGTCATCTAAGCGCATAGTAAAGCTAATGCGTTTACGTGCTGCATCAACTTCTATTACTTTTACTTTAACAATATCACCGGCTTTAACGACTTCACGAGGATCGGAGATAAACTTATTAGTAATTGCTGAAATATGCACTAAGCCATCTTGATGAACGCCCACATCGACAAACGCACCAAAGTTAGCAACGTTAGAAACTACACCTTCTAAAATCATACCTGGTTTTAGGTCGCTAATTTTTTCGACGCCAGCTTTAAACTCGGCTGTTTTAAACTCAGGGCGTGGATCGCGTCCTGGCTTATCAAGCTCACTTATAATATCGGTAACCGTTGGTAAACCAAATTTTTCATCGGTGTAGTCATTCGCCACTAACTTATTGAGTAGGTCTGAGTTACCAATCAGGGCATTCACATCAAGCGTATTTTGCTCACAGATACGTTTAACAACCGGGTAAGCTTCAGGGTGAACCGATGATTTATCAAGTGGATCAGAGCCGTTACTAATTTTTAAAAAGCCTGCAGCTTGCTCAAAAGCTTTTGGGCCTAAGCGCTCAACTTTTTTAAGTTCACTGCGCTTGGCAAACGAACCGTTGGTGTCACGATAGCTGACAATATTTTGTGCTAACGTTTTATTTAAGCCCGATACCCGCGTCAATAATGGTACTGAAGCCATGTTTAAATCTACACCGACTGAGTTTACACAATCTTCAACTACAGAGGTTAACGACTGTCCCAGTTGGCTCTGCGATACGTCGTGTTGGTATTGGCCTACACCAATTGATTTTGGCTCAATCTTAACGAGTTCAGCGAGTGGATCTTGTAAACGACGGGCAATCGATACCGCACCACGTAAAGATACATCTAAATCAGGAAATTCATTGGCTGCAAATTCAGATGCCGAATAAACCGAGGCGCCTGCTTCACTGACCATAATTTTATTGAGTTTAAGCTCTGGCAAAGACTTCATTAGTTCGCCAACTAGCTTGTCTGATTCACGTGAAGCCGTGCCGTTACCAATTGCTACAAGTTCTACTTTATGTTGGCGACAAAGCTGCTCTAAGGTACGAACTGATTTATCCCAATGGTTTTGTGGCGCATGTGGGAAAATAGTTTGCGTAGCGAGTAGTTTACCTGTGCTGTCGACCACGGCTATCTTACACCCCGTACGCAGACCAGGATCAAGTCCAAGCGTTGTGCGAGCACCAGCCGGGGCTGCCATTAGTAAGTCTTTTAAGTTTTTAGCAAATACGTCAATCGCGCCGGTTTCGGCTTTTTCGCGCATCGCCGCTAAAAATTCATTTTCTAAATGTAGGCCCAGTTTAATTTTCCAAGCCCACTGGACTACGCTTAATAACCACGGACTTGCTGTTTGGTCTTTGATATTAAGACGATAATAATCAGCAATCATCTGAGCACATATTTGCGCTGGGTTCTCTACGCTAGGTTCAGGATTTATACTTAACTGTAATACTCCTTCGTTGCGGGCGCGCAGCATGGCTAGTGCCCGGTGCGAAGGTATTTTTCTTAGTGGCTCTTGATGCTCAAAATAATCGCGGTATTTAGCACCTGCTTGCTCTTGGCCAGCAATTAGTGAAGCTTCAATCTGACCGTGTTGGCCAATGTGGCTACGAAATTTAGCAAGTAGTTTTGCGTCTTCAGCAAAGCGTTCCATTAAAATAAACTTAGCGCCATCAAGCACGGCTTTACTATCAGCAAACTTGGCTTCTGGATTTAGGTATTTAGCCGCTTGTTGCTCTGGGTTTAAATCTGCATCATTAAATAATGCATCAGCTAACGGTTCTAAGCCTGCTTCAATAGCTATTTGACCTTTAGTGCGGCGCTTAGGCTTATAAGGTAGGTATAAATCTTCGAGCTCAGTCTTACTTTGCGCGGTGTTAATATCAGCTTGTAAAGCCGCGGTGAGTTTATCTTGCTCTTTTATAGTCGCTAAAATAAAACTGCGACGCTCTTCTAGCTCTCTTAAATAAGACAAACGTTGCTCAAGTAAACGCAATTGCGTGTCATCAAGGCCACCGGTTACTTCTTTACGGTAACGAGCGATGAAAGGAACAGTAGCACCTTCATCGAGTAATTTTGTAGCAGCAACTACTTGTTGCTCTTTAGCATTTAGCTCAGTAGCTAAACGTGCAGAGATATTGCTCATGCAAAAACCTTATTAAACAATTTTAAGATCAAAACACAGTTGTTTTGATGTAATGATTTGCTTGAATAATATCACAGCCAAGCAAAGGGGCTATTGATCTTTGGAGATTAATTTTGCAGCTGCATTTGCTTTTTGGTTTTTATTTAGGCTCCTTGGTTATGAACCTCGCGCTGCGATTAAATACCCTAAATAAAAAGGCCTTAAAGCGGTTGCTTTAAGGCCTTTTGTGTTCGAAACATTTGGAATAAATTACAATATTAATGCGGGTGGTCAATTTGCTCCATCACTTCACTAAATGTGTTTGCAATAGGGCTAATATGTAATGGTACTTGTAACTTTTTAGAAATCTCGCGAGCTGATAGAAGGCCACAAATTTCATTGTTAGAAGCAGTAACGAGTAAAAACATAACGCCACGATGTTCCATTGTTTGTAGAGCATCACCGATACAGGCATAACTTAAACTTTGCATGCTCACTCCGGTTAAATTGCTTAGCGGTGTCATTACATGACGTAAGCTCACATCATTACGTGCTACATTTAAGCGTTGCGCTAAAATCATGGTCTTAGAGCTTTGTAAGTCAGCGCTTGAAACTACACCCAGTAGCTTTTTGTTATCATCAACCACTAAAATAAAGTCGGTGTGTTGATTGGTTATTTTTTTTAACGCTTCAACTATTGAAGTTTCATAATGTGCGCGTAGCGGATCTTGTTGAGTAAAGTTATTAATCATTTCTAACGCCGGAGACGTTAAATCGATAAACGGCTTATTATCGCTATAAGTATGAGATAAAATGCCTTTAGATATATTTTGGGTACGAAGTTCTTTAAAGTTAGCCATAGTGTTCACCAGTTTGATTAGTTAATTTAAATTAAGTTTCTTAGAGCGAAAATTAAACTAAATTATTTGGTGGTCCACGCTGGTACGCTTGGCTAAAAGGTTGATTACTAGGAACAATGAAATCGTAATAAGGTGTTACAAGCGCTAGAGGTTGGGCGACTTGTAATATATCAACGTCAACATGATTGTCTAGGTCAACGTCAAGGTTAGCTTGATCAGGAATTTCACAAGCAACATAGTGAGCAGTTGGGATAACTTGCTGGTTGTGATTGCCATTGGTATCTGCAAACGCAGTAATGCCTACACTTAATAAAAGTGCAAATAACATCATATTACTAAATATGCGCTGCATTGCGTTTGACATAATTACTACCTTTATAATCTCAAATAGACTGACATTTTTTATTTGAGTACCTTTACTTATAGATCACATTGGCATATTACACAACCATTAATTAACTTCTTCTGAATATTCCAAGTTTATTTTTCGATAGGGTAAGTGATTTTATTAACATACCATTCTTTTTTCCCCTGCGGAGTGGGAACTTCAAACTCATCATCAACTTGTTTTTTTAAAAGTGCTCGCGCCATCGGCGAGTCTATTGAAATGTAATCTTTACGGTCGTATATTTCATCAGGGCCAACAATACGAAAGGTAAGTATTTCGCTTTGCTCATTTTCTACTTCAACCCATGCGCCAAAAAATACCATGCCAGCCTGCTGCGGAGAATACTCTATAATTTTTAAGTCTGGGATGCGTTTACGTAAATAACGTACGCGGCGGTCTATTTGTCTTAACAAACGTTTATTGTACTGGTAGTCGGCATTTTCTGAGCGGTCGCCAAGGCTTGCCGCCCAGCTTACTATTTTAGTCACTTCGGGGCGTTTAACGTTCCATAAATGGTCGTGTTCTTGTTGGAGTTGTGTGTAGCCTTCGCGGGTAATTAAATTAGTTTTCACAATGCTTGTCTTGAATTTACGTGTGGCCAAGCAAGGTATAAAAAAAGCTACGTTTTGTCAAAGCGGCCACGCTGAAATGTTCCGTAACAATCTAGCTGGGTAATTTGTTTTTTATTATGCGGTTTTTCATTTATATTAATGGCTATAGCTTACAACAATAAGAAATAGTCATGGGACATGAAACCACAAAAGTGTTAGTCGTTGATGATGATATGCGCTTACGCAGTTTATTAGAGCGTTACTTGGTAGAGCAAGGGTTTATAGTACGCACTGCAGCCAATTCAGAGCAAATGGACCGCCTTATTGAACGTGAGAATTTTCATTTAATAGTATTAGATTTGATGCTACCCGGCGAAGACGGCCTTTCTATTTGTCGGCGTTTAAGACAAAAAGAAAATGAAATTCCGATTGTTATGCTCACCGCAAAAGGCGATGAGGCCGACCGTATTATTGGGCTTGAGCTTGGTGCTGATGATTATATTCCAAAGCCGTTTAACCCTCGTGAGCTACTTGCGCGCATTAAAGCCATTTTACGTCGACGCGCAAAAGAAGTACCAGGTGCTCCTGCCGCAGAAGAAAATCACATTACTTTTGGTGAGTTTTTACTCAATTTAGCTACCCGTGAAATGAGCCAAGGCGATACAACGATGTCGCTGACCAGTGGCGAATTTGCGGTATTAAAGTCGTTAGTTACTCATCCGCGAGAACCGCTTAGCCGTGATAAGTTAATGAATTTAGCTAGAGGCCGCGATTACAGTGCGATGGAACGCAGTATTGATGTGCAAGTCTCAAGACTTAGGCGCATGATTGAAGCGGATGCAGCCAATCCCCGTTATATTCAAACCGTGTGGGGTTTAGGGTATGTATTTGTTCCTGATGGTAAAAAATAGCCTACATGAGTATATTTCCTAAAAGTGCATTTGGGCAAACGGTGTTTTTGGTTGCAGCATTGCTGCTGATAAACCAAGTTGTATCGTATATCACTGTAAGCCTGTATGTTGTTAAACCGACTATTGAACAAGTTAATCTGATCCTCGCTAAACAAATAAAAACCGTATTTATTGATTGGGAGGATGGCGAAGAAGTTAGCGATAAAGTGTCGAGTAAGCTTTTTGAAATTACCGGCATAAGTATCATGAATCAGCGTCAAGCAATGCGCGAAGGGTTAGGGCAAGCACGCGAATATTCAATGTTGTCACGCAGTATGTCAGAACAGCTTAACGGTTCTGCGCGAGTGCGTATCAGCCAAACTGATCCACTGGTTTATTGGATTGAAGCACCACAAGCTCCTGGTTATTGGGTGCGCGTGCCATTGACTGGTTTTAAAGAAAATAATGTCGAGTTTTTGACTTTTTACCTCTCTAGTATCGGCTTTTTAAGTGTATTAGGGGGGTGGCTATTTGCTAGGCATTTAAATCGGCCGTTAAAAGAGTTACAGCACGCGGCTGTTAAAGTGGGGGTTGGAGACTTTGCGACCAAGTTAGAAGAGCGTGGTTCAACTGAAGTGATCGAAGTAACCCGCGCGTTTAATCAAATGTCTCGTGGTATAGCAGCACTTGAAAACGATCGTAGGTTGCTAATGGCTGGGGTATCGCACGATTTACGCACACCGCTTACCCGTATTCGTTTAGCTACCGAAATGATGGCCGATGAAGAAGACTACTTACGTGAAGGAATCATTTACGATATTGAAGATATGAATGCCATTATCGATCAGTTTATTGAATACTTGCGCCACCATAAACGTGAAGAGCTTGCTCTAGAAGATTTAAATGCGTTAGTTGCAGAAGTAGTACATTCTGAACAAAAACATCAACGTACAATTACTTTTAGTGAAGACCCAGCTATCCCCAATATCCCACTTAGCCTGGTGGCGATGAAGCGTGTATTTACTAATATGCTTGAAAATGCCATTCGTTATTCAGATGGAGATATAGCGGTTTCAACTACGCTCAGTAATGATAAAAAATACGCTATAGTTACAGTAAAAGACTCCGGTCCTGGTATTCCTGAAAGTGAGCTTGAAAGCGTATTTGAACCATTTAAACAAGGCGACGCTGCCCGCGGCAGTGAAGGTAGCGGTTTAGGCCTTGCCATTATTAAACGTATTGTAGATATACATGGCGGTAAGGTTAAGTTGGTTAACCGTCCCGAAGGCGGGCTGAGTGCACAAGTTTTTCTCCCTTTGAAATAAGTGATTTGAGTTTAGGTTGAGTAATCTGATGCAATATTACTATCGCTTATTATGTTCCCAATAGGAGGTTTCTTTGGGGGCTTTATATATGGTCTTACTTAGTTAACCTGAATCTCGTTTAAGAAATTGAACTAAATGCCTGTTCCGAGATCCGATCTTTCGACCAAGAACGATTGGATAGACAAGGAACAGGCATGATTAAATTAGTTGAATTGTTTTGCGATGTCGATGATTTTTGCAAAGTATTTATACCTCAATGGGAAAAACAATTACTCGAAGATGGTACCCAAAAACGTCAGCGAGCAGGACGTATGACGACCAGTGAAATTATGACTATTGTCATTAGTTTCCATATGTCGCATCACCGTGATTTTAAAAATTACTATCTTGGCTATGTTTCACTTATGTACAAAAGTGAATTTCCTAACTTGCTCAGTTACACGCGATTTTTAGCCGTTATGCCGAGGGTACTTGTGCCGATGTGTGCCTATTTTACTTCACTTAAAGGTAAACCCACAGGTGTTGAATTCATTGACTCTACATGTATCAAGGTGTGCCATAATATTCGTATTCCTAGGCATAAAACCTTTGATGGAATAGCCCAGCGAGGCAAAGGAACGATGGGTTGGTTTTATGGCTTCAAACTGCATTTAATTGTTAATCATCATGGTGAGATTGTTGCTGCAAAAGTGACAACAGGTAATGTGCATGATACGCAGCCAGTGCGTGAATTAGCGAGCTGCCTGACAGATAAACTGTATGGTGACAAAGGATATTTAAGTAAAGCTTTAGAAACGGACTTACTTGATAAAGGTGTAAAGCTTATTACGACTGTTCGCAAAAATATGAAGGCAAAAGCGATGTCACTATGGGATAGAGCGATGCTTTCAAAGCGCTTTATAATCGAGACAATTAATGACCAACTCAAGAACATATCCTTCATTGAACATTCGAGACATCGGAGTATGAACGGTTTTATGTTGAATTTAGTGGCTGGATTGGTGGCTTATTGCTTAAAAGAAAATAAGCCACACCTTAATTTAACTGACGTAGAGCTCAATGCATTAGTTATCGCTTAAACAGATCTCAGGTTAGTTAAGCAATATACTAAAATTAATAAAAAGCGTAGCGCTTAACTTATATTTCGGTGCGCGGTTGTCACTATAAATTGTATATAGCACTGAGAACAAAAGCGCGATTTTAATCGCGCTTTTACATTATTACGCTAAAGTGCTTTAAACCTAATAGCCGTTCCACCGCTGGTGGCAAGCTTTAGAGTTAACTTGTCATTGGCAGTGACGGTGCGCTTTTCGATTTTTAAATCGTATGGGTTATTTTTCCACTCTGCCTTGTCACCATCGCGGTAAATTTGCGCTTCGAACTTTTTACCTTTATCTAAAAAGTCTAAACTTACTTCAATAGTACGTGCTTGTTCATCGGTTACAGCACCTAAATACCAGTCATTACCAGAATAGTTGTCGCGCTTGCGCTCTTTTCGGGCGAATACAATAAAATCAGCCACTTCACCATCAAGGGCAATACTTTGCTGCCAATCGGTTGGTACATCTTGAATGAATTGAAAAGCATCAGGTTTGGCTAAATAGTTACGCGGTAAATCGGCCGCCATTTGAATCGGGCTATACATAACCACGTATAAAGCCAGTTGTTTAGCTAGGGTAGTTTGTGGGCGATTAGTATCAGCGCCTAAACCATTAAAGCCCATGTCAAAAATACCCGGCGTAAAGTCCATTGGTCCGGCTAACATGCGCGTAAAGGTTAGCATTGGAATATGCTCTGGCGGGTTTGGTGGTGTGCCCCAAGCATTAAACTCTTGGCCTCGCGCACCTTCACGGGCTATCCAATTTGGATAAGTACGGCGCAGGCCCGTGTCTTTAATTGGTTCATGTGTATTAATACTGATTTTGTGCTTAGCGGCAAGCTTTACGCTGTGTAAGTACTCATTAACCATAAATTGTCCGTCGTGCCATTCATGGCGGGCTATGCCGTTTTCATCAATACGTTTGATATTGCCACCATCAGCAACATAACCGGTTTTAACTTGGCTGACGTTTGATTTTTCATACAATGCGTAGGCATCTTCCATTTGCTTGCGATAATTACTTACGTTGCCTGAGGTTTCGTGGTGGCCAATTAACTCCACGCCTTTTTCCTTTCCGTAGCGAGCTAGTTCTTTAATATCAAAGTCATCATAAGGTTTGGTAAAGCTAAATACATCACCATTAAAAAACCAGTCGCCATCCCAGCCGTTATTCCAACCTTCAACCAGTACGCCGTCAAAGCCATATTTGGCAGCAAAATCCATGTAACGTTTGGTTTCTTTAGTGGTTGCGCCGTGTTTTTCACCGCTGCCCCAGGTGTTTTCTTTTATGTGCATACCCCACCAAATACCAACGTACTTACCTGGTTTTACCCACGAAACATCACCTAACTTATTAGGTTCATTAAGATTTAAAATGATGTCTGAGTTAATTAAATCTACGGCTTTTTCGCCAATTTGAACAGTCCGCCATGGGGTATTAAACGCGCCGTGCTTTTTAACGGCAATGCCATCTGACCAAGGGGTTAAATCAGCTTGAAAAGTACCCGGGCGGCGCTGGTTAAGCACCATACCTGCATAATCAACGAGTGCGGCTTCGTGAATACTAATATGAACGTTATCGGCATTTTTAAGGGTGAGCGGAGTATGCACGAGCGCCGCATCTTGTAATGGGGTGCTGTTGTATACATATTCATAGCGGTTCCAGCCTCGAGCAGGGATCCACCAAGCATTGGCTTTATCTGCGCCATTAATAGCGAATTCGGTTAGCTCTTTGGTGATTTCAGTGCTGTCAGAGTTTTCAAAGCCGGCTTGAGTTGGCACTTCATAACGAAAGCCTACGCCACTATCAAAAGCACGGAAACGTACCGTGTAACTACCACCTTGTGGAGCTGGTTTTGTAAATGTAACAGCTAACTCGTTGTGTTTGTCGCTAATTGTTTGGCGCTCGCCCCAAGGCTGCTGCCATGATGTATCAACACTATTTTTTTGCTGCGATTTAATTTTAAAGCCTTCATCAAATGCTGCTTGTTGTTTGAACTCAAAGCCGAGCTTTGAAGGTGTGATCACGTCTTTATTATTAAAGCTAATAGCGTAGGTTGGGCTACTTTTCTGATCAGAGACCGTAATTTGTATTTTACCGTCGGGAGAACTAACGGTTGCTGTTTGGGCAAAACTAGTGGTTGAAAAAGCAACCAGCAAGAGCGCTGAAAATCGCATAATTATTCCTTGATAACAGAAGTTTGTTAAGCATAAGGTGAGCGGGCGATTAATACGAGGTGCTTGCATACGTATTCAAGAGGTTAAAGCTGTGGGTGGCAGTTGAGGGAAGGTTACTAATGGCTTTGAGTTAAAGCCATTAGCCTAACAGGGCTTATTTTTTCGTAAAACCGCGTTTCATATAGTTAGGTGTGGCAAGTGCGCCATGGTGAATACCCGCATTGTAATATTCACTGTGCTCGGCAACTTTGGCTGCATCGTCTTCTCTAAAACCTGCAAACATTTCATCTTTACGGGCAAGAGTAACAGACCATAAACCGCTTGGATAAATTGGCTGTGGGAACGGCAGTGTTTGTAAATCAACAAAACCTACTTCGCTCATCGCATCACGCATTTCAACAAGTAGAGGCATATGAGTTAATGGTGATTCGCTTTGCTGCACCATAATACCACCTGGGCGTAGCGCGTTTAGACAGCTGGTGTAAAAAGCATGATTAAATAAGCCTTCACCAGGACCAACGGGGTCGGTGCCATCAACGATAACAATGTCGATAGATTCACTTGGCAGTTCGCGCATGTACTTTATGCCATCGTCAAATATAACAGTGGCACGCGGGTTTTGGTTTGACTCGCACAGCTCTGGAAAGTATTTAAGTGACATTTGTGTGACGACTTCGTCAATATCGATTTGTGTTACTGACTCAATATCTGGGTGTTTTAGTACTTCACGTAAAGTGCCGCAATCACCGCCGCCAATAATCACTACATTTTTAGGATTTGGATGAGCAAGTAACGCTGGGTGACTGATCATTTCATGGTAAAAAAAGTTTTCGCGGCTGCTGACCATGGTACAACCGTCGATGACCATCAGGTTACCGAAGTCAGTTGTTTCATACATTTCGACTTTTTGAAAAGACGATTGCTTTTCATCTAACTTTTTATTGATTCGTAATGAAAACGCAGTACCGTCACGTTCACTGATTTCTGTAAACCACTTACTTTGATCTAATTTTGCCATGTCGCTAGTTACACTTATTGAGTTATGGGCGAAAAAGGAGGCAATTCTGCCAGTGCTTGACGATTTGCTCAATGAAATTTTATCAGTATAGCGAATATTTTACCGATGCTTTGGGGAAAATATCAATTTTTGTTAGCGTAGCGGTTAATGACGTATTAAAATGCGCATCTTATAGATGAATTTGCTAACGAAAGAAGAGTTGCCATGACTTGGGGTTTAGACACAGCACGGGAAACTTATAATGTTGCTCATTGGAGCGATGGTTATTTTGATATTAACGCACAAGGTGAACTCGTTGCGTATCCTGACGGGGATCAAAATAAAGCAGCTATTTCATTAAGTGAATTGACCGAGCAATTCAAAAAGCAAGGCCTGACTTTACCGGTACTGGTACGCTTTACTGACATTTTAAAAAACCGTGTAGATACCTTAACCAGTGCGTTTAGCAAAGCCCGCACAGCACGTGAATACCAAGGGCAATATACCTGTGTTTATCCAATAAAAGTAAATCAGCAACGTTCTGTCGTTAGCAAATTATTAGCCCATCCAAGTGGCCTTGTTGGACTTGAAGCCGGCTCAAAACCTGAGTTAATGGCTATTTTAGGCGTTGCTAAAGAGCCCATCACCGTTGTTTGTAATGGCTATAAAGACAGTGAGTTTTTACGCTTAGCGTGTATTGGACAAGCCATGGGCCATAAAGTAAAAGTGGTGGTTGAAAAGCTGTCAGAGCTAACTACCTTACTTAATGAAATTGACGACCTAGGTATTGAACCTGCCATTGGCATTCGTATTCGCTTAAACTCTATTGGCAAAGGTAAGTGGCAAAACACTGGCGGTGAAAAAGGTAAATTTGGTTTAACTGCAGGCCAAGTGCTTAGTGCGGTTGAGCTACTTAAAAAGCACAATAAGCTGCACTTAATGCAAATGGTGCATTTTCATATTGGTTCGCAAATTGCCAATATTCGCGATATTCACCGCGCTTTACGTGAATGCTCGCGCCACTTTGCAGAGCTTGCCCAGCTTGGTGTGCCACTTAATACTGTTGATGTAGGTGGCGGTTTAGGAGTCGATTACGAAGGCTCAGGTTCGCGTAGCGCCTGCTCAATGAATTACACGGTCGATGAATACGCTCGTAATGTTGTAAATGCCTTTGCAGAGGTGTGCGAGCAGCATGATTTACCACACCCCGCTATTATCACTGAATCTGGCAGAGCACTTACCGCGCATCATGCTGTGCTTATTACCGATGTGATTGATGTTGAGCAAGCTCCTAACCATCTAAGTCCAACCGCCCCTCAAGCAGGCAGTATTTTAGTGCTTGAAGAAATGTGGCAATGCTTGCAACGTTTAACACCGCGTATGGCTCTTGAAATTTACCACGATGCTATGCATTTATTTAGTGAAGCACATGACCAATACGTTCATGGTTTAGTGAGTATGTTGGAATGGGCTAAAGTTGAGCAGTTGTATTTTACTATTTTACACCGCGTGCGGGCTTCGCTTAGTGCTAATGCGCGTGCTCACCGAGAGGTGCTTGATGATTTAAATGAAAAGCTGGCTGATAAGCTGTTTGTTAATTTCTCATTGTTCCAATCATTGCCCGATGTTTGGGGCATTCAGCAATTGTTTCCGGTTATGCCTATCGAGAATCTCGATAAACCACTAACACAGCGCGCGATCATTCAAGATATAACCTGCGATTCAGACGGCCAAATTCGTGAGTATGTTGAAGGTTCAGGTATCGAAACAAGTTTACCCATTCCAGAGTATAAACAAGGTCAGCAGTACCATATTGCGATGTTTATGGTGGGTGCTTATCAAGAAATTCTTGGTGACTTACATAATCTATTTGGTGATACCGACTCGGTACATGTTGAGCTAACTGAGCAAGGTTATCAGCTTAACAATGCCATAAAAGGTGATAGTGTTAAGGATGTATTAAAGTTTGTTGGCTATGATAGCGAAATTTTGGCTGATAATTTCGCGAAAACAGTAAATCAACTTGCCGTTAGTGAGCCAGTAAAAGCACAATATATAGATGAACTAAATGCAGGTCTAGCAGGGTATACCTATTTTGAAGATTGAAGAGACTGTGTTTGTTGCAGTATGGTTTATGAAAGGAATTGAGTCGTAATGTCATTTTTTCGTTGTATTATTAGTGCCTTACTGTACACCATAAATACTATTGTGTGGTTTGTGCCGATTTTTATTTGTGGGTTGATTAAGTTAATTCCAATTAAGCCATTACAAAAGTTAATGAGCTTAATTGCCAAAAAGTGCGCCAGCATTTGGGTGTCGTGTAATTCAATTAATCAAAAATTACTCACTCCTTATCAATTAAATGTCACAGGTCTTGAGAATACTAAATTAAAAGACTGGTATTTGGTGATTGCCAATCACCAAAGCTGGGTTGATATTTTAGTGTTGCAGCGGGTGTTTAATCGCCGTATTCCCTTTTTAAACTTCTTTTTGAAAAAAGAGCTAGTGTACGTGCCTATATTAGGCCTTGCATGGTGGGCTCTTGATTTTCCATTTATGACTCGAACTAGTAAAAGCCAGTTAAAAAAGAATCCTAAGTTACGCGGTAAAGACCTAGAAACCACTCGCAAAGCCTGTGAAAAGTTTAAAGAAATGCCGGTCAGTATTGTTAACTTTGTTGAAGGTACGCGCTTTACGCCTGCAAAGCACC
This sequence comes from Pseudoalteromonas sp. AOP31-A2-14, assembly GCF_052378035.1. Taxonomy (NCBI): domain Bacteria; kingdom Pseudomonadati; phylum Pseudomonadota; class Gammaproteobacteria; order Alteromonadales; family Pseudoalteromonadaceae; genus Pseudoalteromonas; species Pseudoalteromonas sp. AOP31-A2-14. Next base: position 3,181,671 of record NZ_JBQSXI010000001.1, on the reverse strand, counting down.
AACGTCAAAACAGTCCGTTTACTGATTTATTAAAACCAAAAGCAGGTGGCATTGCCTTTGTTATGCAAGCAATGGGCGATCAAATTTCTAAGGTTGTTAATGTTACTATTCAATATCCTGACGGTATTCCGACCTTTATTGATTTTTCCAGTGGTCGCGTTAAGCGTATCAACGTACATGTTGAGGTAATGCCTGTTAGCCCCGAGTTGACCGGGGACTACTCTAATGACAATGAGTTTAGAGTGCGTTTTCAGGCTGAAATAAACCGTCTATGGCAAGAAAAAGAACAGCAGCTTAGTAAGTTAAAGCAGCAACCTTGAGTATCCAAGCTGGCAATAAAAGGCAGCCAATTAGTGGCTCACATCGAGGCCAATTAAGTACATGATTGAAAGGGGAATAACAACACCATGAAGCACACCCACTTACAAGAACTGGTTTTTCCTTGGTTTGATAAAATGCCTAAGGCTGAGCTATTTAGTGCGCTAACGGTCACCGCAATTGGTGTTTTGTCTTTACTTATTATTTATATGTTTATTCGCCAATTAATGTTGCCGGGTATTCAAAAGATGGTCACTAAAATATCACCTGAGCGTATCGGTTTATTAGCACCAATATTAACCAAGTTAAACCGACGTATTGCTGGAATGATATGCTGTGTTATTTATCTCGCTACTTTTGACAGCATTTATCCTGTTAATGAGCTCTCTGCAGAAGTACTTAAAACCACCGGACATATTGTATTAATTATTTATGCTGGGTTTATCTTAAGTAGTATTGTTAGTATTGCTGGAGAGGTTTACAACCAATTAGAGTTTGCCCGAGAAGTACCTATTCAAGGCTTGATCCAAGTTGTAAAACTTATCACCTTTATAATTTGTGCAATTTTAATTATTAGTATTCTACTTGAAAAGTCGCCGACCTATATTCTTTCGGGGTTTGGTGCCATTGCAGCGGTTACCTTGTTGGTATTTAAAGACACTATTTTAGGCTTTGTAGCGAGTATTCAAATCGCAGCAAACCGTTTAGTTACTTACGGCGATTGGATTCAAGTTGATAGTTATGGTGCTGATGGTGAAGTAATTGATTTAGGCTTAAACACGGTAAAAGTACGTAACTGGGATAATACTATTACGACTATCCCTACTTATATGCTTGTAGCAGGGTCATTTAAAAATTGGCGCGGTATGCAAGAGTCTGGCGGTCGTCGCATTAAGCGCTCACTGAGCATTGATATGAATAGTATTAAGTTAGTGGATGCGGATTTTCGTAAACGTATTGATGATGGGATACCACTGCATGAATATATTCGTGTTTCTAGTTTACCTGAGCCGGTTTCAAATTTAGGTTTATTTCGTCGTTACGCCGAAGGTTATTTAAAGCAGCATAAAAAAATCAATACTTCGCTGACTTTAATGGTTCGTGAGCTGCAGCCATTAAACCATGGTTTACCCATCGAGTTTTACTGCTTTAGTGAAGATAAACGTTGGATCTCGTATGAACATTTACAAGCTGAAATAATGGATCACCTACTTGCTGTACTACCTATTTTTGAGCTTTATGCGTTTCAAAGTGTTACTGGTCAAATTGTTAATCCAACTAATAACACCTCTAGTTAAATCGAGTATTACAGTGGTAAATAGCTCTGAAGCAGCCCCACAAAAATAAAGCCAATTAATAGCCACCAAATAGGTGGCTTAGCTAGTCTTAGCCATGCAAATACGCCGACTACAATAGCAATATGCCACACTGAGCTAATCGCCGAACTCCAAATTGGCGAATACAGCGCGGCCGCTAAAAAACCGACTACAACTGCATTTAATGCGGCTATACTACTTGCAAAGTGTGGTCTATTAGCAAGCGCTAACCAACTTTTTTGAAACGCCAACATTAATAACAAACCGGGTAAAAATATCGCTGCTGTAGCGATTAGTGCACCTACAACAACTTGCTCAGGGTAAAGCTGGGCACCTAAATAGGTCGCGATTGTAAACATTGGCCCTGGCACAGCTTGGGCACTAGCATAGGCACTTAAAAACTGTTCAGTAGCAAGGCTTGGCACACTGGCTTGGAGTATTGGTAACACTACATGACCGCCGCCAAATACCATGGCACCGGTTTGATAAAATGCTGTAAATAGATCTATGTCGTTACCAAAACTGATAAAACTCACTATTAGTAGTAGAGCGAAAATCCCTAAAGGTAGCCAGCTTATTGCCTGCTTTTTAGCTGGCTTTGCAGGGAGTTCATTATTGATATTAGAATTGATATTGAGTAGCGGGAAAAGAGCACCAAAAGCAGCGGCTGATATTAAAACAATAATTTGCGTAGCCATCGCAGGAAATAAAATAAGTATTAGTGTACTGATTAGTGTTATTGCTTTAAGCATATAACTTGTACAAAAACTCTTGGCCATACTTAGGATTGCATCGGCCACAACGACCACGGCAAATAACTTCAAGCCAGAGATAACCGCATAGTAAACATCATCAAACTGACTAGCGCTTACGGCTAATAGTAGCATGATCAGTAGTGAGGGGGTGGTAAACCCTAAAAAGGCAGCAAAACCACCAAGTACGCCACTGCGCTCAACGCCAATAGCAAAGCTGACTTGGCTAGAACCGGGTCCCGGCATAGCTTGACTTAAGCTGATTAATTGCGCATAACGGCTGGTGCTTAACCATTGTAAGTTATCTACAAAGTGTCGTTTAAAATACCCTAAGTGAGCCGCAGGTCCACCAAAACTGATGCAGCCAAGTAAAAAAAATTGTTTGAATATAGCTAGCAACATACCCTGTTTATTCCATCTTTTTATATTTCTATATTATGACAAATAAGCGCATTCTTTTTATGACATTTTTATAGTTTTATCTTCATCATTTGTATTTTATGCTCGAACGAGTAACAGCATATCCTCATGTAAGTATTAAGGCTTATTAATAAATTGCAGTAATAAGCGGTACTATACATCTTTGTTATTTTGGCTACGGTACTCGCTTAGATAAAGTTGAAGCTCTCACTGAAGTAAATGTCTTTGAGGCGTTGTTTAAAAAGCGTGCTGGTTTCGTTATTGGCGTAGAAGAAATCGCCGAATTATGCAGCTCAAAAAATAGGCCTGCTCAACAGCTAAAAGTGGTTTGTCGTTATAGCAACATTATTCACGGCAGCTTGAGTATGATAATAAATTCACCAAAACATAGCTGACTCATGGCTTACAATAACCAATACATTGGTTGATGAAAGTGCTTGAACTTACTCGCCTTGTTACGTCATACAAGTGGCTGCCAGTCAGTGAGTTTTTAAATGAGCCTTCATCGTTTGTTCATATATTCCTTTGCATACTGCCCGTTATTGAAAAATGAGTGAACAAGAGTGACCATGACATTAACAAAATCTATTTTAGCAGCCAGTGTTGTTGCTGTATTTTTAACCGGTTGTGAAACCAATAATACAGGAATGGGGGCGGGCATTGGTGCTGCGACAGGTGCAGTATTAGGTAAAGCGACAGGTGACCATGATGATAAGCGTATCTTTATCGGTGCTGCTATTGGTGCGCTAGCAGGCGCAGCCGTTGGCGACTACATGGATAAACAAGAAGCTGCATTTCGTGATGAACTTGCAGGCTCAGGTGTTGAAGTTGTGCGTGAAGGCGATAATTTACGTTTAGTTATGCCATCAAATATTACCTTTGCAACGGATCAATCTTATATTACATCTGGTTTTCATGACACCTTAAATGCCATAGCTAAAGTGATGAACAAGTATGAAAAAACCTACTTAAGCATTAGTGGTCATACTGATAGCAGCGGTAAAGAAAGCTACAATATGACGTTATCTGAGCAGCGTGCGCAGAGTGTAAAGGATTATTTGGTTAACCAGCAAATTCTTAATAATCGTATTAGCACCCAAGGTTATGGTGAAAGTCAACCGGTTGCCAGTAACGATACTGCCAATGGCCGTGCGCAAAACCGTCGTGTAGAAATTCAAATAGTACCAAATACCGAAGGTTAATAGTCTAGAGGTAGAGTGATCTCAATTTATTATTTACTATAATTTTATTGAGATTTATTACCGCTTTCAATCACGGTTAAACTGTAATTCACACAACGTTTGATAAAGAGGATTGCTTGTCAGTAATTGTTGATGAGTGCCGGTTGCGATTACCTTGCCATTTTCCATTACGACAATTAAATCAGCGTGTTTTACCGTGGCTAGGCGGTGGGCAATAATTAAGGTCGTGCGATGCTGCATTAAGTGATCAAGAGCCGCTTGTACGTGATGCTCGCTTTGTGCATCTAAAGCACTGGTTGCTTCATCGAGTAATAGTATTTCTGGGTCTTTTAATATTGCCCGTGCAAGTACAATGCGTTGCTTTTGTCCGCCAGATAACCGCACGCCTTGTTCGCCTAAAAAGCTTTTATAGCCGTTTGGTAATTGTTTTATAAATTCATCTGCATGGGCGTGTTTAGCTGCCGCATAAACTTGCTCGTCACAGGCATCTGGGTTGCCGTAACGTATATTGTGCATTACATCTGAGCTAAATAAAATCGGGTTTTGTGCCACCATGCCCATACTGTCTCTGAGTTTATTGAGAGACAGCTCCTTGATATTGATACCATGAAATTTAATCACACCATTAGCCGGATCGTAAAAGCGTTGAAGTAATTCAAATAGAGTTGTTTTCCCCGCGCCAGATGGGCCAACAATAGCCACTGTTTTACCTTGTTCAATGGTAAGTGAGATATTATTAAGCGCACTGACATCGGGACGAGATGGATAATTAAAGGTAATATTGTTCAGTTCAATCGCCGCTAAATTACTATTGGCTTCGAGCTGCTCATCGAGGGGCTCCGTGGGATTAACAATTTCACTTTTTACGGCTAATAACTCAAGTAAGCGAGCTGCTGCTCCTGCTGCACGTTGTAGCTCCCCATATACTTCAGCGACGGTTGCCACTGACATGGCGACCATAATGGCGTAAAACACAAATGCGCCTAGCTCACCGCCGGTCATTGTGCCTGCTAGTACATCACTGCCACCAATCCAGAGCATCACACTAATGGCGCTAAAAGTTAGGAATATCACTGCGGCAATTAAAAATGAGCGCTGTTTAATGCGGCTTTTGGCAACACTAAAAGCTTTTTCGGTTTCGAGTGCGAAGGCATGCTGCTCGCGCTGCTCATGGCTATAACTTTGTACTACTTTAATATTTTGAATGATTTCGCCTGCGTAGGTGCTTATATCAGCAATTGCATCTTGGCTAGATCCAGCAAGCTTGCGTACCCGCTTACCAAATACCATCATTGGTACCAGTACTAGCGGCACACAGGCAACCACCACTAAGGTGAGTTTTAAATTTGTGAATAACAACATGGCTAGGCCGCCAATCAGCATGAGCGCGCTGCGTAGTGCCATTGAAAATGACGAACCAATAATGGATTGTAGCAAGGTGGTGTCGGTGGTTAAGCGTGACATTAACTCACCACTGCGGTTTTCTTCAAAATAGCTTGGGTGCAAAGTTACGATGCGATTGAATACGGCTTTGCGTATATCGTTACTGACTCGCTCACCAATCCATGACATTAAATAAAAACGGCTAAATGTACCAACCGCTAATAAACTGATTAATCCAATTAGTACCAAAACAGCTTGTTTGAGTTGTTCTTGCGAACCTGCAATAAAGCCATTATCAATCACAAATTTTACGCCCTGACCAAGGGATAAATTAACTCCCGCGGTTAGCAATAGCGCTGCTAATGCTGCTAACACTACCCATTTATACGGCTTAATAAATTCAAATATAGGTATTAAGCTACTAAAGGCGGCTTTTTCTTTTGCTTGAGAGTCTGCTTTGATCATGGTGGATTCTTTTTTATGGATAGGGTATAGATATGGCTGCAAATAAAAATATTTCAATAACCAATCTTAATAACTAATAAAGGACTAACCCGTTATGTCAAAAGCAACTTATAAAGTCAGCGGTCAGTTTAACGTTAAACTCAACCCAATCGAAGGGTATGCTCAAGGCGTAGATGGCATTAATTTAGGGCGGATGTCGCTTGATAAAACCTTTATAGGTGAGCTTGAAGCAACGAGCACCGGTGAAATGCTCAGCGCTATGACAAGCATCCAAGGCAGTGCGGGTTATGTGGCGATTGAGCAAGTTGTTGGTACACTTGCAAGTAGGCAAGGCAGCTTTGTATTACAGCATTTTGGTACTATGGATAAAGGCCAAGATTCATTAATTTTAAACGTAGTGCCGGATTCTGGCAGTAACGAACTTACAGAATTAAGCGGTAAGATGGCAATTCGCATTGAAGACGGTAAGCATTTTTACGATTTTGAATATCAGTTGTAAGAGTTAGGTAATGCAAAAAATTATAGAATTGAAAAAGACGCGTTTTTTTGGTTGAATTAATACCGAAGCGCTTAACGAAAAAGTGTATCAGTTAAGCCAAGATGGCTGGAAAGTAATAAGCATGGCGGCGATTACTGTTTTTTTTGGCCAAGTACACGGTTATGCGCTACTTATTGAAAATGAAGCGATATAAATGACACTTTCACTTTGGCTAAGTTTAGCCGCTATTTGCATGATGGGGGCAATGTCGCCAGGGCCAAGCCTTGCGGTGGTGTTAAAACACAGCATTCACGGGAGTATGAAAAACGGCATGTTGGCAGCGCTTAGCCATGGTATTGGTGTGGGGTTTTATGCCGCTGCGTCGTTACTTGGCTTGGGTGGGCTAATGTTGCAGTTTCCTACTGTTTATCAAGTGTTGGTCTACTTAGGTGCAGCGTATTTAGCCTATTTAGGGATTAAAATCTTATTAGCAAAACCAAGGGGGGATGAACTAAAAGTCGCTCAGCAAAGTGGTAGTGCCAAGCATGCGTTGCAAGATGGCTTTGCGATTGCGTTTTTAAATCCAAAATTAGCGGTATTCTTTTTAGCGTTATTTTCACAGTTTATAACCCCTGAAAACCTGACGTTTAAGGTGGGTGTGATCATGTGCTTAACTGTATTTTTAATCGATACGAGTTGGTATTTATTGGTCGCATTCTTAACTGACTACTCAAAAAAGCGCTTTGGTTTTCCCCGTCAAAATCCATGGTTTGAAAAATTATTAGGGGTTATTTTTATTGTCCTTGCTGTACGGGTGATTATTACTTTATAAGGGATTAATATGTCTGACAACAGCTTAAAAAGAGCTGCTTTTGCTGCCAAGGTAAAGTCTTATTGGTTAATTGCAGGGGGAATATTAGCGGCAATATCGCCCGAACTGCTTAAGCGTAAGCTAGTGGTTAAACGTGGCGTGTTTTTTTAAAGAAAAAAGTCAATTCCTCTTGAAAAGATAGCAGATATAGCATTAAGTTAAGGGCCTTTAACGCGGCTATTTGGTCTATATAGATTAAGCTTTGAAACTTGGGCAATCAGGCCAAGGTGCATTAGTCTCGTTATTAGGTGTGATTAATGCCAGTGATTTGCGCGAAGTAATCCTAACCTAAAGAGATAACCTAGTCGGTACAAAACCAACAAAAGCTAAAGCAGATGAACCACAGAGCCAAGTAGAACTTATGAGAGCTCTCACTCATAGCGTAAAAAACATAGAACAAATGCTAGTTACGCTACTGGATGAGAAAAATTAAAATACTTGGCAAATTTTTTCTGCATTACATGTAATAACAGTGACATTTTTGTAGCCAATACGAGTAAGAGCTTCGGCGCTTAGAGATGCACGAGCCCCACTGGCGCAGTGTAGGTAAATTGCCCGAGCAGGATCTTTTTCAATTTCCATTAACTTCATTTCGAGTAAACCACGTGGGATATTAATAGCGCCAGTTGCAGCCTTGGTTGCGTGCTCTGCGGGCTCGCGCACGTCAATAAGTAGGCCCTGGTTTTGCTCAAGCTCTTGTTTTGCTTGTGCGGCATCAATACGGCGTTGGTTTGGAGTAACTATTTTCATTAGATCTGGGATTGAAGTAAGCATTAGTCTGTAAACCCTCGTTTGCGTAAAAAATTTATAAGTGGACACCATTTGGTAAACGCTGTTTGGATCAGGTTTACTCCTATAAATAATGTTAACCACATAAACCGACTATTTACAAAGTAGCTTAATATGACCGAAATTGTCACCATACTACCTGCAAGTAAAAGAATTCCGTCATTAACTTTCACATTGACACATTACATTAGTTTTTTCTAATGTTGTTTATATTAGATTTAACTAATGTAAAAGTCTATACTTTGCTTAGAACGTTTTATTAGGACAGTTATGAATATTGAGCGATTAGCGAATAATGCTGAGCAAGCTGAACAATTTCTAAAATTGATGGCAAATAAAAACCGACTAATGATTTTATGTAGCTTACTCCAAGGTGAGTTAAGCGTAGGTGAACTAAACGAACGAGTGCCATTAGCGCAATCGGCACTGTCACAACATTTAGCTAGTCTACGCAAAGCAAATATGGTGGCAACACGCCGAGATGGTCATACTATTTATTATTTTTTGACCGATCCAAAAGTTGAGTCGATCATTGCGTCACTTTATCAATGGTTTTGTGCCACGGATAATAGTGCCAAATAAAGCTCACTACTTTACTGAGTGACTTTTCTTTAGTGCGTGATTTGCTACGGTTGTATTTTCATCAAAGTGACTGGGGTAGGTATAAGTAGTATTTTCTTTACAGTAAGTAAGAGTGGTTATTTTAAATTTGTTTGTTATTTCCTCATTGTTTTCGCAAATTATTAAGCTATATTAATTATATATTATGAGTGTTGATGGAGAGATCATGAACACTCAAGTAATTGCTCAAGTTAATCAAGGCCAAGCTAATTTAAATCTAACTAACACACGGCCTAACACTATTACAAAAACATGAACTCCTGAGAGGGTAATAACAAAGTGCACCATTTATAACTTTATTAGTGGTGATGAAAAGACCCTTATTTATAACTCTAATTTCACCTCTCCTACAGAGTGAACCAAGCCACAGCAATGTGGCTTTTCTGTTTTTATCTTCGTATGGATTTACTGTTTAAATTCAAGCCGCAATAGACCAATGAGGTGCAGCATTTGAAAAAGTCACAAGTCCCCCTTAATTAATCGTTAAAGTGGCTAAAATAGGGTTGTGATCAGAGCTAGTAACTTCTTTGACTTGGGTTGTATCTATAGTTACGTCACGTGCCCAAACTTGGTCAAGCGCTAAGCCGAAGGTTTTAGTGCGCTTATCGTCTAAATAAATAGCTTCACTTAAGCCTAAATTTGATAGTGTTTTTATTATTAAAGCTTGGCGGTCATCGCTCCATGCATTGAGGTCGCCTGCAAATATGATTGGTCCTGTATGATTTTTCATAATAGCTGCTGTATTTTGCAATTGATGATTAAAATCGTCAGTCCCTAAGGTAAAATTGATACCGTGTAAGTTAATGCTTAACAATTGCTGTTGATTTGGTAAAGCGTATTGCACAATGTTGGTCGCTTTAGGGCTGCGTAGCCAAGGCTCAATATCGGTTAAGGTGCAATGTACGGTTGCTGGCCAACGACTTAAGGTCATTACTCCCGATTGCATGTCGCCACTTTTGTAGCCTTTTGAAAATCGCCAAAAAGGTTTGAGGTTTTTTAACTTTTCGGTCTCAATGGCTTCTTGTAAAAATACAATATCTGCTTGTTGGTTTAGCTCATTTAAATCTTCATATAAACCCTGGTTTTGGGCTTTGTAGATATTCCAACTTAGTAAATGTAATTGCTTTGGCAGTACATAGTGTTTTGCATAAGTTTGTATTTGGCTTTTTTTTAGCTGTTGCTGGCATTGCTCAAGAGAGCTAGCAATTTTAGTAATGCCTTGCTGTTCATCAGATAGTGTTGCGGTATGCACTGGAAATAAAATAAAAAAATAAAAAATTATATTCAACACTATTGGCCTCTGTCATATTACTCGGCTGCTACTTAGGCTAAAATCACGTCATTAGTTTCTATGTAATTGTGAACAATTGTAGCCTAGGATTAGTTCGCTGTTCAAATGAATCAATAAATTGCCTCCGTTCAAAAAGTGCTAAGCCGGTAGGCTGTAGTTTATACGGTCAATGTTTTTAATAGTGGAAGGGAAGTCGCATGGGCAAATAGATGCCCTTTTTCTGCTATAGCAATCACAGCGCCTTTAAAGTAGGGGAATACGTATGAGTGTTAGCTTGACTCGTGCTGCAAGTATTGATGAGGCAATTAACATGCTAAATATGTATCACAAACAGTTAAGGTTGAATTATGAATAACATCACTCCCCCCGTGATTGACGAGCTAGTATTGGGGTTTTGGCGTTTACTTGATAGGCAAGCCACGCCGCAGCAATCGTTACAATTTTTAGAAGAGGCTATTGCTGCCGGTATTACTCATACCGATCATGCCGACATTTATGGTGAATATGGCTGTGAACGTGAATTTGGAAAAGTATTAGCGCTTAAGCCAAGTATTCGTGATGAGATAAAAATCATCACCAAATGCGGTATAAAACCTGCCTTTCCAAGTTTGGGTTTAGCAGGCCAAGCAAATCATTACGACTCAAGTGCCCAGCATATAATTGCTTCTACTCAGCAATCTCTTAAGCATTTTAATACTGACCGTTTAGATGTGCTGCTTATTCATCGCCCAGATTACCTAATGCATGCAGATGAAGTGGCTGAAGCATTTAATACACTTAAGCAAAGCGGCGATGTGCTTGAGTTTGGTGTATCCAATTTTACGCCTTCACAATTAAACTTATTACAGTCGCGCCTTGATTTTAAGCTGGTAACTAATCAAGTTGAGTTTTCACCCTATGAAATGAAAGCACTAGATGACGGTACGCTCGACCAATGCCAGTTACTGGATATTAAACCAATGTGCTGGTCACCTTTAGCGGGCGGTTTGTTATTTGATGAAAAAGACGAAAAAGCCATTCGCTTACGCCATGTGTTAGCGCAAGTAGGCAGTGAAATTGGTGCAAGCTCGGTTGATCAGGTTGTATACGCGTGGTTATTAATGCATCCAAGTAGCCCATCAGTGGTACTCGGCACAGGCAATATAAAACGGGTTGAATCAGCGGTTGCGGCTAAGCAATTAAAGCTTAATCGCGAGCAGTGGTATCGTATTTGGCAAGGTTCAACAGGGCATAGCGTGCCTTAAGCTGCGAGTTTATAATAAATTAAAAAGCTACACGCTGACTTAATAAACATGGTTGGTATTTTTGAGTTGGTGGTTCTTAGATCGAGAAAGGGCCTTGCGGCCCTTAGTGTTGCAGCAAGTAACACATTTTTTATAAGCTAAAGTCTACAGCGTACGCGACATAAGCTTTGATATCTGAGTCGTCCATATCAGTATCTGATAGACCGAAAGTGAATCCATCTTTAGAGATTGATACACCATAGTCAATAATATCTTCATCACCAATAAAGTCGCCAGAATAGTGACCTAGATGTAATGCCATTTCTGTACCATTACTGCCTATAGCAAAGCCATAATCGGCAGTTAAATATAAAGAGTCACCGAAATCTGTACCATCACCACTTGCAGCCGATGTTGCAAGTACTGACGCACCAAAACTGAAACCACCCATACTGATGCTGCCGTAAACTTCTGAAAAATCAGCATCTGCGCCAGAAGCTGCGTCAGGGTAAGCGTAATAGATGTAACCAACGTCGTAGCTCATGTTTTCATTAATATCACCACCAAAACCAGCGTAGAGATCAAGCTCGTAGGTCATTTCATCTGCCCAGCTTGCGTTTGAAGCCCAAGTACCAGCATAAAATCCAGACTCACTGGCATAATCAATACCGCCTGAAACTGCGGCTTCCCCGCCTGTTTGCTCTTGACCACGCCATAAATAATTAGATGTGGCAGCAGCATTAGCTGTTACTTCAGCATAAGCTGCTGTTGATGTAGTACCCATAAGCACAAGTGTGCTCATAGCAATGGCTGTTTTTAGTTTTAACATGTTTCGTATCCTGTTTGTTATGCTGATTTTTCTCGCAATTATTAATTAGATTGCAGTCTAGCTAATTGCGGATCTCATCTTTAGTTGTCTATTAGGATATTTGCACTGCTTGTGCCAAGTTAAATGGAAGTAATTATTTATATTTTAATCACTTAAAAAACAAAGGTATGAGTGTTTTATTAGAAAGGAAACTTAAATATCAAATGATAGTTACGCACTTTGTTGGTGCGTAAAAAAGCCCGTATGCACAACTCGGTTGCAACGGGCTGTATGTTTTCTAAACGAGTTTAGCCAAATATGGTGCGCATCAGGCTGATCGTTTCAGCAACGCCGCGGCCTTTTTCAACTTCGTTAATTATAGAGCCTCGTTTAGCGCGAATATGCTCAGGAATATCATCATCCGCTAAAGCACGGTCGACAAGTATTTCAGCTGATTCTTTACCTCTACGCACTTTTTTAGCGCCAGTGCTGGTGCTACGTTTAGGTTTGCTTAATAACTTTATATAGTTAGAGTTATTTGGGGTATTTTTATCTGCATAATAAAAAAAGCATGGTAATAATGCTTTTATAGCGACTAGTTGCTGTTCTAGCTCACTACTGCCATTGGCCATTTTAAACCAGGACATGCTATGAATAGCTTGCACAATGTCTTTCCAATAGCGTTCAAAGTCGCGATTGTTAAGCTTGGTAATACCTAATGCAGAGCATAGCGCTTCTAATCGAGAGTTATTAATCGGTGTAAATACATCTGGTCGGCGCATGGCTAAAAGGCGTGTTGCAGGGGCAAGTGTTGGTTTTTCATTACTATCATTAAATGCTAATAAGTAACTTACAACAAACTGTTGGTAATCAGTAGCAGTTACTTCACCTTCAAGCGGAATATGGGCAAGTGCATCATCAAATAATGCTGGTAAATCAGCCAACATTTGATGAAAACCTTTAGCGCTTTTGGTAGAAGCAAACCATTCTACGTCAAAATTATAACTACTTGGATCAAGTGAATTGGTGTGCTTACCGGTAAATGCGAGTAAATCCTCAGGGATCATTTCTTTTAAAGATTGCTCACGAAGGTTATTTATATAGCTTGTTAAGCGTAATTGTTCATCAAGAGCTAGTACTTCTTTGTGTTGCTCTACAAAAGTACTTACAACTGGCCAAGGTGCCACACGCAATGTTTTTAGTTGCAGAAAACTAATGGCAGAGATGAGCTGAACATGAAGTTTTTTTAATATTGGCAACTGACTCTTTTCAAGTAGATCGTAGTTAATGCGATCACGGCTTGCGTTGAGCAATTCATAGCACCAAGCTAGGAAGTCTTCAGGATAGCTTTCTACTTTTACCGCCATTAGGTTTAAGCTCAGCTCAGAGGCTTGCTTTAAAATATTTTGATAAATTTGACTTTCTTGTTCGCCTAATGTCATCTCTGACGGTGAAATTAGTAGTTTCTTCATGCCTGACAGTACTCCGAGTAGATACAGTTTAGAACACTAATTTTAGCGCAAAACCGCTTAAAGCAACAGCGTTGTGCGTCATATCGACGCGAATAAAGGGTTAGTGGGTTGTACCTCAAGCATATTTTTTGAATATATTGTCGGGAATAAAAGTATAACAGTTGTATGTTTTTGGCTGACAATATATTCATTTGGCGTAATTAGACTTTAAATTTAGATGTTGAACTGCTTTACTGTTTTAAAACGATGATCACCGATAGTGTAAGGCGAAAGAACTCTACAGTGCTCTAATAGTGACTCCAAATCGACATAGAAAACCAAGCGTTGTGACCGATAAACCTTCCTACTTCTATATATTTTTGTTTCATCGCGCCACACTCTGTTAAAACTTGTCACGTTAGGTATTATTGGTTAATGTTTTTTGTAACCTAAAGGTATTGATATGTTTAAGGAATGATTCAGATATCAACAGGTAAAATTTTATAAATTACTTTTTTCTACTCTTGGCAATGATTTCCAGAGTAACTCCCGCTATGATAATAATATTAATCGCACATTTGAAAGGATAGTCATGAAAACCTTGTTTAAAGTTATTGGCGTAATTTTATTATTGCTTGTTGCTTTGATAGTTGCAGCGCCATTTTTAATCCCTACAGACGCTATTTTTAATAAAGTATCTGAGCAGGTTGAAAAAACCACTGGACGCACACTTACTATTGATGGCGATAAAAGTTTATCGGTATTCCCTTCACTTAAGCTTGAACTAAACGATGTTCATTTTGCTAACATGCCTAGTGGCTCTCGCGCTGATATGGCGAGTATGCAGCAGTTGGCAATTCATATTCCGTGGTTTTCGCTATTTGGTGGTGAGTTTAAGCTCGAAAAATTTGTGATTAACGAGCCAAATATTTTGCTTGAAACCGATAAAAACGGTAAAGCGAACTGGCAGCTTTTTGATGCAGTAGCAGAGCAGCCGGCTAATACTGAGCAAGCGGGCGGGCCTACTAAGTTGCCTGAAAACTTTGATATTCAATTAGGTGAAGTGGCAATATACGGAGGAAAATTTACTTACCTTGATGGCGCAACAGGCGCTAAACAAGAAATAAGTGATTTAGACTTGGCCATTTTACTTCCTTCACTGCGTGAAACATTAGAGGTTGAAGGCGGTATTACCTATATGCAAGAACGCTTTGAGCTAGATGTAACACTCGATACGCTGGTTAAAGCGATTGAAGGCGATACTTTTAATATAATGCAAGCAATCACATCGAAGTTAGTCGATGTTGATTTTAAGGGCTCAATTGCAGATCAAGGTAAAGACATTCAAGGGCAATTATCACTTAGTGGTGATTCAGTTAAAAATATTGCTAAATGGCAAGGCGTTGAGCTAAATGCAAAAGAGAATGCCTTTAATGAATTTAACGTTAAAGGCAAAATGCGTTTACAAGGCGAAAAATTTACCTTAAGCGAATTACTTGCAACACTTGATGCATTACAAATTAAAGGTGAAAGCGATATTAACCTTGGTAAACGTTTAGCTGTGAATGCCGATATTGATTTAGGTATGCTTGATTTAAACCCATATTTGCCAGAAGCTGTTGCTAAAAATGAAGATGATGCATCACCGAGCAGCGATGCGCCAGCGCAGCCAATTGTGTGGGACGATACAAAAATGGATTTAAGTGCTCTGAATGCGCTAGATGCTAATATTATTGTGCAGTCAAGCGGTTTACAGGCAAATGATATAAAGCTAGGTGCCAATCAATTAACAGTTAACCTAGACAATGCAGTTGCAAAAATAAGCTTAGATAAATTTGCTGCTTATGAAGGTGATGGTAAAGGTATGATTACCGTTAATGCTAAAAAAGCACCTTACGCCATAGCGACTAACTTTAGCTTAGATAAAATCGATGCGCAGCCATTACTAACAGATGCCACAGGTTTTGATAAGCTTATGGGTAAGGGCTCACTTAATTGGGATTTAACAACGACCGGCGAAAGCCAGAAAGATTTTGTTAATGCGCTGCAAGGAAAGCTTGCTTTTGAATTTGCTGATGGAGCTGTTAAAGGTGCCAACGTAGCTGAAATGGTACGTAAGGGCAAAGAGCTGCTCAAAGGTAACTTTAATGCCGTGTCAGAAGGGTTAGATACTGGTTTTGATAATTCACAACAAACAGATTTCTCAGCATTAACAGGTAGTTTTAACTTTACTGATGGTGTTGGCAAAAATACCGATTTATCATTATTAAGCCCATTAATTCGTATTTCAGGCGAAGGAGATGTAGATTTACCAGCTGCAAATGTAAACTATCGCTTAGTGACGGGTATTGTCGATTCACTTGAAGGGCAAGCAACCACCGATGATAGTACTGGCTTTAAAGTACCACTACGTATTGAAGGGCCATTTCATGATGTGGGCATTAAACTTGATGTGAACGAAGCCGCAAAAGATGAAGTAAAAGATGAAGTAAAAGAAAAAGCAAAAGATAAACTAAAAGGCTTATTTGGCGGTTAACTTACTTACCTGTGATAAAACAAGGCGCATTTGCGCCTTGTTTTATAATCAACAACAAGCGTATTACCGCTTAACACCACACGCTAATTACTCTACAAGTAATCTTAATTAATTAAAAAATAACCTATCTCTTGCCTCCCATTGCTGGTACAATTGCCCGCCCTTAAGAGACAACTCGCTTGTTTTTTGGGTGGAATTTAACCTAAACGCTTTGATTTTAAACAAATTAAAGCCAGTTGTAATAACTACACCGGAGGTCATTAGCATGATCCAAATGCAAACTCAGCTGGACGTTGCTGATAACAGCGGCGCTCGCAAAGTGCAGTGTATAAAAGTCCTAGGCGGTTCGCACCGTCGCTATGCGGCTGTTGGCGACATCATTAAAGTTTCTGTTAAAGAAGCTATTCCTCGCGGCAAAGTGAAGAAAGGTGATGTAAGAAACGCGGTAGTTGTGCGTACTAAAAAAGGCGTTCGTCGTCCAGACGGTTCTTTGATCCGTTTCGACAGCAATGCGGCTGTTATCTTAAATGATAACTTGCAGCCAATTGGTACTCGTATTTTCGGTCCTGTGACTCGCGAACTTCGTAATGAAAAGTTCATGAAAATCGTTTCACTAGCCCCAGAAGTACTATAAGGAGTCTATCATGGCAGCAAAAATCCGTCGTGATGACGAAGTAATCGTACTAGCAGGTAAAGACAAAGGTAAGCGCGGTAAAGTGCTTTCAGTTGCTACTGAGTCTGGTCGAGTATTCGTCGAAGGCATCAACTTAATCAAGAAGCATCAAAAGCCGGTTCCACAAATGAATCAGCCTGGCGGTGTTGTTGAGAAAGAAGCGTCTATCGACGTATCAAACGTTGCGATCTTCAACTCGGAAACGAGTAAAGCAGATCGTGTAGGTTTCAAGATTGAAGATGGTAAGAAATTACGTATCTTTAAATCTACTGGTAAAACTATTTAATAGTTGGAGTAGAATGATGGCGAAACTGCATGAAGTATATAAAGACAAAGTAGTTTCTGAACTTCAAGAGAAGTTTGGTTTCAGCTCTGTCATGCAAGTCCCTCAGATCGAAAAGATCACACTGAATATGGGTGTGGGCGAAGCCCTAGCTGACAAGAAAATTTTAGATAACGCGGTTGCGGATCTAGAATCTATCTCTGGTCAGAAAGCTTTAATCACAAAAGCACGCAAATCTGTTGCAGGCTTTAAAGTGCGTGAAGGCTACCCGATTGGCTGTAAAGTAACCCTACGCGGCGAGCGTATGTGGGACTTTTTTGAGCGTTTGGTTTCAATCGCTATCCCACGTATCCGTGACTTCCGTGGTGTAAGTGCTAAGTCTTTTGATGGACGTGGTAACTACAGCATGGGCGTACGTGAACAAATCATCTTCCCAGAAGTAGATTATGATAAAGTAGACCGTGTACGCGGTATGGATATCACAATCACTACATCTGCGAAATCTGATGAGGAAGGCCGTGCGTTGTTAGAAGCGTTTAACTTCCCATTCAAGAAATAAGGGTAGGGTTATGGCAAAGAATTCTATGAAAGCGCGCGAAGCAAAGCGCACTAAATTAGTTGCTCAATACGCTGAAAAGCGTGCGGCACTAAAAGCTATCATCAGCGATGTTAACACATCTGACGATGATCGTTGGGACGCGGTATTAAAGCTACAGGCTTTACCACGTGATTCTAGCTCTTCACGTCAACGTAATCGTTGTAACGTTACGGGCCGCCCACATGGTTACCTTCGCAAATTCGGCATGAGCCGTATTAAAGTTCGCGAAGCAGCTATGCGCGGTGAAATTCCTGGCCTTAAAAAGGCTAGCTGGTAACAGAATCACGGGAGTAAGACTATGAGCTTGCAAGATCCTATTGCGGATTTGTTTACACGTATCCGTAACGGTCAGTCAGCGAAGAAAGTATCTGTAACGATGCCAACTTCAAAACTGAAAGTAGCAGTAGCTAAAGTACTAAAAGACGAAGGTTATATCGCTGATTTCGCCGTAAATAGCGAAGCGAAACCTGAGCTTTCTATCGAGTTGAAATACTTCGAAGGCAAAGCTGTTATTGAAAATATCCAGCGTGTTAGCCGCCCTGGTTTACGTATCTATAAGAAACGTGACACATTACCAACGGTAATGGGTGGTCTAGGTATCGCTATCGTATCAACTTCTAAAGGCCTAATGACAGACCGCACAGCACGTAGTGCTGGTGTTGGTGGTGAAATCATTGGCTTTGTAGCTTAATCGGAGGGGAACTATGTCTCGCATAGCAAAGGCACCAATTAATGTTCCTGCCGGTGTAGAAGTTACATTGAAAGGCCAGGAAATCACAGTTAAAGGCAAAAACGGTGAATTGACGCGTACTATCAACACTGCTGTTGAAGTACAACTTAATGACAACGTTATTACAGCTTTACCTCGTGAAGACGTAGCCACTGCATGGGCTCAAGCAGGTACTGCTCGCGCTCTAATCAACAACATGGTTGTTGGTACGCACGAAGGTTACGAGAAGAAGCTTCAGTTAGTAGGCGTTGGTTATCGTGCAGCAGCTAAGGGTAAAGTTTTAGACTTAACACTTGGTTTCTCACACCCAGTTAATTTCGAAGTTCCTGAAGGAATTACGATTGAAACGCCAAGCCAAACAGAAGTTCTAGTTAAGGGCGTAGATAAGCAGTTAGTTGGTCAAACAGCTGCTAACATTCGTGCATACCGTCAACCTGAGCCTTATAAAGGTAAAGGTGTTCGTTATTCAGATGAGAATGTACGCCGTAAAGAGGCTAAGAAGAAGTAAGGTAAGACGATGGATAAAAAAACAGCTCGTCTACGTCGTGCTAAACGCACTCGTAGAAATTATATTGAACAAGGCACTACGCGTCTTGTTATCCACCGCACGCCACGTCACATTTATGCTCAAGTAGTTAATACTGAGGGTAATGTACTGGCTGCTGCTTCTACTGTTGAGAAAGCTATTAGCGAAACAGTTAAAGGCACAGGCAATGTTTCAGCTGCGCAAGCAGTTGGTAAAGCAGTTGCTGAACGTGCGGCTGACAAAGGCATTGAAAAACTTGCTTTTGATCGCAGTGGCTTTAAATATCACGGCCGTGTGAAGGCGCTTGCAGATGCAGCGCGTGAAGCCGGTTTGCAATTCTAGGAGTAGACAATGGCTAACGTAGAAGCAAAGCAACAACAGCCTGATTTAGCTGAAAAGCTAATCGCGGTGAACCGTGTGTCTAAAGTAGTTAAAGGTGGTCGTATCTTTAGCTTCACTGCACTAACAGTAGTTGGTGACGGCGCAGGTAAAGTAGGTTTCGGTTATGGTAAAGCACGTGAAGTTCCAGCTGCTATTCAAAAAGCAATGGAAAAAGCACGTCGTAACATGATCAATGTAGACCTAAATGGCAACACATTACAGCATCCTGTTAAGGGACGTCATGCTGGCTCACAAGTGTTTATGAAACCAGCCTCTGAAGGTACTGGTATCATTGCAGGTGGTGCTATGCGTGCAGTACTTGAAGTTACTGGTGTGCAGAACGTACTTTCTAAATGTTACGGTTCTACTAACCCGATCAACGTTGTACGTGCAACGATCTCAGCTCTTGAGAATATGAACTCTCCTGAGTCGATTGCTGCAAAACGTGGTCTTCGAGTAGACGAGATTTTGGGGTAAACCATGGCTAATAAAACTGTAAAAGTAACACAAGTAAAGAGCTCTATCGGTCGTTTACCGAAACATAAAGCTACATTACGCGGTCTTGGTTTACGTCGTATCAATCACACTGTTGAATTGGAAGATACAGCATGTGTACGTGGTATGATTAACCGTATTTCATACATGGTTAAGGTTGAGGGGTAATTCGAATGCATTTGAATACACTTTCTCCTGCTGCAGGATCAAAATCTGCTGGTAAACGTGTTGGTCGTGGTATCGGTTCTGGTCTTGGTAAGACTGGTGGTCGTGGTCACAAAGGTCAAAAGTCACGTTCTGGCGGTAAAGTACGCGTTGGTTTTGAAGGCGGTCAAATGCCTATGCAACGTCGTCTGCCTAAGTTCGGTTTCTCTTCTCGCAAATCATTTGTATCTGCAGAGATAAACCTATACGAAATCGCCAAAGTTGAAGGCGATGTGGTAGACCTAAGTGCGTTACAAGCAGCTGGTCTAGTTAAAAAGAACGTTCAGTTCGTAAAAGTTGTTAAATCTGGCGAAGTTTCACGCGCAGTTACCGTTAAAGGCCTTAAAGCCTCAAAAGGTGCTCGCGAAGCTATTGAAGCTGCCGGAGGCAAGGTAGAAGACTAAGGAAGTAGTAATGGCTAAACCAGGTCAAGATATGCAAAGTGCACAAGGTGGACTTTCGGAATTGAAGCGTCGACTACTGTTCGTATTAGGCGCTATCATTATTTACCGTCTAGGTTCATTTGTGCCGATCCCTGGGATTGACGCCGCTGTACTTGCCGATTTCTTCGAGCAACAAAAGGGCACCATTGTTGAAATGTTCAACATGTTCAGTGGTGGTGCGCTTGAGCGAGCTTCAGTGTTAGCACTGGGTATTATGCCGTACATCACAGCATCGATTATTACGCAACTATTAACGCATATGTATCCGCCGTTTATAGAGCTTAAGAAAGAGGGTGAACAAGGGCGTAAGAAAATTAGCCAGTACACACGCTATGGCACGCTTTTGCTTGCTACTATCCAATCAATCGGTATTGCCACAAGCTTACCGGGTATGATGGACGGGTTAGTTGTTAACCCAGGTATGGGATTCTATTTCACCGCAGTGGTGAGTTTAGTAACCGGTACTATGTTCCTTATGTGGTTGGGCGAGCAAATAACAGAGCGCGGTATCGGTAACGGTATCTCGGTTCTAATATTTGTTGGTATAGTAGCTAACCTGCCGTCTGCTATTGGTTCGACAGTTGAGATGGCGCGCCAAGGTGATCTGAATGTTTTTGTACTGTTGATGGTTGCTGTAATTGTATTCGCTGTTACTTATCTTGTAGTGTTCTTTGAACGTGGCCAACGTCGTATCGTCGTTAACTACGCAAAGCGCCAACAAGGTCGTCAGGTATTTGCTGCTCAAAGCACGCATTTACCACTAAAAGTAAACATGGCGGGTGTTATTCCACCAATCTTTGCTAGCAGTATAATACTGTTCCCTGGTACTATTGCCAGCTGGTTCGGCCAGGGTGAAGGTCCTGTCGCTGATGTGCTACAAGCAATTGCTACAACGTTGACTCCAGGTCAACCTTTGTATGCATTAGTTTTAGCAGCGGCTATTATCTTCTTCTGCTTTTTCTATACAGCGTTGGTATTTAACCCGCGTGAAACAGCAGATAACCTGAAAAAATCTGGCGCATTTATCCCAGGTATTCGTCCAGGTGAGCAGACATCGAAATACATTGATAAAGTGATGACACGCCTGACATTGGCAGGTGCTTTGTATATAACCTTTATCTGTCTGGTGCCTGAATTCATGACCATGGCATGGCAAACGCCATTCTACTTCGGCGGTACATCAATTTTGATTATCGTTGTTGTGATCATGGACTTTATGGCACAAGTACAAAATCATATGATGTCTCATCAATATGATTCTGTGCTGAAAAAAGCGAACCTTAAAGGCTATGGTCGTTAAGGTCAGTTTACGGAGTTGAGCAATGAAAGTACGTGCTTCCGTTAAGAAAATATGCCGTAACTGTAAAGTTATTAAACGTGCCGGTGTTGTACGTGTAATTTGCAGTGAGCCAAAGCATAAGCAAAGGCAAGGCTAATTAAACAGTCGTGCAGGCTGAGATTTCTCGGCCTGTGTTTTTAATTGTGATTTGGTCTTCGTTTGAGTATCCTTACGGGCTTTTCAAACTTATGATTACCAAATTCAACTATAGGAGATGTGTTAGTGGCCCGTATCGCTGGCATTAACGTCCCTGATCATAAACATGCAGTTATTGGTTTAACTGCTATTTATGGCATAGGTAAGACTCGCTCTAAGGAAATCTTAGCAGCGACTGGTATCGCCGAGACCAAAAAAATCGGTGAACTTTCAGATGAACTACTTGATGTACTGCGTGAAGCAGTTGGCAAGTACACTGTAGAAGGTGATCTTCGTCGTGAAGTTACTTTGAATATCAAGCGCCTTATGGACCTTGGTTGTTTCCGTGGCCTACGTCACCGTCGCTCTTTACCACTACGTGGTCAAAGAACTAAGACTAATGCGCGTACCCGTAAGGGTCCTCGTAAGCCTATTAAGCGATAAGGGGATAGTATTATGGCTAAGACACCAATTCGTCGTAAAAAGGTTAAAAAGCAAGTTGCTGATGGTATGGCTCATGTTCATGCGTCTTTCAACAACACTATTGTAACGATTACCGACCGTCAAGGTAATGCACTATCATGGGCTACTGCCGGTGGTTCAGGTTTCCGTGGTTCACGTAAATCTACACCATTTGCTGCTCAGGTTGCTGCAGAGCGTGCAGGTACTGCTGCTCAAGAATACGGTTTAAAAAATCTAGAAGTTTTCATCAAAGGTCCAGGTCCAGGTCGTGAATCTGCTGTACGTGCTTTGAATGCTGCTGGTTACCGTATTACCAACATTACTGACGTGACGCCTATACCACATAATGGTTGTCGTCCACCGAAGAAACGTCGCGTTTAACAATAGGTTAGGAGAAATAACATGGCAAGATATTTGGGCCCTAAGCTCAAGCTGAGTCGTCGTGAAGGTACTGACCTGTTCCTTAAGAGCGGCGTAAGAGCTATCGACTCTAAGTGTAAACTTGAGACTGCACCTGGTCAGCACGGCGCTCGTAAAGGTCGCTTATCTGATTACGGTTTACAATTACGTGAAAAGCAAAAAGTACGTCGTATCTACGGTGTATTAGAAAAGCAATTCCGTAACTATTATAAAGAAGCTGCTCGCCTTAAAGGTAATACAGGTGAAAACTTGTTACAGCTTTTAGAGCAACGTTTAGACAATGTTGTATATCGTATGGGTTTTGCTAGCACACGCGCAGAAGCACGTCAGTTAGTAAGCCACAAAGCGATTTTAGTTAATGGTCGTGTTGTGAACATTCCTTCTTTCGTAATTTCTGCAGAAGATGTAGTAGTTATTCGTGAGAAGTCAAAAACACAAGCACGCATCATCGCTGCTCTAGAGTTGGCTGAGCAACGTGAAAAGCCGACTTGGGTTGAAGTTGACGGTAAGAAAATGGAAGGTAATTTCAAACGCCTACCAGAGCGTTCAGACCTGTCTGCGGACATTAATGAACAACTAATCGTCGAACTTTACTCTAAGTAAAGTTAAGAGTTAAGAGAGGATAAAATGCAGGGTTCTGTTACAGAATTTCTAAAACCAAGGTTAGTCGATATCGACGCTATTAACCCAACGCGTTCTAAAGTAGTTTTAGAACCACTAGAGCGTGGCTTCGGTCATACTCTGGGTAATGCCTTACGCCGTATACTGCTTTCGTCTATGCCTGGATGTGCAGTAACTGAAGTTGAAATCGACGGTGTATTGCATGAGTACAGCGCGAAAGAGGGTGTACAAGAAGACATCATTGAAATTCTGTTAAACCTTAAAGGTCTAGCAGTAACGTTAGAAGGCAAAGATGAGGTTTTTCTGACCCTGGCTAAATCTGGTGTAGGCCCTGTGACTGCGGCAGATATTCAGCACGATGGCGACGTAACAATCGCTAACCCAGATCACGTTATTTGTCATTTAACGACAGATAGCAGCGAGATCAGCATGCGTATTCGTGTTGAACGCGGTCGCGGTTATGTGCCGGCATCTAGTCGTTTATCCTCTGATGACGATGAGCGTCCAATTGGTAGATTGTTGCTTGATGCATCATTCAGCCCAGTTGAACGTATTGCGTACTCGGTTGAATCAGCCCGTGTTGAGCAACGTACAGACTTAGACAAGTTAATCATTGATATGGAAACAAACGGCACCTTAGATCCTGAAGAAGCGATCCGCCGTGCGTCTACTATCTTAGCTGAGCAATTAGATGCATTCGTAGATTTACGTGATGTAACTGAGCCAGAAGAGAAAGAAGAGAAGCCAGAATTCGATCCTATTCTGCTTCGTCCAGTTGATGATCTTGAACTAACAGTACGTTCAGCAAACTGTTTGAAAGCCGAGCAAATTCAATATATCGGTGATTTAGTTCAACGCACTGAAGTTGAGCTTCTTAAAACGCCTAATCTAGGTAAGAAGTCTCTAACTGAAATTAAAGACGTGCTAGCTTCACGTGGTCTTTCTCTAGGTATGCGCCTAGAAAATTGGCCGCCTGCAAGCCTAGCTGAATAATCTAAATCACTATATTAGTTTAGTTAGAAGGATAGGGTCATGCGCCATCGTAAGAGTGGTCGTCAATTAAACCGTAACAGTAGCCATCGTAAAGCGATGTTCAGCAATATGGCAGGTTCTTTGGTGAAACATGAAATCATCAAAACTACTTTGCCAAAAGCGAAAGAGTTACGCCGTGTAATTGAACCTTTAATCACACTGGCTAAGACTGACAGTGTAGCAAATCGCCGTTTAGCGTTTGCTCGCACGCGTGATAATGAAGTAGTTGGTAAGTTATTCAGTGAAATCGGTCCTCGTAACGCGGATCGCCCAGGTGGTTACACTCGTATTATTAAGTGTGGCTTCCGTACTGGTGATAATGCACCAATGGCTTATATTGAACTTGTAGGTCGCCCAGCGACAAACGAAGAAGTTCAAGAAGACGCGCAGTCTGCAGAGTAAGTCTTAAAGAGATACCAAAAAGCCGAGCTTATGCTCGGCTTTTTAATGTCTAAAACTTACCGACCAATCTATATTAACACACGCCTTTTTGCATAAACTTAGAACTGTTACTCAATAATTGAATAACAAAATCATGTCATATAATTGTTCTTGGCTATTGCTCCTATATTGCTTTTCCTTCTACATCCATGTTGTCGTATCTTAGTAATTATGAGCTAAGTATCTGTCAGGGACTCCTAGTTACAAAAGTGAGCTACTTGAACAATGCTAGTAACATAAAAATTATTAATATTAATATCTAAAGGGTACTTTTGATCAAACTGTCAAAAATCAAGGATCTTTCGATAATGCGGGCATTTAATTAGTATACTTTAGGTACTTAGTTTAGTGAAATAATAGATAGGTTGGACTCTTTGATACGGTTAATGAGTGTCTTTTAGTTGTGTTTTTGACCGTTTAGCTCAAATATTCAGCGAACAGTACTTTATTTCAAGTTTTCTTTAAAAAACGCTTGCGTAAAAATCTGTCCTCCCTATAATGCGACCCCACTGACACGGCAGAGCAGGCAACGCTTAGCGAGGCAAGCAGCAAGTCAGTGAGTCGAGTAAAACTTGAGTTTAGATTTTTTAGAAAGTTTAAAATTAAGTATTGACAAAAAAATAGGAAAGCGTAATATGCGCAGCCCTAGCGAGGTAAAGCAAAGCGCTTTAATCGCAACGTTCTTTAACAATATAAAGCAATCATCTGTGTGGGCACTCGTACAGATTGAGTTCTAACAGCCGATTCTAGTTCGCTAGATGAGGCAAAAAATTTAGAGTCTCAATTGAACTGAGTGACCAACGGAATAAATTTATTTATTCAGCACAGTCAATTCAATATCGAAAGATATTAAATAAATTCAGAATTCATTGAGCATGTCCGCTCCCTTTATGGGAAGGACAGAAAAAACTTTTAATTGAAGAGTTTGATCATGGCTCAGATTGAACGCTGGCGGCAGGCCTAACACATGCAAGTCGAGCGGTAACAGAGAGTAGCTTGCTACTTTGCTGACGAGCGGCGGACGGGTGAGTAATGCTTGGGAACATGCCTTGAGGTGGGGGACAACAGTTGGAAACGACTGCTAATACCGCATAACGTCTACGGACCAAAGAGGGCTTCGGCTCTCGCCTTTAGATTGGCCCAAGTGGGATTAGCTAGTTGGTGGGGTAATGGCTCACCAAGGCAACGATCCCTAGCTGGTTTGAGAGGATGATCAGCCACACTGGGACTGAGACACGGCCCAGACTCCTACGGGAGGCAGCAGTGGGGAATATTGCACAATGGGCGCAAGCCTGATGCAGCCATGCCGCGTGTGTGAAGAAGGCCTTCGGGTTGTAAAGCACTTTCAGTCAGGAGGAAAGGGTTGTAGTTAATACCTGCAATCTGTGACGTTACTGACAGAAGAAGCACCGGCTAACTCCGTGCCAGCAGCCGCGGTAATACGGAGGGTGCGAGCGTTAATCGGAATTACTGGGCGTAAAGCGTACGCAGGCGGTTTGTTAAGCGAGATGTGAAAGCCCCGGGCTCAACCTGGGAACTGCATTTCGAACTGGCAAACTAGAGTGTGATAGAGGGTGGTAGAATTTCAGGTGTAGCGGTGAAATGCGTAGATATCTGAAGGAATACCGATGGCGAAGGCAGCCACCTGGGTCAACACTGACGCTCATGTACGAAAGCGTGGGGAGCAAACAGGATTAGATACCCTGGTAGTCCACGCCGTAAACGATGTCTACTAGAAGCTCGGAACTTCGGTTTTGTTTTTCAAAGCTAACGCATTAAGTAGACCGCCTGGGGAGTACGGCCGCAAGGTTAAAACTCAAATGAATTGACGGGGGCCCGCACAAGCGGTGGAGCATGTGGTTTAATTCGATGCAACGCGAAGAACCTTACCTACACTTGACATACAGAGAACTTACTAGAGATAGTTTGGTGCCTTCGGGAGCTCTGATACAGGTGCTGCATGGCTGTCGTCAGCTCGTGTTGTGAGATGTTGGGTTAAGTCCCGCAACGAGCGCAACCCCTATCCTTAGTTGCTAGCAGGTAATGCTGAGAACTCTAAGGAGACTGCCGGTGATAAACCGGAGGAAGGTGGGGACGACGTCAAGTCATCATGGCCCTTACGTGTAGGGCTACACACGTGCTACAATGGCGCATACAGAGTGCTGCGAACCTGCGAAGGTAAGCGAATCACTTAAAGTGCGTCGTAGTCCGGATTGGAGTCTGCAACTCGACTCCATGAAGTCGGAATCGCTAGTAATCGCGTATCAGAATGACGCGGTGAATACGTTCCCGGGCCTTGTACACACCGCCCGTCACACCATGGGAGTGGGTTGCTCCAGAAGTAGATAGTCTAACCCTCGGGAGGACGTTTACCACGGAGTGATTCATGACTGGGGTGAAGTCGTAACAAGGTAGCCCTAGGGGAACCTGGGGCTGGATCACCTCCTTATACGATTTAGAACTTATTTGTTCGTAGTGTCCACACAGATGATTGTTAGTTAGAAAGCGAACGCTTACTAATTAATATGCTCTTTAAAAATTTGGAAAAGCTGATAATAAAATTCTGATAGATACGTTGTATTTATCAAGAGTTTTCAAAAGTAAAAAAGAATGATAGCAGTATCATTCAGTGCCATTTAGTTAACTCTTATGAGTTGATTGATTGGTATCTACTTTAGTATTCAATATTAACTTCTGGCGAAGTTAAACTGTCACAAAACAAAGACCCGTTTGGGTTGTATGGTTAAGTGACTAAGCGTACACGGTGGATGCCTTGGCAGTTGGAGGCGATGAAGGACGTATTAACTTGCGATAAGCTTAGTCAAGCTAGTAAAAAGCACTTGAGACTAAGATTTCCGAATGGGGAAACCCACCTGCTTGCAGGTATCGTTAACTGAATACATAGGTTAACGAGGCGAACGCGGAGAACTGAAACATCTAAGTACCCGTAGGAAAAGAAATCAACCGAGATTCCGGAAGTAGCGGCGAGCGAAACCGGAACAGCCCTTAAGCTTTTGTTGTGTTAATGGAAGGCGCTGGAAAGCGCCACGATACAGGGTGATAGTCCCGTACATGAAAATGCAATTTAAGTGAAATCGAGTAGGTCGGAGCACGTGAAACTTTGACTGAATATAGGTGGACCATCATCTAAGGCTAAATACTCCCAACTGACCGATAGTGAACCAGTACCGTGAGGGAAAGGCGAAAAGAACCCCTGTGAGGGGAGTGAAATAGAACCTGAAACCGTGTACGTACAAGCAGTAGGAGCCTACTTGTTAGGTGACTGCGTACCTTTTGTATAATGGGTCAGCGACTTATATTTTGTAGCGAGGTTAACCGAATAGGGTAGCCGTAGGGAA
This sequence comes from Pseudoalteromonas sp. AOP31-A2-14, assembly GCF_052378035.1. Taxonomy (NCBI): domain Bacteria; kingdom Pseudomonadati; phylum Pseudomonadota; class Gammaproteobacteria; order Alteromonadales; family Pseudoalteromonadaceae; genus Pseudoalteromonas; species Pseudoalteromonas sp. AOP31-A2-14. The sequence continues at coordinate 3,153,605 of NZ_JBQSXI010000001.1, read as the reverse complement.
ACCGAGTCTTAACTGGGCGATGAGTTGCAAGGTATAGACCCGAAACCCGGTGATCTAGCCATGGGCAGGTTGAAGATTGAGTAACATCAATTGGAGGACCGAACCCACTAACGTTGAAAAGTTAGGGGATGACCTGTGGTTAGGAGTGAAAGGCTAATCAAACCGGGAGATAGCTGGTTCTCCCCGAAATCTATTTAGGTAGAGCCTCGGACGAATACTTACGGGGGTAGAGCACTGTTAAGGCTAGGGGGTCATCCCGACTTACCAACCCTTTGCAAACTCCGAATACCGTAAAGTACTATCCGGGAGACACACGGCGGGTGCTAACGTCCGTCGTGAAGAGGGAAACAACCCAGACCGCCAGCTAAGGTCCCAAAGTCATAGTTAAGTGGGAAACGATGTGGAAAGGCACAGACAGCCAGGAGGTTGGCTTAGAAGCAGCCATCCTTTAAAGAAAGCGTAATAGCTCACTGGTCGAGTCGGTCTGCGCGGAAGATGTAACGGGGCTAAACTATGCACCGAAGCTGCGGATTCATCTTAGGATGAGTGGTAGGGGAGCGTTCTGTAAGCGGTTGAAGGTGTGCCGGGAGGCATGCTGGACGTATCAGAAGTGCGAATGCTGACATGAGTAACGATAATGCGGGTGAAAAACCCGCACGCCGGAAGACCAAGGGTTCCTATCCCATGTTAATCAGGGTAGGGTAAGTCGACTCCTAAGGCGAGGCCGAAAGGCGTAGTCGATGGGAAACGGATTAATATTTCCGTACTTGGTATAATTGCGATGGGGGGACGGAGCAGGCTAAGCAAGCATGGCGATGGTTGTCCATGTGAAAGTGAGTAGGTTAGTGACTTAGGTAAATCCGGGTTACTGTTAGACTGAGACACGAGACGAGCCACTAAGGTGGTGAAGTTGTTGATGCCATACTTCCAGGAAAAGCCTCTAAGCTTCAGATTATACCGAATCGTACCCCAAACCGACACAGGTGGTCAGGTAGAGAATACTAAGGCGCTTGAGAGAACTCGGGTGAAGGAACTAGGCAAAATCGTACCGTAACTTCGGGAGAAGGTACGCTCCGATGGGTGACGGGATTTACTCCCTGAGCTAATTGGAGCCGCAGTGACCAGGTGGCTGGGACTGTTTATTAAAAACACAGCACTGTGCAAAATCGCAAGATGACGTATACGGTGTGACACCTGCCCGGTGCCGGAAGGTTAATTGATGGGGTTATCCTTAGGGAGAAGCTCTTGATCGAAGCCCCGGTAAACGGCGGCCGTAACTATAACGGTCCTAAGGTAGCGAAATTCCTTGTCGGGTAAGTTCCGACCTGCACGAATGGTGTAACCATGGCCACGCTGTCTCCACCCGAGACTCAGTGAAATTGAAATCGCAGTGAAGATGCTGTGTACCCGCGGCTAGACGGAAAGACCCCGTGAACCTTTACTACAGCTTGGCACTGAACATTGAACCTACATGTGTAGGATAGGTGGGAGACTTTGAAGATGAGACGCTAGTTTTGTTGGAGTCAACCTTGAAATACCACCCTTGTAGTTTTGATGTTCTAACGTTGGTCCCTGAATCGGGATTACGGACAGTGTCTGGTGGGTAGTTTGACTGGGGCGGTCTCCTCCTAAAGAGTAACGGAGGAGCACGAAGGTTGGCTAAGTACGGTCGGACATCGTACGGTTAGTGTAATGGTAGAAGCCAGCTTAACTGCGAGACAGACACGTCGAGCAGGTACGAAAGTAGGTCATAGTGATCCGGTGGTTCTGAATGGAAGGGCCATCGCTCAACGGATAAAAGGTACTCCGGGGATAACAGGCTGATACCGCCCAAGAGTTCATATCGACGGCGGTGTTTGGCACCTCGATGTCGGCTCATCACATCCTGGGGCTGAAGTCGGTCCCAAGGGTATGGCTGTTCGCCATTTAAAGTGGTACGCGAGCTGGGTTTAGAACGTCGTGAGACAGTTCGGTCCCTATCTGCCGTGGGCGTTTGAGAATTGAGAGGGGTTGCTCCTAGTACGAGAGGACCGGAGTGAACGAACCGCTGGTGTTCGGGTTGTCATGCCAATGGCATTGCCCGGTAGCTACGTTCGGAACTGATAAGCGCTGAAAGCATCTAAGCGCGAAGCAGGCCTCGAGATGATTTCTCACTAGACTTTTAAAGTCTCTGAAGGGCCGTTGAAGACTACAACGTTGATAGGCAAGATGTGGAAGCATGGTGACATGTTAAGCTAACTTGTACTAATTACCCGTGAGGCTTAACCATACAACGCCAAACGCGTTTTATGCGACAGTTTATACAGAAGTTAATGACTAAAGTAGATAATTACTGAAAGACTTAAAAAATATTATTAGCTATTTTCCAAATTTAGTTAGTGCGTAGCGATACGAATTAACGCCCCAATTTGCTTGGTGACAATAGCGTTTTGGACCCACCTGACTCCATGCCGAACTCAGTAGTGAAACGAAACAGCGCCGATGATAGTGTAGCATTTGTTATGCGAAAGTAGGACATTACCAGGCTTCAAATTAAAGAAACCCGTTACAGCAATGTGACGGGTTTTTTACTGTCTGGGATTTAGTAAATAGCCAAGAGCGCATACCGAACTCAGTAGTGAAACAAAACAGCTCGAAGGCGAGCCCCGGCCAAAGATAGTGTAGCATTTGTTATGCGGCTCTCTACCGCTGTGGGCACTACGTCATTATCAGGCTTCAAATTGTAGAAAGCCCGACTCATTGAGTCGGGCTTTTTTACGTCTGGAATAAAGTAAAAACACCAAGCCAAGACCCCGTACCGAACTCAGTAGTGAAACACAGTAGTGAAATACAGCAGCTCCTCTGGGCCAAGCCCTGACAAAGACAGTGTCGTATTTGTTATGCGACTCTCCACCACTGTGGGCACTACGCGCCATTATCAGGCTTTAAATAAAAGAAACCCGTTACAGCAATTGGACGGTTTTTTTGTTGTCTGGGGGTTGTTAAAAAGGTTAATTGAACTGCGTAGAAACAAAGTAGCTCTAGGTGGGTAGGCCGTGACGCCTGAAACTATCTGACTTTAAATTGCAACAAGCTCGATCCAAAACAGTCCGGCCTTTTGCTTTCAGCAACAGAAAATACAGCTGTGTTGTAAAGCAGTAACCAGTTTGGTTGAATCTTGCATTAAAGGTGGCTGCTAATATATTTAGCAAAGCCTAAAATAGTTTTTTTTATACCAATCATTAACAGCCTGTTTGAATAATTGATTGATGCTATTTTTGCCTGTAAGGTTGAGAGTGTTTTTTGCTTCTTCGAGCGACCAACCCTGTAGCGTCAGCCGAATAAGTAACCATTGGAAATCGTCTGAGCAATTTTTTAAGCTGTCTGGATAACACCAGATAATGCGCCATAAAAGAGGTTGAATATCAAAGAGGGTATAGTTTGATGACAATAACTGCTTTAGATGATTTTTGTCATTTTGCGATAGACTAGTATGCGGTAATTTGCTCATTACTGTGCTTACCAAGGTCGGCTCTAAATGACTAAAGTGGGTTAGTAATTGTAATGAGAAGTGTTGGCTAAACTGTAACTCAAGGCGATTTACTAATTCACTATTTATAGTAAGTGGCTTTATTACCAATGCGGCGTGTTCTGCGGTTGTTTTGTCTGCTTTATAACCGATCTTGACTAAGTTGAAGAGGCTTTTTTGCCAAAAAGCCAATAGCGGCGAATTTACACCAAAGCTTGCACCGATCCAAGCGCATGTGGCTTTAACTTGTTGTTCAACAAAGCTCAATAATTGTTGGCCAAGTCCTTGATTGTGGTATTCAGGTGCTACCGCGATTCGCACTATTCGTGCAGTTGACTGTTGTATTACTGAACTATCAAAACTAATTTGTGCTAGTGTTTGCGCTAGTAAGTGCCCTTGTGGACGACGTTCCTTTTCAACTATTTGTTCTGCTAATGCTGCGTCAAAACCACCTTCTATAGCAACTAAACAAACTCCAATAATTTGTTCGTTTACTTTACTAATAAATAATTTTTGCTTCGTACCATCAAGTATTTGGCGTAGATCGTTCACTGTGGTTTGGTAGTGTGCTAACGCCAGCAGTGCGATAACCTGGCGAAGTTGCGCTTCATCATCAATTAATTGTTGCTGGCTAATCTTGTGGTGCGTAACTGTTGTTATAGCGAAGTTAGTTGCTTGGTAACTGGTATCAAGCGCTAGTAAAGTACGAATATGTTGCTCAAGTGGGTCATATTTAGCAAAGCGAATTGGTTGCTCAAGTGTAACGCTACGCATGTTTTTATAGTGTTGTTGCAGATGACGTTTAAAACGTAGCGTATAACCCCTGCCATTACCCTCATAACCTATAATGGTGCTAGCAAATACGATACGTGGATAACTAGCTAGTATTTTTAATAGTATGGGCACCGGAATAGCTGCAGCCTCATCAACAAATAAGATGTCACATTTAGGCAAAGTATCTAGTAATACGTCGGGTGCGACATAGCTGAGGTTAGCTAACTTCTTCTGAGCTTTATTTAGTGGTAAATTTAACTGTGAGGCTAAGTGTTTAAAGCTTGTTTGCACCGCTCGGGGTTGAGTTGCACAAATAATAATATTTTTATCAGTGAGCTCTGCTGCTGCAAAGCCCAAAGCGGCTGACTTACCACGGCCACGATCGGCGCTTATTAATAGTGGGCGATTAGCCCGCCCATTGGCTGTTTTGATTATTTGTTCAATACAGTGTTGCTGCTCAGTTAAATCAAGCTCAATTATAGCTGGTTTATCTATAGCTGTGTGCTTAGCGACAGGTGCTGATTGCCAGCCTGTGTGTTGATCAAAGTGTGCTATATCAAGCTGTGATATGAGTACTGCAAGGCGTTGGTTAAAGTAACTTAGTGTTTGATAGTGCCCATGCGACTGAAATTTACTTAGGGCAGGGTCGTGCCATTGAGTGAGATCACAAAGGTTTGGTAGCAACACAACCATCAAACCGCCAGCGCGAACTGTGCCACTCAGTGCTGCAAATTTATCTGGGTAAATACCGCTAAAGCCGTCATACACAACATGGTCAAATTCTTGACCTAAAATTTGATGCGTATGTTCAGGCCATTGGCTGTTACTCAGTTGCTCGCCATTTGCAAGGATATATATATTAGTTGTTAGCTGGTTTGTTAAGGTTTGAGACTCTTTATAGCACCAGCTTTTTTCACCAGTGATCAGTAACAACTGGCGATGCTTTGCCAGTTGTAACTGCGCTAAAAGTGGCGCAAGGTGTTGCTTAAATAGCTTGGAGTCTGGCATACGCGGTCACTAACCATTTACTGCCTAAATCATCAAAGTTAACTTGAATACGAGATTGTGCACCACTTCCTTCATAGTTTAGTACCGTACCTGCGCCAAACTTAGCATGCAATACGCGTTGGCCTAAACTAAATCCACTGTCTTCAAAGGCTGCGTGGGTTACAGATGGGCTAAAGCGCCCTGATACAGGGGGCCTTGATACTTGTGTTTTAATACGTATTTCTTCAATGCAGTCTTCAGGTATTTCGCGTAAAAATCGTGACGGGCTATGGTATTTTTCTTGGCCATAAAGCCTGCGGCTTTCAGCATGGCTGATATAAAGTTTTTCCATTGCGCGGGTCATGCCTACATAACAAAGTCGGCGTTCTTCTTCTAAGCGGCCTGACTCTTCGTTGCTTTGCTGAGAGGGGAACATGCCTTCTTCAACGCCGACCATGAATACTAATGGAAACTCTAGGCCTTTTGCTGAGTGAAGAGTCATCATTTGTACGGCATCTTCGTGTTCCTCTGCTTGGCCAACACCGGATTCAAGTGAGGTGTGAGCTAAAAAACCTTGTAATGGCGAACTATACTCTTCATCTTCAGGTAGTTCATATTGACCACAAGCGCTGATTAGCTCTTCTAAATTTTCTACTCGAGCACGGCCTTTTTCGCCTTTTTCAGCTTGATACATTGCCATTAAACCTGATGTTTGAATCGCGTATTTTGCTTGTTCCTCTAGGGTGAGGTCGCTTATTTTATCTTCGATATGCTCTACTAACTCAACAAATTTACTAACCGCACCAGCAGCGCGCCCAGATAAATGCTGTTGCTCAACAATTGCTTTAGCCGCATACCATAATGGCAATGATTCATTACGGGCGCAGTCACGAACATGGCTGAGTGTCTTATCACCAATGCCTCTCGCTGGCGTATTTATAACACGCTCAAAGGCTGCATCGTCTTGGCGATTGCCAACTAAACGTAAATACGCCAGTGCATCTTTTATCTCTTGGCGTTCGAAGAATCTCATACCGCCATAAATACGATACTTTAAACCTTCTTGTAGCATGGCTTCTTCAAGTACCCGCGACTGTGCATTGCTGCGATATAAAATAGCAGCATCTTGCAGTGCGTTACCGGCATTGAGCCAGCTACGTAATTTACTACTTACAAAACGTGCTTCATCGAGCTCATTAAATGCCGCATAAACTGAAATCGGCTCCCCTTCACTGCCGTCAGTCCAGAGACTTTTTCCCATTCGGTCTGAGTTATTTTGAATCAACGTATTTGACGCTTTCAAAATAGTGGCTGTTGAACGGTAGTTTTGTTCAAGGCGAATAGTTTCGGCCTCAAAATCAGTTAAAAAGCGCTTAATGTTTTCTATTTTAGCACCGCGCCAACCATAAATACTTTGGTCATCATCACCTACAATCATAATACTGTTAGTATTACCCGCTAACAGTTTTAACCACGCATATTGAATAGTGTTAGTATCTTGGAACTCGTCTACTAACATGTGCGCAAAGCGCTGTTGGTAATGATGAAGTAAGGTTGGGTTATTTTTTAAGACCTCAAAGCTTCGCAGCAGTATTTCAGCAAAATCAACAAGGCCTGCTCGGTCGCATGCTTCCTGATAAGCTTTATAAACGTTTAACATCATTTGTTCGTTGATATCATACGCTTGAATATCTTTAGGGCGTAGGCCTTCATCTTTTTTTGCACTGATGTACCAGCCAAACTGTTTTGCTGGCCATTTTTTATCATCAATATTCATCGCTTTTAGTAAGCGTTTGATCATTCGCAGTTGATCGTCAGAATCTAAAATCTGAAAGCTTTCAGGAAGGTTCGCTTCACGGTGATGAGCGCGTAAAATACGGTGCGATAAGCCATGGAAAGTACCAATCCACATACCGGCAACCGGTGCTTTTAGGGTTTCTTCAACGCGCGAGCGCATCTCTTTAGCGGCTTTATTGGTAAAGGTCACGGCAAATACACTGTAGGCAGATGCTTGCTCTACCTGCATTAACCACGCTATACGATGAACCAGTACTCGAGTTTTACCAGAGCCTGCACCAGCAAGCACTAGCATGTTTTGCAAAGGAGCTGCGACGGCATCCCGTTGTTTATCATTTAAGCCATCGAGTAATTCTGAAACGTCCATCATCACGCCTTTTCAATCATTAATGGCAAATAGTATAACAGGTGTTTTAGTTGGGCTAAATAAAATACTGTTTTTATAACCAGCTCTTTAAATTTAATTAAATCCTAAATTCGGATAATAAGTGCAATTTCTCAGATTAGATGGCCAGCTGTTATAATTCGGCCATTTTCTCGCCAAAGGAAATTGCTTTAATGAAATATAAACAGCTGACACAAGAAGAAAGATACCAGATTTACGCGTTAATAAAAGCAGGAAATAACCAAAAGCAGATAGCTGAAGAACTAACTCGTTCACCGTCATCTATTTCTAGAGAGCTAAAACGCAATAAAGGACTTAAAGGCTATCGGCCTAACCAAGCCAATAACTTTGCTGAACAAAGACGTAAGTCATCTTTCAAAGCAAGTAAGTTAACAGAGGACGTCACTCACTGGATTAATAAATTGTTGCATGACGGACTTTCCCCTGAGCAAGTGGCAGGCCGCTTAGCTTTAGAGAAACAGGTCGTTTTACATCATGAAACAATTTATCAATATATTTACAGAGACAAGGCTCGTGGTGGCAAGCTACATAAGACACTCACTCGTGCATGTAAAAAGTATAAAAAACGCTATGGAAGCTATGATAAACGTGGACAGATAGTTAATCGAGTCAGCATTGATGAACGCCCAAGTATTGTGGATTCAAAGTCTAGGATTGGTGATTGGGAGGGCGATACAGTGATAGGTAAAGGGCGTAAAAATGCGCTTGTCACAATGGTTGAACGTAAAACGTTATATACAGTCGTTCACAGAATTGAAAGCAAGCATGCGAAAATAACAGCCGATGCGCTGATCACGTGTATGACACCATATAAAGGTAAGGTTATTACCGTGACGTTAGATAATGGAAAAGAGTTTGCTCACCATGAGCATGTTGCACAAAAATTAGAAGCTGATGTGTATTTCGCTCATCCCTATTCATCATGGGAGCGGGGCATAAATGAGAATACCAACGGCTTACTTAGACGCTTCTTCCCCAAGGGAACTGACTTTATGGCGCTAAGTGAAGCAGAGATACAGGCGGCAGTTGATAAGCTCAACCATCGGCCAAGAAAAACAAGAGGGTATAAAACCCCTCATGAATTATTTACGGGGCAATCAGAAGTTCTGGTGGCTGCATAATGATTGCACTTAATACTTGAATTCAAGAATGCTAAGATCAAAACAGATTACAAAAATTGCTAATTTGACTTAAACTTAGTGAAATAAACTAAAATTAAATTATATGCTGTGCCATGAATTAATTAACCTGTTGATTATAAATAGTTAAATTATTGGCATGATGCATGTATTAAACTCGTCAGAAATAAAAACATTTGAGGCTATTATGTCAGGACAAGGTTCAGGCGGTAACGTTATCGCGGCTATTTGTAATATATTTTTCCCAGGCCTAGGTCAATTAGTGCAAGGGCGCATTTTATCTGCCATCTTTTTTGCATTAGCTATTATCATTAGTTATGCACTTATTTATGTATTGGTAGGGTTTGTATTAGTGCCTATTATTTATTTGTGGTCAATTATCGATGCAGCTCGTTATAGGTTATAGAATGGTCGAAAAATAGTATCGTAAAATTAATATATTAAGTAGCGCTAATTAAGGCGCTATTTTTTGTACTTTTCACTACTGTCAGTATAATCGGCCAATTGTTTTTTTAAGAGCGTATTCATGGAATATCAATTCATTCGCGATCCAATTAGTGGCTTTCGCATTAAAATAAGTAGCGAGCATGCAGTTATTGGTCGCTGGCTTAATGAAGAAGTCGGCAAAGATAAAATCCCCATGGTACAGGCGCTCATAAAGGCTGTTTCAACTAGCTTTGAACCTATTACATTACAGGGGCAAGAAGTTGATTTAATACTTAATAAAGATGAAGCGATTTTTGAAGCACATGCATTACACCAAGACTCTGAAGATATTTTAGCTTATCAAGATGACGAACTAATGATTGAAGAAAGTGGTCTAACTAGTGGCTGTGGTTTTGACGATTTCGTTGATTTAATTGATTCTTGGCATGAGTTTACGACGTCACGATAAACATAATTAGTACACTAATAAAAATATACAGCAATGCACAATCAGCATTTTATCTGTATTATTACACCAACGAAAATTACGCCACCCAAAACGACAGGAATTGATATGTCTGCCAATTTAAATAAGCTAGTAGTGATGCTAGAAATGCAAAACGCCATGAACACTAAAGTTCACGAGAAATGGTTTAGCCAAGGGTTTGAATGGTCTCGTGCTATTTGGGTTGAATGTGCTGAAATGCTAGATCATTACGGTTGGAAATGGTGGAAAAAACAAACTCCAGATACCGAGCAAGTTATTTTGGAGCTTGTTGATATTTTTCATTTTGGTTTATCGCTACGTATAGATGATGAAACCAGTTATGAGCAAATCGCCACGCAATTAGAGGCGGAGCTGAGCACACCACAACAGGGTGATGATTTTAAACAAACATTAGAGCTATTAGCTGCCTCTGCGGTTGCAGATAAGACCTTTAATGCTGCGGCATTTTCTGGCTGTATGGCACAAATGGGGATGAGTATAGACGATTTATACCGTGGTTATGTGGGGAAAAATACGCTTAACTTTTTCCGTCAAGATTATGGTTACAAAGATGGGAGTTATCATAAAATATGGCAGGGGAAAGAAGATAACGAGCATTTAGTAGAGGTAGTTAAAAGCCTTGATACTGAGCATGCCGATTTTGCTAAACAAGTTTACCAAGGCTTAGTTGCGCGCTACCCTAAATAAGCGTGCGAAAATCAGTGGTGCTTAAATAATCACTGAATTCGTTATTCGGTTGTTGGCTATCAGGGTTGGCAACCGCTAATAAATGCCCAATGCCGTATTCGCGTGCTGCATTAAGTACCGCTAAGCTATCGTCAACAAACAGCGTTCGCTGTTTATCAAACTGCCACTCGTTATGCACTTGCTGCCATAGACTTTGCTGCTCTTTACTTACCCCATATTGATGCGTTGAGATAACCCCATCAAGATAATTATCAATATCAGTAAGCTCAAACTTGAGCATTACATTGTCGGGGTGGGCGTTAGTTAGCATTATTAGGTTTTTACCCTGCAGCTTAAGTGCACTTAAAAATTCAGGTACATCTTCGCGGACTTTTATTTTATGCTGAATTTGGCGTTTTAATTCCATAATTGGCAGATCTAGCTGTTGTTGCCAATAATCAAGGCAATACCAACTTATTTGGCCGCTCACAGCTTGGCAGCGATGCATAATATCTGCTTTAGCCGCTTCAAGGCTAATACCTTGTTTAAGGGCGTGCTGCTGTGGTATGACGTTAAGCCAAAAATAATTATCAAAATGCAAATCAAGTAATGTGCCGTCCATATCAAGTAGCACAGTGTCAATTTTAGACCAATTTAGCATAGGCATTTCACTTTAAAAGATTTATGATGAGTGTAAATGCCATGATAGCAAATTAATGCCGATGACACAGAAAAAGCACCCAGTACCACCACAAATTCTCAGTAATAATGTTGTAGCTAAAAGCCGTTTATTTACGGTCGAGTCTTTAGCACTTAAATTTTCAAATGATGAGCAGCGTCAGTATGAGCGCATCCGTGGTGGTGGCCGTGGGGCTGTAATGATTGTGCCAATTACCAGTGATAACCAATTACTGCTAGTGCGAGAATACTGTGCAGGAACCAATGACTATCAACTTGGTTTTCCAAAAGGCTTAATTGACCCAGGCGAAACACCTGAGCAAGCCGCCAACCGCGAGCTTAAAGAAGAAGTGGGTTTTGGTGCAGAGAAACTTATAGCGCTGAAAACATTATCAATGGCACCTAGCTACTTTAACGCCACGATGCATATTTTATTTGCCGAGCAACTTTATCCGGAGCATTTAGAGGGTGATGAGCCTGAAGAGCTCGTTGTGGTAAAGTGGCCAGTAGTAGATTGGCCCACTTTATTAGAACAAGCTGACTTTACTGAAGCGCGAAGTGTTGCGGCTTTGCTATTATTAAATAAGCATTTAGAGTCAGGGGATAAATAATGATTGAGTTATTAGAGCCATGTATCAGTTTGGCTGAGCAAGCGGGCGCAGCCATTATGTCGCTTTATAAAAAAGACGATATTGGCAAGCAAGAAAAGTCTGATAACACACCAGTAACGAAGGCAGATCTTGCTGCAAACGATGTACTCGTCGCTGGTTTAAAAGCCCTTGCTCCTGATATACCAATTATGTCAGAAGAAACACCGATCCCCGCACTTGCAGAACGCCAAGATTGGCAACGTTATTGGTTGCTTGATCCGATGGATGGCACTGGTGAATTTATACTTGAAAGTGGTGATTTTGCGGTTAACATTGCGCTTGTTGAAAATAACCGCCCTGTACTCGGTGTTATTTATTGGCCGGCTAAAAAAACCACCTATTTTGCCTATTATCAAAATGGTGCGTTTAAACGCGTGGCGGGTGAAGATAAACCGATTAATGTCGCTACACCCGAAAACCTAACTTTAGCGGTAAGTCGCAGGCAAAAAATTGAGGCTGTTAGCCAATATATTGACGCCCAGTTTGCTACAGTTGCGTTAGGCTCATGCTCACTAAAGGCATGTATTGTTGCTGAAGGTAAAGCCGATTGCTTTTTACGAATAGGGCCAACCGGTGAGTGGGACACAGGCGCATCGCAAATTATTGTGGAAGAGGCCGGGGGGTGCATAACTGACGCAGAATTTAACCCTTTGACTTATAACCTGCGAGAAACCACTGAAAATCCAGACTTCATTGTTATGGGTCATCCCGACTGGGAATTTCAAAAAATGATCAGCCCACATCAAAGAGAACTCTAGGTTTGCATGCTTTTTGTTCGGTTGGACTATTTTAAGTAGTTTAGCACTTGCATTCTATTTTGATTGCTATATGATAGCGCTCTCTTCGAAACAGGCTAGTGTTTAACACAATACTGTTAAGAAGAATTACAGGCGCGGGATGGAGCAGTCTGGTAGCTCGTCGGGCTCATAACCCGAAGGTCGTTGGTTCAAATCCGGCTCCCGCAACCACTTCTTTTATAGAATTTGGTGCTGTAAACTCTAACTGAAGAGATTAAAGAAAGTAGTCGATAGACTTAAAATACACAGGCGCGGGATGGAGCAGTCTGGTAGCTCGTCGGGCTCATAACCCGAAGGTCGTTGGTTCAAATCCGGCTCCCGCAACCACTTCTTTAATTAAGTAAGAAGTAAAACAAAACTTAATATTTCAGGCGCGGGATGGAGCAGTCTGGTAGCTCGTCGGGCTCATAACCCGAAGGTCGTTGGTTCAAATCCAGCTCCCGCAACCACTGAAATAACAATATAAAATATTAAACAGACACGCTAAAAGCGTGTTTTTTTATGCCTGAAATCCAGTGAGACTCAGTGAAATGCAAAGGTAACAAAACATATTAAAAAGCCTGCTAAAGGCAGGCTAATTCGTGAGATACTTGTTAGGTTGCTTTGTTCATTTGCTCAATGAACTTATTAGAATCCGCGATAGATTTATTCATATCATCCATCAATACTTTTATATCACGCTTTAAGTTGGTGAATTCACCTTTAATAGCACTAACGGCTTGTGCATTTAAGTTATGTTTTAAATATAAAACATTGTCTTGAAGAGAGGAAAGCACGGGTTCCATTTTACTTTCAGCACTGCGCATAGAGCGTAACAATTGATCAAACTGACGCTGGGTGGTGCTTAGCTTTTTACTGCTTTCGCGCTTTAGCGATGCACTTTTATATTGCTCAAGTTCATCTGCCCACTCTTCAAATAATGCTTCAGCTACATCTTCAACTTTATTAATATTGTTGGTGACATCATTAGCCGCTTGTAAGCTTGACTCGTAGTCATCATTTAGCTGGTTATAGGCGTCTTGTAACTCACCTCCTTCAAAGTCTATCAGGGTTGTTAGGCGTTCAAGTGCCGATTGAAACTCTTCTTGAGATTCTTCTTGGGAGTCTTTTGTTTCTTCAACACGGTCAACAAGAATGTCTCGTTTGTGCACACCGACAGACTCCATTGCCGAATAATAAGCTGACTGACATCCAGAAAGTGATAGCGTGACGGCTAAAATAGGTGTGCTAAGTAAAGCTAATTTTTTCATTAAAATACCCTTATAAATCCATTATTACTTTAAATTATGTGGTGGATTGCTATGATAATCAAAACTATTTTATCAAAAGTTAAATTTATGGATGACAAGCTTACATATTATAAGCAGCAAGCTCGCATTTTTATTCGCAAACAGCCCGTTTGGTGGATGCAATATATTAATCGTTGTATTGATGATCAAGTTACTATAAATGCAGGATATTTAGCATATGTCACTTTGCTATCCTTAGTGCCTTTAATTGCTGTTGGTGTGGCTATTTTCTCTGCTTTTCCGGGTTTTGAAGGGACTCGGGCTGCCATAGAAAGCTTCTTATTTACTAACTTTGTGCCAACCTCTTCAGATGTAATAAAAGAGCATATTAGCTCATTTGCAGGAAATGCGAATCAAATGACTGCAGTAGGTATTGGCTTTTTGGCTGCTATTGCTTTGTTACTTATTCGTAATGTTGACGCCACACTTAATCGAATTTGGCGAATAAAGAAGAAACGCCCAATGGTAATTTCGTTTGCCGTGTACTGGATGGTATTGAGCCTTGGACCTGTGCTATTGGGAGCAAGTATTGGTGTTACTTCCTATATTGTATCTTTGGTGTCGTTTGCAGATCAGGGCATTCCTGGATTTAGTGGTTTTTTACTAGGGTTGTTGCCGTACTTAATCTCAATGGCAGGCTTTATTATGCTCTATACTTTAGTGCCTAACACCCGGGTGCCTTTTAAAGCTGCTATACCCGGTGCTTTTTTTGCTGCGTTATTGTTTGAACTGACAAAAAAAGGTTTTGCGCTTTATATCAGCCACTTTCCTTCATACGAAGTAATTTATGGTGCCGTGGCAACCATCCCTATTTTATTCGTATGGATTTATCTATCTTGGGTAGTGGTGTTACTTGGCGCGGAGTTTACCGTTTGCATATGTCCTGATGATATAGAAGAGACATCAGATAGCGTGCTTGATGAGGACACTTCCTCCACTTAACACCTTATGACTAGGTTTGTCGTATGGTGACGTACAGCACTTTGCTGATTCGGGTTCATGTACAATGACTGTAATGTATATTTGGAGTTGTACGGCGTGTTACCGCTTTTATAGATGTCAGGTTATCGAGGATTAAATGCAAGGATTAATACAACGAGTAAAAGAGGCTAAAGTTGAGGTTGGTGGTCAAGTAATTGGTCAAATAGGACCAGGCATATTGCTACTACTTGGTGTTGAAAAGCATGACGAACAACAAACGGCTGATAAACTTTTACACAAAGTGGCCAATTACCGTATTTTTAATGACGAAAACGATAAAATGAACTTAAGCCTAAAAGATATTCAAGGTGAGTTATTAGTGGTTTCGCAATTTACGTTAGCAGCAGATACTAAAAAAGGGTTGCGACCCAGTTTTTCATCAGCAGCTACACCACCGCAAGCAAACGAGCTATACGAATACTTTGTAAGCCAAGCTAAAACACAAGGGTTAAGCATCGCTACCGGACAGTTTGCTGCCGACATGCAAGTGAGCTTATGTAACGATGGGCCTGTTACATTTAATTTGAGAACTTAGTTTGAATTCTGACGCTATTTTCTGATCATCACAATGTGGTTAATGTAGCCGGGGATTTTTTCAATAATCGGGCGTTTTCCAAATGAAGCGAAAAGTAGGTGTTCTAGCTGTTTGAGCTGCGAGCTGTGTTCAGATAAAAAGTTGATAAATAGATAACCTTTATCAGTTAATGCTGCGTGCACTTTTAAATAAAATTGATGTTTATATAAAAATAAAGGTGCATCTAGTTGGCTGAACAAATCAAGCACAACCCAGTCATATAACTGTCCGTTGTTAAATATTACTTGGGCGTCAGAGCACTGTAAATTAGTGGCGTCATTACCACCAAAAAAACGTTTGTAGCAATGGATTATATTGGGGTTTTTCTCGATTGACATCAATGCGCTGTCAGGATAGCTATATTGTAAGTAATTGCGGATAGCACCTCCACCAAGGCCGAGCTCAAGTATGGTTTGTGGCTTAGTTAAAGGTTGCCAAAGTTTAGCTAAATATTGCAAATGTGGGAATAGCAGGCGGTTAGGGCTACTTTTTTCGATAACAGATTGTAAGGTTTCGTTAATAAGTAACCAGCGTAACTGTTTATGTTGGCGCACTTGAATGCTATTAGCGCCTTGCTTGTGCCAATAAAGTAGTTGTCCTATTTGATGGCAATTTTCAATAAAGCTATGCTTTACAGTGCCACTATCTTCAAATAAATTTTCCATAACACCACCATAGACCAATAAAGATAAAGCGTCAGTAGCCTATTTAATTTTATATTGTATATCTAAACCATCTGAACATACAAAATTGAGTGTTTTACAGGGGCTAATTCCAAAACGTTACTTTATAATAATGATAATCCCTTCTAAAAAGCAATAATGGTGACATAAGTTATTGTTAAAAATTAATTTTTGTTTAAATGTGATTTGTACTGCGTTATTAACTTTGACAAAGGAATAGTCATCACTTTCAATCAATACCTTCGGATTTTGAGGTAACTTGGTATAAGCCAAAGTCGTATTCCAAGTTTTATTGAGATAGGGTAAGGTTACTAACCATAATAAAGTGTCAAATAAAATTGGCTAAATGCTTTAATAGGAGTGATTATGTTTCAGGTGACTACACCACAAAGTAGCGAAGATTGGCAGGCATACTATCAATTGCGCTGGCAAGTTTTACGTGCACCTTGGGGTGAACCTCGTGGCTCTGAACAAGATGATATGGAACAAGATGCCGAGCATCGCTTTATAAAGAATAATGAAGGTGATGTGCTAGGTGTAGCAAGGCTGCATTTTAATAATCATCAGCAAGCGCAAGTTCGCTATATGGCGGTAAGTGAGTTGTCACGCAATCAACACATTGGTAGTCGCTTATTACATGAACTTGAAAAAATAGCGTGGACCCAAGATGCAGCCGAATTGGTTTTATTTGCTCGTGAGCGAGCACTGGAGTTTTATAAACGCCATGGCTATGAGCTTAAAGAAAAAGCGCATTTAGCCTATAACGATGTTCAGCACTGGAAAATGATTAAACAAAGACCATCCGAACCTGGCTGGTTCCGTCATCCTAATTGGACCGAAGTACTACAAAATATTTGGCGCGAATCAATCCCGATTAGTGATGCGATGGGTATTAAAGTAGAAAGCTACACCGATTGGCAATTTACGACTAGCGCTGATTTAGATGCTAACTTGAACTTACACAACACGATGTTTGCTGGATCTATTTATAGCTTAGCGACCTTAACAGGTTGGGGTGCGACTTACTTAGCATTAAAAGAAGCGGGCCTTGAGGGCAATATTGTATTGGCCAGTGCCAATATTAATTATGCAAAACCGCTTAATAACGAACCTCGTGGTAGTGTTAATTTAAGTGGTTGTAAGGGGAAGTTAAATGAGCTTGAAAGCGAGGGTAAGGCGAGTTATTTAGTGCCTGTTGAAGTTTATGATGGCGAGACACTCGTAGCAGAGTTTGAAGGTACTTATAAGATTATAAAGTAATCAGGGTCAAGTCTTGCAAAAGATTAAGGCCAAGCAATTGCTTGGCCTTAATTACATATACATTTTATATAACTTATTAAAGTAGGTCAGTTAGCAGAATACCTACACCAATACGCTCAATATCAGCGTCGTAATCAATTAAGCTCTCACCATACCCATTAAAATATTGTGCATAGCCACGTAAGCGTCCCCAAAGAGGAAAAGACCAATCTAACTGTATTGCGCCGCGATTATCTGAGTTGAGGTTGTTACGAGTCATAAAACTGAATTCATGCTCATCAACACGATAAGCCCCTGAGAACTCAAAATAACCCATATATTGATAAATATTAGGGTTATCGTCGCCGTCAGCTTGTAGTGGCGTTTCTTTTTGATCTTCTGCGATGCGGTACCAAGGTTTAAAGCTAAATACAAACCCTTCATTCTCCCAAATGAAGTTGGCATAAATGCGATTCCAAGAACGAGAGTTTGGCTGGCTTCTGCCGTTTGATTGGTGTGACAAGCCTAGTACGACGGCCATTTCATCACCCCAAAACACATGCTCTTCATCAAGGTAATTCACCCAAAAAATTTCAGGCTCATAATTAGTTTCACGAAACGGTGAAGAAATATCACTATTATATACTTGCCAGTAAGATTGTAGTGTAAAACCAAAATAAACAGCTTGATCATCATCTGAGAAGTTATCATAAAGCGGCACTTTAATAGACAGTTGGTATTTAGCTTCTACATGATCAAGAGGCTCACCGTCACCTTCAGAAAGATCAGAAAGGCCGTCTGCTTCACGAACATTGGGGTGTGAAACATACGATACAGGCAATATATAGTTGCGCTTATGGGGTGTAATTACATTGCGGTTTGACTCGCTGGCTTCTTCTCGGGCTTTACGTTTATCAAGTGCTGTAGTTTGTTTTGATTCATCAACCGATGAGCACTTTTCACGTAATTGAGCGATGGTCATATCATTTTGGCCGCCAATTGCTTCGTTTAAAATACATTGCTTTACAAGCTCTAACTCATCGTCTTGTTCAGTCGGATTTTGCTGCTGTGCCAACGCAGAGGTTGAAATAATAGTGGTAAAAAAAACTCCGTAGCGCCAATTCATAATGATCCTTGCAAATGAGTGTAGTCAATTAGCTAAATTATACGCAAAGCCCTGTAATTTAATATACAATTTTCACATTAAAGGCTTATATTATCTGTTTAAATCTAACTAATATTGAGTGAATTGATACTGAACTTAATTGAGTTTAGTTCAGTTTTTAAAAAAGAAAAAGCGGCCTAAGCCGCTTGTTCAATGCAACATTAATTATTTATAACGAATGTTGCTCTCACGCAATGAGAAAGTAAGAGCTTATAGCTCAAAGACGTTAGTAAAAAACTTATAAAGCTCAGTTCCTTGATTAACACTCGCAGAAGCAAAGTGCAAAATAGCAATAGCATCACAATCAAAAGTTAAAGTTTGCAGTGGTTGCTCAGACAAGTAGCGCTCCATACGTAAAATATTAGCGATGGGCTGGCCTGCTTTAATGTGCTCGCCTAAAGGAGCTAAATACTCAACCATTCCACCTATTGGAGCATAGTATGCAATGTAGTCATTTAAGTTACACCCGAACCGCTTCATTACTTTTGGTTTGTGAGGTGCCCCTTCAAAAACTTGCTTATAATTGAGATAACTTAAAATACTATTTGCATCATCAAGCGCCACACTTAAGTCTATTTTTTCTTGGCTGCCCAACTCAACGGTAAAGGCTTCAACTTGTACATTAAACTCGCGGCCTTGCTTGGCTAGTTGTTCTGTTAATTGCCACCAAGGGCAGAAACTGGCTTCATCCATTGCACCATCAAAGTCGCTAGGTATAAACAACACATGGGGAATATTAAAATAATGCGCACTTTGCTTTGCATAGTCTGGGCAATATAAATGTTGGCTTGAAATAGGGCCGGTGTGTAAATCTAATACAATATCGGATTGATGAGCGAGTTTTTGTAAGTTAAGTGCGATACGTTTACCCGTGGTAACACGATAAGCAGGGCCGCTTAGTTGTTGCTCTACATCGTTAATAAGCGCTGCCCTAAAGGCTGTCTTTAAGGTGTCGTCATCACTGTGCGCATATTCAGTTGCAAATTGAGCCGCTAAGTGATTATTGCAGTGATACATACGATTCCAATTTGTGCCTGTAATAGGATCGAAACGACCAAGGGTAAACTCGCCGGATTTTTGGTTACAACCGATAGGGTTAGCATAAGGGACGAGCGTAATATCACCCCTAATTTTGAGGTGTTTTATTTGCTCGAGTAATTGGTAAATAACGGCATTACCTTGTACCTCAGCACCATGCATGTTCGCTTGGATATATACACTAGGCCCTGAACCATCCCCTTCAATACGATAAACCGGTATTGATAACGGTAAGCCATTAGCGACTTCCCCCACGATGATATTTTCTTGCTGTATCACATTGCTCATGGTTTATCTCAGACCTTATCGTAAATAGTAGCTGGCATCTTCAATACTGCGTATGCAGCTGACATTTCCTTGCTCTAACGTATATTCACCAGCAAGTTCATGGCATAAAAAGTAAGGCATACTTTCAGTGAATCCATAAGCACCACTTTGACTAAATACAAGCCAGTCTTGTTCGTTTAAATCGACTGGAAGTTGATGCTCACCTAAGCAATCGAGTGCGGTACAAAGAGGTCCATATAAGCTCATCGTTTGGCTTTTTGCAGTCGACTCTCGTAATAATTGTACAGGAAAGTCTTGATTGGTTACCGCTGGGCGAAGTAGGTGGTTAATGCCTCCACTTAAAATAACTTGCTGTTGAGCGTAGTTTTGCTTAGCTTCGACAATAGGTGTTGCATAATGTCCACATTCACCCACTGCGTAGCGACCAAGCTCCATCCATAATTCCTCAACGCCCGCTTGTTGTTTTATTGTAGTAAGAGAGTTAATTAACTTATCCCAGCTCAGTGTGGGGGCATCTAAAGTATAAGGGATACCTAGCCCACCGCCTAAATCAAGGACTTTTAAATTAATTGATAAGTCGTTTGCAAGCTTGACTAGAGGGTCAATCATTTGTGACCAAAGATCCGCTAGCTTCTCGCTACTAAGCATATTGCCCCACTGAAATATATGTAGGCCATCAAAGTTAAGGTTTGGATAGTCGCTTATATTAAGCGCTTGCCATTCATCACAACCTAAACCAAAGGGGGTTAGGCTATCACCACCTAAGGGGTTTTTCTCACCTTCAGGCCAGCGTAATTGCACGCGTAATAAAACTTGTAGTTGGCACTGCTGTTGTGTTGCTTGTTTGTTAAGCCAGTGGACTTGGTTGATACTTTCAGCTACAAAAGTGCGTACACCGCGACTAATGAAGTGTTTAATTTGTTTTGGGCTTTTAGCTGGCCCTGTGTTGAGCACTCGGTTGCTACTAACACCTTGGTTAAGTACTTGCTCAAGCTCCCCTTTACTAGCAACATCAAAATTAAAGCCTGCCTTATCTAAACTTTGAATAATTTTAGATAAGGGGTTTGCTTTTACCGCGTACCAAAGCTTTATTTCTGTTTGCGTCATTAAATGCGCTAAATGGTTATTTAATACATCAAGATCGTAAATAAAAAAAGGGGAGTCTAGCTCTGCAGATAACTCATTTAAGGCATTTTTAACTGGTGTGCTCAAAAAGCTCATTATCGTAAAACCTCTTCAAGTAATAATGATGCGTCACTTTGCTCATCGCGGTATTTCACAATTAACGCGCATGACATGCTCAAGCCTTGCTCGCGGGCCCATGTGTTTGAAGCAGGGCGAGAGCCCGGTATTACAATAGCGTACTCTGGAATGGGTTCACCTTTATCAAGTTGACGCTCATTAACACAGTCATAAACAGGAATCGTCGCTGATAAACGTACCCCAGGGGCAAGTACCGCGCCTTTTTTAATTACAACTCCTTCGACAATGACACAACCTGCACCGATAAAAGCATCATCTTCTACTACAACAGGACTTGCACCAATTGGCTCAAGTACCCCGCCTAGTTGCACAGCAGCACTTAAATGTACATTTTTACCTACTTGTGCACACGAACCCACTAACGCGTGGCTATCAACCATAGTGCCTTCGTCAATAAAGGCACCAATATTTACATACGCTGGCGGCATGATAATAGTGCCTTTAGCAACATGCGCACCACGGCGTACACTGGTGCCACCAGGAACCATACGTACACCTGCCTCTGCAGCAAAGCTTTGCGGAGCTAAGTTATGCTTGTCTACAAACCCCCCTGGAAATTCTGTATTAGTGCCGTTTTTAAAAGATTCTAATATACTTTGCTTAACGGTAACGTTTGCCTGCCATTGGCCGTTATCATCTTGTGTTGCTGCGCGGACTGCGCCTGCTTCTAAATCGTTTAATAGTTCTAACCAGCTCATTATAAAAACCTGTATTTAATGCCAAGATAAAATGGTGTTGTTCGCATTGGTAATGCAATCAGTTTGCGTTAACTCACAATGAGTTAGCGGGGGTCGTAAATAGGGAGTATTAATGCGACCTTGTTGATGCATTAATACTTTTACGGGAATTGGGCTTGCCACGGAAAATAAGCTCTTAATGGCTTTAGACCAATCAGCAAATAAATTGGGATGTTGACCGCTTAAGCTGCGCTTAACAAATTCGTGAGTTTGCTCAGGCCACGCATTGGCGGCTACCGATACTAAGCCTTTAGCGCCAGCTTGGGCAAAGTAAGGCATCAGTGCATCGTCACCACTGAACATTGCCAGGTTGGGAGCGGTTTCTCTGAATGCTTCAAACTTGTTGATGTCGCCACTAGCTTCTTTTAGTGCCCAAAGCCGTGGATGATGCTGTAAATTACGAACAACATTAACGGGTATATCAACGGCACTGCGCCCCGGTACGTTATATAACATACAAGGAAAGCGACTGGTATCCAGCAGGCTTTCAAACCAATGTGTTTGCCCGACTTCACCGGGCTTTGCATAAAGAGGTGAACCCAATAAGTAGCCATCAATAGGGAGTTGATTACAATATTCAACCCAAGCAATTTGCTGCTTTAAGTTCATACCACCCACCGCGACCATTAATGGCACTCTCGGGTTTAATTGACATACATGCTCAACAATCGTTTGTTGTTCTTTGAGTGTTAAAGCTAAGCCTTCACCGGTGCTACCAAGTAATAAAATACCGTTATTGGCAGCTTGTTGCTGAGCAACAAGTCCAGTTAAAGCATCATAATCTACTTCGCCTTGTTGGTTAAACGGCGTAACTAATGCTGTCCATAATGGGAAGTCATCTAAATTAAAGTTGTTGATCATCTCTCACGAACTTATAGAGCGTTCGATGAATCAATTGGCAGGCGTTAATAAATTTTTGCCATGTATGCGTCATCGAACATATTATAATTCGAAGAGCGAATGGGCTTAAAACAATAGGGCACAATAGCCTTATTATTACTAAGACCAGAAGCTCTCCACCAAATAGTTGCAGTGTCTGCACTTGGTGACAGTCGCTAGGATTCAACCTAGTCGCCCGAAATGCTTATATCACACGATAAACACTTCTCGGCGTTAATTCCCCTCACGTATGGTCGATGGAGTGTGTGCTCCTACCATACGCTACCTGAATAACGCACCTCTTCCAGCCCTGAGTGCTCGCTTGTAGCCAACACACATAAATAGGGAATGAGCAGAGATTAAAGCATTTTAGCCGTCTAGGTGTCAAGCAGGTTTTAGGCGATCGTTTTTAGTAAATGGTTACGTATAGTGTAATTTTTTCGTACACTAATACAAAGATTTGCAGGGGTAATTGAGTAATGGAAAAGTTTCAAGATATATACCAGCGAGCGCTTGAGCGTAAAGGCGGCGAAGCCATGTTACAACAACTATTAGTCGCCCCAAATACAGCCCAGCAACTAATGGCCATTAGTGATGATATTTGGCTTGAGGAGTTTACACGCAAAGTATTTCAAAGTGGCTTTTATTGGTCAGTGATCAATAGCAAATGGCCCGGCTTTAGAGAGGTTTTTTGGGACTTTAGTATCGAGAAATTACTAATGATGCCTCCGGACATGCTCGAGCAAAAAGCAAGTGACGAACGTATTGTTCGTAACTTTAAAAAAGTACAAACTATTCCTGAAAACGCTTATATGATCCATGAAGCAGCTAGTGAGCATAGTAGCTTTAGCCAATTTATTGCTAATTGGCCAAGTGAAGATATTATTGGTTTATGGGCATACTTAAAAAAGCACGGTGCACGATTAGGCGGTAATACAGGACCTTATACTTTACGGACTTTAGGTAAAGATACATTTTTGTTATCTCGCGATGTTGAAAGTTACCTACGTAGTCACAAGATCATTGATGGTGGTCTGCAAACTAAAAAATCACTCCAAAGCACTCAGAATTTCTTTAATGAGCAGCAACAACAAAGTGGTTTGAGTTTGCAAGAATTAAGCTTACTTGTTGCTTACAGTGTAGGTGATAACCGTGTTGGCATTAAGGCTAATTAAAGGGTGATTTATGAAACTTATTTCTCGTTACACTGATATTGCGGATGCCTTTTCCGTTACAGATACACCGACCCCTGTTGGTGCACCCGAAGTTTTACTTTGGAATGACCATATTGCTGAAGAGCTAAATATTGACTTTAATTCATCACAGCAAGCACTTTACTTTAGTGGTAATAAAATAAATAGCGATGTGGCGCCAGTCGCACTGGGTTATTCAGGCCATCAATTTGGCCACTTTTCACCACGTCTTGGTGATGGACGTGCGCATTTACTTGGCGCGATAGTCGATAAAAACAACCAAGCGTGGGATATTCAGCTTAAAGGTGCGGGAGCAACGCCATTTTCACGCGGGGGGGATGGTCGGTGTAGTATAGGCCCTGCGGTACGTGAATATATTATGAGCGAAGCCATGCATGCCCTTGGTGTGCCAACAACTCGCTGCCTAGCGGTTGTTGCAAGTGGTGAGCCTGTATATCGTCAAACCCCTTTACCCGGTGCGATTGTTACGCGAGTAGCTAGTAGTCATATTCGCGTAGGCTCATTTCAATATTTAGCAACTCAAGGTGATGTAGCTGGATTAAAAGCACTTGCAGACTTAGCTATCGCACGCCACTACCCAAAAATAGAAGCAACGGGCACTGAACGTTATTTGGCTTTTTTAAACGCAGTTATGCAAAAGCAAATTGAACTCGTTGTTAGTTGGATGCGAGTCGGCTTTATTCATGGTGTAATGAATACTGATAACACTTTAGTAAGTGGGGAAACTATTGATTACGGCCCATGCGCGATGATGAATGACTTTGACTTTGATACTGTGTTTAGCTCAATAGATCGCCAAGGTCGGTATGCATTTGGTAATCAGCCCAATATTGCTAATTGGAACTGCGCACGACTGGCAGAGAGCCTAATCCCACTGATTAGTGATGATGAAGAGCAAGCCGTTGAATTACTTAGCTCGATAATAAATCATTTTGCAGATCAGTTTAACCAAGCATTCACTGAAATGTGGGAACAAAAACTAGGGTTAAATGGCTCACAAGCAAGTGATAACGAGTTGGTGTCAGAGTTATTGACCTTGCTAAAGCAATATAACTTAGATTATACCAATACTTTTAACGATCTAACGCAAAGTTTAAAAGACCCGCAAATGATGCCAGCAGTACTTTCTAGTTGGGCGAAAAAGTGGCTGGCGAGAACCGATGAATTCAGCTACGGTAAAATGAGTGAAGCAAACCCTAGGGTTATACCGCGAAACCATATAATTGAAACAATCATTAGCGACTTTATTGAACATAAGCATAGTGCGCAATTAGACGAATTTTTAAACGTGTTGAAAAATCCGTATGAGGCTGACAATGAAATATCAAAATACCAAGATGTTAGTGGGGACCTAGATAAAAGCTATCAAACTTTTTGTGGCACCTAAGTATAAAGTTCGGTAGTTAGGGGCGTTAAGCTTTAAGTAAGTTATCATAGGCATTCCCTATTGATTATATATTATCAATATTATTGCTTTTAGCTTGCTGATATTAAATTAACCAATATAATGTACCTATAATGGTAGATTGCATTTTATACCTTAGTGTTAAGGATGTATTGGAAAACTACACTACAAAATTTGATGTGAATTTTTAGAAGTTTAGTAAAATATTCTATCTGAACTATAATTAAAGAGCACCTAAACTTAAAGTAACGTTTGTATAAAAATTACAAACTTTCTATGCTCGTTAAGTAATCATTAACGAAGCATTGGGTACTCTAGTTGAAATCGTATTGGACTGAAAGTATTTAGTCACAATCTTATTCGTTAAGTTTAATTGTTAAAATGGGAAGGAAGCAATGAAATTAAAATCACTTACAATCGCAATCGCGTTAGCTGCAACTAGCGCATCAGCATTTGCAGCAGAAAAAACAGAAGGTTTTTACATTGGTGTGTTCGGTGACTATTACGACGCCTCTTGGAAAGATCTTAATATGTACCAAAACTTAGAAGTTAATGAGTCTGCAAATTGGGGTGCCGAAGCAGGTTACCGTTTCAGTGATAACTGGAGTGCACGTCTTGAGTATGCAGATATGGACTTTAATGCGTTCTTAGCTAATCCAATTCCAAACGGTAATCGTGACGATGTAGATGGAGAGCGCTATGGTATTGATGCTCTTTATCACTTTGACGGCGGCCCTTTCTATGGCTTGTTCGGTGTAAAAGAAATTACAGTCGCGACTGATAATACCTTCTTAAACGCCGGTGTTGGTTACCAGCACTTTATTACTGATGGCCTATTCTTTAATGCTGAAACATCAGTTTACCAAGGTCTTGACCGTGGCTATACAGATGTGAATGCTAAATTAGGTATCAACTACTTATTTGGTCAGAGTTCAGTAGTCGAAGAGCCGGTTGAAGCAGCTCCAGAACCTGTTGTTGCAACAGATACTGATAATGATGGTGTAATTGATGCAGACGATCAATGTGCAAATACTCCTATGACAGATGCAGTTGATGCTACAGGTTGTACTGTGTACGAAGAGCAAGAAGTAACAACTAGCTTATTAGTTACTTTCCCTCATGATTTGGCGATGGTTGATCAAAAATACTTTGATGATATTGCAGAAGTAGCTAAGTTCTTAAAAGAGTTCCCTGAAACAACTGTTGTTTTAGAAGGTCATTCATCTGCAGTTGGTGAAGCCGCTTATAATAAAACATTATCTGAAAAACGTGCGGATGATGTTGCCGAAGAGCTAATTAAAGATGGCATCAGTGCTGATAGAATTTCTACAGTTGGATATGGTGAAGAGCGCCTTAAGAATGAAGATTATACGCTTGAAGCTCACGCTGAAAACCGTCGTGTAGAATCACAACTTAAGTCTGTTGAACGCGTTAAAGTAATGCGTAAATAACCGATTATTTATAGTTAAAAACCCAGCTTCGGCTGGGTTTTTTTATGCTTAAAAATAATAATTATTATTAGTAGTTAATTGATATTCATTAAAATAGCGATTTTTTATAGTTCTATTCATGGGGTTTATAGCGAGTATGATGTTTTGCGTTACTGGATGGATTTTAATCTATACTTAAAAGCTTTATAATTAACCAGTAAGAATACCACAAGTGTTTGGTGATTTTCGCGCCAACGCGCATAGCCGAGCGCTTTAACGTCACCAAGAGGGCAATATTGTGCTACAAGAATATCGTAAACACGTAGAAGAACGCGCCGCGTTAGGTATCGTACCAGCGCCATTAGACGCTCAGCAAACGGCTGAATTAATCGAATTAATTAAAAACCCACCGGCTGGTGAAGAAGAATTCATTCTAGATTTATTAGTTAATCGTGTACCGCCGGGTGTGGATGATGCTGCTTATGTTAAAGCGGGCTTCTTAGCCGTTGTTGCTAAAGGCGAAGTATCTTCTTCTTTAATTTCTAAAGAAAAAGCAGCTGAGCTTCTTGGGACTATGTTAGGTGGTTATAATATCGCACCGATGATTGAGCTTTTAGATGACGAATCACTAGCGCCAATAGTGGTAAAAGGCCTTTCAAGCACTTTGTTAATGTTTGACGCGTTTTATGATGTTGAAGAAAAAGCGCAAGCAGGTAACACTCATGCTAAAAAAGTTATTGAATCGTGGGCAAGTGCCGAGTGGTTTACTAATAAGCCAGCAGTAGCGGGTAAAATTTCAGTAACGGTATTTAAAGTAACTGGCGAAACGAATACTGATGATCTTTCTCCTGCACCTGATGCATGGTCACGTCCCGATATTCCTTTACATGCTTTAGCTATGCTAAAAAATGCGCGCGAGGGGATTGTTCCTGACAACGACGGCGAAGTAGGTCCAATTTCGCAACTTGCAGAGCTAAAAGCGAAAGGCTTACCGCTTGCTTATGTAGGCGATGTTGTAGGTACGGGTTCTTCGCGTAAATCAGCAACGAACTCAGTACTTTGGTTTATGGGTGATGATATCTCCCACGTTCCCAACAAGCGCGTTGGCGGCATTTGTTTAGGTAATAAAATTGCGCCTATTTTTTTCAATACAATGGAAGATTCAGGTGCATTACCAATCGAGCTAAATGTTGATGAATTCGATATGGGCGACCAAATTGATATCTACCCATATGAAGGTGTTGTTAAGCGCCATGGTACTGATGAGGTAATCTCAGAATTTAAAATTAAATCGAGTGTGATTTTTGATGAAGTTCGTGCTGGTGGCCGTATACCACTGATCATTGGTCGTGGTTTAACTGATAAAGCGCGTACATCGCTAGGCCTTGAAGCGGAAGACATTTTCCGTAAGCCGGCTATTATTACTGATTCTGATAAAGGTTTCACCCTTGCACAGAAGATGGTTGGTAAGGCATGTAATATGCCAGGCGTTCGCCCGGGCCAGTACTGTGAGCCGAAAATGACGACTGTGGGCTCACAAGATACCACCGGTCCAATGACCCGTGATGAGCTTAAAGATTTAGCTTGCTTAGGTTTCTCAGCAGATTTAACTATGCAGTCTTTTTGCCATACATCTGCTTATCCTAAGCCAATTGATGTCAATACTCACCATACATTGCCTGATTTCATCATGAATCGCGGCGGTGTATCACTGCGCCCAGGCGATGGCGTAATTCACTCATGGTTAAACCGTATGTTATTGCCAGATACAGTAGGTACTGGTGGTGATTCACATACTCGTTTCCCACTAGGTATTTCATTTCCTGCCGGTTCAGGTGCAGTGGCATTTGCCGCAGCAACCGGGGTGATGCCACTTGATATGCCAGAGTCAGTCTTGGTGCGGTTTAAAGGTGAAATGCAGCCAGGTATCACATTACGAGATCTTGTTCATGCTATCCCGCTTTATGGTATTAAAGAGGGCTTATTAACGGTTGAGAAAAAAGGAAAAATCAACGAATTCTCTGGTCGCGTACTAGAAATTGAGGGTGTTGAGCACTTAACTGTTGAGCAAGCATTTGAGCTTTCTGATGCATCTGCTGAGCGTTCAGCGGCCGGTTGTACTGTTAAGCTTTCTAGAGAGTCTATCTCAGAGTACCTTGAATCTAACATTGTAATGCTTAAGTGGATGATTTCTGAAGGCTACGGTGATGTTCGCACTATTGAGCGTCGTATCAATGCAATGAAAGAATGGTTAGCTAACCCTGAACTGATGGAAGCAGATAAAGACGCTGAATATAAGCACATTGTTGAAATCGATTTAGCTGATATTAAAGAACCCATTCTCTGTGCTCCAAACGACCCCGATGATGCGCGTTTACTTTCAGAGGTAACAGGCGAGAAAATTGATGAAGTATTCATCGGTTCTTGTATGACTAACATTGGTCATTTTCGCGCCGCAGGTAAACTGCTAGATGGTTTCACTGGCCGTATACCAACACAGCTTTGGGTAGCTCCGCCGACTAAAATGGACAAAGACCAGCTTACTGACGAGGGTTACTACGGTATCTTTGGTCGTGTTGGTGCACGTATCGAAACCCCAGGTTGTTCACTTTGTATGGGTAACCAAGCACGCGTTGCAGATAAAGCAACGGTGGTTTCTACCTCTACACGCAACTTCCCTAACCGTTTAGGTACCGGCGCAAATGTATTCTTAGCATCAGCAGAGCTTGCAGCAATTGCAGCAATTTTAGGTAAATTACCGACTCCTGCTGAGTATCAAGAATATGCAGCTAAGATCAATGCAACAGCAGCTGATACTTATCGTTATTTGAACTTCCATCGCATGCCTCAGTACACCAAAAAGGCTGATGAAGTGATTATTCAGCAAGCGGTTTAAATTTCAAAAAGTTTGTATCTAAAAAAGCCTGCTAAGCAGGCTTTTTTATTTTGTTTGCCCAGCGAAGCTGGCAAACCCGATAGGCTGAAAGATGCCTTATCACCCTGACTAAGGGGAAGATAATCTGAATGGCAAGGGCGTCACTGGCCAACGGTGGGGTCTGAAGGAAGCCATAAGAAGTTAGAGGTACACAACTAACCGTAACCTGTTTCGGCAGTATTGGTGGGTCAGCGTGCAAAATAGCGCAACGCCCTATACTTAGTCAGACCAATACTGTGCTTGAGGGTGGGATTTCTAACAGGGAGCCAGTGCAGTAACTGGGGAAGCCTGGCATCTAAACTTAATGAGAGTAAGTGGCCTAAATTCAAGGTGAAAGCCAAGATTTAGTGTCGGTGTGAGGTGGCAGATGAACCCGTAGTAGTGAGTAAGGCTAGGCCGATGAAAGCCAGTAATGGTGTGGAGGGGAAAACCAAGCCGACCATCAACATTATGTTTGATGGGGTCAACTTTAGCCAAAAGCTTTAATTGATTGCGAAGGGGGGAAGTATTCTTTAAGCGTATGAAAGACGGGAACTTTTGTTTATCGGCTCACAAGTATTTCGACGGAAATAGCCAAAATATGACGGCCAAACAGGAATGTAGACGCTGAGAATTGAAGGGCGAGCAATGGAGTAATGACTGACCACTTAGGCAGATTGCCAAAAAAGGCTAGCACACCTAATGTCATCATGAAGAATCAGCGATAAGTAGAGTGACACGAGCAGACATACCGCAAGCAAAGGCAGAAAATGACAGTTTACTACAGCTTGTACGGACAATTATTAGACATTAATAACCTGTACAAGGGATTCAAAAAAGTGAAAGCAGCTAAAGGAGCGGCCGGAATAGATAGGCAGACCGTAGGCGCATTCGCCCTGAATTTAGAAGCAAACTTAAAACAACTGCAACTTGAGCTGCAAACCAAGCAATATAGGGCACAACCTGTCAAACGGGTGGAAATACCCAAAGATGATGGCGGTGTCAGAATGCTAGGTATCCCCGCAGTTCGAGACCGAATAGTGCAACAAACACTATTGAACATACTCCAACCGATATTCGACATCGACTTTCACCCATCGAGTTATGGGTATAGGCCGAAACGAAGCTGTCATGACGCTATCAGTAAAGCAAGTGTATTTATCCGTAAATACCATCGCGACTGGGTCGTAGACATGGATTTGTCGAAGTGTTTTGACCTGCTTGATCATGCTTTGATAATTAGGAGTGTTAGACGCAAAGTGACGGACGGTAGTATTTTAAAACTGATTAATCAGTTCTTAAAAAGCGGAGTAATGATAGGTGAACACTGGGAGGCTAGTACGATAGGAAGCCCACAAGGTGGCGTAATTAGCCCGTTATTGGCCAATATCTACCTAGATGCTTTCGATCAAGAAATGAAAAAGCGTAATCACCGAATAGTGAGGTATGCAGATGATATCTTGATTTTGTGCAGCACAGAAAAAGCAGCGCAAGAAGCACTTAAGGCATCCACCCAGATACTAGAGCGAGACTTGAAATTAACCGTGAACCAAAATAAAACCCATATTGCTCATAGCAGCAAAGGAGTGAAGTTTTTGGGAGTAGAGATAGGTAGCCAGTGGACACGGATACAAGCATCAAAACTCATCGGGTTTAAACAAAAAGTGAAGCAATTAACAAAACGTAACGGCGGCATAAATTTAGCAGAAGTAATAAAACGGCTAAATCCAGTTGTGCGCGGTTTTGTAAATTATTTTAGTATAGCCAATTGTAAACGAGAGCTAAAAGCCTTGGCAGGTTGGATCAGACGAAGACTAAGGGCAATACAGCTGAGGTTGTGGAAGAAGCCATCAAGGCTACATCGACGACTAAAGCAGTTAGGAAAAAAGCCACCGTTTAAGTTCATTAAGATGAACTCGTGGCGTAACTCACTAAGCCCTTTATCTTGTGTATCGATGCCAAACCAATGGTTTGAGGAGCTTGGTTTATATCCAATAGAAAAAGTGAATACGGGATGGCTTGCTTTATCGGCGTTTAGGAAATAAGTTGATAAAATGTGAAGGGTACAGGAGCCGTATACGAGGTCCGTACGTACGGTTCTGTGAGAGGGATGAGGCATAAGCCTCACCCTACTCGATGTTTGCCCAGCGAAGCTGGCAAACCCGATAGGCTGAAAGATGCCTTATCACCCTGACTAAGGGGAAGATAATCTGAATGGCAAGGGCGTCACTGGCCAACGGTGGGGTCTGAAGGAAGCCATAAGAAGTTAGAGGTACACAACTAACCGTAACCTGTTTCGGCAGTATTGGTGGGTCAGCGTGCAAAATAGCGCAACGCCCTATACTTAGTCAGACCAATACTGTGCTTGAGGGTGGGATTTCTAACAGGGAGCCAGTGCAGTAACTGGGGAAGCCTGGCATCTAAACTTAATGAGAGTAAGTGGCCTAAATTCAAGGTGAAAGCCAAGATTTAGTGTCGGTGTGAGGTGGCAGATGAACCCGTAGTAGTGAGTAAGGCTAGGCCGATGAAAGCCAGTAATGGTGTGGAGGGGAAAACCAAGCCGACCATCAACATTATGTTTGATGGGGTCAACTTTAGCCAAAAGCTTTAATTGATTGCGAAGGGGGGAAGTATTCTTTAAGCGTATGAAAGACGGGAACTTTTGTTTATCGGCTCACAAGTATTTCGACGGAAATAGCCAAAATATGACGGCCAAACAGGAATGTAGACGCTGAGAATTGAAGGGCGAGCAATGGAGTAATGACTGACCACTTAGGCAGATTGCCAAAAAAGGCTAGCACACCTAATGTCATCATGAAGAATCAGCGATAAGTAGAGTGACACGAGCAGACATACCGCAAGCAAAGGCAGAAAATGACAGTTTACTACAGCTTGTACGGACAATTATTAGACATTAATAACCTGTACAAGGGATTCAAAAAAGTGAAAGCAGCTAAAGGAGCGGCCGGAATAGATAGGCAGACCGTAGGCGCATTCGCCCTGAATTTAGAAGCAAACTTAAAACAACTGCAACTTGAGCTGCAAACCAAGCAATATAGGGCACAACCTGTCAAACGGGTGGAAATACCCAAAGATGATGGCGGTGTCAGAATGCTAGGTATCCCCGCAGTTCGAGACCGAATAGTGCAACAAACACTATTGAACATACTCCAACCGATATTCGACATCGACTTTCACCCATCGAGTTATGGGTATAGGCCGAAACGAAGCTGTCATGACGCTATCAGTAAAGCAAGTGTATTTATCCGTAAATACCATCGCGACTGGGTCGTAGACATGGATTTGTCGAAGTGTTTTGACCTGCTTGATCATGCTTTGATAATTAGGAGTGTTAGACGCAAAGTGACGGACGGTAGTATTTTAAAACTGATTAATCAGTTCTTAAAAAGCGGAGTAATGATAGGTGAACACTGGGAGGCTAGTACGATAGGAAGCCCACAAGGTGGCGTAATTAGCCCGTTATTGGCCAATATCTACCTAGATGCTTTCGATCAAGAAATGAAAAAGCGTAATCACCGAATAGTGAGGTATGCAGATGATATCTTGATTTTGTGCAGCACAGAAAAAGCAGCGCAAGAAGCACTTAAGGCATCCACCCAGATACTAGAGCGAGACTTGAAATTAACCGTGAACCAAAATAAAACCCATATTGCTCATAGCAGCAAAGGAGTGAAGTTTTTGGGAGTAGAGATAGGTAGCCAGTGGACACGGATACAAGCATCAAAACTCATCGGGTTTAAACAAAAAGTGAAGCAATTAACAAAACGTAACGGCGGCATAAATTTAGCAGAAGTAATAAAACGGCTAAATCCAGTTGTGCGCGGTTTTGTAAATTCTTGAATTCAAGTATTAAGTGCAATCATTATGCAGCCACCAGAACTTCTGATTGCCCCGTAAATAATTCATGAGGGGTTTTATACCCTCTTGTTTTTCTTGGCCGATGGTTGAGCTTATCAACTGCCGCCTGTATCTCTGCTTCACTTAGCGCCATAAAGTCAGTTCCCTTGGGGAAGAAGCGTCTAAGTAAGCCGTTGGTATTCTCATTTATGCCCCGCTCCCATGATGAATAGGGATGAGCGAAATACACATCAGCTTCTAATTTTTGTGCAACATGCTCATGGTGAGCAAACTCTTTTCCATTATCTAACGTCACGGTAATAACCTTACCTTTATATGGTGTCATACACGTGATCAGCGCATCGGCTGTTATTTTCGCATGCTTGCTTTCAATTCTGTGAACGACTGTATATAACGTTTTACGTTCAACCATTGTGACAAGCGCATTTTTACGCCCTTTACCTATCACTGTATCGCCCTCCCAATCACCAATCCTAGACTTTGAATCCACAATACTTGGGCGTTCATCAATGCTGACTCGATTAACTATCTGTCCACGTTTATCATAGCTTCCATAGCGTTTTTTATACTTTTTACATGCACGAGTGAGTGTCTTATGTAGCTTGCCACCACGAGCCTTGTCTCTGTAAATATATTGATAAATTGTTTCATGATGTAAAACGACCTGTTTCTCTAAAGCTAAGCGGCCTGCCACTTGCTCAGGGGAAAGTCCGTCATGCAACAATTTATTAATCCAGTGAGTGACGTCCTCTGTTAACTTACTTGCTTTGAAAGATGACTTACGTCTTTGTTCAGCAAAGTTATTGGCTTGGTTAGGCCGATAGCCTTTAAGTCCTTTATTGCGTTTTAGCTCTCTAGAAATAGATGACGGTGAACGAGTTAGTTCTTCAGCTATCTGCTTTTGGTTATTTCCTGCTTTTATTAACGCGTAAATCTGGTATCTTTCTTCTTGTGTCAGCTGTTTATATTTCATTAAAGCAATTTCCTTTGGCGAGAAAATGGCCGAATTATAACAGCTGGCCATCTAATCTGAGAAATTGCACTTATTATCCGAATTTAGGATTATTTTAGTATAGCCAATTGTAAACGAGAGCTAAAAGCCTTGGCAGGTTGGATCAGACGAAGACTAAGGGCAATACAGCTGAGGTTGTGGAAGAAGCCATCAAGGCTACATCGACGACTAAAACAGTTAGGAAAAAAGCCACCGTTTAAGTTCATTAAGATGAACTCGTGGCGTAACTCACTAAGCCCTTTATCTTGTGTATCGATGCCAAACCAATGGTTTGAGGAGCTTGGTTTATATCCAATAGAAAAAGTGAATACGGGATGGCTTGCTTTATCGGCGTTTAGGAAATAAGTTGATAAAATGTGAAGGGTACAGGAGCCGTATACGAGGTCCGTACGTACGGTTCTGTGAGAGGGATGAGGCATAAGCCTCACCCTACTCGATGTTAAATTAAAAAATATAGATATAAAATAACCATTAATTTTCAAGGTTGGAATTTATATCTTAAAGTTAAAGATTTTTAGCATATATATTGCTAACTATTTTTTGTCAGCTTAGATAAAAAATCAATTATCCACGCTATTTGCATTAAGATCCTCGTCATACTTTTAGACTATAGGCGAGATCTCTATGACAGCATTAAACAACCAGAATTTACTACAACTTCGCTTTGTAAACCAAGCTCATATTGACGCAGTTAAGCCATCTTTTGCAAACCTTCCAGCTAACCCATATGCGGATGGTGCATTTCGCAAGCGCCGTTACTCGGTGATAAAAGTAATCGGTGAAGAGTTACAATTACAGAAAACCAAAGCATTTGTACAAGACGATTCAATTAATACCTTCCAAGGTAATATTGAACGCACTTATGAAAACTTAGAGCAAAGCTTGCTTGAAAGTGAAGGCATGAAAAGTATTGTAAATGAGTTTCGAGCAATTACCGGAATTGATGAACAGCGTGACATTGAAATCCATCAATTTAGAATGTTAGCTATTGATAGTGATACTCCTCCTGCGCCAGAAGGTATTCATCAGGATGGTTTTGATCATGTATGCATATGTGGTGTGTCTCACGAAAACTTAGAAGGGGGCGAGCTATTGGTATATGAAAACAAACAAGCTGAACCCTGTTTTAAAATGGAAATAAAAGACGGTATGTTTGCGCTTATCAACGACCGCGAAGTATGGCACAACGCCACACCGATGAATAAAATAAATGACAGCCAAGAAGGTTATCTTGATTGCTTCGTGCTGACAGCTTAAGGGTTAATGATGAACTTAACACAACTACGTCGTCGATTTCCGGCACTTATGCAGCAAGTAGCTGGTAAGTCACCTATTTTTTTAGATGGTCCAGGTGGTTCGCAAGTACCGCAGCAAGTGCTTAGCGCCATGTCAGCTTATTTAGGCTATTTTAACTCAAACTTGGGCGGGGCGTTTTTCTCAAGCGCTAAAACGGTTGAGTTAATGGTAAATGCACGTCAAGCCGTGGCCGATTTACTCAATGCACCATCGGAGGAGCAAATCGTCTTTGGTGCGAATATGACCAGCCTGACATTTAGCCTGAGCCGTGCGATTTCCCGTGATTGGCAAGTCGGCGATGAAATAATTGTGACTAATGCTGATCATTTCTCAAACGTATCATCTTGGCAACAAGCTGCAGAAGATAAAGGTGCTAAAGTAAATACTGCACTTATCAATGAAGATGATTGCAGCCTAGACTTAGCTTATTTTGAGAGCTTACTTAATACCAATACTAAATTAGTCGCCGTGACTTATGCATCTAACACTACAGGATCTATTAACGATATCAAACGTATTGTAGAGCTTGCACATAAAGTCGGTGCACTTGTGTATGTCGACGCGGTTCATTATGCGCCCCACGAGTTGATTGATGTACAAGCTTTAAACTGTGATTTTTTAGCATGCTCAGCCTATAAGTTTTTTGGCCCGCATGTGGGTATTGTTTATGGTAAACGCGCGCACCTTGAAGGGTTTACGCCATATAAAGTAGAGCCTGCAAAAGATATTATTCCTGGGCGTTGGGAAACTGGTACGCAAAGCTTTGAAGCATTAGCGGGGTTAGTTGCAGCAGTTGATTATATTGCCGATATTAGCGAGCTTAGTGAAAGCTATTCACGCCGTGAAAAACTAACAGCTGCTTTTACCAAAACAAAGCAGCACGAAATGGCACTTAGTGAGCACTTTCTAACACGGTTAGTTAATTATCCAAAAATAAAATTGTTTGGTATTGATGACCTAGATCGCTTAAGCGAGCGCACTCCAACGTTTGCGCTTACATTTGAAGGGCTTGAACCACGTAAAGTCTCTGAGTTTTTAGGTAAGCATCATGTGTGCGTATGGGATGGGAACTTTTATGCTCAAGGTTTATGTAAACAACTAAAAGTGCTCGATAAAGGCGGTGTAGTCCGTATTGGTTGTATGCACTACAACACCATCGAAGAGCTTGATAAGTTGTTTGATTTATTTGATGAACTTTTAGGGTAAATATTGAAGGAGCAAGGTCAAAGTTTTAGTGGAGCTTTGACCTTGCAAATTGAATATTAAGATCGTGGTTGCCCGTAAATCTGTTCGGCGTGGTTAAATAATACCCACGAAGTTAAAATATACTTGTCGTTTGATATGGGCTTATTTCCACGGTGAGTATGGGTAAAGTAACCGGGGGCTATAACCATACTGCCTTGTTTGGGTGATATTTTACGCTCTTGGTAATAAAACTCGGTTTCGCCACCTTCTTCAACATCATTTAAGTAGAACATAAATAACAGTACCCGATGCAGCGCGTCATTATGGCCTGCTTGTGGGTAAACTTCACTATGCCAATAAGGGTAGCCGCCTTTATTTGTTTGATATTTTTGTGCTTGAATATTACCTAAACGAAAAATTTGTTGTACGAGTAAAGGTAATTGCGGTTTACCTATCTCATCAAAGTTAGCTTGGGTTAAATCTGTCGGTACTCCCGTCTTTGGGTGATGCACTTTTAAACCAAATGCCCCAATCATCATAAAAATATGTTCTTCAATGTACTTAAAAATATAACCCGCAGTGGTTTGTTGAATATGTTTTAGATGTTCAGCGTATTCACTGTGGTTATTTAGGTATAAGTCATGACTGTCTTTTTTTGCTAAATCAATTCCGCCTGACGTCATACCTTGTTTTAAATGCGGGCTTTGCTCAAACATCGTGATAAAGTTATTGCAAAATTCTTTGCTTAGGGCGTTATCGTAAACGCGAATAAAGTCCGTCATGAATTACCTTTATAAATTATTATTGGATTGTTATGTTTATTGAAAAACTAATGCCACGCTTTAGCGAAACTGATGTACTTGGCCACATCAACAATACCGTACTCCCCGTTTGGTTTGAAGCCGCACGGGCGCCTATTTTTAGGTTTTTCACCCCTGATTTAAATCCCCACGATTGGAAGTTGATTATTGCCAATATTGAAGTGAGCTTTGTGGGTGAGCTATTTTATGGCTTGGAAGTGACTATTAAAAGTAGCATAGAAAAAGTTGGCAATAGTTCATTTACAGTACGCCAAGAGGCTTATCAGAATGACAAATGTTGTGCGGTAGGTAAAACAGTTATGGTTCGCTATGATTTTGCTAATAAAGCCAAGCAAGTACTATCGGAGCAAGAAAAAGCAGATTTATCTGAGCACTTAAATTAATACTAATTTAGGTGAGCTAAAGAATGCAGAAGAGGTTGGTATAAGCGTACTCGCTTTATCTATTATTCACATTTGTGCTTAACGTTTTTGCGTAACATTAACTGAAAGTTACTATGGATTGGGGTAGAATGCGCACAGCTACAGGCAACACCACCCTTTTTTACATATAACGAGCCACTTACCCAATGCTGTTAATGATCGATAACTACGATTCGTTTACTTACAACCTAGTGCAATATTTTCAGCGCTTAGGTCAAGAAGTGTTAGTAAAACGCAACAATGACATAACGGTTAGTCAAATAAAGGCCCTTAACCCTCAGCATATCGTGCTATCGCCCGGGCCGTGCTCTCCTAGTGAAGCGGGTATTTCGTTATCCGTAGTAGAGCAGCTAAAAGGTACTTACCCCATACTGGGAATTTGCTTAGGGCATCAAACCATAGCCCAAGCTCTTGGTGCTAAAATTGTTCGTGCTAAGCAAGTTATGCATGGAAAAACATCGCCTATATTTCACCAGCAACAAGGGGTCTTTAATGGCTTAGCTAACCCGCTTACGGTGTGTCGTTATCATTCATTAATAGTTGATAAGCAAACACTCCCTGATGAATTATCGATAACAGCGTGGACGCAGCACAAAAATGGTGATGTTGATGAAATAATGGGGTTGTTACATCAAGAGTTAGCGTTGGAAGGAGTGCAATTTCACCCGGAAGCTATTTTAACTGAGGAAGGGCTTGAATTACTTGCTAACTTTTTAACTCGCTTCTAATCTTAAAACGTCAACAACACACAGCAGGTGTGCTTAATGAACGGGCAGACTATTTATTGCTTGGTCATAATTTTGCTCAGCAGCAAATAGGCTTTATCCAAACATTAGATCTAAACGATGATGAGCCACTTAAACAATGCACCTTGCTTGAAGTGGAAGTTGCTGCACATAAAGTGAGGTAGAAACCAGTGCTGCTCATCATAAGTATCGTGCGAAAGCGAGTGAAGAGCTGCACCAAATTATTGGCAATGCAATGGCCAAACAGCTTTAAAATATAGACGGCATTATCCATGACACCATCGGCATAGAAGATAACGTACCGGCGATATTAGACATGCTGGCAGTTAAATCAGCATCAGTTGGCCGTTTAGAGCCGGCTTAAGTTGGCTTGGTCGAGAGCTTGTCGCTTTGGTTAATGTACCCGTATTATGTGGGTTAGCTGAGCACCTGTTAATTAAAGAGGATGAAAAAAATCAGCTGGTTTGATTATTTTAACTTTAGCCAAGCTGAGATCAAGGCACTCCAAAAAGGTAACTTTCAGAATTTTAATATTAAAAATAGCCTAAATATTGCGCTTTACTTTAATAGTTAACCATTATTTCAGCTCTTTTTTTGATTTATCGCTAATTTTTTTGCGACTATTCATTCACTGTTAAACATAACTACTACCCATGCTTTTTATGCCTCAAGTGCTGCTTGGCTGTATGGAGTGCCGCCTTATGTCTTAAGTCGAGCTGTATTCAGTTACTCAAATAGTTATTCACTATCTTTGAAATTATATCTCAAAGCCTTTATTTCAAAGGGCTACATGAAAGTTTTAGAAGAGACAATAGTGAATAATTCTGGAATAATAAACGACTGAAAATTGAACCAGAGAGTATTTATCTGCAATTTACGCTATGCTGATTTGCACCTTATTAAAGTAGTGAAATAACTATTTTTACTTTCTGCGTACTAACAATTAAGAGGATATAAAATGACAGTCAACCGCGAATTATTTGATCAAGTAATGGTTCCTAACTACGCCCCTTCAAGTGTAATTCCAGTTCGAGGCGAAGGCTCTCGCGTATGGGACCAAGAAGGTCGTGAATTTATCGATTTTGCCGGTGGTATTGCGGTTAACTGTCTAGGTCATTGTCATCCAGCATTAGTGAATGCACTAAAAGAGCAGGGCGAGAAGATTTGGCACTTATCAAATGTAATGACTAATGAGCCTGCATTACGCTTAGCTAAAAAGTTAGTTGATGCAACTTTTGCTGATAAAGTTTATTTTGCCAACTCAGGCGCTGAAGCAAACGAAGCGGCGCTTAAATTAGCTCGTCGCTTTGCGCTTGATAACCACGGCGAACAAAAGTCACAAATTATTTCATTTAATAAAGGCTTCCACGGTCGCACATTTTTTACAGTCACTGTGGGCGGCCAAACGTCTTATTCAGACGGCTTTGGTCCTAAACCTGGTGATATTGTACATTGTGATTATAATGACTTAGCTGCTTTTGAAGCGCTAATCTCTGATAAAACATGCGCAGTAATGATGGAACCTTTACAAGGTGAAGGCGGTATTATTTCGCCTACTGACGAGTTTGTACAAGGCGTGCGCGAGCTATGTACTAAGCATAATGCACTGCTTATTTTTGATGAAGTGCAGACGGGTGTAGGCCGCACTGGTGAACTTTATGCTTATCAAGGTCTAAATGTAACGCCAGATATTTTAACCAGTGCAAAAGCGTTGGGTGGTGGTTTCCCAATAGGGGCGATGCTAACGACTACTGATATTGCGAAACACCTTAAAGTAGGTACGCATGGTTCAACGTACGGTGGTAATCCACTGGCATGTGCGGTTTCAGAAGCAGCATTTGACACAGTTAACACTACTGAAGTGCTTGATGGCGTAAAAGCAAAGTCAGCGCTTTTTCACGAGCTTTTAACTGCAATTAACGAAAAATACCAGGTGTTTTCTGAAATTCGCGGACAAGGTTTATTAATTGGTGCTGCGGTTAATGAAACATTTAAAGGTCGTGCCAAAGAGTTTTTAGTCGCTGCAACTGGTGAGGGGGTTATGTCACTGGTTGCTGGTGCTGATGTGATCCGCTTTACACCATCACTAGTTATACCAGATAGCGATATCCGCGAAGGTATGGCGCGCTTTGAAAAAGCCGTAGCCAAAATTGTTAATGGTTAATCGCTAGGCACCCATTATTAAATAAGGGCAAGGTTCACTTGCCCTGATATTCTAATTTACCGTTATTTTATAAGGGAGCAAGCGGACTCATGATGATCCTTCGCCCAATCCAGCAATCTGATTACCCAGCATTATTGAATATTGCCCATGAATCAGGGCATGGTTTTACGTCTTTACCTAATAATGAAGAGTTATTACAAAAGAGAATAGACCGCTCAGTAGGCTCTTTCGCAAAAAGTACAGATCATCCTGGTGATGAAGGTTACTTGTTTGTTCTTGAAGATAGCGAAACAGGTGAAGTGGTAGGTACTTCAGGTATTGAAGCCGCAGTAGGTTTAGATGATGCGTTTTACCATTATCATTTAAGTAAAGCTATTCACTCATCACGCACCCTTGATGTTTATAAAGCGGTCGATATCCTAACTTTATGTAACGATTACACCGGCGCTACAGAGTTATGTACGCTATTTTTAAAAGATGGCTACCGCAAAGATAACAATGGTCGTTTACTATCTAAATCACGCTTTATGTTTATTAAGCAGCATCAAGAACGCTTTGCACAAACATTAATTGCTGAAATGCGCGGTGTATCTGACGAAAATGGCGACAGCCCTTTTTGGCAATGGCTGGAAGAGCATTTTTTCTCAATGGATTTCCCTACAGCGGATTACTTAAGTGGCATTGGCCAAAAAGTATTTATTGCTGAATTAATGCCTAAATACCCGATTTACGTCAATTTACTTAGTAAAGATGCTCAAGCCGTAATCGGCAAAGTGCACGACAACACAGGCCCAGCAATCGGTTTGTTAAAAAGTGAAGGCTTCACCTTTAATGGCTATGTTGATATTTTTGACGCAGGTCCAACTGTTGAAGCAAAAGTAGATAATGTAGCGACTATTCGCAATGCTCATAACTTTACAGTGGTAATAGGCGAAAATAGCGGTGCAACGCCAGTAATGCTTGCTAATGAAAAACTTAGTGATTTTAGAGCAACCGTTGCTGAACTTAATTTTGATGACAGAGCCAAAGAGTTGCTGCTATCGCAAGAAATTGCCGATGCATTACATCTTCAAGCCGGTGACACTGTTACCGCAAGCGCCCTATAATTTAAAGCCCGTTTAAAGGAGAAATCGTATGACTCATCCTGCTCAATTTATTAATGGTCAATGGTCACAAGGCCAAGGTCACGAATTTAAATCAGTTAATCCAGCCAATAACGAGGTTATTTGGCAAGCGCAATCGGCAACTCAAGGCCAAGTTGATGATGCGATAAGCTCTGCTCGTGAAGCATTTTACAGCTGGGCTGATAAAAGCTTTAGCGAACGTTTAGAAATTGTTAAAGCATTTGCTGAGCAACTTAAAGAAAATAGCGAAGAACTGGCTATAACTATCGCGCAAGAAACGGGTAAGCCATTATGGGAAACCCGCACTGAAGCAGGGGCTATGGTAGGTAAAATCGCTATTTCTGAAAAAGCGTTTTTAGAGCGCACCGGTGATGTCGAAAACTCAATGCCGCAAGGTCGCGCGATGATCCGCCATAAACCACACGGTGTCGTTGCGGTATTTGGCCCTTATAATTTTCCTGGGCACTTACCTAATGGTCATATTGTACCGGCACTTTTAGCGGGTAATACCGTGATATTTAAACCATCAGAGTTAACTCCAAAAGTGGCTGAACTAACCTTAAAGTTATGGCAAAAAGCCGGTTTACCGGCGGGCGTAATTAACCTTGTACAAGGTGAAGTAGAAACAGGTAAAGCACTTGCCTCTCATAAAGGTATTGATGGCTTATTCTTTACTGGATCTTCACGTACAGGTCATATTTTACATGAACAGTTTGCTGGCCAACCAGGTAAAATTTTAGCGCTTGAAATGGGGGGGAATAACCCGTTGATCGTAACTGATGTTGCAGATACGAAAGCGGCAATTCATGACATCGTACAGTCTGCGTTTATTTCAAGTGGTCAACGCTGTACATGTGCGCGCAAGTTGTTTTTACCAGCAGGTGAACAAGGCGATGCAATTTTAGCGGGCTTAATTAAAGCCACTAAAGCAACTAAAGTGGGTAACTTTGATGATGCAGACCAGCCATTTATGGGGTCAATGATCTCATCAGCCGCAGCCGCAGGTATGGCTAAAGCCCAGCAAGAACTGGTTGATTTAGGTGCCAATGTACTCGTTGAGCTTACGCATACTGAGAATACAGGATTTGTAACGCCGGGAATTTTAGATTGCACTGACGTTGCCGACTTCCCTGATGAAGAGCACTTTGGCCCACTTTTAAAAGTATTTCGCTTTAGTGATTTTGACCAAGCAATTGATAAAGCTAACGACACCAGCTTTGGTTTATCAGCAGGCTTATTAAGCGACAACGCTGATGATTACGAGCATTTCTTACGTCGTATTCGCGCTGGTATTGTTAATTGGAATCGTCCAATTACAGGCGCTTCAAGTGCGGCACCATTTGGTGGTATTGGCGCTTCAGGTAACCACCGTGCTAGCGCATACTATGCGGCTGATTACTGTGCTTACCCTGTTGCTTCGGTTGAGCTTGAAAAAGTGGCAATGCCAGCAACCTTAAGCCCAGGCTTAAAAATCGATTAATATTATTGACGAAAAGACGCGTTATCATTAATAATAAAAAAAGCAGCTCAAGCTGCTTTTTTTATTAGCGCTAGGGCAAAGCTAGCATTTAAAAATGTTTTTTAAATCAAGGAAGTTGTAAATTCAATCGATGTAAAAAATGGTTTTAGATAGGCAAGGGTATGATGATTTGATCATGTACCTAACTCAAAATTTAGCACTCTTTTAGAAGCCCAGCAAAGTAAAGCCAGGTGCTCCTTCAATAATGAAGCTTATTGAAGACGACATTGCTGAAAGCGCCATGTTGCTCTGCCAGCAACATACCGAGCTTAGTGCCGAACAACGTAGCCAAATATAGTACGTGAAGTAGACGGTATTGTGTATGACCTGCAAGAAGTGCTTAGCAGCGTAACCAGAAAGTCACAATGGGTCAGCACGCACTTATTAATGAATTTACAAGTCTTGTTAAAAACCTCTTCGACAACGCTGTCGCCTAAGTTTATCGCTTTTCATTGCATCTACGCTTAACTTGCTTACAATCAAGAAAATTTACTTAAGAGATTGAACACATGCAAGCAAATGTAAAATGGGTTGATGGCGATACTTTCCTTGGTCTTTCTAATTCAGGCCACAATATAGTTTTTGATGCTGGTAGTGAAAGTGCTGCGCCAAGTCCAATGGAAATGATGCTGATGTCAGTAGGCTGCTGCTCATCTGTTGATGTTGTCAGCATCTTGAAAAAAACCAAGCAATCATTCTCTGATGTTCAAGTTCAGTTAAGTGCTGAG
The DNA here is from genome assembly GCF_052378035.1 of Pseudoalteromonas sp. AOP31-A2-14. Taxonomy (NCBI): domain Bacteria; kingdom Pseudomonadati; phylum Pseudomonadota; class Gammaproteobacteria; order Alteromonadales; family Pseudoalteromonadaceae; genus Pseudoalteromonas; species Pseudoalteromonas sp. AOP31-A2-14. Next base: position 3,109,274 of record NZ_JBQSXI010000001.1, on the reverse strand, counting down.
CGTGCAGAATCAGCGCCACGGGTATTTACTACGATTAATTTACACTTTGTTGTGACTGGTGATAATGTCGCTGAAAAGCACCTTGCAAGAGCGGTTGAATTGTCTGCAGAAAAGTATTGCTCGGTTGCCTTAATGCTTGATAAAACAGTAAAAATCACGCACAGCCACGAAGTTGTTCAAGAACAGTAAAAATAAGGCTTTTTCCAGAAGGAAAATTCGTATAAAATCCGCGAACTTTTAATTCTGCAAGTGCAGATTTCACTCGTTTACAGGTTGGTTTAGCATGAACAAACCCTTCGATAAAATTAAGCTTCATGGCTTTAATAATTTAACCAAAAGCTTAAGCTTTAGTATTTATGATATTTGCTACGCAAAGACAGAGCAACAGCGTAAAGAATATCTAGAATATATCGACGAGCAGTACAGTGCTAACCGGCTTACCGATATTTTAGGCGACGTAGTCGATATTATTGGCGCCAACATTTTGAATATCTCTCGTCAAGATTATGATCCGCAAGGTGCTAGCGTAACTATTCTAATTGCTGAAGAGCCAATCGAGCAACAGCAATCTTATGATGTTGACGAAGCGCCAGGACCACTGCCTGAAACGGTTGTTGCTCACTTAGATAAAAGCCATATTTGTGTGCACACTTATCCAGAAGCACACCCTGATGATGGGATTTGTACATTCCGCGCTGATATCGAAGTATCAACTTGCGGTATTATCTCACCATTAAAAGCGTTAAACTTTTTAATTCATAGCTTAGAGTCTGACGTGGTTACTATTGATTATCGCGTACGTGGCTTTACTCGTGACGTAGATGGTGTGAAGCATTTTATTGATCATGCGATTAATTCTATTCAGAATTACATGACTGAAGATACCAAAGAAGCGTACCACATGATGGATGTAAACGTGTATCAGGAAAATCTTTTCCACACTAAAATGATGCTTAAAGAAACTGACCTCAACGCTTATTTATTTGGTGTTTCAACTGACGATTTATCTGAAGACGAAGAAGAAGCTATTCGCTCTAAATTAACCCGCGAGATGCAAGAAATTTTCTACGGTCGCAACTTACCAGACACAGAATAAGCACATCGATTTAAATTAAAAATGGCGCTCAGTGAGCGCCATTTTTTTATGTCTAAAAAAGCCCAGCTAATTAATTTAGCTGGGCGTTTAAAAAGTTACTTGAGCATACTGTAAATAAGTGCAAATACAGCAAGCGACCCAACCGCTAATATAAACAATGTGCTTAAGCGATTACGATACTTGCTCAGCGCAGGTACTTTGTACACGGCTATCATAGGCATAATAAATAAAATCATCGCGATGATAGGGCCAGATAGCTGATCCATCATGTCTAAAATACTTGGTTTTTTAACCGCGCAAAACCAAATAACAAAAAACATAATTAGCACGCCAATTTTATCGGCTACTTTTGCGCTTAAGCTTGTTTCCTTAGTTACTAAACCGGTAAAGCTTTCGCGTGCATCTAAAAAGTGACCTAAAAATGACGAGGTAATAGCAATAAACGCAACAAGCGGCCCAAGGGTGGCAATAAACGAATTACTCGTGATATTAGGTAGGTACGATAAAATCGATACGTTAGCGGCTTTAGCAGCAGCCATTTTCTCGCCTGTAAGCGACAGCACGCAAGAAAACACAAATAACAGTACAAAGGTAATAAGCAGTAAGCTAGTACGCTTTAAAATAGCCTCTGCTTTGTTAGTAGCTTGATTGCCATAATGACCACGCTGCACATTAACAAAGCTTGAAATAGCCGCTGCATGGCTAAACGAAAATACAATAATAGGAACCGACAGCCACAGCGTTTTAGTAAAGTTGCCCGCTTCAGGTAAGCTCATATCAGGCATTTGCCAGCTAGGTATTAAATAAAGCGATAAAAAGAATAATATACCCACAAGCGGATACACCAAAATTGCAAATGCACGCAGCTAATCGCTCACCGCCCATCATAAGGCTTATCATACCTGCAGCCAACACGCCCGAAAGCAGCACGCGAGATGGCGACTCAAGCCCCATTTGGTTAACCATAAAGCTATCAACGGTATTGGTTAAGCCTACGCCGTAAATAAGCAAAATAGGAAATATAGATAAAAAGCATAATAAAGAGATTAACCTATACGCAGTCACACCAAAGTGCTCCTCAACTACATCGGTAAAATCGGCATCTTTATTTTTAGATGAAAGTACAAAACGCGCTAAACCACGGTGTGCACAAAAAGTCATTGGGAACGCTAAACACGCCAATATAATTAAAGGCTAAAAACCGCCAATACCAATGTTTATGGGTAAAAATAAAATGCCTGCGCCTACAGCGGTGCCAAATAAACTTAGCGTCCACCGCGTATCGTGTAGGTTCCATTTAGAGGTGTGGGTAGGTGTGCACCTGATGCATTTGAAAGCGTTGCATCTTGTGATGGTGTCATATGTGTGTGTCCATTATTTATGATAATAATTGCGCCGAAGAATATAATTTTTGGCCGCAACTTTCATGCTTTGGGAGGTTGTAGACTAATTAATTAGACTTAATAGAAGGGTAAGTGTCATCAATACGAAACAGTGGTGTAAAAGTGAGCAAAATCATTAAAAGGCAACACTACATCACACTTTACTGTAGGCTAGTTGGAGCAAAACCCAACACGCTATAGCGTCACGCGAGCAGCAAAGCCAATAGAGGCGGTTTTCATGGCGTGAAAACAGGGAAGGATCATTTTTATTGGTTCCAACTAAAAATAAAAATCTGTTAAGTAGAAGCCATTGTTCGGAACTTCATAAGAGATTTATTCTAAACTCCGTTATACTTCCTGCAATTAAATATGCCAAACGAAGTAAACAGGCCGCTAACTGCAATGAGCAAAGACATTCTTTTCCATACTACTTTTGCGCACGAAACCAGTAAAACATGGATTGTATTTGTTCATGGCGCAGGTGGTAGTTCGGCAATTTGGTTTCGTCAGCTTAAAGCTTATAAAAAAGAATATAATGTGTTGTTGCTTGATCTTCGTGGTCACGGTAAATCGAATAACTTAGTGCAAAACTTTGTTGATAATAATTATTCGTTTAATAATGTCTCTAAAGATATTATTGATGTGTTAGATCATAACAATATCCCCAGCGCACACTTTGTTGGCATTTCATTGGGCACAATACTCATTCGAAATATTGCTGAAATTGCGCCGCACTATGTTTCTAGCATGGTGCTAGGTGGAGCGGTTACTCGCTTTAATACTCGCAGTAATACATTAGTTTATTTAGGTAATACTTTTAAACACTTCTTGCCTTATATGTGGCTGTATCGTTTATTTGCTTTTATTATGATGCCGAAAAAGCGTCATAAAGAATCTCGACTTTTGTTTGTTCGTGAAGCAAAGCGCTTGTGCCAAAAAGAGTTTATAAAGTGGTTTAAATTAGCCATGGACGTAAACCCTTTAATGCAGTATTTCAAAGAAAAAGACATTGATATACCCATTCTTTACATTATGGGTAAGGAAGATCATATGTTCCTAGGCCCTGTTAAAGAAATGGTTAAGCGCCATAAAAATAGCGTACTGCAAACTATTCACCATTGCGGCCATGTCTGTAATGTAGAACGCCCCGACTTATTCAATCAGCACTCGCTTGCTTTTATCGCCCAGCAAAATCGTTAAGGGTTGTAGAAGGAATAGGGTCAGGGCTTTCTTTTTTACTTTCGTCCAAAAATAGAGAAATTAAAAACAAGGCCTAGCCTTTATTTTACTCGCGGTGGTTAACAACGAAATTTTAAGATTATTGATTGTACCAGATAGTACAACTATTTAAGGGAGTTTAGGAATAATATGTCGGATAAAAGTAAACTTATTAGTATCGTTATTTTGGCTATCTTTTCTATTATTGGCGTTTTATTTTTGTGGATGTTTAGCCTTGGTGTCGGATTTGGTGGTACTACTGAAACTTGGTCGCATTTTGGGAGCTTTTTTGGTGGTGTATTAGGGCCAGCTCTTGCTTTTTTCTCATTCGTTGGTGTTATTTTTACTGTTTATCTTCAGTCTCAAAGTAATAAAGAACAAACAATTACTAATAGCAATGCTGCGAATGATCGGCTTGAGTCAGTGCGCCTTCAAAAAGAGTTACAAGAAGAAAGTAAAACTCTTTTTGATAGGAAAATTAAGCATGAAAAGCAAATTCAATTACAGACTCTTTTAGTTAAAGATTTTGATGAGATAGAGATGTTTGGAAATGCCGCTATAAATGAAATAGTAAATCCCGATAGGGATAATTGGGAAGCTTTCAATACTTACGTAGGTAAAATTTATGTGTTTGCACCGATGATAAGAATGGCAATGAAGAAAGTTGACAATGATTATGAGGAAATTTTGTATCTGTATAGCCGAAGATGCCTTGGTCAGATTAATAAACTCAAGCATTTATTAATAAGCAGCGATCTTCAGCTTGAAGATATTGAGCATTTTAATTGTGATATTCAAAATGCATACAATAATATTAAAGATGTATTTGAAGCTCGCTCTCATAAATATTCAGAGTAAAAAGAACTAGGTCATAAAGTCCGATTACTTTTCTGACAACTGATAGCTAACCACTCAAAACTGCGCTTATTCTTCTATCGCACTGACAATAAAGTACGGATTTAAATATTCGTCTTTAGTGTTATAAATAAGCGGGCTGCCATCAAGTTTAGTGACTTTAGCACCGGCGATTTCTGCAATGGCATGGCCGGCCCCCGTATCCCATTCACAAGTTGGACCTAAGCGCGGGTAAATATCGGCGCTGCCTTCGGCCACTAAACACAGCTTAAGTGAGCTGCCTTTTGACACCATTTCAACCTCGTCAAAGCGTTTTACAAACTCGGCTAAATCGGGTGATGGGTGCGAGCGACTGCCTACAACACGAATTAACCCTTTATTAGGTTTGGTGGTTACTTTAAGCTCAATTCGCTCATCGCCTTTATCTTTAAATGCGCCGATGGCTTCACTTGCTAAATAAGACACGCCTAGGGCAGGAGCATCTACTACTGCAAGTGTTGGCTTGCCATGTTCAATCAGGGCGATATTGACGGTAAATTCGCCGTTCTTTTTAATAAACTCTTTGGTGCCGTCAATTGGATCAACTAGCCAGTAGCGGGTCCAATTTTGACGTACGTCCCAGCTGATATCGGCGCTTTCTTCACTTAATATGGGTATATCTGGGGTTAGGTGTTTTAAACCATTGGTAATGACTTTATGAGCTGCTAGATCGGCGTCGGTTACGGGGCTTTCATCGGCCTTATATTCAATATTAAAGTCCTTTTTGTAAATTCCTATAATCGCAGTACCGGCTTGGCGAGCAAGGATCAGTACCTCTTCTAGCAGTTCCGTTTGGTTCATAACTTAACCTTTAATAATTTGCTGTTGTTTTAGATACGCTATCAGTTCTTGCACCGATTGGTCTAGCGTGTTTTTACTGGTATCTAGGCTTATTTCAGGTGAATTAGGTATTTGGTAGTCTGAATCAATACCGGTGAAGTGTTTAATTTCACCGGCTCGGGCTTTTTTATATAAGCCTTTAGGATCGCGACTTTCACATACATCCAGTGGGGTATCTAAAAATACCTCGATAAATTCACCATCATCAACTAAGTTTCTGACCATATCGCGTTCGTCGCGAAACGGTGAAATGAATGCGGTGAGTACCAACAGACCTGCATCAACCATTAGCTTGGCTGTTTCACCTACGCGACGGATATTCTCAACACGGTCTTCGTCACTAAAGCCAAGGTCTTTACATAAACCGTGACGTACGTTGTCGCCATCAAGAAGGTAGGTATGAATACCTTGCTGATTAAGTGCGGCTTCAAGCGCGTTTGCTACAGTACTTTTACCTGAACCTGAAAACCCCGTGAACCATAAAATAGTGGGTTTATGGTTTTTGTGCTCACTACGCTGTGCTTTAGTTATAGCGTAGTTATGCCAAACAATGTTCTCATCCATCGTAAAACTCTCTTATTAAATACTTATAAGTAGGCGCTGGCTTAAAACGGAAATACCAGCGGAATAAGGGTTAGTACCGTTATTGAATAAATTATAGAAAGTGGTAAACCCATTAATACATAATCTTTTAAACGATAGTTTCCGGCGCTGTAAACCATTAAGTTAGTTTGATAACCAAATGGTGATATAAAGCTAGCTGATGCGCCAAAGGCCACCGCCATAATAAACGGTAGGGGGTCAACATCAAAGCCAACGGCAAGCGCGTATGCTACCGGGAATGATAACGCAGCGGCGGCGTTATTAGTAATTAACTCGGTAAATAATACGGTCATGATGAATATCGCGATAAATGCGCCATATGGGCCAAAATCCCCGAGTACATAAAACATGGCTGATGATATTTGCCCCGCAAGGCCTGTGCCTATCATTAGCTTTGCAAGGCCAATGGCGCTGCCTACAACAGCGAGTAACTCAATAGGGAAACGGCGTTTTACTTCGTTAATTTTTATTGTACCAGTGAGCATTAAGCCAATTAATAACACTAGCAAGCCTTTCACCAGCGGTACAGCGCCAATAATACTCAGCCCTAATACACCAGCAAAACTAGCTAGTACGAAGTTAGATTGTTTTGGGGGCAAATGAGTTTGTAAATCAAGCCCCGAGATATAGACAAATTCGCGCTTCAGATTAGGCACATTATGGAAATCTTTACCGGGGGCGAGTATTAATGAGTCACCCGCTTGTAATTGTACTTTACCAAGGCCGCCTTGTAAGCGGTCATGACCACGGCGAATCGCAATAACTGCCGCATGAAACTGCTCACGAAAACGAATTTCTTTAACGGTTTTACCAATAAATTTTGATGATTGGCTTACCACCACTTCAACTAAGTGCTCTACATCTTTTTGGTGTTTATCATGCACTACTTTTAAGCCGTCAAAGCGAGTGAGTAGAGGCACTGACTTAATATCACCAACAAATAATAATACATCACCTGCTTTGATAACTTGTTGCGGTGTTACGGCGCAAATACGTTTATCGCCACGTAGAATTTCAGCGAGGAATAAATCTTTAAGTTCGCGCAGGCCGTTTTGTTCTACGCTTTTACCAATGAGTTTTGAGCCTGCTTCTACTTTGCCTTCAAGGTAAAACGGTACCACTTCTTGATCATTTTTACCGTTATCGGGTAAGTACTTTAGCATCACTAAGATAGTGATAAGGCCTACACTTAGTGCGCCTAATCCGACTAAAGTAAAGTCGAAAAAGCCCAGTGGGGCCATTCCTGCATCAACGGCAAAACCATTGACGATTAAATTTGTTGAGGTGCCAATTAAGGTTATTGTGCCACCTAAAATTGCAGTGTACGACAAGGGTAATAACAGCTTTGATGGGGAATGGGTTGGATTGTCTTTAATTGCTGTAATTAAAGAAGCAACCACCGCCGTATTATTAGTAAACGATGATAAAAAGGCGGTTGAAAGCCCCAGCTTTGTTACTGAGCTGGTTAAGCTACCTTTTGAAAGTGACTGTGCCAACTTTTGTACTAGCGTGGTTTTTTCTATTGCTATAGACACCAGTACCAATAAAATAAGGGTTATTAATGAAGGGTTCGCATAGTTAATGAGCATATCTTCAAGCCCAATAAGACCAGCTAAATAGGCGGTGCCAATACCGCCAAAAAAAAGCCATGCAGGCTTTAGTCGAGTGCCAAAAAGGCACCCTACTAAAGTTAGCATAATGCCTGTTAATACTAGCTGTTCATACATGCTTTATACGTCCTTAACAGGCCAGTGACTCTTGTGAGACACTGTTACTTAAGCTTAGATATATCAAGCGCTTGCCAGTGCGGAAAGTGCTTGCGAACTAAGCTGTTAAATTCAACTTCAAACTCACTAAAGCTGCTTTGCTGCTCTTGGCTGGTGAGTACTTGCTCAATCATACCTGCTGCAATGGTTAGATTAGACAAGCGGTCGATTAAGATAAACGAGCCTGTTTCGTGATTGTTATGATAAGCATCGGCCAAAATAGTTTCGGTAAGCTCAAGGGTTACAATCGCGATTTCGTTAAGTTGTAAGTTATCTGCATTGCCGTGTTCAAGAGTGTTTACATCAATAGTGTGATCAATTTTTTTCACGATAGCAGAGGTGTTTTTACTACCTAACTTAAAGTTATAACTTTTACCTAGCACTAATGGTGCTTCATGCATCCAAACTAACTTTGCTTGTACTAGGTTAGTTACTGCCGCTGTTGAATCTGCAGGCACGATGACATCGCCACGACTAATATCAATCTCAGTGTTAAGAGTAATGGTAATAGCTTGTCCAGCTTCAGCAGTATCTAAGTTGCCGTTAAAAGTGACAAGCTCTTTGATGCTTGATGATTTACCCGACGGTAATACTTTAACTGCATCGCCCACATGTAACTTGCCAGAGGCTAACGTACCTTGGAAACCACGGAAGTTTAAGTTAGGGCGTACTACATATTGCACCGGAAAACGTGCTTCAAAACCGGTATCGGTTTCAGCCGCTGGCGAGTCTTCTAGTAACTCAAGCAATGGCTTATCTGTGTAGTAGGGGGTGTGTTCAGAGCGAGTTACTACGTTGTCGCCTTTAAGCGCTGACATGGGCACGAACTTAATGTTAGATACATTAAGCTGCTCTGCAAATTTTAAGTACTCAGCTTTAATGCGCTCATAAACGGTTTCGTCAAAATCAACGATGTCCATTTTGTTGATTGCAACTACAAACTGCTGAATACCTAATGAGTCACAAATAAAACTGTGACGCTTTGTTTGTACTTGTACGCCGTAACGTGCATCCACTAAAATAATAGCCACATCACTAGTTGATGCGCCGGTTACCATGTTGCGGGTATATTGCTCATGGCCTGGGGTGTCAGCAATAATGAATTTACGTTTAGCGGTAGAGAAATAGCGATAGGCTACGTCAATGGTAATACCTTGTTCTCGCTCAGCCTGTAGGCCGTCAACTAAAAGCGCTAAATCAAGCTCTTCACCGGCGTTACCTACTTTTTCGTTATCTTTATGTAAGGCCGTTAACTGATCTTCATAAATTTGGTGACTGTCGTGTAATAGCCGACCAATTAGTGTTGATTTACCGTCATCCACGCTACCACAGGTCAGCATACGTAATAAGCTTTTGTCTTGTTGGCGAGCAAGGTAGGCGTCAATGCCCAGCTCTCTTACTTCGTTAATTGTATCGTTATTTTGATTAGACATTAAAAATAGCCCTCACGTTTTTTCTTCTCCATTGAACCTGCTGAATCATGGTCAATTACTCGACCTTCACGCTCTGATGAGGTCGATAGCAGCATTTCTTCAATAATTTCAGTTAATGACCCGGCGGTTGATTCCACCGCACCGGTCAGTGGGTAGCAACCTAAAGTGCGAAAACGTACCGATTTCATTTCAGGTACTTCACCTTCTTTAAGTGGCATACGTTCATCATCCACCATGATTAATGTGCCATCGCGCTCAACTACTGGGCGCTGTTTAGCTAAATAAAGTGGAACCATTTCAATATTTTCTTGATAAATGTATTGCCAGATATCTAGCTCAGTCCAGTTAGAAAGTGGGAAAACACGAATGCTTTCACCTGGGTTAACTTGGCTGTTATAGGTGTTCCAAAGCTCAGGGCGTTGGTTTTTAGGGTCCCATCTGTGGTGCTTGTCACGGAACGAATAAACACGTTCTTTAGCGCGAGATTTTTCTTCGTCGCGGCGTGCGCCACCAAAAGCTGCATCAAACCCGTGTTTATCAAGTGCTTGTTTTAAGCCTTGAGTTTTCATGATGTCGGTGTGCTTACCAGAGCCATGAGTAAATGGACTAATATCGATTGCTAGACCTTCAGGGTTTTTGTGGACGATTAAGTCAAAGCCGTATTCTTTAGAGATACGGTCACGAAATTCAATCATTTCCTTAAACTTCCAGTTGGTGTCAACGTGAAGCAGCGGAAATGGAATTTTGCCCGGGTAAAATGCTTTTCGCGCTAAATGTAAAAGCACTGATGAGTCTTTACCGATAGAGTAAAGCATAACTGGGTTCTCAAACTCAGCAGCCACTTCGCGCATGATTTTGATACTTTCAGCTTCTAATTGCTGAAGGTGAGTTAAAGCCATTGTTAGTCGTCCTACTAAAATGATTAAAAGTTAAAATCTAAATAGTTTACAGCTTAGGCCACGCCCGTAATGGGCTGTGCAAAGCTACTAGTTTGTGCTTTTTCGCCAAACCAGTGAAGTTGCTCATGCAGTGATGCAACTTCACCAATAATTAATAATGCTGGTGAAATAACACTGTGGCGCTCAATTAAATCGGCCAGCTCACCTAACTTACCGGTAACCACGCGTTGGTCTTTGCGGGTGCCGTTTTCAATAATGGCAACGGGTGTATCTGCACCGCGACCATACTTTAATAATTGAGCTTGAATATGCGGCGATTTGATCACCCCCATATAAATAGCCAACGTTTGATTTGGCTTAGCCAGTGATTGCCAATCTAATTCTTGGCCCTCTTTTTTACAGTGTCCTGTTATAAACTGTATTGCCTGAGCATGGTCACGGTGAGTAAGCGGAATACCCGCATACGCACTACAACCTGCGGCGGCGGTAATTCCCGGTACAATTTGATAGCTTATTTTGTTGGCTGCTAGTATTTGTACCTCTTCACCACCACGACCGTAAATAAATGGGTCACCCCCTTTAATACGGCACACTTTTTTACCTTGCTTGGCAAAATCAACCAGCATTTGGTTGGTATCTTCTTGGGCTACACTGTGATCGCCTAATCGCTTGCCTACGCATACGAGATCGGCATCGCGGCGTACCAAATCCATAATTTCATCAGAGACTAAATAGTCATACACGACAATATCGGCTTGCTGCATTAGTTGCAGTGCTTTTAATGTTAATAGTTCTGGATCACCTGGACCTGCGCCAATTACATACACTTCGCCTTCAGGCTCTGGTTTAGTGTCTAACAGTTGTTCAAGTTGCTCTGTAGCTGATATGGTATCGCCGCTTTGTACTTTACTGACGACTGATGAATCAAATACGCTTTCCCAGAATTGGCGACGATCGGAAAAATGTTTAAAGCGTTGCTTTACCTTATCGCGAAAGCTACCCACTAACGTTGCTAATGGGCCAATATGTTGCGGAATTAATGTTTCTAGCTTTTCACGTAAACGCCTTGCTAATACAGGCGCTGTGCCTGCACTTGAAATCGCAATTGTGATAGGGTCTCTGTCGACAATGGATGGAAAAATAAAACTGCATTTTGGTTGATCATCGACTACGTTTACAAAGATATTACGCGCATTGGCAAGCTCAAATACTTGGGCATTAACATCTTCAAGATCCGTGGCGGCAATCACCAGCATCATGCCATCGAGGTGCTGCTCGTTAAAGTATGCTTTAATTAGTGCAATTTCGTTACTATCTGCAAGTGCGATGAGCTCATCGCAGAATTCAGGTGCAATTAATGTCACTGCTGCGCGAGCTTTTAAAAATGCACGGCACTTTCTAAGCGCAACATCTCCACCACCAACAACCAGTACTGGTTTGTCATCGAGTTTGGTAAATATTGGTAAGTATTGCACGTGTATAACCCCTTAAGAAAAATCGCAGCATAGATGTTTTTCAGAAATACAGAGTATAGCGCTGCAAGCTAAGTAAAAAATAATTAAAACCCAGCTTATATAACCAAATGGTATATAGGGTGTGGTTAATTGGCTTAAGGCTTATTTAACATGGGATTGCGACGAATTGTAAGTGTTGCTAAGTAAAGAGGTAAGCTTATAGTGTTTGGTTATTAACTATAGCAAGGTTCGTTGTCCTTACTGTTATTTTTGCTACTATACCCAGACCACCTCAGGATGCAGGATTCAGCGTTGCACAGAGGATTAATATCAAGGCGTTACTTTGCAACAGTGACAGTTCTTTTTAAGAAGTAACGGTATATAAGATTCAGTTAATTTAATTCTAACGGTGAATTTATGACAACAGCGACGACAACTTCAGCGAGTGATGCGGCATTGGCCGTACAATTAATGGACTTAACTAGCTTAAATGGGCACGACACCACAACAACTATTACAGCGTTAATTGCGAGCATAAAGTCAAACTGGGGCTTGCCAGCTGCGATTTGTGTTTATAGTAATTTTGTTGCTGACGCTAAGCTTGCACTTGCTGAGCGAGAGCTTAAACAAGTCAAAGTTGCTACAGTTACAAATTTCCCTAAAGGGGATACCCCTTTAAACGAAGTTATTAATGAAACACTGATTGCTATTGAACGCGGCGCAGATGAAATTGATTTAGTTTTACCTTATCAGCAATTGATAGCAGGGGATGAAGCGCTCGCGCTTGAATATGTAACCGCGAGTAAAGATGTTTGCCCTGAACATGTAAAACTAAAAGTAATCATTGAGTCAGGTGAATTAAAAACCTCTGCACTAATAAAAAAAGCGACAGAAATTGCGATTGCAGGTGGTGCTGACTTTGTAAAGACCAGCACAGGTAAAGTGGCCATTAATGCTACGCTTGAAGCAAGCGATGTTATTTTACGTACTATTAAAGCATCACGAAAACAGGTTGGCTTTAAAGTCGCCGGCGGCGTAAAAACAGTTGCGGATGCGAGTAATTATTTACAACTAGTTGCCAATTTGATGGGTGAGGAGTATTTAACTCCGAGAACATTTCGGTTTGGCGCGTCAAGTTTACTAGCGGATATATATAGTAGCTTAGAAAAACAGTAACTTGATTTGAATTGCTAATAAGAAGCGACTATAAAGCTGTTTTAACTTTAAACCCCTAATTAACTGTTAAGATTTTATCAGATGGGTATCTTTTACTCTTGTGTTAATGATTTGCGTAAGTATAATAGGCATCCACTTTGCAGGGGCGTAGTTCCAATTGGTAGAACAGCGGTCTCCAAAACCGACGGTTGGGAGTTCGAATCTCTCCGCCCCTGCCAGTTTTATCCTGTATAGGATAGAGTCTAGGGTTAAAAATCGGTTTAAATAGTCTGTTTTTAAGTTTAGATTTTAATGGATTAACCCTGCCAATGTGCAGGGTTGTTGTGTCTGTAGTTAAGGTAATAATATTATGAGCACGAATGTAGTAGAAACACCATCAAAAGCGATGGATTCAGTAAAGTGGTTAGTGGCAATAGCGCTACTTGCAGGTGCAGTAGTTGGTAATCACATGTATGCAGATCAGTCTGTATTACTACGTGCAATTGGTGTTGTGGTAGCTGTTTCAGTAGGCCTTGGCATTGCAGCAATAACTGAAAAAGGACGTACCTTTTTAACGTTTGCTAAAGAAGCACGCATCGAAGTACGTAAGGTAGTGTGGCCTACACGCCGAGAAACTACGCATACGACATTTATTGTAATGGTAGCCACTGTGATTATGGCACTTATCCTTTGGGGATTAGATGGCATTTTATTCCGCGCAGTAGGCTTTTTAACTGGATTGGAGATCTGATCCCATGTCGGATGAGAATAACGAAATTAAATTACGCTGGTATGTAGTACAAGCTTTTTCAGGTTACGAGAAGCGTGTAGCGCAAACTTTAATTGAACATATTAAAATCGAAGGTCTTGAAGCGAGCTTTGGCGAGATATTAGTACCTACTGAAGAAGTTGTTGAGATGCGTGCTGGTCAAAAGCGTAAATCTGAGCGTAAATTCTTCCCAGGCTATGTATTAGTACAAATGGATATGAACGACGCAAGCTGGCACTTAGTGAATAGTACTGCACGTGTTATGGGCTTTATTGGTGGTACATCAGATCGTCCAGCACCTATTAGCGCAAAAGAAGCTGACCGTATTCTAAATCGTCTACAAGAAAATGCAGAAGCACCTAAGCCGGCTACGTTGTTTGAGCCAGGTGAAGTGGTTCGTGTTGTTGATGGTCCATTTGCTGACTTTAGTGGTGTGGTTGAAGAAGTTGACTACGAAAAAAGCCGCGTGAAAGTATCAGTACTTATCTTTGGTCGTTCTACACCTGTTGAACTTGAGTTTGGTCAAGTTGAACAAGATAAGTAAATAATTTAAAAGCGTGACTAAATATTTAATTGTTTAATGTTACGCTTGAAAAAGGCCGCTGCTTAACTTATAATCAGCGGCCTTTTTGTATTCAGAGAAAGAGTTTCTTGATTTGATTACAAAAAGTACGAAACCAATTTTTAAACTGGGAAGCCGTTAGAGTACGCGTCCTCGCGCGCACAAGGCTACGACCCACCAAATGAGGTATTAATTATGGCTAAAAAAGTTGAAGCTATTATCAAGCTACAAGTTGCTGCTGGTATGGCTAACCCTAGTCCTCCAGTAGGTCCAGCACTAGGTCAACACGGTGTAAACATCATGGAATTCTGTAAAGCGTTTAACGCACGTACAGAGTCTGTTGAAAAAGGCGCTCCAGTTCCTGTAGTGATCTCTGTTTACGGTGACCGTTCTTTTACGTTCGACATGAAAACACCACCGGCTGCTTACTTACTTAGAAAAGCTGCAGGTATCAAATCAGGTTCAGGCCGTCCTAACACAGAGAAAGTAGGCACAGTAACTCGTGCTCAACTTGAAGAAATTGTTGAGATTAAACAACCTGACCTTACAGCTTCTAATTTAGAAGGTGCGGTTCGCACTATCGCAGGTTCTGCGCGTGCGATGGGCTTGAACGTAGAGGACTAAGATAATGGCTAAATTAACTAAACGCATGCGTACTATCCGCGAAAAAGTGGAAGTAACTAAAGATTACGAAATCAATGAAGCTGTTGCTCTTTTAAAAGAGTTAGCGACTGCTAAGTTTGTAGAAAGTGTTGACGTTGCTGTTAACCTTGGTATCGATGCTCGTAAATCTGACCAAAACGTTCGTGGTGCCACTGTACTACCTAACGGCACAGGTCGTGACGTTCGTGTTGCTGTATTCACACAAGGCGCTAATGCAGAAGCTGCAAAAGAAGCCGGTGCTGAACTAGTAGGCATGGAAGATCTTGCTGAACTAGTTAAAAAAGGCGAGATGGATTTTGACGTTGTTGTTGCATCACCAGACGCTATGCGTGTTGTTGGTCAACTAGGTCAAATCTTAGGCCCACGTGGTCTAATGCCAAACCCTAAAACTGGTACTGTAACGCCTAACGTTGCAGAAGCAGTTAAAAATGCTAAAGCTGGTCAAGTGCGTTACCGCAATGACAAAAATGGTATCATCCATACTACTATTGGTAAGGTTGATTTCACAGTTGAGCAACTTCAACAAAACCTTGAGTCACTAATTGTTGCGCTTAAGAAGGCTAAACCTTCTCAAGCCAAAGGTGTTTACGTTAAGAAAGTAACCATCTCTACAACAATGGGCGCAGGCGTTGCTGTTGACCAAGGCACTTTAAGTACAACTGTAGCTTAAAGGTGTTTACATGGTGTGAAATTTATACTATAATTTCGCGCCATTTTGCTGATTAATTTGACTAGTCAGCAAAATAAAGAATTCGGGTTGAAGTCCATAATTTCGGTGCGCTTTCGGGTGAAACGATAAATTGGGCTTCCGTCCAAGACCGTAGGTGGTTTAGGCCTTAATTTCCTACGTAGACGGTGTGAATCCCCAGATAGATTTTTCCTAATCTTCTGGCTCTCGCCGTAAAAAGCATCTCCACCTTTTTGGTGGGGTAGAGTAGAACAGGGAAGCCGAGTGTCGGTGACCCCATTAAACCAGGAGTAACACCCATGGCTTTAAATCTTCAAGGCAAAAAAGCAATTGTTGCTGAAGTCAACGAAGCAGCCAAAGGTGCTCTTTCTGCGGTAATCGCAGATTCTCGTGGTGTAACAGTTGGCGCAATTACTGCCCTTCGTAAAGAAGCTCGTGAGAACGGTGTTTGGATGAAAGTTGTCCGTAACACTTTAGCAAAACGTGCTTTTGAAGGTTCAGAATTTGAATGCCTTTCTGATTCATTAGTTGGTCCTAGCTTAATCGCTTTCTCATCAGAGCACCCTGGTGCTGCTGCGCGTATCTTTGCAGATTTCGCGAAAAAGAATGAGAAATTCGAAGTTAAAACGGCCGCTTTTGAAGGAAATGTTGTTGATGCAGCAATGCTTGCTACATTACCTACATACGACGAAGCTGTTGCACGCTTAATGAGCGCTATGAAAGAAGCGTCTGCTGGCAAATTGTGTAAAACAATTGAAGCAGTACGTGTACAGAAAGAAGAGCAAGCTGCTTAATTTTAAGCTGTTTAACCTCCCTTTCGGTGTAAAATTTTTTTGGACGTAAAGTCCGTTAATTATTAGGAAATTTGTAATGTCTGTAACTAAAGACCAAATCCTTGACGCAATTGCTGAAATGTCAGTAATGGACGTTGTTGCTCTTGTTGAAGCAATGGAAGAAAAATTCGGCGTAACTGCAGCTGCTGCTGTAGTAGCTGGCCCTGCTGCTGAAGCTGCTGAAGAGCAAACAGAGTTTGACGTAATCCTTACTGGCGCTGGCGCTAACAAGGTTTCGGCAATCAAAGCTGTTCGTAGCGCTACTGGCCTTGGCCTTAAAGAAGCGAAAGCGCTTGTTGAAGCTGCTCCTACACCAGTTAAAGAAGGTGTATCTAAAGAAGAAGCTGAAGCACTTGCAAAAGATCTTACTGAAGCTGGTGCTGAAGTTGAGGTTAAGTAACCTAGCTTATGCTAGGTTCGCTGCCTGAGAAATCAGGCAAGGGCTGGTGATTATTTAATCACCGGCCTTTTTGCGCTATAGAGCGATGTTTCTTATAGCGCAAATAAAATCTGGTTTTCTCTTTACTTTCAAGGCTTTATAGTTTGCTAGTGTTGAAAGTGAGAGTTTGCTAGAACAACAATTGAATGTTGTATATCTTGGCATAGATGCCAGTTAAGTCTGTTCTTACAAGAACAGGTCGGGTCAAAGATCAGCAAGCTGAGGAACCCCATGGCTTACTCTTATTCTGAAAAGAAACGTATCCGTAAGGATTTTGGTAAACGTCCACAAGTTTTGGATATACCTTTCTTACTGTCTACACAGTTAGAATCGTTTAAAAAATTCTTAGTCCCGGACGCTGATGGCGAACATGGTTTGGAAGCTGCCTTCCGTTCAGTGTTCCCAATTAAAAGCTACTCGGGAAATTCTGAGCTTCAATACGTAAGTTATCGTATTGGCGAGCCAGTTTTCGATGTAAAAGAATGTCAAATTCGCGGTGTGACTTATTCTGCTCCACTTCGCGTAAAATTGCGTCTGATAGTAATGGACAAAGAAGCTCCAGGCACAGTTAAAGACATTAAAGAGCAAGAAGTTTACATGGGCGAAATTCCGCTCATGACCGATACCGGTACCTTTGTAATCAATGGTACAGAGCGTGTTATCGTTTCTCAGCTACACCGTAGCCCTGGTGTATTCTTTGATAACGACCGAGGTAAAACTCACTCGTCAGGTAAAGTGCTTTATAACGCACGTGTAATCCCTTACCGTGGTTCATGGTTAGACTTCGAATTTGATGCAAAAGATAACTTATATGTACGTATTGACCGCCGTCGTAAATTACCGGCGTCTATTATTTTACGTGCTCTTGAATATTCTACCGATGAAATTTTAGAAATTTTCTTCGATAACACGACGTTTGAAGTAACTGACGGTAAAGTTCTAATGGAACTGGTACCGGCACGTTTACGTGGTGAAACCGCTGCCTTTGATATAAAAGGTGAAGACGGTGAAGTGCTTGTTGAATCGGGTCGTCGTATTACCGCGCGCCACATCAAGAGCATCGAGAAAAAAGGCATTAGCCACCTAGAAGTACCACATGAGTACATTATTGGCCGTGTTATTGCGAAAAGCTATGTTGATGAGTCAACTGGCGAAGTTATCGCAAATGCCAATGACGAGTTATCACTTGAGTTGATGGCTGAGTTAGTTAAAGCAGGTCATACTAAAATTGATACTCTTTATATCAATGAAGTGGACAGCGGCTCGTACATGTCAGATACCTTACGTATCGACACAACCGGCAGCCGTTTAGAGGCTCTTGTAGAAATTTATCGCATGATGCGCCCAGGCGAGCCACCGACAAAAGACGCGGCTGAAGCCTTATTCCAGAACTTATTCTTCTCTGAAGAACGTTATGACTTATCAACCGTAGGTCGTATGAAGTTCAACAGCCGTGTTGGTTACGATTCTGATACAGGCTCAGGCACACTAGATAAAGAAGACATCGTCTCGGTTATGAAAGTATTAATTGCTATTCGTAACGGTGTTGGCGATGTTGATGATATTGACCACTTAGGCAACCGTCGTATTCGTAGTGTTGGCGAAATGGCTGAGAACCAATTCCGTGTAGGTTTAGTACGTGTTGAGCGTGCTGTACGTGAGCGCTTAAGCTTAGGTGACCTAGATGCGATCATGCCACAAGATCTTATTAACGCTAAACCTATTTCGGCCGCGGTTAAAGAGTTCTTTGGTTCGTCTCAGTTATCACAGTTTATGGACCAAAATAATCCGCTATCAGAAGTAACGCATAAGCGTCGTATTTCTGCATTAGGTCCGGGCGGTCTAACTCGTGAACGCGCAGGCTTTGAAGTACGTGATGTTCACGTAACTCACTATGGTCGCGTATGTCCAATCGAAACACCTGAGGGTCCAAACATCGGTCTAATTAACTCATTGTCAACGTACGCACGTACTAATGACTATGGTTTCTTAGAAACACCTTATCGCAAAGTGGTAAACGGTGTTGTAACTGATGATGTTGATTACTTATCAGCTATTGAAGAAGGTAAGTTTGTTATCGCACAGGCGAACTCAAACCTAACCGAAACCAATGAATTTATTGATGAACTAATCCCATGTCGTCATAGAGGTGAGTCCACCTTTATGGGTCGCATGGATATGCAATATATGGATGTATCACCACAACAGGTGATCTCTGTAGCGGCAGCACTTATTCCGTTCTTAGAACACGATGATGCTAACCGTGCATTGATGGGTTCAAACATGCAACGTCAAGCAGTACCAACATTGAAAGCGGATAAACCGTTAGTAGGAACAGGTATTGAGTTAACACTAGCAAAAGATTCTGGTGTTACGATTGTTGCAAAACGTGGTGGTGAAGTTATGTACGCTGATGCGAGTCGCATCGTTGTAAACGTACGTGAAGATGAACGTGTCGCTGGTGAAGCTGGCATCGACATTTATAACTTAACTAAATACACTCGCTCTAACCAAAACACTTGTATTAACCAAAAGCCAACTTGTATGGTTGGTGAACCGGTAACTCGTGGTGATGTGTTAGCAGATGGTCCTTCTACTGACTTAGGTGACTTAGCCCTTGGTCAAAACCTACGCGTGGCTTTCATGCCATGGAACGGGTATAACTTCGAGGATTCAATCTTACTATCAGAGCGCGTAGCTGAAGAAGATCGTTTAACGACTATCCATATTCAAGAGCTACAGTGTATCGCCCGTGATACTAAATTAGGTCCTGAAGAGATCACTGCAGATATCCCGAACGTGGGTGAGTCTGCACTAGGCAAACTTGATGAGTCAGGTGTTGTTTATATCGGTGCTGAAGTAAAAAGTGGCGATATCCTAGTAGGTAAAGTGACGCCTAAAGGCGAAACGCAATTAACACCAGAAGAGAAGCTACTACGAGCTATCTTTGGTGAAAAAGCGTCAGACGTTAAAGACAGCTCTTTACGTGTACCAAACTCTGTAACTGGTACTGTAATCGACGTACAAGTCTTCACCCGTGATGGTGTTGAAAAAGACAAGCGTGCGTTGGAAGTTGAAGACATGCAGCTTCGCGAAGCGAAGAAAGACTTCAACGAAGAGTTCCGTATTTTAGAAGCTGGCGTGTTAGACCGTGCTCGTAAATTACTTATCGAGTCAGGTCTAACTGAAGATACATTAGCTACCTTAAATGCAGAAAAACTACTTACGCAAAGTCTTGCTGCTGAAGATAAGCAAGCTGAGCTTGAGCAACTAGCTGCCCAGTACGATGAGCTTAAAGCTGAATACGATAAAAAGTTTGAGACTAAACGTCGTAAAATTACTCAAGGTGATGATTTAGCACCAGGCGTACTTAAGATTGTTAAAGTATACCTAGCTGTTAAACGTCGTATCCAACCGGGTGATAAAATGGCGGGTCGTCATGGTAACAAAGGTGTTATCTCGACTATCGTACCAGTAGAAGATATGCCATACGATGAAAAAGGTCGTACTGTAGACATCGTATTGAATCCGCTAGGTGTACCATCACGTATGAATATCGGTCAGATCCTTGAAACACATATGGGTCTAGCTGCACGTGGTATCGGTGAGCGTTTAGAAGAAATGATGAAAGAACAACGTGAGCTTCATGAGCTACGTGAATTCATCAAGCAAGCCTACGAGATCGGTAATTGCCGTCAAAAAGTAGATATTGCTAGCTTCTCTGATGACGAAATTCGTCGCTTAGCTGAAAACTTAAAAGGTGGTTTACCAATTGCTACTCCAGCATTTGATGGCGCAAAAGAAGGCGAAATCAAAGACATGCTTGAGTTAGGTGGTTATCCACGAAGTGGTCAAGTAACACTTTATGATGGCCGTACTGGCGATGAGTTTGAACGTCAAGTAACCGTAGGTTACATGTACATGCTGAAACTGAATCACTTAGTTGATGACAAAATGCATGCACGTTCAACTGGTTCTTATAGCCTTGTTACTCAGCAACCGCTGGGTGGTAAAGCACAGTTCGGTGGCCAGCGTTTCGGTGAGATGGAAGTATGGGCACTTGAAGCTTACGGTGCTGCTTACACTCTACAAGAAATGTTAACAGTGAAATCGGATGACGTGAACGGTCGTACTAAGATGTATAAAAACATCGTTGATGGTAACCATAAGATGGAGCCAGGTATGCCAGAATCGTTTAACGTATTGTTAAAAGAAATCCGCTCACTGGGTATCAACATCGAGTTGGAAGAAAATTAAGCCAATTAGGCGCTACCGTTAAGGTAGCGCCTGTTACGGCCGAATAGAATGTAGGGGCGAAACTATCCGCTCTAAAGATTAACCTCCGACAGGAGAGCTAAGGTGAAAGACTTACTTAAGTTTCTGAAGCAACAAAATAAGACCGAAGAATTCGATGCAATTCGCATTGGTCTTGCTTCTCCAGACATGGTTCGTTCATGGTCATACGGTGAAGTAAAGAAACCTGAGACAATCAACTACCGTACTTTCAAGCCTGAACGCGATGGCTTATTCTGTGCCCGTATTTTTGGGCCAGTGAAAGATTATGAGTGTTTATGTGGTAAATATAAACGCCTTAAGCACCGTGGTGTGATCTGTGAAAAGTGTGGCGTTGAAGTAACACTCACTAAAGTGCGTCGTGATCGTATGGGTCATATTGACCTTGCGAGCCCAGTTGCACACATATGGTTTTTAAAATCATTACCGTCACGTATCGGCTTAATGCTTGATATGACGCTTCGTGATATTGAACGTGTTCTTTACTTCGAGTCATTCGTGGTAACTGAGCCAGGTATGACTACGTTAGAACGTGGCCAGCTACTTGGTGAAGAAGAATACTTAGATTCATTAGAAGAGCACGGTGATGAGTTTGAGGCGAAGATGGGTGCTGAAGCAGTATTAGACTTGCTTCGTGAACTTGATCTTGGCCAACTTATTGCTGAAATGCGTGAAGAGTTACCAACAATTAACTCTGAAACTAAGCGTAAAAAGATCACTAAACGTCTTAAATTAATGGAATCGTTCCACCAATCAGGTAATAACCCTGAGTGGATGATCATGACAGTACTTCCAGTATTGCCACCAGATCTACGTCCATTAGTACCACTAGACGGTGGTCGTTTTGCGACTTCTGATCTAAATGACCTTTACCGTCGTGTTATTAACCGTAATAACCGTCTTAAGCGTCTACTAGATTTAGCTGCACCAGATATTATCGTACGCAACGAAAAACGTATGTTACAAGAAGCGGTAGATGCGCTACTTGATAACGGTCGTCGTGGTCGTGCTATAACAGGTTCTAACAAACGTCCTCTTAAATCTCTTGCTGATATGATCAAGGGTAAGCAGGGTCGTTTTCGTCAGAACTTACTAGGTAAACGTGTCGATTATTCAGGTCGTTCTGTAATCACGGTTGGTCCTACACTTAAGCTTCATCAATGTGGTCTTCCTAAGAAGATGGCACTTGAGTTATTCAAACCATTTATCTATGGCAAATTAGAGCGTCGTGGCATGGCTACGACAATCAAAGCCGCGAAGAAGATGGTTGAACGTGAAGTAGCGGAAGTATGGGATGTACTAGACGAAGTCATTCGTGAACACCCAGTATTACTTAACCGTGCACCAACACTTCACCGTTTGGGTATCCAAGCGTTCGAACCTGTGCTTATCGAAGGTAAAGCAATTCACTTGCACCCATTAGTATGTGCGGCTTATAACGCCGACTTCGATGGTGACCAAATGGCGGTACACGTACCGTTAACGATTGAAGCACAATTAGAAGCGCGTGCGCTTATGATGTCGACTAACAACATTCTTTCTCCTGCGAATGGTGAGCCAATCATCGTTCCTTCACAGGATGTTGTATTAGGTCTTTATTATATGACGCGTGAACGCATCAACGCTAAAGGCGAAGGTGCAATCTTTAAAGATCCTAAAGAAGCAGAAAAAGCATATCGTAGTGGCAATACAGACCTTCATGCTCGCGTGAAAGTACGTATTAGCCAATCAGTGAAGAACGAAGCTGGTGTAGTAGAAGATACTATTACTGTAATCGATACCACAGTAGGTCGTGCTATTTTGTCTCTAATTTTACCAAAAGGCATGCCGTTTGCGTTAATCAACCAAGCCCTTGGTAAAAAGCAGATTTCTGGCTTATTAAATGAGTGTTACCGTCGTCTAGGTCTTAAAGATACAGTTATCTTTGCTGACCAAGTTATGTACACCGGTTTCCACTATGCAATGAAGTCAGGTGTTTCAATCGGTATTGATGACTTAGTTATCCCGCCGGTTAAAGCAGAGATCATTGAAGCAGCTGAAGCTGAAGTAACTGAAATAAACCAACAATTCCAATCAGGTCTTGTAACGGCTGGTGAAAAGTACAATAAAGTTATCGATATCTGGTCACGTGTAAATGAAAACTTATCGCGTGAAATGATGTCTAACTTATCTAAAGACACCGTCATTAATGCTAAAGGTGAAAAAGAAGAGCAAGCCTCATTTAACTCAGTGTTTATGATGGCCGACTCAGGTGCTCGTGGTAGTGCCGCTCAGATTCGTCAGCTAGCTGGTATGCGTGGTCTAATGGCACGTCCAGATGGTTCAATCATCGAGACGCCAATCACGGCTAACTTCCGTGAAGGTCTAAACGTACTTCAGTACTTCATCTCAACGCATGGTGCGCGTAAAGGTCTTGCCGATACAGCACTGAAAACAGCGAATTCGGGTTACCTAACACGTCGTCTAGTAGACGTTGCACAAGATTTGGTAATTAACGAAGATGATTGTGGCACTGAAGATGGCTTAACAATGAAACCGCTTATTGAAGGTGGTGATGTTGTAGAAGCACTTCGCGAGCGTGTACTTGGTCGAGTTGTAGCTGAGCCAGTTGTGATCCCTGGAACGAACACAGTACTAGTTGAGCGTAATATCATGCTTGACGAAAAACTATGTGACCTTCTAGAAGAGCATTCAGTAGATGAAGTTCGCGTACGTTCAGTTATCACATGTGATAACGACTTTGGTGTTTGTGCTAAGTGTTATGGCCGTGACCTAGCACGTGGTCATATCATCAACGCGGGTGAATCAGTCGGTGTTATCGCGGCGCAGTCAATTGGTGAGCCGGGTACACAGCTTACGATGCGTACCTTCCACATCGGTGGTGCAGCATCAAGAGCGTCAGCTGAAAACAATGTACAAGTTAAAACTAACGGTACATTGAAACTTCACAATGCCAAATATGTATTAAATACAGACGGTAAGATTGTTATTACCTCACGTTCTACCGAGATCACTATCATCGATAGCCATGGTCGAGAGAAAGAACGTTATAAAGTGCCTTATGGCGCGGTATTAACAGTGCAAGACAATGCAGAAGTTCAAGGTAACGATATCGTTGCTACTTGGGACCCGCATAGTCACCCAATCGTACTTGAGCATAAGTCTAAAGTATCGTTTAGCGATGTTGATGACTCAAATACGGAAGCACAAACTGACGAACTAACCGGTTTAACCCGTGTAGTTGTTAAAGATCTTGCTAAGATTAATGCGAAAGAACCAAAGCTTATCATTGAAAATGAAGAGCGCGGTCTGCAAGAAACACGTCTTCCTGCATTCACTACGATTGAAGTAACAGATGGTGCGAATGCAAACCCAGGTGACGTGCTAGCACGTATTCCGCAAGAAGGCTCGAAAACTCGTGATATCACGGGTGGTCTACCACGCGTAGCCGACTTATTTGAAGCCCGTAAACCGAAAGAACCAGCTATCTTAGCTGAAGTAACCGGTACGATTAGCTTCGGTAAAGAGACTAAAGGTAAGAAGCGTTTAGTTATTACTCCAGCTGAAGGCGATCATTATGAAGAAATGATCCCTAAATGGCGTCAACTTAACGTGTTCGAAGGTGAGCAAGTGTCTAAAGGTGAAGTTATCGCCGATGGTCCAGAGTCGCCACACGACATCTTACGCCTACGTGGTGTGACTCATGTTGCTAACTACATCGTTAACGAAGTGCAAGAGGTTTACCGTTTGCAAGGCGTTAAGATCAATGATAAGCACATTGAAACAATCATCCGTCAAATGCTACGTAAATGTACCATTCTAGACGGTGGTGATACTGAGTTCTTAGCCGGTGAACAAATCGAAGTGGCACGAGTGAATATCTCAAACCGCGACCTTGAAAAACAAGGTAAGATCCCTGCTAAGTTTGAAATCCAATTAATGGGTATCACAAAAGCATCACTAGCGACCGAATCTTTCATCTCGGCAGCCTCGTTCCAGGAGACAACTCGTGTCCTAACTGATGCCGCTGTAAATGGTAAGAGTGATGAGCTACGTGGTCTGAAAGAGAACGTAATTGTGGGTCGATTGATCCCAGCCGGTACCGGCTTTTCGTATCATCAGGACCGTATGGCCCGTCGTAAGCAAGTTGACATCGTTGAAGAGCAAACAGTAAGTGCAGAAGAGGCAACTCAAGCACTAACTGACGCTTTAAACGCTGACTTGTCAGGAAATCAATAAACTCAGCTTAATCAATAGATTAGGCTTTAGTGAGGCAGATATTTTCTGCCTCACGCGTAGTTTAGGTTGACAGGTTAAACTTTGCTCATTAAAATTCCGCCACCCATTTACTTGCGTGTTTGTAACAAGCTTGTAAAAAGGGCGGATTTTTTTATTTTTTTCAGTAGTAATTTTAATCAATCAGGAGCTATTTAAATGGCAACTATTAACCAGCTAGTGCGTAAGCCACGCCGTAGCAAGGTTACGAAAAGTAACTCAGCTGCGCTTAAAGCGTGTCCGCAAAAGCGCGGTGTATGTACTCGCGTATATACAACTACACCTAAGAAACCAAACTCGGCGTTACGTAAAGTAGCTCGTGTACGTTTAACTAACGGTTTCGAAGTAACATCATACATTGGTGGTGAAGGTCATAACCTTCAAGAGCATAGTGTTATCCTAATCCGTGGTGGTCGTGTTAAAGATTTACCAGGTGTGCGTTTTCACACTGTTCGTGGTGCACTTGACTGTGCAGGCGTTAACGACCGTCGTCAAGCTCGTTCTAAATACGGTGCAAAACGCCCTAAAGGGTAATTGTATTCCGTTAGTAAGGCCAAGCACTAAATATTTTTAATTATTGTTTTGGGTGATTGACTCGAAAGAGCAAACCTGAATAAACCGGAGATACAAAATGCCTAGAAGACGCGTAATAGGTCAACGTAAAATTCTTCCAGATCCTAAGTTCGGATCGGAACTTCTTGCTAAGTTCGTTAACATCGTAATGTTAGACGGCAAGAAATCTACTGCTGAAAAAATCGTTTATGGTGCGCTAGACGTGGCTGCTGAGAAATCAGGCAAACCGCACCTTGAAATCTTTGAAACTGCACTTGAAAACATCCGCCCACAGGTTGAGGTTAAATCTCGCCGTGTTGGTGGTTCTACGTATCAAGTACCAGTTGAAGTACGTCCAGTACGTCGCAACGCATTAGGTATGCGTTGGTTAGTAGACTCTGCACGTAAGCGTGGCGAGAAATCTATGGGCTTACGTTTAGCTCAAGAACTTGTTGATGCTTCTGACAACAAAGGCACTGCGGTTAAGAAACGTGAAGACGTTCACCGTATGGCTGAAGCGAATAAAGCATTCGCACATTACCGTTGGTAATCTGTCCTTAACCTTTAAGAGGATTTTATGGCACGTACAACTCCACTTGAGCGCTATCGCAATATCGGTATTGTCGCTCACGTAGATGCAGGCAAAACCACCACAACAGAACGTGTTCTGTTCTACACCGGTCTTTCTCATAAGATTGGTGAAGTACATGATGGCGCCGCAACTATGGATTGGATGGAGCAGGAACAAGAGCGTGGTATTACAATCACTTCTGCTGCAACTACGTGTTTCTGGAAAGGGATGGACGCGCAATTTGACGACCATCGAATCAATATTATTGATACTCCAGGACATGTGGATTTCACTATCGAAGTAGAACGTTCTTTACGTGTATTAGATGGTGCGGTAGTTGTTCTTTGTGCTTCATCGGGTGTACAGCCGCAAACTGAGACTGTTTGGCGTCAAGCGAACAAATACGAAGTTCCGAGAATGATCTTCGTAAATAAAATGGATCGCACGGGCGCTGAATTCTTAACGGTTGTTAGCCAGGTGAAATCTCGTCTTGGAGCAACGCCTGTTCCAATTCAGCTGCCAATTGGCGCTGAAGACGACTTTAAAGGTGTTATTGACCTTATAAAAATGAAAGCTATTAACTGGAATGATAAAGACCAGGGAATGACTTTCACTTATGAGGCAATACCGGCAGATCTTCAAGAGCTTGCAGAAGAATGGCACTCTCATTTAGTTGAAAGTGCTGCTGAAGCTTCAGAAGAACTAATGGATAAGTATTTAGAAGGTGAAGAGTTAAGTGAAGCAGAAATTAAAAATGCTTTACGTCAACGTACATTAGCGAACGAAATTGTTCCTGTGACCTGTGGTAGTGCATTTAAAAACAAAGGCGTTCAAGCAGTGCTTGATGGCGTTGTTGAGTTTATGCCTTCTCCAACACAAGTGAAACAAATCCAAGGTATCCTCGAAGATGGTACAGAGGAAGAACGTCCTGCTGATGATAAAGCGCCGTTTGCTGCACTTGCTTTTAAGATTGCAACAGACCCGTTTGTTGGTACTTTAACCTTTTTCCGTGTTTACTCTGGTACTGTTAAACAGGGTGACGCGGTATATAACCCAGTAAAAAATAAGCGTGAGCGTTTTGGTCGTATCGTTCAGATGCATTCAAACTCACGTGAAGAGATCAAAGTAGTCTACGCAGGCGATATTGCGGCAGCTATTGGTCTCAAAGACGTAACAACAGGTGAGACACTGTGTGATCCGAAGTCCATTATTACGCTTGAGCGTATGGAATTCCCAGAACCAGTTATCTCTGTTGCGGTTGAGCCTCGCACAATCGCTGACCAAGACAAGATGGGGATCGCGCTAGGTAAACTAGCGGCAGAAGACCCTTCTTTTCGTGTACAAACTGACGAAGAATCAGGCCAGACAATTATCTCTGGTATGGGTGAGCTTCACCTTGATATCATTGTCGACCGTATGAAACGTGAATTCAGTGTTGAATGCAACGTTGGTAAGCCGCAGGTATCATACCGCGAAGCTATCCGTGAAACTGTAAAAGTTGAAGGGAAGTTCGTACGTCAATCAGGTGGGCGTGGTCAATATGGTCATGTTTGGGTTAAACTTGAACCGATGGATGTTTCGGATGATGATGCACCAATTTACGAGTTCGTTAACGAAACCGTAGGTGGCTCTATTCCTAAAGAATTCATCCCTGCAGTAGACAAAGGCATCCAAGAGCAAATGGCTCAAGGTGTGCTGGCAGGCTACCCGTTACTTGGCGTTAAAGCGACTTTATATGATGGTTCGTTCCATGATGTAGACTCGAATGAAATGGCATTTAAAATAGCAGGTTCACTGGCAATGAGACAGGGTGCGCTTGAAGCAAATCCAGTACTTTTAGAGCCAATGATGAAGGTTGAAGTACTCACTCCTGAGACAAACATGGGTGATGTAGTTGGCGACTTAAATCGTCGCCGTGGTATAATCGAAGGTATGGAAGATGCGTTTGGCGGACTTAAACAAGTTAACGCTCAAGTACCACTTTCTGAAATGTTTGGTTATGCTACTGATCTGCGTTCTGCAACACAGGGCCGTGCTTCTTACTCTATGGAGTTTTTGAAGTACGCTGAAGCCTCAAAAAATGTTGCGGATAAAATAATTGCAGCTCGCACTTAAGTAATTTTTAGCTTGGTTTGGCTCAATAATGAGCTGGACCTTTAATTTCTTTATAGGAATTTTTTAAGATGGCAAAAGAAAAGTTTGAACGCGTAAAACCGCACGTAAACGTAGGTACAATCGGCCACGTTGACCACGGTAAAACAACCCTAACTGCAGCAATCACTAACGTACTTGCAAAAGTATACGGCGGTGTTGCTAAAGATTTCGCATCAATCGATAACGCTCCAGAAGAGCGCGAGCGCGGTATCACAATCTCAACTTCACATGTTGAATACGATACGCCAACTCGTCACTACGCACACGTAGATTGTCCTGGCCACGCCGATTATGTAAAAAACATGATCACGGGTGCTGCACAAATGGACGGCGCTATTCTAGTAGTTGCGGCGACTGATGGCCCAATGCCACAAACGCGTGAGCACATCCTACTTTCTCGCCAAGTTGGCGTTCCTTACATCGTTGTGTTCATGAACAAATGTGACATGGTTGATGACGAAGAGCTACTTGAGCTAGTAGAGATGGAAGTTCGTGAACTTCTTTCTGAATACGACTTCCCAGGTGATGACTTACCACTAATTCAAGGTTCTGCACTTAAAGCACTTGAAGGCGAAAAGCAATGGGAAGACAAGATCGTTGAGCTTGCAGAAGCACTAGATTCTTACATCCCAGAGCCAGAGCGTGACATCGATAAGCCATTCATCATGCCTATCGAAGATGTTTTCTCTATCCAAGGTCGTGGTACTGTTGTAACGGGTCGTGTTGAAGCGGGTATCATCAACGTGAATGACGAAGTAGAAATCGTAGGTATCAAAGATACTACTAAGACTACTTGTACTGGTGTTGAAATGTTCCGTAAGCTACTTGACGAAGGTCGTGCTGGTGAGAACATTGGTGCACTTCTACGTGGTACTAAACGTGAAGACGTTGAACGTGGTCAAGTACTAGCTAAGCCAGGTTCAATCAACCCACATACAACTTTCACTTCAGAAGTATACGTACTTTCGAAAGATGAAGGTGGCCGTCATACTCCATTCTTCAAAGGTTACCGTCCACAGTTCTACTTCCGTACAACTGACGTAACAGGTGACGTACAGTTACCAGAAGGCGTAGAAATGGTAATGCCTGGTGATAACATCAAGATGACTGTAGAGCTTATCGCGCCAGTTGCGATGGACGAAGGTCTTCGTTTTGCTATCCGTGAAGGTGGCCGCACTGTAGGTGCTGGTGTTGTAGCAACTATCGTTAAGTAATAATTAGCTTAGCTAATTTACTTACTAAAAAGGTCACTTAGGTGGCCTTTTTTAATGCCTATAGAAAAGTTAGAAGGTATTGTGCTGTGTTTAGTTTTAGTGCAAGGGAGCAGTGGCCGTAGCCACTAAAAAAGAGCACCGGAGTGCTCTTTTATTTGTAAATAAACACCTTTTAAAAAGCAAAGTCCCAGGTAACGCTTGCTACACGGCCAGTGCCTGCAAAGTAGCTAGCTGCAGAAGGGTTAGTTTGACTGTAATAGGTGATATAAAACTCATCAGTTAAGTTATCAACGCCTAGGCTAAATGCTCCATATTGCTGAGTTTGATAATTAACTGATAAATCAACTGTGATGTAGCCATCAAACTCACCGCCGGTGTTAAAGTCACGATCAAATAGTTTATTAACTTGTAGGCGGCTATTTATGCTATTGGGCCACTGTTGTTGCCAGTATAGGTTTAAGCGAGTTGGCGATATATTGCTGCCACCTAAATCGCTTTCCACTATACCATCTGCATCACCGTCATATTGGCCATTAGTGTCCGCGTAGTTAGCACCAAAAGTTGTGTTGTCATTTAAGTAATACTGGGCACTTGCTTCAAAGCCATCAATTTCAGTACGTTCACGCTCTACGCTATAAATACCATCACTATCAGCCTCTAAGCGAGCGCCTAAATCAGAGTCAGACTCAAAGTAACCGGCTTTAAAATTAAAGCTATTATTAGCGTACTCAAGACCCACTTCGCGGTTATCCGAAATAACCGGCTCAAGATTTAAAAAGTTATCCACTGCCAG
Source organism: Pseudoalteromonas sp. AOP31-A2-14 (assembly GCF_052378035.1). Classification (NCBI taxonomy): domain Bacteria; kingdom Pseudomonadati; phylum Pseudomonadota; class Gammaproteobacteria; order Alteromonadales; family Pseudoalteromonadaceae; genus Pseudoalteromonas; species Pseudoalteromonas sp. AOP31-A2-14. The sequence goes on along the minus strand of NZ_JBQSXI010000001.1, from coordinate 3,078,728 downwards.
ATTGGGTTGATTGATCCCTCGTAAAACTCGGCCTACATCCGCCATACTAAAGCCTTCGCTGTAGCTTGCATAAAAGCGTAAGTCATCTGTTACTTGATACACAACCCCCACATTGCTTAATAATTCGTTAAAGCTCGGTTCACCGCCTTCTACAAATTGGCTACCGTAAGAAGCAAGAGTAGTAAAGTCAGCAACTTTTAATTTACCGTACTCATAACGTGTACCGACATTAAGTGTCCAATCTTCAAAGCCATCAAAACGTAATTGTGCAAAAGGAGCGGCGTTATTAAATTTGGTTTCGGGTACCCAATTACGGCCTGTCTGCGAAAGCTCTTGATAGGTTTCATCACTTAACAAATCAAGCCCTGTAACCAAATCAAAATTACTGTCTGCTAAGTTATCTTTGGCGTAGGTTAGGCGGCTACCAAACTTTTGTGATTTATTTTGTGATTGATCAAAAATATCATCACCGAAAGCCGGATCTTGGAAAGTCGCAAAATTACCACCGCCATACATTGCGGCAAAATCTTGCATAAATACTTGCCAAGAGAGCGTGCCGCCAGCAATATTCGTATTGTTGTAGTCAAAGGTAAGTGTTGTTACACGGTTTCGTGGTGCTTCACCTTCAATATCATTTTTTTCAGCAGTCGTTGGTAGATCGTTTTCTGGGTCACCACTTACTGCAACATAATCACCATTACCCTCCATATTGTAATGGTTAACCATCATTTTTATACTTTGGTTGTCGTCCAGCTGGTACTTAGCTTTTAAAAAAAAATCGAGACTTTGAGAGTCTTGGGTATCGCCTTGGCTACCATCAAGGCCGACTAAATCGCCATTACCATCGCGATACATCCCGGTGCTACGTGCTGAAACGCCACCCACTAAGCTTAAGTCATCTTTTTCTTGACTGAATAAATAGCTGGTTTTGTAGCTTTGACTGTCACTGCCACCCGAGGTTGGCGTACTAAAGCCGGCACTTACTTGATGAGTATCATCGCCTGGTGTTTTAGTGATGATATTTATAATACCGCCGCTGGCACCCATACCTTGAATTGCATTAGCGCCGCTTATTACCTCAATGCGTTCAATCATAGCTGCATCAATAGTATTACCATCACGTGAACCATTACGTAGTGGGTTTGTCTGCGGGACACCATCAATCATATAAAGAGGTTCACGACCACGTAATGTCTCACCTGAACCGGTCATTTTTTGGCGACTAGGCGAAAAGCTAGGTAATAAGTTACCGAGGATTTGTGAAATATCTTGTGTATGAGCGAGCTGCTTGGCAATGTCTTCTGCGCTAATAACATTAATCGTCGCAGGTACGGTGCTAACCGGTGCTGTACTTCTAGTAGCAGATACTGTGATCCGTTCAATATCTGCTTGAGAGTTAGCCACTGCAGCTAATGGAGTAAGTAGAAAAGGTAAATATTTAATGCTCATGAATTACTGTTACTTGTTATGATAGTAATAATTATTCGTATTTATACATTTGTTTGCTTGTATAATCAATAGCAAACATTTAAAGGTTACTCAAAATAAACATCGATTGATAATAATATTAATTTAATTCATTGTTATAAATAGTACAGGGCAAAATCATACTTGAGCGTTATTTATCCTAAAATAAGCTGCTCTCTTACCTCATCTGACCAAGCAGCCTGTTTCAACTTACCTTTCATACTGTCTTTTATCGCGCTTAATTTCGCTAAGTTCATCGCAAATCGTCTGAAGGTCGCCATATTCTCGGGGGCATCACCTCGACGAATACGTGAATCGTCTTCTTTAAATGTCATATCTAATACCCAGTGTGCTGAGTTTTCTATTCCCCAATGCTGGCGAATAGACTTGGCTACTTGCTCTGGGTTTATCCCTAGCGAGCTGATGTAATAACTCGTTTCCATTGTATGACTATCGCCAACATAACGCTGTCGTACTACCTCGACTATGGAGTTGAAATTGACCCAACCGTGGCGCTGCTCAAGCCAATCTGTCACCAACAGTTGAGTGTACGTGCGCTGCTCTATTCGACCATGCCCATCATTTACTGTTTCATGGCTATTTTGCTGGATGAGTGATGGCTGCTCTCGTCTGACTTTGTGATAGTAGGCTTGAATTTCTTTGTTCAATTTTCCTTGGTTATTCTTCACTTGCAGCAAATAGTCTCCGTCTTTCTTGCTGACGGCTTTCGTCACTTTCTTTAAACAATGCATCGCGTCTGCTGTGATGATATTGCCTTTAAGCTCAAGTAATTCAATAAGTGCCATCACTGTTGATACTTCATTCTTCTTACTTTTGGATTTGCATTGTGCTAGTACTAGGCCCTGTTCAACTGCATAAGCTGAAACACTGTGAATAGCTGTTTTTTTATCACCATCATAAGAATGGCGAAGTGTTTTACCGTCAAAGGCAATGACGCTTTGATTATTCGCATCTCTAAGCTCATTAACCCAAGAAACAAAACAAGCTAATAAAGCTTCAGGGGCCAGTGAGCTAATGATACGAGCAATCGTATCATCGACAGGAATACCATTTTCAAATGAACGAAACTTACGTAACCAAGTCAGTTTACTGTCACCGAATTGCTTAATATCCTTCCACCCTTCAGCACCTGAAATAATCGCAGTGACTGTAAGGAATATAACATCCAGCAATTCATGTTTTTTGTTGATGTGTGAACGAGTATCTTGAATGTCGTTGAAATGGTTGATGAATGACATGTTAATCGCCTTTGAGAAAAAGGCGATTTGATCACAGATTCGAAGTAATAATCAAGTTAAGTATGATCTTGCCCTGATAAATAGTATTAATAGCCGTAACTTGCTTAGATATAAATTTACATTGGTAAAATAACTATGTCCGAAATGGACTATATTGTTTAAAGCCATTGATAAGCCCATTGATAAGCCCATTGTCGGTATTCTTGAAGTGAGTGATGAATAGCCAAGTGATTTTCTCGCGCACTGGATGGTTACCGTTAACAGTTGTAATAACACCATTGCTAAAGCGTAGTATTTTCAATACAGCAATCATCAATGGGTGATGTAAGTGTAATCAAATACATTACCTTTGATAATCGTTGTATTAACTTTAATTTGAGCCTGTGATACTAAAGAAGCAGAAATTCCCGGGGGAGATAGGTACGAACTATCTTGAAAATACCAGTAGTTACCTAAACTTATATATTTGTTATAATATTAGTCATACGCGCGATTAGCATTATAATGAGTACCCTATGGAACATGAGCAAGACAGCAATCTCACACTGCCTTTATTTCTTTTTGATGACACCTTAAACACCCGAGATATTGAGCAACCAGATTTATTAATCAACGTTTCTCTTGATGAAACGTTACTCACACAGCTGTGCCAAAATCCAAATGCCGATAGTAGTATCGCAATTAATTTAGCTGACTATCAGTTAGACATGCTTAACAAGCAGTTTAGTGAACTTTTAGAGCAACCACACCAAGCGCAACTTACCTTAACGCAAGGGCCCTTACTAAGTGCTTTACTAACTACAGAAGATGAGCGTTCTTTTGTTTCACCGCAAGTGGATATGATGCCCACTTTTGATTTAGGTGATGAGGTAGAGTAAACAAATGAGAAAGAAGTTATTTTTAATCGTTTCCTTGATGGTGTTAAGTGGTTGTGCTTACTTAAGTGCTGCTCATTACGATGAGTTGTTCGGCCCAGAGCAAACTCGACAACGTATGGTCCAAGAAAATACGGGCGCTGGTGCTGAGTATTTACAATACGTAAAACCGGTGCTTGATACACGCTGTGTGGTTTGTCATGGCTGTTATGACGCACCATGTCAATTAAAGCTGTCATCCCCAGAAGGTATTGATCGTGGCTTAAGTAAAAAGCGCATATATAATGGCACTCGGTTATTTGCCTCTGAGCCAAGCAGATTATTGTATGATGCGACTAATACTGCTCAGTGGCGTGAAAAAAACTTCAGCCCAGTTCTCAATGAGCGCACCCAGACTGAGCAGGCCAACTTGGCAGACTCTGTGTTATATAACGCTTTGGTGTTAAAGCAAAGTTCGCCTTTACCTGCTGAAGATGTACTTGATGATGAATTTGACTTTAGTCTAAACCGCGAACAAACCTGTGCAACTATGGGCGAGTTTAACCACTTTGCAAGCAACAAACCGCATGCAGGTATGCCGTATGGCTTACCTGGTGTTTCTCGAAGCGAATTTCAGCATCTTGAAAAATGGCTTAAGAACGGCGGCAAGATGGCGCATATAAAAGCACCAAGTAAAGCGGTATTATCACAAGTTAAACGCTGGGAAAGCTTCTTAAATCAAGATGGCTTAAAGTATCAACTTGCCGCACGTTATATTTTTGAACACTGGTATTTAGCGCATATTTACTTTCCTGAAGATGGTCCTAAAAGCTTTTTTAAATTAGTGCGCTCAACCACACCTCCAGGGCAAGAAATTAATTTAGTAAATACGCGAAGACCTTACGATGACCCAGGTGTAGAGCGTGTTTATTATCGTTTAATGCAAGAACGCTCAACTATTTTAGCAAAAACACATTTACCGCTATCTTTAGATGACAGTAAGCTAGCGCGTTTAAATCAGCAGTTTATAGAACAAGATTATAAAGTTGAAAAGCTACCTAGCTATCGAGTCGATGTAGCTTCTAACCCGTTTAAAACATTTTCTGCTATTCCGGTAAAGTCTAAATATCAATTTATGCTTGATGAATCTGAGCTAATAATTATGGGCTTTATTAAAGGACCAGTCTGTCGTGGTCAGATAGCACTGAATGTAATAAATGACCAATTTTGGGTTGCCTTTGCAGATCCTGATAAAGTGGCCACACCAGCAGTTGATGAAATGTTATTGCAGCACGAAGATGCATTGGAACTTCCTGCGGCAGAAGAAAGTAATGCGCTACCTATCTCAAGTTGGGTTAAGTATTCAAAACGCCAAAATCAATACCTCAAAGCTAAAGCTGAACTAGCGGATAAGATATTTAAGGACGACGAAAACCTTACTACAGATATGTTATGGCAGGGTGAGGGCATTAATAAGAATGCGGCATTGACTATATTCCGCCACTTTGACAGTGCTACCGTAGTTAAAGGGCTAATAGGCCAAGAACCAAAAACTATGTGGGTACTAGACTATGCATTATTTGAGCGTATTCATTACTTATTGGTCGCAGGCTTTGACGTATACGGTAATGTTGGTCATCAACTGATCACGCGACTTTATATGGATTTCTTACGTCTTGAAGGAGAACAAAACTTTTTAGCGTTTTTACCAAAAGAAGTACGTAAAGAGCTTAAAGCAAATTGGTACCGTAAAGCACCATTAAGCTTAACCGCATTTTTTGAAGACAGTAAAGAGTTTAGTCAGCCTACAGGTATTGCTTACAAGACAAATGAACACCAGCACGAGCTGTACGGCTTAATTAAAAAAGCATTAAAACCAGTTTTAAGTCCGCGTTATGATTATAAAAAAGTACCTAAGGATCTGCAGGCAATTAATACTATGCCGGCAAAAGCGATTAACTTATTACCGCAAGTATCATTTGTGCTAGTTAAAGAAGGTGATAACGAGCATGCAGCTTATTCAATAATTCACCACAACGCACACTATAATATCTCTAGTTTATTAAACGAAGAGGGGCAACGTGCATATAGTGAGGATACAGTAACAATAGTACCTGGCTTTATTGGCGATTACCCAGAAGCAATTTGGTATTTGCACAATGAACAGCAAGTGTCAGAGTTTGCAAAGCAAATGCCGCTGTTAAAAACTGAACAAGATTACCGTGATTTAAAAGCTGAGCTGGCTATTCGCCGAACTCATCCACAGTTTTGGCAATACAGCGATATTTTGCACCAAGTTGCCAAACAGTACCGCGAAATAGAATACGGACTGTTTGATTATAATCGCCTAGAAAACCGTTAATGCACACACTTGTTTTTGACAAACCCCAGTGACCTCGCTGGGGTTTTGTTTGCTAACAGGTTATGACTAGCCATCGCGGGCTAACTCAGGTATTTTTATTGAAATTCAAATATTAAGTTATCACTCACTAAGGTTAAAACGTGCCCTTAATTCAACTAAAAAATGTCCATGCCAGTTTATCTTTCCAACCAGATCAAGCGTTTCTTTTAAAGAATATTAATTGGCATGTAGCACTTGATCAGCACTGGGTATTGCTTGGCAAAAATGGCGCGGGTAAATCTGCACTCAGTGCATTATTGGTGGGTAATGCCAAGATCATTGAAGGGCAGCGAACTGAGGATGATGTAAGCTATCAAATTGTTTCGTCGCAAACGCAAAAAGAGCTCATTAACGAAGAACTACTTTGTAACCAAGATGATATTTTAGATGGAAAAACCAAAGCGCGAACGGTGCAAGATATAATCGCACAGCACAGCGCGGATAACCCATTGTTTGACCATACACTTTGCCAGCGTTTAATTGATGATTTTGACTTCGAACCATTATTAACTAAGCAGTTCAGAGCACTTTCTACCGGTGAAACTCGAAAGCTAATGTTAATTAAAGCACTGAGTAGTAACGCGCAATTAGTCATATTAGACGAGCCTTTTGATGGTCTTGATAGCAGTATGACCGAAAAGTTAAACGCTTTTTTAACTGAGCTTAGCGCTCGTACTTGTATGGTATTCGTGCTGAATAGATTAGATGAAATTCCTGCTTTTATTAGCCACTTTGGTTATGTGGATAATGGCAAGTTAGTACATCAGCTTAGCCACCCGGATATGCAGCAACGCGCTGATTTATTTAAGCTAATGCACTTACAGCAAACAACACTAACCATACCTAATAAAGACAGCTCACACAGCGCCCCCATATTTACCAATAAAACACTAGTAAAGCTAACTCAAGGCCATGTTAAATATGCTGATAAGTCTATTTTTTCACAGCTTGATTGGACTATTAATAAAGGTCAGCATTGGCAGTTAAGTGGTAAAAATGGCTCAGGAAAAACATGTCTACTTAATTTAATCACCGGTGATAATCTGCAGTGTTACAACAACGACATTGAAGTATTTGGTTTTAAACGCGGCAGCGGCGAAAGTATTTGGGATATAAAGCAACATATTGGTTATATATCTAATGCGCTGCATATGGATTATCGAGTGAGTATTTCTGCGCTTAACACAGTTATTTCAGGCTTTTACGACAGCATTGGCTTATATCAACAAGCGACCCAAAAGCAGATAGACCTAGCAACCCAATGGCTGGAGTTATTAGGTTTGAGTAAACTTAAGAGCAGCTCGTTTTCAACGCTTTCGTATGGGGATCAACGCATGCTACTGATTGCACGGGCTATGGTTAAACACCCCACATTACTTATCCTGGATGAGCCATGTTTAGGGCTTGATGAAGCAAACCGCCAGCGGGTATTACTACTGATTGAAAAAATATGTGCCGCAGGCAGCAGTACCGTAATTTATGTAAACCACCATGCAAAAGATAAAATAGCCGGCATAGTACACTATTTAGATATGGCAGATTTTAAAGCGTAGGTTGTTTTAATTGTTTGTTTATAAATGTATGACAGCGTGTAATGTATGCCGTTCTTAAGTGCTATTAACCAGCTAAATGGGACAGAATAAGCTGTTATATTTACATCATATAAAGGAGTTACCGTGAAGAGTGTACTATTAATCCTTAGTTTAGTTTTGTTTAGCTTAAATACATTAGCTGACACTTTACCTTCTAAGGAAAAAGCAAAAGAATTAGCTAAAAGTGTTATGGCAGAAATGGGCAAAGGTAATATGGAAGCAGGAACTAAGCTTACAAAACCTTACCTCATAGTTCCAGATGATGAATACTTTGCGTTAATCGATCAAATGAAGATGCAGCAACCTGTTATTGAACAGCGTTTTGGGAAAACTATTAGTGTAGAAGTAGCTGCTATAGAAGAAGTTGGCGAATCTCTAATGCTAATATTGTATCTCCAAAAATTTGATAAACATGTTCTTCGTTGGAAGTTTTATTTTTATAAACCTCGTAATGAATGGGTATTAAATACATTCACGTTTGATGATCAAATTCAATCAATGTTTCAGATCCAGTAAACATAACAAGCAATCAACAGATAGTAGAGGGTCAGATATTGACTTCAGATATCATGTTATTGACTGAGTATTTTCGTTATATAGTTACCTGTTAGAATCTTTTTTAGGGAATATAAACGCTTAAGTTGAGCTGCCTAAGCGTTTATATCCTTCATTGACGTTTAATCAAAGGCGAGTGATAGTAAAGCCTTGGTCTTTAAGTTGTTTTAATAAACCGTGCTTTTCAGGCAGGTGTAGCGCGCCTATGGCGATAAATAGTTTTTCTTTGCCTATGCGTGGAGTGAGGCTTTTAACCCAATTATCGTTGCGCTCAATCAGCATCACTTGTTCGCTAATTTCACCGTAATTACTGTCATCAAAGCTGGTGTTGTAATAATCAGTAAGGGTATCCATATCGCCCGTTTTCCATGCATTGACTAAGTTTATAAAGTAGCTTTCTACGTCGGCGAGTTGTTCAAAGGTTTCTTCAATCATTTCGTTACTAAGTAGCGATAAGTTAGTGAACATTTCCATTTGATACTCAAGCGTTTCTAGCTCACCAATGGGAATGTTTTTACTTTTAGCATAAGTAATCACTTGCTTATCGATACCATTTTGCTCAGAAAAGCCGGCTTCTTGAAATTCAATTTGCATCATAGTGACCATTACGGCCCACGGTGCAAACTTATCGAACATGGCAATATCTATTGATTTATTTTTAAAGTAATCAGTGAGCTTTTGGTAATTTTGCTGTGATAATTGAGATTGTAGCTTGTGGCCGTTTTTAAGCATCATAAATGGCATTGAACGGCGCTGCATTTCAGCAGGGCTAATGGTACTGATATCAACTTCAACAATTACTTTTTCGCTGGCATTTATGGCGTTGGTTACTTTTTTAGACAGTCCTTTCATGGTACTGTCGCCAACATGTACAGTGCCAAATAAATACGACTTAACCCCTTCTTTTTCAATTTGCCACAAGGCAGGTTCAGCATTACTAGCAAAACTCGTTAGTAGTAGTGTAAAAGTTAAGTAGGCTGTTAAGCGTGGCAAAATATTCATAATTTTCCTTAATAGATAAAAAGCAGAGTGAGAGGTACCCAACCACCTCAAGATGCATAATTTAGCGTTTCACAATGCCAGCCCCTTTATAGAAGTAACAACGATGAAAGTAAGTGTCTGTGTAACGCCCAACGGGCTGGTTTACGTTATTAGTTAAAAAACGACTATTATTTGCAGTCAATACCTTGCTTAAATCGCTTTTAATGCCATCTGAAATTCGTATCTTCGGGTGGTTTAAGTATAAATACTACCTTAATTTTTGTTATTCGGTAATGTAATAAGCAGGAAAAATGTGACTTAACTTGATGATGAGCGTTGATCTCAAAGCGACAAGCAACACGATAAATAAACCAACACTATAGGCTAAAGTAAAAGCGGATTATTTAAATACGGCTAAATGCAATTTTTTAGTTTGATAAAAAATAGGACTAGACATTAATCCGCCACTCAAAAGCTCGATGAGCACATAATAGGGTTCAATACTTAAAGAGTTACTTAAGCGAAGCTACTTGCTTACTGTGATGCGTTATTACTTTTTAATTCGTTTTATTTTTAAAAATTAATCAAACCATAAAAAAGCCTATTAGCAGGTATGAAATATCATTTCTTAGCTATATGAGAGAAATAAATCTACTCATTTATTTTTATTAGATTTTTATGCCTTTTAAATGCGTTGGGAAAGGTTTTATTAGATTGTTTTTAGGTTGACTTAAAAGCACCATCGCGGTAATAATACATAAACACAGCGAAGAAATATGATTACTTCGCAATATTGAACAAGTTAATGAACAAACTTTGGTATTAATTACATGCTTACTAACGCACTAAACCTAGTCCTGATTAACATCGTGGTGATTATTATTACCGCGGGGGCTACTTAGTGCTTTAAAAAAGATAAGCATTAGAGAGCCCCCCGCACTTAACAAGTTCGGGGGGCTTTTTAGTTTTAAGGTTTTTAGTTTAAAGCAAGTATTACATGTATATCACTGAGGAATGAGGATAAATTAATGACAGGCGCAGAGTTAACAATCGATTTATTAGCCAAGCATGGCGTAAATGAGGTGTTTGGTTATCCCGGTGGAGCCATCATGCCGATTTACGATGCTTTGTATGGCGCGCCAGTTAAACACTACTTAACGCGTCATGAGCAAGGTGCTGGATTTGCTGCAGTGGGTTTTGCACGTAGTACGGGTAAGTTAGGGGTGTGTTTTGCAACTTCAGGCCCAGGCGCTACCAATTTAATTACTGCTCTTGCTGATGCAATGATGGATTCAGTACCGTTACTTGCAATCACCGGACAAGTACCGACAGCGGCAATCGGCTCTGATGCCTTTCAAGAAGTAGATGTATTAGGTATGTCTTTGTCGTGTACTAAGCATAGTTACATGGTGGAGCGCCCAGAAGATTTAGCCGAAACACTACAAGAAGCCATACACTTAGCGCAAAGCGGTCGTCCGGGTCCTGTATTAGTTGATATCCCAAAAGATATTCAAATGGCGCAAGTGCCTTTTCATCCATGGCTTGCTGCAGAAGATGATTTACCAGAGCTTGATTTAAACCAAGTAGCTATTGCCAACCAGTTATTAAGCGAAGCAAAACAGCCCGTTGCCTATGTAGGCGGTGGTGTACAAGCCGCGGGTGCACAAACTGAGTTAATGCAGTTTTTAGAAAAAACCCAGATGCCGGCGGTATCAACTTTAAAAGCATTGGGCAGCGTGTTACCTGATTATGAGTTTGATTTAGGGATGTTAGGCATGCATGGCGGCCAAGCGGCCAATTTAGCTGTGCAAGAGTGCGATGTTTTAGTGTGTATAGGTGCGCGATTTGATGACCGTGTTACCGGAAATTTAGCTAAATTTGCAGCTAAAGCGAAAGTTATCCATTTAGATATCGACGCTGCAGAAATAGGTAAAAGAAAGCCTGTAGAAGCCTCGTTAATTGCAGATTTAAAAGTCTCGTTAGTGCAACTTGAATGCTTTGTTACTGATGCACAGTGGCGAGAGCATAATAAAGAAATGATGACTAAGCATGCGTGGCGTTACGATTACCCAGGTGAAAAAGTATTTGCCCCTTATTTACTTAATCAGTTAAGTCAGCGTATGCCAAAAGCAGGGGTTGTTTGTTGTGATGTTGGTCAGCATCAAATGTGGGTGGCGCAGCACATGAAGTTTTCACACCCGAGTAACCACTTAAGTAGCGGCGGCGCAGGTACGATGGGCTTTGGTTTACCTGCGGCAATTGGTGCGCAAGTAGCACGGCCTGATGATTTTGTTATTACGGTTTCAGGTGATGGCTCAATCATGATGAACATTCAAGAATTAGCGACTATTCGTCGTAATAACTTACCAGTAAAAATACTTATTTTAGACAACCAACGCTTAGGCATGGTACGTCAGTGGCAAGAGCTGTTTTTTGATGGCCGCTACAGCGAAACTAATTTATCGGACAACCCTGATTTTGTGCAGTTAGCTGCAGTATTTGGTATTCCCGGGCAAACCATCACACATGCTAATCAAGTTGACGATGCCATTACTAGACTGGTTGAAAGTACAGGCCCTTATATTGTTCATGCTTGTATTGATAATAAAGAAAATGTCTGGCCTTTAGTTCCCCCTGGTGCGGCCAATGATGAAATGATGACGGAGAGAGCACAATGAAACATGATTTAACCATCACATTAAAAAATCAAAGTGCTGCTATTGAGCGCTTTTTACGTGTAGTGCGCCACCGCGGCTTTGAATTAAACGACTTACAATTATCAATGGATGACGGTTGTTACCAAGTAGCAATGAGCGTTGATAGTGACAAACCTATTTATCTATTAACCAGTCAACTTAGTAAGCTGGTGGATGTAAAGCAGGTCACTCTGCAGGAAAATATACAACAGCAAGCAATGTAAGTTGTTTGCTAGTTAAGAAAGACTATAAATACAAAGTGGACTAAGCAACGACTTAGCTAACTAATTGAATTTCAGAATGAGGACGCAGTAGGTAACTGCTGCAAAACAGAGGTAACTATGGCTAAATTAAGAAGTGCAACAACTACCGAGGGTCGTAAACGCGCAGGTGCACGTGCATTGTGGCGAGCCACCGGCATGACAGATTCAGACTTTGGTAAACCGATTATTGCAGTGGTAAACTCATTTACCCAATTTGTACCCGGGCATGTGCACCTTAATCAGCTAAGTGAATTAATGGCTGACACCATTAAAGATGCCGGCGGTATCCCCAAAGAATTTAATACCATTGCCATTGATGATGGTATAGCAATGGGGCATGGCGGTATGTTGTATTCATTACCTTCGCGCGACTTAATCGCAGACTCTGTCGAGTACATGGTGAATGGTCACTGCGCCGATGCGATGATCTGTATTTCTAACTGCGATAAAATTACTCCAGGTATGATGCTGGCATCACTGCGATTAAATATTCCGGTTATTTTTGTCTCTGGCGGGCCGATGGAAGCGGGTAAAACTAAGCTTGCAGACATCGACATCAAATTAGATTTAGTTGATGCTATGGTAAAAGGTGCCGACACTAATGTAAGTGATGCCGATTCTGAACAGGTTGAGCGTTCAGCTTGCCCAACGTGCGGTTCGTGCTCAGGTATGTTTACCGCCAACTCAATGAACTGCTTATTGGAAGCAATAGGTTTGGCATTACCGGGCAATGGCACTACGCTTGCTACTCATAAAGATCGCAAGCAGCTTTATGTTGAAGCTGGCTCACGCATTGTTGATTTATGTCGCGAATATTATCAAAAAGATAACCATGAAGTATTACCTCGCTCCATTGCCAACCGTACTGCATTTATGAACGCCATGGTGGTAGATATTGCCATGGGGGGGTCATCAAATACGGTATTACATTTACTCGCCGCGGCGCAAGAAGCAGGCGTTGATTTTGATATGTCGCACATTGATGCATTGTCTCGTAAAACACCCTTTTTATGTAAAGTAGCGCCAGCGACACCTGAGTATCATATAGAAGATGTACACCGTGCAGGCGGTATGATGGCTGTAGTTCGTGAACTAGGTAAAGCAGGGTTGCTAGATATGTCAGTCAACCATGTTGCCGGTATGACTATGGCTGAGCTTGTTAAAAAATGGGATGCGACGGACCCTAATAATGAAGTGGCACGTACGTTCTATCGTGCCGGCCCTGCGGGTATTCGTACTACGAAAGGCATGAGCCAAGGTTATCGTTGGGATGAAGGCGATAACGACCGTGAAAATGGTTGTATTCGTAGTGTTGAGCATGCTTATCGTCAAGATGGTGGCTTAGCTGTGCTGTCGGGTAATTTAGCGGTTGATGGTTGTGTTGTTAAAAGTGCTGGGGTAGTAGATGAAATGCTGCACTTTGAAGGCAACGCCGTAGTTTATGAATCACAAGATGAGTCTGTAGAAGGTATTTTAAATGACGAAGTAAAAGCAGGCGATGTCGTGGTTATTCGTTATGAAGGGCCAAGAGGAGGCCCAGGCATGCAAGAAATGCTTTACCCAACTAGTTATCTAAAATCAAAAGGGCTAGCCGAGCAGTGTGCACTTATTACGGATGGGCGTTTTTCTGGCGGTACTTCAGGGCTTTCTATTGGTCATGTATCCCCCGAAGCGGCCAGTGGAGGTGTGATTGCTTACGTTGAAAATGGTGACAAAATAGTTATTGATATCGCCAGTCGTGAAGTCACCTTAGCAATAAGCGATGAAGAACTTGAAATACGCAAACAAAAACAGCTGGCCCGCGGTAAGCTTGCTTACAAGCCGCTTAACCGTGAGCGTTATGTTTCCTCGGCATTAAAAGCGTACGCATTATTAGCCACTAGTGCTGATAAAGGCGCAGTTCGTGATTTAGTTAAACTGGAGGAGCTTAGCTAATTATGGTTTCAGAAGAACTCGATTATTTTCGCGCTATTATCCAAGCTAATATGGAGCCTTTGGCAAAAGTGACACAGGTCAGCGATATGGCTGATCTAAGTACTCGCCTTGGTAACCAGGTATGGCTTAAGCGTGAAGATCAGCAGCCAGTATATTCGTTTAAATTACGCGGCGCTTATAACAAACTAGCACAGCTACCTAAAGGCTCGGTGGTGATCACAGCTTCTGCGGGTAATCATGCTCAAGGAGTGGCACTAAGTGCGTCGCATTTAGGTCATCAAGCAACGATTGTTATGCCTGTCACTACGCCTGAAATTAAAGTTAACGCAGTGCGTAGCTTAGGCGGTGAGGTGGTATTGCATGGTCATCATTTTGATGCCGCTAAAGCGCATGCCCTTGAGCTTACTGAGCAACGTAATGGTGTATTTGTGCCACCCTTTGACGACCCTGATGTTATTGTCGGTCAAGGCACTGTAGCGCGTGAACTAATGCAGCAGTTGAACCAACTCGATGTGGTATTTATTCCCGTTGGCGGTGGTGGTTTATTAGCGGGTATGGCGGTGTATATTAAATCACTCAGGCCTGATATTAAAGTTATTGGTGTTGAAGCTGACGAAAGCGCTTGCCTAAAAGCGGCATTAGAAGCTGGTAAACCGGTTGAACTTGAACGTGTTGGCAGCTTTGCAGATGGCGTAGCCGTTAAAATAATCGGTAAAGAGACTTTTCGTTTAGCACAAAAATTTTGTGATGAAGTGGTCACTGTTAGCGGTGATGAAATATGTGCCGCGATGCAAGATATTTTTGTCTCTACCCGTGCAATTGCAGAGCCTTCAGGCGCACTTGCTACCGCAGGCCTTAAAAAATGGTGCCAGCAAAGTGGTCAAAAAGGGCTAAGTGTAGCGGCTATTTTATCGGGTGCTAACTTAAACTTTGATCGCTTACGTTATGTTGCTGAACGCACCGCGCTTGGTGAAAAAAACGAAGCGTTATTAGCTGTGACAATTAAGGAAGAAAAAGGAAGCTTTAAGCAATTTTGTGCATCTCTTGGTGGTCGTGCAATTACTGAGTTTAATTACCGTTTTGCAGGGCCCGGTGAGGCACAGATTTTTGTTGGCATCGCTCTTAGGCAAGGTCAGCAAGAATTGGATGAGCTTAAAGGCGATTTAACCTCAAAGGGCTACCAATTTTGCGATTTGTCAGATAACGAACTAGCTAAGTTACACGTACGTTACATGGTAGGTGGCAAAGCCCCAGAGCAGCTACATGAACGCTTGTTGCGCTTTGAGTTCCCTGAATACCCGGGAGCGTTAGCACGCTTTTTAGATACCTTAGGCAGTAACTGGAATATTACCTTATTTCATTATCGTAATCATGGTGGTTCGATGGGGAATGTATTAGCTGGTTTTGCTATTGAGCCAAGCCAATATGATGTATTCAACGAGCATTTAAATCGTTTAGGTTATAACGTGCAAGATGAGACTAGTAATCCATGTTTTACGCAGTTTTTGACCAGCCAGCCAAATGCGGCATTAACGAAGGCGGCAAATCAATAAAGTGATGCTCTTCGCTAGAAGAGCTTACTTATTAAGTTAAATTTTCAGTTAAACTTTATCAGTTTCAGTGCAGGCTTGCTGCCAGTTATAAAGTGTAGTGTCAGAAATTTCACTTTGTTACGTGCGTTGGTTGCAGTCATAGAACGTTTAGTTTTATCAATTGTTAGTTTATATACGACTGATGGTGAGAAAGAGCGTATGATAACGCTATGATTTTTTCATCGCTTACGTTTTATGACCCTTGCTGAACAGTTTACAGCCTTAGATACACTGTTATTTAATACCCGTAGATATTGGCAGTGCACCGCCTTTGATTTCGACCATTTCCCATGGCCTGAATTAAGTGTTGCGGTTGACTCGTTAAGTGATGTGCAAGTGGCTGAACTTGATAGTAACCAAGCTGCGTTATATGACTTTTTTGATCCATACATTCCAGTCCTTAAACAATTGCCAGCGCTATGCCATTTAGAGTCTGAAAAAGCGGCGCGCATTACTTATCCTTTTTGGATAAGTAATGGTATTAAAGGGCGCAAACTTGAGCAGTTACAAGACTTTACTAGTGCTTTAAACAGCAATGATACTCCCGTGCTGGAGTGGTGTGCGGGTAAAGGTCATTTAGGACGGATGCTGGCTTTTAATGGCGCTGCCCATGTGCACAGTATTGAACTACAACAAACCTTATGCGAACAAGGTCAAAAGAGTGCAAAGCAGCAAGGCTTAGCAATGCAGTTTAGTCAAGCTGATGTATTGAGCGATCCTGTTAGCGATTTTTTTAAGCCGCAACTCCACGCTGTAGCACTTCATGCTTGTGGTGCTTTACATCAGCGGTTTATGGAGCATGCAAGTAATGCGGGCACTAAGCAAATAAGTTTATCCCCGTGCTGCTATCACCTGTTTACACCTAATCATTATCAGGCGCTTAGTGTGCAAGCAAAAAATAACGTATTAGCATTGACCCATCGTGACTTAAAGTTAGCTTTACAAGAAACGGTAACCGCACCAACCCGCGTGGCAAAAATGCGTAATATTGAAGTTGAATGGCGACTCGGCTTTGATGCTTTACGTAAATCCGTCACGGGTTCACAAGGGTATGTCAGTGTGCCTTCGGTAAGTAAAGCCATCTTTTCGGATTCATTTAAAGCCTTTTGTACATGGGCAGCAGGTGAAAAGGAGTTGGAAATACCTCATGGTATTGATTACTCAGAGTTTTTATTGAAAGGACAGATGCGCAGAAAGATTACAGATCGAGTTGAACTGGTTCGACATGTGTTCAGAAGAGCCATTGAAATTTGGCTCGTGCTCGACCGTGCTTTATATTTGCAAGAGCGAGGCTATAAAGTCACCGTCAAAACGTTTTGCGAAAAACAATTAACGCCTCGCAATATCTTAATTCAAGCTAGTTTAACGTCACAGACAGCATAAGAGAGCCAATGAGAAAGTTAAAGAATTTATTTGAGAATAATAAACGCTGGGCCGAACGAACAAGTAAAGATGATCCTGAGTTTTTCAAAATTTTATCTATGCAACAAAACCCAGAATATTTATGGATAGGTTGCTCAGACTCGCGGGTGCCCGCTAACGAAATTGTTGATTTGATGCCAGGTGAGTTATTTGTACACCGCAATGTTGCTAACGTCGTTGTACATACTGACCATAACTGCTTGTCAGTGATGCAATACGCTGTTGAAGTGTTAAAAGTGAAGCACATTATGGTGGTAGGTCATTATGGTTGCGGTGGCGTACAAGCGGTGCTTGACGATGCTAAGTTTGGCCTTATTGATAACTGGCTGCGTCATGTGGATGACATTAAAGAAAAGCACATGACGCAATTATATGAAGTACCTGAAAAGAAGCGCCTTGATGCATTAGTTGAGTTAAATGTGATAGAGCAAGTGCGTAATGTATGTCGTACCAATATTGTGCAAGAAGCTTGGAAACGAGGGCAAGAGCTAACTATTCATGGTTGGGTTTATGGCTTAGTTAATGGCCATCTACATGATTTAGAATCCGTTGTGACGTGTACTGATGAAATGGCAGATACTTATAAAAGCGCGGCGAAAAGGGTATTTGACCGTAATATTAAATAATGACCATTCGAGCCGTTACTCTACGCACTTTCTTCGGCGCGTAGAGTAAGTACTTCATAACCATCAGCTGTCACTGCGATAGTGTGCTCCCATTGTGCAGATAATTTTTTATCGCGTGTAACGACAGTCCAGCCATCAGGCTTAGTTTTTATTTTTGCCGCACCTTGATTGATCATAGGCTCAATAGTGAACGTCATGCCTTTTTTGAGCTCGACACCTGTATTGCGTTTACCATAATGCAGTACTTGTGGCTCTTCATGCATTTGCTCGCCAATGCCATGTCCGCAGTATTCTTTAACTACGCTATAACCATTACTATGGGCAAAGTTTGCTATGGCGTTGCCGATGTCACCTAAGCGCACTCCTGGCTTGACCATTTTGATACCTTGCCACATGGCTTGGTAGGTTTTATCAACCAAACGTTTCGCCAGTGGTGATACATCGCCAAGCATGTACATTTTACTGGAGTCAGCAATATAGCCATTTTTCTCCAGCGTGATATCAATATTAACGATATCACCTGATTTCAAAACGCGTTTAGTGTCAGGAAAACCGTGACAAACAACCTCGTTAACGGAGCTATTTAATACATACGGGTAATCGTATTGCCCTTTACTTGCAGGACGTGAGGCGAGCTCATCCACAATATAACGCTCAACTAAATCATTAATTTGCATTGTAGTTATACCGATTTGCACATGCTTATCTAAATAGGTAAATACCTGAGCAAGTAAACGGCCAGATTCACGCATTACAGCAATTTGTTCGGGTGTTTTGATTACGATATTACTCATGTTGAAAGTCCCTTGTAATGACATCACCTTGCGCCAGTTGTTGTTTTAAAATTTCAGCGTAAGTCATGGTCGGGTTAAGCTCCGCAAGCATGCCTATTTTTATCCAGAATTCAGATTGTGAATTGATTGAACGCACCATCGTGCTGCTGGCTTTACGAATTTCTTCGTGGAGTTCGTCGCTAATTTTGACAATGCCCATGAAAGTTACCAATATATAAAACGTATATATATCGTATATTGTTTTGCATGTATTTCAAGTATAAGTTCTTTGATAGTAATAAAACTTAATCCTAAACAAGTGAAGCGGTAAAATACATTAGTGGTGATGCGGGGTATTGGCAGGGATCGCTAATTACTGATAAAAGTGCTTCTTACTTGGTGCAAAAGTTGTGAGTCTATCTTTCACATAAAGATTGCTCTCCTTCGATTGAACTCCTCATTCTTTTCTCTTTATGTTATTAGGTTTTAAGTGGTTTATTCACTAAGAGATTAAGAGGCGCTTCGTTTAAAGAGTAAGAGAATAAAATTTGTGCAAGGGAAGATGAAGCGTGCCTCATAGTCCCTTAGCCGTTAAGGCTGTTCTGTTGATTATGGCTGGTAAGGTAATGATGATTGATGCAGGATGATTTTTACTTTGCCATCGTCACATAATTTAAATACGAAACTCTTATTCACAAAAATGTGGCTGTCATCTTCACCAATAAAGTGAACATTACATTGTACGATTGCTAGATCGCTATGTATGATAAAATCTTCTTTACTATACCAAACCTTCACCCAAGGCTTTAATTTGAAGCCATTATCATTTGGAAAATCGCTGTTTCCGCCAACAAAATAAGATAATGCACCTTCTTTAGTTGGACGAAATGTTTGTTGGCCAAATGTCAGTGTTGGTTTAAATAATACTTTACCATTATCATAATCATAATTTTCAGATAACACTTGTAGTGAAAAAGCTGCCGCATCTCCTCCCTCAGAGTGGACTTTGCCAACTTTAACCACGTTATCACACCAAGTTTGCAGTGCTGTGTGCACCATTTCTTTAGTAAACATAAAGATTCATTCCTCCAATATTATTGAGAGCCACAGAGCTGTTAACTATTAGTTCAGGGCGTAGTTCACTTTCTTAAGTGAATGGGTTATCAGTCTCGTTTAGCTTAAATTTATAGTGTTAGCTTGGTCATAAATTCACTAAATAAAACTGACGACTATGTTTCTTTATTATCTAAATTATTTTGTTTATTTTCGCTTAATTGCTGTTCTAAAAGTTCTACTTTAGCTTCGAGGTCGGTCAGTTTTTCGCGAGTTCGCATTAATACTTGGCTTTGCACGTCAAACTCTTCGCGGCTAACAAAATCCATTTCTGCTAACTTACTTTGTAATGCTTGCTTAGTGCGCCCTTCAATAGTGTCAGCGAGATTTTTTACGCCTTGTGGCATATTGCTCGTGATCTGTTTGGCAATTTCTTCAAGTTTTGCTGGGTTGATCATGTTAGTCCCTCAATGCTAAAAAAGATAATATACCTTATTGGCTAGGCGTAGTGTAGTGATTACGGTAAAATTGCTCGTCTTTATAAAATCTCTTTGGTGGTTATGAAACTCAATCCTAAACAAGATGAAGCGGTAAAATATATAAGTGGTCCTTGTCTTGTACTGGCGGGCGCAGGCTCGGGTAAAACGCGGGTTATTACTAATAAAATCGCCTACTTAGTGCAAAAGTGTGAGTATCAAGCGCGTAATATTGCCGCTGTAACCTTTACCAATAAAGCTGCTAAGGAGATGCGTGAGCGGGTACTGAAAACGCTAGGAAAACAAGAGTCGAAAGGGCTTTGGGTTTCTACTTTCCATACGCTTGGTTTAGAGATTATCAAAAAGGAGTTAAAGACTTTAGGGTTTAAACCGGGCTTTTCGCTGTTTGATGACCAAGATACAAGCCAGTTGTTAGCTGATTTAACCGAAGATGAATTAAAAAAAGATAAAGACTTACTTAACTTACTAAAAATGCAAATTGGTAGCTGGAAGAATGAATTAGTGCTGCCAGAGCAAGCTATTAGAGAAGCTCGCGAGCCACAAAAAGCACTTTTTGCTCAGCTTTATGCTCGCTATAGCACGCAGTTACGTGCATATAATGCACTCGACTTTGATGATTTAATCATGATCCCCACATTGCTATTGTCAGGCAATGACACTTCGCGTGAGCGTTGGCAGCAACGGTTTCGTTATTTGTTGGTTGATGAGTATCAAGATACCAATACTAGTCAATATCAGCTTGTAAAACTACTTGTAGGTGAGCGTGCCCGTTTTACAGTGGTAGGTGATGATGACCAATCGATTTATTCGTGGCGTGGCGCAAGGCCACAAAACCTAGTTTTGCTGAGTAAGGATTATCCCGGTTTACGATTAATTAAGCTTGAACAAAACTACCGAAGTGCTGGGCGTATTCTAAAAGCAGCAAATATTTTGATTGCCAATAATCCTCACGAGTTTGAAAAGAAACTATTTAGTGAGCTGGGTTATGGTGAGCCGATTAAAGTGATTGGCTGTCGTGATGAAGAGCATGAGTCTGAACGGGTGGTGGCTGAGATTATATCGCATAAGTTTATGAAGCGTACCAGCTATAAAGATTACGCTATTTTGTATCGGGGTAATCACCAGGCGCGAGGCTTTGAAAAATCATTAATGAGTAACCGCATTCCTTATAAAATTAGCGGTGGTATGTCGTTTTTCTCGCGCTCAGAAATCAAAGATATGATGGCGTATTTACGCTTATTAGTGAACCAAGATGATGATAATGCCTTTTTACGAGTTGTAAATACTCCAAGACGTGAGATTGGTACGGTTACGCTTGAAAAGCTCGGCACGTTAGCAAATGAAAAACACATAAGTTTATTTGCCACTTGCTTTGATAATGACTTGGGATATCGCTTAAAAGGGCGAGGCTTAAATGCGCTCAATGGTTTTGCTCGTTGGGTCGTGGAGCTTTCGGACAATGCAGTACGCGGCGATACACTCGAAGCGGTAAAAGACTTGATTAGGCAAATTAATTACGAAGCCTATTTGTACGAATCATCACCGAGCGCTAAAGCCGCTGAAATGCGCATGAAAAATGTGTCTGAGCTATATCGTTGGATCACCGATATGCTCACTGGGGATGCTGATAATCCGCCTATGACACTCGTGGAAGTGGTGAGTAAGTTAACCCTGCGCGATATGCTTGAACGCAACGAAGATGAAGACGAAAGTGATGCGGTGCAATTACTTACCTTACATGCATCAAAAGGTCTGGAATACCCGTATGTATTTATGGTTGGTATGGAAGAAGGGTTGTTGCCGCACCAGGTGAGTATTGATGAAGAAAATGTTGATGAAGAGCGCCGTTTAGCCTATGTAGGGATAACTCGTGCGCAGCAAGAACTGACGATGACCTACGCTAAAATACGTCGTCAATTCGGTGAAACTTCACAAACTGAGTTAAGCCGTTTTGTGCAAGAGTTACCACAAGATGACTTGGAGTTTGAGAATAAAAAAGCGCCAAGCTCTCAATCTGAACGAATGGAAAAAGGCCAAGCGCGCGTGGCTAATTTACGAGCGATGTTAAAAAAATAGTTTATAACTTATTTGGTTGTATCTCTTGTATGTGGTGTATTTTATTACTTAATTGATTTAATACGTGCTGCTTGCCCACAAAAAGAGCTAAGCCATGCTTATCTAATAAGGCCCTAAAATTTAAAATGGACGGGCCTTTTGCTATTACTTTAATGGCTTTAATTTTTGTAATAGCTAATACCCCTTGCAGCTGCAAGCTATAGCTACGCTCTTGTAATATGCGTTTACTGAAGGTTGAGCTGAGCAATATATAATCAAAATCTTGCTCTGATATTAAGTTTAATTCACAGCGATTTTTAGCAAAGTCATTTAATCCAATGGTATAACCATTCTTTTTAAGGGTGCTCAGGTTATTAGATTGAGACGTAGAAGCGTATCTAATTTCTTGCTCGTTAAATAACAAACAGATTTTTTTTACTACCGGGCCTATTTTGTTCAATAATCGAGATAACGCTAAAAACGGTTCTTTTTCTAATAACAGACTAGAGCAAGGCAATAGTATGGTATTAAGCTTTGCTTGCTGGGCCTGCTTTTGAGCTTGCTCTATAAGTTGTAATTCAACTTTCAACTGCAGATCTTTGTCGCTGGTAAACTTTCTTAATATTTCAAAGTTGGTACTGCCTAAAACAGGGTGTTCGCCAAACGCTTCTAGTAATGACTCTGATTGTTCTTGTGCATCTAGGGTAATAATTTCAGCGCTGCGAAAGTGTAGCGGGAGTTTATCAAGGTGGTGAATCACCTCTTTATCTGGTGCATTATTACCTGCATTTAATAGCGGGTGAAAAAATTCAAAGCGGCTGCGCCCGGCATTTTTTGCATAATACATTGCAGCATCTGCATCACGAATAATTTCATCTGTATTTTTATAATTACGTTTTGAATAAGTAATACCAATGCTGGCACCACTTTGCATGCTCACTCCCTTTTCACAAAAGGGTTTTTTCATTAACTCGATTAATCGCTTAGCGATATCTTCGGCTTGCTGTCGCTCAGTAAGATGAGTAAGTAAAATCACAAACTCATCACCACCTAAACGGGCTAATAAGTCATGTTCACGGATACATTGAGTAAATGCTTCACTAACGCTAATAAGAAACTGATCGCCCGCTTGATGGCCTAATTGATCGTTTATATCCTTAAACTTATCTAAATCAATAAACAGCACGGCAAATTCTTGCTCAGGAAAATGCTGATAATATTGCAGGGTTTTCTCAAGCTGGGTCAAAAATAAGCTGCGATTTGGTAGCCCTGTTAATGAATCATGGTGAGCATCATGATAAAGCTGTTGCTCTACTTTTTTACGCTCTTCAATCTGCATTTGTAGGTGCATGTTGGTTTGGCTTATTTCTTTGGTTTTTTCAACAACTCGGTATTCTAACTCTTGATGACTTTGCTTAAGTGCTTGATTAGCTAAATGAGTCTGCAATACATTGGCTATTTGATGGGATACAAAAGTAATAAGCTCACAGTCATCGTTATTAAAAACATGTTTATTTTGATAAGCTTGGCAAACAATTAAGCCAATTACACCTTGTGCTGTTTTAAGCGGAGCGCCGAGCCAACTGGTGGCTAATTGTGATGTTGGGGTTTTCTCAGGACGTTTTACAATACCGTCACTTATTAATTTATCCGCTCTTTTTAAGTCAATAAGTTGCGTTTTTTCAGTGCTTAATACCAGCTCACTAAACCCTTTGGCGAAAGGTCTTGGTTGATTATTCTTATGAAATTCGTCGGCGCAATAGGGAAAACTTAGCCAGCCAGTGTCTTTATCATAAAGTGCAATATAAAGGTTTTCGGCATAGGTAATGTTTTTTATAATTTCGTGTACTTGTAGGTAAATATCGACTATGTATTTACTTTGTGTGGCTAACTCGGAAATTTTAAATAAAATTTGTTGACGCTCTAGTGCGCTCTTTCGCTGATCAATTTCAAGGTTTAGTGCTTCATTACTTTGAGTCAGAGCACGGGTACGAATTTTCACTTCAGACTCAAGTAGCTCGCGTTTTTTAACGCGTTCAATCGCGGTTGCTAAATAAAGCGACATGACTTCCAATAGCTCTATTTGCTGATCACTGTAGCTTTGCTCTAAGTCATAGCTTTGCGCAACGAGTACACCAATAATTAAGTTATCACGAAATACCGGAACACCGACCCAGTGCTCGGCGGGTGTGCCAAGTAAACGAAACTTCCCCCTGTCTGCATCAGCTTGCATTTGCTCACGGCTAAAATAGGTGGTTTTACCTTGCTCGAATACATAACCGGTAACACCGTGATTAAAGTTGTGATCTTGATTAAGCGGCGCCGAAATACCGTCTTTTTCATCAGCAAAGTAAGATAATTCTAGTGTGTGCGTAAATTGGTTTTGTAATACTACATAAAAGCTTTTACTGGGAATGTAGTCTTGTAAAATATTATGTATAGCAGGGTATAGTAAGTTTAATTCAGCCACAGTGCTGGCTTGCTCTGATAATTGGATAAGAGCATTTTGTAGATGATGTGATTGCTTGTACTTTTCAACTAGTAACTCTAAGCGTTTGTTTCTTCGAGCTAGTTTACTCAGTAAGTCTGTTTTATCTTCCAATGACGTTGAACCGACTGTTATTATTGTTTAATTATTACCCTTATAATTCCACTTTTTGTACCTGTCGTCAAGGATGTAATAGCCTTAGAAATAATATTAAATTACTACTAAATTAGTGCTGTTAACTTTTTGGTAATAAAAAAGGCTGGTTTAAACCAGCCTTTTTTAGTATTAAATTTAGTTTGTATACTACTTTTTAGTCATGAAGTCGATAGCAGCTTGTAGCTCATCATCTGAGCAGTCCATACATGTGCCTTTTGGTGGCATCGCATTAAAACCATTAATAGCATGATTTAACAAAGTATCTGCGCCTTTAGCTAAACGTGGTGCCCAATCGTCTGCTGATTTTGGTGCATCTAGTGCTCCGGTACCATGACAAGCAAAACAGGCTGCTTGGTAAACTTGTTCGCCAGTACGTGGGCCTGATGGTACTTCAGCAGCGGCTGCTTTATCACCTTCTAGGTAAACCGCACCAACGGGTGCAATACGTTTTTTAATTGCATCTTCAGCCATAGAGTTATCATACGGTTGTGCGTATGCGGTAGTTGCTAGCAATAATAATGCTGCTGATAGTTTTTTCATTTTGCCTTGCTCACTTCGAGTGGAACGTGATCAATCACGATAGATGACGGAATTTAAAACGATTATAACGCTTAGCCGTCATTTATAAAATGCTGGAACTGTTTTTTATTTGCAAAAAAATGTCATTTTTTTGCGCTAGCGCAAAAAATTATCTTAGTATCAGCACATTTTAAGCACTGCTGTTACTAACTTCTCAATACCTGCATCAGCTTCTAAAATAGACTCGGCGAGCATATAAGCGGGTGTTGTTACGAGCTTGTGCTGTTGATCAATAATAATTTCGGAAACTGGACAGGCTACATGCTCTGCACCTAACGCATTTATCGCACTAGCCGTATCTTGATCATCACCAATGGTTACTTTGGCGTTAGCTGAATAAATCAATGGGATCAAAGCAGGGGTAATACACATATAACCTGCGGGTTTATTATTATCAGCAAACGTTTTACAAGCTTTGAGCACATCTGTTTGAACGTGCGCCTGAGCTCCCTTTACTGCAAAGTCAGAAAGGTTTTTTGCTGCACCAAAACCACCAGGTAAAATTAAGGCATCAAAATCAGCAGCATCTAGCTCAGTTATTGGTTTTATTTCACCTCGGGCAATGCGCGCCGCCTCTACTAATACATTACGATCCGATGCCATTTCTTCACCGGTTAAATGGTTTATAGTGTGCATTTGCATAATATCAGGTGCAAAACACTGATACTCTGCGCCGGCCTTCGCAATGTGTAATAAACTGAGTACCGCTTCATTAACTTCAGCACCGTCATAAACACCACAACCAGATAAAATTACGGCTATTTTTTTCATTATATAAACTCCCTATGAAGTTGCTTGTACATAAAACCCATAGTTCAGATGGTAAAGCAGAGTAAGATAAACCGCAAAAATAAAAAGTTTACGGGCAAAGATCTGATTGTAACCAAGGTAACTCGCTCTATATGCTTTTTTAAAAGTTTGGTCAGTGTAAAAAAGTATAAAGGATCACTATGATCTTAGATCCATTGTGATAGAATGCTTGTCCGGTTATTTAAAAGGACTAAAATAATCCAGTATGAATAGCTAAAAGGAATTTGACTAAAACCTTTTTCCACATTGGTTTAAAATAATAAAAAAAGAACCTCGCATTATCTTTTTTATATATAAAACATAATCTTAAGTTATTTTTCTAGGTGTATTTAACACTTCGGAAGAATCATTTGTGGTTGTTATCTACATAGTTATCCACAACTTGTGCTAACTGTATCTATACACTGGTTATTAATTCACAGTCGTTTTCTGTGCGGCCTTATGGCATGCTTAACATTACTTTGTTTTTCTCATTTAGGATCCAATTACACCATGGCTCAGATCCCTGAAAATCCGCTAATTCTAGTTGATGGCTCATCTTATCTATTTCGTGCTTATCATTCTCCACCACATTTAACTAACTCAAAAGGCGAAGCAACAGGGGCTATTTATGGTGTGATCAATATGCTTAAAAGCTTGATCAGACAATACGATCCGAGTCATATGGTCGTGATATTTGATGCCAAAGGTAAAACCTTCCGTAATGATATGTATAGCGAATATAAAGCTAACCGCCCACCAATGCCCGATGACTTACGCACACAAATAGCGCCTATTCACAATATTATAAAAGCCATGGGTTTTCCGCTTATTAGTATTGAAGGGGTTGAAGCGGATGATGTTATTGGTACGTTTGCACGTATTGCCTCTGAGCAAAAGCGCCATGTATTGGTATCAACAGGCGATAAAGACATGGCTCAACTAGTAAACGAGCATGTCACTTTGATCAATACTATGACCGACAGTATTTCAGATCCCCAAACCGTGGTTGAGAAGTTTGGTGTTGGTCCTGAATTGATTATTGATTATCTCGCGTTAATGGGCGATAAAGTTGACAATATTCCTGGTGTTGAAGGTTGTGGTCCTAAAACCGCGGTTAAGTGGCTACAAAAGTATGGATCGTTACAAGGGGTGCTTGATCATAGTGCTGAAATCAAAGGTAAAATAGGTGAAAAGCTAGCCGCGGCAGTTGAGCATTTACCTCTTAGCTATGAATTAGCTACAATTAAGTGCGATGTTGAAGTTGAGTCAAATTTAGAAACCTTCAAGCTTCAAGCGCCAAATCGAGATGAATTAATTGCGCTTTATGGCGAATGCGAATTTCGTCGCTGGTTAGCTGAGTTGTTAGATAACCCAAAAGATACTGACACCCATTTAGCTGTACCAAGCGATGAAACTGAATTACCAAAAGTCGCTGATGCCAATTATGAGACTATATTAACCGAACAACAGCTCGATGCATTAGTAAAACAGCTTAACGAAGCTGAACTCTTCGCTTTTGATACTGAAACAACTAGTCTTGATTATATGCAAGCGCAATTAGTCGGTATGAGTTTTGCCGTTAAAACGGGTGAAGCCGCGTATATTCCCATAGCCCATGACTACCCAGATGCACCTGAGCAACTCAGCATTGAAACCGTAATGGCAAAAGTTGGCCCAATTTTAGCCGATGAAAATAAAGCTAAAGTCGGGCAAAATTTAAAATACGATAAAAGTGTGCTTGCCAATGCTGGGTTTGAGCTTAATGGTATTAAGTTTGACACTATGCTGGAGTCGTATGTATTTAATAGTGTCGGTACTCGCCATGATATGGACTCATTGGCACTTAAATACTTAGGTCATAAAAATATCAGCTTTGAAGAAATTGCGGGTAAAGGTAAGAAGCAACTTACTTTTAATCAAATTGAGCTTGAAAAAGCCGCCCCCTACGCGGCAGAAGATGCCGATATTACGCTACGTTTACATGAGGTTTTATGGCCAAAAATTGCGGCAGATGAAAAGCTAAAATCAGTTTTTGAAGAGATTGAACTACCATTAGTCAGTGTTATTTCAGATATTGAGCGCACTGGGGTGGCTATTGATAGCAAAATGCTAGCAGCGCATAGTCAACGTCTAGGCGAGCGCTTGATTGAGCTTGAAAAAGAAGCCTATGAAATAGCTGGCGAACCGTTTAACTTAAGTTCGCCTAAGCAGTTACAGGTATTGTTGTTTGAAAAGCTAGAATTGCCAATTATTAAAAAGACTCCAAAAGGCGCACCGTCTACCGCTGAAGAAGTATTACAAGAACTGGCTCATGATTACCCATTACCTAAAGTCATTATTGAGCACCGTGGTTTATCCAAGCTTAAGTCAACTTATACCGATAAACTGCCATTGATGGTAAATGAGCAAACTAACCGTGTGCATACATCGTATCATCAAGCGATAACGGCGACAGGGCGTTTAAGCTCTACCGATCCTAACTTACAAAATATTCCTATTCGCTCAGAAGAAGGTCGTCGTATTCGTGAAGCGTTTACAGCAGCCGATGGCTATAAAATTGTGGCTGCCGATTACAGTCAAATTGAGCTGCGTATTATGGCGCATTTATCGCAAGACAAAGGCTTATTAAGTGCCTTTGCTGATGGCCTTGATGTACATAGCGCCACCGCCTCAGAAGTTTTTGGAGTGAGCCTTGATGAAGTTACCAGCGATATGCGCCGTAAAGCAAAAGCGGTAAACTTTGGCTTAATTTACGGTATGTCGGCCTTTGGTTTAGCACGTCAACTAGATGTGCCACGCCATGAAGCCCAGCATTATATTGATAAGTATTTTGAACGCTTTCCGGGAGTGCTTGAATATATGGAATCAACACGTAAAAAAGCCGCCGAAAATGGCTATGTGGAAACAATTTTTGGTCGTCGTTTACATCTACCAGAAATTAACGCCCGTAATGGTATGCGTCGTAAAGGCGCAGAACGTGCAGCAATCAATGCACCTATGCAAGGTACAGCCGCCGATATTATTAAAAAGGCCATGCTAACGGTTCATAAGTGGGTTGCTGAACAAACGCCAAATACTGTCAAAATACTCATGCAAGTACACGATGAATTGGTTTTTGAAATTAAAAGCGACTGTGTAGAGCGCTACACTGCAGAAATTTGTAAATTGATGTCACAAGCCGCTGTGCTTGATGTGCCATTATTGGTTGAAGCTGACAGCGGCGACAATTGGCAGCAAGCCCACTAACTCTTCTAAGCAGAAGTGATCAGTCTATAGGCAATTCACTTCTGTTTTGAATGTACCTTGTAAAAAAAAGTAAATAGTTGAACGGGTATGTTGGTATTAGTTATATGTTTATCAATTCTATTGGTTTGTCCCCATATTTAGTTTATTTATTAATGCTTATTTGCTAAAGTCCGCCCGTCCTCATCCTGTAGGACATCCTGTTGATGGTGCACTCGTAAGGGTGCAACGTGTTGATAGCTTCTCTTCAGTTTGCTATACCGGCTCGCCTTATTTTGGGTGAGCCGATTTTTTCTTTTTGCTGTCTTTTTCCTGACTTTCTATTTATTGCACTAAACGCTGCAAGTGATAACATCAAAGCTCATTTATTAAATACCAAAGGAAATGCGTCATGGTTAAATCTCTTGCGATAGTCTCTCTTTCGTTATCTAGTTTATTAATGGCAGGATTTGCGCATGCTGATTGGCAGTTAAATAATCAGCAAAGTCGCGTAAGCTTTGTATCGGTGAAAAAAAATAGCATTGCTGAGGCTCATCATTTTAAAACCATTAGCGGTGAGTTATCAGCTAAAGGTGCTTTTACATTAGCTATCGACTTAAGCTCAGTTGAAACTAATATCCCAATTCGTAATGAGCGTATGGGTGAGTTTTTATTTGAAACGGCAACGTTTTCTAAAGCAACATTAACCGCCGATTTAGGTGATAAAATTAAACAGTTATCAGCAGGTCAACATGTACTAAGTGGCGTAAGTGCTGAACTTGATTTTCATGGTACGAAAAAGTCGCTAACAATTGATGTATTAGCTAGCGTGTCTGAAAAAGGCGATATAACTGTGTCATCATTTACCCCTGTTATCATCAATAGCGGTGATTTTTCTGTAACTGAGGGCGTAGCTAAACTGCAAGAGCTTGCAGGTTTACCGTCTATTGCTACTGCGGTACCAGTTACTTTTGCATTGACACTTAATAAGCAGTGATATCACTCAGTGATTTGGCGCAGCAGTTATCTGTGCCAAACAAGCCTTTTGATCTTTGGCAGCCAACTCATTGCGGACAATTACCTATTGTTATTGATGAGCAAGGAAGGTGGCATTACTGCCAGAGTGAAATAACTCGCATTGCGATGGTTAAACTGTTTGCTTCGGTACTTTGTAAAGAGGAAAATCAGTTTTACTTAAAAACGCCAGTAGAAAAAATAGCCATTACCGTACACGACGCTCCTTTTATTATTATTGATTGGTGCTTTGAACAAACCGGACAAGGGCAAGTACTGTGCTGTGTTGATAATTTACAACGCACGTGGCTGGTTACCAATGAGCAACCGTTACTGGTTCAAGATTATCAAGGACAAGATGTGCCGTATTTACGGCTACCTTATGGCTGTAGTGCGCGGGTATCTCGGAGCGTGTTTTACCAGTGGGCTGAAATAGCCGAAGCATCAGAGCATGGCTATTTCATTCAATCTGTAGGTGAGCGTTTCTACTTGTCTACTTAAGCGTCAGACTTAGGCGTTGTTTCATTATCAGTCGGTGGTACTGCAATAACAGGCCCCAAATACCATTCATCAAGCTTTTTAGCTACTTCTGGTAAGCCAGTCCCTTTTAATGACGAAAAAGCATGCACTGTAATATCACCTTCGAGTGCGCTTAATTCACGGCGAACCTGTAAAACTTGTGCTTTACGTGCACCTTGCTTTAACTTATCGGCTTTTGTTAGTAAAGCTAATATCGGAATTTCACTGCCAATTGCCCAATTAATCAAATCACGGTCTAAGTCTTTTAATGGGTGGCGAATATCCATCAAAATTACAATGCCTTTTAAGCTTTGGCGTTTTTGTAGGTATTCACCCAATGACTTTTGCCATTTTTTCTTCATTTCGATAGGTACTTTAGCAAAACCGTAACCCGGTAAATCTATAAGGCGCATATTATCCACTTCAGCCAATTCAAACGTATTGATTAGCTGCGTACGGCCTGGGGTTTTACTGGTACGGGCGATCTTTTGATCGGTTAAAGTATTTAATGCGCTTGATTTACCTGCATTAGAACGACCAGCAAAAGCGACTTCAATTCCCGTATCAGCAGGTAATTTAGTGATGTCTGGAGCGCTGGTTACGAACGACGCAGTATTATATTTGATACGAGATTTGAGCACGGGCTTTCCTAAGTACATAAGCAAAAAATAAAAGTAAACTAAATTTACTCAATACGCGTATTTTATACTATTACTGACGTATTCAAAAGCGTATTTAGCTATGCTAACTTAGGTTTAATGTACTTAAATAGCTTGTTTTAAACTTTATTTAGGCAAAACCCTATAATTTATAAGCTTAATACGGGCAGAAAACGTGCCAGAGAATTTATTATCGTGTAGAATATAGAAATCACAACATCCATATTGTAGATGGCACAGGGTCGGAAACAGAGAATTCACCATGAAAAAAATAGCACTATCTTTAACTATATTGCTTGGTGCGTTGTCAGCAAGCAACGCAACAGCATTCGATGGCGATGTAAACGCAGGTAAAGAAAAATCAGCAACGTGTGCGGCTTGTCACGGCCCAGACGGTAATGCACCGGTTAACATCTACCCAAAAATTGCTGGGCAACACGCAGATTACATATATAAGCAACTTACTGAATTTAAACTCGGTATGACTTCAGGTGGTAAAGAAGGTCGTATGGAGCCAGTAATGAGCGGTATGGCAATGCCTTTAAGTGACCAAGATATGAAAGACTTGGCAGCCTATTTTTCATCTTTGAACATGAGCGAAGGCGCAACGCCTGAAAATGTGGTTGAAGCAGGTTCTATGCTTTTCAAAGCAGGCGATGTAGAACGTGGTATTCCATCGTGCGCCGCATGCCATGGCCCTCGTGGTAATGGTTCTTCATTGGCAAACTTTCCAAAAATTGCTTTTCAGCATCCTGAGTATATTAAGTCACAGCTTGAAAAGTTTCGTGAAGGTACACGTAATAATGACCATAACGAAATGATGCAAGATATTGCTGCCAAGCTAACGGATAAAGATATTGAAGTATTATCTAAGTACCTTGGTGGCTTGCACTAAAGTTGTATTTATTTAATGCTTAGATAGCACTAAAATACAAAAAGTTATTTAAAAAGCAGCATTAGCTGCTTTTTTTGTTTTTGTAATCTGACTGATATTACCTTTTTACTTGTAAGACATTGACTATACTTGTGTGTAAGCTAAAGCTTAATTTTATTTTTGTTTTTATTTTAAGTTAATGTTATTAAACAAAGTTGTCTTGTTGCAATATGTTTTATGTAAGAAAAGATATATAAATTAGTTGTAACGAAATTATTAATGCGTAAATTATCCCCTGTCGCTTAAAAAATAAAAACAATATGGAATTAACTATACGGAAAGTAGCGCGTCAACAATATAGGGGATATAACATCGGTTGGTGTTAATAAGGGAACTAACTAAAAAAGAGTCATTGAAGACCGAAAATAATAAAAGCTCATGGAAGTTTAATAATAAAAACAAAATGGAATGGTACATGGAAGATAATAAAAATAACAATATGGAACAATAGTAATAAAAATAATAAAAATAATAAAGACTAAAAAGTCGAAGGGAGAAGAGTCCAGTTAAATGGCGCTCAGATTAGCAGGCGGTAGAGATGTTTTCTCTACCGCCTTTTTATTTGTGCTGTTACAATAGAGATGAACATATTTAAGTCACTTGAATATGTGGTGCGCGAGTCGTTGAGTCACCCAACCTCAACCCGCACAGAAAAAATTCTCCTGGCAAGGCCAGCACTGCGACGCCAAAATGCGCGTTGCGCAAAACCTCTTAAGTGAGACGAGCAAGATATGAGTAGAAAGAAAAAGTCACGCAAAATTCCATCAAACGGCCCGGTACGCTTAAGCCAAGATAAACTTAAAGAAATGCGTGCGTTAAAAGAGCAACGAGTAAAGAAAACCAAGGGGGCTAAGCCGGGCTCTCGTAATGCACCTGAAGCACTCAACAATGAAACTTCAGGTGGTAATCAGCAATCTAAAGATAAGCGTGTCGGTAGTAAAAAGCCTATCTCATTGGTGCCAGTTAAAGCTGAGCCAAAAGTTGAGATGAAGCGTCATTTAAAGCCGCAAGCAGAGCTTAAAAAAGCAAGCCAACCAGAGCTTTCACCAGAGCAAGAGTTAGCGGCACTGGAAAGTGACGAGCGTTTATTAAAGCTCGTTGAGCTACACGAGCGTGGGCAATTATTAACGGGTAAAGATGCTAAGTATTTTAATAGCCGCATCGCCCGTCATCAGCAACTATGTGAAACTTTAGGTATCGAAGACGAACCTGAAGATGACTTTGATGATGAAGAATTAATTACAGAAGGTAATAGTGATTTCGATCAGTACTTATCGGACGATTTAGCCAGCGAATGGCTAGATGATGAGGATGAAAAATAATGGATATGATGATCTTAGCTCTGTGTGTTGGCGCTGCGATCATCGCAGGGCTAGCATTTTACGCAGGCCAACTTCTTTATAAACTAAATACCCAAAAAAAATATATTGCACAGCAGCAGTTAAAGAAACAGCAGGAGTTGGCGAAGTCACGTCAGCAGCGAAATTTAAAGCTTGCTGATAGTATTCATTTAATTGCTCGTGCGATGAATGAAGAGCAGTGCGAGTTCTCTGAAGGGTGCTTACGTATTTGGGTATTGATGTCACAATACAGTTTTGAGCAAGAACAAGACCTTACTGAGCGTTACCCAGGCATTTATGCTATGTATGATGTGGTAAAAGATATGCCTACTCATGAGGCTCGTAAAAAGTATTCGAAGAAGGATGTTTTTAAACAAGATACTGCCCGCTGGCGTGCTGAAGAGGCAAACACCGCAGCAATTAAAGCAGACTGCGAAAAGCTGATTGTTGATTTTAAAGCCGAGCCGGGTAGCGATAAGGTTGTGTTTAACTAACCTAAATGGTGCTCAAGAGATTTGTTCGGTACTTAGTTAATATAAAAAGCAGACTAGAGTCTGCTTTTTTTGTTTGCCCAGCGAAGCTGGCAAACCCGATAGGCTGAAAGATGCCTTATCACCCTGACTAAGGGGAAGATAATCTGAATGGCAAGGGCGTCACTGGCCAACGGTGGGGTCTGAAGGAAGCCATAAGAAGTTAGAGGTACACAACTAACCGTAACCTGTTTCGGCAGTATTGGTGGGTCAGCGTGCAAAATAGCGCAACGCCCTATACTTAGTCAGACCAATACTGTGCTTGAGGGTGGGATTTCTAACAGGGAGCCAGTGCAGTAACTGGGGAAGCCTGGCATCTAAACTTAATGAGAGTAAGTGGCCTAAATTCAAGGTGAAAGCCAAGATTTAGTGTCGGTGTGAGGTGGCAGATGAACCCGTAGTAGTGAGTAAGGCTAGGCCGATGAAAGCCAGTAATGGTGTGGAGGGGAAAACCAAGCCGACCATCAACATTATGTTTGATGGGGTCAACTTTAGCCAAAAGCTTTAATTGATTGCGAAGGGGGGAAGTATTCTTTAAGCGTATGAAAGACGGGAACTTTTGTTTATCGGCTCACAAGTATTTCGACGGAAATAGCCAAAATATGACGGCCAAACAGGAATGTAGACGCTGAGAATTGAAGGGCGAGCAATGGAGTAATGACTGACCACTTAGGCAGATTGCCAAAAAAGGCTAGCACACCTAATGTCATCATGAAGAATCAGCGATAAGTAGAGTGACACGAGCAGACATACCGCAAGCAAAGGCAGAAAATGACAGTTTACTACAGCTTGTACGGACAATTATTAGACATTAATAACCTGTACAAGGGATTCAAAAAAGTGAAAGCAGCTAAAGGAGCGGCCGGAATAGATAGGCAGACCGTAGGCGCATTCGCCCTGAATTTAGAAGCAAACTTAAAACAACTGCAACTTGAGCTGCAAACCAAGCAATATAGGGCACAACCTGTCAAACGGGTGGAAATACCCAAAGATGATGGCGGTGTCAGAATGCTAGGTATCCCCGCAGTTCGAGACCGAATAGTGCAACAAACACTATTGAACATACTCCAACCGATATTCGACATCGACTTTCACCCATCGAGTTATGGGTATAGGCCGAAACGAAGCTGTCATGACGCTATCAGTAAAGCAAGTGTATTTATCCGTAAATACCATCGCGACTGGGTCGTAGACATGGATTTGTCGAAGTGTTTTGACCTGCTTGATCATGCTTTGATAATTAGGAGTGTTAGACGCAAAGTGACGGACGGTAGTATTTTAAAACTGATTAATCAGTTCTTAAAAAGCGGAGTAATGATAGGTGAACACTGGGAGGCTAGTACGATAGGAAGCCCACAAGGTGGCGTAATTAGCCCGTTATTGGCCAATATCTACCTAGATGCTTTCGATCAAGAAATGAAAAAGCGTAATCACCGAATAGTGAGGTATGCAGATGATATCTTGATTTTGTGCAGCACAGAAAAAGCAGCGCAAGAAGCACTTAAGGCATCCACCCAGATACTAGAGCGAGACTTGAAATTAACCGTGAACCAAAATAAAACCCATATTGCTCATAGCAGCAAAGGAGTGAAGTTTTTGGGAGTAGAGATAGGTAGCCAGTGGACACGGATACAAGCATCAAAACTCATCGGGTTTAAACAAAAAGTGAAGCAATTAACAAAACGTAACGGCGGCATAAATTTAGCAGAAGTAATAAAACGGCTAAATCCAGTTGTGCGCGGTTTTGTAAATTATTTTAGTATAGCCAATTGTAAACGAGAGCTAAAAGCCTTGGCAGGTTGGATCAGACGAAGACTAAGGGCAATACAGCTGAGGTTGTGGAAGAAGCCATCAAGGCTACATCGACGACTAAAGCAGTTAGGAAAAAAGCCACCGTTTAAGTTCATTAAGATGAACTCGTGGCGTAACTCACTAAGCCCTTTATCTTGTGTATCGATGCCAAACCAATGGTTTGAGGAGCTTGGTTTATATCCAATAGAAAAAGTGAATACGGGATGGCTTGCTTTATCGGCGTTTAGGAAATAAGTTGATAAAATGTGAAGGGTACAGGAGCCGTATACGAGGTCCGTACGTACGGTTCTGTGAGAGGGATGAGGCATAAGCCTCACCCTACTCGATGTTTTTATTGGGCTTGTGCGTACGTATTTAAATAACTCGAGAAAATCGAGTGGCGTTAACTTGTTTTTGTAAATGGGCGTCAAAACACATACAAATAATGCGAATAAATAAGTTTCCACGCGGTGTTACCTTAATTTTACTCCCCTCAATACAGACCATTCCATCAGCAATTAACGGCTCAAGGGCTTTAATTGAGTCGCTAAAGTAATCATTAAAACTGATATTAGCATCAAAATTAAGTGCGAATTTAGTCTCGATGCTTTGTGTATCTAATTCAAAGTGACAAATAAGCTGCCTTATTACTTCTGCACGAATTATATCGTCTTGGTTTAAGTCTATACCTTTAGTAATTGCACTGCCGTGCTGAGTCTCAATTTCATGATAATAGGACTTTAAGTCTTTTTTATTTTGTAAAATAGCGGTGCCAATTTGTGAAATTGATGACACCCCTAAACCGAGTAAATCACAATCGCCATGAGTGGTATAGCCTTGAAAGTTACGATGTAATTGTTGGCTATTTTGTGCGATAGCTAGTTCATTGTCCGCTTTTGCAAAGTGATCCATACCTATAAATTGATATCCTGCCTGTATCATTTGCGCTAGAGTATTTTTAAACATAGTCAGTTTATCGTTCGCGTTTGGTAAGTCAGCATCTTTGATTTTCCGCTGAGCGGCAAATCGCTCTGGTAAATGAGCATAATTAAATACAGAGACTCTATCAGGGCTGAGCGCTATTAATTGCTCAATAGTTTGCTTAAAGCTCTCAGGTGTTTGCAGTGGCAGGCCGTAAATCATATCGGCGTTAATCGATTTAAAGCCAAGCTCGCGAGACTCAGTAATTAAGCTTTTTACTTCATCAACACTTTGTGGGCGGTTTACAGCTAATTGCACGTCGTCATTAAAGTCTTGAATACCAAATGAAACACGATTGAAACCTAATAGGCGTAATTGGGTTAGCATTCCTTTAGCAAGTGAACGAGGGTCTATTTCGATAGCGCGCTCTGCATCTATGGCAAAATTAAAATTTTGATTTAATACACTAATTAAACGGCTCATTTGCGCTTGGGTTAGAAAAGTCGGGGTGCCGCCACCAAGATGCAGTTGCTCCACTTTATAATGTTTAAATAAAATAGCTTGAGCGATGATTTCCTTTTCAAGGTAATCGATATACACGTCAGCTTTGGACTGATGACGAGTAATTACCTTGTTACAGCCACAGTAGTAACAAAGCTGGCTACAAAAGGGGATATGAATATAAAGCGATAACTTGTTGCTGCTTGAGGCGTTTATCGCACTTATCAAATCTTTCTGCTGATAACCTTCTGAAAATGATAAAGCGGTCGGGTAAGAGGTATACCTTGGTCCAGACACATTATATTTATTGATTAAGTTTTTATCCCACTTTGGTAAATCAATCATCACGCGCACCTTTAACATTCATAAGGCGGGTAGTATAAAAAAAAGCCCTGACAGGTTTATTGATCTACAACAAAAAAGAGCGCTGAATTGCGCTCTTTTTAAGATAAGTGCTGGCGATGTATTGTAATTTAAACTGAATCACCGTTTTATTGAGTGCGGCAACAGTTCATGGGCATGGTTCGCGGTGCTATTCAATAAGGTATTTATAGCCGATAGACTGCTATTAATGTCTTCAGCAACTACGGTTTGCTGCTCTGTTGAAGTGGCTATATGATGACTTTGATCTTGTACTTTAGTTATTGATCGCAGCTGCGCCGTGGCATTGACTAACTGCTCAGTAAGAAACCGTAACCTTGGCCATTGAAGCGAGTGTCTTCGACTATTTTATTAAGCTGTACATCTACCCCTTCCAAAACCAACTAGGCCTTGCTGGTTATTATAAGCCGGTTGCAGTACTGCAGCAGAAGCGTCGCCGGTAGTAAGATCTACCGATATAGAGCTTACGTATAAATGATTTAATTTTAGTGCGGATTATTAATAAAGTTTTCGACCACTTTACCGTAACGTGAAAAGTAACCTTGTATAGTAAGTTGTTCAGATTTAAGGTACGTTTGGGTTTCGCGTTCTATCGCATGACGTGATAATGAGGCGATATGATTGACAAAAAAACTGGAAGCGATGATCAGTAATACACTGAGAGTTCCGCCAATCAGTAAAAGTATTTTCTCTAAGTGATAAATTATCGAGGATAAAGTGTAAGTTTTATTATTAATTAGACTCTATATAACCTAAATTCGGATAATAAGTGCAATTTCTCAGATTAGATGGCCAGCTGTTATAATTCGGCCATTTTCTCGCCAAAGGAAATTGCTTTAATGAAATATAAACAGCTGACACAAGAAGAAAGATACCAGATTTACGCGTTAATAAAAGCAGGAAATAACCAAAAGCAGATAGCTGAAGAACTAACTCGTTCACCGTCATCTATTTCTAGAGAGCTAAAACGCAATAAAGGACTTAAAGGCTATCGGCCTAACCAAGCCAATAACTTTGCTGAACAAAGACGTAAGTCATCTTTCAAAGCAAGTAAGTTAACAGAGGACGTCACTCACTGGATTAATAAATTGTTGCATGACGGACTTTCCCCTGAGCAAGTGGCAGGCCGCTTAGCTTTAGAGAAACAGGTCGTTTTACATCATGAAACAATTTATCAATATATTTACAGAGACAAGGCTCGTGGTGGCAAGCTACATAAGACACTCACTCGTGCATGTAAAAAGTATAAAAAACGCTATGGAAGCTATGATAAACGTGGACAGATAGTTAATCGAGTCAGCATTGATGAACGCCCAAGTATTGTGGATTCAAAGTCTAGGATTGGTGATTGGGAGGGCGATACAGTGATAGGTAAAGGGCGTAAAAATGCGCTTGTCACAATGGTTGAACGTAAAACGTTATATACAGTCGTTCACAGAATTGAAAGCAAGCATGCGAAAATAACAGCCGATGCGCTGATCACGTGTATGACACCATATAAAGGTAAGGTTATTACCGTGACGTTAGATAATGGAAAAGAGTTTGCTCACCATGAGCATGTTGCACAAAAATTAGAAGCTGATGTGTATTTCGCTCATCCCTATTCATCATGGGAGCGGGGCATAAATGAGAATACCAACGGCTTACTTAGACGCTTCTTCCCCAAGGGAACTGACTTTATGGCGCTAAGTGAAGCAGAGATACAGGCGGCAGTTGATAAGCTCAACCATCGGCCAAGAAAAACAAGAGGGTATAAAACCCCTCATGAATTATTTACGGGGCAATCAGAAGTTCTGGTGGCTGCATAATGATTGCACTTAATACTTGAATTCAAGTAATCATATCTTTGGCATAATCGCTATTAAGTACGATTAAGCCAAGACAATAATTTTTTACAAGGTAAGGATTATCTGACTATGGGAACTAAAAATAATAATTTAGTTGTGCTAGGGGCTGGCTGGTTAGGCCATGCTTTATGTTTAGATGCCAAGAAAAAAGGTTGGCAGGTGCAAGGTACACATCGAAGCACCGAACATAACCATGATTTTTTAAGACAGCTAGAGCTTAAAGGTAATCAGCTAATTCATCAGCTTGATTTAGAAGATGCATTTTGGGTATGCGCTATACCACCGCGTAGCCGTGACGATGACAGTGACTATTTGGTTACGCTTGAAAAGTCATTGGCGCTTGGCAAAAACCTAAACTGCAAAGGCTTTATATTGTGCTCATCAACAGGTGTCTATAATAGCGATAACCAGGTTTACGATGAACAAAGTGACATTACTTGTACTACCCAACGGCAACAGCGTTTGTATGACGCAGAGCAGCTTGCCTTAGGGGCTGGGGCAAAGGTAATTCGCTTAGCAGGGTTACTTGGTCCAGAACGTGAGCCAGGTCGATTTGTGGCTGGTAAACAACTTAATAGCTCAAGCCAGCAAGTCGTTAACATGGTGCATCAGCAAGATGTAATAAATGCCATTAATACGTTAATACACAACTGGCAAAATGCGGCATCTGTTTATAATGTGGTTAATCCGTTTCATCCAACTAAAGCTGACTATTACCGTCAAAAAAGCCAACAACACGGTACGGCTATGCCAAGCTTTTTAGGTGATGAAAAAGCCGAACGCATTGTTGATGGCTCGGCTATAGAGGGCTTAGGTTTTAATTATCAATACGATATATAAAAATTATTTAAAAAGTCGTTATTTAAAAAGATGGCAATACTGCGCTAGGTAATAAGCTACACAGTGTGCCTTGTTGTAATAAGGCGTTAGCGGCTTCGATATCGGGGCCAAAGTAACGGTCTTTATCGTAGTAGCTTACTTTTTCACGTAAAGTCGCTTTAGCTTGCTCTACTTTATCGGACGCTTTAAGTGGCTTTCTAAAATCAAGCCCTTGCGCCGATGCTAACCATTCAACTGCCAACACACCTTGCGTGTTGTCGGCCATTTCACCTAAACGACGTGCAGCAAAAGTAGCCATTGATACGTGATCTTCTTGGTTTGCTGAGGTCGGTAAGCTATCAACAGAGGCTGGGTGTGCCAACGACTTATTTTCAGAGGCAAGCGCCGCCGCGGTTACTTGGGCAATCATAAAGCCTGAGTTAACGCCGCCGTTCTCAACTAAAAATGGCGGTAGCTTTGACAGGTTTGAATCAATTAATAGTGCAATACGTCGCTCAGCTAACGCGCCAATTTCAGCAATCGCAAGAGCTAAATTATCAGCAGCCATAGCAACGGGCTCTGCATGGAAGTTACCTCCAGAGATAATATCGCCTACATCTGCAAATACTAGCGGGTTATCGGTAACGCCGTTTGATTCGCACAATAATACCTCAGCGGCTTGGCGAATTTGAGTTAAACAGGCGCCTAGTACTTGTGGTTGGCAGCGTAAGCAGTATGGATCTTGTACTTTTTCACAATCGACATGAGCTTCACTAATTTGTGAGCTATCACCTAGTATTTCGCGAAATATAGCGGCGGAATCAATTTGCCCACGCTGACCGCGTATTTCATGAATACGTGCATCAAATGGCGAACGACTCCCCATGGCGGCTTCAATGCTCATCGAGCCAATAGCACAGCTTTGTGCATATAGGTTTTCAGCGCGGAATAACCCTTGTAGTGCAAATGCGGTCGATGCTTGGGTGCCATTTAATAGTGCTAAGCCCTCTTTAGCAGCAAGAGTAAGGGGTTCGAGTCCAGCTATTTCAAGGCCTTCGGTAGCGCTGATTAACTTGTCTTGATAACGCATTTCGCCCTCACCTAAAAGCGCTAAGCACATGTGTGAAAGCGGCGCTAAGTCACCTGATGCACCTACAGAGCCTTTTTTTGGCACGCACGGGTAAACTTCTGCTTCAAGTAGTTTTATAAAAAATTCAATTACTTTTAAGCGAATACCTGAAAAGCCACGCGATAATGAATTGATTTTTAATACCATCATCAAGCGTACCGTACTGTCGTTCATAAACTCGCCAATGCCTGCAGCGTGAGAAAGTACAATAGAGCGTTGTAGTAGCTCAAGTTCATGCTCTGCAATTTTTGTGTTGGCTAATAAGCCAAAGCCGGTATTTATACCGTACACGGTGCGTTGTTCGTTGATTACGTCTTGCACCGTTTGCGCACTGGCTGCAATCTTAATGTCGCTATCTTTAGCGAGTGTTAGTTTTATTGGTGATAAACTAATTTGACGCAAGCTGGCTAAATCAAGTTGGCCTGGTGTGAGAGTGTGTTCAAACATGACTAATCCTTATTCTTTATTCAGCATAGGTAGGTCGAGACCTTGTTCGTTGGCGCAATTAATGGCGCTATCGTAGCCTGCATCGGCGTGGCGCATAACGCCTGTTGCAGGGTCATTCCAAAGTACTCGGCCTATACGAATAGCGGCTTCATCAGTACCATCAGCAACAATCACTATGCCAGAGTGCTGACTAAAGCCCATACCAACGCCACCACCGTGATGTAATGACACCCACGTCGCACCGCCTGCGGTATTAAGTAAGGCATTCAATAATGGCCAATCTGATACTGCATCAGAGCCGTCTTTCATGGCTTCGGTTTCACGGTTAGGGCTAGCTACTGAGCCTGAGTCTAAATGGTCACGGCCAATAACAATCGGGGCTTTTAACTCACCATTTTTTACCATTTCATTAAATGCCAGCGCTAAGCGCGCTCTGTCTTTTAAGCCAAGCCAACAAATACGTGCTGGTAGGCCTTGAAATTGAATGCGATCACGGGCCATATCAAGCCAGTTATGTAAGTGTTTATCGTTGGGGATAAGCTCTTTTACTTTAGCATCAGTTTTATAAATATCTTCTGGATCGCCAGAAAGTGCAACCCAGCGGAACGGGCCAATACCTTGACAAAACAGTGGACGAATATAAGCTGGCACAAAGCTAGGAAAGTCAAAAGCATTCACTACGCCTTCTTCGAAGGCCATTTGACGAATATTATTGCCGTAATCGGTCGTTGCAGCACCGGCTTGTTGCAGTGCCAACATCGCTTTTACTTGCACCGCCATTGATTGCTTAGCAGCTTTTATCACGGCTTTACCATCTTTTTCGCGCATGTTGGCGGCGTGGCGCATATCCCAACCTTGTGGCAAGTAGCCATTTAGCGGATCGTGAGCAGAAGTTTGGTCGGTCACTACATCTGGAGTAATGTTACGCTTCACTAGCTCGCTAAATACGTCAGCGGCATTACCTAATAAGCCAACTGATAGCGCCTCACCTTTAGCGCATGCATCGTTAATACGAGTTAAGGCATCGTCTAAATCAACTGCTTTTACATCAACGTAGCGAGTTTTAATGCGAAAATCGATACGGCTTTCATCACACTCAACTACTAAGGCACTAAAGCCCGCCATTGTTGCTGCAAGGGGTTGCGCGCCGCCCATACCGCCTAGGCCGCCGGTCAATACCCATTTACCTTTAGCATCACCAGCAAAGTGCTGCTTTGCCATGGCGACAAAGGTTTCGTAGGTGCCTTGCACAATGCCTTGAGAGCCAATATAAATCCATGAACCAGCAGTCATTTGCCCGTACATCATTAGGCCAAGTTTATCTAGCTCGTTAAAGTGTTCCCAATTAGCCCAGTGCGGCACGAGGTTTGAATTGGCAATCAATACGCGTGGTGCATTACTGTGAGTTTTAAATACCCCAACAGGCTTACCTGATTGCACCAGTAAGGTTTCGTCATCTTCAAGTCTATCAAGGGTTTCTATTATTTTATCAAAACATGGCCAATCACGGGCTGCTCGGCCAATACCACCGTATACCACTAGCGCATGAGGATGTTCTGCTACTTCTGGATCGAGGTTGTTCATTAGCATGCGTTTTGCCGCTTCGCTAAGCCAGCTTTTTGCGCTGATTTTATCTCCGTGAGGAGCACGAATTATGCGTGATTCATCGAGTCTATTGTTCATTATATGATCCTGTTGTATATACAAGCTTAATGCTTTTAAAAAATACGCTGTAAAGCGCATCTTTTTGTTTGCCCAGCGAAGCTGGCAAACCCGATAGGCTGAAAGATGCCTTATCACCCTGACTAAGGGGAAGATAATCTGAATGGCAAGGGCGTCACTGGCCAACGGTGGGGTCTGAAGGAAGCCATAAGAAGTTAGAGGTACACAACTAACCGTAACCTGTTTCGGCAGTATTGGTGGGTCAGCGTGCAAAATAGCGCAACGCCCTATACTTAGTCAGACCAATACTGTGCTTGAGGGTGGGATTTCTAACAGGGAGCCAGTG
This sequence comes from Pseudoalteromonas sp. AOP31-A2-14, assembly GCF_052378035.1. Classification (NCBI taxonomy): domain Bacteria; kingdom Pseudomonadati; phylum Pseudomonadota; class Gammaproteobacteria; order Alteromonadales; family Pseudoalteromonadaceae; genus Pseudoalteromonas; species Pseudoalteromonas sp. AOP31-A2-14. Next base: position 3,034,630 of record NZ_JBQSXI010000001.1, on the reverse strand, counting down.
CAGTAACTGGGGAAGCCTGGCATCTAAACTTAATGAGAGTAAGTGGCCTAAATTCAAGGTGAAAGCCAAGATTTAGTGTCGGTGTGAGGTGGCAGATGAACCCGTAGTAGTGAGTAAGGCTAGGCCGATGAAAGCCAGTAATGGTGTGGAGGGGAAAACCAAGCCGACCATCAACATTATGTTTGATGGGGTCAACTTTAGCCAAAAGCTTTAATTGATTGCGAAGGGGGGAAGTATTCTTTAAGCGTATGAAAGACGGGAACTTTTGTTTATCGGCTCACAAGTATTTCGACGGAAATAGCCAAAATATGACGGCCAAACAGGAATGTAGACGCTGAGAATTGAAGGGCGAGCAATGGAGTAATGACTGACCACTTAGGCAGATTGCCAAAAAAGGCTAGCACACCTAATGTCATCATGAAGAATCAGCGATAAGTAGAGTGACACGAGCAGACATACCGCAAGCAAAGGCAGAAAATGACAGTTTACTACAGCTTGTACGGACAATTATTAGACATTAATAACCTGTACAAGGGATTCAAAAAAGTGAAAGCAGCTAAAGGAGCGGCCGGAATAGATAGGCAGACCGTAGGCGCATTCGCCCTGAATTTAGAAGCAAACTTAAAACAACTGCAACTTGAGCTGCAAACCAAGCAATATAGGGCACAACCTGTCAAACGGGTGGAAATACCCAAAGATGATGGCGGTGTCAGAATGCTAGGTATCCCCGCAGTTCGAGACCGAATAGTGCAACAAACACTATTGAACATACTCCAACCGATATTCGACATCGACTTTCACCCATCGAGTTATGGGTATAGGCCGAAACGAAGCTGTCATGACGCTATCAGTAAAGCAAGTGTATTTATCCGTAAATACCATCGCGACTGGGTCGTAGACATGGATTTGTCGAAGTGTTTTGACCTGCTTGATCATGCTTTGATAATTAGGAGTGTTAGACGCAAAGTGACGGACGGTAGTATTTTAAAACTGATTAATCAGTTCTTAAAAAGCGGAGTAATGATAGGTGAACACTGGGAGGCTAGTACGATAGGAAGCCCACAAGGTGGCGTAATTAGCCCGTTATTGGCCAATATCTACCTAGATGCTTTCGATCAAGAAATGAAAAAGCGTAATCACCGAATAGTGAGGTATGCAGATGATATCTTGATTTTGTGCAGCACAGAAAAAGCAGCGCAAGAAGCACTTAAGGCATCCACCCAGATACTAGAGCGAGACTTGAAATTAACCGTGAACCAAAATAAAACCCATATTGCTCATAGCAGCAAAGGAGTGAAGTTTTTGGGAGTAGAGATAGGTAGCCAGTGGACACGGATACAAGCATCAAAACTCATCGGGTTTAAACAAAAAGTGAAGCAATTAACAAAACGTAACGGCGGCATAAATTTAGCAGAAGTAATAAAACGGCTAAATCCAGTTGTGCGCGGTTTTGTAAATTATTTTAGTATAGCCAATTGTAAACGAGAGCTAAAAGCCTTGGCAGGTTGGATCAGACGAAGACTAAGGGCAATACAGCTGAGGTTGTGGAAGAAGCCATCAAGGCTACATCGACGACTAAAGCAGTTAGGAAAAAAGCCACCGTTTAAGTTCATTAAGATGAACTCGTGGCGTAACTCACTAAGCCCTTTATCTTGTGTATCGATGCCAAACCAATGGTTTGAGGAGCTTGGTTTATATCCAATAGAAAAAGTGAATACGGGATGGCTTGCTTTATCGGCGTTTAGGAAATAAGTTGATAAAATGTGAAGGGTACAGGAGCCGTATACGAGGTCCGTACGTACGGTTCTGTGAGAGGGATGAGGCATAAGCCTCACCCTACTCGATGATATTTATACCTGTAAAAATTATAGTCTTTAAATTTATTTCTTAAATGTTAAGTGCCCACCTAAACGGTATTTGTTACCTGGCGATACTAGCCGAGCAAAACTAACAATACCTTGCGATGACCATGTACGGCGAATTACCTGTAAGCAGGGTTCTTCATAGTATAAGTTTAGCCATTGGCACATTTCGCTATTGGGCATAATTGCTTCTACTGTGTGATGCGCCTCGGTAAGTGGTGCCACACTCGATAAATATTCATGGGGCGTATGGGCATGAAAATTCTGCTGTAAATAATTACTTGCAAGCGTTGGGTTCACAAACCGCTCTTCTACCTGCAAGGGATGATCGTTTTCGTTATGCACAATCACACTGCGATAAACTACACTGTCAATATCAACACCTAGAGCAATAGCAATTGGTGCGAGCGCATTGATTGATTCTAAAGCTTTAATGGTGCAGCTATAAGCGCCACTTCGGGCTTTTACTTCATCAGCAATGTTTTTAATTTCAAGCATAGATGATTGCGATTTAAAACTCGCTACAAACGTACCTAACCCTTGGCTACGATTTAATATTCCGGCTTCTGTTAGCTCGCTAAGTGCCCGGCGTGCCGTCATACGGCTAACGCTAAACTGCTTTGATAGTTCATTTTCAGAAGGCACGCGCTGGTCTTCAAGCCACAGACCAGAACGAATATTAGCAACAATAAATTGTTTAATTTGGGCAAATTTAGGTGTGCTCATAGTATTAAGCGATACTTTAACGTTTTTATCTGATTACAAAGATGGCATAGTTACCTTGTATATACAAGATGGCTTGTTAAGCTGATAAAAACATTTTAAAGGATGGTTATGGCTATAACTGTAAATGACGCATGCCCAGAGTGGGATTTATTAATCACGGATGCCAATATTGCTACTATGGATATCAGTATCGATGCCCCGTATGGCACCATCGAAAATGCAGCATTAGCGATAAAAGATGGCTTAATTGCATGGCTTGGTAAGCAAACTGATTTACCTAAATTTGATGTGTTTTCCACTCCGACCATTTCCGCTAAAGGGGAGTGGTTAACACCGGGTTTGATTGATTGTCATACCCATTTAGTTTTTGCAGGCTCACGTGCAGAAGAGTTTGAGCAGCGCTTACAAGGTGTCAGCTATGAACAAATAGCCGCGCAAGGGGGCGGCATTGCCAGCACTGTGCGCGCCACCCGTGAGGCGGATCATGAAAGTTTATTTGTGCAGGCAAAAGATCGCCTTAATACACTTTATGGTGAAGGTGTTACCACCGTTGAAATTAAGTCGGGTTATGGACTTGACTGTGAAAACGAAATAAAAATACTCGAAGTAGCACGATTGCTTGGTGAAAATCATCCGGTAGATGTAAAAACGACTTTTTTAGGTGCGCATGCTTTACCGGGGGAATATAAAGACCGTAGTGACGAATATATTGAGCTGGTGTGTAACGACATGCTTGAACAAATAGTCAGTGCTGATTTAGCCGATGCAGTAGATGTTTTTTGTGAAAATGTTGGCTTTAGTAACGCCCAAACACGGCGGGTATTTGCTGCGGCTAAAAAACATAACTTACCGGTAAAATGCCATGCTGAGCAGCTTTCAAACCAGCAAGGTGCAATGCTGGTGGCTGAGTTTAACGGCCTATCGGCCGATCATATTGAACACTTAGATGAAGCTGGTGTTAAAGCGATGTCAGAGGCGGGCACAGTGGCGGTATTATTGCCTGGTGCTTTTTACTTTTTACGAGAAACCAAGCAACCGCCCATTGCGCTTTTACAGCAACATGACGTGCCAATTGCGATAGCCACCGATTTTAACCCTGGCACATCACCACTGTGTTCATTGCAATTGATGATGAATATGGGATGCACGTTATTTAGGTTAACGCCAGAGCAAACTCTAACAGGTGTAACACGAAATGCGGCAAAAGCACTGGGCTTAGTAGATCGTGGAATATTAAAAGTGGGTATGCGAGCAGATATTGCTCATTGGCAAATATCACACCCCGCACAATTAAGTTATCAATTAGGTGTAAATAAACTGTTGAACCTGTGGGTTTTTGGTCGGCTTAACTAGTTTTTTTGTTGTTTTAGCTGTATTTATTTACGCTCATCTGTGTTGGCTGAAGCAACAGCAATTAGGGGGTTAAGCGTTGTGTCTAGACTCTCTAGCACCAAGATAAGTATTCACCAGAGCTGTAATAATTTGTCCCGAGGCGTTCATGCCGGTAGTTAAACCATTGGGGTCTTGATTGGGAGCAGCTTCGCATAAATGAATGTAGTGGGTATTTTTTTGTGTTGCTGCTAAATAAACAAAATGCTCCGCATCGCTCACGCTAAACCCACAATAGGTATATGCACTGGCGGGCATATGTGAAATGCTATCTAGGTCTACTTCAATACCAAGCGGGCCGTCATTAAGGTTACAGAGCGCTTTTTGGCATGCTTCAGTTAGGGTTATATCTCGTTTTACTTGTATCTGTTGGTAGCTATCATAAGAGAAATGGGCGGCTTTTAAAGCATCAATAATGGCTTGGTTATTTTTTTGCTCATGAAATCCCATAACATGGTAGTTATTAAGGTATTTTTCCTCATAAGCATAACGAAAGCCATTTCCGCTATGGCGACCTTCACAATCACGAAAATCAGCATGAGGGTCAAAATTAATTGCATTAACAGGCGCATTTTTAGACTGACTCAAGGCGCGAATAATGCCATAACAATTATTATGCCCGCCACCAATAATTATTGGTTCAAGCCCTGCGGCAAAAACGAGCTTAAGCACTTGCGTAACACGCTCATCGATTTCTGCGCATAGCGTTCTAAGTTGTGTTAATTGCTCCGGGTTTTGATTATCGAGGTGCTGTGCTTTTTGAATTAAATCATCCAGGTTGACCTCACCGAGTAGGAGTACTTTTTCGGTGGCTACAAATTGATTATTTGACTGGTTTAAAAAACGATTTAAAAACGCTTGCCAGCCATCTTCTGCGCCGCCATTACCACCGTTAGCGCGAGGGCCAATATCTTCGCAAACTCCCAATAGCACATAACGAATACCAAATTGCTTGGCATCATGCATAGCGGCTAAGGGATCAACCTGCGTGTCGAGCAAGGCGAGCGATTTCCATACTTTTTTTTCATTATGACGACGACCGCATAAATGTTTAACGGTCGCCTCTGTATAAACAGTTAAGTGCTGGCTCACTTTTAAGCTTCTATAATTTCCAGCTCTAACTCTTCGGCAGATAGCACAATGCCGGTGCTATCGGCGTAGATGAAGTCATCATCAAAAAAAGATACGCCAGCAAAGTTAACACCTATGGCATCTTCGCCAGCACCTTGGCTATCAGCGGCAACAGGAATAGAGCCGATAGCTTGCACGCCAATATCAAGCTCTTCTAATTCATCAACATGGCGAATGGCACCATATACAACAATACCTTCCCAATTATTTTCAATAGCAAGTTCAGCAAGTTCAATATCAATTAATGCGCGGCGAGTTGAACCGCCACCGTCAATTAATAGTACACATTGTTCACCATCTTGAGAGAGTATATCGCGGATCAGCTCATTGTTTTCAAAGCATTTAACGGTCTTAATGCGGCCACTAAACGAATGACGCCCACCAAAGTTAATGAACATTGGTTCGAGCACATCAACCACATCGGCAAAGTGATCGCATAAATCTGAAGTGCTGTAATCCATTTTATTATCCTCTAAAGAGACTATTGATTCTTAACTAGTATACCCTGCTTAATTGCAATAACAACGACTTAATGCACCTTTAAAGGGATAATTTGCACAAAATATACTCTAGCTCATAGTGCGCAACATTAGTGTCTTAAAAACGTCACTCGATTGTTATTTTTAACGTCTAAGCTGAGCTTGTACATAGTTTGTACAGCTTTAGGAGTAAACCATGAGTGACAAAAATGTAGTACAAAACCGTTTATTGCAACAACTAGCGCAGGTTGACGAGACCCTTTTTCTTAAGCTGTTTAATGGTAACTCTCCGAATTGGTTAAAAGTATCCGCGTTAGGTTTTTCAAAAAGTGGTGATGGCGGTTTATATTTATTACTGGCAGTGTTGCTTAGTTGGCTTGGTACTGAGCAGCAGCCTTATTTGGGATTAACTTTATTAGTCGGTTTTTTGATTGAGCGGCCAATTTATTACGTGGCAAAAAATAGCTTTGCACGTATTCGACCATGCGATTGCTTAGTTAAAGGCGCTTATATCGTACCTAGCGATCGGTTTAGCTTACCTTCAGGGCATAGCGCAGGGGCATTTTTAGTCGCAGTGATCTTAAGTCAGTATTTTCCTGTATTTAGTTGGCTTTGGCTTAGTTGGGCGGCAGGAGTTGCAGCATCGCGAGTATTATTAGGCGTACATTTTCCCGCTGATGTGGTTATTGGCGCGTTAATAGGCTCAAGCTGTGGGGTGCTCGCGCTAATGTGTGTTGAGGTCTTATGAGAATATTGTATGGAATTCAAGGAACAGGTAATGGTCATATAACTCGAGCGCGAGTCATGGCAAAAAGCTTTAAAGCACTGGGAGTGCAGGTTGATTATGTTTTCTCAGGCCGGGCGAAAAATAGTTATTTTGACATGGATGATTTTGGAGATTTCCGCAGTTTTGCAGGACTCTCGTTTAGCACGCAGTGTGGCCAAATTAATAGTTATAAAACCCTAAAAAATGCGCGCGTATGTCAATTAGTTAAAGATATAAAAAAGCTTGATTTAAGCCCTTATGATTTTGTATTCAATGACTTTGAACCCATAACAGCGTGGGCGGCTAAAAGGCAGAATAAGCCAGTGGTAGGAATGAGCCATCAAGCAGCATTTTTATCACCTAAGGTGCCATTGTTTGGTTGGGCTGGGCTGCGTCGCTGCTTAATTAAGCACTATGCCCCAGCGAATATTTATTTAGGCGTACATTGGCAACCTTTTTCTCAGAACATTATTCCACCATTTATTGTTCAAAATCAGCATCATAACCAGATTGTTGTTAATAATAAGGTGTTGGTTTACTTACCTTTTGAAGAGCTTGTCAGTATTGTTGATTACTTTAAAGACTTTCCTGAAAAAGAGTTTTATTGTTACCACCCAGATGCCAAAAACAGCTCGTTAGGGCATATTCATTTACGTACGCCGTCACGAGATGGCTTTTTAAATGATCTAGCCAATAGCTGTGGCGTTATTGGAAATGCGGGGTTTGAGCTTTCGAGTGAAGCATTAAAGTTGGGTAAAAAATTGTTGCTTAAACCACTCAGCGGCCAGTTCGAACAAACGGCCAATGCTAAAACGTTATTATCAATGCAGGCTGCCCACGTTATGAATTACCTTAACCCGTATGTACTTGATGATTGGCATAATAGCCAACAACGAAAAAAAATTAATTTCCCAAGTGATCCCACGCCATTAATTACATGGTTAAAAGCCAAGCAATGGCAAAACACTCAACAATTGCATCAATTTTTGTGGCGGTCAATTACTTCATAATATTTTAGCAGGTACTTGTATAGACGATAAACCCATCAAGCTGATTGTTTTATAAGTTTAAACAGTTTTGTGCTGCTTTGGGTTTATAGCCTTGTCGGCGCTAGGGAGATTGAGTAAGGATTATAATGATAAATCAGTGGTTTAAGTTGGAGTTGAGGCCTCGTTACCTTGCGCGTTTTTTGGGTCTTCAGCTTCGCTTAACCAACAACTACATTGCTAGCTTTAACGCTTGGCTGTTCTAACTTTCCAATTAGCTAACAATCAGGGCACAAACTTAATTGGTACGCTGTCTTTACTCGCTTCATGTTCTACAACACGCTGCTGGTAAGTTTGCCACAAGCTGGTTTGCTGATCTTGTAAGTGATGAAGGTAAGCCCAGCTGAATAAGCCGCTATTGTGACCATCGTCAAAGTCTAAACGTAGTGCGTAATGGCCGACGGGTTCAATCTTTTTAATACCAACTGACTGCTTATCAAGCACGAGCTTCATAGGTTCATTGCCGTGCCCTTGCACCTCTGCAGAAGGAGAGTGCACCCGTAAAAACTCACTGCTGAAGGTTGCATGTGATTCATCATCAAAATAAACGTCGAGGGTTTTACTTTGCTTGTGATAATGAACTTTAGTGACTTGTTTCATAAAAAATACTCTTAATAAAAAAGCCTCCAGTGGGAGGCTTAATATAGTATAGCTTAAAAGGTGTCTAAAGAATAAAGCGACTTAAGTCTTCATCTTCAACTAGAGCTCCTAGGTGCTTTTCAACGTAGGCGGCATCAATTACTAAACTCGAACCTGCTTTTTCCGAGGCATCGTATGAAGTTTCTTCCATCAGTTTTTCCATCACGGTATGTAAACGACGAGCACCGATGTTTTCGGTTTTCTCGTTTACTTGCCAAGCGGCTTTAGCAATGCGTTTTATTGCATCGTCAGCAAACTCAATACTCACTTGCTCAGTTTTTAATAGCTCACGTTGTTGCTCAGTTAATGATGCGTGAGGCTCAGTTAAGATGCGTTCAAAGTCATTAGCTGTAAGTGCCTCAAGTTCAACACGAATCGGTAAGCGTCCTTGTAGCTCTGGGATCATGTCTGACGGTTTTGACATTTGAAACGCACCAGAGGCAATAAATAACATGTGATCGGTTTTCACCATGCCATGCTTAGTATTTACCGTTGAACCCTCAATAAGCGGAAGTAAATCGCGCTGCACGCCTTCACGGCTTACATCAGGACCAGAGGCTTCGCCGCGTTTACAGATTTTGTCTATCTCATCAATAAACACAATACCGTTTTGCTCAACAGAGAAGATAGCCTGTTCTTTAAGCTCTTCAGGATTAACCAATTTAGACGCTTCTTCTTCAGTTAATAACTTAAAGGCCTCTTTAATTTTTAACTTACGTTTAGTTCGCTTATCATTTGACATGTTTTGGAACATGCCTTGTAATTGATTGGTCATTTCTTCCATGCCCGGTGGCGACATAATTTCAACATTAGGCTGGGCTTGGGCTAAATCAATATCAATTTCTTTATCATCAAGCTGGCCTTCGCGCAGCTTTTTACGAAATGATTGACGAGTTGATGAATTGTCATCGCGCTGGCTTTCCCCGTGAGAATCTTTTGCCGGCGGCAGTAACACATCTAAAATACGTTCTTCAGCAGCTTCTTCTGCGCGGTGCTTAAATTTTTCAGTTTGCTGCTCGCGAGTCATTTTAATCGCTACTTCAACTAAGTCGCGAATAATGGTTTCAACTTCTTTACCGACATAACCTACTTCGGTGAACTTAGTTGCTTCGACTTTAATAAATGGCGCATTAGCAAGCTTGGCTAAACGACGGGCTATTTCAGTTTTACCCACACCGGTTGGACCAATCATTAAAATATTTTTTGGCGTTACTTCATTACGTAGATCGTCATTTAACTGCATACGGCGCCAGCGGTTTCGAAGTGCGATAGCCACTGCTTTTTTTGCATTTGCTTGGCCAATAATATGCTGGTCAAGTTCGTGAACGATTTCTCTTGGAGTCATTGCAGACATAGCAGTTCCTATTACAATTCTTCGATAGTTTGGACGTTGTTGGTGAATACGCAAATATTGCCTGCAATCGTCAGGCTTTTTTCAACAATTTCTTTTGCGCTTAAGTCGGTGTTTTCAAGTAGTGCGGTTGCTGCTGATTGAGCAAAGTTACCGCCACTGCCAATAGCAATGAGGTCATTTTCTGGCTGCACTACATCACCATTACCGGTAATAATTAAGGAAGCTGTTTCATCGGCTACAGCAAGCAAGGCTTCGAGTTTTCGAAGGGCTCGGTCACTACGCCAATCTTTGGCCATTTCAACGGCGGCTTTGGTTAGGTTGCCTTGGTGCATCTCAAGTTTACTTTCAAAGCGTTCGAACAGGGTAAAGGCATCAGCAGTGCCGCCAGCAAAACCGGCGATCACTTTGCCATTATAAAGGCGTCGAACTTTGCGGGCATTGCCCTTCATTACGGTGTTGCCAAGAGATACTTGGCCATCGCCACCAATTACAACTTTGTCATCGCGGCGTACACTTACAATCGTGGTCATGTTATTCCTCATCATCGAGTTGCAGGGGCAACTCGTAAAAAGCGGTTGATGAGAAGTTAATATGGGTTAATGGGCTAAATTCAAGTCCAAAGCCAAATTCCACAGCCAGTTACTTTGCTTCGTTTAAGTTTATTTTTGTCGCTCTCGGCTAAGCGCTTGGTTTTATATGGCCCTAATCGTACTTTATACCATACCCCATTGCTGCCAGTAGACTTTTTAATTTCGGCAATTAAGCCTGCAAAAGCAATTTTTGCTTTAAGAGTTTCGGCTTGTGATTTGGTTTTAAATGAGCCACATTGCATAACATACGGGCCTTTTTGCTCAAGCTTTTTAATTGTAACTTGAATTTCTTGCTCTTTGATTTCTTTAATGAACTCAGGAGGGCGAGGCTTGGCTATTTTTGACTCTGACTTTGCTTTTGTAGGGTTAGCTTGTTGTTCAACAAGTTTAGGGTCAGCATTCTTTTTCACATACCAAAGGCCAAAGCTAAATCCGCCAACTAACAAAACAGCTAAAATAATCAGTAAAATAGGCAAAGGCTTTTTCTTTGGCGGTTGCTTTTTACTCTTACGGTTGCCCGGTTTTTTATTAATGAAATCGTGTTGTGCCATAACTGTTGGACTTGTTACCTTAAATCATGTCGATTGGGTCTACATCTAAGCTCCATCGCACCTTTTGCGCTAGTTTATTGGTACTTAAATAGTCGACCATTTGCGCGAGATATTGATGTAAAAGAGGGCGATCGTGCGCTTGAATATGTAATTGAAAACGATACTTACCTGCTACTCGCTCAAGCGGCGCAGGAATTGGACCGAGCAATTGTATACCAGATAGGCCTTGAACAGGAACCAAATCCGTTAAAAAATCGACGACTTGCTTAATGTTGTGACCTTCAGCACGAACAATAGCCATATTAGTGACGGGGGGGAGTTCTGCATCATTGCGTTCTTGTAGTGCAAAGCGTGCAAAGTCTTGGTAACCATTATTTACTAAATCTTGTAATAATGGGTGCTCAGGGAAATGGGTTTGTAGTAATACTTGTCCGGGTTCGCCACTACGTCCAGCACGTCCTGCCACTTGAGTAACGAGTTGAGCTAAATGTTCGGTGGCGCGAAAGTCACACGAATATAAGCCGCTATCCACATCTAAAATTAGCACTAAACTAACGTCAGCAAAGTGGTGGCCTTTCGCCAGCATTTGTGTACCGACTAATAAACGGGCGCCGCCTTGATTTATGTCATCCAGCGCCTTTTCAAGGCTGCCTTTACGTCGTGTAGAGTCGCGGTCTATACGGCTAATTGGCGTTTCTGGAAATTCAGTCATTAAAAACTCTTCAATTTGCTCAGTGCCTTTACCATTAGGAAATATTTGTGTACTACCACAATCGGGGCATTGATGAGGCACATTGTTTTGTTCGCCGCAGTGATGGCAAATCATTTGGCCAATGGCTTTATGAAATGTAGCACTGGTGCTGCAACGTGAGCACTCACTTAGCCAGCCACACTCGTGACATATTAATGTGGGGGCAAAGCCTCGGCGGTTTAAAAAAACCATTACTTGTTTACCGCGCGCTAAATGTTGGCGCATAAAGGCCAGGCTCGCATGGGCTATCCCGGCTTGATCGGGCTGGCCTTTCATGTCGATAAGTTGAAACTGATTGTCAGTGCTGGTTTGTGCTCGCTCAGTTAAACTAAGCAATTGGTATTTATTGTTCAGTGCTTTATGTAGCGTTTCAAGAGCTGGAGTGGCACTGCCCAATATTAGCGGTATTTTATGTCTATAAGCACGATAAGCCGCTAAATCACGAGCATGATAGCGTAAGGTATCTTGTTGTTTAAATGAGCTGTCGTGCTCTTCATCAACGACAATCATGCCGAGCTTTAAAAATGGCAAAAAGATGCTAGAGCGAGTGCCAATTACGATTGCACAACTACCTTTCTCACAAAACCGCCACGTTTGTAAACGTTCATTATCGGTCAGTGCTGAGTGCCAAAGCATTATTGGCGTGTCTGGAAAACGGCGACGAAAACGGTTAACAGTTTGCGGTGTTAGGCCAATTTCAGGGACTAATACTAACGCTTGCTCACCCCGTTGTAATACATTTTCAAGGCATTGTAAGTACACCTCTGTTTTACCGCTACCGGTTACGCCTTCAAGTAAAAAGCTGTTAAACCCGTTACTTTGATTAATACTGGTGCAGGCAACCGCTTGTTCTTTATTGAGGGTTGGTTTAGTGCCGATTGTTGGGGCTACTTGCTGCCATTGATTGTCGTATTCAATGCTTTGCTCAATTAGTCCTTTAGTTACTAAGCTGTCGATGGTTTTTTTAGTAAAGCCCAGCGCTTTTAATTCTGTGAGCGACGACTTGCCTGAATTGGCAAGTTGCTTGAGTAGGTTTAATTGGGTTTTAGCTTTAAGTGATGGCAGCTTTTCGCCTTTTTCGCTAAGCGATACCATACTGATACTGGTTTTATCAGCGCATTGCCCTTGACGCAGCGCCGCTGGAAGCGCTATATGAATCGTTTCGCCTAGTGGGTAGCAATAGTAGCGGGCCGTGAACTTGAGTAAATCAAGGTGTTGCGTACTTAAAATAGGTTGGTCATCAATGACTTCGATAATCTGTTTGATTTTATTATCTGGCACGTCAGTCGTATTTTTAAGTGCGAGTACCACTGCGACCTTTTTTTGATTACCAAATGAGACGGTGACACGCATGCCTGGCGTTAACGGTGGTTGTTGTTCGTCAATTTTATAATCAAAGGTTCGGTGTAACGGAACTTTTATAGCAACTTCAACAAAACTCATAAATAACTCACCGATAAACTAATCTCTTAATGTACTAAAAATACTTGTAAAAACATACCAACAAATAACCTAAGTTAAAGTGATTGGTTACTTTTTAATAAGTTTTTTAGTAAAAATCACATATAAAGCTTGTGGCGGACAGGCTTGTTGAATAGAATACGCGCCCTAACTAATTTGTTTTAATCGACGTATGGTACCAGACTTCGGGTTTGGAGAGCGATGCGGCCTTAACTAGAGGTTTCTATGAAAAAAGGTATACACCCTAAGTACGAAGTAATTTCAGCAACTTGTTCGTGCGGAAATAAATTCGAAACAAGCTCAACTCTTTGTAAAGATATTCACTTAGACGTTTGTTCAGCTTGTCACCCGTTTTATACTGGTAAGCAAAAGATTTTAGACACTGGTGGCCGTGTTGATCGTTTCAACAAGCGCTTCGGTGCACTTAGCAGCAAAAAATAATTATTGCTGTTTAGTTGAAAGAAGCACCTTAGGGTGCTTTTTTTATACCTAAATTTCCTGCCATTTAATCTTGCCCACGTGGTTTCTCCTACATAACTATTTATCTTCTTTATACTGGCTATATTTATTGTGGTGCAGACAAAGTGTACTTTTGTTTTTATATTTTAATCAGTTTATATAAAAATATAGTCGTCATTAAAACACAAAATGTAGTTATCTTGTTGCTATATGGTTCTAACTTCTTAATTATGAATGTAAGTAAGGTATTACTGCTAAGTGTGCCTTGAAGTGTATTTTTTAGTAAAAATATATTGGTTAATATAACTAAATTATGAATTTATATTAGTTTAAATTATGTTTTTTTTGGTGAAGATTGTAGCCAAAACGCATAAAATTAACGAATATAGCTTATAACAGGATAGACCTGATATTGCTTGAATTTAATTATAATATAGGTATGGTTCTAACAAAAGCAACTCTCTCTCACTTTAACTTTGCAGGATAAAATCGCGTTATGTCAGATTTTCGTGAAAAAGCACTACATTACCATGCCCATCCCGTTCCAGGAAAAATCAGTATCGAGCTTACCAAGCCTGCTGAAACAGTCCATGATTTAGCGCTCGCTTATAGCCCCGGTGTTGCAGAGCCTGTACGCGAAATTGCCGCTGATCCTGCTAATGCTTATAAATATACTGGCAAAGGTAATACGGTTGCGGTGATCACAAACGGTACTGCTATTTTAGGATTGGGTAATTTAGGTCCGCTTGCTTCAAAACCTGTTATGGAAGGTAAAGCACTATTATTCAAGCGTTTTGCAGGTTTGGATTCAATTGATATTGAAGTAAAGCACCGCACAACAGAAGACTTTATCAATACTGTGGCTAATATCGCCGATACCTTTGGAGGTATCAATTTAGAAGATATTAAAGCTCCCGAGTGTTTTGAAATCGAAAAAGCCTTAATTGAGCGTTGTAGCATTCCAGTGTTTCATGATGACCAACACGGCACCGCGATTGTCACTGCTGCTGGTATGATCAACGCACTTGAAGTACAAGGTAAAGATATCGAAGATGCTATTATCGTATGTTTAGGTGCAGGCGCTGCCGCAGTTGCCTGTATGGAGCTATTAATTAAATGTGGTGCCCTGCGTGAACATATTTATATGCTTGATCGTAAAGGTGTTATTCACACACGCCGCGATGACCTGAACGAGTATAAGCAATTATTTGCTAACAATACGGATAAGCGCACCTTACAGGATGTTATTGAAGACGCTGATGTGTTTGTTGGTGTGTCGGGTCCTAACTTATTATCTGCTGAAGATTTAAAACTAATGGCAGACAGACCCGTGGTATTTGCTTGTTCGAACCCAGATCCAGAAATTTCTCCGGTGGTGGCTCACAATGCGCGTAATGATTTAATTATGGCAACAGGGCGTTCTGATTATCCAAACCAAGTAAACAATGTTTTATGTTTCCCGTTTATCTTTAGAGGCGCATTAGATGTACGCGCAACTGTGATTAATGACGAGATGAAAATTGCCGCCGTGGATGCTATTCGTAGTATTGCTAAAGAACCAGTACCTGCAGAGGTGATAAAGGCTTCTGGCGTTGATAGTTTAGAGTTTGGTGCAACTTATATTATCCCTAAGCCAATGGATCCGCGTTTATTGCCACGCATCGCTAAAGCGGTTGCGCAAGCAGCGATAGATTCGGGTGTAGCGCAAATAGATATGCCAGACAACTACATGGCGTAAAGTTAATATTAAAAAACCTCAGTAATTTACGTCGCTGAGGTTTTTTTATGCTTATTATAGAGCTACTCTTCGCTTAAGATGGGCACTTCTAGTCCCATTTCTTGCATTATTTTCTTCACTTCTTCAGGCACTTTTTCAGCGTTATCTTTACGTAAGTCTTCATCATTTGGTAAAGGTTGGCCGGTAAAAGCATGCAAGAATGCCTCACACAGTAGTTCGCTATTAGTTGCATGTCGTAAGTTATTAATTTGGCGGCGAGTACGCTCGTCAGTTAAAACTTTTAATACATTTAGCGGGATCGAAACGGTGATCTTTTTAACTTGCTCTGATTTTTTCCCGTGTTCTGCGTATGGGTGAATATATTCACCATTCCATTTAGCCATAAGATGTATCGTTGCCTCAGGTTATTAATTGTTTGCATAGCCTTTGCTACGCAAAGATGCCGAAATTCTATCTTGTTAAACAAGATAGTCAAATACTTGTTGTTTAGCCATCTAGGAGGTTAAAAGTTTTTACTGCTGTATATTCGTCTAATAACGCTATAAATGCTTTGACTTCTTATATTTGATCACCTAACCTTTTAGACGTCTAAACATCCAATTATATAGGTGACGATATGAGTCAAAAAAACAAAGCAACCATTACAGTGCGTAGTGGCATTGATGCCGATAAACACCATGGCGCAGTTGTACCGCCGCTTTATTTATCGACCACCTACTCATTTGCTGACTTTGACACTAAGCGTGCTTATGATTATGGTCGCAGCGGTAACCCAAATCGTGACATCTTAGCTGAAACCCTAGCCGAGCTTGAAGGCGGTGCTAAAGGCATTATTACTGCAACCGGTATGTCAGCGGTCCATTTAGCTACGCAACTGCTTAACAGCGACGATACACTGGTAATACCGCATGACTGTTACGGTGGCAGCTACCGATTATTTACTTCACTTGCTAAGCGAGGCTTGTTGAAGCTTGAGGTTTTGGATTTAACCAAAGCTGAAAATCACCAAAAAATTCTTGAAATAAAACCAAAACTAATTTGGATTGAAACCCCCAGTAACCCAATTTTACGCTTAACCGATATAAAAGCGATTACCACAATTGCAAAGCAGTGTGGCGCATTAGTGGGCGCAGACAATACCTTTTTATCGCCAGCTTTACAAAATCCTATTGAGTTTGGAGTTGATATTATAGTGCATTCAACCACTAAATATATTAATGGTCATTCTGACGTTGTGGGCGGTGCTGTGATTGCAGCTACTCAAGAGTTAGGTGATGAGCTTGCTTGGTGGGCAAACAATATAGGTATTACTGGCGCACCATTTGATAGCTATCTAACGCTACGCGGCCTGCGTACGCTTAATGTACGTTTAAAGCAACACCAAGAAAATGCTTTCACGATTGCCGAGTATCTCGAGTGTTCACCGTTTGTTAGCCAAGTTTATTATCCTGGCCTTGCATCTCATCCGCAACATGAGCTTGCTAAAGCGCAGCAGCGTGGTTTTGGTGGTATGGTGAGTTTTGATATTAAAGGTGATGTTAATGATGCAGCAGCGTTTTTAACTAGCCTTAAAGAATTTAGTTTAGCAGAGTCTCTGGGGGGAGTAGAGAGCTTAATTTGTCATCCTGCCACTATGACTCACGCAGGCATGGAACCAAAAGCACGTTTAGAAGCGGGCGTTGGCGATACGCTTATCCGTATGTCAGTAGGTATTGAAGATGTAAAAGATTTACTGGCTGATTTAGACCGTGTATTTAATAAAGTTAAACCTGGTCAAGGGCTGCAGCAAGCAACTCAAGACACCAAAGAGCAAGCGAAAACAGCGCAATCCTCAACTTATAGCAGCTTTGCATTAACGGCTGCTCATACGGCACTATGGTAATAATATGGTAGATGTTGTTCATAAATTTGGTGGTTCTAGCTTAAGCTCTCCTGAACGTTATCAGGCGGTTGCGAATATTGTATTAGCTAATAGCCAATCGGGCGACTGCATAGTCGTTTCTGCAGCGGGTAAAACAACCGATACACTCGTTAAGCTTTGGCATAGTTATCAGCATGAGGATAACCAAGCCCAAAGTGATATTATTTTATTATTAGATAATCACCAACGTTCGTTGATTGAGTCGTTATTAAAAGGCGCACAAAAACAAAAATTACTTAGCTTGCTCAATCAAGAGCTTGCTGCTATTAGTGAATTGGCACATAGCAATAATTTACACGAGGCAACATTATTAGCGCACGGTGAATTGTGGTCAGCGCGTTTATTAGCGGCTTACCTAGTTGAGTTAGGTATTGAAGCGGGAGCGATAGATGCTCGTCAGCTATTCACTTTGAATGACGGTCAGTTATTACATCAAAAAAACCAACAGCAATGTAGTGAGTTAATCAATAAGCATCAAATTAATGTGGTTACTGGTTTTATCGCTGCTGATTGCCAAGGTAACGCAGTAACTCTTGGTCGTAATGGTAGTGATTACAGTGCAACATTATTGGGCTATTATTGCCAAGCAAAACAGGTTTCAATTTGGACTGACACGCAAGGTGTATTTAGTACTGATCCGCGCAAAGTTAATAAAGCGATTAAGTATTCTAAAGTATGCCGTGGACAAGCTAACTTATTAGCACGTTTAGGTAATCCTGTGCTGCATGCAAAAACATTGTCGCCACTTAAAAACACAGGTACTAAATTACTGGTACGCAGTAGTTATGACTGCGATGCCAGCTCTACCGAAATTGTCAAAGAAGGTTTTTGTAAAGCAAAGCGCTTTATTACTACCCTAGAAAATATTGATTTATTGCGAGTGGATAAGTTAAAGGCGGGCGAAGTAGGTGAGTTGAGCCAGTTGATTCAACATAGTTTGCATCACTTTAGCAAAAGTGGTGACACTTATTTATTAGTTCCAGCGCTTGCTACTCACCAAGTGGTTAACTATTTAACTGGGCGGGTTAATATTATTGAGTCAAACCTCAATGGTTGTGCGGTTGTAGCGCCAGAAGCGGATATTAAGCACCTAGCAGAGCAAGCTGTAACAGTACTTAGTGAACAAAGCATCGTGACGCGTTTTAGTCATCAAGATCAAGATTACCTATTAACGCTTACCGACCAAAAGCTCACTAGTGATGTACTGAGTATTTTGCATGATAAGTTAATTAATAAAAGCCAAGAATTAGCGCTTATTATCGCCGGTCTTGGCAATGTGGGCGAAACCTTTATTGAACAGCTTGAGCAGCAACTAATGCGATTGTCAGCGCAATTTAATATTAAGCTTGTGGGTTTGCTTCGCTCTGAGCAGATGCTATTTAGCCCAAGTGGTATTAATTTAACGAGCTGGAAAACACAATGGCAAAATGAAGCGGTTAACTATCAGCAAGATGAATTGCTCGCGCATATTAGCGAGCTTGATTACGAACATAAAGTGGTGATTGATATCACCGCCAGTGAAGGTTTTAGCCTACTTTATCCAGCTTTTGTTGATTTAGATTGCCACTTAATAAGTGCTAATAAATATGCAGGTACTGCAGATAACAGCTGGTATCAAGCACTTCGAAATAACTTAACTGAGCGTAATTTACTATGGCGCTATAACACGAGTGTTGGTGCGGGCTTACCGATTAATTTTACCTTAGCTGATTTACAAAATAGTGGCGATAAAATCACTCATATTGAAGGGGTTTTTTCAGGCACGCTCTCATGGCTATGTAGCAGCTATGATGGCAGTCAGCCATTTTCAGAGTTAGTATTGGAAGCGCAAAAAATGGGCTTTACTGAGCCAGATCCACGTGAAGACTTATCTGGCCGCGACATGCAGCGTAAGTTATTAATACTTGCTCGTGAGGTTGGCTTAACCTTAGAGCTTGATGATATCGCGCTAACGCCACTAATGCCTGAGCAATTAGCGGGTGGTGACTGGCAGTCATTTTTAGATAATAAAGACCTACTCGATACTTTTGTGGCTGAAAAAGCTGCTGCTGCAAAAGCTAAAAATGAAGTGCTACGTTACACCGGCGCACTAAGTTTAATTAATGGTAAAGTCGCGGCAGAAGTGGGCTTAGTCAGTGTGCAAAAAAGCGATGCACTTGCGAACTTAACTCCCGGCGATAACATCTTTGTTATTAATAGTCAGTGGTACAGCGATAACGCGTTAGTAATACAAGGCCCCGGTGCGGGTAAAGAAGTGACTGCAGCAGGTGTTCACTCTGATTTATATTGGCTTGTACAAAATCTTCAATAAGCAACATAATTATCCTAATAAAAATGCCAGCAATATGCTGGCATTTTTGTTTGTTAACTTAAGTTTTGCCGTTGAATTAAAACAGTTCTTCTTCTGTTTTGGTTTCTTCTTCAAAAACATTGACCGGTTGCTGCAATACATACTTGGTAGGCGAGGTGCCTTTAGTAAAGTACTCAAATCGACTGGTGTAATCGTTTTTGTGGCTTAACAATCCAGTAGCTAAGTCGATACGCACTGATACAAGGCCTTCAGGCGGCTCTATTGGCGCTTCAGGTTTATCTTTAAGGGCAAACTTCATATAATCAATCCACGCAGGCTGGGCAGTTTTAGCGCCAGACTCTGCACCTGATATTTGTCCGCTATCAAGGTTGCTGTTATATGTTGAGCGTCCTAATGGATTACCGGGGTTATCAAAGCCCACCCAAACAGTGGTCATTATGTCGCGGTTAAAGCCACTAAACCAAGTATCGATAGAGTCATTGGTGGTCCCTGTTTTACCCGATAAGTCACGACGTTCTAAAGATTGTGCTCGCCAACCTGTGCCACTCCAACCGGTTTTATGAGCCCAGCTGCCGCCGCCCCAAATTGCGCTATTCATCGCATCAGCTATTAAAAACGCATTTTGCTTTGAAATAATACGCGGCGCGCAAGTAACAGAAGGAGGTTGCTTGCTAGGCTCTATCGTTTCATTATCACACGCTAATTCAGGCTCAGTTTTAAATAGCACGTTACCTGCGAAGTCCTGAACTTCAGTAATGAAATAAGGAGTGATTAAGTGACCGCCATTAGCAAAAGTGCTCATACCACGGGCCAGCTCAAGCGGTGTAATTGAAGCACTACCTAAAGCCAGTGACTCACTGCGGTTAATGTCGCTGTTGGCAAAGCCAAATTTTAGCAGGTGATCGGCAGTTCGTTGTAAGCCAACACCACGTAGTAAACGTACTGATATCACGTTTTTAGATTGCGCTAATGCGCGACGGATACGAATTGGGCCATTATAAACAGCAGGACTGTTTTTTGGCCGCCATGCTACCCCTTGGCTTTTATCCCATTGATTTATTGGGGCGTCATTTAAAATTGAAGCCAATGTATAACCACGTTCAATAGCCGCAGAGTAAATAAAGGGTTTGATATTTGAGCCTACTTGGCGTTTAGCTTGTACAGCACGGTTATACTGGCTTTGCTCAAAACTATAACCGCCAACAATGGCTTTAATACGGCCATCGTTTGGATCAAGCGAAACCAGAGCGCTCGCCGGTTCTGGTAGCTGGCTTAATATATAACTGCCATCGTCTTTTTTACGTAACCAAATTTGTTCACCCGGATTTAAAATATCTGTAGCCGCCTTCGGAGCATAGCTTTGACGGTAACGGGTAATATATTTACGTGCCCACTTTAAATTTTCCCAATCAAGAGTGGCGTGCTCTCCATTTTTCAAAAGTACTTGAGCGCTTTTTTCTTCTACCTTCATAACGGCAGCAGCCAAAAGTGGGCCAATTTCGTTAGCACTTTTTAGCTTTTCTAAAATATCACTTTCCGAGGGGGCCTGCTGGTTTTCAACATTCCATAAAATCGCTTCGGGGCCGCGAAAGCCATGACGCATATCGTAAGCATGTAAGTTATCAACTAACGCTGTTTGGGCTGCCTTTTGTACCTTAGAATCAACACTGGTATATACATTAAAACCGGAGTTGTAAGCTCGTTCATAACCATAACGAGCAACCATTTCGGCGCGCACCATTTCAGATATATAAGGAGCGTATAAATCTATTTCAGCGCCATGAAAAAACGCTGTAATTGGCTCTACTTTAGTTTCATCATAAACGGCTTTTGTTATATAGCCTTCAGCAAGCATGCGCCCTAGCACTACGTTGCGACGAGCCTTTGCACGTACGGGGTTACGAATGGGGTTTAATGCCGAAGGGGCTTTAGGTAAACCTGCAATCATTGCCATTTGCGCTAAGTTAAGCTCATTTAGCGTTTTACCGTAATAAACTTGAGCGGCAGCGCCAATACCAAATGCACGATTACCTAGCTCGATTTTATTCAAATACAAGGCTAAGATCTCATCTTTAGAAAGAACGTTTTCTATATGCAATGCGATGAAGATTTCTTTAACTTTACGAATGTAGGCTTTTTCGCGAGTTAAGAAGAAATTACGAGCAAGCTGCATGGTGATGGTACTTGCGCCTTGTTTCTTCTCACCTGTAGAAATGAGCACCATAGCTGAACGGACAATACCGATAGGATCGATACCTATATGTTGATAAAAACGATTATCTTCGGTTGCTAAAAATGCATCGAGTAATGGTTTTGGAATTTCCTCTATGGTCACAGGTATCCGGCGTTTCTCACCAAACTGATTGATCAGTTGACCATCACGAGAGAAGACTTGCATTGGAGTTTGCAATTGTACGTCTTTTAAAACTTGTACGCTGGGGATATCAGATTTAACATAGTAATAAAGACTGACTAGGGTAATCAGCCCTAAGAATGTGCAAATGATAAAAAATTGTAAAGTTCGTTTTAATAAAATCACTTATATTTCCCTGAATGGACTCCCAATTATAAACGGAGGCTGCTAGTATATATTGATTAAAAAATGAATAATATTTTTTTAGACTAAAAATTATAACTTGTTTATTATTAAAACAAAGGCCAAGTTACAAAAATGCTAAGTCAACTACTTAACAAGCCTTCATCGATGATGGTAGGAATAGATATTGGTTCACACACCATAAAGGCGGTTTTGTTGAATAAAACCGAAGACGGCGGCTACCGTCTAGAGGCGCTCGCTGTTGAGCCAATGCCAAAAGGTGCTATATCAGAGCGTTCAATACAAGATATTGAAGCGGTTGGAAATATTATTATCAAATTAAAGCGTCGCCTACCTAAAACAGTGCGCTCAGCAGCGGTGGCTGTTTCTGGCCAAACAGTGATCACTAAAGTTATTTTTATGGATGTCACGCTAAGTGATGTTGAATTAGAATCACAAATTGAAATCGAAGCCGATAGTTTAATTCCTTATCCACTTGATGAAGTTAGTCTCGATTTTGAAAAGCTGGGGACCAACGAAGCTGATCTGAGTAAAATGAATGTACTACTGTCTGCTGCACGAACTGAAAGTGTAGAAGCGCGAGTAGGGGCACTAGAAACTGCCGGTTTAAATGCTAAAGTAGTCGATGTAGAAAGCTACGCATTAAGCCGAGCCATGGATGTGTATTATCAACAGTTGCCTAGTGATGCGTTTAATAAATGCGTTGCTGTAGTTGATATTGGCGCAGTATTGACCTTAGTGAGTGTGGTTCAGGCGGGTGAAACAATTTATACCCGTGATCAAGTATTTGGTGGCGACCAATACACCAACAGCATTGTTAATTATTACAATAAGGGTTTTGATGAAGCTGAAATAGGCAAAACCACCGGTGATCTTCCTCCTAATTATACATTTGAAGTGCTTGCACCTTTTCAAACCTCATTACTACAACAAGTGCGCCGTGCTGTACAAATGTTTTTAACCACCAGTGGTAAAGACAAAATAGATTATATTGTACTGACTGGTGGAACAGCCATGATTGATGGCTTAGATCGTTTGTTAATTGAAGAGTTAGGTATTCATACTGTCGTTGCTGAACCTTTTGCGGGTATGGATATATCTGCAAAAGTTGACCGTAATATCTTGCAGCGTTACCGTACGCAGTTTGCTATTGCAACCGGCTTAGCACTTAGGAGCTTTTCATCATGCCATATATAAACTTACTGCCTTGGCGTGAGCAGCGACGTAAGCAATCGCAAACTAAGTTTGTCACTATCGTGTGTGCTGTTGTGATACTAAGCTTTTTAAGTATGTATTTGTTGAGCACTTTTTACGGTAATTTGCGTGATGGTCAAAATGTAAAAAACAACTTTTTGAGTACGAGAATCAGTCAGCTTGATATGAAAATTCGCGAAATCCGCGAACTTGATAAGAAAAAAGAAAACCTTCAGCAACGTATGCGCCTTATTGAAGAGCTGCAAAGTAGCCGTAATCTAGGTACGCAAATAATGGATGAAGTCGCAAGCATTGTCCCCGCAGGTGTCTATTTAACAAAGCTGGAACGCCGCGGTAGTGCTATTCATGTGGTGGGTCGTAGTGAGTCTAATAATCGTTTATCAACTATGCTGCGCCAAGTGCAAGGCTCGTACTTATTAGAGCGTCCATCTATGCAAGGGATTGTTGCCGGAGAAAAATCTTCTCGTTTATTAAGTGATTTTAATATGGAGTTTTATGTTAAACCCTTTGGTAAAATAGGTGAGAAAAATAATGAGCCTTGATATCAAAGCGTTAACAGAGATTGAGTGGAGCGAAATCGAGCTTGAGAATGTTGGTGATTGGCCTGTTATTGTAAAAATAATTTGCTGTACTTTTGTTGCTGCATTGGTATTGTTTTTTAGCTATAGCCTCTTAGTATCAGATGAAATAGATAGCTACCACAGTGCAGTCGAAAAAGAATCAGAGCTGCGCTCTACCTACCAAATAAAATATGCGGTCGCAATCAATTTGGATATTTATCGCCAACAAATGGCACGGCTAGCGCATTTTAATCCCAGACTCTAGCAGGGTTGAGCGGTAATCATCGTCTAGCCCTGCCATTTTCTTTTTCCTCGCCATACTTGCTGACTTAGATGCATCTTGTTTAAAAAGCGCCATGGCTATCTTTCGCATTACATTAAACATTAATGGCCCTTGAAGTTTGCGTATTCTCGATTCATCTTCTCTGAAGTTCATATCAAGCATCCAATGCATGCTTTCAACCTGCCAGTGACTGCGTACTGCATTGAGTGCTTGCGCTGCATTTAAGTCTAATGAACTTATATACCAGCGTGTTTCAGTGGTATCCGACCCTGCCGACTTATCATGAACTTCAGCCCTGACCTTAATAATACTCGTTAAGCCAGGCCAACGATAATCCTTGCCTAGCCAGCTTTTATCTATAAGTAACTGCTGGCATGTACGTGTTTCAACACGCCCATGTCCTGAGCTTATTTCGGTATGTTCATCACAATTATGCTTAGTTAACCTTTCACGCTCGCACTTGTGCCACCACGCTTCTAGTTCCTTTTGCATGCCTGAATGATTACCTTTAAGTGCAAGAATATAATCTGCTTTTTGTTGGATGATTTGTTTTGCTATTTCTTGTTGGCATCCCATCGCATCTAACGTAATGATACTGTTTTCAATATCGAGCAGGGTGAGTAATTCTGGTATTGCGGTGATTTCATTTGTTTTATTATCAACAGCCGTCTGCCCAAGCACTAACTGGTGTTGGCAACTCCATGCACTGACCGTGTGTAAGGCACTTTTTCTGTCTTTTGTGGTAAATGAACGCCGTGCGGTTTTGCCATCGATAGCGATGATATCTGCACCTGTAGTTTCAATCAGTGATGATATCCAAGATTGAAATGCCCTTTCTATTTCATTTGCTTTTAACCGACACATGACGCGAGCAATCGTGTCATGTTTTGGAATTCCTGCGTTGAACGTGCCGTATCTTTTTAACCAATCAAGCTTTAGGTGCCCAAAGTCTTCAATATCTTCCCATCCTTCTGCACCAGAGAGTACAGCGCTAATAGCAAGGAGAAGAATATCGATAAGTTCATGCTTTTTACAACGTTCAATGCGAGGATCTGTAATTGAATTAAAATGTTTCAGAAAAGTAGTGCTCATATTTATGCGACCAAGTAATTATTATGCCTTGATCTGATCACTACTTGCTCTATAAGTTCAATTTATAATGATCTTGCCGTGCAACAAATGGTTGAGATGGAAGAAAAGTTTTCGCAGTTGTTAAAGCGCTTACCAACCTCAAATGAAACCCCAGGCTTATTAGATGACTTGTCCTATGTGGGGACGACCAGTGGTTTAACCTTTTTAAAAATAGGCTGGCTTCCTGAAATCAAAAAAGAGTTTTATACCGAGTTACCAATTAAAATTGAAGTGGTCGGCACTTACCATGAATTTGGTGATTTTGTAGATAAGGTGGCGCAGCTACCGCGTATTGTTAGTTTGCATGACTTTTCAATTAATACCTCCGGCGACAGTGAGTTAACTTTTAGTGTGGTTGCAAAAACTTATCGTTATGAAGAGGGTATTAAAAAGTGAAAAAATTAATACTGGTGCTCTCAGTTGCCTTTATATTATCTGCTTGTAACGATGATACGACAAAACAAAAAGAGTTTATTGACCAAGTTAAGGCCAGTACGACACCTAAAGTAGAGCCTATTTTGGAATTAACTCAATTTGAGCATTTTGAGTACAATGCTGGAAAAATGCGCAGTCCATTTGTGGCACCACAACCTGAAATTATTCAAAGCAATTTAGTGCAGGTAAAAAACTGCTTACACCCTGATCCTGAACGTCCCCGAGAGCCACTTGAGAAGTACCCGCTGGATAACTTAGCGATGAAAGGCACGCTAGGCAGCAATAGCAAAGCATGGGCACTGATAAAAGCTGCTGACAATACCTTGCATCGCGTTAGTGTTGGTGATTATTTAGGGCTTCAGCATGGTGAAATAAAAGAGGTAAAAAGTGATTACATACAGTTGCTGGAATTAATTCCCGACGGGTC
The DNA here is from genome assembly GCF_052378035.1 of Pseudoalteromonas sp. AOP31-A2-14. Lineage (NCBI taxonomy): Bacteria > Pseudomonadati > Pseudomonadota > Gammaproteobacteria > Alteromonadales > Pseudoalteromonadaceae > Pseudoalteromonas > Pseudoalteromonas sp. AOP31-A2-14. Next base: position 3,008,848 of record NZ_JBQSXI010000001.1, on the reverse strand, counting down.
TGGTTGTTGGAAAGAGCGTCTGACTAAGCTTGAAATGTTAGAGGCTGGATCAAATGGCGCAAGTTAAAAAAATAAAAGGTAAGAATAAAATGCATAAGGGAGTATCCTTGAACAGCCATATTAAACACTTCATATTTGCTGCTGTTGCCCTCGTAATGACGCAGTCAGCGCTTGCTGAGCCACTGCTGTATGATGTTCGCTACAATCCACTTTTAGCCGGTGAAACTGAGCTACAGTTGGTATTTGATGAAGAGCTAAAAGAAAAGCCAAAAGTGCAAGTGTTTAATAGTCCTGCACGTATCGAAATGTATTTTAAAACGGTTTCTTTTGAAGAAGGGCTTAGTGAAGTTGCAGTTAATCAAGCTGGCATTCAAAAGGTAAGCACGAGTGCGCGTGATGATGGTATTAAAGTCACGGTGCATTTAGACAAACTAAAAATATACCAAACAAGGGTTAATAATAACCTTGTTTCATTGCATGTTTCCGATAATCCGATAGGTGAAAAGCAGAACAGCAATACGGCTGCTAATGCTGCGGGGGATTATATAAATACCATTCAATCACTGGATTTTCGCCGTGGTGAGAAAGGCGAAGCGCGTGTTTTAGTTTTTTTACAAGATACACAAGCCGTCGTTGATGTTCACGAAAGTGGAGGCAAAATTTATGCTGAATTTCATCATACCGATATCTTAGATGATCTACTGTACGAACTCGATGTACTCGATTTTGGCACTGTGGTTAGTACTATTGAAACATTCAAAGAAGAGAATAAAACCCGCATTGTAATTGAGCCTAATTCGGCATTTAAATATAACTTCCAGCAACTTGAAAATATCTTTACCTTAACGGTAGAAAAAGATGATACCCAGCGTTCATTTTTAGAAGGTGGTAAAGAGTATTTAGGGCGTCCAATGACGTTAAACTTTCAAGATATTTCGGTACGTGCGGTACTACAAATTATTGCCGGTTATAACGATTTTAACTTAGTAACTAGTGACTCTGTAACCGGTAATATTACTTTACGACTAGATGGAGTGCCATGGGATCAAGCCTTAGATGTAGTACTGAAAGTTAAAGGTCTTGATAAGCGCATGGATGGCTCTATTTTAATGGTTGCTCCTGCTGAAGAGCTTGCCGCCCGAGAAGCTAAAGAATTAAAGGCTAAGCAACAAGTTGAAGATTTAGAGCCACTTTATAGTGAATATATTCGCTTAAATTACTCTAAAGCCGAAGAATTTGCCGATCTTTTAAAAACCGATACCAACAGTATTATTAGTCAACGTGGCAGTGTGTCGGTTGATAAGCGCACTAATACCTTATTAATTAAAGACACCGCAAAGAGTATTGAAAGCGTTCGCCGTATGGTTGAAACTCTCGATATTTCAGTTAGACAAGTCGTTATTGAGTCACGAATGGTAACAGTGCGCGATAACGTACAAGAAGACTTAGGTGTGCGCTGGGGATTTAGCGACCAGCAAGGCAGTGACGGTATTTCTGGCACCTTAGAAGGGGCTGATACTATCTCAAATGGCACGATCCCAAGTATTTCTGATCGTTTAAATGTTAATTTGCCTATTTCTAACCCGGCGGGCAGTATTGGTATGCATGTAGCCAAGCTTGCCAATGGCACATTAATTGATTTAGAGCTGACGGCTTTAGAGGAAGAAAACCGCGGTGAAATTATCGCAAGCCCACGTATTACGACAGCGAATCAACAAAAAGCGCGCATTGAACAAGGTACAGAAATTCCTTACGTTGAAGCAGCTTCAAGTGGGGCAACGACGGTTAGCTTTAAAAAAGCAGTTTTAAGTTTGGAAGTAACCCCGCATATTACTCCCGATAACAAAGTTATTTTGGATTTAGTGATTACCCAAGATACTCGCGGTGATACAGTGCAAACACCAACAGGTCCTGCGGTTGCAATTGACACTCAGCAAATTCAAACACAGGTGTTAGTTGAGAATGGTCAAACAGTGGTACTAGGTGGTATATTCCAACAGCAAATTATTAACTCAACGAAAAAGGTGCCTTTATTAGGCGATATTCCATACCTTGGAGTGTTGTTTAGAAGCACGAGTGAGTTTAATGAAAAGAAAGAGCTATTGATTTTTGTTACTCCAAAAATACAAATAGACTAGGGCCTGTTGACCTTTCAAGGTTAAATTTGCAGCAGTCTGTTTGGTATTTAGGCAAGGCAGCGCCTATGTGGTGTGGTTATTCCCCATAAATAGGCGGTAACGCAGCATTAATGCCAAACAGGCGCTGTCCAAAGGGTTCTGCCTAGGGGCGATTAACTCTTTGTTGCCTACATGGATGTAGGTAAGGGGCGTGAGCAGGACGCGGAAGTTTTGCTCGGTTTTTACTTAGCCCACTAGGTTACAAACCTCGCGCCGCGATTAAACCGCCCCGAGTTTGAACAAATTTTAATCCGCAAAGATCAACAGGCCCTAATTTACACTGGTTTTTTCTTAATCAAGAGCTAATAAAGTTACTTTATTAGCTCTTATATGGTTTTTTGTTCTAATTGACTTGAAATACCCCGGCAATTACTGAGATAATCCCCTCCTTAATTTTGGGGCCAGGTCGTTAGGCGGGGTTTTTATTTCAAATTTTAGAGTTCGTTTGTACTAAAAGATATGGCTGAGAAACGTAATATATTTCTAGTTGGTCCTATGGGGGCTGGCAAAAGCACAATTGGTCGTCACATTGCTGACCAATTACACCTTGAATTTGTCGATTCTGATCAAGAAATCGAGCGTCGTACAGGTGCAGATATTGCCTGGGTGTTCGATCTTGAAGGTGAAGAAGGCTTTCGACTTCGTGAAGAAGGCGTCATTGGAGACTTAACCGAAATGCAAGGTATTGTACTTGCTACTGGTGGTGGTTCAGTGATGAGCAAAGAAGTTCGAAACAAACTTTCGGCTCGCGGTATCGTTGTATACCTTGAGACACCAATCGAGAAACAGGTTGCACGTACGCAGCGCGACAAGCGTCGCCCATTACTGCAAACAGCAGAAGCACCTCGTGACGTGTTAGAACGTCTAGCGGAGGAGCGCGAGCCATTATATAAAGATGTGGCTGATTTTGTTGTACGCACTGATGAGCAAAGCGCTAAAGTTGTTGCTAATCAAATCATTGAGAAGTTAGATTTTTAAAGAACAATAATCAAGGAAGCTAAGCGATGCTTGAATTAACTGTTAATTTAGACGAGCGAAGTTATCCTATTTATATTGGTCCATCTATACTTCAACAGACAGGCCTGTTGCTTGAGCACATCGGCGACTGTCGACCTATTATCATCACTAACGACACCATTGCACCTTTATATTTAGATAATGTAATGGCGTTGTTAGCTGAGGTAAATCCACTTTCATTTATTATTCCAGACGGTGAGCAATTTAAGTCGCTCGAATGGTTTGAGAAGATATCTGCCTTCCTGCTAGAGAATAACTGTGGTCGTGATACTTGCTTAATTGCTTTAGGTGGTGGGGTTGTAGGCGATTTAACAGGCTTTGTCGCTGCGTGTTATCAACGCGGTGTGCCTTTTATTCAAGTGCCAACTACCTTGCTATCGCAAGTTGATTCGTCTGTGGGTGGCAAAACAGCGGTGAATCATCCTTTGGGTAAAAACATGATTGGGGCATTCTATCAGCCACAAGCTGTGTTTATTGATACCGAATCTTTGCATACACTTCCCACTCGTGAGTTTGCAGCGGGAATGGCAGAAGTAATCAAGTATGGCTTAATTTACGATACTGAATTATTTAGCTTTTTAGAGAATAACTTAAAGCAATTAAAAGCACTTGATGAAGAAACCTTGCAACATGTTATTTATCGCTGCTGCGAAATTAAAGCATTAATTGTTGCCGAAGATGAAAAAGAAGCGGGTTTACGGGCATTGCTTAACCTTGGGCATACTTTTGCGCATGCAATTGAAGCGCAAATGGGTTATGGCAAATGGTTACATGGCGAAGCCGTTGCTACAGGTATGGTGCTTGCGGCAAAGCTTGCACATACCCGCGGCGATTTAACGGCTCAACAAGTTACGCGTATTTGTGATTTAATCACGCGCTATGACCTAGCTACTAATATTCCAGAAAACATGACCAGTGAGCAGTTTTTGCACCACATGCGTAAAGACAAAAAAAATAAAAAAGGCACTATTCGTTTTATTTTACCGACTAAGTTTGGTCAATGCGCGCTGGTTGATGATGTTAGTGATCAACATGTTCGAGACTTAATCGAGCAATAATGCAGTCGCAAATCTTACCTGGCCGTGCGGCATTGGTTGATAGAATCGCGCTGCAGTTTGAATATGGGCAAAATCTCATCGCATTATTAGCTCCCTTAGGGATTGGCAAAAGTTACCTTCTCGAAACCTTTTTGACTGAAGACCACAGCAATCCTCGTTTGTTACTTGCTTGGCAGTCTGTTGAACACAGCAACAAAGTGGTGCACAAGCAACAAAGCTCATGGCGTGTTCATTTAACTGCATTACTGTTTATTACGCTGCTAATAATTGGCTTTTTATATAAGTCAGATATGACCGAATTGTGGCAGGATTACTATCAAGCAGAGCCAAGCTCATCTATAGCTACTGCGTTAGCTGTCGAAACTGTAACTCAAGCTAATAAGACTCAATCTGATATACAAACAGAAACAATTAAAAGTGCTGAAAATAAGCAACTAGAGCCAAATAGTAAAAACAATATCAGCGATATAAATATTAAAGATAACAGCTCCCTTGGTGATGCGCTAATTGACTCAAGTAGCAATAATAAATTAAGCCAGCAAGCTAAAACTTATCAAGCTAAGCGTAATAGTCGTAGATGGTGGATTGTCACTTACGGTAGCTATTCCTCGCTTAGTGATGCATAAGTAGCGCTTGTAACCCTATCAGCTAAGGTGCCTAAAAATAAGCCGTTTTATAAGCAAATAAATAAAATAAAACAAAAAATAGTATTACTAGATCAGTAAACCAAAGTGCTTTAGTGTAAAATCATGCAACACCAAATTGAAGTAAAGAGCAAATGCAGCAAAAGAGTAGAGCCTTTTTAAAGTGGGCCGGCGGAAAATACAGCTTAGTTGATGATATTCGTGCACGTTTGATGCGAGCAAGTCAGCATGCAGATACTTTAGTAGAACCTTTTGTTGGGGCGGGCTCTGTATTTCTTAATACTCAATTCAAACATTATATTCTAAATGACATCAATGTTGATCTGATTAATCTTTACAATGAACTTAAGCGCTCACCCGATGAGTTTATTAGTGACGCAAAAAAATTATTTGTGGAGCTAAATAATCATCCTGAAGCGTATTATGAATACCGTGTGCAGTTTAATCAAAGCCGTGATATTAGCGAGCGAGCCATGTTATTTTTATACATGAATCGTCATGGTTATAATGGGTTATGCCGTTATAACCTAAAAGGTATTTTTAACGTTCCATTTGGTAAATATAAACGACCATACTTTCCTGAAAAAGAAATGTACTTTTTTGCTGAAAAAGCCCAACAAGCGACGTTTACTTGTTTAGATTACGCTGATGTATTTAAGTTGGTACCAGTAGATAATGCTGTAGTGTATTGCGATCCGCCTTACGTGCCACTGAGTAAAACTGCGTCTTTTACTTCTTATGCTAAAGGAGGTTTTAATTTAGATGACCAAGCTAACCTTGCTAATTTAGCTGAGCAAGCGGCATTTGAAAATAATACGCCAGTGCTAATTTCAAATCATGATACCGTTTGGACGCGAAAAATATACAGTCAAGCCATGCTTGATCAAATTCAAGTCAAGCGCACTATCAGTCCTAAAGGAGGAGGCCGTAACAAGGTCAGTGAGTTGATGGCTATGTACTTAGCACCCAAACCACTAACGAATAAATAGAGGCGACAAAAAATATAAACAGAATAAGCGCGATAGCAATAATGACGATAGGAGAGTGTTGTTGAAAGTCGGCTTGGCGTTTATGTTCTGACTGAACACCAAAAAATGCGGCTAGTACACTTTGTAATGCACTAAAAAACCGCATCATAATTTAAAAGCTCGGAGTGACTGAGCGAGATTTCTGCTCATCTGGACTACTGCTTAGTAACTCTAATAAATCTAAGTAATGAAATTGAGCACTACGACTATCACCCGCTAACCATGAAAACCAGCTAGAGCGTGTTTCATGTATCGGTATTTGACACGATGTGGTGTGTGTGGCGGTATTTAGTGTATTACTTTGACATTGTTCTGATGCTAACACTGCATCATCCGTTTTTGAAAAAAAACTTAAAGAACAAATAGTTAATACAGTCGCAATTAAGATCCCAATTTTAAAAGCACGCATATTTCGTTAACCTGAATTCGCTATATTAGCCAGAGCATAGCTAAAAAACGGTTAAATAACAAACTTAATTTACCTTTCATAGAAATAAAATAGTGTAGAATTAAAAGCTTAAGGTGAAATTTTTGTTTCAAATTAACTGTTTAAGAATTAATCATTAGGTTCGTTATTATAGAGTTCAAGCATTAATATATGCTTGAACTTGGGCAATAACTTGAATTGAGTTACATTAAGGCTATTAAGTGCAGTTAACTGTGCTGCGGGTTGGCATTTTCGAATTTAATAAGGGTTGCTAATGTTAGAAACAATGCAAAAATATCTTATCGCTCCGTCTATTTTGTCGGCTGATTTTGCCCGCCTCGGTGAAGAGGTCGATAAGGTGCTCGCCAGCGGTGCTGATGTAGTGCATTTTGATGTGATGGATAATCATTATGTGCCTAACCTAACAATAGGCCCAATGGTTTGTAAGGCACTGCGTGATTACGGAGTTACAGCACCAATTGATGTGCATTTAATGGTGAAACCGGTTGATAGTTTAATTCCACAGTTTGTAGATGCAGGTGCTTCAATTATTACTTTTCATCCAGAGGCTAGCGAGCATATAGACCGTACCTTGGAACTTATTAAAGACAGTGGTTGCCAAGCTGGGCTGGTGTTTAATCCGGCTACTAGCTTAAGCTACCTTGAACATGTGCTTGATAAGATTGATGTGGTTTTAATAATGTCGGTTAACCCTGGGTTTGGTGGGCAAAGCTTTATTCCTCATACTCTCGAAAAGCTACGCCAAGCACGTAAAATTATTAATGACTCAGGACGTGACATACGTTTAGAAGTTGATGGCGGGGTTAAAGTTGATAACATCGCAGCCGCCGCAGAGGCGGGTGCGGATATGTTTGTCGCAGGCTCGGCCATTTTTAATCACAGCGATTACCAAGTGGTGATTGAACAAATGCGCGAACAATTAAAGGCTGTTAAATAATGAAGTATGAAGTTGCCTTATTTGATTTAGACGGCACTTTAGTTGATAGTGTTTATGATTTATACATAGCCATGAACCTAACACTGAGTGACTTAGCCTTTCCTATTGTAACTCAGCGCTTAGTTGAAAGTTGGGTTGGCAATGGTATTGAAGTACTCGTTAAACGCGCGCTCAGTGGCGATATGCAGATCAGCGAACATTTAGATACTGAACTTGCCGATAAAGCAACTACACTGTTTTACGATCATTACTCTGAGCAAGTGGGCGAGTACAGTGTGTTATATCAGCATGTTGAAACAGGTTTAGCCGCACTTAGTGGCATGCCCAAAGCAGTAATTACTAATAAAGCGCGTCAATTCACTGAAAAACTGCTCGATAAACTGGCATTAACGAGTCATTTTGAGCTGACAGTGTGTGGCGATGATATGACTAAAAAGCCCTCACCAGAACCATTGTTGTTTGCTTGTCAGCAACTAAACGTTGATGTTAGCCAAGCTATTATGATTGGCGATTCTAAAAGTGATATTTTAGCTGCGCAGGCGGCAAACATAGACGTAATTGCATTAAACTATGGTTATAACCAAGGTGAAAACCTCAGCGACTATAATCCACAGTACCTCTGTGAGCAATTCTTAGATATAATACCCATACTTACTAAGCGGTAAGTTGTTATTTTAGCAATTTTAATTTCAGTGTTTTTAATTTTAGCAATACAAAGGAACATCATGACAAAACCAGTAGTTTTAAGCGGCATGCAGCCAACCGGTGGAATGACAATAGGCAACTATGTTGGTGCTATTAACCAGTGGGTTAAGCTACAGGAAGAGTACGATAGTCACTTTATGTTAGCTAATTTGCATGCTATTACCGTACGCCAAGACCCTGAATTGTTACGATCGCGAGTGCTTGATGGCATCGCGCTTTATGTAGCCTGTGGTATCGATCCTAAAAAAGCCGCGCTATTTGTACAATCACAAGTGCCAGAGCATGCACAGTTAGGCTGGGCATTAAATTGTTATGCGCAAATGGGCGAGCTTAACCGTATGACACAGTTTAAAGACAAGTCATCTAAGCATGAAAATAATGTAAACGTGGGCTTGTTTGCTTACCCAGTACTGCAAGCGGCTGATATTTTACTGTATCAAGCTGATCAAGTTCCTGTGGGGGATGATCAAAAGCAACATTTAGAGTTAACACGTGATATCGCTACACGTTTTAATAACTTATATGGTGAGGTTTTCACAATTCCAGAACCTTACATTCCAGAGTTTGGCGCGCGCGTAATGAGCTTACAAGATCCGCTGAAGAAAATGTCTAAATCAGATGAAAATCCAAATGGATTTATCATGATGTTAGATGAGCCAAAAAAGATTGAGAAAAAGCTGAAAAAAGCAGTGACTGATTCAGATGAACAAGCACGTATTTATTTTGACCGTACAGAAAAGCCTGGTGTGTCGAACTTACTAACACTTATGTCGGTTGCCACTAAACGCTCTATCGAAGAGCTTGTGCCAGAGTATGAAGACAAAATGTACGGCCACTTGAAAAAAGATACCGCCGCAGCAGTGGTAAGTATGATTGAGCCAATTCAAGCTCGCTTTAAAGAAATTCGCGAAGATCAAACCATGCTTAACAGCATTATGAAAGCCGGTGCTGAAAAAGCCAGTATCCGCGCAGAAAAAACACTTAAATCAGTTTATGATGCGTTAGGCTTCATTCCTCGCCCATGAATGCAATTGAAGCCTGATTTGAATCCATAAAAAACCAAAGCCGCAGCTTTGGTTTTTTGTTTGCCCAGCGAAGCTGGCAAACCCGATAGGCTGAAAGATGCCTTATCACCCTGACTAAGGGGAAGATAATCTGAATGGCAAGGGCGTCACTGGCCAACGGTGGGGTCTGAAGGAAGCCATAAGAAGTTAGAGGTACACAACTAACCGTAACCTGTTTCGGCAGTATTGGTGGGTCAGCGTGCAAAATAGCGCAACGCCCTATACTTAGTCAGACCAATACTGTGCTTGAGGGTGGGATTTCTAACAGGGAGCCAGTGCAGTAACTGGGGAAGCCTGGCATCTAAACTTAATGAGAGTAAGTGGCCTAAATTCAAGGTGAAAGCCAAGATTTAGTGTCGGTGTGAGGTGGCAGATGAACCCGTAGTAGTGAGTAAGGCTAGGCCGATGAAAGCCAGTAATGGTGTGGAGGGGAAAACCAAGCCGACCATCAACATTATGTTTGATGGGGTCAACTTTAGCCAAAAGCTTTAATTGATTGCGAAGGGGGGAAGTATTCTTTAAGCGTATGAAAGACGGGAACTTTTGTTTATCGGCTCACAAGTATTTCGACGGAAATAGCCAAAATATGACGGCCAAACAGGAATGTAGACGCTGAGAATTGAAGGGCGAGCAATGGAGTAATGACTGACCACTTAGGCAGATTGCCAAAAAAGGCTAGCACACCTAATGTCATCATGAAGAATCAGCGATAAGTAGAGTGACACGAGCAGACATACCGCAAGCAAAGGCAGAAAATGACAGTTTACTACAGCTTGTACGGACAATTATTAGACATTAATAACCTGTACAAGGGATTCAAAAAAGTGAAAGCAGCTAAAGGAGCGGCCGGAATAGATAGGCAGACCGTAGGCGCATTCGCCCTGAATTTAGAAGCAAACTTAAAACAACTGCAACTTGAGCTGCAAACCAAGCAATATAGGGCACAACCTGTCAAACGGGTGGAAATACCCAAAGATGATGGCGGTGTCAGAATGCTAGGTATCCCCGCAGTTCGAGACCGAATAGTGCAACAAACACTATTGAACATACTCCAACCGATATTCGACATCGACTTTCACCCATCGAGTTATGGGTATAGGCCGAAACGAAGCTGTCATGACGCTATCAGTAAAGCAAGTGTATTTATCCGTAAATACCATCGCGACTGGGTCGTAGACATGGATTTGTCGAAGTGTTTTGACCTGCTTGATCATGCTTTGATAATTAGGAGTGTTAGACGCAAAGTGACGGACGGTAGTATTTTAAAACTGATTAATCAGTTCTTAAAAAGCGGAGTAATGATAGGTGAACACTGGGAGGCTAGTACGATAGGAAGCCCACAAGGTGGCGTAATTAGCCCGTTATTGGCCAATATCTACCTAGATGCTTTCGATCAAGAAATGAAAAAGCGTAATCACCGAATAGTGAGGTATGCAGATGATATCTTGATTTTGTGCAGCACAGAAAAAGCAGCGCAAGAAGCACTTAAGGCATCCACCCAGATACTAGAGCGAGACTTGAAATTAACCGTGAACCAAAATAAAACCCATATTGCTCATAGCAGCAAAGGAGTGAAGTTTTTGGGAGTAGAGATAGGTAGCCAGTGGACACGGATACAAGCATCAAAACTCATCGGGTTTAAACAAAAAGTGAAGCAATTAACAAAACGTAACGGCGGCATAAATTTAGCAGAAGTAATAAAACGGCTAAATCCAGTTGTGCGCGGTTTTGTAAATTATTTTAGTATAGCCAATTGTAAACGAGAGCTAAAAGCCTTGGCAGGTTGGATCAGACGAAGACTAAGGGCAATACAGCTGAGGTTGTGGAAGAAGCCATCAAGGCTACATCGACGACTAAAACAGTTAGGAAAAAAGCCACCGTTTAAGTTCATTAAGATGAACTCGTGGCGTAACTCACTAAGCCCTTTATCTTGTGTATCGATGCCAAACCAATGGTTTGAGGAGCTTGGTTTATATCCAATAGAAAAAGTGAATACGGGATGGCTTGCTTTATCGGCGTTTAGGAAATAAGTTGATAAAATGTGAAGGGTACAGGAGCCGTATACGAGGTCCGTACGTACGGTTCTGTGAGAGGGATGAGGCATAAGCCTCACCCTACTCGATGTTTGCCCAGCGAAGCTGGCAAACCCGATAGGCTGAAAGATGCCTTATCACCCTGACTAAGGGGAAGATAATCTGAATGGCAAGGGCGTCACTGGCCAACGGTGGGGTCTGAAGGAAGCCATAAGAAGTTAGAGGTACACAACTAACCGTAACCTGTTTCGGCAGTATTGGTGGGTCAGCGTGCAAAATAGCGCAACGCCCTATACTTAGTCAGACCAATACTGTGCTTGAGGGTGGGATTTCTAACAGGGAGCCAGTGCAGTAACTGGGGAAGCCTGGCATCTAAACTTAATGAGAGTAAGTGGCCTAAATTCAAGGTGAAAGCCAAGATTTAGTGTCGGTGTGAGGTGGCAGATGAACCCGTAGTAGTGAGTAAGGCTAGGCCGATGAAAGCCAGTAATGGTGTGGAGGGGAAAACCAAGCCGACCATCAACATTATGTTTGATGGGGTCAACTTTAGCCAAAAGCTTTAATTGATTGCGAAGGGGGGAAGTATTCTTTAAGCGTATGAAAGACGGGAACTTTTGTTTATCGGCTCACAAGTATTTCGACGGAAATAGCCAAAATATGACGGCCAAACAGGAATGTAGACGCTGAGAATTGAAGGGCGAGCAATGGAGTAATGACTGACCACTTAGGCAGATTGCCAAAAAAGGCTAGCACACCTAATGTCATCATGAAGAATCAGCGATAAGTAGAGTGACACGAGCAGACATACCGCAAGCAAAGGCAGAAAATGACAGTTTACTACAGCTTGTACGGACAATTATTAGACATTAATAACCTGTACAAGGGATTCAAAAAAGTGAAAGCAGCTAAAGGAGCGGCCGGAATAGATAGGCAGACCGTAGGCGCATTCGCCCTGAATTTAGAAGCAAACTTAAAACAACTGCAACTTGAGCTGCAAACCAAGCAATATAGGGCACAACCTGTCAAACGGGTGGAAATACCCAAAGATGATGGCGGTGTCAGAATGCTAGGTATCCCCGCAGTTCGAGACCGAATAGTGCAACAAACACTATTGAACATACTCCAACCGATATTCGACATCGACTTTCACCCATCGAGTTATGGGTATAGGCCGAAACGAAGCTGTCATGACGCTATCAGTAAAGCAAGTGTATTTATCCGTAAATACCATCGCGACTGGGTCGTAGACATGGATTTGTCGAAGTGTTTTGACCTGCTTGATCATGCTTTGATAATTAGGAGTGTTAGACGCAAAGTGACGGACGGTAGTATTTTAAAACTGATTAATCAGTTCTTAAAAAGCGGAGTAATGATAGGTGAACACTGGGAGGCTAGTACGATAGGAAGCCCACAAGGTGGCGTAATTAGCCCGTTATTGGCCAATATCTACCTAGATGCTTTCGATCAAGAAATGAAAAAGCGTAATCACCGAATAGTGAGGTATGCAGATGATATCTTGATTTTGTGCAGCACAGAAAAAGCAGCGCAAGAAGCACTTAAGGCATCCACCCAGATACTAGAGCGAGACTTGAAATTAACCGTGAACCAAAATAAAACCCATATTGCTCATAGCAGCAAAGGAGTGAAGTTTTTGGGAGTAGAGATAGGTAGCCAGTGGACACGGATACAAGCATCAAAACTCATCGGGTTTAAACAAAAAGTGAAGCAATTAACAAAACGTAACGGCGGCATAAATTTAGCAGAAGTAATAAAACGGCTAAATCCAGTTGTGCGCGGTTTTGTAAATTATTTTAGTATAGCCAATTGTAAACGAGAGCTAAAAGCCTTGGCAGGTTGGATCAGACGAAGACTAAGGGCAATACAGCTGAGGTTGTGGAAGAAGCCATCAAGGCTACATCGACGACTAAAGCAGTTAGGAAAAAAGCCACCGTTTAAGTTCATTAAGATGAACTCGTGGCGTAACTCACTAAGCCCTTTATCTTGTGTATCGATGCCAAACCAATGGTTTGAGGAGCTTGGTTTATATCCAATAGAAAAAGTGAATACGGGATGGCTTGCTTTATCGGCGTTTAGGAAATAAGTTGATAAAATGTGAAGGGTACAGGAGCCGTATACGAGGTCCGTACGTACGGTTCTGTGAGAGGGATGAGGCATAAGCCTCACCCTACTCGATTCTTTAAATTTCTCTAACTAATTTTATGTAATTATTAAGACATTTTAATCGCGGCGCGAGAACTCATCGGTTTCAAAGGTATAAGCAAACATAGCAATGAATTGCTTACTGCGCTCAAAATAGCCGTTGGTGTCAAAAAATATACGTACTGATTCAGCGGTTTCGTCACCGCCTTCAACTTCAACACTCACCGCTTCTTTTTGCTCTTGTTTACTACTTGATTGCTGCGACAAAGCATGGCTATTCATAATGCTGAGGTTATATCATCAATCACTTCAGTGGGCTCTTTGTCATCGACAAAGGAAATAATCGACGTAAATACAATTGCAGCTAAGAAGAATCGTATTACAGCAGTAAGCAGCGGCGAGTAACTTTGGGTAATAAACTTAAATTTGCTCTGAGCCGAATGGTTTTATGATCAGTAAAATAAAAATATAAAACGGTAAAATAAGTTGCAATAATAATAATGTAGTCAGCGTAATATCTATAGCTCAAGCCGGTAAGTAAAGTGGCAAAGTTGTGAATGTCGTTAAAGTGGGTAGCTGAAACATGGGTGACACCATTAACAATACCACCGGCCGGCGAGCACAAAATTAGCGATGCTAGCGTAGAAGATAAGAATTAACGACTTACCCGCAGTGAGTTCCATAATTAATTAAACTTGGGCCAAAATCTACGATCAAGGCAGCAATAGTAATGCTGGCTGTGGTAATAAATACAGTTTTTGTGCGGTATTAAGATTAAACTATATAGCGTTAACAGGTCCATATAAGCGTGTTTATGAGGCTGCCAAGTCAAGTGCTCTTGTTTTAGGTTCTTGTTGGTACGCCAATTTACTATTCTTAGCCATCTTAACACCGCATTTCAGTGCGCTGTATTAATTACAGTAGCGTTTTTAAGTAGTGACCCGTGTGTGAACGCTCACATTCTGAAACCGTTTCAGGTGTACCCGAAACAAGTATTTCGCCGCCGCCAGCACCGCCTTCCGGGCCTAAATCGATAACCCAATCAGCCGTTTTTATCACATCTAAATTATGCTCAATTACCACAATAGTATTGCCGTGGTCACGTAAGCGATGCAGTACGACTAACAATTGCTCAATATCTGCAAAGTGTAAGCCGGTAGTTGGCTCATCTAAAATATACAGCGTTTTACCGGTATCACGTTTTGACAACTCACGAGCAAGCTTAACGCGCTGCGCTTCACCACCTGAAAGGGTCGTGGCGGCTTGGCCTAAACGAATATAAGATAGCCCTACATCCATTAGCGTTTTTAGCTTACGGGCAATAGCAGGGATTTTATCAAAGTAGTCGTGAGCGTCTTGGACGGTCATCTCTAATACTTCGTGAATATTTTTCCCTTTATATTGCACTTCTAGAGTTTCACGATTGTAGCGCTTACCTTTACACACATCGCAAGGTACATATACGTCGGGTAAAAAATGCATTTCGACTTTAATTACGCCATCACCTTGGCAGGCTTCACAGCGACCGCCTTTCACATTAAAGCTAAAGCGACCTACTTTATATCCTCTTGAACGCGCTTCTTGAGTGCCTGCAAATAGTTCACGAATGCCAGTAAAAATACCGGTATAGGTAGCAGGGTTTGAGCGTGGCGTACGACCAATTGGGCTTTGATCAATATCGATTACTTTATCAAAATGCTCAAGACCTGTTATAGACTGATACGGTGCTGCTTCTGCGGTGGTTGCGCCATTAAGTTCAGTATGAGCAAGCTTAAATAAAGTGTCGTTAATTAATGTTGATTTACCCGAGCCAGAAACTCCAGTAATACAAGTCATGAGGCCAAATGGGATTTTCAAATCAACATTTTTTAAGTTATTACCCGTTGCGCCAAATAATTCTAGCCATTTGTCGTTAACTTCATGGCGTTGTTGCGGCACTTCAATTTTGCGTTTACCGGATAAAAACTGGCCCGTAACAGATTTTTCACTGGCTAAAATATCATCGCGGGTACCTTCTGCAATAACATACCCACCGTGTACGCCTGCGCCAGGTCCAATATCAATAATATGGTCAGCGGCGCGAATTGCATCTTCGTCGTGCTCGACGACTATCACGGTATTGCCTAAATCACGTAAATGCACCAAGGTTTGTAATAAGCGGTCGTTGTCGCGCTGATGCAGACCAATCGATGGCTCATCCAACACATACATAACACCCACTAAACCCGCACCTATTTGGCTGGCTAGACGAATACGCTGTGCCTCACCGCCCGAAAGGGTATCGGCGCTGCGCTCAAGTGACAGGTAGTTTAAGCCAACATTAATTAAAAAAGACAAACGATCACGAATTTCTTTTAATATTTTGTCGGCTATTTGGCCTTTTTGCCCAGTTAAATTAAGCTTTGCAAAAAAGTCCATGCTTTCACCAATACTCATCGTGGTAATCGCTGGTAAGTTGGTTTGGCCAATAAATACGTGACGCGCTTCTTGGCGCAAGCGTGAGCCGTGACAACTAGGACATGATTGACTCGTTTGATACTTAGCCAGCTCCTCACGAACTGAGTTAGACTCTGTTTCGCGGTAGCGGCGATGCATATTATTAAGTACGCCTTCAAACTCATGATTGCGAGTAATCAAATCGCCACGGTCGTTGCGGTAATTAAAGGCTATTTTAGTTTTACCTGAACCTTCGAGTACGATATTTTGTATTTCTTTAGATAGCGACTGAAACGGTGCCTCTAAGTCAAACTCATAATGGTCGGCAACCGCTTGCAGCATTTGAAAGTAATAAAAGCTACGTTTATCCCAGCCTTTAATTGCTCCGCCCGATAAACTGATCTCTGGGTTTTGTACAACGCGGTTAGGATCAAAATATTGGCGTACCCCTAAACCATCACAGCTTTGACAAGCACCCGCTGGGTTATTAAACGAAAATAACCGTGGCTCTAGTTCAGTCATAGCATAGCCACAAGTCGGACAGGCAAAGTTAGCCGAAAACAGCATTTCTTCATCAAGCGAGTCATCCATGGCGGCAATATTGGCGACACCGTTTGATAGATCAAGAGCTGTTTCGAATGATTCGGCAAGGCGCTGCTGTTGACCTTCTTTTACTTTAAAGCGATCTACAACGACTTCAATTGTATGTTTTTTATGAAGCTCTAAGGTTGGAGGATCTGATAAGTCACACACTTCGCCATCAATACGAGCACGAATAAAGCCTTGGCTAGCAAGTTGTTCTAATAATTTTACGTGCTCGCCTTTGCGCTCTTTAACTACCGGCGCAAGTAGCATAAGTTTGCTGCCATCAGGGAGTGCTAAAACGCTATCAACCATTTGGCTGATGGTTTGCGCAGCAAGAGGTAAATCATGAGTAGGGCAACGAGGCTCACCAACACGAGCAAACATTAAGCGTAAGTAGTCGTAAATTTCGGTAATTGTGCCTACTGTTGAGCGTGGGTTATGAGAAGTCGATTTTTGCTCGATGGAGATAGCCGGCGATAAGCCTTCAATATGGTCAACATCGGGCTTTTCCATTAACGATAAAAACTGCCTTGCATACGCCGACAATGACTCAACATACCGACGCTGCCCTTCAGCATATAAAGTATCAAACGCTAAAGACGACTTCCCTGAACCAGATAGACCGGTGATAACAATTAATTTATCACGGGGAATAGTTAGGCTGATGTCTTTTAAATTGTGCGTGCGTGCGCCTCGGACTTCAATGTTTTCCATGCTATCTCGTTTTATTACCAGAATCTTTTTTTAGTATCTCACAATACGCAAGAAGATTAATCCTTGATCAGATAAAAAATCATCCGTTTAAGGCGATTATTTATTAAATAGCTTGTGGTAGAATCCCAGCTCAAATTTAAATAGATGGCAAGTATGGCAACAGATGACAGCTTCTTCACTCAATTCTAGAGAAAAACGCGCTGCAGTTACATTAGCGAGCGTATTTGCATTTCGCATGCTTGGCCTTTTTATGCTTATGCCGGTATTGGCAATTTATGGTCAAGAATTAGATGGGTTTTCGCCGTTATGGATTGGTATTGCCATTGGCGCATATGGCTTAACTCAAGCTGTATTACAAATACCTATGGGCTGGCTGTCAGATAAAATTGGCCGTAAAAAAGTAATTGTCGGTGGGCTTATTGTATTTGCTTTAGGCTCTGTGATTGCTGCTATGGCAGAATCTATGCAGGTGCTGACATTAGGGCGCGCATTACAAGGTATGGGGGCAATTGCTAGCGCGTTATTAGCGTTTGCTTCAGATTTAAGCCGTGACGAACAGCGACCTAAAGTCATGGCCGTAATTGGTATGAGCATCGGTATGAGCTTTGCCGCAGCAATGCTACTCGGTCCTATGGTTGCCGCCTCGTGGGGAGTGTCGGGAGTGTTTTGGCTAACCTCAATACTCGCCGTTGTGGGTATTTTTATCGTGTTATTATTGGTACCTAAAGCTATTAATAAAGCGCCTAAAGGCGATACATTGGCCACCATGGCCGACATTAAAAAATTAATTAAACACCCACAACTTGCTCGACTAGATATTGGTATTTTATTACTGCATTTAAGCTTAACGACTATCTTTGTTGCTTTACCCGGGCAGTTAATTAGCGACGGTTTGATTGCTGATCATCATTGGCACTTATATATCCCCGTTTTAGTTTTAGCGTTTGTTTTAATGGTACCGATAATGATTATCGCCATTCGCAAAGAAAAAGAAAAACAAGCTTTTTTAGGTTCAATAGCTTTGTTAATGGTGAGCCTGCTTGCTATGGCTATTTGGGTTGATTCAATTATTGGCTTAGGTATATGTATGTTGCTTTACTTTGTTGCCTTTAATTTTTTAGAAGCAACAATGCCGGCATTGGTATCGCGCTTAGCGCCAGCAAGCCAAAAGGGCTCTGCGATGGGCGTGTACTCATCGAGTCAATTTTTTGGTGCGTTTTTAGGTGGTATATTAGGAGGTTACGTTGCCCAAGTGATGAGTGCACAAGCAGTGTTTGCTGCTGCAGCACTAGTTGGGTTAATATGGCTTATCCTTGCGTGGAAGATGCAAGTCCCACCTAAAAGTAAAATTATTAGCTTAATGACACAATTAAGTTCAGAGCAGCAAGCTCAAACGCTCGCTTCTCGACTTGTTGCTTTACCAGGTGTACTTGAGGCAACGGTAGTACGCGATGAAAATCGCAGCTATTTAAAGATTAACGATAAAGAATTTGACCTAGACCAAGCACGAAAAATGGCTGGTTTGAGCTAACCTAAATAGGAGAAAGACCCATGGCACGCGGTATTAATAAAGTTATTTTAGTTGGTAACTTAGGCCAAGATCCAGAAGTGCGCTACATGCCTAACGGTAACGGAGTAGCAAATATCACTTTAGCAACTTCTGATAGCTATAAAGATAAAAACACCGGCCAAATGGTTGATAAAACCGAATGGCACCGCGTGGTATTTTTTGGTAAATTAGCTGAGATTGTTGGCGAGTATTGCCGTAAAGGTTCACAAATTTACATTGAAGGTAAATTACAAACCCGTAAATGGACTGACCAACAAGGCCAAGAAAAATACACTACAGAAATCGTGGTCGACGGCTTTACCGGTCAAATGCAAATGCTAGGTGGCCGTGGTGGCGACCAACAAAATAGCAATTACCAAGGTGGCCAACAGTCTCAAGGTGCTCAACAACAAGGTGGTGGCTATCAAGGTGGCCAACAATCACAAGGTGGCGCACAGCAGCAAGGTTATTCACAACAAAATAACCAAGGTCAAAGCGGTAACTACCAAGGCGGTCAGCAGCCACAATCACGCCCAAGCGCACCTGCAGCAGCTCCACAACAGCAACATAGCAACCACCAATCAGGTGATTACAACAACCAGCAGCAAGGCAGCGGCAACGCTCCACAGCAGCAAGGTGGTTTTGCACCGAAACCACAAAACGCCCCGCAAGGCGGCGCATCAAACCCGATGGAACCACCAATCGACTTTGATGACGATATCCCGTTCTAGGACACAGTTAAAATAATAGTTTAAAGATAAAGATCATTAAGAGCCCAGCTATATGCTGGGCTTTTCACTATGCGATAAAAAATAATTATTTAATCGTCACAGTAATCATCGCTCGCTTAATTTTATAATTTTAAATGGCTTAGCGCGATTTACTCAACTTGAATGCCTGTAAACCTCTTTTAATCGTTATCCAGTCTTGTATTGATATGCTGCGTTTATTTAAAGAAGTGACAGGGTTAAAGCTAAGCTTTGAGCTCATTTATCATATTGATGGTCAATTAAAGCTGCAAAAAATAGTACAGTAAATGGTTCATCAAGAAAAAATGATTAACTTGCCAGTATATAGTGTAGGGGTGGAAACTCAGTAAGAGCTAAAACCCGTTAAAACTAGGTGTTTTAGTCGCACATTTTTATTTTTTTAAGCTACTACAATAACTTACTCATATATTCGTATTTAATAAACACCACCTAGATACGTTTAAGATACTCAAGCCCTGATAGCCCTTGTAATCCACCGGTATGCACTGCAATTATTTTACTGCCTGATGGAAAGTAATCTTGCTCAATCAATTGCCATAAGGCATACATCATTTTGCCACTATAAATGGGTTCTAGTGGCAGTTGATACTCGCTTTGCATCTGCTTACAAAACTGCCACAATTGAGCACTAAACTTGCCATAACCACCATCATGAAACTGAGTCAATAATTGCCAATTCGTTTGCTGGCAAGCCTTTGGGCTAAGTGCTTTTATCTCATTCATAAGATACTCGGCTTGTTTCAAAACCGCGATACCAAGTATTTCAGTTGAGGTTTTTCTGCCTTCGATAAGTCCCGCTAAGGTGCCCCCACTGCCAGTAGGGCAAATTAAATAGTCATGATCTGGCAAGCTTTCAGCTAGTTCTTTGCAGCCTGGTATCGCTGCTTGATTAGTTCCCCCTTCTGGCAATATATAAGCATTAGGAAAGCGTTGTTGTAGTTTTGTTAAGTAGTCATGATCATGTCTTTTTTTATATTCTAAACGAGTAACTGCTTTAAGCTGCATACCGCATTGCGCTGCAAATTGTAGGCTTGGATTATTACTATCTAAATGTGGGCCACGAATAATGCCGTGAGTTTGAATATTAAATAATTTCCCTGCTGCTGCACAGGCATGAATATGGTTTGAGAACGCACCTCCAAAAGTAACTAACTCTGTTTTACCTAATCTCTGCATTTCTAGTAGGTTATATTTAAGTTTTCGCCATTTATTACCGCTTAATAGGGGGTGTAGTTGATCATCGCGTTTTATGCTGATAAATAAATTACGTTTTTTAAATGAGTCACTATATATTTGTTGTATAGGTGTATTTTCGTCAATATCTAAATTTAATCGCATCACATACCTAAATAATTATATTTTTAACTTGCAAGCCAACAAGTTTGTACGAAGCTTAAATATGCGTATAAAAGACAAAAAGTAGCTCCATGATAAAAAAGCTTTTTTCATTATTCCCTTGACTAAACCTTGGCTAAGCCGTGGTATTAACCTTAATGTCGTAGTGGGTTTTGCGGCATATACAAATGTAGTCACTGGGGTATCGTTAAATAAACAGCGAGAGCAATGGCATATTGATAAATTTTACAGCATGGATGTGGTTGAGCAAAGTGATTATACAAATGCTATAGCATCTTGCACAAACCAGGTTAGTTGAGAAACATATGCTATTAATTTAGTTTTACCACACTTTTTATATAAAGTATTACAAATGGATAAACCCACATTAACTGACTAGGAAATCGCTCAATCATTACTTTGGACTACAAAAAGTTTAGTTACTATAGCCCCCCGAAAATATTGTTGCTGATTTTATCGATTACCCGATTACCCAAGCTATGCAAAGTTGCAAAATGAATGTTTATTGCTGACAAATTGCAGTTAGCTCCATTCATTAATAGCTTTTCAGAAACCGATGCAGTGCTACGCTCTAAGACATCAAAAGAGAGGAACCCGATGCTCATATGCTCATTGTGGAGTATGTCGATCACGAGCCGCGTATTTTGATTATTCGTAATTAATAGTGCTGATGATAACCTTGAACAGAGGGAGTTTTACAATTTAGTCCTTTTAGAGAAAATGATCGGGTTATTTACTGGCGTGAAGTGCGTGAATAGTTGTAAACTCAGATAATTCTTGAACAAAGCTTGTGTTTTGCCTTGCAAGTACATAGCATAAGAGTTTAATTATAAAAATAAATACTGACCAAAGAATTGCCGCTTTTTGAGAATGGAATATATGCGAATTGCCCCTTTATCTCTTTTAATTTCAGCTAGCTTGTTAGCGTCGAGTGCATTAGCGCAAGATACTGTAACGGTTACTGGAATTAAATCGGAGACCAACACTAAACAAGCTGGATTTGGTAATTCAACACAATTAAAAGAAGAAAGCCAACTCAATTTATTACGTACACGCTCAACAGAATTAGATAAAGAGAAAAATCAAGCGAGTTATAAAACTACTTTTTCTGATAGTCAGTTAGCATTCAGTGATAATAAGGATAATATTAACGCCGTTGCTGTGTCGCGTGTGAGTAATCCGCCAGTTCGTGATTATTCAGCTAAACCTATAGCAGCCGTTAGTCCGTTAAGCAGCAATGATCAGGAGCAAATGATTGAACTGACATTACGCTCAAATGTTTACGATGATGAAGTATTTATTGATGGGGTTAACTTTGGTTCAACTCGTTTAGCGACTACGTTACCTCGTGGAGTGTACAGCGTAGAAATACGTAAACAAGGTTATAAAAGCTATCAAAAGCGTGTTAATTTGCGAAAATCGGAAACTATTCACGCCACATTGCTAAAAAAGCCTGAGTCGATTGCTGCACCGACTAACACTAGCGAGCAAAGTATAACGAATACCGAAACAAGCACTGTAGGAAATGCGACTAATGCTGCAGTTGTCGTTATTCCTGCAGGTAAGTTTGAAATGGGCGATATCCAAGGCAATGGACTTGCTAATGAGCGTCCTGTCGTTGAAAAAACGATTGATAGTTCGTTTGCGATGCAAAGTAAAGAGGTCTCAGTAGGGGCTTACCAGCAGTTTGTGAGTAACACTAACTATAAAACTGAAGCTGAAAAAAATCGTGGTTGTGCTTATTACTTAAATGGTGAGCCAGTATGGGAAGCCAGTTTAAATTGGCGTAACCCTGGCTTTAAGCAAGCTAATGATTTTCCAGCAGTGTGCTTAACCTATAATGATGCAAAAGCATATGCAGATTGGTTGTCAGGACAGACTGGCAAAAAATTTCGTTTACCTAATGAAGTTGAGTGGGAATACGCCGCTCGTGCAGGAAGTAAAACAGAATACCCATGGGGTAACGAAATCGGTAAAAACTTAGCCAATTGCGGTTGGTGTGGCAGTGAGTATTCGAATCACAGTGCTGCGCCAGTAGGTAGCTTTGCACCTAACGCGTTTGGTGTATACGACACAGTTGGCAATGTATGGGAATGGACGCACAAAGCAGCCCAGCAGTCAGATGTTACAGTGCGTGGTGGAGCGTGGAATTTTGCGTCAAGCTTGGCACGTGCGTCAACACGTTTAATTTTAGCGCCAGATTTTCGCGCTAACTATATTGGCTTTCGTTTAGTACGCGAGCGATAAATTAGTAAAACAGGAAGCAACGCTTCCTGTTTTGTAAATATTCAAAAGCTGTAATGCTTTATATTGCTCAATACCGTCAGCATGGTAAAGTGATTGCAGCTACTATATGAACGTTTTTCAAAGGTCATCCAACCCCATGTTTAAGAAACTCCGTGGTATTTTTTCAAACGATCTATCGATCGACTTGGGTACAGCCAACACCCTAATTTATGTAAAAGAAGAAGGTATCGTATTAAACGAGCCATCAGTTGTCGCCATTCGCCAAGAGCGTGCTGGCGGTCCAAAAAGTGTTGCCTCAGTAGGCACCGAAGCAAAGCAAATGCTGGGCCGAACGCCGGGTAACATTAAAGCTATCAGGCCGATGAAAGATGGTGTAATTGCTGATTTTTATGTTACTGAAAAAATGCTGCAACACTTTATCAAACAGGTGCATAATAATAACTTTATGCGTCCAAGTCCGCGGGTACTTATTTGTGTACCTTGTGGTGCAACCCAAGTTGAAAAGCGCGCGATCCGTGAATCAGCAATGGGCGCTGGTGCACGTGAGGTTTATTTAATCGAAGAGCCAATGGCTGCTGCAATTGGTGCCGGTTTGCCGGTATCAGAAGCAACGGGTTCAATGGTGGTTGATATTGGTGGTGGTACTACTGAAGTTGCAATCATCTCACTTAATGGTGTGGTTTATTCTTCATCGGTCCGTATTGGTGGTGATAAGTTTGATGAAGCTATTATTAACTATGTGCGCCGTAATTTTGGTAGCTTAATTGGTGAAGCGACTGCAGAAAACATTAAGCATCAAATTGGTTCGGCGTTTAAAAGTGATGAGCCAATTGAAATTGAAGTACGTGGTCGTAATTTAGCTGAAGGTGTGCCGCGTTCATTTATGCTTAACTCACACGAGATTTTAGATGCATTACAAGAGCCGCTAATGGGTATTGTAAGTGCAGTGATGGTCGCTCTTGAGCAATCTCCACCTGAGCTTGCCTCAGATATTTCTGCTCACGGCATGGTATTAACTGGCGGTGGTGCACTATTGAAAGACCTTGACCGTCTATTAATGGAAGAAACTGGTATTCCGGTGGTGGTTGCAGATGATCCATTAACGTGTGTAGCGCATGGTGGTGGTAAGGCACTCGAAATGATAGATATGCACGGTGGTGACGTATTTAGTTACGATTAATGAAGTCAATGTTTAGGCGTACCGTTTCATTGCAACTGCGGCTTTTTGTCGCAGTGCTTTTGAGTATCGTATTGATTGTGGGCGACCGCTATACGCAAGGTGGCAACACAGCCAGAACCAGCTTGAATACCTTGGTAAGTCCCTTAATATATCTTGCGAACTTACCTTATGAATTATTTAGCTTTGGCGCTAAAAGTTTACACACTCGCGACCAGCTTCTTACTGAAAATGAAGCGCTTAAGAAAAAACAATTATTACAAAGTGAGCAGCTTCAACAGTATCAGTTTTTAGCAAAAGAAAATCAAAAAATGCGCGCCTTATTAGGTTCATCAGCAAGACAACCGAACCGAAAAATCATAGCGCAAATTTTATCTGTGCACTCAAACCCATATAGCCACCAGGTGGTTATTAATCGTGGTGCGACTGATGGCTTGAGTGAAGGCCAAGCTGTTATTGATGAAATGGGCGTTGTAGGGCAACTAACAAAAGTCGGTTCAACCACGTCACGGGTTTTGCTTATGACAGATACCACTCATGCTACACCGGTGCGTATCTTACGTAACGATGTGCGAACGGTTGTAGAAGGTATTGGCAAAATTAATGTGGTTAGGCTTTCGCATGTCCCGCATAGTTTAGATGTCAGAATAGGTGATGTACTTGTCACCTCCGGTCTTGGCAATACTTTCCCTGAAGGTTACCCTGTGGCCGTTGTTACAGAAATAAACCGTGACGAAGGGCGTCCTTTTGCTCAAGTATATGCAGAACCCATAGCATTACTTGATCGTATTCGATTGTTAGTTGTTTTATGGCGCAATCAGCAGGAAAGCATTACCAATGAATAGCCGTTACTCATTACTTATTGCTGTCAGCATCTTTTTCTCCTTAATTATGGCGTTAATGCCGTTGCCATTTTCGTTTGAGCCATTTCGTCCTGATTGGGTTTTACTGGTATTAATGTATTGGGCACTAGCGGTGCCACACCGTTTGAATATAGGTACAGCGTGGGTGGTTGGGTTACTACTTGACTTAGCGTCGGGCTCTGCGCTTGGGGTTAACTCGTTGACTTTTTCAGTGTGTATTTTCATTACTGCCAGCAACTATCAAAAAATTCGAAATTTTTCCTTATGGCAGCAATCAATTTTGGTAGGGCTATTTTTAACGCTCTATCATTTAATGCAGTTTTGGTTAAATCACTTTTTAATGGATGTTTATTTTAGTCCTCAGTACTTGTGGCCTGTGCTTACTGGTACATTAAGTTGGCCGTGGATTTTCCTCTTATTACGTAAGTACCGTCGTCATTTTAGGATCAGATAATGCAAACCGCAATTTATTTAGCGTCAGCTTCACCAAGGCGTAAAGAGCTGCTTTCACAGCTTGATATTGAATTTTCACAATTTAGCGTTGATGCTGATGAAAGCCAGTTAAGTAAAGAGTCTCCAATTAAATATGTTGAACGTATGGCACGCCTGAAAGCTCAAAGTGGCGTGGCAATGGACTATATTGACCGCCCCGTGCTTGGTTCTGATACAGTGGTCGTTATAGATAATCAGTCACTGGTTAAACCTAGAGATAAAACCGACTTTATGGCTACTCTTCGGCGCCTATCAGGGCAAACCCACCAAGTGATGACCGCTATTGCTTTTGCCAATAATGAGCGCGTTGAAAGCAGGGTTGTGATCACCGACGTCACCTTTAAAAACATTAGCGACGAAGAGCTTGAGAGCTATTGGCAAAGTGGTGAGCCACATGATAAAGCTGGTGGTTATGGTATCCAAGGTTTGGGTGGACGATTTGTTACGCATATTTCAGGTAGCTATTTTGCCGTTGTCGGCTTACCTTTATATGAATGCGAAGAATTATTACGCGAATTTTTAAGTAGGTAACATGAGTACAGAATTACTGATTAACGTCACGCCGAGTGAAAGTCGTGTTGCCCTAATTGAGAATGGGGTATTAAAAGAAATACAATTAGAGCGTATTGGTAACTTGGGGATCGTCGGCAATATTTACCTAGGTAAAATTAGCCGTGTGCTGCCCGGTATGCAAGCAGCCTTTGTTGATATTGGTTTGGATAAAGCCGCTTTTCTACATGCCTCTGATATTGTTAATAGTGCCTCTATAGTTGAAGGTGTTGACGAGCAACCGATTAAAAAAGTACAAGATATCCGTGAGTTAGTGCGCCAAGGGCAATATATTATGGTGCAAGTAGTGAAAGACCCGTTAGGCACTAAAGGCGCGCGTTTAACTACCGATATTACCATTCCTTCACGTTATTTAGTGTTTATGCCTGATGCAACTCATGTTGGGGTTAGTCAGCGTATTGAAACTGAAGAAGAACGCGCAAGATTAAAAAGTATTGTTGCTGAATATGGCGATGAAGAAGGCAGCTTTATTGTACGCACCGCTGCGGAAGGCGCTAACGAAGCTGAGCTTCGTCATGATGCTGAGTTTTTAAAAAAATTGTGGGGTAAAATCACCGCTAAACGTAAAAAAACCAGCAAAGCAAGTATTCTTCATGAAGACTTAACCTTGGCTTTTCGTACTTTGCGTGATTATGTCGGTGAAGATATGGAGCGCATACGAGTTGATTCAAAGCTAACTTACCAAGAACTTAAAGAGTTCACTAAAGAGTTTGTGCCTATTTTATCACAGGTGCTGGAATATTATCCGGGTGAGCGACCTATTTTTGATTTGTTTGATGTTGAAAATGAAATTCAAAAAGCACTGCACCGTAAGGTTGAATTAAAATCAGGCGGGTATTTGATTATCGATCAAACCGAAGCCATGACTACAGTTGATGTCAATACAGGCGCTTTTGTAGGCCATCGTAACCTTGAAGAAACTATTTTTAATACTAATGTTGAAGCTACATCCGCAATTGGTCGCCAGCTTAGGTTGCGTAATTTAGGTGGCATTATCATTATCGATTTTATTGATATGGTAAGCGAGGAGCATAAGCGAAGAGTGTTGCACTCTTTGGAGTCAGCGTTGGCAAAAGATCGAGTTAAATCAAATATTAATGGTTTATCGGCTTTAGGCCTGGTTGAAATGACTCGCAAACGCACTCGTGAAAGTCTTGAGCATATTTTATGTGATGTGTGCCCTGCATGTTCTGGGCGTGGCTCGCAAAAAACTGTTGAAACCGTATGTTATGAAATTTTACGTGAAATAGTGCGGGTTAATCGCGCTTATGAAGCTGATAAATTTATGGTTTATGCTGCACCTGCGGTTAGTGAAGCGCTACTTAATGATGAATACCACAACCTTGCAGAGCTTGAGCTATTTATTGGTAAACACGTGACCATCCAAACTGAGAGTTTATATTCCCAAGAGCAGTTTGATGTGGTAATGATGTAATGAAATTGAAAACGGTCTGTTTTTTTTGTATCCGCAAGTTGTGGCAAGTTTTTGCTGTAACATTGGTACTTCTGGCCGTTATTGTTTCTGTTTTAAAATATACCTTGCCTTATGCTGATGATTACAAAGGTGATATTGAAAGTTACCTGTATGATAAGTTTTCCATTGATCTTGCTATAGGGTCTATTTCTGCCAATTGGCAAGGGCAGAGCCCCACTATTGTGTTTGAAGAAATATCTTTTGAGAATAATAAGTCCTCGCCAATTGCCTTAACCATTGCAAAAGCAAGTTTAGAGCTGAATTTATGGGAGACTATAAAAACACGTCAGCTTAAATCTAACTATTTTATTATTAATGGCTTTCATGCCAATGTAAACTTGCCCAGCTTGCTTGATAATAACTCTGGGGCGGTTTCGTTTGAGCAAAAAGAGCTGGTCGAAGGATTATTTTTAGGCGATACCGGCCATTTTTCTGTGCAAAACAGCAGTTTAAATTTACTTTTTGGTGATGGTAAAGCTCGCAAATTAATCTTAGAAGACATGGTTTGGCAAAATCAAAATGAGCAACATTTAGGCAGTGGTAAAGTTGCTTTACCGGGAATATCGGTAGGTACTTTTGATGCGCGTTTGTCTCTCAGTGGTTCGACCCTAGAAAGTATGGCAGGCGATGTATTTGTGCAAGCAGATAAAGTTGATGTGTCTAACTGGTTGGCACAATACATTAACGCCGAGAAGCAACAGCTACATTCTGATATCAACTTACAGAGTTGGTTAAGGCTGGAATCCGGTTTAATTAAGGATATCAGCGTGCAGTGGCAACCAAGCTTTATACGCTGGCAGCAAGCAGAACAAGATCATCAATTTAGTATTAATCAAGGTGGTTTTAAACTATATCCGTGGCAAAGTGGTTGGCGCTTAAAAAGTACCGGCTTAACCATTAATAGCGACGAACAAAGCTGGCCAAATTTGCAATTTGAAGCGCAGATTGACGCAAAACAGCAGCAGTTTTGGATGCAACAGGTTGATTTTGAGCTTGTTTCTAAGTTAGCTCAGTTAAGTAACTTTGAAGTACTTACTCCATTTACTAGTCGTAACCCCGATGGTCAAATTGATAATGCGTATATTCAAATAAAAGAAAATAATGACTGGCAATTGTGGTTTGAAGGCCAGCAACTCGCATGGTCAGCAGACGAGGGGGTCCCTGGTGTGCAAGATTTACGAGTCAATGGCTTACTCAATCAACAGCGCGGGAAAATTAAACTCGCTGGCGTAAATAACCAACTACTAACAGATGAATCATTTAGCCATCCTATAACGTATAAGCAGCTTAATTTAGATATAAATTTAGAGCATCTAGCAAGTGGCTGGCAATTAAGTAGTGATAATATTTGGTTAGATAACGACGAAATTGTATTTGCTGCTGAAATGCAACTTAACCTAAGTGAGCAGCCCCGCCTTGATTTATATGCCGAGGTAAGTGCACATGATGCCAGTGTTGCTAGCCATTACTTCCCGCTGCCGGTTATGAGCGAAAACCTAGTTGATTATTTAACGGGTGCGATTCAAGGCGGAGAGGTCAACCAAGCTCAGGTACTATTTTCAGGCCCTTTGAGTGGTTTTCCGTTTGCAGATAATTCAGGGCAATTTGAAGTATTGGCAACGGTTGATGACGCCGATTATGCTTTTTCGCCTGATTGGCCAACGATAAAAAATGCACAAGTTATTTTACACTTTGAAAACCAGCGGATGGATATTTATAGCCGCCAAGGTCAGTTGGTTAATTTAGATTTAGGTGATGCAGTACATGTGAGTATTGATGATTTATCAAGTGCAGATGTATTGAGCGTAAAAATAGATAAAACGGCTGAGGCGCAAAAGTTACTATCTTTTTTTAAAGCTACTCCCATTGCTGATCCGCTTGCTAACGTGTTTGAAGTTATTCAAGGACGCGGTAAAGCAGAGGCAAATATCGAATTATTGATTGACTTAAGAGCGCTTAAAGTAGCTGCCAAAGGTGATGTTTACTTAAACAATTTACCCATTTATCTAGCTCAACCAGGGATCACTCTTGAAAATGTCACGGGTAAGCTAACTTTTCAAGACGATATAATTAACCTAAAAACAGCCACAGCAAATTGGCTAGGTATGCCATTAGAAATTGATTTTACCGGTAAAAATATTGCTAATAATTATCGAGCAGATGTGGCGATTAAAGCGCAACTTGAAGCGCAAACTTTAATTGCAAATGCTCAGGGAATAATGGCTGGCTATTTACAAGGCGATAGCGAGTTTGATATTGATCTTGCGTTAAACTTTTTAGACGATGGCTTTGATTATCGCGCTCAAGTACGTTCGAATTTAACTGGCTTAGCCAGCAAACTGCCTGCACCGTTCAATAAAAGTGCTGATCAGGTTTGGCCTTTTAGCGCCATAGTACAAGGCGATAGTATATCCAACTTGATCACCGCCAATGTTAACAATAACCTGTTTTTTAATGGCATTTTATCTAACCAAAAAAAGCGTTTTAATAATGCGCACTTTATTTTAGGTGATAAAGACTTAGGGCTTACCCAGCAAGATTTAGCCGTTACAATAGCTCTTAACCAAACACCTACTTTGCCATGGGTTAACTTAATTGATCAGATCATCAATGTCAGCAATGGTGACTCAGATAAGCCTGGCTTATTCCCGCCGCTGAATAATGTTACCGCTAAAGTAAATAAATTAAACCTTGAAAAAATTGCTTTTAACGATTTTGAAATGCGCCTTACACCTGGCGTAGATGAGCTTAATGTAAAGCTCAGTGCCAAAGAACTACGATCAAAAGTAACAATACCGCTTAGTCAATCAAGTCGACCTATTCATATTTTTAGTGATTATTTAAGGCTTAACTTTATAGACGATGGTGCTTATGTCGCAGCGCAGCCTAGTGATAAAGAACAAGATTTAACATGGTTACCATCATTACCTGCTATTGAGTTTGAATGTGTAGACTGCAAAGTTGCTACTTATCAGCTAGATAAAGTCAGTGCATCATTATATGGCGATGGACAAAAACTGACTATTTCTGAGTTAGTGGTTGATAAAAAAGAGCATATTTTACGTGCCAAAGGGCAATGGAAAAACGGTATTACAAATTTTAATGGTGCTATGCAAAGTGATGATATTGGCGAGCTATTTGATGAGTTTGATATAACTTCAACGGTCAAAGATTCCGATGCCGACATTACATTTAACTTAAACTGGCAAGATGCACCCTATCAGTTTGATGTAGCAAGCTTGTCGGGTAATGTTAACTGGCGTTTAGGCGATGGTAATTTAGCAGAAGTAAGTGATGGCGGAGCGCGAGTATTTTCATTACTGAGCCTAGATTCATTAGTGCGTAAATTAAAACTCGATTTTCGTGATGTGTTCTCAAAAGGTTTTTTTTACAACAGTATGCAAGGTAGTATGCAGCTTGATAAAGGCATTGCGTATACCCAAGATACAAAAATGGATGGGGTACCTGCTGATTTAAGAATTGCAGGTTATGCTAACTTAAACACCTTCGAAATTGATTATGATTTGGCGGTTGCACCGCAGGTCACGTCGAGTATTCCGGTGATTGTTGCTTGGATGGTCAACCCCGTAACAGGGCTTGCTGCATTGGCAATTGATAAAGTAATTCACTCTGCGCGGGTTATTTCAGAGATTAACTTTAAAGTGAGTGGCAGCATGAGTGACCCAGTGGTGAAAGAAGTTGACCGTAAGAGTAAAGAAGTGACTATTCCACAAGCGGCGAAAAATCAGCCACAAGAAAAGGTTGATCTTAAATTAAAAGATGCCGCAGTAACGGCTACAGATAATGGCTAATACTTTTCCACCGAATGTGGTGGCACTACAAATGTGCTCATCAACTAATCCTTTGCAAAACCTGATTTGGCTTGGCGAGCAACTTATAAACTTGCCCGCGGTAAGACCGTTGCTTGTTTACCTGAAAGCTTTTTAGTGTTTAGTAAAGACAGTCATGCCAGCTATTTAGTTGGTCAAAAAAGTACGGATTACCAACAGCAACTAAGCGCACTTTGCCGAAAATTTGATATTTGGTTAGCCGCAGGCACGTTGCCGATATCGAAAGAAAACGGTAAATATTTAGCCGCCTCTTTGCTATTTAATAGTTGCGGTAAAGTGGTGGCGCAATATAACAAAATCCACCTATTTGATGTCAATGTCGCGGATAAAACTCAGAGCTATCACGAGTCAGCTGCCACCGAAGCTGGTAATGAAGTGGTCGTGGTTGACTCACCCTTTGGTAAAATTGGCCTCTCAGTATGTTATGATCTGCGCTTTAGTGGTTTATATACTGCAATGCAGCATTTAGGTGCGGAGCTTATACTGGTTCCAAGCGCTTTTACTATCGTTACCGGTGCCGCGCATTGGCATGTGTTACTGAAAGCGCGCGCCATTGAAACACAAAGCTATGTGATTGCGGCTGCGCAAGTCGGTCAGCATGAAAATGGCCGCGAAACGTTTGGTCATAGCATTATTATTTCGCCTTGGGGAGAAACCTTAGCTGAACTTCCCACTGGCACAGGGTTTATTAGCCATGATCTGGATTTAAACCGATTGAATAAAATTCGCCGAGATATGCCGATATTATCTCAGCAACGATTTAGAGAGCATTTATTATGAACACGGTTGAACAGCATTTATTACACGACAGCCAGCTAAATCGAGAAGAGCTCGAAAAAACGCTTGGTCATATTCATCAGCATCAAGTTGATTACGCAGATCTTTATTTTCAATCAAGTCATCATGAATCGTGGGTGCTTGAAGACGGTTTAGTAAAAGAAGGCTCATACAATGTTGAGCGCGGTGTCGGTGTACGTGCTGTTAGTGGCGAAAAAACGGGCTTTTCATATTCTGATGCAATTAACCTCGAAGCTTTAAATAAAGCAGCTACGGCGGCGCGCAGTATTGCTAATGCTGGTGAAAATAAGTCTATTCAAGTATTTAGCGATGTAACGGCTAAGCAGCAGTTTGCCCCTTTGCAACCGATCCAAAGTATGACTAATGACGATAAAGTGAGTTTACTAAGAGAGCTTGAAAATTATATTCGTGAACTTGCTCCCGATGCAGAGCAAGTGATTAGTTCAATGTCAGCGGTTTATGAAGAAGTTTTAATTGCTGCCAGTGATGGCACCTTTGCCACCGATATTCGCCCGCTTATTCGTTTAAACTGCTCGGTGCTACTTGAAAAAAATGGCCGTCGTGAACGAGGTGGCGCAGGCGGTGGAGCACGTCTCGACTACGGCTATTTTAAAGAGTTAGTAGATGGGAAGCCGCGTTGGATGGAATACGCAGAAGAAGCGGTGCGCCAAGCTAAAGTGAATTTAGAAGCAATCGATGCGCCAGCCGGTACTATGGAAGTAGTGCTGGGCGCAGGTTGGCCTGGTGTATTACTACATGAGGCTGTTGGCCATGGTTTAGAAGGCGACTTTAACAGAAAAGCGGCTTCGGCTTTTAGTGGCAAATTGGGCCAAAAAGTCGCGTCAGAGCTTTGTACAGTGGTTGACGATGGCACTATTGCCGATCGCCGTGGCTCGCTTAACGTTGATGACGAAGGTACACCAGCTGCCTACAACGTGCTTATCGAAAAAGGAATTCTAAAAGGCTACATGCAGGATAAAATGAACGCCCGTTTGATGGGGGTTAACCCAACAGGTAACGCGCGTCGTGAGTCTTATGCACATTTACCTATGCCACGTATGACTAATACTTATATGCTTGGTGGTGAACACAGTCAAGCGGACATTATCAGCACCGTAAAAAAAGGCGTGTATGCACCTAACTTTGGTGGTGGTCAGGTTGATATTACTTCAGGTAAGTTTGTATTTAGTGCATCAGAGGCTTATCTAATCGAAAATGGTAAAATTACCCAGCCAATTAAAGGCGCAACATTAATCGGTAATGGCCCTGAAGTAATGCAGCAAATATCAATGGTAGGTAACGACCTGGCGCTTGATAAAGGCGTTGGCGTATGTGGTAAAGACGGCCAAAGCTTACCTGTTGGGGTTGGTCAGCCAAGCCTGAAGGTAGATAAATTAACCGTGGGTGGCACAGTATAAGATTCCCCAAAGGGTCTGGCGCAGTATATAACTGCGCCTACACTTTAAATACTATGGTATGCCTTACCTTGTATCTATAGGTGGGAAACTGTTCTGCGCAGACCTTATTTTATTGGTTTTTAATGGCTGCACTTTTTACTTCTACATAATCTATAGTTTCGCCAATGAGCAGCAATCAATACGATTGAAGCACACATTGTTAATGTTTTTTCGCCTACCTCACCTACCAGATCATGACCAAGCAAAGCAGTAATCGTTAAAGTTAGCAGTCCAGTAGCAATGCCTATTAGCACCCATTTATCTTTATGTTTCGCACAACCTAAATAAGCTGCTAATAGACTGGCTGGTACAATTAAAACTATTAAAGCAAGATGAAAATCATGATTGTTATTAGGGAGTGACGATAAGGCTGGAAACAGCGCTAACATGATGGGTAAGACTGCACAGTGAATGGCACAAATGACAGAGGCCCCCATTGATAGTTGATCAAAAAGTGGTTGTTTAAAGTAACGCATAAACTGCTCAGCTGTTATTGTATTAAAATGATATAATATATCATTTGTATGCACTAAGAAATCTATTTTTTGTATATGGCAACGTTTTTAACCTGAAATGAAAAACTTAAATAGGGCTAATTAATTCGTGAGGCTAAAAATACTGTGTTATTAAAGATGATTAAACCAGCTTTGTGCTGCCAAAAATTGACATAATTTATCTTTAAAGCATTGAGCCCTAAGAGACAAAGTTCGCTGATAAGGCCAAACTAAAAATAGCTCCCGCTCAACGCCTCGATAGTCAGGTAATATATTAATCAACTCACCAGTAGCAAGCTCTTTATAAACCATACTTTTTGGTAGAAGTGCTACTCCAGCACCGGCTTTAACAAGATTCACTATGGTATGCATATCGTTACTGGTATGAATATGTTCTTTACGTAACGTGTGAGTGTTTACGTTATTTGTTAATTGCCACTCACTGAATAACTGAGCTGCAATACTTGCTGAAGTCATCAGCTCTTTAATTGATTGAGGAGCAGGAAAGCGTGCTTCTGATGAGGTAACTAGAATTGGAGTAATTGATCCTAACTTCTTTTGAAGTAATGATGAATTAGGCTGTGAGCCTGAACAAATAGCGATATCAGCATCATAGGGAATAGTATTATGCAAAGGATCTTGTAACTCAATAGTGAGCTGAATGTCTGGATAGCGGCTTGTAAAGTTTTTCCAGAAAGAATCAAGAGGGCCATTGCCAATATTAATTGGGGCGGTTACTTTTAATTTTCCGGATAAGCTATTTAACGAGCAGTCTAAATTTTCTAATCGTAACTCAAGTTCATGAATATAAGGCGCACACTGTTCGTAATAAGAAACCCCGTATGGGGTGAGTGTAAGCCCCTTATTTGAACGATGAAATAGTTCACAACCAAGCTGTCGTTCTAGTTCATGAATACGCCTTGAAACCGTGGCAATAGTCATATTAAGTTTTAGTGCCGCTTTACTTAAACTAAGTTGCTGTGCGGCGCAAACAAATAATTTTAAATTATCAAGCATTGGGTTTACATATATGCAAATAGGATTCTTTATAATACCTATATAAGCCAAAAATGAAACGCATTAAGCTGCAGATCTTATTTTATTTTTAAGGTTATATTTTTATGAAGCATCGTATTATTTTTGCCATTTTAATGTCATTTATTCTTACCCTATTTATGTCAGCATGGGTTACTTATATAAATATTGGCTTGGTGAAAAACTTTACTGGGCACTGGCTATCAGCTTGGTTATTAGCATGGCCAGCTGCTGGGATTATTTCATTCATATTTGCACCGCGGATCCACAAAATCTCGCAGCAGATAACAGAAAGGTTTTAAAGGCGCATCGCAGAAAGTGAGTGCAGAAAATAAAAAACCTTGAGGCTTACGCAACAAGGTTTTATGACGATCAAGAAATAACGTTATTATGTCATGGTAACAAATTCTTCTGCGCCTGTTGGGTGCAAGGCAACAGTTGAGTCAAAATCAGCTTTAGTCGCGCCCATTCTCATGGCAACAGCAAAACCCTGAATCATTTCATCAACAGTAAAACCAAGGCCGTGTAAGCCCACCACTTTTTCCTCATCACCTGTACACACGAGCATCATGTTACATGCTTGGCGATGCTGTGTAACGGCAGTGTACATAGCTGCAAAGCTTGATTTATACACCTTGACGTTCTCTTTACCGTACTGCGAAATTGCTTCTTGTTCGGTTAAGCCAATTGTACCAATAGGCGGGTGACTAAATACCACGGTAGGCACCAGGTTATAATCCATTTTTAAATTATCAGGTAAGTCTTTATTAAATAAGCGCTCTGATAAAGTACGACCCGCTTTAATCGCAACTGGGGTTAGCTCAATACCGTCTTCGATAATATCACCCACTGCATAAACGTTTTTAGCCGTGGTGTTTTGATATTCATCAACTTTGACATAACCTGCCTCGTTAACTTCAACGCCTGCTGCAGCAAGATTAATTTTATCAGTGGTTGGTGTGCGGCCAATTGCCCAAATAACTTGGTCAACGTTTTGGCTATAACCGTTTTCAAAGTGAATGGTTAAACTGCCATCACTTTCTTTAATTACTTCTTTAGGTGAGCACTCGGTATGCAGAGTTGGGCCTTCTTTAGCCATTATATCGACAAGGGAGTCGATAATGTATGGGTCAAAAGTACGCAGAGGTTTATTTTTTCGAACAAATAAATGTGTTTCTGTGCCAAGGCTATGTAGTACACCGGCAATCTCAACCGCAATATAACCTGCGCCAACAACTGCAACCCGCTTCGGTTGCTCTTTTAACTCAAAGAAACCATTTGAATCAATACCGTGCTCTGCACCTGGTAAGTTTGGAATAGTCGGGCGACCACCTACAGCGACTAAAATATGATCGGCGGTGTATTGTTCGCCGTCAACTTCGACTGTTTTGCTGTCAATAAACTTTGCAAAGCCTTTAATAACCGTCACGCCATTTTTAGCAAGGCCATTGTCATAGCCTTTATGAATACGGCTGATATACGCTTCACGACTTTCGACAAGTTTGCCCCAATTAAAGTCTTTAACCTCAACGTTAAAACCGTAATCAGGAGCGTAAAGATTAATTGCTTCAGCTACTTGGGCGCCATGCCACATAACTTTTTTTGGTACGCAACCAACATTAACGCAGGTGCCGCCCATATGCTTTGCTTCAATAAGTGCAACGTTAGCGCCACGCATTGCAGCACGATTAGCTGAACCTATACCGCCACTACCACCGCCAATTGCAATATAATCAAAATGCTGAGCCATTTTCTGTCCTTAAGTTTATTTAAAGGTATTTTCTTGATAATAACATAAGCAAGACCGCTGAGAAGCCCCTTGTATTTCATCAATTCGCCCCAACTTTAAAATCATATTCGCATAAATTTGAGAGCAATAATGACCGACTCAGTAAATAACCCATTAATTGGTTTAGAAGGCTTGCCGCCGTTTTCAAAAATAAAGCCTGAGCATGTAGTACCAGCGTTAAAAGCGGGCATTGCTGATTGCCGTACAAAAATTGACGAAGTACTTGCTAAGCAATCTTACACTTGGCAAGACCTTGTGTTACCACTTGAAGAAGTTGACGATAAATTATCGCGATTATTTTCACCGGTTTCACACATGAACTCAGTGGTAAATAGCGACGAGCTACGTGAAGCCTATGAGCAGTGCTTACCGCTTATCTCTGAATACTCAACATTTGTTGGTCAGCACCAAGGTTTATACGACGCTTACAATACACTTTATAAAAGTGATGAATTTAAAACGTTAACCACCGTACAACAAAAAAGCATTACTAATGCGCTGCGCGACTTTGAATTATCGGGTATTGCCCTAGAGCCTACGCAGCAAAAGCGTTATGGTGAGATAAGCGCTCGTTTATCTGAGCTTGCTTCAAAATTTGGTAATAACGTAATGGATGCCACGCTTGCTTGGCACAAGCATATTACCGATGAAAGTGAATTGGCAGGCTTACCTGAATCAGCTAAAGCACTAGCTGCTGATACAGCTAAAAGTAAAGAGTTAGATGGCTTTGTATTTACTTTAGATTTTCCGTCTTACCTACCGATAATGATGTATGCCGATAATCGCGAACTACGCGAGCAAACCTACACAGCATTTGTTACGCGCGCTTCTGATAAAGGCCCTAACGCCGGTGAGTTTGATAACTCAGAGATTATGAGCGAAGAGCTAGCGCTGCGTCATGAAATTGCCGAGTTACTCGGTTTTTCAAGCTATGCAGAAAAGTCGTTAGCGACAAAAATGGCTGAATCACCTCAGCAAGTATTCTCATTTTTAGAAGATTTAGCCGCTAAATCTAAGCCACAGGCTGAGCAAGAGTTGGCCGAACTTCAAGCTTATGCTAAAGATAAGCACAACATGGATGAACTTGCTGCGTGGGATTATGCTTATTATGGCGAAAAACTTAAGCAAGAAAAGTATGCTATTTCAGACGAAGTGCTACGCCCTTATTTCCCCGCAGATAAAGTACTAAGCGGTTTATTTGAAACGGTTAGCCGCTTATTTGGTATCAACGTAAAAGAGCAAAGCAATATTGATACTTATCATAAGGACGTGCGCTTTTTTGAAATTTACGATAATAACAACACCTTACGTGGTCGCTTTTATTTAGACTTATATGCTCGCGATCATAAACGTGGTGGAGCTTGGATGGATGATTGCATGGGCCGTAAAGTGCGTGCCAGCGGTGAGTTACAAACGCCGGTTGCTTACCTTGTTTGTAACTTTAATAAAGCCGTGGGCGATAAACCAGCACTGTTTACACATAACGAAGTAACGACGTTATTCCATGAGTTTGGCCATGGTATTCATCACATGCTTACCCAAGTAGATGCAGCGCCTGTTGCCGGTATTAATGGTGTTGCGTGGGATGCAGTAGAGCTACCAAGTCAGTTTTTAGAAAACTGGTGTTATGAAGAAGAGGCGTTGAGCTTTATTTCTGGGCACTTTGAAACGGGTGAACCATTACCGAAGGAATTACTTGATAAGTTATTGGCGGCTAAAAATTATAACTCAGGCATGCAAATGCTGCGTCAGCTTGAGTTTTCACTGTTTGATTTTAAAATTCATAGCGAATATAAAAAAGATGAAGCATGCCAAATTCAAGCGACATTAGATGCGGTACGCACTAAAACATCGGTTGTTAAAACACCTGACTTTAACCGCTTTCAGCATGGTTTTAGCCATATTTTTGCCGGTGGATATAGCGCTGGTTATTATTCGTATAAATGGGCTGAAGTGCTTTCGGCAGATGCGTTCTCTAAGTTTGAAGAAGAGGGTATTTTCAATCCAGAAACAGGCAAAGCTTTTATGCAACACATTTTAGAAAAAGGTGGCAGCGAAGAGCCCATGGAACTGTTTAAAAACTTCCGAGGTCGTGAACCGAAAGTGGATGCCTTACTAAAACACAGCGGTATTGCCGCGTAATTAAAGTTAATGATTACATTAAAAGCGCCAAATTGGCGCTTTTTTATTTGATTGGTGAAACTAGCAAATTTGAATAGGCTAAAATTAGTTATAAAAAGTTAAAGATACAGCAACGACTAATCGTTGCCGTTTATGTATACCGTTTTGGTTTTCACCTAGAGGCCAACTTTCTGTTATACAAATCAGAGCCCACTAATTTTTGGCAATTTAGTAGGTAAGTGTGAAACAGCTAACTAGAACACACCTACGATATTACTTTGCAAACCGGCATTGAGTTATTTTAGTGTCATCGTGATCTTGATATACTCGATGAGTGTTTATCGTCGGAGTTTATTTTGGTTATTCATAGTCCTTTTAAAGAAATACGTCCTTATCTTAACGAAATAGAAAAACGTTTTGGGCTTGAACAGTGGGCGGAAAAAACATCTGGCTTTTCACTTCATTATGACGACCTAGGCTTAAGTTTACGCAAAAGCGACGAGCCAAAGTTGGGCGCTATTACCGTTGATTTTGTAACCGGGGCTGCTGCTCACAGGCGTAAGTTTGGTGGTGGTAAAGGGCAATCGATAGCTAAAGCTGTAGGTTTAAATAAAGGCGCAACGCCGGTAGTACTTGATGCCACAGCTGGGCTGGGTAGGGATGGTTTTGTACTTGCATCGTTAGGCTGTAAAGTGATTCTGCATGAGCGCCACCCAGTCGTTGCTGCGTTACTTTACGATGGTTTACAGCGTGCTTATAGCGACGCTGAAATTGGCTCTTGGATGAAAGAATCTATGAGCCTAGTATTTGGTTCAAGCCATACCTTACTTGCCCAGTGCGAAAGTATGCCTGAGGTAGTTTACCTAGACCCGATGTTCCCTCATCGCGAAAAATCGGCACTGGTTAAAAAAGAAATGCGTGTGTTTCAAGACTTGGTGGGTGGTGACAGTGATGCCGATGATTTACTGGCCTTTGCATATCCTCTTGCTAGTAAGCGCGTAGTCGTAAAGCGTCCTGATTATGCACCATTTTTAAATGAGCAAGCCCCCAGCATGCAAATTAAAACCAAAAAGAACCGTTTTGATGTGTATGTTAAAGCGGCGATGGTCTAAAAATAACTTTTTAGTCGTGTCTTGAATTAGCTTAATGTTGTCGCTGAAACCATAGTTTGACATAATACAACCATAGCTTGACATAATTAAACCATACTTTGACATAAAATCTCTTATGTAAATAGAGATAAAAAATTAACCTCTTTAATATCAATTGGTTATTTTTATTTTAAATCATAGTGTGACATAACTGTTTTTTATTTGTATGGTATGTGTACAATGCAAATAAAAAATAGTTATATTACTCATGTATATACGCAACTTAAGAAAGCCTTCTCCTAATAAAAATGTATTCAAATTTGCAAGCACTAAAGTCTGTAGTGTAATCATGTGTGAAAGTACATTAGAGTTTGATGCATGTTTTCATCATGAATATAACGACTTGATAGAGAGTTTTGGGAGTCAGCCTGAAGGCTTTAAATATGAGTTTATGGGTAAAAGCTTACCTTACACACCTGATGCACTGATTTCGTATACGAATAAAACCCAAAAATACCACGAATATAAACCTTATTCTAAAATTGCTTCCCCACTATTTAGAGCAAAATTTGCTGCTAGACGAGATGCATCATTAAAAATGGGAATTGACCTTGTTCTAGTAACTGATAGGCAAATTAGGGTAGATCCAATATTAAGTAACTTAAAACTATTACACCGTTATTCCGGTATTTATGGTGTTAGTGGTATTCAAAACGAGCTACTTAGTTTTATTCATAAATCTGGAGCAATCAAGCTAAATGATATAAGCTCTCAGGTCGGTTTACCAATAGGTGAAACACGATCCTTTTTATTTGGGCTCATGCATAAAGGGTTGATTGAAGCTGACCTAGGCTGTGATGATTTAACTAATAACCCAACATTATGGGTTACACCATGACAGATTTTTTCGATGAATTTGATGAATCAGTAGCGCCACTCAAACCACAAACACCTACACAATATGTTAAATTAGATGATGCTAACTTAATCAGGCGTGATCTGGATACCTTTACAGATGATTTGAAAAGCCAAGCGCTAGAAAGGTATAAGCTAATAAGCTCTATAGATAAAAAACTTTCACGTGGCTGGACCCAAAGAAATTTAGATCCTATTTTAGATGAACTTTTTAAAGGGAGTGAGGAAATTCGGCCAAATTGGCGGACTGTTGCTCGTTGGCGTAAAAAATACATCGACAGTAACGGGAATATTGCCTCTCTAGCTGATAAAAATCATAAAATGGGAAACAGAACCAAGCGTATCGAAGGGGATGATAAGTTTTTTGATAAAGCTTTAGAACGATTTTTAGATGCTAAAAGACCTACTATTGCAACAGCATACCAGTACTATAAAGACCTAATTATTATTGAAAATGAGAATATTGTTGAAGGCAAGATTCCAATTATGTCTTACACTGCTTTTAATAAAAGAATCAAAGCAATCCCCCCATACGCGGTCGCTGTAGCCAGACACGGAAAGTTTAAGGCAGACCAATGGTTTGCTTACTGTGCTGCTCATGTACCTCCTACAAGAATATTAGAGCGTGTAGAGATTGATCATACACCACTTGATTTAATTCTACTTGATGATGAGTTACTTATCCCCATAGGAAGGCCTTATCTAACATTACTTATTGATGTATTTAGTGGCTGTGTTCTTGGTTTTCATCTAAGTTATAAATCTCCTTCGTATGTATCTGCAGCGAAGGCTATTACTCACGCAATTAATCCAAAATCACTTGATGCTCTGAATATACAACTACAAAATAATTGGCCTTGCTTTGGTAAGTTTGAAAACTTAGTAGTAGATAATGGTGCTGAGTTTTGGTCTAAAAATTTAGAGCATGCTTGTCAATCAACAGGAATAAATATTCAATATAACCCTGTACGCAAGCCTTGGCTCAAACCATTTATAGAGCGCTTTTTTGGAGTGATGAATCAATATTTCTTACCTGAAGTTCCAGGTAAAACATTTTCAAACATATTAGAAAAAGAAGAATATAAACCCGAAAAAGATGCAATTATGCGCTTTTCAACTTTTGTAGAAGAGTTTCACCGCTGGATTGTAGATGTATACCATCAAGATAGTAATTCACGTGAAACTCGTATCCCAATTAAGCGATGGCAACAAGGATTTGATGTTTATCCCCCATTGACTATGAATGAAGAGGAGGAAACGCGTTTTTCAATGTTAATGCGAATATCAGACTCAAGAACATTATCGAGAAATGGTATCAAATATCAAGAACTAATGTATGACTCTACGGCCTTAGCTGATTACCGTAAGCATTACCCGCAAACAAAAGAAAGCGTAAAAAAAATCATTAAAGTAGATCCAGATGACATTTCAAAAATTTATGTTTATTTAGAAGAGCTGGAAAGTTACCTTGAAGTACCGTGTACAGACCCTACCGGCTATACGGACGGGTTAAGTATCTATGAACATAAAACAATAAAAAAAATTAACAGGGAAATCATTCGGGAGTCTAAAGATAGTTTGGGTTTAGCTAAAGCACGCATGGCTATTCATGAGCGAGTAAGACAAGAGCAAGAAGCTTTCATTGAATCAAAAACTAAAGCAAAAATTACAACTGTCAAAAAGCAAGCTCAAATAGCTGATGTAAGCAATACAGGAACGGGCACTATTAAGGTTTCTGAAGAAAGTGCAGCCCCTGTACAAAAAAATATAAGTAACGATATTTTTGATGATTGGGATGATGACTTAGAGGCATTTGAATGAATGCCTTAACAGAATTGCAGATCGAACAGTTGCGCAACTTTAGCGATTGCATTGTTATGCACTCTCAAATCAAAACAATTTTTAATGACTTTGATGAGCTGAGATTAAACCGTATATTTCAGTCAGACCAGCAGTGTATGCTATTAATTGGTGATACAGGCGTAGGAAAAAGCCATACCATTAATCACTACAAAAAAAGAGTTCTAGCT
Organism: Pseudoalteromonas sp. AOP31-A2-14; assembly: GCF_052378035.1. NCBI lineage: Bacteria > Pseudomonadati > Pseudomonadota > Gammaproteobacteria > Alteromonadales > Pseudoalteromonadaceae > Pseudoalteromonas > Pseudoalteromonas sp. AOP31-A2-14. The sequence continues at coordinate 2,965,763 of NZ_JBQSXI010000001.1, read as the reverse complement.
ACACAGAATTATAGCCGAAATACTATGCCAGTCTTAATAAGTCGTATATCTAGGGGGAAAGGCTTAGATGCAACTTTAATCCAAATGCTGGCAGATCTGGAGCTATTTGGAAGTAGCCAAATTAAAAAGCGAGGCTACAAAACAGACCTAACTAAAAAACTTGTAGAAAGCTTAATTAAAGCTCAAGTTGAGTTACTCATCATTAATGAGTTTCAGGAGTTAATAGAGTTTAAAAGCGTACAAGAACGCCAGCAAATCGCAAATGGGTTAAAGTTTATTAGTGAAGAATCCAAAGTGCCAATAGTACTGGTTGGTATGCCTTGGGCTGCAAAAATAGCTGAAGAACCTCAATGGGCTTCTCGCTTAGTTAGAAAAAGAAAACTTGAATACTTTAGCTTAAAGAACGACATTAAGTACTTTCGCCAATATTTAATGGGCCTAGCGAAGAAAATGCCATTTGATGAGCCTCCTAAGCTTGAAAGTAAAAATACCACAATAGCGTTGTTTGCTGCATGTCGAGGTGAGAATCGAGCTCTTAAACATCTACTGTTGGAGGCTTTAAAATTAGCATTGAGTTGTAACGAGTATCTTGAAAATAAACATTTTATTACTGCTTATGAAAAGTTCGACTTTTTTAATGACAAAGAGTCACTGGAGTTAAAAAACCCTTTTGAACAAGATGCTAAAGATATTGTTATTTATGAAGTAATTAAAAGCTCATCTTACAACCCTAATGCATTAGATCCTGAACATATGCTCACAGGTCGTAAATTCGCAATACTAAAGTAAGCTGTACTAGCCTAAGGTCTATTAAGGTGCTGGAAAACAGGAAAAGCTTATGATGAATCAAAATATTTAAAAGCACTAAAAGAGAAAGGTTCTCCTCTTTTAGTGGTAGAAAAAGCTTGTTGAGTGCCTCAGGGCGTGATGCGGACATTGATAACGCCCGCATTTGCGGCTGGTTTGTTGCGCAGCGGAAAAGCAATCCGACAACATGCGTTTGTTAAATTTCATCTTCTCTTGTGCTCGGTTCTAGAGGCAATGTCCGGAATCGAATCTGCAGGGCTGATAACCGTTTGTACCTTTGCTCGCTCCTTTAACCGCTTCTGCGCTACAAAAGCGAAAGATTTACCTGTTCGTTCAGCTTCTTTTTGTATTTCGTATATTTCTTCACCAGAAATAGGGTTTTCACTTGCATCAATCATTGTTGAAAAATGATAAGTAGCCTCGTCTTCATTATCTGAACGAATAGTATGCTCAAGTATATCTTCTAGCTCGACACTTACAGCATCCTGCATACCTGAACCAATTGCCCCGAAATTCTGTTTGAACCAGTCACCTTGCTCCATACTATTTTTCAATATAAAAAGGTCGTGATCAGTGAATGGAACATGAAAATCGTTGAAGTTGATGAATTGTCTACCATCAATTCTCATTTGAAAGTGGTAATGAGGATAATCAATGGATGTTCCTTGATGACCTTGAAAGTCATTTTTGGAGCAGTCAAACGTCCATTCAACATTTTTCCATTTAACTGTATAGGATAAAACTTTTCTATCTGACTTCTCGCCTTCAAGGTCATTGATATTCGAAAGAAAACGATCTTGGTTCGCACACCATCGAATATACGCAGCTATATTCCCATAGCCGTATTTTTCGTAAACTTTTGGAAAGTCTTTTTTCTTAAATTTACATTGCCGTAATAGCCAGTGTAAGCAAGGGTTGCTTTTGCTAATGGTCTTAAAAGGTTTGTTACAGAGATAGCAAATATCTTTTTCATAGCCGGTTCTGAACGCCTCAGCTTGCCTTTGATGTTCCTCATCATTCAGGCGATTCATCTCCTCAATTTCTTCGGGAGACATCCCTTCAAAAATCCGTCTATATTTCTCAGTATCGTGCTGCACCTGATTTTCCTTTGGAATTTAACGCCGCCAACACGCGCAGCTTTGTAGTGGAGGCGAAGCCGCAACGGAAAAGCTGTCGCTGTGCTTGGCTTTGTTAAGCGCCACCGCATTCATATAGCTTTGTAATGGTCAACAAATTCTGTAGAGATTCTAAGCGGCATTTTTTAATTCATTATATTTCTGATGTGGCGTCATATAATTAAGCGTAGAATGCCTACGTTTGTAATTGTAAAACTGAATATAATTGTCCACCTCACTTATAACTGAATGATGATTTATAAATGACAGGCGATTCAGTCGCTCTGTTTTTAAACTTCTAAAAAATCGCTCCATTACTGCATTATCCCAACAATTACCTCGACGACTCATACTTTGCGTTATAGTTAGTTGTGATAACCGAGCTCTAAACGAGGCCGCAGAATACTGACACCCCTGATCGGAATGAAACATCAGTTGATTAAGAACCGGCTGTTGACGCTTAATAGCATTATTCAATGCTGCTATAGCCAATTCAGCATTTGGGCTTGTTGATAAGGCATACCCTACAACTTCCCTCGTTGATAAGTCTAACACACAGGCCAAGTAGCTCCACCCTTGATGGTTCCTGATATAGGTAATATCACCGACCCAATGCGTGTTATGTGAATCAGGGTTAAACTCTCGTTTTAAGAGGTTCTGTGCGTACTTATGTTCATCACCTGAGTTAGGGTAGTAATGTTTTTTCTTCGGCCTGATGGCTTTTATATTCAACTTTTTCATCAGTGCCGCTGTTTTATATATTCCAATCGTATGATTTAACGCATTCAGTTCAACGTTCACTCTGCGTCTACCATACGTATAACCAGAATCGTCAGCGATAGATTTAATTAACTCCAGCAGTGCCTGCTCTGACTTATTTGGCGCGACGGGCGCATAGTAATAACTACTTGTACTGACTTCTAAAGCACGACACAACTCAGATACCGTATAGCTTGGGGTCGCTTTCTTCAACGCTTTAATTACTTTAAATTTTGATTGTCGCGAATGAAGAAAGCGGTGGCTTTTTTTAATATATCATTATCCCTTAAAGCTCGCTGTAGCTGCTTCTCTAGCAATTGAATACGTTGCTGTTCTGGTGTGAGTGCTTGTACATTTCCCGGGCTCTTACCATCTAGCTCAGATAGATATTGTTGCTTCCAACGTGATACTGCTGACTTTCCTGCGCCAGACATCTCTTCAATTTGCTTATTGGTATAACCTTCTTCTACCATTAATTTGGCATATTCAAGTTTTTGTTGTGCACTGAGTGTTACTTTTGATTTTCTGGTCATAGTGATACCTTTTGGGTTTAGCTCATTTTACGCTATAAACCTGTCCAGTTTCATTAGACCATTACACTGAAGGATATAATTTTTTTGGAACCCACCATATGTAAGCGGCCATCCCAAATAGCTCAACCAATGACTGAAATACGATAACTACAACCGTAAGCTCAAAGGATGAAGGCAGAGAGAGTGCTAGGGGAAGAACCACAAATGAATTCCTGCTACCTAAACTGAAGGCAAGAACTCTGCCTTGATTTGTTGGCAATGAAAATATTTTTGAAAGCACTAAAGATAAAACCCCAGCTATCAGAAGAAATGCAGAAAACACTGCAAACAAGCTTGGGAGTATGCCCAATGAATCAATGACTACATTGACTTGTGCCGCTGCTATAGAAAACACAACCAATGCCAGTAGCGGAACGGGAAGCCAGCCAAAAGCATTCAGAATAGTTTCTCTGCCCTCTCGTTTTTCAGCCCATTTTTCGGTTGCAAATGCCGCCGCCAAGGGGAGGACGATAAGTCCGAAGAAGGCCAGAACTAGCTCTCGCTGCATCACGCTGGTTGTTATTTCCGAACCAAGGAAAAGCCATATATAAACTGGCAGGAGAATTAGCTGAAGCAAAAGACTAACTGGCGAAAAGGCAATGGCCCGCTTTGTATCCCCCCCACCCAAGTGTGTGAAGGTGATAAACCAGTCAGTACACGGGACCAATAACACCAAGAGTATGCCTAACTTGACCGCAGGCAAGTTAGGCCCAACGGACATTAACCCCCACACAATTAACGGGAGAACAACGAAATTACCAATCACCGCTGCCAGCATAAAGCGGGAGTCAGAGAATGCTTCTCGCAGATGCCCTAGAGGAACCTGAGTAAAAGTCGTATACAGAAGCATGCCTAGCAAAGGCCACAAAGCCCACTCTAGAATCTCTGACTGTTCAGGAAATTTCACCCCGACCAGTAATCCTATAAGGATTCCGGTCAGGTAGATAAATACCTGATATTTTTCCAATGCCTCTCGTTTCAATGATCAGAACCTCGTTGATCGATTACCGCTTAATAATTTAATAGTGCGCTCATCGCGCATATTTCTTCCGACTGAACGCTCATTATCTACTTTATATAGTTTTAACAAATAACCTAAAGCATTACTATCACTAAGTTTTCTAAAATTTTTAGGTAAAGTTAAATGAACCAATTTGCGCGCGTCGCTCATTTTCATGAATATATGCGCAAAGAGTAGTTTGACGAATTAGTTAACTCTTATATTTAGCTAATCTCAATGACTGGTTATCGCTCAAGTAAGACCCTGAAAAGTAGCTCATATAGCTATCTAGGTTAACAACGCTATCAAAAAACAGAAGTATATTTCCGATAGCTACCTTTGAAGCCCTAGAAGCGGAAGTTTACTTCCGAAATATGGCAATGTAGGTTTGAAATCGGAAGTCTACTTCCGTTTTGTACTTTAAGATTATAAGCCGGTGTCTAGTGAAAGCTGGGAAATCCAAACTCGTTTCTGCCCCAAAACGAGTTTAGGCGACGGTCGCAAATGAGCGATAAGCGATCATTGAGATTGGATAAATTTTAAAAATAACCAATATAGCTTATAAATACAGAAATCCAGACGAATGAACTTATCAATAGCGCAATTAATACTGCTGCGGAGCCTAAATCTTTAGCGAGACCTGACAATGGATGAATCTCTAAGCCAACTCTGTCTATTGTTGCTTCTATTGCTGTATTAACAACCTCTGCGAATATCACAAATAAAACAGAGATTAGTAGCATGACCTTTTCGTAAATACCTATCTGCCAAATCGAAATAATAATTAGCGATAAAGCGAGTAAAAAAAGCTCTTGTTTAAAAGCAGCTTCATTTTTAGCAAGCCATTTAAATGCACGCTGTGAATTTTTAAAAGCTAAAACTACTCGATTAATACCTGACGGCTTATTTGCACTATCAAATTGCATTGGAAACTCTCTTTATAGACTTAGGGCCTTACAGGCGTTAAAAATATCGTATTCAGGTTGGTATTGACTGCTGCTTACTTGAGTTAAGCCAAGTAAAGTGTCAAAAATATTGTCGTGTGAAAATACTTTTGAGCGTTGTAACTCAATACAATGATTAAATTTAGAGTTAGCGAGTTTATTACTCCAAAAAATCATTGGAATATGGGTTTGCTCGCTTGGTGCTAATGCATATGGAAACCCGTGAAGGTATAAACCTTTCTCACCAAGTGACTCACCGTGATCTGACACATATAGGAGTGACTTCTTTGTTTCGTTACTTGCTTGTAATACTTTTATCAACTGGCTTAACACCTTATCTGTGTATGCGATAGTATTATCATATGTGTTTGTTAGTTCAGTTGTACTACAGTTCTGAATATCGCTTCGAGAGCAATCAGGTTTAAACAAACTTTCGTGTTCAGGATAACGACGATAATAAGTTGGTCCATGTGAACCTATCATATGTAGAACAACCAATTTATGTTTAGCGTTACTAGTCGCTATCTTGTCTGCTAGTTTCGTAACTAATATTTCATCAAAACAGTAATGACCATCACATAACGGATGTTCTTTATTCGGCTCAATGTTGTCTGATTTGATGCGAGCACACACTCCTTTACAGCTGCTGTTATTATCAATCCATGTTACTTCAACACCACTACGCTGAATAATGTCTAGAGCATTTTCTTGACTACTAGCAAGCCGAGAATCATATTCTTTGCGGTTCAGTCGTGAAAACATACAGGGGACTGAAATAGCCGTTGCCGTTCCACACGATGAAACATCACTAAAATACTTTACGCCTAACTTGGGAGTATAAGTATTCGTTGCTCTACTATAGCCTTGTAGTGAAAAGTTAGCCGCCCGAGCTGTTTCCCCGACAACCATTACAGTTAGCGAGGTGCTCGTTTTATTTTTTAAAGTGGGCAAGTTATCGAGTACCTTGAAAGGTAGTGGTGGATAAAAGTAATTATCCCTCAGGTATTTATAACTTGCTGTATAGAATGCAAACGGGGTGATATAACTTGTTAGCTGTCGGTTGTTGCGGCCAACAGAAGCGTACTCTTTATAAAAGGGTACAGCGATTAAGGCACAACAGAGCAAAGCTGATAGATTTAGCTTCGTAAAACTTTTTAAACGAACTCTAAAACTCCCAATAATTGTGAACTTGGAAAATAAGTAAGTAGGTACAATCCCCAATAAAAAAATAAATAACACAAGCTGAAAGTTCAAGTATGAAAATGCTTCACCTGAATTTGTTTCAACAATATTTTGTAACATGCTCTTGTCAAAAATAACGCCATAATTAAGTGTTGAATAAAACAACAATGAGCAAACTAAAACACTAAATAGAAGTATAGCTTTAACAAAAGTAATTAAGGACAACCAACTTAAAACTAAAACAGTCAATGAGAAAAGCAATAAAGGGACCGACGCGATAAAAAGCCAATTTATATGCCCTGACTGTGTTGCAGCCATAAAAGTATTGTATAAAAACAAGCCATTAAATGCGATAACGATATACATTGAAACTAAGCAAACAAATTGGCTGTAACTTACTTGCCAAGACGAAATACAAAATCTTTTAAAAGCAATTTTCATAGTTATTCCTTATCACTACTTTTATCAGCTAAACGATAAAGCTGCTCGGTGTAAGCTAAGTTGCTAAATAACACATGAGCTAGTGCTTTTTCAGCCAACGTTTGATCAACGTTTAGCTGTTCATTTTTTTCTTGTATTTTGGTTTGTTTGTTATAGCGCCAATAGCTGGTTTGTTGATTTGGCATTAGGATGACAGCGCGATCATTTTCTAGGTATGCAAAATTGTCGTAGTACTGCATCATTGCGCGTTCAACTGGATAACTTTTAGTCAGATCAAAGCCCAGCATAGGGGTTGCTTGGTCAATTCCTAAAAGTGACATCAAAGTAACAGGTAGATCAATTTGACTAACGAGTCTTGGATCGCGTTTACTTTTCATATCGCTGTTTAAAATAACAGCTGGTATATGAAAAGACTTCAAAGGGACAGGTTCAGAGCCAAAAACACGCACATCATGGTCTGCCACAACCAAAAATACGGTGTTTTCCCAGTACGACCGTGTTTTTGCTTTATTTATAAATTTACCTAGTGCGTAATCGGCATACTTAATTGCAAGATCACGCTTATAGTTTTCAGGGTTATGTCCTTTGGGTAGCGATACTTTGCCTTGTGGTATATCAAACGGATCGTGATTACTAGAAGTAAATACAAGACTAAAAAATGGCTCTGTCGAATTACTTAATTTAGTCAGTTCTTTATCTGCTTGATTGAATAAGTCCTCATCACTTACCCCCCAAGAGGAGATAAATTGGGGATTATCAATATGGTTGATGTCAACAATATCGTTAAACCCGTTTCCTAGAAAAAAGCTTTTCATATTGTCAAAATGGCTTTCACCGCCGTAGATAAACTGTGTTTTGTAACCTTCTTGACTGAATACATCCGCTAGTGAAAAAAAGTTATGCTGCGATTTAGATAGTTTAACTACTGAGCGAGATGGTGATGGTGTAAAACCTGTAGTAATTGCTTCAATACCTCTTACGGAGCGCGTGCCCGTAGCATAAAGGTTGTCAAACCCCCACCCTTGTTGATATAGCTTATCAAGTTCGGGCGTAATATCTAACCCACCAAGTTCTCCAACAAATCGGGCACCTAAACTTTCCTCAAGTATTATAACTAAGTTTTTTTTAACACCAGACACAAAAGGCTTGTTGTGCGCCAAGGTTGGAATATTTCCAACGACAAACTGTTTTCGATAAGAAGCCTTTTTGACCGTATCTATAATTTGTTGACGAAGCATTGTGCCATACAAATTACTGGCACTTTTTTCGTTACCTATGTTTTTCAGCGCAAACGCAACACTGTAAGTGGAGTTAAGAACAAGTGAGTTTACTAGTGAATCTTGAGAAAAATAGACTAATGCAGGGTTAAGCGGTCGGTGATTTAATGTACCTCTAGCAGCAAATAAGCAGATTATTAAAGCAGCCATTAGAATGGGTAAATTGGATGCTTTTTTCAGTGACGGTGGTTGTGTGAATGCTCTGCATAAAAGGCGATAGCTATAAACGCTTGTTAACGAGGCCAAAAGCAATGTACTTAGCATTGCAAAAAGATGGCCATGCACTAACATTGAGAAGACTTCTTGTGGGTAATCAAGGTATTCAATATATAATCGGTTAGGCCTTACATCATATTGATTGATGAATGCAGGTGTTGATGCTTCAACAATAACAACTACAGTTACAACGCAGCTACCGTAAAGTGTAAAAATACGCTGGAAAAGCTCTGTTTTAGGGCGTGCAACTACATGTAGTATCAGTATAAAAACCCCAATAGTTGCTAAGTATCCAATGCTACTTAAGTCTATTCTGATTGCTCCTGATATGATCGGCCAAATATCACCATCATTTAATCTTGAATGTTGCCAAAACAATAAAGCAATGCGGGAAGTTATAAAGATTGATATCAATATAATAGTAAAACGCAACAAGGGTTTTAAAACGGAAGTATTTGCTGTCATAGTTGTGCTCGATCTTAATAATTGCAGCAATACTAAAAACCGAAACTTAAGAAATCCTGAGTCTAAACTTAATATTGGCTAAACTATGGAAACTTAAGCAAGTCTTAAGTAAAACTTAAGCTATATGGCGTAACCTAATGATGAAGATGCATTTCAGGTGAATGAGTAACACATGAAGTTATTAATAATTGAAGATTCAGCGTCACTAAGGCGTAGTTTACGAATTGGCTTAGCAAATCTAGGCTTTGCGGTTGATGACACCGGTGATGGTGCACAAGGGCTGAGTATGGCGATGACAGGTGAGTATGAGCTTATAATACTTGATATTATGTTACCGAGTATCGATGGTATTACTTTATTGCAAACCATAAGAACCAAACAGCTTGATTCTAAAGTCTTAATTTTGTCAGCTAAGCAAGAACCTGAAGACCGTGTTTTAGGGCTTTTAACAGGAGCGGATGATTATCTGACTAAACCCTTTTCATTTGATGAGCTCCACGCTCGACTGCTAAATTTAATGCGCCGTGGAGGATTGAAGATGATGAGTGATATCATAACTATTGATAATTTAGCACTGAATTTACAGTTAAAACTGCTAAAAGTTGCTGACAATGTTATCGACTTAACACCCAACGAGTACAAAATTGTCGAATGTTTATTTAGCAATCAAAATAAAGTGTTTAGTGCAGAAAAGCTAAGTACCTACCTTGCAGGGCAATATGATTTGATATCAAAGAACTCGATTGAAGCCCATTTATCATCTGCTCGCAAAAAAGTAAGAGTTGCAGGAGGGGAGCTGCCAATTCAGACCAAACGTGGTTTTGGTTATATTGTACAAGGACAATAATGAAATCTATTCGCAGTAAATTAGTTGTTACACTTTCGGTAACTATAACTAGCTTTGTTTTATGCATTTTGTTGGCAACCGACATTGCTGTTGATAGTTGGATAGATAATGAGTTTGATCGCAGCCTGCAATCCAAAGCAGGTATGTTAATGACCTTAGTACATAAAACTAATGAAGGTTTTTCGTTTAACTTTTCTAGTGAGTTTTTGCCCGAGTTAGAAGGGGAAATAGAGCCTGAGTACTTTCAATTATGGAGCAAAGAAAGTGTTTTTACCCGCTCAAAAAGTTTAGATTTATTTGAAGTTAAAAACCTACCATATGAAAGCTTAGAAATTGGCGAGTCAAAAATACTCCCTATACAATTATCTGATGGCCGAGATGGTCGGGTGTTTTATAGTCGTTTTATACCACAAGAAAAAGACAATACATCAGTAGACACATATAAAAAAACAAATGATGAGCCACTGACTTTAGCTTATGCAGCGTCTTCTGAGGAAGTTGATTTTGTACTTTGGTTGATTGACGTTATTTTTATAGTCACCATAATTACAGTTATTGTATTTATTCGATTATTTGTCAGGAAGGCAATAGATACATCACTTGCGCCATTAATTAAACTCAACCAAGATATCAGTCAGTTAAGTATTACCAGTGAAGGTTCACAGATATTTATACAAGAGCCAGTTAAAGAGCTCTTGCCTATTGTTGAAAGTTTGAACGCCTTTATTAAAGAGAATAGACAACTTTACCTAAAGGAAAAGCGACTTACATCCGATATTGCCCATGAAATAAAAACGCCCATTGCCGAACTTATAAATATGGCAGAAGTTGTTATCAGGTTTCCAAATGAGATAGAACTCAATGAGGATTTTAAGCCTGAAGCGTTGAAAATAAGTTTACGGCTTAAAAATATCGTGTCGAACTTATTGCTATTACATAAATACAGTAATGGTAAGCTAATCAAACAAGATGCTTGTGATTTAAATCAAGTCATTACCAGAGTCTTAGAAAACACTGATTTATCGCGTGTAAATTTGGAGTTGAATGAGAATGCACCAGCAATTATAAGCAACTTGTTTGCCCTCGAATCAATTATTAGCAATTTAGTTAACAACGCTAAACAATACAGCCCACTAAATTCAAAAATTTTAGTTTCGACAATGATTTCAAAAGAAAAACTTTTATTTTTGTCAGTTACTAACTCCCTTATTGAACCTTTGAGTGATAATGATATAGACCAATTATTTGACCCTTTATGGCAAAAAGACACTTCAAGAACATCGAATGATAACTTTGGATTGGGGTTATCAATCGCTAAAACGCTTAGTAAAGCAATTGATGCGCAATTAAGTGCAGAAGTTAGTGACAGAAAAATCACATTCTCTTTAGCCTTAAACACTGATTAGTTTATTTAGCCCTACATAGAAATAAAGGCTGGGGAATGCAATTATGTGATGAGGCTCCTAAATACTTAATTGTACTGGTAGCTATCAAACAATCAACTCCGTTTCTGCGGCTTAGCAGGATGTTGTTATCACTATACATTTTACAGATCCGCCCTCCGGCTCTAACTCGTTTTTGTCCAAAAACGAGTTTATCTGACCGTCTGATCTGAACCATCATTAGTGGACACTTCGTTAAGCGACATTTAGTTGTTCAAATTTCTCGGGGCTTAAATAGCCTAACGCACTATGCCTTCTCTTTTTGTTGTAATCAATTTCTATATATTCAAATACATGCTGCCTCATGGTTTCTCGGTTCATAATAGGCTCATATTGGATGGCTTCGACCTTGAGTGAATGGAAGAAGCTTTCCACACACGCATTATCCCAGCAGTTGCCTTTACGACTCATACTTTGCATTAAATGATGTTCGCTTAATAAATCACGATAAGCATGGGAAGCATATTGGCTGCCTCTATCACTATGTACAATGACATCTTTAGGTCTACCTCGGCGCCAGATAGCCATTTGCAGGGCGTCACACACCAAAGATGATGTCATGCGTGTACTCATTGACCAACCAATCACTGAGCGCGAGTACAGGTCGATAATCACAGCGAGGTAAAGCCATCCTTCGCTGGTCATTAGATACGTGATATCACCTGCCCATTTTTGGTTGGGCTTATCGGCGGTAAAGTTCTGCTCAAGTAAATTAGGGGCCACAGGTAAATTGTGTTTACTGTCGGTGGTCGACTTGAATTTACGAGCTGCTTTAGCTACTAAACCCTGACGTCCCATGCTTCTGTTGATGGTTTTTACATCATGTTTATTCCCTTGCTCCGCCAGCTCGACTTGGATACGTCTCGCACCGTCTCGCTCTTTACTGTCAACAAATACGGCTTTGACCTGAGTATCTAACATTTGCTGTTGTTGTTTGCGCTTACACACGTGCTCACATGATTTTATCCATGCATAAAACCCACTTGGCGATACACAAAGTACCTTAGCCATTCTGATAACGCTGAATGTGCTTCGGTAGCTTTGCATAAATTCAAATCGTGTTATTTTTGATTTTTCGCGAAGTAGGTGGCGGCTTTTTTTAATATGTCTAGCTCCTCTGCTTGCACCGCTAGTTGGCGTTTCAAACGAGCATTCTCGGTAGCTAACGTACTTTCTCTATCTGATGTAGATGCCTTTTTCAGAGCAGCAGTTCGCCAATAGTAAAGCTGGGACTCTGCGACACTTAATTCTCTGGCAGCTTGAGCAAAACCTACTTTACTCGCCAGCTTTAGTGCTTCTTCTTTGAATTCTTCTGAATAGGATTTACGTTTGGTCTTAGTTGTCATGTTTCACCTCTATGAGTTAGTTTACTCACTTAATGAGGTGTCCAAAACTATTGGTTCAGATCATTATTGAGAATGGGCATGACTTAGAACAGCTTGAGAGTGCTTCAGACCAACTAGAGTATAAAATACTATCGCTGCCCGACGATGAACTCCCTTCGCTAACTATTCCCTTATTTAGCTTACTAAATGAGATGCTGGGCAAAGTGCATATGACACAAAGGTATGCTTTTCATCCTAAATTAATGAGCCCTTTGAAAGCAGCTTTACATTGGCTACTTATCAACCTTACAGATCAAAAAAATGAACCGATAGAAGTAGATGAAGAACATTTTCGTTATTTACATTTAAGCGGCTTGCGTGTGTTTGATGCACAAGCGTTATCGAACCCTTACTGCTCAGGTATTCCATCTTTAACCGCTGTTTGGGGCATGCTTCATAGCTACCAAAGAAAACTTAATGAGGCGCTTAGGACAAATGTACGATTCACATCTTTTTCATGGTTTATTAAGGATTACGCTGCGGTTGCAGGGAAAAAGCTTCCTGAACTCAGCCTGCAAGGCGCTCAGCGAAATAAGCTTAAGCGCCCAGGAATTATTGATGGAAAATACTGTGACTTGGTATTTGATTTAATAGTACATATTGATGGCTATGATGATGATTTACAAAAAGTAGATAGTGAGCCAGATATTTTGAAAGCGCATTTCCCATCTACCTTTGCAGGTGGTGTTATGCATCAGCCTCAGCTTTCTTCAAACGTAAATTGGTGCTGTTTGTATAGTAATGAAAATCAGCTGTTTGAAAAGTTAAGGCGACTCCCTTTATCAGGTTGCTGGGTAATGCCAACGGAGCACAAAATAGGGGATTTAGATGCGCTACTCTTGCTATTAAATAACGACTCTAAATTGAGCCCATCTATGACGGGGTATATGTTACTTACTGAAGCCAAAGCTAGAGTAGGAGCGCTTGAAAAGCTACATTGTTATGCTGAACCAGCAATAGGAGTGGTGAAATACGAAACGGCCATTAGTGTTAGGTTAAAAGGTATTGGTAACTATTTTAATAGCGCTTTTTGGGTGCTAGATGCACAAGAAAAGTTTATGCTAATGAAAAAAGTTTAACCGGAAAATACTTAATGGAACTATGTAATATATTAAAATATGACCGCTCGCTTTACCCTGGTAAAGCTGTGTTTTTTTATAAAACGGCTGACTCTGATTTTGTTCCTCTAGAGGCTGATATTAATAAAATTCGAGGCCCTAAATCTGGTTTTACTGAAGCATTCACCCCGCAGTTTTTTCCAAAAAACATCTCACCTCAGGACTTAACACATAACAATATATTAACTCTAGAAGAGTGTTATGTGCCTCCAAATGTCGAACATATATTTTGCAGGTTTTCTTTGAGGGTAAAGGCTAACTCGTTGGCTCCTTCAGGCTGTAGTGACCCAGAGATTTTCTCTTTATTAAAAGAGTTGGCCACAACATTTAAAGAGTGCGGGGGTTATAAAGAGTTAGCTGTAAGATATTGTCGAAATATTTTGTTGGGTACATGGCTTTGGCGTAATCAAAACACGGGTAACACTCAAATTGAAATTAAAACCAGCAAAGGGAATCGTTATTTAATCGATAACACCCGTAAGTTGGCTTGGGAAAGTAAGTGGGCTTCTGATGATCAAAGAGTACTAGAGGAACTAAGTAATGAAATTGAGAGCGCATTAACTGATCCCAATGTGTTTTGGAGTGCCGATATAACCGCGAAAATAGAAGCCTCATTTTGCCAAGAGGTTTACCCAAGCCAAACCCTTAACGACAAGGTTAAGCAAGGAGAGGCCTCAAAACAGTTTGTAAAATCTAAGTGTGCAGATGGCCGTTACGCTGTAAGTTTTAATTCAGTAAAAATAGGTGCAGCGCTTCAGTCAATTGATGATTGGTGGGATGAGGATGCAAGTAAAAGATTACGTGTGCATGAGTTTGGTGCAGATAAAGAAATAGGCATTGCCCGACGTCCTCCCGATTCTGAGCAGAACTTTTATTCTATTTTCAAAAATACTGAATGGTATTTATCAGCCCTTAAAAATTGTATTACTAATAAAAATGAAAATATAGACCCAGCTATTTATTATTTATTTTCTGTATTGATTAAGGGCGGAATGTTCCAGAAAAAAGCAGAGGCTAAAAAGGCGTAGTTATGCAAAGGTATTACTTCACAGTCCACTTTTTACCAAAACAAGCCAATCTAGCGCTGCTTACTGGCCGTTGTATTTCTATCATGCATGGGTTTATTTTAAAGCATAATATTGAAGGAATGGGAGTTACGTTTCCTGCTTGGTCAGACTCATCAATTGGCAATGTAATTGCTTTTGTTCATAAGGATATGGAGGTTTTAAACAGCCTTAAAGAGCAAGCATACTTTGTTGACATGCAAGATTGTGGCTTTTTTAAAATAAGCCAAATTTCAACCGTTCCTGACAGTTGCCAAGAAGTACGTTTTATACGTAATCAGTCGGTAGCAAAAATATTCACAGGTGAAAGTAGGAGAAGATTAAAGCGCCTGCAAAAAAGAGCATTAGCAAGAGGTGAAGATTTTAATCCTAAAAAGCTCGAAGCTCCCCGAGAGATTGATATATTTCATAGGGTAGCTATGACTAGTAAGAGTTCACAAGAAGATTATATTCTTCATATTCAAAAGCAAGATGCCGATTGCCAAGCAGAGCCAGTCTTGAGTAATTATGGTTTTTCCTCAAATGAAAAGTTTAAGGGCACGGTTCCTGATTTATCACCTTTAATAGAAAGTAATTAACCTTTATTAATGTCTTCATTATAAGCCGTTGATAACAGAACCCTCTGAGCAAGCATATAAAAATATGGGTAAAATTGAATTTGCTTTTTAATTATATGAATTATATAAATAAGCTTAGCTACTTTTATAGTGACCTGCCGAGTAGGCAGCTGAGAATGGATTTGGATTACATGTGCCATCGAAATAAAGGTGATCTGCCGTATAGGCAGCTGATAATGACGGCTCTATTATAATAGTTGACCGCTCAATGTGACCTGCCGTATAGGCAGCTGAAGATAAAAACAATCGATTCGATGTTTAAGTTAATGTAACTCTGCCGAAAAGGCAGTGAGTAGTAATTGAAAAAACCAGTCTTATATTTAAAGGCTGGTTTTTTGTTTTTAGTGTAATAATATTTATGTCATTATGTCATTATGTCATTATGTCATTATGTCATTATGTCATTATGTCATTATGTCATTATGTCATTATGTCATTATGTCATTATGTCATTGTATGGTTGTATTTTATGTCATTGAATGGTTGCAGATTAATTGTAAGTTACTAATATATTTAACCAGTGTATGTCACGCTTTGCTTGCAGCGACATAAAGTGCCGCCATATCTATACAGTTGCTGATAATTCAGAACACTAATAATTTTAACTTTACGTATATGTCACTAATTTTTTGACTAAAATGGCTATCAGGTTAAACGGGTAGTTTGTTGTGTGGCAGAGTCTGTTATAGTAGCGCACGTATTAAGCGGCGCTTGATATACGAAAAGTATTAAATTGATAATTAATATGTTCTTTATAAGCCATATATTAATTATCAATTATAACAAATGGGTTAGTTGATACACAACTAACAAACAGAAGATTGTAACGGTTTTATCATGATATCTAATTTATTTACCAAGGTTTTTGGTAGTCGCAATGATCGCACTATTAAAAATCTTAGAAAGACGGTCGCGCTTATCAATGCGCTTGAAACGCAATTAGAAGCACTTTCAGATGAAGATCTGAAAGCCAAAACAGCTGAATTTAGACAACGTTACGATGACGGACAAAGTCTTGATGACATTTTACCAGAAGCATTTGCTGTGGTACGTGAAGCATCGAAACGTGTAAACAGCATGCGTCACTTTGACGTACAGTTAATAGGTGGCATGGTTTTAAACCAAGGTCGCATTGCAGAAATGCGTACCGGTGAGGGTAAAACCTTAACAGCTTCTTTACCTGCTTATTTGCATGGTTTAACCGGGAAAGGTGTTCACGTTATTACCGTGAATGACTATCTTGCAAAGCGTGATGCGGAGACTAACCGTCCATTGTTTGAATTTTTAGGTTTAACAGTCGGTTGCAACGTGCCAGGCATGATGCCAGACCAAAAAAAACAAGCGTATACGGCTGATATAACTTACGGTACCAATAATGAGTTCGGTTTTGATTACCTACGTGACAACATGGCATTTAATATTGAAGAACGTGTACAGCGTCCACTTTATTATGCGGTCGTCGATGAAGTGGATTCTATTTTGATCGATGAAGCACGTACACCGTTGGTTATTTCAGGCCCTGCTGAAGATGGTTCTGAGCTATATATTGAAATCAACAAGGTTGTTCCGTTACTTGAGCTTCAAGAAAAAGAAGATGAAGAGGGCGTAGAAGGCGATGGCGATTTCACGATTGATGAAAAATCAAAGCAAGTTCATTTAACTGAACGTGGTCAAATAAAGGTTGAAGACTTATTAACTGAGCGAGGCTTGATTGAAGAAGGAGATTCACTTTATTCAGCAAGCAGTATCACCCTGTTAAGCCACGTTTACTCAGCGCTTCGTGCCCATAAGCTGTATCAAAAAGATGTTGATTACGTTGTAAAAGAAAACGAAGTAATCATTGTTGATGAGCATACTGGTCGTACTATGGAAGGTCGCCGTTGGTCTGAAGGTTTACATCAAGCTGTTGAAGCGAAAGAAAATGTAAAAATTCAAAACGAAAACCAAACGCTGGCATCAATTACCTTTCAAAACTACTTCCGCTTGTACGATGTTCTTGCGGGTATGACAGGTACTGCCGATACTGAAGCTTTTGAGTTTCAGTCAATTTATGGTTTAGATACTGTTGTTATCCCAACTAATAAACCGATGGTTCGTGATGATCGTGCTGACTTAGTGTATTTAACTCAAGAAGAAAAGTACGAAGCGATTTTGGCTGATATTAAAGATTGCCAAGAGCGCGGTCAGCCGGTACTTGTTGGTACGGTTTCAATTGAAAGTTCAGAGTACTTATCGCAATTTTTACGTAAAGAAAAAACTAAGCATAATGTACTAAATGCCAAGTTCCATGCTCAAGAAGCGGATATCGTTTCAGACGCAGGTTTACCGGGTACAGTGACTATTGCGACTAATATGGCGGGTCGTGGTACTGATATCGTATTAGGCGGTAACTGGGGTAGTGAAATTGAAAAACTTGACAACCCAACAGATGAACAAATAAAAGCTATTAAAGATGCATGGCAAATACGCCATGATGCAGTAATTGAAGCTGGTGGCTTGCATATTATCGGTACTGAGCGTCATGAGTCTCGTCGTATTGATAACCAACTACGTGGTCGTTCGGGTCGTCAGGGTGATGCAGGGTCGAGCCGTTTCTACTTATCAATGGATGACGCATTAATGCGTATATTCGCTGGTGAGCGCATGACCAATATGATGCGTAAACTAGGTATGCAACACGGCGAAGCTATTGAGCATCCATGGGTTAATCGCGCAATTGAAAACGCCCAACGTAAAGTAGAAGCACGTAACTTCGATGTACGTAAACAACTACTTGAATACGATGATGTGGCTAACGATCAGCGTCGTGTAGTTTACTCTCAACGTAACGAGTTACTAGAAGAAGGTGATATTTCAGAAACCATCGCAGTTATTCGTGCCGATGTACTGGGTAACTTAATTGACCAATATATTGCACCGCAAAGCTTAGCTGAAATGTGGGATATTCAAGGTCTTGAAGAGCGCTTAAAACAAGACTTCTTAATTGAGCTGCCAATTGCTCAATGGCTTGCAGATGACAATAAACTTTACGAAGAAAAGCTACGTGAACGTATTGAAGAGTCAGTAGAGCAAGCATATAAGCAAAAAGAAGAGATGGTAGGTGATTCAGTTATCCGTCAATTCGAAAAAGCGATTATGTTGCAAAGCCTAGACCAACATTGGAAAGATCACCTAGCTGCGATGGATCATTTACGCCAAGGTATTCACTTACGTGGTTACGCGCAAAAGAACCCTAAGCAAGAGTATAAGCGTGAGTCTTTCGAGTTATTTTCAGAAATGCTTGAGAACTTAAAAGTTGATGTAGTTGGTATTCTAAGTAAAGTAAAAGTTCGCGCTGAAGAAGATGTTGATAAAGTTGAAGAGCAACATCGCAAAAGCGAAAATACACCTCGCGAATATCAACATGAAGAGGCTGAACACGTTGGTGGCGAAACACCACAAGGCGCTGTAGCTAACCAGCGAGCAGAGCCAAAGGTAGGGCGTAACGAGCCTTGCCCATGTGGTTCCGGTCAAAAGTATAAGCAATGTTGCGGTAAGTTAAAGTAATATAAGCTTGTAGTAATATAGAAAAAGCGACGCTAGCGTCGCTTTTTTTATAATTATTTTTAGGAATAGAAAAAATGACAAAAAAAATCATCCATGTCGCTGTTGGAGTTATTTATAAAAGTAATCAGTTGTTTATTTGTAAGCGTCCAGATGATAAGCACCAAGGCGGTTTATGGGAGTTTCCAGGCGGTAAAGTTGAGCAAGGCGAAACCGTATTAGCGGCCCTTAAACGTGAATTACGTGAAGAAGTAAGCCTGAACGTTCATAGCTCCAAAGAACTTATGGTTATTGAACATGACTATAATGATAAGTCTGTGCGTTTAGATGTACACATTGTTGATGACTTTAGTGGCGAAGCACATGGCGCTGAAGGGCAGCAAGGACGGTGGATTGTAATTAATGCACTTGATGATTATAACTTCCCTGCAGCGAATGTAGCAATTATTAATAAGATAAAAAGTATTTATAGCTCATCTTCTAATTAGTATCAGCGAAAGGCGCAGACTTACTTTCTAAACCGTATTTTGCGCTTTTTATTGTCACCTGCTGTAACTGGCAATACGTTATAAAGTCGTCCTAACAAGAGTTCTACTCCTCTTTTCATCGCATAAAAATGCACCTCACCTCTTTTTGATAAAATTTGTTACATATTCAATTTTCATGTTTAGCTAATGCGGTTTATGATGGCATTGAGAATGCTCAATCGATGGTTTATCAAAATCGATAAGAAAATTGTTCATTAAATTACCTAACAAACGAGATTTATATGAAAAAAGTAACACTCACCGCGGCAAGTATCGCACTTGCGCTTGGGTTAGTTGGTTGTGGTGAAAAACAACAAGAAGTTAACACACCAGAGCAAACAACTGTAAGCGAAGCGCCAACACAATTAAACTCAGGTGTAAAACTTGAGAACATGGATAAATCTGTACGTGCTCAAGATGATTTTTATTATCACATGAACGGACAATGGCTTGAGAAAACTGAAATTCCGGGCGATAAGTCTAATTATGGCTCGTTCACTCAGCTTTTTGACGAGTCGCAAAAAGCCATGAAAACCGTGCTTGAAAAAGCCGCAGCAAACACAAATGTTGAACCAGGCTCTGATGAAGCTAAGCTTGCCGATTTTTATAACAGCTATATGGACGAAACCAAGCGTGAAGCGCTAGGTATAAAACCATTACAAGGCACGCTTGATAGCGTTGATACAATAAAAAATAAATCAGATCTAGTTGAGTTAATGGCAGATCTTCGCACCAAAGGCGGAAGTGTCCCATTTGGTTGGTATGTAAATAACGACGCTAAAAACTCAAGTGAAAATGCTCTTTATGTTTTTCAGTCGGGTTTAGGCCTACCTGATCGCGATTACTACTTAAAAGAAGAAGAAAAGTTCACTACTATTCGTGCGCAATACCAAACTTATATTAGTGACGTATTAACCCGTGCTGGTGTTAAAGATGCTGAAGCTGCAGCTGAAAGTATCGTCGCTCTTGAAACCAGCATTGCCAATGCTCAGTGGAGCCGTGTTGAAAGCCGTAATGCCACTAAAGCATACAATAAAATGACAGTGGCTGATGCAAGTAAGTTAACCGGTGAACTTGACCTTGAAGCATACTTTAAAGCGTCAGGTATTAACACCGAAGAGCTTATTGTTCGTCAACCGAGTTACTTTGAAAAACTTGCGGATATTTATAAAGATACCGATTTAGCTACGTGGCAGAATTACCTTAAGTTTCATTTTATTAGCAACTATGCAGGCTTATTAGATAAAGATTTAGTTGATCTTCACTTTGATTTTTATAGCACCACTTTACGTGGCGTTGAAGAACAAGCGCCACTGTGGAAAAAAACCGTTGATGCATCAAATAGTGTGCTTGGTGAAATTTTAGGTAAAGTATACGTTAAAGAAAACTTCCCGCCTGAAGCTAAAGCGCGTATGGAAGAGCTGGTTGATAACGTGATCAAAGGTTATGGCGTAGCAATTAAAAACCTTGAATGGATGAGCCCTGAAACAAAAGTGGCTGCACAGCAAAAACTTGATAAGTTTACCCCTAAAATTGGTTATCCAGATAAATGGAAAGACTACTCTGATCTTGAAATTAAAGCGGATGATTTAGTGGGTAACTATATTCGCCATAGTCAGTGGTCATACGACGATATGATTGCAAAACTAGACAAGCCTGTAGATCGCTCTGAGTGGCACATGACGCCACAAACAGTGAATGCTTACTATAATCCAGTCAATAACGAGATTGTATTTCCAGCGGCTATTCTACAGCCCCCATTTTTTAATTTAGAAGCTGATGATGCAGTTAATTACGGTGCGATTGGTGCTGTAATTGGTCATGAATTAGGTCATGGTTTTGACGACCAAGGTGCTAAATATGATGGTGACGGCAATTTACGTGATTGGTGGAGCGAGTCAGACCTTAAGCAATTTGAAGCGCGTACAAGTCAGTTAGTTGAACAATATAACGAATATAAACCTTTTGAAGATGCGAGTGTAAACGGCGAACTAACATTAGGCGAAAATATTGGTGATTTAGGCGGCCTAACTGTTGCTTATAAAGCTTACCAACTATCCTTAGGTGATAAGGACAAAGCGCCAATTATTGATGGTTACACAGGCGATCAGCGCTTCTTTATGGGGTGGTCACAAATTTGGCGTCGTAAGTATCGTAATGAAGAACTGCGTAACCGATTAATGACAGACCCTCATTCGCCAAGCCACTACCGTGTGATTGGTATTTTGTCGAATATGCCTGAATTTTATGAAGCGTTTGATGTCAAAGAAGGTGACAAAATGTATATCAAACCTGAAGATCGCGTAAAAATTTGGTAGTTATTGATACAAAGCTATAAGAATTAAAAAACGGTACTGAGTGCCGTTTTTTTATGGCTGGATAAAAAATAGTAAAAAGAATTAGTTAAATAATATTTGGTAATGAATAATGAGGGAAAATATAAATAAGATATTGGAGCGGCACACGAGGCTCGAACTCGTGACCTCGACCTTGGCAAGGTCGCGCTCTACCAACTGAGCTAGTGCCGCATTTCAAGTTAGTCAGTAATTTGTCCGTTGTGCGCGACAAGTCGCGGTAGAACGTTCTGGCAACTGAGCTAGTGCCGCATTGTAACTTCATTTTGAAGATTTTAACTTGAAATTATCTAGTTGCTGCAATTTCTTTGGTTGAAATTGGAGCGGCACACGAGGCTCGAACTCGTGACCTCGACCTTGGCAAGGTCGCGCTCTACCAACTGAGCTAGTGCCGCATTGTAACTTCATTTTGAAGATTTAACTTGAAATTATCTAGTTGCTGCAATTTCTTTGGTTGAAATTGGAGCGGCACACGAGGCTCGAACTCGTGACCTCGACCTTGGCAAGGTCGCGCTCTACCAACTGAGCTAGTGCCGCATTTCAAGTTAGTCAGTAATTTGTCCGTTGTGCGCGACAAGTCGCGGTAGAACGTTCTGGCAACTGAGCTAGTGCCGTATCAATATTTTTTCAAATAAAAAATATTGATTATCAAGTTACTTAAACACATTAACCCCGCGAGGGTTATCGTCTTAAGCGGGGCAGGATTTTACAATAATCCGATGTGTTTGCAAGTGTTTTTTACAATTTAAAGAAATTTTCTCGGTAGATTTTTAATTCCATAATCGAATCTTTTATGTCGTCTAAAGCAAGGTGTGAGCCTTTTTTGTTCACTTGTTCAAGTACATCAGGTTTCCAGCGACGAGCAAGCTCTTTAATTGTGCTTACGTCTAAATTTCTGTAATGAAAGAAATCTTCAAGTGTTGGCATATATTTATTCATAAAGCGACGATCTTGGCCAATCGAGTTACCGCACATAGGTGATGTGGCCTCTGGAACCCATTGCTTTAAAAATTCTAAGGTTTGCTCAACTGCATCTTGCTCGTTAAATTTACTGGCTTTACAGCGTGCTGTTAACCCAGACTTGCCATGTTGCGTGGTGCACCATTCATCCATGCCATTGAGCAGTTCGTCGCTTTGATGAATAGCGACTGTTGGCCCTTCAGCCAGAATGTTTAACTCACTATCGGTGACAATAGTGGCAATTTCGAGTATTTTATCTGTTACTGGTTCAAGACCTGTCATTTCGAGGTCAAGCCAGATTAAATTTGATTTATGAAAAGACATAATTACCTAAGCGGTGCTTCCTTTAGATCCAGCGCATTTCGATATATCATATTAGTATCAACCGTCGACCTAAAGCTTTTTTTCCAAAAAGCCGACATTTAACTTATTTTAAGGCCAAAAGTGGCGAAGCAGAAAAAATTAAGTAAAGGCCAATCCCGTAGGATAAAGGCTAACCATCAAAAGCGTTTATCAAGTGCTGGTGACAAACCTGCAAAAGGTGAAGGCTCGCAATGGCAAACAGACAATTTAGGCCCCACTGAAGATGCGGTGGTGATTAGCCGTTTTGGACAGCATGCGGATATTGAAACCCAAACCGGTGAAGTTTTACGCTGTAATATTCGCCGTACCGTGTCTGGTATTGTATGTGGTGATGAAGTTATTTTTCGCCGCGCTAAAGTCAGCGAAGGTGATTTAGCGGGCGTTATTGAAGCAATCCAAGAGCGCCGTTCACAGTTAACTCGCCCTGACTTTTACGACGGTGTAAAAGTAGTTGCTGCTAATATCGATCAAATATTAATGGTGTCGGCAGTATTACCTGAATTTACCGCGAGTATTATCGACCGTTACCTTGTTGCCTGTGAAGATATGGGTATCGAGCCTATTTTAGTGCTGAATAAAATCGACTTAATAGATGACGAAGGTTTAGCAGTTATTAATAGCACTTTAGATATTTACCGTGGGCTTGGGTATCAAGTGTTATTAGTGAGTAATACAAGCGGCGAAGGTATCGTTGAGCTTAAACAAGCATTGGTAGGCAAAAATAATATTTTTGTTGGTCAAAGTGGTGTGGGTAAATCGACATTAGTTAATACTGTTTTACCTGATGCGGAAATCCTAACTAAACAAGTCTCTGAAAATAGTGGGTTAGGGCAACATACCACCACCGTATCACGATTACACCATTTACCGTCAGGCGGTAATTTGATTGATTCACCAGGTATTCGTGAGTTTGGTTTATGGCATTTAGATGTTGAGCGAGTGACGTGGTGTTTTAAAGAGTTTCGTGAATTTATAGGTGGTTGCCGCTTCAGAGACTGTAAGCATTTGAACGATCCAGGTTGTATTATTCGCCAAGCAGTGGATGACGGTGACATCTCAGGGTTACGCTTTGATAGCTACCACAGAATTTTAGAAACAATGGCCGATGGCCGTGCCGGTGCTCGTGCTCCGCGCGTATAATTTTAGGAAGAAAAAAAGTGAGCTTAGATAAATTAAAAATTACCCTGCAGTACGTAATGCCCAAACATTTTTTATCACGCATGGTGGGTAAATTAGCGGCTGCAAAAGCGGGTTGGCTAACAACAAGTTTAATTAAGTTATTTATTAAACAATATAAAGTTAACATGGCTGAAGCAGAGCATTCGAACCCAGAATATTATAAAACTTTTAATGAGTTTTTCACACGTCCTCTTAAAGATGGCGTTAGACCGCTCGTTGAAGATAAAGACATTATTAGCCAGCCTGTTGATGGCGCAATTAGTCAGTTAGGTGACATTGTTGATGGACAGTTAATCCAAGCTAAAGGCCACAATTACAGCTTACAAGCGTTATTAGGTGGTAATGAAAAAGACAGCGAGCCTATGCTTGGTGGTAAATTTGCGACTATTTATTTAGCGCCGAAAGACTATCACCGAATTCATATGCCGATTGATGGCACGCTGAGTAAAATGATTTACGTGCCAGGTGATTTATTTTCTGTAAACCCATTAACAGCACAAAATGTCCCTAACCTATTTGCGCGTAACGAGCGTGTTGTGGCTATTTTTGATACTGAAATTGGCCCATTAGCAATGGTCTTAGTTGGTGCTACAATTGTTGCAAGCATTGAAACTGTTTGGGCGGGTACTGTCACGCCACCGGCAGGTAAAGATGTATTTAGCTGGAACTACCCTAAATCAGGCGAACAAGCTATTACGCTTAAAAAAGGTGAAGAAATGGGGCGCTTTAAATTGGGCTCGACAGTGGTGCTTGCTTGGGGTGCTAATAAAGCGGATATTTTAGACTCAGAGCAGCCTGAAACAGTGACCCGCATGGGTGAAGCTTTTGCTAAAATAGTTGATTAAGGTGTTTGATCTTAAATAGACAGCCGTTAAACATAGAAAAGCCCAGCAATACTGGGCTTTTTGATAATTTATAACTTAAATTATTCAGCAACAACAGTCAGTTCATCAACTACGCTGCGAACATCTTCAGCATTTTTGGCAATTTTAACCGCTAATTGTTTTTCAGCATCTGATTTAACAGAACCATTAAGTGTTACTACACCATTGTCGGTATCGACATCAATGTCAGTGCCACCCACTTCTGAGGTAAATAAGTAACGAGTAGTGATCACCGTGCTAATTTTAGCATCTGTTAAATCACTTTCTGAGTCGTCCATCTCTTTATCCATCGCAGAATTTGCTGTTTTAGCGTCTTTAACCACGGTAAGTTGATTATCAATATCACTAACGCCTTCAAGGCTTAACACTAGCTCTTCAGCCAATTCTTTATCAAGGTCGTTATTTACTTTACCCGTTAAAACGACTTCGCCGTTTTTAACATCTGTATTGATGTCAAAATTATTTAAGTTGGTATTCATTAGCAGAACGGTTTCTGCTTTACCATCAATCCACGCATCTTTACTTTCATTTTCCCAATTACTAGCATTTGCACCCATAGCTGTTGTACCTAGAACTAATGCGGCGATCATAGACTTATTAAATGTTTTCATAATCTCTCTCCTTCTGATTAAAGACAGTTATATCTAAGCGAATAGCATGCCAAGATTATAATTATTAATAATCAGTAGGTTACGGTTTAACTTTAACAGTGAATAATATCTTTGGTAATTATTTACAGACGGACAAGTAATTTATTCAGCTAATGTAGAATTGACTATAAAATAGCATTTTTTATTAATCTATCGTTAATATAACTAATGATTATAATTACATTTAAATATAATTAGCTGATATTATTAGTAAAAAAAGTGGCGTGAGTATTGCTTTCTAGTTTGTTAAAAATATATAAGGAATAACCATGAGCGTAAAATTAGCAGATCGTCCCATCGAACAAGTGCGAGAAGAAGTGATAGACCAGCTGATCTATAACTACAGCCATGCAGTGATCTCTGCTGATGCATTTGAGCGACGCTTAGATAAAGCCATGGAGGCTAGCAATAATGAAGCACTGATTGGTTTAGTCAGTGATTTAGAACTAAAAGTAGATAAAAACTACCATAGCGAAAAGCATGCGCAATTTACGCCAAACTATAGCCACAACAGCACAGAAGAAACCCTACAGCTACGTAGTATCTTAGGTTCTAACGAACGTAGCGGCCAGTGGTTAGTGCCCAAGCATATTTACCTAACTAACGTGTTGGGCTCTATTGAGCTTGATTTTACGGATGCTATTTTTGAACACCAACACGTCACTATTCATGTGCGTTGCGTATTAGGCAGCGACGAAATTTATGTACCTGAACACGTTAATGTTGTATCAAAAATATTTAGTATTATAGGCAGTGTTGAAAACAAATCGGTCTCGCTTAATAAACGTCAAGGTCCGACGATTACCATCGAAGGCGAGGTGATATTAGGCTCAGTTGAAATTAAAATAAAACGTACCATTAAAGAAAAGTTTGTCAGTTTTGCCAACAGCCTGCGCAGCAGCTGGCAAAGTATGAATAAGCCTTAAGATATTTGGCATTATTTAATTCGCTTTTGTGATGAGCATGATATAGCGCTCCTTGCAAAAGTGCAGCCAATGTTAAGACCTACCTAATAAGATACCTTCCTCCTTCAATGTTATACGTGGTTAGCTGATTTATACCCAAGCCACCTCAAGATGCAGAATTCAGCGTTTCGCAGGGGCTTAATATCAAGGCGTTACTTTGCAACAATGGCAGTCCCTTTTAAGAAGTAGCAACGATGAGAGTAAGTGCCTGTGAAACGCCCAATAGGTTGGTTTAAAGCGATTTATACTGCGTTATTGATTTTAATAATAGAACCACTATTACTTGCAATCAATGCCTTGCCTAAATCGCTTTTAATTCCAACTGAAACTCGCATCTTGAGGTGGTTTGGGTATATAATCCGCCGCTTGATTTTTATACTTTTAAAAGCAATTACGTTTTTAAAAACCCCGCGATTAATTAAGTGTGCCCAGTAAGGCAATTTGGAATAATTTTTATGAATGGTAAGACCTTAACTCAAAATAAAGCTCCTTTAAATCAAAGCTTTCGTCGCTTTAGTGTGGCTCCAATGCTTGATTGGACAGACCGTCACTGTCGCACTTTTCACCGTAAAATGACAAAACATACGGTGCTTTACACAGAAATGATAACAACTGGTGCTATTTTATTTGGTCGCGGTGATTATTTACATTTTAACCACCACGAAAACCCTGTTGCTTTACAGTTAGGTGGCTCTGATCCTGATGATTTAGCCAAATGCGCTAAGCTTGCCGCTGAGCGTGACTATGATGAAATAAACTTAAATGTAGGTTGCCCATCAGATCGCGTGAAAAAAGGCCGCTTTGGCGCCTGCTTAATGGGCGAACCTGCACTTGTTGCTGAATGTGTAGCTGCGATGAAGGCTGAGGTAGATATTCCGGTAACAGTTAAAACCCGTATTGGAATTGACGAACAAGACTCTTATGAGTTTTTGTGTGCGCTGATTGAAGCAAGCCATAAAGTGGGTTGTAATGACTTTATTATTCATGCCCGTAAAGCATGGCTCAGTGGGTTAAGCCCAAAAGAAAACCGCGATGTCCCGCCGCTTGATTATCCGCGTGTTTATCAGCTTAAAAAAGATTACCCGCAACTAGATTTAAGCATTAATGGTGGTGTTAAAACAATTGCTGATAGTTTAACGCATCTTAATCAAATAGATGGCGTTATGATTGGTCGTGAAGCTTATAGCAATCCATTTATCTTAAGCGAAGTAGATGAAAAAATTTATGGTGATAGCCCATTTATACTTTCACGCCATGATGTTGTGCGCGCTATGTATGATTATATTGAAGATGAAATGCGCCAAGGTGCTAACTTTTGGCATATTGCCCGCCATATGCTGGGAATATTTCAGGGTCAACCGGGTGCACGAGGATTTAGGCGTCATTTGTCTGAAAATGGTCATGGTAAGCAAGCTGATTTATCGGTAATGGATAAAGCGCTTAGTTTTGTGCCCGAGTAGGTAATCCGTAATCTGCCTAAAAAGCTGCTATTAAGTGGCTTTTTTTGATCCTAAAATTTAGTGAAAAAGTTAATTTTTTAGTCAAATTAGCATTTTTACATTCAGCTTACAGTCACTAAATTTATGAGTTTTAATCGCCAAGGTATTGATTTTAAATATGTAAAATGCTAGCTATGTAACTTGGCATAAGAATTGGAATCTCTTAGTTGTAAAAGATAATCAACAGGAGAATCAAATGGGTGTTATTAATCGCGTTAACGATATTATTCAATCGAATATTTCAGCGGCTTTAGATAAAGCGGAAGATCCAGAAAAATTATTAAACTTACTGATCCAGCAAATGCAAGATGCTCTTGTTGAGTGTCGTGCGACAGCCGCTACTTTTTTAATGCAAGAAAAACAACTTAAACGTGAGCTAGCAGCTAAGCAATTAAATAGCGATGCTTGGCAGGTTAAAGCTGAAAAAGCACTGCTTAAAAACCGCGATGATTTAGCTAAAGCGGCATTACTTGAAAAGCAGCGTACTACTACTCAAATCCAAAATCAGCAAGTTGAGCTTACTAACGTCGCTGAATCAATAGAAAAATTAACCGCCGACTGCCAGCGTTTACAAAATAAGTTAACTGAAGCAAAAGCAAAGCAGCTGAGTTATCTGCGTAAAGAGCAAGTACTTCAGGCGCGCGTAAAAGTTAAGCAGCAGTTACATAGCGATAAAGTAGCAGATGCACTCGCGCGTTTTGAAATTATAGAAAGGCGCGTTGAGTCAATTGAGTCACAAGTTGATGCTTACGACTTAACGGGTAGTAATAGTGCCCATAATACGGCTGAGCAGATAGATGAACTCGTTAAAAACTCTGCACTTGAGCAAGAGTTGCAGGCACTTAAAAGTAAACGACAAGAACTCGCTTAGGAGGCATTATGAATACCTATCAACATCATCAAAAGTGGTCAAAAAATCCAGCTAATAAAAAAATATTTGGTGTGTGCAGTGGTTTAGCAAGACGCTTTGAATTACCTGTTTGGGCTACCAGAATTGTCAGTGTTATTTTATTAATTCAATTACCTGTGCTAATTGGTGTCGGTTATTTAATAGCCCATTTTTGCTTAGACGAACGCGCATCTTAGGAGTTTCTAATGAAAACCACCATAACAGCTCTGCTTTTTTTCATGGCGCTTCTTTACTTTGTTAGCCCTTTTGAACTGAGTGCTTTTGATATATGGCAAGTCCCTTTATGGATTGCTGACTTAAGCTGGGCGGGCATGGAAGTATTTGGTGCGCTGTTTGCAGTTATTTCAATAGTAGCCGGGGCAGTATTGATAAGCCTTGGTATTGTTGGTGTATTTGCACTACTAGCTTTAATTTGTTTATTCGCCATTTTATTTGGTTTAAGTGCCTTTGCGTGGCCATTAATACTGATAGCCTTGGTCTGTTGGTTAGTGAGTGATAACAAAACCGTGGCTTCTTAAATTAACTGACTATTTTTTTATAAACATGTTAAATTTAGGGGGTTATTAATTTATATTTACACCTATACACATGTTTATACTAGGGGCTTAAATGATCAGTAAAAGAGTATCTTCTCTATTAACAACTATACTTATTGCAACAAGCTTTGTGGTTTTTAATGTAAACGCCCATAGCGGCCACAGCCATGATGATGGTGCAGTTAATGTAATGGTTAGCGATGCACAAGTGCGTGAGTTTTTACCTGCGAGTAAATCAACTGCTGGTTACTTAAATCTTATAAATCATAGTGATACCGCTATTACTTTAGTTAAAGCCGAAATAGATGGCCTAGGGCGCGTTGAGATTCATGAGCATCGCCATGTTGATGGTATGATGAAAATGCAGCAAGTTGAAAGCCTTGAAATAAAAGCCCATAGTGAAATAAAGTTTCAGCCAGGCAGC
The DNA here is from genome assembly GCF_052378035.1 of Pseudoalteromonas sp. AOP31-A2-14. NCBI lineage: Bacteria > Pseudomonadati > Pseudomonadota > Gammaproteobacteria > Alteromonadales > Pseudoalteromonadaceae > Pseudoalteromonas > Pseudoalteromonas sp. AOP31-A2-14. Next base: position 2,935,718 of record NZ_JBQSXI010000001.1, on the reverse strand, counting down.
TACCATTTAATGGCATTTGAACCAGAAGAGCCATTAAAAGAAGGCCAACAACGCAAACTCACACTATATTTTAGTGATGGCAATAGAATTTTTACTCAAGCAACGGTGGTATCACTTGCCAGCCAAGCGGCGAAAAAAACTGAAGATACGCACTCGCACTCACATCATTAGGAGGTAAAATGTCACAACACAAAGGGAAGATTGTTACAGCACTGGTATTAATATTGATTGCTTTTTATGCTATCGCTATTTATTGGAGCAGTGAACCAAACCGAATCGATGTAGTAAGTCACGCTAAGCAACAGGCACAACAACGCGGTGAAGATTTTGTGACCGGCTATACAACCACATCAACACTTATTGAGGTGGCCAGCACTTTACTTAATAAGCCCGGTGGTTATCTATCAAATGATGTATTACCACCAAGTGTAATAATGGATAACATGCCAGCTTGGGAGTATGGGGCTTTAGAAATGACGCGCGATTTAGTGCTTTCCATGCGTAAAGGTTTTAGCCGTTCTCAATCACAGTCAACTGAGCACGAAGCGCTTAAAAACGCTCAGCCACAATTTAATATTAATTCAGAAGCATGGGCGTGGCCAAGTGCAGAGAGTGAGTACCAACAAGGCATTGATTTACTGATTGTCTATCGCAGCCAGATCAGTGACAGTGGCGATCGACAAAGTCAGTTTTATGCCCGTGCAGATAACTTGCGTGGATGGTTAAAAGAAGCTGAAAAGCGCTTAGGTAGTTTAAGCCAGCGATTAGGTGCAAGTGTAGGTCAAGACCGCCTTAACACTGATTTAGCCGGTGACAGCGCTGCACATCAGGCAACCTACAAGCCACTTGAAAACCAAACGAAAACACCGTGGCTTAAAATTGATGATGTATTTTATGAATCTCGTGGTGCAACCTGGGCTTTATTGCATTTTTTACAAGCCGTTGAATATGATTTTGCGGATGTTTTAGAAAAGAAAAATGCCCGTGTCAGTTTGCAGCAAATTATTCGTGAGTTAGAGGCCACTCAAGAAAGTTTATGGAGCCCGATGATTTTAAATGGTGATGGCTTTGGTTTTGTTGCCAATCACTCACTAGTAATGGCAAACTATATATCTCGAGCCAATGCGGCTTTAATTGAACTTAGCGAACTTTTAGCGCAAGGATAAAAAATGAAAAAGTATTGTTTAGCAGCCGCCCTTTCAATGGCATGTGTAGCCCCCGCCGTGCAGGCTGATACTTTATTGGGACTTTATATAGGTGCAGACGGTTGGCATTCGGATAACAGCGGTAGTTTTGCTGATAAAGGAAATATGCAAGCCTTCGATTTTGAAGATGAAACCTATACTAGTTATTATGCAGCTTTAGAGCATCCAATTCCGTTGGTGCCTAATATCAAGCTTAAGTATACAGATTTAGAGCTTAATGGCTCAGCTTCTCTAGATGAAGGTTTTGAGTTTGGTGATGCTGTGTTTCCTCTAGGCTCTTCAGTTAATACGGTTAGTGACTTATCACACGTTGATTATATTTTATATTATGAAATATTCGACAACGATTTAGTGTCTATTGATTTAGGTCTTAATGCTAAACAGTTTGACGGTGAAATTACTGTGCGTGACAGTGCAACAGGTTTAAATACAGAAACTGTAGAATTTTCAGGTTTTGTACCTCTTGCTTATGGCCGTGCCGAAGTGGGTTTACCGCTTACGGGGTTAAGCGTGTTCTTTGAAGGTAGCTTATTGGCAATAGATGACAGCAAAGTACAAGACTACCAAGCCGGTATTGCGTATGCATTACTTGATAACCTAGCGATTGATTTAGATGTTAAAGCAGGTTATCGCTCAATGACATTAGAGCTTGATGATATTGATGGCATTTATACCGATATCGACGCATCAGGCCCATTCGCGGGTGTGCAAATTCACTTCTAACAAATTAAGTTTATAGGCTTAATTTGCTTTGAGTTAGTAGATAACGTGGCACTATTTTTACTGTGCCACGTTACTGCAAACTCATCTCCTAGTGCTGTACTTACAGTTTTGGAGGGGTCATTAGACGTATCTTCACAAAGAGCAATAAAGCGCTCGATTCAATCGCTATCAGGGGAATTAACTCTGGTAACGTCACAACAAAAACTCATTGCCAGTGACATAATAGTTTCAATATTTTGCTGTCGCTTAATAAGCCGTAGCTGCTGACGTTTTTGTGCTCTACTTAATCGCGAACAGTCACTTTTTATTTGATACCCTAAGGGGGTCCTGCCTTGATTAACATAACGGTTGTCACTAGCTTCGCCTAACTTTCTGTGCTTTTTGCTAATACTGTAGCCAAGTTGAGATTCAATAATAGTGGCTCGATTAATCTTTGCTTGCGCTGCTTTTATACTCATCAGTTTTCTCATCAAGCTCAATCGGATTAATTTGTGTGGTGGTTTTTAAGTTATTTAAGCCCATTTTGACACTATTAGTTAAAATATATTTATTTAACAGTGCGAGATAGCCCCCTACAATCGGTGTGTTTACTTCGCCAATCAATTGGCAAGAAAGTATTGTCGTATTTTTCTCTTTTATAAAGCTAATGTTGCCATCAGCTATATGCTCTTGATTAAAAAGTATATTAATACCAATTTTAGAGGGGGTTATATCTGTTATAGTCATTTCACCGCTGCCCCAGCGGTTTTGCCAAAACTGGTGTGCTCCAACGCCTGCGTTTGGATTACCGAGTGAAAATTTAATGTCAGGCGCTACTTTTTGCCATGGAGACCATTTTGGCCATTGTTTAAAATCGCTAATGAGTGCTTGTAGTTGAGAGGGGGGAGCTTCAATTACAATGGTTTTATCTATTTTATATTGCTGGGGTAGCAACAAGCCCACCACCAAAGTAACAATGGAAATGAGTATTATAGATTTTATAAAAGCATATATAAGTTTGATTAGCTGGCTCCCACTCACTAATTATTATTACTGTAATAACAAGATTAACATCATCGAATATAACTGTTTATGAATGATAAATATAACTGTTTATGAATGATATATGATTGACAATGTACCACATCGATAAAAATGATAAACGTATTAAAAAATACCGAAATAAATTCACTACGTAATATTAATAATAAGATTGAGCAAATGGCCGTACACCAAAAGGTTTGCGGCAATGTCGCTTATACAAAGTGATATTGCGTTATCACTTTGTGCCGGTTGGCCGATGATCTGTGGAGTGCTCTAATAAATGGGCAGTGCTAAAGCTAAAATAGGTGGTAATCGCTAACGGACGACTGGGGTTAGGCTGATAGGAAGTGACTTTAGCCATGAATGAGCCTACTTTAAACTCTTTTGGCGCTAAAGCACCTCCTACAAGGTACTTTTTATTTGGCTGCTCTGTGAATTATTACTCTTCTATAAATGCTTCACCTTTTGTCATCCATTTTGCAGCGGGCTTACCTTTTAAGTAATGATCAAAGTATTCCATCATTCTTACTGAAAAATCCACTTGGTTAGAAAACTTTTTCAAGTGATGGGGCTCACCTTCGTATTGTAAAAATGTTGCATCTTTACCGGCACGGCGAAGTGCTAGGTAATACTGCACACCTTCATGCCATGGTACGGCATCATCTTTATCGCCAAACATAATTAAGATCGGCGTATTCACTTTATCAGCAAAAAATACCGGTGAGTTTTCAATGTAAAGTTCTGGTGCTTCAAATAAACTTTTACCGATACGGCTTTGTCCTGTCTCATATTGAAACTGACGGGCTAGACCTGATTTTAAACGAATGCCGCTGTAAGCACTGGTCATATTTGATACTGGTGCGCCTGATACGACGGCTTTAAACATATCGGTTTGGGTGATCATAAAAGCACTTTGATAACCCGCCCAAGAATGGCCTTGTAAGCCAATTTTATCTGGATCAGCAATCCCTAAATCAATCAGTTTTTGGGTGGCATTGATCATGGTTTGAGTTGATGATTTACCCGGATGACCTATTTCAAAGCGAATGTCAGGTAAAAATACCGCATAACCGTTTGAGGTAAACATAGGGAAGTTGGGGCGATGATTTAATTCCATTTTAGGAAAGTCATACATACGTTGACTCATATAACGATAAAAATACACAACTACTGGTACTTTGTCGCCTTTTTTGTAGCCTGCTGGCTTGAGTAATACCCCTTGTAAGTCTTCTCCGTCAAAACCTTTGTAATTAATAAGTTCAGGTTTTTGGCCCCAAGCAAAGTTTGCTATTTGTGGATTTAAATCAGTAACACGCTGCGGCTCTTCAAAGCTCGAATCTGTTTGATAAAAGTCAGGGAACTGCTGATAGGTTTGTTCTGTGAATAGGTACTTGTCGGCATTTTTGGCTTTTTTCACTACATCAAAACGTTTTTTACCGGCAAGTATGGTTGTTACATTATTGCTTGCTAAATTTAGCTTGGCTACTTCGGTTTGTTTTGTTTGTAAGTTATTGGCACTTAATAATAATGTTTCGTTGGTTTTAAAGCCGACTTGTTGTTTATCAAGCTTGATAACACGGTATTGAGTATTGGTTTCTTTACCTTGAGTAAGCTGTGTGGCTTGTTGGCTTTTGACATCGAATGCCCAAATATCGTATTTGCTATACACTAATACTTGGCTGCTATCAACACGCCAACCTGCTACGCCGTAACTAGGTTGGGCAGAAGGGTAATCGTGCTTGTCATCAGCAAACGTTGCTTTAATTGCAGTTGTAAGTGCGGTGATTTTATTATTATCTAAGTCTTTTAATTGTACCTGGCCATTTTTAAAGTACGTCGCAAACTTGCCATTGGGCGATAGGCTGGGTTTAAATGGGTATTCTTTAACAATTTCACTGTGAGTACCCGTTGGTACATCAATAGCGTAATAGTCAGCAAAAAAACCATCGTACATTATACGTTCTAAATAAGGCTTATCAGAGTAGCCCAGTAATGCCGTACGTTGAGTGTTAAGTTCAGTTTCAGCAATTTCTGGTGTGGTTAATTGCACCACCTTAGCGTTATTAATATGGTAAACCGCTTGGTAGTGGCGATTTTTATTGGTTTTATTCCACTGCTGTTCTTCGCGAGGTTTTATCTCTGCATCGTTATTGTGCCAAACGTTTAGTTCTTTGTATTCGCGAATTGTGGCAGGGTCATACAGTGAAGCTTCATCGGTATATTCTTTTGCGGCTACTTTTTCTGCAAGTTTTGGGTGGTTTTGAAAGTATAAGCGATCGCCATCATCAGACCATTCAAGTTTGGCCGTTTTACCTATTCGCCAGTTTTTGTTGTTTGTGTTGCTTGAATTAATAGCGCTAAGAGAATCATTTCTCCAAAGCTGTAAGCTATAATTGCGCCTGCGAGTATCGTCATTCACATAGTTACCTAGTGTAAATGCGGCGGTATTACTTTTTGGCTGCCATGCTATTTTATTTACGATCACACCCGGTTCATCAATTAACACGCTAGTATTAAAATCATTGTTAAGTTCAACAAGTATGACTTGGTTATCGTTGCCATCAAGGTAACTTTGACTTGCCAATAACTGCTCGCCGGTGGCGCTAATGGCATAACTAAACACATTATCGAGCTTATGAGTGGTTTGGTTATCGAGGTTAATAACAACCAGATCAAAAGCGTTATCTTTTTTATCTGGCGTTATTTCGCTGATTTTTTCAGGTGTTTCATCTGTTGATTTTTTAGTTTCTTTATCAACCCGATAAGCAAGCCATACACCATCATCAGACAGTTTATAGTCTTTTACATCACTAAAGTTTTTTTGCTCGCTAGTTTGGCTATTCACTAATACAAGATTATTTTTAAGCTGATCTTCTTTCTTGCTGGTTTCTTTTTCCAATAAGCTCGGGACTTGTGTAAAAGCGACCCAATTACTGGCTTTATTTATAACCGGAGCAGTGCCGCGTTCAACCTCTGCAATTAATTTATTACTGCTTAAGTTGTACACTTTGCCATTGCTATCACCTCGATAGGGTTTTGCACTAAAACTAAAGATCTGGCCGTTTTCAGATAACTGCGTTTCTTGTGCATATTTAAAGTCAAACACGTCTTTAAATTGCAATGCTTCTTTGGCACTTAATGCAGTGCTACTCAGGCTTGAAATTAACGCTAAACTGAGTAAGGAAAATTGTGCTTTCATTATTATTTCTCGTTTTACAGTGGTCACTCATTGTAACGCGTTTCAATAATGATTCGAGTAGATACGATAAGTGGTCAAAAATGGAGGTTGAAAGTTACAAGGTTAAAGCGGCAAGTTATAAATAGGGACTAAACTTTGTTCCTGTCTTATTTTTGTATGAGACTATGTTGGTGTTTGAAGAACTACTGGTTTGGTCGCGTGCGTTCGGCTCTTTTTACTTATTCAAATATTGCAGTGGGTCATCAGCGAAAAGTAACGAACGGTTATGTACGTTTTTTATCTTACGCAAAAGGTCGCGGTGGGGCACTAAGATCTCAACTATAAATTGCAGACAAAATAGGTGAGATCGAAGAGGTTTTAGCGGTTAATTGGATTGATGAATATAATCAGCTCTTGGGAGTCGTGAATTTAGCCTATAACCAAATTTTTTGTAGTTCAGGCCACTGCTTTTCAAATTGGACGCTTGGATTTGCTTTAAAATCGCTGCGTACAAACTGGTTCATTTTGCCTTCAATGTACGCCAGTAAAAAGTTTGCAAGCGTAAGCTCATCACTTTGGAAGGTTTTACCTTCGCGAAGCTTTCGCTCTCTTAATACTTGTTTTAATTGGGTTTCGAGCTTTTCAAATAAGCCTTGCACACGTTCGCGCAGACGCTCTTGCTCACCTTGTAGGGCATCGCCTGTTAAAATACGCGTAATACCAGGGTTTTTTTCAGCAAAAGCGAGTAGCAATAATAGAATGTTGTAAATACGGCTTTGGGTTTCTTTTTCGTTTTCTAAAATTAAGTTGATTCGTGACAGTAAGGTATCTTCAATAAACTCAATTAACCCTTCAAACATACGTGCTTTACTTGGGAAGTGGCGATAAAGTGCAGCTTCAGAAACGCCTACTTCAGCAGCCAGCTTTGCTGTGGTAATACGTTGTCCTGGGCTTGTTTCTAACATTTGTGCTAGGGCTTGCAGTATTTGCTCTTTGCGATTACTTCTTTTTGTCGCAGGCATGAACATTCCTTTCTTAAATTTATTACTTGCAGTGTCTATTTTTTGCAAATGAAAGGCTCATGTTAATGTTTTATTCAGGTTCTTTCCAGCGTTTTTACAAACGCTGGGCAATTTCACTCATGATTTTTAAGGCTAAATCGGTTTTACTACTAAGTGGTAGTGTGCGATTTGAATCAACCCAGAATAGGGTTAGCGCGTTATTGTCGCTGTTAAAGCCAACACCTACTTTCGATACATCGTTAGCGCAAATCATGTCTAAATTTTTATTTTTAAGTTTGCCTTGGGCATATTGCTCAACATTTTGTGTTTCAGCGGCAAAGCCAACGGTATAAGGGCGCTGCTTAGTAAGTTTAGCAACACTTGCTATGACGTCAGGATTTTTAGTCAATGTAAGTATTAGTTCATCACCTTGTTTTTTCATTTTTTGAGCCGCAACGTTACTTGCGCGATAATCAGCGACCGCCGCGCAGCCAATAAATACATCTGAATGTACAGCAAGCCTGAGCGATTCATTAAGTAGTTGTTCGGCGCTTTCTATGTTTATCAAATTACTCCCTACCGGCGCTTTAATATTTACTGGGCCAGAAATAAGATTCACTTTAGCCCCTAATTCAAGGGCGGCTTCGGCAAGGGCATACCCCATTTTTCCTGAGCTGCGATTAGATATAAAACGTACCGGATCAAGCGCTTCATGAGTTGGCCCTGCGGTAATGGTAATTGTTTTACCGCTTAGTAGTTGTGGCTTTGCTGTTTGGGTGCATAGCTCTACAAGCTCGTGAGGTTCGAGCATTCTGCCAGCGCCTACATCGCCACAGGCTTGCTCACCTTTACCCGGGCCCCAAATTGCTATTTGGCGCTCTGCTAGGGTGTTTAAATTAGCTTGAGTTGCAGGGTGGGCATACATTTGCTGATTCATTGCAGGAGCCACAGCCACTTTAGCGGGGGTTGCCAGTAATAAGGTGGTTAATAAGTCATCGGCGATACCCGCAGACATTTTAGCAATAATATTGCTGGTGGCAGGGGCGACTAAAATTAAGTCAGCCCATTTGGCAAATTCAATATGGCCCATGGCGGCTTCTGCTGATGGATCGAGTAATGAGTCAGATACCGCTTCACCGCTCACTGCTTGCATTGTTAGTGGGGTGATGAAATGTTTAGCTGAATCAGTCATCACTACTTTTACAATACAGCCACGTTCTTTTAAGCGGCGCACAAGTTCGGCGCATTTATAGGCTGCAATACCGCCACTGATACCCAGTAAAATTTTTTTGTTTGCTAACTCTGTCATAACTCATTAATGCCTAATATTGATATGTCTTAACGATAGCAAATCTTTAAAGCAGGCACGACGTTTATTAAATTGAATTTAGATAACAAGAGCAGGAAAAATTTTATTTTTGCATTACAGTTAAAAGAGTACATTTTATTTTAGGGACGAAATAATGCAGTTAACTTCTTTGCCGTTATCGCAACGACCACGAGAAAAACTATTAGCAAAGGGTGCTAGTGCCTTGAGTGATGCTGAATTATTAGCGATATTCTTACGTACAGGTTTGCCTGGCATGAATGCCATTGAATTAGCACAGCACTTAATGAGCCAAAATAACACCTTACATAATTTGTTTAATGCAAGCTTAGATGAGTTTTGTACACAAAAAGGGCTAGGAGTTGCTAAATTTGTACAGTTACAAGCGGTGCTCGAGCTAAGTCGGCGTTATATGCTTGAACAGTGCCAGCGTGATGCCGTGTTTAACTCACCACAAGCGGTCTATGATTATTTAACTATTCAGTTACGAGGTTTACAGCAAGAAGTGTTTATGGTGCTTTATCTCGATAGCCAAAATCGTTTGATTAAAGATGAGACATTATTTTACGGAACGATTAATGCGGCATCGGTGTATCCGCGAGAAGTTGTTAAAGCGGCGCTTAAAAATAATGCTGCTGCATTAATATTAGCGCATAATCATCCATCAGGAATTGCAGAACCAAGCCAAGCAGATAAGTTAATTACCCAAAAACTACAAAAGGCATTACAATTGGTTGACATAAATGTGCTCGATCACATCGTTGTGGGTGGAGATAATTGCGTTTCGTTTGCTGAGCGAGGCTTTATTTAAACTTTGTTAAATGCTTAACAGTGTTAAAAATGAGCGGTTTAGCGTTTTTTTTGAAATTAGTTTAATTTAAATGCAGTTTTTACTTTCCCTAAGGGCATTCGATCTTTATAATTGGCCGCTATCAAATTTACATATGAGCTGGTTGAATTAGATCAAATACTTGATCTTTGCCTGTATAAGCTGTATAAAGAGCGCCCTTCGATTTATACCTAGGGCTCAAAATACATGGCCTTAGGGAAAATTAAGCTCGAGCGAAGTTATTGGAGATATATAGACATGTCTAAAGTATGTCAAGTTACAGGTAAGCGTCCAGCGGTTGGTAATCACCGTTCACACGCGAGAAACGCGACTAAACGTCGTTTCCTACCTAACCTACAAACACACCGTTTCTGGGTTGAAAGTGAAAAACGTTTTGTAACATTACGCACTACTACTAAAGGTATGCGTATTATCGATAAAAAAGGCATCGACACGGTTCTTACAGAAATCCGTGCTCGCGGCGAAAAAGTTTAAGAGGCTGAATCATGCGCGATAAGATCCGTTTAGTTTCAACTGCCGGTACTGGTTTTTTCTACACTACTGACAAAAATAAGCGTAACATGCCTGAAAAAATGGAAATCAAAAAATTCGATCCTAAGGCTCGTAAACATGTGATTTTCAAAGAAGCTAAAATCAAGTAATTTTAGTTCTTTCAGAGAATGTTAAAAACCCAGCCTATCTAGGCTGGGTTTTTGTTTTTAGAGTTTATAAAATTTGGGTGTGACAATATGTCGCAGCGACATCCGCTGACTAAGTTATTAAAATAATCCAAATTTTCTAAAAACAAAATAAAAAATGCGGCTCACAAAACTCTCAATACTTACCCTTACTATTAGCTCATCGATAAACGCACAAACACCAAATAATGAAAACTTAGAACATATGGTGGTTACCAGTACTCGAGAAGCAAAAGCAAACGTTGAACTTTCTGAATCGGTGGGAGTTATTACTGAACAAATGCTGGCCGACATAGCGCCAGCTCATCCAGCGGAAGCATTAAACCGAGTTGCTGGTGTGTATATTAATAATTTAGGTGGTGAAGGGCATATGACGGCGATTCGTCAGCCTTTAAGTACCGCAGGCGTTTATTTATTTTTAGAAGATGGTATTCCTACCCGCCCCACGGGCTTTTTTAACCACAATGGTTTGTATGAAATCAATGTGCCACAAAGTAGCCGCTTGGAAGTAATAAAAGGTCCCGCATCGGCACTTTATGGCAGTGATGCGATTGGTGGCGTTATTAACCTAAGGGATCCCCAGAAATAATCATTAAGTTTCAATTACATCACTCCATCCATATTTTTCCAATCGAGTTTCACTACCACCTGTACGAAATAGGCTAGCCCTTCCAAATAATCTCGCCGTCGCAGTTTAATGGACTGTTTTTTGAAGTATCGCAGCCCAACAAATGCCCATGACACTACTCGTCTTTTTTTGGTTGAATTAGCTTGAAAAGCGCCTGTCTTTCCTGCTTTGTCTATCACTGCCCCCAGCATCATTGAGAACCAATGAACCAGAGTTGCGAGCAGTAAAAGTATGTCTAATCGATTGAGTTTGTTCGTTCTGTGCAGATCTGAGCCTAAGCCGAATCTAACACTTTTTTGATCTCGAAACCCTGCCTCTATCTGCATTCTCATACCATATAGCTTGAGCACTTTTTCGAGAAAATGGTGCCTTTTTGGAAGTGAAGAAACGAGTAGCCAAGGCTCTTTATAACCGCGTTCTTTATCTCTTTTTAATAACTTATGTCCCTTGCCAACCAACACTGCATGCGTTTGATATTTTGCACTTTTGGTCAGCTCGGTCGCGCCAAGATACTGGCTCTTACGTTGATTGCTCTTGAATAGTGACTGGCATGGAACAAACTCATCGCTGCCCTGCGTTTTCAAGTGTGCCGTACCTCGAACTCGGCTAATATAATGCCAGTCATTGTTTCGCACGGCTTTGAGCCAAGGAACTTTAAAGCCCGCATCCGTAACAATAACGGGCCGACAATCACTCGGCAAGATCAGTTTGAGCATCTTCAAGAACCGTTTTTGTACTTTTGGGCAATGATATTGAAAGCTGAATGCACTTTCCTGGTATAAGGTCAAAGAGCGACCTTCACTGACAATGCTAGCACGCAGAATACAGTATTTGGTTTGTGTATCTGCATGACTCCAATCAACCAATATGACGGGATGCTTTTCAGTGACCACAAAACGGCTTAAGCGAACATAAACCGATGTCGATTCACGCAAAAGCTCGTGGTTATTGAGTAGTCGATCAATACGCTTAATATCATGTTTTTCAGTTGTTTTTGAATCCAAATTGCGACCAATAGATGTCAAGGTGCATTGCTGACAGTGCAAAAGAGATTTAACGGCAGCGACTAGAGTATTAAATCTGGCTTTATGAATAGAGTTAGGGGTGACAGCGCGGAGCATATTGTGCAAAATAGTAGACGCATTCATGGTGTTTAGTTCTGTTGTTTTTAAGCGATTCATAAGATCACAAAACACCATGAATGTTCCCTCACTACCCATATTTTTTAACACTATTAGTTCATTGATATATAAAGGCTAATTTTGGGGATACTTTAGGTTATTAACAGTATTACCAAAGCTCCGAGCACAGACTTTCTTGCTGAAATAAATGCTGAGCTGGGCAGTGATGGCTGGCAGCGGGGATTACTCTCACTCAGTAATAGCCTCAATGATAATGCCGCAGGTAGAGTTGATTATAACTATACCCAAAGTGATGGTTTTCGTGATGAGAGTAATTACGACCGTCACTCAGTAAATGGTCGCTTAGATGCTGAGCTTGGTAAAAACTGGCAATTGAAGCTAACGGGTTCCCATTCACAGATTGACCAGTCAGGTAGTTCATCGCTTGAGTATGACGATTATCAAAATAACCCTGAGAAAAACCTTTACCATGGTGAAATTGGCTACCGTAAGGTCAGTGCTAGTCGTATCTCTATAGAGTTAAATTATACGCTAAGTGAGCAAAGCTTACTGTCGTTTACGCCTTATTATCGTAATAATGAATCTGAAATGATGCCAAGCTGGATGATCACTTATGATGCTAATTTAGCTGAAACTGAGTTTCAATCTTATGGTTTAATGAGTAAATATCGATACCGAAGTGATTCAGGTAATGTTGAGTTTATAGCGGGTGTTGATATTGATAGTACACCAGCTAGTTACCGTGAAGAGCAAATAACCATAGATCAACAAGCTGATATATACACCAACTATAGTAAAACTGGGCAGCTTAATTACGATTATGATGCCACCCAACGCTCTATTTCCCCTTATTTGCATGGGGAGTACCAACTAAACAAGCAGCTACGATTTAATGCAGGTGTACGCTTTGACCGTTTTGAAGTGGATTACACTAATAATTTAAGCGATGCCGCATTTGATTACGCCCATCTGCGCCCTGAAAGCCAAACTATTAGTTACAGCAACACCAGCCCTAAACTTGGGGCAATCTATCAGTTTAACAATTCACATAATATGTACGTTAGTTACCGTTATGCCTTTCGTGCGCCTACGGTAGGTAATTTATTTCGTCCTGGCTCTTCACAAGGTTCAACCGAGCTTGAACCAGTACACAGTAAAAGTGCTGAAATTGGTTTTCGCGGTCAGGTTGGCAACCAGTTTGATTATGAAATCGCAATTTATGATATGAATACTGAGGACGATATTGTTTCAATTATCGAAGCAGGATCGCGGGTTACAACTAATGCCGGTGAAACAGAACATAAAGGCATTGAGATAGGGGTAGACACCATGCTGGGCAAGCAGTTACAGCTAGGTATGTCTTATACTTATACTGACCAAACCTATAAAGACTTTAATTATGTTTACTTTTCCACAGATTGTTTTTGCTCGCAAGAGCTTAACTTTGCTGACAATAAAATAGCTAAAGCGCCTGATCATAGTGGTAACTTACGATTGGTTTATTATCCTAATTGGTTAAATGGCCTGCGCGGCGAACTCGAATACAGTTACTTAGGTGGTTATTACACCGATCAAACTAATACCCAAACTGATGACGGCCATAACTTAATAAATTTACGTTTTAACTACGATATTAACGACAAAATGCAAGCCTATTTTAGAGTTATGAACCTAACCGATGAGCTATACTCGTCATATACCTCAAACCAAGTTGGCGATCCTGATTTAAGCTATCGTCCTGGACAGCCACGAAGTTTCTTTGTTGGCTTTCGTTATGGCTTGTAAGGGGTAGGTGATGAGAAAACTATTAAATACATGGCATAAAAAGTTAGGTTGGTGGGGGCTTGCAGCACTACTTATTTGGGGAGGTAGCGCAATTAGTCACCCAATTATGAGCTGGTTTGGCCCGCAGACAGTGGCTTTTTCAGCGCCTAAATTACAACTTAACCACGCGCAGCTTAGCGGTTTTAACCAACTAGTAAAAATGCCTAGTGTGACTGCGAGCGCGCAAGTGGTCAAAGTGGTTGCTAATGAGCAGTATGGTGGACTGTTACAGGTTACACGCAAAGGTAAAGCGAGCCGTGATTACTATAATTTAGAGACTCTAGATTACCTCACTGATTTTGATAAACAACAGGCTAAGTGGCTAGCCAGTTACTATAGTGGTATTGCCAGTAATAAAATTGATGCTATAAGCGTAATAGAGCACTTTAGTGATGATTACCCCGCAGTTAATCGCTTATTGCCCGTTTATAAAGTTGACTTTAATAACGGCACTAGCACTTATGTATTTACCGAAACTAACAGCCTTGCCAGTATTACTAATGGCTTTAAAAACACGCTAAAAGCTGTATTTATGCAACTTCATACCTTTGCCTGGTTAGAAAGTATTGAGTATGGCCGTTTAGTTATTATTGGCTTATTAATGGTTACATTATTTGCAATGGCCGTTACTGGACTTGGGTTGGTGTTTGCTATGCGTAAACGCGCTATAAAGCAAACGAGTCGTCGTTATCATCGCTATTTAGCTTATGCACTTTGGCTACCATTACTTGGCTGGTCTGCCAGTGGCTTCTATCACTTATTATATAGTTCGCAAGCGACAAGTGTTAGTGGCCTACGTTTACAGAGCATAGGGTGTATTAATACACAGCAAACCTTAAATAATGATTGGCTTGCTCGCTATCAAAGTAAAAGCTTAACCAGTATTAGTGTTGTTAGTGATGCACAAAATAATGCTGTTTACCGTTTAGGAATAGCAACTAAAAAAGTGGCTAATGCTAATCGTAATAGCCGTTTTAAGGGCATGCCTAGTGAAGCACCAGCCGTTTATATCAACCCATACTCGGGTAATGAGCGCAATGATATAAACGATAAAAGCCAAGCCACACTATTGGCAAAGAAGTTTAAAAAAGACGAGCAAGTGAGTGTTGACGATAGCCAAATTGTAACTCGTTATGGGGCTGATTATGATTTTCGTAATAAGCGCTTACCGGTATGGAAGGTTGAGTTAGATGATACTCAAAGCAGTTGGCTATTCGTTGATCCAATAAGTGGTATTTTGGTTGATCAAAGTCGCAGTCAAGACCGTCTAGAGCGATTATCGTTTTCACTGTTACATAAATGGAGCCACTTAACATCGTTTACTGGGCGAATTTTGCGTGATGGTATGATTGTAATTACTTTATTACTGCTGTTAGTAATGGCGGGATTTGGTACAAAAATGATGCTGAAAAAACGCCGAGCTCGATAACAATTTACGAGTTATGAAAAAGCGCGATTAAAATCGCGCTGATAAACAAAATAGACATTTGGTGCGGCTTTAAACCGCACCAAACTTATAGTTTAGCAAAAGTATCTTGTAGTGGCGGGACAACCTGCTTTTTGCGACTCAGTACACCGTCTAACCATACTTGGTCATTTTCGGCCTGTACATTGTACGCACCTTCAATAACGGTGATATCGTCTGAGGCAATTAGCATTTGCGATCCTTCTTTCATAATATCGGTAAGCAGTAATAATACTGAGTGACGACCGCCTTCTTGCTTTAATTTAGCTATATCAGCTTCAAGATCTGCTTTTATATCGTCAAATACGGCAAGATCAATAACCTCTAATTGCCCAATACCAACGAGCTTACCGTTCATGTTGAAGTCTTTAAAGTCACGCATAACTAAGTCGCGTGCAGGGGTATCTTCAACAGCTGATTTTACTTTAAACATTTCCATGCCAAGTTCTTTAAAATCTTCGATGCCAGCAATTTCTGCAAGGGCTTCAACACATTTAATGTCAGCGGTCGTGCACGTTGGTGATTTGAAGATAACGGTATCGCTTAAAATTGCGCATAGCATGATGCCTGCAATGTCTTTTGGAATTTCAACATTATAAAAGTCGTACATCATTTTAATAATGGTATTTGAACAGCCAACAGGGCGGATCCAGCACTCAAGTGGAGCAGAGCTTGTTAGGTCACCAAGTTTGTGGTGATCAACAACACCAACAACGTGAGCTTGGTCGATATCATCAGGAGCTTGGGTTTTTTCTGTGTGGTCTACAATATACACATCTTCACCCGCATAGCTTAATTTAAGTTCCGGGGCTTCGAAACCAAACCTATCAAGAATAAATTGTGTTTCAGGTGATACTTCACCTAAGCGAGTGGGGATTGCTGGCTCTTCGATTTGGTTTTTCAAATAAGCCAGTGCAATTGCACCACAAATAGAATCTGAATCTGGGATCTTGTGACCTACTACATACATTGACATTGACGGAGCTCCTTAAGTTTTGCGTTATTTTAGCAAAGTTATCTAATATTGACACACTCTGGTTGCTGAATTTGTATATTATTGATAAAAAATTCGGCTGCCATTTACGGCTCTTTTTGGTTACACTTTAACTAATTGAATTTTTAGGAAGGGCTCAAATGCAGTTAAGCCGCAAAGGCTGGAACAATGTGCTTATATTCTCCATGCTGTTGATGATTTTCTTCTTTAATGGTTTGCACAAAAAGCTTAATAGCGTGCCTACGAAGCAAGATGTACAGGCTGTGTTGCCCGCACAGAATTTTGTGTTAGCGCTTGCTTTTCCAGAACAAAAAAAAGGGCTCATGTCTCAGCAGCAAGTTGCTGACTTAATTAGTTATTGGCAAAGTGTTGAGCTTACACTTGTTGAGCGCAAAACTAATGAGCAAACCCTAACGCGTATTTATGTTGCTGCTTTATGGCTTGCCGGCGAGCAGCTACTGTCGTTAATTAACTTTCAAAAAAGTGAAGCTGATGCCTGAATTACCTGAAGTTGAAGTGAGCCGTTTAGGCATCACCCCACACATACTGAACCAGCAAGTTACTCAGGTGAATATCCATAATCCCAACATGCGCTGGCCAGTCCCTGATGATGTAAAGCAGATTCAGGGCTTAAAAGTGACAAAAGTAGAGCGCAGAGCAAAATATTTACTTTTGTACTGTGAGCTCGGCAGTGTGATTTTACACCTGGGAATGTCGGGTAACTTACGAGTGGTTGATAAAACAGAGCCACTTAAAAAACATGACCACATTGAATTTATTTTTGCTAATAATAAAGCGCTGCGCTTAAACGATACGCGCCGTTTTGGCTGTTGCTTATGGCAAGCGCCCAATGAGTGTCACACTTTATTAGTTAAGCTGGGCCCTGAGCCGTTAACCGATGAGTTTGCAGCTAAACGTGTTTACGAGCAGTCACGAAATAAAAAAATACCGGTAAAACAGTTTATTATGGATAACGCGGTGGTAGTTGGCGTGGGTAATATTTACGCCAATGAATCATTATTTAAAGCGGGTATTCATCCAAAGCGAGAAGCGGGTAAAGTCTCACTAGCACGTTATCAGCGATTAGTGCCTATTATTAAAGAAACACTGGCAGCAGCGATAGTACAAGGCGGCACTACACTAAAAGATTTTGCGCAAAGTGATGGTAAGCCGGGTTACTTTGCTCAGCAATTATTAGTGTATGGGCGCAAAGGCGAGCCATGTATGAAGTGCCAACAGCCATTAACTGAAATTCGTTTAGGTCAACGTAGCACGGTGTATTGTTCTCAGTGCCAAAAATAAATAAGGGTGTAGTGGGTGAGTTTCGTCCTAAATCAGTAAGTGCTTTTAGGACGAAATGATTTAAAGCTCAAAAGGAGCTACGCCAACGGCTTTCATTTTATAACCTACTTGGGCTATTTCGCCTGACCAGGTTTCTGTGCTGATCACGCCGGTCACTACGATGGCATCGTAAAGGCTTTCGATTGGCACGCCCCCTTTTATGGTTACGTGAACAATTTGATTTGGCGGCGGTGGTGGTACGTGAATACAAGCACCAAAGTAAGGAACAAGCAAAAATTCGGTGATTACTTCATCATCGCCTTCCAGCGGCACAACAAAACCCGGTAAGCTCACTGATTGGCCGTTCAGTTCTTTAACTATTGGTGCGTCTAACTCTGGTTGTACCCAGTTTTGCTCTGAGCCTTCGTGGTTAGCTTGATTTTGAGTATCAATTTGCACATGCCCTTGAGGAATTAAGTCTTCCCAAAAAATTTCTTTTGGTTCACCTGCCACACTAGTGAGGCTAACAACCAATAAGCATAAAACACTTATTTTTTTAAAATACTGCATAACAACCCTTATTAAATTTTAATGCTCATGCCATCGGCTAATGAATAAAAATAAGCACGTGTTGCGGGTATTAAACCAACAATAAAACCAGCCGCCATAATAGCGCCGATTAGTGTTAGTTCATAGTATGAGAGCATGGTAATCGTAATAGTAATGCCGGCCTGACTTTGCAAATACCCAGCAGCAAATGCCATCAACAAATAAAACAGCCCAACACCGACTAAGCAACCAAGGCTGGTGATAAGTAGCGACTCGATACTGATCAATGAAAAAACATGCCATGGTCTCGCTCCCACTGAACGCAAAATTGCTAGCTCTCGGCGGCGTTGATTAAGGCTTGCCAATAATGTAGTAAGCATGCCAAGCAAGCTAACTAATACCACAACAATAGAAAACAGCAGCAATATTTTTTCTACTATGGATAGCATTTCCCAAAGCTCACGTAATGTTACACCAGGCATAATTGCCAGTAGTGCTTCGTCTTTATATTGGTTGATATTGCGACGTACTTGCAAAGTATACAAAGGCGAATCAAAACCCATTAAAAATGCTGTAATTTGCTTTGGCTCACCGACTAAATCATGTTGATGTTCGTGTTCGTGTTCATGGCTTGGTTCGTGACTGTGATCATCGTGGCTACCTTGTGAGTTACCACCATGAATAAGTTCAATGGCAGCAAGCGGAATATGCAGAGTCTTATCCACGGGGGTGCCGGTGGCATCTAAAATGCCCACTATTTTAAATGGGTTATCGTCATGGTGATGAAAACTGGTATTGCCCATGCCGTGAGAAATAACTATTTCATCACCTAGTTGATAATTAAGTGAGTTGGCTACATCGCTGCCTAGCACCACCTCATCAATATGAGTAAATGGTTGGCCTTGAGAAAAACTTAATAATTGCTTTTTACCAAAACGATAATGGCTAAAATAATCGGGGGAAGTGCCAAGCACTGCTTGTCCTTTGTGGCTATCACCTAAAGAAATTGGAATGGTCCAATTTACTCCGCGCTGGCGCTTAATATACTGATAACTTTTCCAGCTGAGGCCGTTGTTAGCATGGCCGATACGAAACACTGACGAAAGCAATAATTGAATATCACCCGTGCGTGCACCAACAATTAAGTCGGTGCCTGAAATCGTATTGCTAAAGCTGCTCTTTGCATCAACGCGGACACGTTCAATACTTAACAGTAACATCACGCTGATGGCAATAGTAAACAAGGTTAGAAATGCGCTTGCACGGCGATTTAGTAAGCTTTTATAAGCTAGTTTAGTTAGTAGCATGAGGGTTGGCTCCTTGTAACTCTACTAAGCTTATAGAACGAGTAAATAATGCTTCTAGCGATTTATCATGGCTAACAAAAATTAAGCTGCTGTTGGCTACCTTTGCTTGTGCGAATAATAATTTAATAAAGGCCTCTCGGTTATCGGCATCAAGGGCTGAAGTAGGCTCATCAGCAATAATTATTTCAGGGCTGCCAATAAACGCACGTGCTGCAGCAACTCGCTGTTGCTGGCCAATGCTTAGCTCTGCCACTGATTGCTGCTGTAACTGTTTTTCAAGCCCTAGAGCATCAAGTAAACGGCTTGCTTCTACGTCTAAGTGAGCACTGCTGGCAAGCGCTGTTTGCTTACGTTTTTCTGAAAATTGACAGCCAAGCATGACATTCTCAATTGGTGACAAATAAGGCAGTAAGTTAAAGTTTTGAAAAATATAACCTAAATGATCAGCACGAAAAGCGTCGCGTTTAGCGTGGCTAAGTGTTTGAATCGAGGTGTCAAGCAGGGTTATTTCACCCGCTGTTGGCGTATTAATACCTGCAAGTAATGATAGTACAGTCGATTTACCTGAACCGCTGGGGCCGTGTAAAAACACATGCTCGCCTTGGCGTATATGTAAGCTATCAATTGAGAGAGTTGGTTTTACTTGTTGAGCGTGCCATTTAAAAAGCACATTGTTAAGTGTGATCATGAGAACCTATGCAGTGTTACCAACGCCAGTAACTTAATTTTTTACGCATCTTAAAATTACGAATTAAATTAAGAGGCTTTGGCTTAAGTGGCAGATTGTTAAATAATAATTCATTACTAGCGGCAAGTACACGCCGGCTCGATAAACCGTCTTGGTATGGGTGCAACTGCTGGCAGAACTGTTCAATCTTACTCATAAGATCGTGTGGGTGAGTTAATGCATAATCGATTGCGGCCTCGAGTTTATCTGCGTCAGTAACATCAATTAAATGTTCACCAGGGTCTTGGTTGCAAAAAGTGACCACCGGCTTACGTTGTAAAATAAACATCAATAAAATTGATGATGTGTCGCATAGCATGACGTCTGCTGCTTGTAGTAACGGCAGTACATTATCGGTTTCAATAAACGTTAAATTTTCATTCTCGAGGGCTTTATATTGTTCAACTAAATACTGCGGCATTTTTGGATGAAATTGTACCAAAATACGCCACTTACCTTGCTCGCTAAAGTGCTTTATTTGCTGGTAAAGCTTTGGTGCAAGGGATAAGTTACGAGAGAATGTTGAACAAATTAATAATGTTTTTCGAGAGTTTAAACTATTAATATAAGGATTATTTAAGGTTGGCGAAAAAAGTGGGTCTAAAGTTGGCCAGCCGGTCTCTTTAGTTTCAAAAAAACCATGTTTCTTAGCTAACCGCTTAAACTTATCTGTTGTATTTGGTCCCTGCGTACAATAAAGGTCGAAACAGCCTCTAATATTAAAGTGATCCTCAAAACCTCTTCGGTTAACTTTACCAGAATTAAAACCATGAAAAACAGCTACTTTTTTACCTGGGATAAAGTTTGGAACGGTATTTCCTGGTATAAAAACGACATCAGGTTGCCACTGACATATTTGATTAACTGAAGTTAGCTGTGCTTCATCTGGGTGTAAAAAATGCGGATTCACATTGCAGCCTTCCAAAAACCACTTTACTTCGCCACCACGAGCTAAAATTTCATGCTGCAATGGGCGCAAAATCGCAAATGAATAATTTTGAGAAATGTACATTAAATATTTTTTTTGCTGAGTCGCGGCTAAATAATCCAAGTGTTACCTCCCATGATTGAGACCGCTATTATAACGGTATATTGTTTATGACAGCAAAATTACCTGAAAATTAATATTTTTTATCTTTTTTATTTCTGTGCTGATGTATAGCAGGCCAGAGATTGAGCTTTCGATGAGTCTAGATTATTATAGGCAGCTATAACCCCAATCCCATATTGCGTTTTTCAAGCGCATGCCATACATCCGGAGATAGCATGACTAGCTATAAAGTTTTAGACGTTAACGATGATTTACCCATCCGCACTAAAGGTGAAGTACACAGTGGTAAAGTACGTTCGGTTTATTGGTTAACTGATGAAGATAGTGCCCGCTTAATTAGTGACAAAGGTTACAACGTACCTAAAGACACTGAGCTTGCGATAATGGTGATTTCTGATCGCATCTCTGCGTTTGACTGTATTTGGCAAGGTGAAAATGGCCTAAATGGCGTGCCGGGTAAAGGTATTGCACTTAACTCAGTTGCTTCTCATTGGTTTAAACTATTTGATCAAGCAGGTCTTGCAGGTAATCACATTGTTGATATTCCACACCCTTATGTATGGATTGTACGTAAAGCCAGTACGGTAAAAGTAGAAGCTATTGCGCGTCAGTATATTACTGGCAGCATGTGGCGCGATTACGCGAAAGGCACTCGTAATTTTTGTGGTATTGATTTACCTGAAGGCTTAACGGCCAACCAAAAGCTGGATGAAGTTTTAATTACTCCTTCTACTAAAGGGGTTATTACTGGGGTTGCTGAGATCCCACCGGTTGATGATGTAAATATTACCCGTGAAAATATTATTAATAACTTAAGTGTATTTAACTTTAAATCTGAAGATGATGTGGCTAAATACGAAAAGCTATTAGTGGAAGGTTTTGGCTTAATAAGCCAAGAACTTGCAAAACTTGGACAAGTATTTGTTGATACTAAATTTGAATTTGGTTATGTCGAAGGTGTTGATGGCACGGATAAACTTATTTATATCGACGAAGTGGGTACGCCGGATTCGTCACGTATTTGGGATGAAGCGGCTTATCAAGATGGTAAAATAATTGAGAACTCTAAAGAAGGGTTTCGTCAATTGCTTATAAATAACGTATCAGACAGCGATGTACTACTTAATAAAGACCGTATGGATGAGCGTGAGCAGTTAGCGCAAAGTTATGCCTTACCTGAATCAGTGATGCTCGAAGTGTCAAATACTTATGTTGGTATTGCGAGTAAAATTATTGGCCAAAACATTTCGATTCCAACAGATCCGCGCAGTGAAGTCATTGCTATTTTAGACAAGGAATATGATTTAATCGTCAAATAGTAATTATAAAGTATGAAAAAAGCGCAGTTACTTAAATTTAATTTATTGTTACTGGGCTTTTATCCTTACATTTATAGCCAGTTTTTAATTAACTGAATTTTAGATTAACAGCATAGCTAAAGTTGGGATGTCGCTCAGCTAATAACCTTAATTTATATCAACAACGTGTTGGTTGGCCTTGAGCGATTAGTTGATAGTTTTATTAACCCAATTGGTAATGATGAGCAGAACATTCATTTTTGAGCATGCAGATATAAGCCATTTTCGCGAAGGGTTTGTTTCTCACTTATGCGCACTAACCGATGAACCATGTAAATATAAAGGTTACAATATGGTCGATATACACACCGGCATGTGCATTTCAGAGCGAGATTTTAGCCATGTTGTTGACTTGTTCATTGCTGCTATGGATGAGCAAAACGTTAATCACTCGCTACAAAATTAAATTCTCTCTAGAATGGTGCCATTGCGCTCAGAGATAATTAAAATTTAACTAATTTAGTAGCGTTTGTACTGCTTGAGCTATTTGTCGGGGCTCTATTGCCTTTATAATTTCATTTTGTAGCAGTTGCTGACCATTAGCTACCAATGCTATTTTATTTATCATTTTTGGATCAACGATACTCCAAGGAGATGTACCGAGTCCAACCACTGCTACGAAAGGGACATTAAATGCCGCTGCAATATGCATAGGACCAGAATCAATAGTAATCATCAAGTCGACTGCTGCAATTGCATCTACCATGGCTGCAATTGATGTTTTGCCTGCAAGTATTGTTGACTCAATATTTTTGTTTATTAGCTGATTATGTATATATAATGCATCTTCTTTTTCACTAGGATCGCCAAATAAGTAAAAAGTACAATCGATGTTTTTTGCTACTTCTTCAAGACTTTCTAATGCAAGATCGTGAGGGTAGTGGCGAAGGCCTTTATTCTGACCACCAAAATAAACCCCGATAGATTTTTTTTCTTGTTTAAGTACTAAATTACTTGTTTCTTTAGTCAATAATGTACTTGGCATTATTGAAAATGGATTACCGTGAAGTTCATTTACAAGTCTACAATAGCGATAAATATAATGATGATTTTTATTAAGTTTTAGTTTATGCGTAAGCAACGGTGAACGGCCATTTTTAGCATAACCGACGCGATATTTGATGTTTGCTAAAAAGCATAAAATAGCTTCAGATAGTGAGTTACGCATTATAAAGGCTATTTGGATATTCGCGGCTCTTAATTGCTTAGCCTGCGCCAACATCGAAACTGAATTAGACGATTTGAAACGTTCGTCAGGTATGATCGAGTAATTTAAATCACGTTCAAATAGCTCTACAAATTGAGGCCTTACAAGCAATATTATTTTTTGGTTGGGGTATAATTTTTCGATCAATTGTAATGCGGGAGTACAATTTATAGCGTCACCTATAAACGTAGGTAATACTATTAAAATATTACCTGTTATTTGGCTGTTATTTAATTGGTTATTCTTGCGCATCTAAAGAGATCCCTTAATATACTGTAAATGCTAGGTATTTACTTATCGCTATAATTTGCGGAGCTAAATCAAAGCTCTATTATAATAGAACTTTTCAATTAATTATATCATTGCCTATTTTACACAAGTTAGTAAGATCTTGATGCTTATTTTTATTTATCTTACAAGCTTTACAGCCATTTAATAAGCTGTAAATTTTTTAGAGAGCATATCAAAGATGGAAAGAGCCATAATGAAAAATATAGTTACTTGCCAATGGTTAAACACTCATCTTAATGATGATAATTTAGTTATTTTTGATGCCGGTATGGTGCGTCCCGGTAAGCTGGGTAATTATAACCCCAAGGCTATATTACCAAATGCTCAACGTTTTGACTTAAAAAAACAGTTGGCCGATAGCAGTAACCTGCTGCCACATACGATGTGTAGTGCTGAGCAATTTACTGAGCAAATGCAGTTGATGGGCGTAAACAATGACTCTTTAGTGATTATTTATGAAGACCAAGGCTTGTTTAGCTCTGCTCGCGCTTGGTGGATGTTTAAAGCGATGGGGTTTGACAATGTTAAGGTACTTAGCGGCGGTCTTGCCAAGTGGCAGGCATTAGGTTATTTCACACAAGTTGAATACAGCCATAGCCATCATCATAAAGGTAACTTTATCGCCAAACCCCGAACAGATCATTTCATTCACGCCGCGGCGGTGTTTAATGGTATTGATGACGACGATGTTTTGCTATTTGATGCTCGTGGCTATAAGCGTTTTACAGGTGAAATGGCTGAGCCACGTGAAGGGATGCGCAGTGGTCATATTCCGCACAGCGTATCGTTGCCTTTTACTACATTGCTTGAAAATGGTGAAGCTAAGGCGATTAAAGAGATAAAAGCTGAGTTTGCTAAGCGTATAAAGGGGCAAAATAAGTTACAGTTTAGCTGTGGCTCCGGGGTGACTGCGTGTATTCTTGCGCTGTTTGCAGATGAATGCGGCTATACTGAGCTAAGCGTTTATGATGGCTCTTGGAGTGAATGGGGCGCCCGCTCTGATTTACCTATTGAAACGGGCGTATGTCCTAAGCGAAGTTAATATTTTCGAAAAGGACAGTTCTTGCAGTCTTGAATTCAAGTATTAAGTGCAATCATTATGCAGCCACCAGAACTTCTGATTGCCCCGTAAATAATTCATGAGGGGTTTTATACCCTCTTGTTTTTCTTGGCCGATGGTTGAGCTTATCAACTGCCGCCTGTATCTCTGCTTCACTTAGCGCCATAAAGTCAGTTCCCTTGGGGAAGAAGCGTCTAAGTAAGCCGTTGGTATTCTCATTTATGCCCCGCTCCCATGATGAATAGGGATGAGCGAAATACACATCAGCTTCTAATTTTTGTGCAACATGCTCATGGTGAGCAAACTCTTTTCCATTATCTAACGTCACGGTAATAACCTTACCTTTATATGGTGTCATACACGTGATCAGCGCATCGGCTGTTATTTTCGCATGCTTGCTTTCAATTCTGTGAACGACTGTATATAACGTTTTACGTTCAACCATTGTGACAAGCGCATTTTTACGCCCTTTACCTATCACTGTATCGCCCTCCCAATCACCAATCCTAGACTTTGAATCCACAATACTTGGGCGTTCATCAATGCTGACTCGATTAACTATCTGTCCACGTTTATCATAGCTTCCATAGCGTTTTTTATACTTTTTACATGCACGAGTGAGTGTCTTATGTAGCTTGCCACCACGAGCCTTGTCTCTGTAAATATATTGATAAATTGTTTCATGATGTAAAACGACCTGTTTCTCTAAAGCTAAGCGGCCTGCCACTTGCTCAGGGGAAAGTCCGTCATGCAACAATTTATTAATCCAGTGAGTGACGTCCTCTGTTAACTTACTTGCTTTGAAAGATGACTTACGTCTTTGTTCAGCAAAGTTATTGGCTTGGTTAGGCCGATAGCCTTTAAGTCCTTTATTGCGTTTTAGCTCTCTAGAAATAGATGACGGTGAACGAGTTAGTTCTTCAGCTATCTGCTTTTGGTTATTTCCTGCTTTTATTAACGCGTAAATCTGGTATCTTTCTTCTTGTGTCAGCTGTTTATATTTCATTAAAGCAATTTCCTTTGGCGAGAAAATGGCCGAATTATAACAGCTGGCCATCTAATCTGAGAAATTGCACTTATTATCCGAATTTAGGAGTTGTTTTGACAGCACTTACCGCGCTTTAAAAAGAACCAGCGAGTAAATACCATCATGTTATTTTGCATCTCATAATCGAGATTTTCGATTAAATTTTCGTTATTACAAAAAGGCCTAGCAAAAGCGAGTTGTTGTTTTAATGGTTGTTGATAGAGGTTATTTAAAAACTGATTAATTTTATCCAGCGCACAGCCTCGGCATAAGCAACGAGTTGCTTTGTTATCAGGTGGTAAAATAGCGGGTAGCTCATTACACCAGCATGCAGTGATATTATCAGCATTACAGCTAAGTATGACTTGGCATTGTGAGCAGGTTAAAATAGTCATTCAATATTAGGTCAATTTAAAAAATAAATTTTCAGCCATAGAATAACAGATAATTAAACATGAACAGAGCACAAGCATTAACAGAGTTTGCTAGCTTTGGTGAACATAAAGATGAGGCCATCGGTATTATCGTGTCATCAACCGCCGATGAAGCTACAAATTATACATTAACCTTAGAAACAGTTTTAAATTTACTCAATCGGTGTATTCAAGGCGAAATCGATTTAGACGACCTTGAGTTGTGGGCCAATGTTATAGAATCAAGAACCGACATAGACCATAGTGCTGTCGAAGGTGTTATTTTTGCGCTAAGTAATAGTGAGCAAATGGGGGAGCTTGATAAGAGTAAAGTCGCGAGGTTGGTTGAGTTGTTGGCAAGTGAATAAGGGGTAGGTTATAGCAATATAGCAGCTAACTTAACCTTAAAATGTCTGAAACTAAAAAGCGCGGCATAAAGCCGCGCCTACGGTATAAGTATTATCTGAGGCCGGTTTTCTCAGAGCCTTTTATCTAGCTTCTAGAGCTTGGCCCCTAAAACCTATTATTTATGATATCCCAAACACGTTTCTACTTCGTCTTTTGAGCCTAAGATCACGGCTACGCGCTGGTGGATGGCGTCAGGCTCAATATCCATGATGCGCTCTTTGCCTGTTGAGGCTATGCCGCCAGCTTGCTCTATTAGCATAGCCATTGGGTTAGCCTCGTAAAGTAAGCGTAGCTTATTAGGCTTGTTTGGATCTTTAGTGTCGGTAGGGTAGGTAAAAATACCACCACGACATAACACGCGGTGTACGTCGCCGACCATGGCGGCTATCCAGCGCATATTAAAGTTACGTTTGCGTGGGCCTGTATCGCCAGCAATTAAGTCGTTAATATAGTTTTGCATAGCTGGTTGCCAATGACGCTGGTTTGAGGCGTTAATAGCATATTCGCTTGTTTGCTCTGGTACTTGAGCAAAATCTTGCGTTAATAAAAAGCTGCCGTGAGTTTTATCGAGTGTATAAAAACGCGTTCCCTTACCTGTGCTTAGCGCAAGTACGGTTGATGGGCCATATAATACATAACCTGCGGCAACTTGGTCTTTACCCGGTTGCATAAAAATACTTTGGTCGGTAGGATCTGAGCCTTCAGGCGCTTTCATTATTGAAAAAATAGTGCCCACTAATGAGTCAATATCAGTATTTGACGAGCCATCTAATGGGTCAAAGGCAACTATATAATTTGCATCTGGGTTACCGGCTACGGTGTAATCTTCTTCTTCAGAGGCAATCGCTTTTACATAGCCTGATTCCAGTAATATATCTTTAAGTAGTTGGTTGGTGAGTACATCTAGTTTTTTTTGTGTTTCGCCTTGAATATTCTCATCGAGTGTTGAGCCTAAAGCACCTGAAAGAGCACCTTGGCCAACCCGAAATGAAATTTCTTTACAAGCCGCTAATATAGTTCTGATCAACGAGATAAGTTCCCTTGGGCAACCGTCTTCAAGTAATACTGGTGGAAGTCTACGCATTCTATTTTCCTGATAACGTTAATAGCAATGGCATTTTTAAGTGTGAGAGTGATGCCAAAGCAAGCGCTGAATTTCATCTTAAATAGCTGTATTTTGGATCAAAACCCTTATACTGGGTACACTCCAAAGTATTTAAAACGCGAATAACAAAGATAAGATTATGCAAAAAATACCATTGATACGTTACATGCTCTTCACTGTGCTACTGACTATGATACCTCATGCGCAGGCAGCAATTAAGTCCATAAATGATTTTACTCAGCAAATGAATCATTTTCCAGGCTACTTTTCATTTTATTACGATACTGAAAGCGGAAAAATTTATTTACAGGTAGATAAACTAAAACAACCTTTTTTGTTACAACAAAGCTTGCCTTATGGGGTAGGCTCTAACGATATAGGCCTTGATCGAGGTCAGCTTGGTGATACACATTTAGTGCAGTTTGAGCACTTTGGCAATAAGGTAATGTTGCGTGCCCTCAATACTTACTATCGCGCAAACACCAGTAATAAATCCGAGCAACAAAGTATAAAAGAGGCTTTTGCATCGAGTATTTTAGCAGGTTTTAAAGTGGTTGCTGAGCGCGAAAATACTTTGTTAATTGATTACACACCTTATTTATTAAGTGACGTGCATGGTGTTAGCCGCACCTTAGCGGCGCGTAAACAGGGTAACTTTAATTTAGATGAAAGCCGCAGCGCGGTTGAAATGAATCGTTCTAAAGCGTTTGTAAAAAACACCGAACTTGAAGCGGTACTTACTTTTAAAGGCTCACAACCTGGAAAATATATTCGTCAGGTAAGTGCTGACCCTTATGCACTAACTGTACATCAGCACCATTCATTGATTGAACTGCCTGATGATAATTATACCCCGCGTAAATTCCACCCGCAATCAGGCTATTGGAGCATTGAGCATAAAGATTATGCTACGCCGCTTAGTGAATCAATGCTGGTGCGCACTATCCCGCGTCACCGACTTAGTAAAAAAGATCCAAGCTTACCTATTAGCGAGCCAATTAAACCGATTATTTATTATTTAGATCCCGGTGTACCTGAGCCTGTTAAAACGGCGTTATTAGACGGCGCTAAATGGTGGGATGAAGCATTTTCAGCGGCAGGTTATAAAAATGCCTTTGTAGTTAAGGTATTACCAGATAATGCCGATCCGATGGATATCCGTTATAACGTAATTCAATGGGTGCATCGTGCAACGCGTGGTTGGTCTTATGGATCATCAGTGATTGATCCACGTACGGGTGAAATTATCAAAGGGCATGTAACGTTAGGATCGCTTCGGGTTCGTCAAGATATTCTGATTGCTGAAGCGCTCGCAGCCCCCTATATTGAAGGTGATGAAGTAACAACACGGTTACAAGCGATGGCGCTTGATCGTATTCGTCAGTTAAGTGCTCACGAAATTGGTCATACCTTAGGTATTGCTCATAACTTTGCTGCCTCAGTAGCCGACAGAGCCTCCGTGATGGACTACCCGCACCCATTACTTAGTTATAACGATAACAATGAGCTTGATGTAAGCCGAGGTTACGCGCATGGTATGGGTGTGTGGGATACACAAGTAATCAAATATGGTTACAGTGATTTCACCAATCAAGATGAAAGTGCCGAGCTGACTGCCATTCTAGCTGAAAATAAAAGTAAAGGTTTGGAGTTTATTTCAGATCGTGATGCTCGCGCTCAGGGGGGAGCACATCCAACAGCCCATTTATGGGATAATGGCACTTCTCCAAGTGATGAATTAATGCGTGTGCTTGAAGTGCGTAAACATGCCTTGGCTAGTTTTGGTTTACATAACATAAAAGCGGGTACTGCACTTTCACAGCTTGAAGAAATGCTAGTGCCGTTGTATTTATTTCATCGTTATCAGGTCGAAGCCGCCGTTAAGTTAATTGCGGGTGTTGACTATGATTATGAAATGCGTGGTGAGGAACCCGTAAAAGGTGCGCAGGTAGTCGTTAAGCAAACCCAGCAAGCTGCATTGGATGCATTGCTTGCCACTTTACACGCTGAGAATTTAGTCTTGCCTGAGTCAATATTGGCACTCATTCCGCCTAAAGCGTATGGCGAGAAAAAATCACGGGAAAGTATCGTTGGTCGTACTGGGCTTATTTTAGATGCTATGGCACTGCCTGAAGTGGCCGCGCAGCATAGTTTATCGTTATTATTAAACCCTGAACGTTTGAATCGTCTTGCTCAACAACAAGCACGTAGTAAGGCATTTTTTAGCTTAGACAGTTTACTTAAACAGCTTTATACCCAAACCTTTGAGCAAAAGTCATCAACAGGGATGACGGGTAAAGTGATTCAGCGAGTACAGTTATTAACAGCAAAGCAAATGGCTGATTTAGTTGCCAGCAATAAACTCGCGCCTGAAGTCCAAGCACAGCTTAGTTATTACCTTAGCAAACTAGTGCAAGACTATCAGCAAGAATCGTTTTTATCTGATATTAGTGTTGGTGATAGTGCCTTTAAGCAATATTTGGCAGATCAAGTTCAGTTATTTATAGACAATGGCAAGTGGCCTGAAAACTTTAAAGTGCTTCCTATTCCGCCGGGTTCACCTATTTAAAGGGAAGTGTGGTTTGCTATGATCACTTAAGCGTGATGTGAGGTCGCGGCTATGGTGCTTGGTTCATAAAATCAGTTTTTCTTGCATAAAAGTGTTTTTTTGATAACCTAAGCGCCTCCCAAATTAAGAGTTGCAGAGGTGTGTATGGTGTTATTATCTCGTTCGTTGCTAGCGATGACCATTGCCTTTGCAAGCTTTTCCAGTGCAGCAGTTCTTCCTAAAAAACAATGTGATGTTGAACTCAGCCACGGCTTAATAATTACTGATGATGTTATTCGTATCGTCGACAAAGGCCAAACTCGGGTACAAATAAACAATAATAATCAATTGTTTATTCGTGGTTCATTGGTTGACTTAACTCCTGAAGAAAGTAAGGTCGTAGAGCAGTTTAGTTTAGGTATTCGAGACACAGTTCCAGAACTTGTTGATCTTGCTACAGATGGTGTAAACCTAGGGCTGAGTGCTATAGAGCAAGTGGTTGAAGGAATGTCTGATAAAGAGCCTGAAGTACTCAAAACCCAGCTACAATATGTTGAACGTGCGTTGATGGATAAATTTAAACGTGGTGATGACTTCTTTTTTATTGCTCCGCAGTCGCTATCAAAAATAGATGATTTTTTTACCAAAGAAATCAGCCAAAAAATTCACTCAGCCGTACATGGTTCATTAGGCGCTATATTAATGTCTTTAGGTGATGCGTTTAAATCTCGTGAAGGTAATATTGAAGACCGTATCAATGATATGGGACAACGAATGGATATCATTACTCAAGAAATTGATAAATCACTAGAAAAAAAAGCTCAGCAATTAGAGCTTAAAGCTGCAGAGTATTGTGAGTGCTTAAATAGCTTAGATGCCACTGAATCTAAGCTACAGGCTATTGTTCCTAGTATGAGCGATTTCGACCTCGTAGAAATCAAATCTTAAATCTTATTACTAACAGTCTTACTAAAAAATGTAAGGCATGTTTCTTTGCATCTATATAAGCGTTCAGATATTGATTTCATTGGTAGATAGTTGACGATATTCACCCGCTGCTAAATTATCATCTAAGATAATATTGGCTATTTTCTCGCGGTGTAATTCAACTACTTTATTATCAACGGCAGCAAGCATGCGCTTTACTTGATGGTATTTTCCTTCGCAAATAGACAACCGTAAACTATAGCTTTCAATTGGCTCAACAATAGCTGGCTTGGTTAGTTCTTTTTCGTTATGTAATTGTACACCATCACGTAATAACTCAGCAGCTTCTGTTGTTAGTGGCTCAGCAACTTCAAGTAAATATGTTTTAAGCTTATTATGCTTCGGTGAGGTAATTCGATGGGACCAATCACCATCATTAGTAATAAGTACCAAACCCGTGGTGTCAATATCAAGTCGCCCAGCAACATGAAAGTCACTTAAATTGGGTTCATCAAGCAAGTCGAATACTGTTGGGTGTAGGTTATCTTTGTTGGCGCAAACATAGCCCACCGGCTTATTAAGCATAAAATAGCGTTTACCTAAATACCTGAGCGTTTCACCTTGCCATACGACAGTGTCATTTTGGGTTACTGGTTGATCAAATCTAGTGGCTACTTCTCCGTTGATGGTGGCTGCTTTTCGCTTTATTCCTGCGCGGGTTTGGGTGCGTGTTGTTTCTGCTAAATGGCTGATAAATTTATCTAAGCGGCAAGGGAATTTCATTTGATTTACTTCTTTAATCGACAACAATACCAGTAATTATAAACGATAGTGATAAACCATAATAGCGATGCCAATAAGTCTTTATTTGTTACTTTACTCATTAAATTGCATTGGGATGAGGTTGTTAGTTTTGGTTATTATTGTTTATCAGCTAAAGTACAGCAGTGATAAAGGAAGATAATTTAATTCTTTATTCCTGAGCTATGCTTTAACCAACTCTTTAATATTCAGCTAGAGAGGGGTCTATTTATAAACAAGGTAAATAATGGCTTAGTTGAACAGAGTCGACTAAAAACGTTTGCTTTTTTATTGGGGTCGCATTTTTAGTCCGCTACAATGCTTTAGTTTTTATAAAATAGCGACAAATTATGACAACAGTCTGTGGGCCTATAGATGCGTTTTACCAAACGCAAATTGCAGCTGGTAAATTACAGCCAGATCAAGCTCAACTTGCCGCTGTTAAAGCGCTTGATGAACTGGCAGGGCAATTACAAACCCCACATAAATGGTGGCAAAGGAAGCCTTTCATACCTGGCGTATATTTATATGGCCCAGTGGGGCGTGGTAAGTCGATGCTGATGGATGTGTTTTATGAGCAGGTTACAGTTACACAAAAAACACGACTACACTTCCATCATTTTATGGTTAAAGTACATCAGCGCTTAAATGAACTGCAAGGTATTAAAAACCCGCTAGAGCTCATCGCTAAAGAATGGTCAACGCAAACTCGGTTAATTTGCTTTGATGAGTTTTTTGTCTCTGATATAGCAGATGCGATGTTAATGGCTGGACTTTTTAAGGCATTGTTTGCTAAGAAAATTGTGTTGGTTGCTACGTCAAATTGCGCACCTGCTGCACTATATTATAATGGTTTACAGCGAGTGCGTTTTTTACCCACTATCGATTTGATTAATCAACATTGCAAGGTGCTTAATGTTGCGGGGCAGGTTGATCATCGTTTTCGCTTTGGCAAATATCATAACTATTACTTTATAAAGGCTGAGCCAGCATTATTAACCGCGCACTTTAATGCATTTACTCCCGCTGATAAAAGTAATGGCAGTATCACAATTTGTAATCGGCAAGTGCCAATTATGCAACAAAGTAAAAAAGCTATTATGTTTGATTTTATGGCGCTTTGCTCTGGCGCACGCAGTACCCGTGACTACATTTATTTAGCTAAGCACTTTAGCCGCTTATACATAATTAACGTGCCAGTTATGGGGAGAAATGCCACGGGTAAACAAATAGTGCATGGTATTGAAGATAGTTATCAGCGTGAAAAGCAAGACTTACAAGAGCATCAGTTAGATGATGAAGCAAGGCGTTTTATTGCCTTAATTGATGAGTTTTACGACCGTGGAAAATTAGTGGTTATTAGCGCTGACGTGGATATAGCAATGCTGTATCAAGGTAAACGTTTGGCGTTTGAATATCGTCGTACTGAGTCGCGGTTAGTTGAAATGCAAAGCTGGTAGCTAGCAGTTAAAAAAGATAAAAGGCATGCTCTTGCAAGACATGCCTTTGATAACAACCTAGTTGGAACATTAAATAAGCCTTGGCTTATTTAATGAATTAGTTAAAAGCTATATTGCGCACCTAAGTACACATAGCGCCCAGCGCCACCGCCATATTCGGTGTAGTAGTTACCACGCCCACCTGGGTAGAATGCGCCTTTATTATCAAAAATATTATTAACGCCAGCAAATATACGTAAGTCACTCTGGCTTGTTAACGCCATGGTGTAAGAAGCAGATAAGCTATGTTTTAGGTATGAACCATAGTCTTGATACTTTAGCGGCTCGGGGTTTGCAACACAGGAAGCTTCACTTGCTGCACAGCGTTCGTCGTTTGCTGCTATAGCATCTAAGTAATCTTCCTCATCTTGTTGATCAGCTTTAAATGAGCCTAAGTAGTTTGTACGCCAACGAATACGAATATCATCCATACTCCATACTAATGACATGGCGGCTTTATCTTTCGTACGACCATAACCTGCATACTGTGTGGTGACATCTTTGCCGTCTAAGCCTTCATACGTTTGTGAATTTTCAATGACGTGGTTGTAATCAGCTTTAAGTGAAATATTACCGTAGTTGCCAATATCAACCTTATAGGTTGCGACTACGTCATAACCGCGTGCAGTGAGTTCATCTAAGTTATATTCGCGTTGTAGAATTTTAATAATATTACCTTCGCTATTTCGGGTAATGTCATTACAAAACTCATTATCATCGCCCCATGCAGCTTCTGAGTCATAACACTCGGACATAATATTTTCGTTACTGATCTCGTCAATTGCATCAACGATGGCAATGTCGTAGTAATCAATAGCAAGGTTAAAACCACCTAAAAATTCAGGTGCTAATGTTACGCCAAAGGTGTAAGTATCAGCGGTTTCTTCTTTTAAGTTAGGGTTACCAGTGCCGGGTGAGTAGTTGTTGTCTTCACTTTCAAACTCAAAATCAGGGTTTTCAGCAAGCTGATTCGCAAGCGTTGGCTCTAGGCGGCAATTAGCATGGCCAGGTTTAGTTGATGTAGCCGTTAAACCATCACAAATATCATCATATGAGTCAAAATCGCCACGTGGTGGCGACATTAATTCGGTGATAGTTGGTGCACGCTGAGCACGTGCATAGTTAGCACGTACCATATAACCATCAACGGGTTGCCATAATAAACCGAGTTTATAGCTGGCTACAGTATTGACGTTTTCCATACTGTAATTAGCTAAACGTAAAGAGGTTTCAGCTGATAAGCTTTTTGCTAGCGGCGCATCTTGTAAAAGTGGAACTGCCAGCTCTGCGAAGGCTTCGTAGACTTCTACTTCACCATCAAAAGAGGGTACAACGTTAAATGTGATCCCGCCGACTTTCATGTCTTCACTCGTATCTAAACTTTGCGAGTCTTTACGATATTCACCACCAAATACGGCAGATACATTGCCCGCTGGTAATTCAAATAAGTCGCCGGTGATATAGCCCATTAAGGTGTATTGTTGAATCTTAGTATCAATAATCGGATTCGTACGGATCCAATCAGCCATGTCTGGTGTAATAGAACCCTCACCAAATAGATTTAGCGGAACGCAACCTTGTGCGCGAGCGTCAGCATCAATACACTGAATGGTTCCATCTGCTAATTGCTCTGCCTGCAACGCTTGATTTACACGTACCGTGTTTAATTCGTTATTACGCACTTGGTGTTGCTTAAACTGGCCATAGCCTGCTGATACATCCCAATCCCACTCATGGTCAAACATTGTGCCTTGCAGGCCTGCCCAAGTACGAATTGTTGTACGGTCATTATCAGTACTAATATTACCTACCTCGCCAAAGCGACGGTCCCAATAAATACGGTCTTTATACGGGTTACTATCAATAATTTGTTGCGGTACATACGGGTTATCAATTGGGATATAACCGGGTGCAATATCGGCAACTGGATCGCCTGTTACAGCGTCATAGCGAGGAACAGCAGCACCTTCATACTCGTCTTCAGGAGATTTACTATTGAACGAGCCACTTTTGCTGTACTGAATTTGGCCATAAGCCATGATATCGTCAGTCAAATCGTAATCGATTTTTACTGCAGTAGATAAATTATCGCTGGGTACATCAAGCATTACATATTTACTTGAGTTGATCCCGTAAACCTCTTCGTTGCCTTTCCAGTCATCACGGAGTGTTTGGCCGTCGTACCAAAATTGAGTGTCATTTTTACTGTTTTCTAAAAATACACCGCCTAAGGTACCGTCGCTTTTGCTCATCCAATCAGCTTGGCTGATATCCCTCATGCATTGATAACCGGTTGCGGTATTCATTTGGTTACACATCAGCTCATCATCATAGCTGTGCGATGCTTCTATTTGCGCGCGGTCGCGGTCATAGAAGGTCATGCCAAAGTCGCGATCCCAGTTTGAGCTAAAAAAGACGTAACCACGGTCATCGCCAAATGATGTACCGTAATTTAAATCAAGCGTAAATTCTTTGCCGCCGCCCTCTGTGGTTTGACCGCCTCGGGCTTGAAAATCTAAGCCTTCTTTTTTTGACTGGGTAATTATATTAACCACACCAGCAACCGCATCAGCGCCATATGTAGCAGAGGCTCCGCCACTAATTATTTCAACGCGCTCAACCATACCGCTAGGAATAGTATTTAAACTAACGTAATTACCGCCGTAGCTATTAGACACAACGCGACGGCCATCAATGAGTGTTAATGTACGATTAGCACCTAAGTCACGTAATTGCACTGTTGAAAGCCCAGTGCCTGAAATACTCGATTGGCTGGTGGTATTACCGATACTCTGGCTCAGTGCTGGCATGTTATCGATTAATACATCTGATAAGTTACCTAAGCCAGTATCTTGAATAGCAGAACGATCCATGGTTACCAGCGGTGTGGCGACAGAAAAGCTATCACGTTTAATACGTGAACCTGTAACCGTTATTTTTTCTGGTATTTCTAGTTTTGCTTCTGCAGTGCTATGTTTTGATGCAGTGGCTTGGCGTTCAATTTCAGCATTATTAGCAATGGCTTGGCTTGAAAAGCATGCTGTGATTGCGAGTGCTAATGCACACTTATTTGTTGATAACTGGATCATGCAGTTTCCCTATTTATTGTTTATTAGTTGTTATGTTTTATTTTTATAAAGCTAAAACATTGGTCACTTTGACGGGCAGTTCAAAGTACTACGACCAATGCTTTAGCTGATGGGGTTTGTCGAAATTAGTTGTAAGTAATTGTGAAATAAAACACAATGAATGACGTCTCGTTTATATCCCTATTCTATATCTATTAAATATCTATTATTTTATAATCAGACGGTTGTGATAATTTTTTACAAGTATGTTAAATTGTGTTCATGTAGCTTATCGCGTTACTTTGCTTTTCTTAGCAAATAAAGGTTATCCTTCTAGATGTCTAAATTTAAGGTGTAAACACGTTATTTATGAGTATTGAACAGCCATTTTCAGTTGGAATATGTCAAGTTAATGTGCTTGAAAACACGCTGACGTGTAATGGTGATGAGCGCGTGTTGCAACCTAAATTTATTGAGCTGCTTGGTTTTCTAGCCTCTCGCTACCCAGAGATTGTCACGCGTGAAGAGTTAATAAATAACGTTTGGGATGGCAATCATTTTGTGGGTGAAAAAGCCCTAACGAATGGCATTTGGCATGTACGCAAAGCCTTTAAAGAGCTTGATCCAGATAATGATTATATTGATACTTTGCGCAAAACTGGTTATCGATTAGCGCAGCTCCCTCACTATGTAAGTAATGATCAATATGAAGCTGTGCCTGTTAATAACGGGATATTTAAGCGTTATTGGTTTTTAATATTAGCCGTAACTCTCGCATTGATAAGCGCTGTTATTACGAGTATGTCACTGGACAATTCCCCCATAAATAAAAAATCCCTTAGTGAACATGTTGAAACCATTACTAGCAGTCCCGGGCGTGAGCTGTTTCCGACCATATCGAAAGATAACCATTACTTAGCTTACTCATGGCGGCGATTAGGGAGCCAAAGTAACCTTTACTTACATGATTTATTATCACCCAATAAAGCATCTATTGCGCTTACTGATAACCAAGCAATTGAAGGGCGAGTCGTGTTTAGCCATGACGCGCAGTCGATTTATTATTATCAATATCAATCCAGTGGTGAGTGTCAACTGGTTGAGCAAGTGATTAGTAGCGGTAAAATAACCAAACTGGCTAAGTGTATTGAATCGTTAAGTAGCGACCTCGATATAACTAACCAAGGTGATAAGTTAGTTTTTTTAGGACCTAGAAGTAGTGCTGATAACGGCCAACAAATAAATAATTTTGCCCAGCTTAAAATAATAAATCTTAATGATCATTCCGTCACGGAGGTTGCTTGCCAAGCATGTAATTTTTATGATGAATCAGTGGCTTTTTCTCCTACAGGTGAGCAATTAGTGGTTTCACGTAATTTACCAACAGGCCACGAAGAGCTATTTATTCTTGATATAAAAACCGCCAAGGCTACTCAGATCACCAATGGCTTTGTCGATATTCGTGGGGTTGATTGGCATCCAAGCAAGCCAATGCTGGTGTTTTCGGGGATTAAACAAGGCCAGCGTCATGGTTATTTTTATGACTTAACTACCGATAAGCTTACTAACGCTGATATAGAAGGATTGAGCTTTCCGGAGTTTGCAAGTGACGGCAGTTTGTATTTTCATCAATGGCAAATAGATTCTGCTTTGATGCGTGTTGCTATCGGTGACGATGTGGCCAGCTCGCCTTTTCCTATTATGTCATCGCACTTTAGCTCTCGTTTTTCAGATTACAGTGAAGTCACCAAGCAACTGGCTTATACCTCAAACGAATCTGGCTTTACAGAGCTTTGGCGTGCCAGCTTAGACGGCACAGAGCGTGTACAGCTAACCCAGCTAGAGGGCAGTATTTATAACCCTGTTTGGTCTTATGATGGTCGCTTTATTGCGTTTACTTTGTTTAAGTCAGGCGAAAATGGCTTATATTTTTATGACACCCTTCAAGAGCAGATCAAAAAAGTAGATACGCAATTAACTTATCATGGTAAGCCTGCATGGAGTCATGATAATCAAAGTATCTTGATTTCAAATGGGAGTAACTTGTTTCGTATTGATTTAAATAATGGCCAAGTGACACAAGCTCTTGATAGCAAAGCTATGTATGGTTATGAAAATACAGCTGGCGATATTATTTTTGCCAATCAAGAAAATACTCAGTTATGGATAAAGCCTGCGGGTAGTATGAAGGAGCAATTATTGGTTGATAACATTAACTTATCAAACAATTTTGCCTGGCATTTTGCACAAGAAGATAGTACGACCACAGCACGTATTTACTATTTTAATGTTAAAGCAGATGATTATAGATTGAGTTATTATGATATTGATAAGCAAATACATCATGATGCGATTCGCTTACCAGAGCGTGCTTTTAGTCGCTCGTCAGGGCTAACTTATATTGCAGACAAACACTGGTTAGTGTTCACTTCATATAAGTCGCCGCAAATAGATATTAAGCGTATTAAAGCGCAATATTTACCGTTTTAGCACTTACGATAAATTTCGTGGTCAACATCTTGAATATTCACGCTTAAGCTATCAGATTCACGGCAATATGTTTTTAGACAGGTTAGGAGCTCTTCACTGAGCAATTGCTTTTGCTCAATACTACGTCCTGCCATAATGTGGGCTGCGATATGTATAAAACCGCTTTTCCCTTTACCTTCACCTAAAAGGTACTGTTGGTACGCAATTGCTCGCGTTTTGATTGTATGGAGTTCAAATAAACCACTGTCGTAAGCGGTTTTGTGAATTTTTTCGACCAGTACTTGTGGCAGTACTGGTAAATCTTCAGAGTGCTCAATAATTATATGTGGCATCGTAAACTCCTCAAAAACGATAAGTAAAACCTAAACTTGTTTGGAACTGATTCAGTACATCGCCATCAAAATGCCATAAACATTGGTCGTCTTCATCAGTCGGGAGCGTACATGATACGTTACTCGCGTTATTTACAATAGTGGCAATCCAACGAGTTTCAAATAAAATTCGTGTTTGGTCGTTAAATAAGTACTCAAAACCACCATATAAACCACTAGCGAAGAAGGTATCTGAACTGGTGAAGTTGGTTTTTACATGATTTGCGCCAACTTGTGCGCCAACATAGCCATTAACGCGGTTAGCTAGCGACACTTCAATCGCACTTTGGAAAAGCGCATATTGCATTTTAACGTCTTTATTAGGGGAGGATAGAAGATTACTTTCGGTCTTTGAAAAATAAAAGCCATAACGAGCTGAGTCAAGGTTTCTATCAATACTAAAAGCAACATGGTTACTGTCATCTAATTCTATTGCTAAACCATTTTCGGTTTCGAGTGATTGATTAAAGCTTTTACCAGTGTATAAACTAACTGAATAATCCGCTGATGCGCCATAACTGGCGAAC
Source organism: Pseudoalteromonas sp. AOP31-A2-14 (assembly GCF_052378035.1). Taxonomy (NCBI): domain Bacteria; kingdom Pseudomonadati; phylum Pseudomonadota; class Gammaproteobacteria; order Alteromonadales; family Pseudoalteromonadaceae; genus Pseudoalteromonas; species Pseudoalteromonas sp. AOP31-A2-14. Next base: position 2,895,666 of record NZ_JBQSXI010000001.1, on the reverse strand, counting down.
AGGAAGCTGAGACAACTAAGTGCTTTTTTCATCGTGTCGGTGCTCGTTGTTACGGTTATTATGGGGTAGTATTGAAACATAGCTGAAAAATAATTGTAAGCTGGCACCGCGGTGCTTAGTAATAACTTACGGGAGAATACAGTGAAACTATTAAAATTAACCGCTGCAGTCGTGTCTTTATTTATGGTTGCGGGTTGTTCGGATGATGCGGCTTCGGTAAGTTTAGGGTTATTTACCACCAAAGATATTAAAGTGATTTCTCAGCAAGATCCGTTAGTTAAAGGAGTGATTTGCCATATTAGCCATATTGAAGCTAATTTAGACTTCGCTGACCCTTCTGATATGTCAATATCGTGTCGTCAAACAGGGCCTATCACTGCACAGCAACTGCAAGCTATTGATCGTAGTAAGTCAGGGGAAGTCGTATTTAAATCATCGAAAAGCATTTTATTTAAATCACTAAAAGTACGCCGTATTTATGATGCTAAAACCCACAGTCTATTGTATTTATCGTACTCAACAAAAGAGTCTACGGGCAGTCATCATCATGCTCTTTCAACCGTGCCTTTATATAACACCCAAGCATGGGATTGGTCACAAGAACAAAAGAAAAAATAACTTATAGAGCAAACTATGTTAGCACTTTTTAAAACTAAGTCATTACTCGATGAGCAAGAACAACAATGGCTTATTGATACCTTTATATGGGCTGCGGAAAATTTTGATAGTGAGTTTTTTCTAAATAACACACAATTAATTTTACCAAATCATCAGTTTTTTCCTGACTCGGTATCGAGTATTGAAGAAATGGCCGACAAGGTTTTTCAGCGAGTTGTTGATTATGCGGGCATGAGTGCGTGGCCAATCAACCTGGTTAAGCCGCAGCAGTTGCAACCGCAGGTATTTCCGCACTTTGCATTTAGCAATGAGCTACGCGGTGAAAATAGCCAGTTAATTGTTGCCCCGCCGCATCAAGTTAATGTGTCGTTTAACCCGAATCAAATTAACCAGCCACAAGATTTAGTGGCCAGCTTTGCTGGTACTTTAGCGACGATTATGATTCATCATGTAGGCATTTTACCGCCCGGTGGAAAAGCGCTTTTACCGCAAGCAAGCGATGTTTTAGCCTGTTATTTTGGATTTGGAGTGATGATGAGCAACACCGTGTATCAATTTAAAGGAGGGTGCGGCTCTTGTTATAACCCTTATGCAAACCGCGAAGCGGCACTTAGTGAGTCGCAAACGCTATTTATGCATGCACTTGTAAGTCACTTTAAAGGCGATAAACAATCTAAAAAGTATTTAAAACCGCACTTACGCGGCCAGTTTAAAAAGGCACAACGTGAGATTAAAGCGCTTATAAATAATTCACCGCATCCGGTATTGTTAGCTCTTGATGATAAAAAAGCAGGGTAGAAATGCCCTACATTGATGAGTTTTTATTGATTGCCCTAGCGCACTTTTTTGCAGTAGCAAGCCCAGGTCCTGATTTTGCTATTGTGCTTAAGCAAAGTATTCAGCACGGCAGGCGCAATGCGCTTTGGACAAGTGCTGGTGTAGGCCTTGCTATATTATTACATGTTAGTTATTGCTTATTAGGTGTGGCAGTTTTATTGGCCCAATCACCTAGCGTTTTTATGGCACTAAAATACTTAGCCGGTGCTTATTTAGCCTATATCGGTGTACAAGCCTTACGTAGCGCAAAACCCGCAACCACAAGCTCTGAAGACGCTACAAAAGTACAAAATGAAGAAAAAATTGGGCTGGCTTTTCGTCGTGGTTTTTTTACTAATGCCTTAAACCCCAAAGCGACTTTATTTTTTATGTCTTTATTTACATTGGTAATTAATCAATCAACCCCGTTAATTGTACAAGCAGGGTATGGACTTTATATGGCTTTAGCTACTTGGCTTTGGTTTTCATTTTTATCTTTGGTGCTATCAAAACCTGCGGTGCGTGGTTTTTTTCAAAAAAGTGGCTATTGGCTTGATCGTGGTATTGGCGTGATCTTAATTTTACTTGCAGTTCGTGTGGTACTGTAAATAAATATACAAACTTTAACTTATAAAAAGAGGAAACATGGCGTTATATAATTTTTCATTTGGTTCAAATATGTCGTCAAATCGACTATTAGCGCGTTTACCTAAAGCAAAGCGTGTTGGTACGGCATCATTAAAAGGTTATGAACTGACATTTAACATGGTAAGCCATGACGGCTCAGGCAAATGCAGCATAAAAAAAAGTAATAAACACGATGCACTTGTATATGGGGTAGTTTATGAACTTACGACTGATGAAAAAGCGATTTTAGATACTATCGAAGGCCCTAATTACGACTGTGTTGATGTGCAAGTTGAGCTATTAGATGGTCAGGAATTAGCAGTACATTGTTATATCGCCAACACCCTTGATAGTAATTTATTACCGTATGATTGGTATATTGAACACGTTTATCGCGGCTCACTTGAAGCAGGTGTACCAAGTGGTTACAGTGAAGCGATAAAGGCGCGACCAATGCGCCAAGATAATGATAAAAAACGTGCAGACATTGAATTTGCAGTCCATAACAAAAATAATTAAGAAACCAAGGTATCCGATGAAATTAAAAAGTTTAGCGGTGATTGCAACGCTTGCATTAAGTTGTACATTTTCAAGCGTTGCGCAAGTTAATAGCGATAATATAGAACAAGTAATAAAAGCTTCTATGGCACGTTTTGATGTGCCGGGTATGGCTGTCGCTATTGTTGAAAACGATAAAGTAATACTCGCTAAAGGCTTTGGCATAAGCAATTTAGAAACGGGCAGTAAAGTAAATAAAGATACTTTATTTGGTATTGCATCAAATACTAAAGCATTTACCAGTGCTGCGCTGGCTAAGTTAATCGATGAAGGTAAGCTCAGTTGGGATGATAAAGTGATTGATCACTTACCAGAGTTTCGCTTATATGACCCGTACGTAACTCGTGAAATGACTATTCGTGATTTATTAAGTCACCGAGGTGGCTTGGGGCTTGGTCAAGGCGATTTAATGATTTGGCCAGATACTGATAAATCAATTGAAGAAATTTTAGCCGGCCTTAAACACCTAAAACCAGCGAGTAGTTTTCGTAGTAAATATGCTTATAACAATTTAATGTTTGTCACCGCCGGTGAAGTCGTTGCACGTGTTTCAGGTATGAGCTGGAATGATTACATCGAGCAAAATATTCTGCAGCCGCTTAATATGAAAAACTCACACGCGGGTTTCTCACGGATTCCAAAAAGTAATAAAAATTGGGCAACAGGCCATATTCCAATGGACGGTAAATTACACCCGTTTTTTGTAAACTACTTAGAAGATTTTCGCGGCGCGGGGGCGATTGCTTCAAGTGTTAATGACATGAGCCAGTGGCTACGTACTCAACTTGCTGGTGGTAAGATGCCAAATGGCGAGCAATTGTTTAGCGAAAAACAGCAAGCGCAAATGTGGCATCCGCATATTACTTCAATGGCGTCTAAAAGAGCTTTTGAAGCCTACCATCAGCAATTTAGAGGCTATGGTTTAGGGTGGAGTATTGAAGATTTTCATGGCATAAAAAAAATAGGTCATGGTGGTGGTATTTTAGGAATGGTGTCTCAAGTTACTTTAGTGCCAGAGAAAAACCTAGGCATTGTTATTTTATCTAACCAGCAAGCGTTTGGTGCGCTTTCAGCCGTTACTTATGAAGTACTTGAAGATGCAATGGATCTCGAAGATAAGGATTGGATAGAGGATTTAGCCAAAAAGCATTTTGAAGGTAAACAAAAAGCGTATGCCAATGCTAAACCTGAGGCTCCAGCAGATTATCAGCCGCAACTACCTAGTATTAATTACACCGGTACACTGAATGATGATTGGTATGGTGATGTAATTATTGAAGAACTTAATGGCAAGTTACGTATTGATTTTACACATACTAAGCGTTTAAAAGGCCAGCTTGAGCATTACTCGGGTAACACCTTTATCGTGAAATGGGATGAAAAGTTGCTCGAAGCTGATGCGTTTATTGAGTTTGATATGGGCACCAATAACCGCGTAAATAGTGCAAAAATGCACGCTGTCTCAACCTCGGTTACAGATTTTAGTTTTGATTTTAGAAATCTACATTTACATGCTAAATAACCTGTTCTGTAGTTAAAAGATTAACTCATAAATTGATCTTAAACTGTCAACATACGTCTCACCTTTTTGGGGGGCAGGTTAAATAGTAAACCAAAGTCGCAAAGCCGCCAATGAGCGGCTTTGTTATGATTAATTTATTACTCATTATTCATTCACTAATTTGGAGCGGGCATGCGTACTGCTATTATTTCTCATCCATTTTGTCGAAAACATAAAATGATCGATGATCATCCTGAGTGCCCAGAGCGTTTGGATGCTATCAACGACCGTTTATTAGCAAGTGGTTTAGATATCGCAATACAGCAATTGCAAGCGCCAAAAGCAGAACGGGAACATTACCTGCTTGCACATGATGAGGCATTGGTAAAAAAAGTAGAAACAACCATCCCCAGTGAAGGATTAGCCTCTTTAGACGGCGATACATGGCTTGGCATCGAATCTTTAATGGCGATAGAGCGTGCGGCAGGCTCAGGGATTTTAGCCGTTGATGAAATATTAGCAGATAAGCTCGATGCGGCATTTTGCGCCGTGCGTCCGCCGGGGCATCATGCTAATAAATCAAGTTCTGCCGGGTTTTGTGTGTTTAATAACTTGGCTATAGGTGTTAAATACGCGCAAAGTAAAGGCATTAAGCGTATTGCGATAGTTGATATAGACGTACACCACGGCAATGGCACGCAAGATATTTTTATGGATGATGAAAATGTGTTGTTTTGTTCGTTATTTCAGCATCCTTTTTACCCTAATACTGCGGTTGAAAACAATGCGACATTAGTTAATTCACCTTTACCGATTGCCAGTGATGGCAATGATTTAAAGGCAGTTTATAATGATCAGTGGTTGCCTAAACTCACAGCGTTTCAGCCTGAGTTATTATTTATTAGCGCTGGCTTTGACGCACACCTTGAGGATGATATGGCAAGTTTAAAGTTCGTCGAAGACGATTACAGTTGGATAACTGAACAGCTTGCTTTATTTGTAACGCAGTATAATTGCAAGGGGATTATTTCTTACCTTGAAGGCGGTTATGCCTTATCAGCACTTGGGCGCAGTGTGGCGGTGCACTTAAAAGCGCTAGTTGAGAGCGACTAGCGCAAAAGCTTGCTCTGGGGTTAAAGAGTCTATTTTGGCTAAACAACAATGGCCTTCTTTGTGTAAATAGTCTTTAACTAAGTCAGCGAGTTCCTTTGCCGATATAGCATTACATGGCTTATTGTTTAGCTGAGTATATTGCTGCTGGTAATTCAGGATAACTACACTTTGCTGTTCAAGGTCGTTTAAGCCATATAATAAATCTGCACGCTCTTTCTCGCTTTTTGCGACTTCTAACTCATTATTAAAAATAATAAATTGCGGGAAAAGTGTCGAATTTAAAAGCGTGCTCATTGGTTAACCTACCGATACTTCATACGAAGTGAATTTGCGAATATTAATAACGCCATTATCAAAAATTAAATATTGGCCTTTAATTCCTTGTAAAATACCACTTACTATGGGGTCTTTATCAAAGTTAAAAGAGCTAATTTTTGTTGGATATTCAGTAACCGGAAACTCTAGTTCAACCACGTCTTGATCAAGCTTCTCAATGGCGGTGGCACCAAACAGTTCGGCAAGCTCAGACAATTTACCCTCAATTTGAGGGAGCAGTTTTGCAGCTGCGGCTTTTAAGTCTAATGCTTCATTTTGTCCTTTGAGCATATTACGCCAATTAGTTTTATCAGCAATAAATTGCGCTAAAGCAACTTCGACTAAGCCTGACTGTAAGCGTGTTTGCACTTTGAAAATAGGTAATGCTTGGGTGGCACCTTGGTCAACCCAACGAGTAGGAATTTGCGTATGGCGAGTAATACCGACTTTAAGGCCTGAGGTATTTGCTAAGTAAACATAATGCGGAATCATGCAGTTTTCTTCACCCCACTGTGGCTCACGGCAAGTGCCTTGGTCGTAGTGGCAGGTTTCGGGTTTCATAATGCACATATCGCAGCTGGCAAGCTTACGCATACATACAAAGCAATGTCCTTGAGAGTAACTTTTCTTAGTTTTTTTACCGCAATTAGAGCACAAAATAGTGCCACTAAACGTTAGTGTCAACGGTTTGCCAATATAAGCATTAAGGTCAACTAGTTCATCACCAACAGGTAATTGATATTGAATAGGTTGAGTTAAAGAAGATTTTAGTTTTTTCAGTGTTCCTTGCACCTTTACGCCCCTAAAGATGTTTAAAAAAGTATTTTATCATCCCCGCCGAAAAAAAGCTTTGTGGTTATTTATGTTCTGTAGCAAGCCATGTTAAATACTTATCTAAAGGAAGTGGCTCAGTGTAATAGTAACCTTGTGCTTTATCGGCTCCGAGCTGTGTTAATAGGGTGGCAGTGGCTTTGTCTTTCACCCCCTCGATTGTGATATTCATACCTAAGTTATGAGCCACCTCAATCGAGGTTTTAACAATGACTTGGCTTTTTTCGTTGCTAGATAAGTCATTTACAAAGGACTTATCTACTTTGAGTGTTGAAAATGAGTAATTTAATAAATAACTGAGTGAAGAGTAGTCTGTACCAAAATCATCTAATGCTACATTTATTCCTAATTGTTTTAATTGAGAAATAAATAACTTCATCTCCTCTTGTTGCTCTATGAAAGCCGATTCAGTTAATTCAAACTGTAATTTCGCTGCTGAGATATTATATTTAAGTAAGGTGTTTTCTATTTTCTCAATAAGATTGGGTATCGTTAAGTTTTTCGGACTTAAATTTACGCTTATTGAATGGTTATGATGACCTTCTTTTGTAAGTACTTCGAGAGTCTTGCAGGCCTGGTCAATAACCCATAAAGTAAGCTCGTTTATAATTCCGGTTTTTTCAGCAAGGTTTATTAGCGCTTTAATATCTATAGTTTGCGCTGCATTAGGCCAGCGTAATAATGCCTCTGCACCCGTGACGTTATCTGTTTTTAAATCAACGCATGGCTGTAAATAAATAACCAGCTGATTATTACGAATGGCGTCTTGTAAGGCTGCTGCTAAGGCAAGGTTTACAGTCATAGTGTTACTACTTTCTATGGGGTTACGCGCCTGATTTAAATGCATGTAACCACGCTGTAACCAGGTATCAAAGGCATCATTTTCGATGGGGGTAGCAACACTTAAGTTGTACTCTAGCTGTAAATCGAGACCGGATACTGCATAGTGCTTAGGTAGTAATTTGACCATACTTGTTAGTAATTCATAGGTGCTTTGTGCAGGTTGTATTTTTGTAGATATAAAAGCGACTACACCGCCGCTTAAATCGGCTACTTTAGGGCTGTTATCAAGGCTTATATCTAGGTTAGCAAATTGGCGGCGCTTAAATAGGCTTTGCTCAAGTGTTGCGGCAACTGTTGCTACAATATCACTGCCTTGTTGAGGGCTTAAAATACTCATTAATGTATTGAAGTGACGAATTTTTATCAGGCATAAAGTTGAACTTCGCTGGTTATGACTGAGGGCCATATACGCCTGCTTTAGCATTGCTTGATTAAGTAACTTGGTTTGCTGGGTGTGGGTGGCATGATAAAGCGCCTTTTCGCGTTGGTAGCGAACGCGATCGGCTAATGCCATAGCCATTAGTACAACTTCAAACAAAATAGCGACTAAGAATAGGTGGCGTGTAGTAAAGCTATAAGCTATAAAGCCGGTTAGTTCAAGTGGTTGTACTGCTGCACCGATGATCAATGGTACCCATGAAATAATATAAAATTTTGTCCAACGAAAGCCACTCATAAGTTTTTTATAAATCATGATAAAACATAAAATATAAATGAATATCATAATCACAAAAAAGACTTTTGAAGCGGTGTACTCCACAATAAAGTAGCTGCTTACACCTAATACTGTTAGTAGCCATAAAAATGCGATGCTGGTTTTATATAAACGACACTTATCTTTATGGTATCGTAAAAACATGGTGCAAAAAGCCACTGTGAAAAAGGCTATATAATAGTTACTAACAACAATATGATGATTAAAAAATAGTTGCCATGACAGTGGCCAAATATAAAAACCGAAGCCCAGTACTGACCCCATTAATAACAGCGCCGAGAGTATATAGCCTATATATACTAAGTACACGCGATCGCGAATACCAAAATAAAGCACCAAGTTATATAAGGCTGCCATGATCAGTACGCCAACAAAAACTCCCCAAATAGCCGATTGTGATCTGATCAGGTCTTTAAACTCTTTACTGCCATAAATATTAATAGGGGTTTTGCTAATGCCAACGGTGTCCACTTTAATGATTAACTGCTGTGCTTGATTGGCATCAAGGGTGAGTGCTATATGCGGTACGCTATATTGAAAGAGTGTTAAATTGGGTGTTTTATCACCTAGCTTTACACTATTAAGCAGGTTTTGGTGTTCATCTAGTTGGTAAACAGTGAGATGGTCAACCATTGGGTTATCAAAATGCACGTTCATATGTGCAGGAGTAGACTGCTTATTTTTAAGGTTAACGACTAGCCAATAGTTTTGCGGCTTTAAGTCCCAACTAATATTGCTTAAAGGTTGCTTTATTAGCGCATCAGGAGACGCTAGTAGTTGTTGTAGGGTCAGTTCTTTAGTTGGGTCAATACGATAGGCATAAGTGGTATAAACTGCGGCTGTTTTATCAATAGTATAGCGGGTTGGCGTCACAAGATGACTTGCAAAGTTGCTGGTAATAAAAAATAAAGTAAGCAAAATAGCGATTGCTATAAAATGATATCGTATAGTTTTATGTTCCACTTAACTACTTATGAAATTGTTCCTTTTATTTAGTTAGTGTAGCATCAAAAAAGCGCAGATAAACTGCGCTTTTTGTATTTAATTAACCCGTAGACTAAGTTAAGTTAGCTAATTATTGCTCGCGGACAATCGCACGATAAGCAATATCTGTACGATATTCCATACCTTTCCAGCTAATTTCGTCAACTAATTGATAGGCACGATGTTGTGCTTCGGTTACGGTATTACCCAGCGCAGTTGCACATAATACACGGCCACCGGCCGTTACGACATTTTTTCCATCTTGTTTAGTGCCTGCATGAAATACTTTCTCGCCTGTAGGGTAGTTTACTTTTAGGCCATTGATAGTATCACCTTTTGGATAGCCATCTGGGTAACCACTGGCCGCAAGTACAACACCAACAGCTGCGCGTGGGTCAAACTCGATAGTGGTTCTATCAAGCTCTTCACGATTAGCGGCTTCAATCAATTCAACTAAATCTGATTGTAAGCGCAGCATCATAGGCTGTGTTTCAGGGTCACCAAAACGACAATTGTATTCGATCACTTTTGGCGTACCGGAGTCATCGATCATCAAGCCTGCATATAAAAAACCAGTGTATGGATGGCCTTCACTTGCCATTCCTTCAACAGTTGGGTTGATCACTTCGTTCATTATACGATGATGGATTTCATCGGTAACTACAGGGGCCGGAGAGTAAGCACCCATACCACCTGTGTTTGGCCCTTTATCACCATTGTAAGCGCGTTTATGATCTTGGCTAGTAGCAAACGGTAGTACGTTTTTACCATCGACCATCACGATGAAAGATGCTTCTTCACCTTCTAAAAACTCTTCGATTACTACGCGGCTGCCCGCTTCGCCAAAGGCATTACCTGCGAGCATGTCGCGGATAGCATCTTCGGCCTCGCGTTCAGTCATGGCAACAATTACGCCTTTACCTGCAGCTAGACCGTCAGCTTTAATAACAATCGGCGCGCCTTTCTCTTTTAAGTAAGCAAGAGCTGGGTCGATTTGTTCAAACGTTTGGTAATCCGCAGTTGGAATATTATGACGTGCTAAAAAGTCTTTGGTGAACGACTTAGAGCCTTCAAGTTGTGCAGCACCTGCAGTTGGGCCAAATATTGCTAAGCCGTGTTCACGGAACTTATCTACCACACCTAGTACCAGTGGTACTTCAGGGCCTACGATAGTAAGGCCAACGTTATTTTGCTTTGCAAAATTAAGTAGATCATCTAAGTCTTCAACATTAATGGCAACATTCTCAAGCTTTGGCTCAAGCGCGGTACCGGCGTTACCTGGGGCAACAAATACAGTATTAACTTTTGTGTTTTGAGCGGCCTTAAACGCAAGTGCGTGTTCGCGGCCGCCGCTGCCAATGACTAAAACATTCATGGCGAAAATATCCTATCTATTAAAGCGGTTTTTTAAATTTCAGCGTCATGCGGTCACTTTCACCGATAGCTTTATACTTAGCGGCGTCTTGCTCGCCTAGGCGTAAGCTTGGTGGTAGTGTCCATACACCCTTAGGGTGATCGGCTGTATCAAGAGGGTTGGCATTAATATCACTTGTTTCTTCAAGTTCAAAGCCAGCTTGTTTTGCAAGCTTAACCACGACACTTTGCTTCATATAACCTGATGACTTTTGCATTTCGTCTGCGCGTTCTTCAGGGAGTCGATGCTCAACGACACCTAAAGTGCCACCTGGTTTAAGGGCTTTATAAAACGATTTAAAAGCGCTTAACGCTGCTTCTTTATCTTTACCCATGTACCAGTTATGAACATTACGGAAGGTTAATACCATATCCGCGCTGCTTGGGGGGGCAATATCTAAATGTGTTGAAGGAGCAAACTCAGTAATTTTTATGTTACTAAAGCGTTCATCTTCGGCTACTTTCTTTTTAAAACCAGCTAGTGAACGTTGATAATAGCCAACTGATGAGTCAGCCGGGAAATGTGCAGCATAATAAGTACCTTGCTCTTTAAGTGCTGGCGCTAATATATCAGCATACCAGCCATCGCCAGGTGCAATCTCAACCACGGTCATGGTTGGTTTAAAACCAAAAAACGTCAGTGTTTCTATTGGGTGACGGTATTGATCGCGTTCGGCATTACGTTCAGTTGCTTTAACTGCCTGTTTTAATGCCGAGTCATGGCCATGGTTATGGGCAACGGCGATAGTTGAGCTAACAGCCAAAGTGGCAACCAGTAACGTTTTTAGTGCAAATTTCATCGTTTGTTCCTTCACATTATTGTTATACGTTGGGTTATAGAATAAGCAGAGTACGTGAATTTGGTGCAAACAAAAAGAGCTAACTTATGCCGTTAGCTCTTTGCGTAATTAATGGCGGAAGTGACGCATGCCAGTAAATACCATTGCCATACCAGCTTCATCAGCTGCAGCGATAACTTCGTCATCGCGCATTGAACCACCAGGTTGAATTACTGCTGTAATACCCGCATCGCGTGCTGCATCAATACCATCACGGAATGGGAAGAACGCATCTGACGCCATTACAGAGCCTTTCACTTCAAGGTTTTCGTCGGCGGCTTTAATACCGGCTATTTTAGCTGAGTAAACACGGCTCATTTGGCCTGCACCTACACCAATTGTCATACCATCACGGGCATAAACAATAGCGTTTGATTTAACAAACTTAGCGACTTTCCAGCAAAACAATAAGTCTTTAAGTTCTTGCTCAGACGGTTGGCGCTTAGAAACAACTTTTAAGTCGCCCTGAGTTACCATACCTAAATCGCGGTCTTGAATTAATACGCCACCGCTAACACGTTTGATGTCATGCCCGGTTGCTTTTGCTGACCATTGGCCGCACTCAAGTAAGCGTATATTTTTCTTTGCTGAGATAATTTGCGCTGCAGCATCAGATACTTTAGGAGCTATAATTACTTCAACAAATTGACGCGATACGATTGCTTCAGCGGTGTCTGAATCAAGCTCTTGGTTAAAGGCAATAATGCCACCAAATGCAGATGTAGGATCCGTTTTAAATGCACGGTCATAGGCTTCAAGGATGCTCTCACCGATTGAAACGCCGCAGGGGTTTGCATGTTTAACAATAACACAGGCTGGCACATCAAACTCTTTAACACATTCAAGGGCTGAATCTGTATCAGCTATGTTGTTAAAAGAAAGTGCCTTACCTTGTAGTTGAGTCGCAGTTGCAACAGAAGCTTCTTGTACATCGTTTTCAACATAAAAAGCAGCGTCTTGGTGTGAGTTTTCACCGTAGCGCATATCTTGCTTTTTAGTGAACTGCATATTGATTGTACGTGGGAATTTAGTTTCCTCAGCCGCTTCATCAGTGTAGTCCGCAACCATTTTACCGAAGTAGTTAGCAATCATGCCATCGTACTGTGCGGTGTGCTCGTAAGCGGCAATGGCAAGATCAAAACGTGTTTTGTAGGTAGTTGAACCGTTATTGCTTTGTATTTCGCTAATGACTCGGTCGTAATCATTAGCGTTTACAACAATCGTCACGTCTTTATGGTTTTTAGCCGCTGCGCGTACCATTGTTGGGCCGCCGATATCGATGTTTTCAATGGCATCTTCAAGGCTGCAGTTTTCTTGAGCGACAGTATTCGCAAAGGGGTATAAGTTAACTACAACAATATCGATAGCAGAGATGTGATTCTCGCTCATTACAGCTTCATCTTGGCCACGACGGGCTAAAATGCCGCCATGAATTTTTGGGTGAAGGGTTTTAACGCGACCATCCATGATCTCAGGGTGACCGGTGTGGTCAGATACTTCAGTGACTTTAATGCCGTTATCAGCAAGTAATTTACACGTACCGCCAGTGGATAAAAGTTCTACGCCTTGTGATTCAAGAGCGCGAGCAAATTCAACAATACCGGTTTTATCTGACACACTTAGTAGTGCGCGACGAATTGGACGATGTGTATCCATTGTAGTTTGATTACCTCAGTGTTTGAGCTAGCTTAGAAAGACGCTATTTTAACTGAATACAGCTTAAAAAACGATGCTTAAAGAGTGAGGATTTTGCAATTAGGTGTTTTTTGAGAATATTTTTTGGATATAAAAAAAGCACCCTAAGGTGCTTTTAAAAGTATATTTACAAAATACTCTTTGTATTGGATCAGTAAGCCAATACAAAGGGGATTAGTTCATCCCGTATTTCTTTAGTTTCTTACGTAAAGTACCACGATTGATACCTAGTAAGATTGCCGCACGTGTTTGGTTGCCACGTGTGTAAGTCATTACTTCTTCAAGTAATGGCGCCTCTAGCTCAGAAAGAACAAGGTCGTACACATCTTGCACGTCCTGACCGTTAAGCTGTTTTAAATAATGATGAACAGCTTTTTTCACTGCATCGCGTAATGGCTGCGGTTTCTCGTGTGACTGGACATGAGGGTTAGTGATAAATGGAGAAGTCACGTTTTGTTCGAACATTGTTTATATCTCTTTCTTTCTTAGTTAGCTGCTAGTGTTTTAAAGTATTGCTCTAATGTCTCGATTTGTGCCTGTGGATTATCGAGAGCATTAAATACTCGCCTAAACTGACCGTCACTGTCATGGGTTTGCAAATACCAAGATACATGTTTTCTAGCGATACGCGCTCCCATTGGCTCGCCGTAAAACGCATGAAGGTTCACCAAGTGTTCCATCAATATACCGCGCACTTCTGCAATTGCAGGTGCAGGTAAATGTTCTCCAGTTTGCAAATAGTGGTCTATCTCCCTAAATATCCAAGGGCGACCTTGGGCGGCTCGACCAATCATAATGGCATCTGCACCCGTATAGTCCAATACCTGTTTTGCCTTTTCGGGTGACGTAATATCACCATTAGCAACCACAGGAATCGACACTGAACGTTTTATATCCCTAATCGTGGCATATTCAGCTTCACCTTTGTACATACATGCGCGAGTACGCCCATGTACGGCTAATGAAGCGATGCCATAACGTTCAGCTATGCCCGCAATCTTTACACCGTTACGGTTGTCCTGATCCCATCCTGTTCGAATTTTTAGTGTCACAGGTACATCAACAGCGCTAACCACCGCATCAATAATTTGTTCCACTAAATCAGGAAACTGTAACAGGGCAGAGCCTGCGAGTTTCTTGTTCACTTTCTTTGCTGGACACCCCATATTAATATCTATGATCTGTGCACCATTGCTTACATTGAATTGTGCGGCCTGAGCCATTAGCTCAGGATCAGCTCCTGCTATTTGCACTGCACGAATACCCGACTCACCGATATGATCCATACGGTTCATCGACTTTTCGGTTTTCCATACCTTTGGGTTTGACGATAACATTTCAGATACAGCAAGCCCGGCACCTAAGCGACGGCAAAGTTGTCTAAATGGTCTGTCTGTAATACCCGCCATTGGAGCGACAATTACATTATTCTCAAGTTGGTATGAACCGATTCGCACTTTATTCAATAGGCCTCTTTTCAAGGGGCGCTAAGTTTACGGTTTTTTTAGCAAAAATCAAAGGCTATAAATTGAACAAAAGTGATTTTTTTTAACTTTTGTGTATTGACATTTGATAACGGTTTGATAAGTAGGTTTATTTGTTTGTTATTTAACCAATAATAATTTAGCTTAATTAAAATGATTATTATCACCTGTGTAAATATTAGGTAAAGCCTGTTAACAACAGGCTTTACAAGAATACTGGTATGTGCACTTTAATTTAGAGTTTTTATTCGGGGGAGGCCTTTTTTATGCCGCTTATACGTGTCCATTCACCTTCAACTGCAACTTCATCGAGGTTCAAAAAAGGCGTATAAACATCAGTCACAGATTGTGCTTGTTCTTCTAAAATACCCGACATAGCAATTTTTCCACCGGGTTTTAATAGACTTAGAATAACACTGTATAATTCTCTAAGAGGAGCCGCTAAAATATTAGCAACAACAATGTCAGCGGTAAATTCAGGCTGATCTTCAGGTAAATAAACCTCGAGCTGATCTGCGACGCCATTACGCTGTGCATTATCTTTACTTGCAGCGAGTGCTTGAGGGTCGATATCTATACCTATCATGCGCTCTGCACCGAGCTTAATCGCTGCGATGCCCAAAATGCCAGAACCACAGCCAAAATCAACCACAGTTTTACCGGTTAAATCTTGGCTTTCAAGCCACTTTAAGCACAGTGCGGTAGTCGCGTGGGTGCCCGTACCAAACGCAAGACCTGGATCAAGCAACACATTAACCGCGTCAGGATCTGGAATATCACGCCAGCTTGGGCACACCCATAATTTCTCGCCAAATTGAATAGGGTGAAAGTTATCCATCCATTCACGTTCCCAGTCTTTGTCTTCAAGTTGTTCAATTTTATAAACGAGTTTATCTGTAAGTGATTCATCTGCATTTAATAAAGCAACGACGCTTGGCATGTCATGAGTGGCTTCAAATAAGCCAATAACAGTAGTGTCAGTCCATAGCTCTACAGTACCAAGTTTTGGCTCATAGATAGGTGTGTCTTTGGCATCAACATAGGTTACAGATGCACTGCCGGCGTCCATTAAAATATCACTAATAAGATCTGCATTACTGGCATTTGCATTTATACGAATTTGGATCCAAGCCATTATCTTTCCTACAAATTGAAAAAGGCCGCTTAGCGGCCTTTTGATTATTATTTGTTAGTCGCTAGTTACTTAGCGTCTAAGAAGCTCTTCAGTAAGTCTGAACGAGAGGGGTGACGTAGTTTACGCAATGCCTTCGCTTCGATTTGGCGAATACGCTCACGAGTAACGTCAAATTGCTTACCTACTTCTTCTAAAGTGTGATCGGTATTCATATCAATACCAAAACGCATACGTAGTACTTTAGCTTCACGGGCGGTAAGACCTGCAAGTACGTCATTCGTTGCACCACGAAGAGATTCCATCGTTGCTGAATCAATAGGCGAATCAATGGTGGAGTCTTCAATAAAATCACCTAAGTGCGAATCTTCGTCATCACCAATTGGTGTTTCCATTGAGATCGGCTCTTTAGCAATTTTAAGTACCTTACGAATTTTATCCTCAGGCATTAACATGCGCTCAGCTAATTCTTCAGGATTTGGCTCGCGACCCATTTCTTGCAACATTTGACGAGAAATACGATTCAATTTATTGATCGTTTCAATCATATGCACCGGAATACGAATAGTGCGGGCTTGGTCGGCAATCGAACGTGTGATTGCTTGACGGATCCACCACGTTGCATAAGTTGAGAACTTATAGCCACGACGGTATTCAAATTTATCAACCGCTTTCATCAGGCCGATATTACCCTCTTGGATCAAATCTAAGAACTGTAAACCACGGTTTGTATATTTTTTAGCAATTGAAATTACAAGACGTAAGTTTGCTTCAACCATTTCTTTTTTCGCACGACGGGCTTTTGCTTCACCAATGCTCATACGACGGTTGATATCTTTAATACGCTCGATATTTAAGCCTGTGCTTTGTTCAATAACGCGAAGTTTATTGACGCAACGAATAATTTCAGGCTTAACTTCTTCAAGTTTAGCTGAATGCTTGTCGTTAGCAGCAATTTCTATATCAATCCAAGTAGCATCCGTTTCATTGTTAGCAAAGTGCTTAACAAAGGTTTTCTTAGGCAATTTGGCAATTTGTATAGCTTGCTTCATGATCAAACGTTCTTGAATACGTACACGATCCATCATTTCACGCATATTATTAACCATGCGATCAAACTGCTTAGGAATAAGCTTGAAGGTTCTGAACAGATCACCAATTTCTAAAATAGCGGCTTTCGAATCAGGGTGCGAACGACCTTTTGCGTCGAATGTTTCACGCGCTTTATTGTATAAATCACGAAGGTTTTCAAAATGAACACGGGCCTCTTCAGGATCTGGGCCAGTATCGACTTCTTCTTCGTCTTCATCGTCGTCGCTATCAGAATCATTATCGTTTGATTCATTAAGCTGTTCTTTGCTTAATTCAGAGCCGATATTGGTTGCTGAAATTGGCGCTTCATCTTCGTTAGGATCGAAAAAGCCAGAAATAATGTCGCTTAAGCGCATTTCTTCTGCTTCAAATTTATCCCATTGTTCAAGTAGATAAGTGATCGCTTCCGGGTATTCTGCTACCGAAATTTGAACCTGGTTAATACCTTCTTCAATACGTTTAGCGATAACAATTTCGCCTTCACGAGTAAGAAGTTCAACCGTGCCCATTTCACGCATGTACATACGCACTGGGTCAGTCGTTCGACCGATCTCTTTTTCTACAGTCGCAAGGGCAGCGGCCGCGGCTTCTGCCGCGTCTTCGTCTGTCGTCGTTTCTTGCATCATCAATTCATCAGCATCAGGCGCGTTTTCGCTAACCTTGATACCCATGTCATTGATCATGCTAATGATATCTTCTACCTGATCTGAATCGATAATATCTTGTGGAAGGTGATCATTAACTTCTGCAAAAGTTAAATAACCTTGCTCTTTACCTTTTTGAATCAGAAGCTTTAATTGTGACTGAGGAGTTGGATCCATAGAGATTTATTCTTCCACACTGAAAGTTGATACAACAGGCGCCAGTTTGCTTACTTATCAAGCTAAACTAAGTATTATTAGACGCAGTGAATAGCACAGTATAACAGCATTTATCAATTCTGACTAGCCGCTAACCCATGCAACTTAAGGTTACTTAGGTGTAGTGCCTTTTAATGCTTGAGTCAATAAATGACACTCAAGTCGTTCTTCGCTATTTAAGCCTTGTGTCTTGTCCTTAATTAATAAGGTCTCTAGTCGATAATTTAAACACTGATCTTCAATAAATTTAAAAGTATTTTTGAATTCAGCTTCTAAGCGCTCTTCATTTATCTCATGACGCCAAGTGGCTAATTTTATAAGTGCTTCATATTCCGAGCTTTCTCTAAAAGCTTCGAGTAATTGTGCTGTGGTTACTGATATTTTTTCTAATGCAAAGTGTTGCAAGCGCAACAACAAGCTGATCCCTGCGATATTCATTTGTGCTAAATCTGGCAAATAGGGGATGGCTTTGGCAAGTTCTGGGTGTTGCACTAATAAGCCAATAGCACGGCGCATGGGAGTAATTTTGAATTTACGTTCAATAGCATGTTGCTGTTTTGGTGTTTTTAAACGGTTATTAAGTTGCTCTTTAGTGCGACCAATTAATCGGCCTAAGTGTTCTAAAATATTTTCTTGATAGAAGTCACTGGGGATTTTTTCAATCAGTGGCAAGGTTGCACTAAGTAATTTGGCTTTACCTGCATCAGTTGTTAAATCAATGTCTTGGCTGAGCTTGTTGAATAACACTTTGGTAAAATCATCCGCCTGCGATAAGCGTTGTTCAAAAGCGTTCTTACCTTCTTGCAGTACGAGTGAGTCAGGGTCTTCACCATCTGGTAAAAATGCAAACTGTAGGGATTTACCATCGTTTAAATACGGTAGCGCATTTTCAAGGGCGCGCCAAGCAGCATCACGACCAGCACGATCACCATCGTAACAACAAATAACTTTATCGGTGGTTCTAAATAAGGTGTGCATATGCTCAGCGGTGGTGGCGGTGCCAAGTGCTGCAACTGCGTATTCAATACCTTGCTCACTAAGTGCAACCACGTCCATGTAACCTTCAACAATTAATACATGTTCGAGCTTTTTATGGGCTTGTTTAGCTTCATATAAGCCGTAAAGCTCAAAACCTTTATGAAAAATACGCGTCTCTGGTGAGTTTAAATATTTTGGACCTTGATCTGCTTGCATAACACGGCCACCAAAAGCGATGACTCGTCCGCGTTTGTCACGGATAGGAAACATTAAACGATCACGGAAAAAATCAAACTGTCTGCTTGGCGTTTTTTCTGAGGCGAGCTTAAGTTCAATCAACTGTTCTTTTTGTTCTTTATTACGACCGAGTTGTTGGCAAAGAGCCTCCCATTCATTGGGAGCATAACCAATCATAAACTTTTTAACAGTCTGGCCACTTAAGCCACGGCCTTTAACATAATCAATAACGGCTTTAGAATTGCTGTGATGCTTTAATTGATGCGCATAAAAACGAGCTGCGTGAAGCATTAAATCATAATCAGAGCGTTTTTGCGCCGCAGTACGCTCAGGGCCATTACTTGTACCGTGTTCTCGGGGGACATCAATGTTGAGCATGCTGGCTAGCTCTTCAATGGCATCAACAAATTCGAGCTTTTCGTATTCCATCATAAATGAAATAGCGTTGCCGTTAGCACCACAGCCAAAGCAATGATAAAACTGCTTATCTTGCGATACTGTAAAAGAAGGCGATTTTTCATTATGAAAAGGGCAACAGGCTTGATAGTCTTTACCTGCTTTTTTTAAACCCACTTTACCGTCAATGAGTTCAACAATATCTGTTCTGGCAAGTAAGTCATCTATAAAGTTACGGGGGATCTTTCCAGCCATGGGTTAAGCTATTTCCTGAGAGAATATCAAAATGTTTATATGTTCAAAAAAACGCAGATAGTAAATTTGAACACAAAAGACTAGCTTATAAAAGTTAAATAACAAATTTATAAATGCTATAAAGCAAGAAACCGAGCACTTGGCTCGGTTTACTTAAATCATACAATCGTATGTGGGATATATTAGGCAGTTAATCGTTGCTTAATTAAGCCTGAGATTTTACCTAAATCGGCACGACCTTCGGCTTTGCTTTTGATTGTACCCATTACTTTACCCATGTCTTGCATACCTGTTGCGTTAGTGTCAGCAATAGCCGTGTCAATAAGAGCAATGATCTCTTCTTCACTCAATTGTTGAGGTAAGAATTCTTCAAGTGCTTTAATCTCATTGGCTTCAACTTCAGCTAAATCTTCACGACCGGCATCTTTGTACTGGGTGTAAGAATCACGACGTTGTTTAACAAGCTTCACTAAAACGGCGGTAATAGCGTCATCGTCAAGTGTAATTCGCTCGTCAACTTCACGTTGTTTGATTGCAGCAAGTACCATGCGGATCGGGTTAAGACGTTGTTTGTCTTTCGCTCGCATTGCATCTTTTTGCGCATCTTTTAGCGTTATTAAAAGGCTCATTTATACAAGACCAAACTGATTAGTATAATCTAACGCGGCGTGCGTTATCGCGAGAAAGCTTTTTCATGTGACGTTTAACGGCAGCAGCTTTTTTACGCTTACGTTCAGCAGTTGGTTTTTCATAATGTTCGCGACGACGAACTTCTGAAAGGATACCTGCTTTTTCACATGAACGCTTGAAGCGACGAAGTGCTACGTCAAACGGTTCGTTCTCTCTTACTTTAATTACTGGCATTAAAAATTCACCTACCTAAATAATGAGCGTTGCTCAAGTTGATCAAACAATGATCAAGTGGTTCAAAAATGGTGCGGCATTATAATCCGAAGGGGCACCACATGTAAAGGATAATAATAACAGAAAGTCGCAATACGCAACAGGGTTAATTTGAGCCTCGTTGATATAGCTGACATAATACTTGGCCTGCTTTTTTCTCTTTTATTAACAACCAATTAGCGGGTGTGTTAAGGTTATTAAGTTCACTTTCTACTTCCACATATATCAAAGCTTGGTCGCTTAACCAGCGATTTTCTTCAAGTGATTGGCAGGTTTTTTCAGCCAAATTCTGACGAAATGGTGGGTCAATAAAGATTAAATTAAATTGCTCTGAGTCTGTATTATCAGCAAGTAAAGTCAACGTGTTTGTTTGCTTTACTTTTGCGTTTGTCAGTTCGAGGGTAGTGATATTATTGGTTAATTGCGTTGCTGCTGCTTTATCTAGCTCAATAAAAAGTGCGGACTGTGCAAAACGTGATAAAGCCTCAAAACCAAGCCCACCAGAACCCGAATAGCAATCAAGTACCTTAGCGCCGTGCGTATCTTGCATTAACCAGTTAAAAACAGTTTCTTTAATGCGATCAGTTGTTGGTCGCAGACCTTGTACATCTTTAACGGGTAATTTCCGACCTCGAAACTGACCACTAATGATACGAATAAAGCCGTCACTCATGGTGTTTTTGCTATTTTTAGGGGGGGATTTTTTTCTCATTTCGCTCACTAAAAAATGGTATCTGAAACGTAGCTCAGATAATATATAGGCATATCGTAGCGCGTCATTTTTCAACTGCGCTAAAAGTGTTACCATTAATACCTTAGGCAATAGTTGGTTAACTGCTGGCCATGGGCTAGTCAATCATCAGACTATTATTCATATTAGTTTATCAGATTTTTATAAGTGGTTATTAGCAAGTATGGCAAAAAAAAGTAAATTCCTGTCTTGGTTAGGTTTTGGTAAATCAGAAAACAAACAACAAGAAGAGCAGGCAGTAACAGATGCTGATAACCAACAACAGCAAAACAAGCAGCAAACACCAGAACGCCTCACAGCCGAACAAGCAGAAGCTGAACGTGAAAAACAAGAGCGTGTTGCCGCTGAAAAGGCGCAAGCAGAAGCTGAGCGTGTAGAGCAAGAACGTGTTGCTGCACAAAAAGCGCATGCAGAAATAGCTACCGAACAAAAAGCAGAGCAACAACGTCGTGATGAAGCGACACGACTTGCAGAGCAAGAAGAGGCTATGCGCCTAGAGCAAGAACGTGTTGCTGCTGAAAAGGCGCAAGCAGAAGCTGAGCGCGTAGAGCAAGAACGTATTACTGCTGAAAAGGCGCAAGCAGAAGCTGAGCGTGTAGAGCAAGAACGTGTTGCCACTGAAAAGGCGCAAGCAGAAGCTGAGCGCGTAGAGCAGGAACGTGTTGCTGCTGAAAAGGCGCAAGCAGAAGCTGAGCGCGTAGAGCAAGAACGTATTGCTGCTGAAAAGGCGCAAGCAGAAGCTGAGCGTGTAGAGCAAGAACGTATTGCTGCTGAAAAGGCGCAAGCAGAAGCTGAGCGTGTAGAGCAAGAACGTATTGCTGCTGAAAAGGCGCAAGCAGAAGCTGAGCGCGTAGAGCAAGAACGTATTGCTGCTGAAAAGGCGCAAGCAGAAGCTGAGCGCGTAGAGCAAGAACGTGTTGCCGCTGAAAAGGCGCAAGCAGAAGCTGAGCGTGTAGAGCAAGAACGTGTTGCTGCGGAGCAAGAGACCGCTCGTTTAGAGAAAGAGCAAGTTGATGCTGAAAACGCTGAGGCCGAACGTCAAGAATTAGCAGAAGCTGAGCAACTTGAAGAGCAACATCTTGCTGAGCAAGAGGCAAAAGAAGCGCAACAAGCTAAAAAAGAACAACCAAAAAAAGAAGGCTTTTTTTCACGTCTTAAAAAGGGCTTATTAAAAACGAGAGTTAATATTGGCTCTGGATTTTCATCAATTTTTAGTGGTAAAAAAATTGATGATGACTTATTTGAAGAATTAGAAACGCAGCTACTTACAGCCGATTTAGGCGTAGATACCACCATGAAGCTAATTGATAGCCTTACTGATGCAGCTAATCGTAAACAGCTTAAAGATGGTGATGCCCTTTATGAGTTGATGAAACAAGAAATGGCAGCCATGCTTAAAACGGCAGAGCAACCACTTGAGATCCCAGCAAATAAAAAGCCATTTGTTATTTTAATGGTCGGCGTAAATGGCGTGGGTAAAACCACAACTATTGGTAAGCTTGCTAAGCAATTTCAAAGTGAAGGCAAGTCAGTGATGTTAGCTGCGGGTGATACTTTTCGAGCCGCTGCAGTTGAGCAATTACAAGTGTGGGGCGAGCGTAATAGCATTCCGGTTGTAGCGCAACATACTGGCGCCGATAGTGCCTCAGTGGTTTTTGATGCTTTTCAGGCTGCTAAAGCGCGCAATGTTGATGTGTTAATCGCAGATACAGCAGGGCGTTTGCAAAATAAAGATAACTTAATGCAAGAGCTTGAAAAAATAGCCCGCGTTATGAAAAAAATTGATCCTGATGCACCGCACGAAGTGATGCTAACAATTGATGCGGGCACTGGGCAAAATGCTATTAGCCAAGTTAACTTGTTTAACCAATGTGTTGGGCTAACCGGGATCACACTTTCAAAGCTTGATGGAACCGCTAAAGGCGGGGTCATTTTTGCTGTAGCAGACAAATTCAATATTCCTATTCGTTACATTGGTGTTGGTGAAAGTATTGATGATCTTCGCGCTTTTAAAAGTGACGACTTCATTGATGCGTTATTTAGCCAAGACGAGGACGAGGTTTAATCTCATATAGGGAGCGTGCTCCCTTTTCGCTGTAAGATGATTGATAATAAAAAATGATAAATTTTCAGCAAGTTAGTAAAACATACCCTGGTGGCCACCGTGCGCTGGAGAAAGTCAGTTTTCATATTAAACCCGGAGAACTGGCTTTTTTAACCGGTCACAGTGGAGCAGGTAAAAGTACCCTGTTAAAGCTTATCAGTTTGATGGAACGACCTTCAACTGGCAATATACTTATTAATGGTGTTGATTTAAACGCTGTTAAGTCTCGGCAAATACCTTATGTGCGCCGTGATATTGGGATTATTTTTCAAAACCATCGTTTATTAGAGCGCTATACAGTGTTTGATAATGTCGCTTTGCCATTGATTATCGAAGGCACTCACCATAAGCAAATTGCTAAGCGTGTGCATGGTGCTCTTGATAAGGTTGGCTTACTTGATAAAGTTAAATGCCATCCATCAACCCTTTCAGGCGGTGAGCAGCAGCGAGTTGGTATAGCTCGTGCCATTGTTAACTCGCCACCATTATTACTTGCCGATGAGCCAACGGGTAACCTTGATCCTGAGCTTTCAATGGACATATTAAGGTTATTTGAAGAGTTTAATAATCATGGTACTACGGTATTAATTGCCACCCATGATATTGGTTTGATCTCGCGTATGCGTTATCGCAGTTTAACATTAAGCGATGGTCGCATGAGTCAAGACCCTTTAGCGGAGGCTACGCTATGAGCTTACTTTTTAAAGGGCGAAAAAGTACCACTGAACGACCGAAAAAATCAGCGATAGCTGGCGGTTACTTTTTTATAATCAATATATTTCGTCAAGGTGTGCATAGTTTAGGTGAAATGTGGCGAACACCACTTGCATCGTTAATGACTATTGCGGTACTAGGCTTAAGTTTAACCTTACCTGCGACACTTTATTTAGTGGTAAAAAATGTCTCACAAGTGAGTAGTGGTTTTGAAGAAGCCGCTGAGATTTCTTTATTCGTAAAAGAGACCATAAATGAGAAAGAAACCCAGACCTTAGTTAAGCGTCTTGGGCTTTATCCCGAAATAGATAAAGTACGGTTTATAGCGAAAAATGACGCGCTAGTTGAGTTCAAGTCGGTGTCAGGGTTTGGTCAAGCATTAGAGTATCTGGATGCCAATCCTTTACCTGATGTGGTGGTGGTTACGCCTACTTCACGCTTTAGACAAGCAGAGACTGCCAAAGCGCTTTTAAAAAAGCTTGAAGCAGAACGCGAGGTCGACTTTGGCAAACTTGATATTGCTTGGCTTGAGCGACTCAATGCGCTGCTGAGCTTATTAAAAGAGAGTGTTATTACCATTGCCTTACTACTGTTAACTTCAGTTACTTTAATTATCGGCAACACTATACGGTTATCAATCATGGATAAAAAAGAAGAAATCCAAGTGATGAAACTAGTTGGTGCAACGAATACCTTTATCCATGCGCCATTTTTATGGACGGGTATTTGGTATGGCGTTATAGGTGGTTTATTCGCTTTTATTTGTGTGGCGTTGATGATGTGGTGGCTAGGCGCTGCGGTAAGTGAAGTGGCAGGGGTTTATCAAACATCGTTTGATTTAATTGGCTTGAGTGTTGGTGAGTTTGGGGTGTTAGTTTTACTGGCAACCAGCCTTGGTTTTATTGGCTCTTATTTATCGGTTAATCGCTATATTAAAGAAATAGAACCTGACAAAGTATGATCTTATTTTTGTCATAATGAGTTGTTATCCTCTCTTTTTAGCAGTTTAGAAAAATAAGTTTTATTTTTCTAAACTGCTCGCAAAGCTATAGTTCATCGCTTATTCAGTGGCTTAGCGTAAAATTAATTAATAGTAAAAAACCACTTGATTTAAACTTTAAAAAAGTTTTTAATTCAGGTTAGCACTCTCGGTTAAAGAGTGCTAAGATAGTTTCAAATGTTTATCACTGAGGTGAAAAATGAGTAAAGATTTATACGCGATGGCACTGACTGTAGGGCAACAAAGCGCAAGTATGGACGGTTACCTTCAAGCGGTAAGTACCATTCCTATGCTAAAAGCTGAGCAAGAAAAGAAATTAGCAACCCGCTTACAGGAAGAAGGCGATCTTAGTGCTGCAAAGCAACTCATTATGTCGCATTTACGCTTCGTCGCACATATCGCGAAAAGCTATTCAGGATACGGTTTACCTCAAGCTGATTTAATTCAGGAAGGTAATATCGGCCTAATGAAGGCGGTAAAACGTTTCGACCCAACAGTCGGCGTTCGTCTAGTTTCTTTTGCAGTGCATTGGATTAAAGCTGAGATTCATGAATTTGTG
The DNA here is from genome assembly GCF_052378035.1 of Pseudoalteromonas sp. AOP31-A2-14. NCBI lineage: Bacteria > Pseudomonadati > Pseudomonadota > Gammaproteobacteria > Alteromonadales > Pseudoalteromonadaceae > Pseudoalteromonas > Pseudoalteromonas sp. AOP31-A2-14. The sequence continues at coordinate 2,870,333 of NZ_JBQSXI010000001.1, read as the reverse complement.
CTTAAAAATTGGCGCATTGTGAAAGTGGCAACCACTAAAGCACAACGTAAATTATTCTTTAATCTGCGCAAAAATAAAAAGCGTTTAGGTTGGTTTAACCAAGCTGAGGTTAGCACTGTTGCTAGCGAGCTAGGTGTGAGTGAAAAAGAAGTTCGTGAGATGGAATCGCGCATGAGCGGTCAAGACATGGGTTTTGATCTAACCGGTGACGACAATGATGACGCACCAACTAGCACTTATTCACCTGTACAGTACCTTACTGATGGCAGTAATGATTTAGCGGATGACGTTGAACAGCAGCAATGGCAAGAGCAATCACACTCTCGTTTATTTAGCGCTTTAAAAACGTTAGATGAGCGTTCTCAAGACATTGTTAGTGCGCGTTGGTTGTCTGACGACAAAGCTACATTGCAAGAGCTTGCACAAAAGTACAGTGTATCTGCAGAGCGTGTTCGCCAGCTTGAAAAGACAGCAATGAAAAAGCTACAAACAGCGATGGTCTAACAGAGCTTTAAGCTAAACAATTATACAAGCCTCGTATGCAAATACGGGGCTTTTTTGTGGGCTTAATTATTCTTTTATAAAGTAAACATCACTAAACCCCATGCGAGCAAATTCTTGGTCACGAAAATTGCGTACTGCGGCAGAGCCTTTAGAAGTCATTTCGATTTGCTGCACCATGCGTAAGTAATTAGTCAGATCAATACCTTCAGCGGCAGCAATTGCGTGATACATATCGTGGTACTTATCTTTTGAAAAATTAATCTCACGGGGCTGATTTTTAAATGTGTAGGTAATGCGTCGTGCCATAACAAGCTCGGTTAATATGTGAAGTTAAGCTAATTTTACACATTCTTGAGGCACCTCTCTACCTTTGAATGACTTGTGGGCAAGGTCAAGTTACAATAAGGAAACTATTTTTAGCCCAATAAGAAGTAACAATGAAATTATCTGTAGAGATCAGCAAATACCCATTACATCAAGATTACATCCCTTTTATTAAAGGCTTTATTGACCGTTTAAACGAATATGACGACCTTAAAGTGATCACCAATACCATGTCGACGCAAATTTTTGGTGACTACGATTTAGTAATGTCTGTAATTAATACTGAAATAAAGCGCTCATATGAAGAGTTTGGCAAAGCGATTTTTGTGTGTAAGTTTATTTCAGGCGATCTGTCGCCAGAGTAACAATAACCTTTTAGTATAGCGACTGAATAATGGACATGATTACGCAAATGCTGGCAGGTTTTACTGCTATGTCAGTATGGGAATATATAGCGGTTGGGCTTTCAATGACTTACTTGCTATTAGCGATAAAAGAAAGCTTATGGTGTTGGCCTGCTGCATTTGTAAGCACATTAATTTATACCATTATGTATTGGAATGGTGCTTTATTGATGGAGTCATTACTGCATTTTTACTATATGTATATGGCCGTTTATGGCTGGCAGTTATGGCGAAAAAATAAAGGCGAGCCACAAAGTTTATCCATTACTTCGTGGTCAGTACATCGCCATATGGTTATTTTATTAATGACGTCATTGGTATCAGTAGCGATTGGCTTTTTGATGTCTCACTACACCCATGCTGATTTTGCCTATTTAGACAGTTTTACCACCTGCTTTGCTGTTGTAACAACTTATTTGGTTGCAAAAAAAGTTCTCGAAAATTGGCTGTACTGGATCGTTATTGATGCTGCATCTATGTACCTTTATTACGAGAAAGGCTATTACCCAACGCTTGTACTATTCGTCTTTTACACTATTATGGCCGTGTGGGGATTTAAAACTTGGTATGAAGAATACGAGCAAAGTCATGAAAAACCGCTTGAGCAACTATAAATGACGAAACAGCAAATTACATCTGTTTTTCATCGCTATAATCCACAGTTAACGCTAAGCTCTATCACCCCCTTATTAAGTGGCTTGAGTAACGATAACTACTTAATATGCTGCCAAGACGCTGCATTTTTAATAAAATATTATCGTGATCATTGGCCGGATATAGGCCTTGATGCACAGCAGCACTATGCAACTAAAGGGTTTTGCCCAGCCCCCGTATGGCGTGAAAAAAAGAATCGTATTGCTATTTTTAACTACATTGAAGGTGAAGTTGGCACATGCTATCACCCTGATTTAATTAAACAGCTAGTGTCGCTACATGGGTATTCAGTGCAGACAGCGTGTATGAACATTACTTGGGAGCTTGAATATTATAAAAACTGTAGGTTATACCAGCTTTATAGTCAGGTCATTACTAAGGCGCTTAGAACGATTGGAAAACTTCCAGGTAACTTTGGTTTTTGTCATAATGATTTAGTGCGTGAAAATATTATTATTAACCAATCTCAGGCTTATTTAATTGATTTTGAATATGCTAAAACTAATGATGTTTATTTTGACTTAGCGTCACTGGTGGTTAGTTTTGACATGAGCGCTACTGAAAAGCAGCAATTACTTGATGACTATCAACAGCAATTAAAACAGCTGCAGTCACCAAAAGAGCCGTTATTTTATAACTCCCTTGATAAGCTGCATTGCTACCAAGTGGTATTTTTAGTGTTATGTATTTGTTGGTACGATCAGTATGAAATTAGTCAGTGCGCAATTAACCAGCATGAAATTAACAAAAAGGTGCTTTTACTATGCGCTCAATTAGATGAGCTGATCAAAGAAGTTACGTTTTAAATACCATTAAAGCATGTTGCAATCTCTTTATATTTAGCGACTTTATCAAGTATCAAATTGTGGTTCTCTATTCTCATCTGAGACTTTGCAAGATGAGTTATCTTTTACGAAACCCTGACATGCTTAACTTTAACATCTAAAAAATAAGCAAGCTGACCCGCGAAAATAAAAATCACTAGTGCTTTCTCGTAACGCATTTTATTAATTGTTGTTACTTGATAACGATTTTGTGCTTACTTGTGAAGTAATTTATTATAAATAGCCCAATTAATAAGCATATAGTGACTAGCTACTAGTAATTACGTGCAGATGGCTTTATTATTGCCATGCCTAAGCGCTGATATCGCGAGTTAGTGTGGTGGCAACTAAATGGCTCTCGTGGTGAAATGGATATCACGTGGCTCTCCGGAAGCTAAGTTGCAGGTTCGATTCCTGCCGAGAGCGCCATTTTCTTCAATTCTTGCAATATCAATACTGCATTATTATTTTAGCTTTTAATATACCTTCTCAGCATCTCTTTTGAATTACACCTAGCTGTAATACTTTCTTTTTAAATATATTAAAGTAGTTTTCAATTTTTATATTTTTTAACTAGCTTACTTTGGATAATTTTATTATATGAACAATAAGGTGGTTAAATTGTAATTGATAATAATTATCATCTTTGTTATTGTTTTGAAATATTCATATTACTTTAAATTGATTTAATCGATTTGATACTAAGTTTTCCACACTGTTGAATAACAAACTACAAAATAAACTCAAAGGAAGCTCTATGCTAAGTTTAAAAAAACTACTTTTTATTTCGGGACTTATTATTTTTAGTAACATGGCTCACGCACATGAAATTTGGCTAGAGAAGTCAGCGACTGATAGTGTAAGGCTTTATTTAGGTGAGCCGGGAGAGCCTGAATCGGGTGACAAAATTGCAGGACTTAAAAACACAAAAGTATTTTTAAATTCAACGCAGTCGGCGTTAGCACTTACTCAGCATCAAAATTATTGGTCCGCTGCGCTTAAAGAGCAAGGAGACGTAAGAGCTTATACTGATGATCTATGGGAGCCTTGGAAAATGAAAAAAGCGTCTGAGCAAGAGGTTGATAAACTTCAAGCCGCTAAACTTTATGCCAAAGCAGGACGTGAAGATACTCAAGCGAAACAAAATCTCGAATTTGTACCAACAAAGTCACAAGGCAACACCTTTACCTTAGTCTACAAAAATAATCCTGTTAATGAGCACGACGTTTTAATACAGACACCGAGTCAGCAAGTAAAAGCAAAAACAGATAAAAATGGCCAGCTGACTATAACCACCAAAGAGGAGGGTACGTATATTATTTCTAGCGATTATCCAGTTGAAGGGAAGGCCATGATTGCCGGTAATCAGGTTGACAGTACATATAATATTGTAAGTGTCAGTTTTGAAGTGCATTAGGCGTGTAGTCTAAACTCATCTCTTATAGCTATATCACGGCGAGTTATTACAATAACTATCGTTATGGTACATCGCGCAATGCATTATTAAGTTTTATCTATAAATTCTAATTTATTATTACGTTGGGCCTGCAAACTAAGGCCCGTCTTACTGTAAAGGCACGGCAAGATCATTATAAATTGAACTTATAGAGCAAGTAGTGATCAGATCAAGGCATAATAATTACTTGGTCGCATAAATATGAGCACTACTTTTCTGAAACATTTTAATTCAATTACAGATCCTCGCATTGAACGTTGTAAAAAGCATGAACTTATCGATATTCTTCTCCTTTCTATTAGCGCTGTACTCTCTGGTGCAGAAGGATGGGAAGATATTGAAGACTTTGGGCACCTAAAGCTTGATTGGTTAAAAAAATACGGCACGTTCAACGCAGGAATTCCAAAACATGACACGATTGCTCGCGTCATGTGTCGGTTAAAAGCAAATGAAATAGAAAGGGCATTTCAATCTTGGATATCATCACTGATTGAAACTACAGGTGCAGATATCATCGCTATCGATGGCAAAACCGCACGGCGTTCATTTACCACAAAAGACAGAAAAAGTGCCTTACACACGGTCAGTGCATGGAGTTGCCAACACCAGTTAGTGCTTGGGCAGACGGCTGTTGATAATAAAACAAATGAAATCACCGCAATACCAGAATTACTCACCCTGCTCGATATTGAAAACAGTATCATTACGTTAGATGCGATGGGATGCCAACAAGAAATAGCAAAACAAATCATCCAACAAAAAGCAGATTATATTCTTGCACTTAAAGGTAATCATTCAGGCATGCAAAAGGAACTAGAAGCGTGGTGGCACAAGTGCGAGCGTGAAAGGTTAACTAAGCATAATTGTGATGAACATACCGAAATAAGCTCAGGACATGGGCGTGTTGAAACACGTACATGCCAGCAGTTACTTATAGATAAAAGCTGGCTAGGCAAGGATTATCGTTGGCCTGGCTTAACGAGTATTATTAAGGTCAGGGCTGAAGTTCATGATAAGTCGGCAGGGTCGGATACCACTGAAACACGCTGGTATATAAGTTCATTAGACTTAAATGCAGCGCAAGCACTCAATGCAGTACGCAGTCACTGGCAGGTTGAAAGCATGCATTGGATGCTTGATATGAACTTCAGAGAAGATGAATCGAGAATACGCAAACTTCAAGGGCCATTAATGTTTAATGTAATGCGAAAGATAGCCATGGCGCTTTTTAAACAAGATGCATCTAAGTCAGCAAGTATGGCGAGGAAAAAGAAAATGGCAGGGCTAGACGATGATTACCGCTCAACCCTGTTAGAGTCTGGGATTAAAATGCGCTAGCCGTGACTGTAAAGGCGTTAACAGCGCCCTTTATGTTTACTCGCAACTCATTTTAGGACGTACATGTGAAAGCGCGTTTTCGAGATAGTATGAACTGGCTGCATACATGGAGCTCGGTGCTGGTTGGTTGTCTTTTATTCGCAGTATTTTTAACGGGAACATTAGCGTATTTTCAGCATGAAATAACGCAGTGGATGCAACCAGAAGTCGCAGAGATCACTGCGCCTGATAAGGCCATTACTCATACTCAGCAATACCTTCAAGAGCACACAGAAAGTGCCTCCCGCTGGACAATAATCCCTCCGACACAGCGCTTTTCACCTATCACAACTTATTGGCGTGATAAAAATACTCAAGGACGCTTTAGCGTTGCGCGATTTGATCAGCAAGGGCAAAAAATTGCAAGTCGTGCATCTCGTGGTGGTGAGTTCTTGTATCGTTTTCACTTTGATTTGCATTATATGCCAGCGTTTTATGCAAGATGGCTGGTTGGAATATGTGCCACTTTAATGCTGATAGCCATTTTTTCTGGTGTTGTGATCCATAAAAAGATTTTTAAAGACTTTTTTACCCTGCAATTTAATAAAGGCAGCAAGAGTTGGTTGAATGGCCATACCGTGTGCTCAGTGTTGGCATTGCCCTTTCATATTATGATTACCTATACCGGCATAGTGACGCTAATGCTTATATATTTCTCATGGGCAATAAATATGGGTGATAGCGACAGAGGCAGTTTTTTTTCAGCACTTACTGAACAAACACCTGCTTTGAAAGCGACCGGACAGTCTGCGCCGTTGGTGAACCTAGGGGAAATATACAACCAAGCCAAAGCCCAACTAGGTCATAGTGGAGTTGGTTCGCTTGTTGTTAGCCATCCTGGAGACAGTAATGCCATGGTTGAAGTTTATGAAAATGCCACTACAGCGTTAACCTCTGATTATCGTACTCTTCGTTTTCATGGCGTAAGTGGTGAATTATTATCTGATACTGCTGTAACCAACGCAGCAGAGCAAGCGCGCCGTACTATGATAAGTCTACACGCAGGACGTTTTGCTGATATTACAACGCGTTGGCTGTATTTTTTATCTGGCATTATGGGGTCCATAATGGTGGCAACGGGTTTGTTGCTATGGGCAAATTAACGTAAACAAAAAGCCAATCCACGCTATAAGTGGGGTTACAAAACCATGGATGTAATGAATATAGGCTCAGTAATTGGGTTGCCTTTAGCTGTTGCTGGGTACTTTACCGCAAACCGATTATTGCCTTTGCAGCTCGAAGGTCGCGCAGAATGGGAAATTCATTATTTTTTTATTGTTTGGCTTGTAGCGTTTATTTATCCGTTACTAAGAGGGATTAAACAAAGTTGGCAAGAGCTGAGCTTTATAACAGGCTTAAGCTATTTGGCATTACCTGTAGTCAGTATTTTCTCTACCTCACGAAATATTATCCACTACCAATATGACCGAGATGCGACTTTGCTGTTTATGGATTTATTGTTATTTTTTACCGGCGGGTTGTTCATTTATATTGCCAGAGTAGTAAGACGCAAAGGCCAAACTTCAGCTATTACCTCCCGTCCTAAAGCACAAACACAAGGAGTCTCACAATGATAATCAAGGCTCTTCAAAAAATTAGTAATACTCAGCGTATGCAAACACTATGGCGTGTAGTGCTGGCAAGTGTTGTAGGGTTTGTTTTTTTAAGTGTATTTATCGCTGGGGTGGCAAGCCTTGGGAGTGCTTTATTTGCTTTGAGCAAAGCGACATTGATGTTATGGCTGATGTTAATTGGCATTATTTTGTATTGCTGCTTAGTAATGTGGATATTTGCTAGCAATAAATTAATGCGTTGTAGTTTAATTATTATTATAGGTATTACAGTGTCAAGTGCAGCGCTTTATGCCGGTGATATGCTGAAAAAGCACCAGCTTGTGGAACCGCGTTGATGATATTATTTATTAGTTTAATTATTAGTTTTGTCGGCTTCACAGTATTAGCCTTAGGTATGGCAAGACATCGTAAAACGTTTGCGTTGACTCCAATATCCTCTGTTAGAGAGCAAGTGTATTTAGTCACTGGATTGATTATTATCAGCCTTTCGTTGCTTATAAATGTTACACAATTAAGCACGGGCTCGGCTATTGTTTGGTGGTGTGGACAATTGTCATTGAGTGCATTGATTGTAGTGACTATATTAGCTAAAAAGCGAGTTACGCGTTACCGATAGTTGGATGGTGGATCTAATTGTTATGATTTATCAACTAAAGAGCAAAGCGAACATAAAGTTCGCCTTGATGAAATTAAAGCCATTGCTTATTTTTAAAGTAAACACCTATACCACCGGTTAGCACGATTAAAAATATTACAAATGCGCTAAAGGCATAGGGGTTTTCAGTACCAGGGATGCCTCCCACGTTAACCCCTAAAAGACCGGTTAAAAAGCCTAGAGGTAAAAATAATGCGGCCACAACCGACATTACATACATACGTTGATTAAGTTGCTCAGAAACCTGATTAGTAATTGTTTGCTGAATTATTTGCGCTCGTTCAATTGAGCTGTCTAACCCTTCAATATAGCGAATGAGTAAGTTAGTGGTTTCATTTAAACGTGGTTTATCTTCATCATTAAGCCAGTTAAAGGTGTTGCTCATTAAAGTGCAAAGCGCTTCTTTTTGTGGTTTTAAGTAGCGTCTTAAGCCAACCGTTTGGCGGCGGAGTTGTGATAACCCTTGGTTGTTAAACTTTTTACTGGGCTCGTCTATTTCTTCTTCAAAAGTATCGAGTGTGTCGTCAAGGTCATCTATTACATCTTGCATGCGCGAGGTCAGGTCTTGTGCAAGTTGTGTGACAAGCTGTGAAATATTATGCGCACCATTGCCATCTTCAAATGTATTTAGTACATCTTGCACTGATAATAAACGACGTTTACGAGTGGTAATAAGCACATTTTCATTAATAAACAGACGTAATGACACCATATCTTCAGGGCTTTGCGCTGGGTTTAAATTCACTCCACGTAAAAACAGCATGCAGCCATTAGCTGCCTTTGTAAGGCGAGGTCTTGTTTCATCTGCAGTTAAAGACTCCAGCTCATAATCGGTTAAAAACTCACAGCCTTTAAGCCAATCTATCGCCTCACTTTGACTATAATCAAGGTGCACCCAAAGTTTACCTTGCTCTGGACGCCAATTCTGAAGGACTTGGGGATTTGCAATTTTTTTTACACCTCCTTGACCATCAAGATGTAGTGCATGCAGCAAACCGTTGAACATAGTAAATCTCCATTATTACTGTATGGTTAATATAGTTAATTATAAAGTACGTTGGGTCAATCGAAAAAATTTGTAGAGTCGATGAATTTATTTTGTTGGTGTTTTTTCTCAGCTAACGTATAAAGCATTTTTTAATTAAAGGGCGCATTTATGACGACAAAGTTAGTGGTCGGTTGGCGTGAGTGGTTAAGTTTACCCGCGCTTGGTATCGAAGAAATAAAAGCGAAAATTGATACCGGTGCACGTACTTCATGTATTCATGCACTTGATATTCAAGAGTATGAGTATGAGGGGGAAAAATGGGTGAAGTTTATAGCGCAGCCGCTACAAGACAACCTTGACTATAAAGTGCAGTGTCAGGCTAAAGTAAAAAAGCATAAGCACGTAACCAGCTCAAGTGGGCAAAAAGAACTACGCTACTTTATTGAAACTACAGTTTTTGCTGGTGGACAAAGTTGGCCTATTGAGATGACACTAACAAGTCGTGCAAGTATGAAATTTAGAATGTTATTAGGGCGTACAGCCATGGAAAATCGTATAGTCGTTGATCCGGCTTTATCTTATTTTCTAGATAGTTAAGGGTTTAACTATGAAAATCGGTATTTTATCTCGTAATAAAAACTTGTATTCAACTCGACGTTTAATTGAAGCGGCAGAGCAACGCGGCCATGAAGTAAAAGTAATTGATGCTTTACGTTGCTATATGAATATTAACTCTGAGCAACCAGAAATCCACTACCGTGGTGAAAACTTAAAAGAGTTCGGTGCTATTGTGCCGCGAATTGGCTCGTCAGTTACATTCTATGGCTGTGCGGTACTTCGTCAATTTGAAATGATGGGGGTTTATCCTCTAAATGAGTCTGTTGCGATTTCTCGATCACGAGATAAGCTACGTTCATTACAGCTACTTTCTCGTAAAAATGTGGGCATGCCGGTAACTGGTTTTGCTAGTAAGCCTGACGATGTGAAAGATTTACTTTCTATGGTTGGTGGCACGCCACTGGTTATTAAGTTGCTAGAAGGTACGCAAGGTATCGGTGTCGTACTTGCCGAAACGCGTAAAGCGGCAGAGAGCGTAATTGAAGCCTTTATGGGCTTGAAGGCACACATCATGGTGCAAGAATATATTCAAGAAGCTGGTGGTGCTGATATTCGTTGTTTTGTACTTGGTGATAAAGTGATTGCTGCTATGAAACGCCAAGCTCAAGAGGGCGAGTTTCGCTCTAATTTGCATCGCGGTGGTAGCGCAACATTGGTACGCATTTCACCTGAAGAGCGTAAAACAGTAGTGGCGGCAGCTAAAGCGATGGGGTTGAATGTAGCTGGGGTTGACTTACTTCGCTCATCTCGTGGACCGTTAGTGATGGAAGTTAACTCATCACCAGGTCTTGAAGGTATCGAACAAGCAACAGGTAAAGATATTGCGGGCATGGTTATCGAGTTTATTGAGAAAACAGCCGCAAGCAAAAGGACCGCAACGCGTGGCAAAGGTTAAGAAGAATAGTTCGTTTACATTACTTGGTGAAGAAGTGGCTGCAGGCGAGCGTAAAACGTTGGCCCTTGAAGCCGCTAAGCTTTACACCCACTCACCGTTAAACATTCCTATTGAAGTGGTTAACGGTGTGCATGCAGGGCCTGTACTGATGGTTTGTGCAGCAATTCATGGTGATGAACTCAATGGGGTTGAAGTTGTTAGGCAATTAATTGCAAAGATTGACCCTGAACAGTTACGCGGTACATTAATCGCGGTGCCTATTGTTAATGTGTTTGGCTTTATTCATAAGTCACGTTATTTGCCCGATCGCCGTGATTTAAATCGTAGCTTTCCAGGTTCAATAAGTGGCTCAATTGCTGGGCGCATGGCGCATGGCTTTTTTAATCAAGTTGCGGTGAATTGCACGCATATTATTGATTTACATACTGGCGCTATTCATCGCACTAATTTACCGCAAATTCGCGCCAATTTAAGTGATGAAGCTACCGCTGAAATGGCTAAAGCATTTGGTACACCTGCGGTAATTGATGCTTCGCTGCGTAATGGCTCTTTGCGCAGCGAAGCGGCTAACTTAGGTATTCCTGTAATTACCTATGAAGCAGGCGAAGCACTACGCTTTGATCCCATTGCAATTGCTGCGGGTGTACAAGGTGTTGATTATGTAATGCGTCACTTAAAAATGGTGCGAGGCAAACGAGCTAAGAAACTGCCAGAGCCGGTTATTGCTGACTCAACAAGTTGGGTTCGTGCTGAAGTTGATGGCATTTTACGTGCACAAGTATCCCTTGGTGAGCGTGTTACTAAAGGCCAAGTACTGGCGTATATTAGTAGCCCGCTGGGTGACTCTGAACTGGAGTTACTAGGTAAGCGCGTAATTAGCCCCACATACCAATGTTAATGGCACCTATGCATAATTTACTCAGCATATTAACCTGAGGTAATTATGAATAAACAGCAAAAAATAAAACACTGGCAAGGCATTTTTGAGCAGCAAAAATCGAGTGGTTTAGCCATCATTCAATTTTGTCGTGATAACAACATTAACGCATCGACTTTCTATGTTTGGCGTAAACGCCTTTCTGACGAAACGGTAAGGGTTAAAAAGCAACAGGTGATCCCGTTTGTTATTCATGAGCAAGCCTTTACGCAACCTTCAATCATTAAACTCACCACACCAAACGGCTATCAAATAGACTTCGAGTCGACATTAGCTAACCAAACGCTAGCCAAATTATTGAGCGTACTGTGACACCTTGCACACACCAAGTTTACTTGGTCACGGGGTTCACCGACATGCGCAAATCAATCAATGGCCTAAGTATTATTGTCAGCGATACCCTATCTCTCGATCCTTTAAGCCAAGCGTGGTTCGTTTTTTGTAATAAACAACGCGATAAATTAAAGATTTTATTTTGGGATACCAACGGTTTTTGGCTCTATTATCGTCGTTTAGAACAAGGACGATTTCAGTGGCCAAAACAGACTAATGAACACACGGCTATGGGCATCGAGCAACGCCAATTACAGTGGTTGCTATCAGGGTTACCGGTCAGTAATCAAACACGGCACCCGACTTTATCGGGGTTATCGGTGATGTAAATTAATCAGATCGTTTTTTTTACTTGAACGATCTTTCCCATGTGTCATGCTATTAAAATGCCAGACACTATTCTCATCACCGAACTACAAAATCAGCTTGCACTTATGCAGGCTAAGCTTGATGCTTTACAAGAAGATAAGGTTGAAATGCAATCGCGGATTGACCACTTGCTTGCTGAGCTTAAGTTAAGTAAATCCCAAAAATACGGTAAAAAAAGTGAAAAAGCCCCACGGGGCACCTTCAATGAAGCGGAGCAGCATAAAACGACTGAGCCGCCTAAACACCATAAGAAAGGCAAACAAACGCTGGCTGAGCACTTTGAACGAGAAGAGGTTGAGCACACCTTAACCGAGTTAACGTGTCAGTGTTGCGGTGAGCAACTACATCAATGTGGTAGTGAAGACAGCGAACAAGTTAAAATTATTCCGGCGAAAGTCAGCGTCATTAAGCACAAACAATTTAAATATGCTTGCAGACATTGCGAGCATGAACAATTGACCAGTAAAATCATCACCGCGCCTAAACCTAAACAACCGATACCGGGGAGTATTGCCAGTCCCGAGGCATTAGCGGCGGTTGTGACAGGCAAATACTGCGATGCCTTACCGCTTTATCGTTTCGTTGAAATACTGGGCCGTGGCGGCCTTGAACTATCGCGCGGAACATTAGCTAATTGGTGTATTAAAGCGGGCCTGCTAATCAGCCCCTTAGTGGCAGCCATGCAACGTCACTTGCTTAATGAGCACAGTTTATGTGCCGATGAAACCCGTACACAAGTCTTAGATGAAGGTGACAATCCTAGCAGCAATTCCTACATGTGGGTTTATCGCAGCAATGAGGTTAGCCATGAGCCTGTCGTGATTTACGATTACCAAGCAGGTCGAAGTCGCGCTTGCGCAAAAGAATTTCTTGCCGGTTATCAAGGCTATTTACAGTGCGACGGTTACCGTGTTTATGACGGTATTGAAGGCATTACCCCTGTTGGTTGTTGGGCACACGCTAGACGCAAATATAACGATGCCTTAAAAGCAGAGTCGAAAAACAAAGGTCGAGCGCATAAAGCCATCAGCTTTATCAGCCAATTATATAAACTGGAAACCCAGGCTAAAAACAAACAGTTATCCCCTCAAGCGCGGTATCAGTTACGACAAGAAAAAGCCTTACCCATATTAATGCACTTTAAAGCGTGGCTTGATGAAGCCGAAGGTAAAGTAACGGCGGGGAGTTATATTGGCAAAGCGATAAAATACACGCTTAATCAATGGCCGAAATTAATGCGATATAGTGAAGATGGCGAACTAGGGATTGATAATAATATTACTGAGCGAGATATTCGGCCGTTTACCACTGGTAGGAAAAACTGGCTATTCTCAAAGTCAATTAATGGTGCCCAAGCAAGCGCCACACTCTATAGTATTGTGATGACGTGTCGTGCCAATGACATCAATCCTTATAACTACTTTGTGCATTTATTTAAAACGTTGCCGAATCGAGATGAGGGTGATGATGATTTTACCGACCTAATGCCGTGGAATGTGCAGCTAGACTTCGATTATAGCTAAGCGCACTGCTTAAATGCGCGCTTACGTTACTAGCACCACGCAGTGGTATTGTAATTGGTCAGCAAACTTTGCCATTAGTTAACGAAGGTGATGCGGTATTCCACTTAGCTTACTTTGCGCATGCAAATAGCTTGGTAGAGCAGCAGTTAGGTACTTTTATAGGTGAAATAAGCGATATTGAAGATGAGCTTAAAACCGCTGAACTGAACAATTAACCAAGCTGTAAATGAACCAACGGGTTAAGATCAACGCTAATAAAAAGTCGCTACTGTTAGCGGCTTTTTTGTTTGTAATTTTTTGGGTTAGAACTTTTTTGGTCCCAGCACTTTTTTTATAACGGGTGCTTTAGTTGCTTTAGGCTCTTTGGCTAATACCATCACCGGACGAGTTACAAATAGGTTATTAGGGTAAATAACTCGATGGCCGTCAATATGCTCAAGCACTACATTCATTAGGCCCATTTCTATAATTTTCCCTTCAATAAAGTTAGCGCCATCGACCACGCGCACCCAAAAGCCGACACGGCAGTCGTTTTGAATAAACATTAGTAAAAACGAAGTTAGATTACTTAACAGCGACCAAGCAGCAAAAAGTGCCACACCTAACATAGCAAATAAAGAGGAGCCAAGCACCAGTAAACCTCGTAGCTCTATGCCCCAAAAGACCAGTACTAAACAAAGCATTACAAAGGCAAGAATGATTTTTAGTAATAGTTCAGCACGATGCTTTCGGTGCTCGTCGACTTTGCCTTTAATTGTTTTTTCGAGCAACTTATTGGTTAGTTTAAGTAATATTGGGAATAATATAACCGCAGCGAGTGTAACGACTAAGCGGTATTGAGTGCTGAGAATATCTAACAATTCCAAGGTAAGTCCTACTTAACTGTATTTAGGGTCTAGTTTAGCCCTATGGTTAAAAATTAATAGCTTCTTTTAAAATGAGTTCTTAACCGTCACCAACCATTGCAGGGTATTTACATCGTTAGCGTTATCAAGTGGCGCGGCAACATCTAAGTGAATGACAGTGCCTGCATTGGCGCGGCTAGGTGCAAAGCGTAATCCTACACCTATATTTTTCAGTACTTGGCCGTTTTCACCATTGTTTTTCTTGTTAAACCAAGCGCGGCCAATATCAAAAAATGCAGCTCCGCCGACCTTAAATAATTGTAGTAAATCATATTCCCAGTAATAGCGCTTTTCTAGGTTGACTAAAAAGCTACGGTCGCCTTGTTGATAATTTAACGGGTAGCCGCGCAGGCCACTTTCGCCGCCTAAAGTAAGTTGTTTATCGGCTGTGAGGTTTTTTGCGTAGTCTAAACGTACTTTGGCATACCATGACTGGTCAACACTGGTATTAAGGTAATATTGTACTTGGCTACTGGCGAATAAGTTTTCAACTTGGCCTTGTGGATCATTCCAATAGCCTTTGAGATCTGTATGAAAGCGCCAAAGTGTATTGTCACCACTAAAGTGGGCTGTTTTAGCGTTAAATGAATAGATATAACGGCTGTCGTCATTACTTAAGCTTTCATCTGAATAGCCAAAAAGGCCCTCAATATTCCAGCCTAAATTAAGGTCTTCGGTGCGAGAAATACTGTCAAAATTACGTACTTTTATATAGTGATCTTCAAACCAGTGACCGCTTAAGTAAGGGTAGCTAAGCTCTCGTAGTTCAGCGATGGCAGTGGTGGTATCTGTTAGTTCAGCAAAACGATGTTGCTCGTGTACATAGCCTACACTTAAACGCTGAGTCCAACCGTCACCTAATGATTTTGAGTGGCCAAAGTGGATACGGTTAAGGTCTGTTTTTTGTTCAAATTCGCTAATTATTTCACCGCGGTTATATAAATATTCGACGCGTTGATCTGAAAAACTCAGTAATCCATAACTAAACGGTGTATCGATTGAATAAAACGGATAAGTTAGTTCAAGTAAATGGCGCTTACCATCGTCGTTATCTGAGTATTCTACACGACCACGATAACGGCTTGAAAGAATGTTTGGGTCGTCATAGACAAACAAGTAACCATTACGCTCCGCGTCACTGGTGCGAGAAATAGATAAACGCTTGCCCCAACCAAATAAATTAGATTCACGAAAGCCTATGCTCGAGCTATTTTCTCCACCACTGCGGCTAAAGCTTATCTCAGGTAAAAGTGTCCATAAATCTCGTGTAATTACCGTAACATTGACATTACCCTGGCAATCACTTTGAGCATTAATTCGGGCATCATATAAGTAACTTTGACGACGCAATAAACGCTCAGATTCAGCGAGTAAGCGAGGGTCATATTCGTCGCCTTGCTTAAATAATAAAATGCTGTTAATTACGTCATGTTCAGTGGTTATATGTACATCGTTAGCAAAACGAAAGAGGGCGTTATCCTCCTCTTCTAACTCAGTATTAAAAATGTTTAATTGCTTTAACTCAATGTTGACTATTTTTGCATTAGCCGTTTTAGTTGGAAGTTGTTGGTCGCCATCAAGCTGGCGTAATAAATTAGTCGAATGGTGGGAGGATGTTTGTTGTGATCGGCAAGATTCAACTGATTCTGTATGCTCACTTGCAGCGTAGCTATTGGTTGCGAATAAAAATAATGAGCAACTGTTTATAAGCATGTTGGCAAACTTTTTATTCAATACCATATAGTTCCATATTGGCTGCGACATGAATTTACTACTACATACTAACTCAATGACTAAGTCTAGCTTATTATTAGTAACTCAGCACAATTTATAGGGTCAAATAATAAGTTAGCGCTGCTAATAAGTGCTCTGCGTCACTGCCTTCTGCGGTGATCCAGACACTTTGGCTATAATGTTCATAATGTATATTGAATGTTTGTAGTTCATAACTAAAACGTAATTGATGGCGATCAGCGCCAGGCGTAAAATCACCTAACGTGATCTCCTCGCCCATTAGGTAAAATTTGGCCCATAGCTCAAAGTCTTCATCGTTAGGCATTTCGCTGGGGGTAATAAGTATTACATTGTGTTGGCTATCAAACTCAGCTTGAGTCATGACTGGTTTCCTATGAGGTAGCTAAATAATTGCGAATGGCATGCAGGAAATGACTGCCATATTTATTGAGTTTAGTAAAACCAACCCCTGATATTTTTAAAAATTCACTGTCGTTGGTGGGCATAAGCTGCGCCATTTCTGCTAGGGTTTTATCGTTAAATACTACATATGGTGGTACATCATCCGCATCAGCAAGTTCTTTACGTAAGTTACGTAGCTTGGCAAAAAGCTTTTTGTCATAGTTAAACTGCGTAAGCTTATCTTGGTAAACGTGCTTAGCTTGTAAGCGAGGTTCAGCGAGCTGCAAGGCATATTCGCCTTTTAAAATGGCGCGAGCTGCTTCTGTTAGGCGAAGGGCTGAACCTTGGGTTATATCTTGACTTAATAATCCCTGGTGGATTAATTGGCGTAAAATACTAAGCCAAAACTCATTGCTGTGCTCCTTACCAATACCGTAAGTGCTGAGCTGATGGTGATTATTATCACGAATACGGCTGGTGTTAGCTCCGCGTAGTAATTCTACGATGTAACCTAAACCGAAGCGCTGTTCGGCGCGATACACACATGACAGAGCTTGCTGGGCAACTAAGGTACCATCGAAGCTTTTTGGTGGGTTCAGGCAAATATCACAGTTACCACAGGGTTCACGTTGGTATTCACTAAAATAGTTAAGCAGTATTTGGCGGCGGCAGGTTTGTGCTTCTGCAAAGCTTGCCATGGCATTAAAGCGTTGCTCTTCAACGCGGCGGCGCTGTTCATCTTCAATGTCTTCAAAAAAACGTCTTACCCGGCCAATATCAGCAGGATCAAAGTACATAATTGCTTCAGCTGCAAGCCCATCACGGCCAGCGCGGCCAGTTTCCTGATAGTAAGATTCAATACTTTTGGGAATATCGTAATGCAATACAAAACGGACATTGGGTTTATTAATCCCCATACCAAAGGCAACGGTGGCTACCACAATTTGAATATCATCGCGGGCAAAGCCTGTTTGCACAAATTGGCGTTGTTCGTTACTCATACCGGCATGGTAAGCCGCTGCATTCATGCCAGCATCGGCAATTTTTTCTGCTATTTCGTCAACCCGTTTACGGCTGGTGCAATAAATGATACCACTTTGATTGTGTTGTTCTTTTAAGTAGCGAAGTAATTGCGCTAACGGCTTGAACTTTTCTTCTATGGTGTAACGAATATTGGGTCTGTCAAAACTGCCAGTATGAATATAGGGGGTGGTTAAACCAAGCTGCTGAACAATATCAAAGCGGGTGGCTTTATCGGCAGTGGCAGTCAGCGCCATCATCGGCACATGTGGAAAATGCTGTTTAAGCTCGCTTAGTCGACAGTAATGTGGGCGAAAATCATGGCCCCAATGTGACACGCAGTGGGCTTCATCAATAGCAAATAAGCTGATTTTTAAATGGCTCAAGCGCTCTTTAAATTCATGTTGTAATACTTTTTCAGGCGCGACATAAAGCAATTTGATAAGTCCGTTATGCAGTTGTTGGTATATTTTCTGCTGCTCATCACGGTTTAAACTGTTATTAATGTATGCGGCTTGCACGCCTAGGGCTCTTAATTGTGATACTTGATCTTGCATCAAAGAAATAAGCGGGGAGATCACAACGGTAACGCCATCAAGCGCAAGTGCAGGAACTTGGTAACACACTGATTTACCACCGCCCGTGGGCAGCAGTACTAACGAATCTTGACCTTGTAACGCTGCGTCTATCACTGCCTTCTGGCCATCGCGAAATTCGCTGTAGCCAAACACTTGCTTTAAAATAGCTTGCACAGTACGAACAGGTGCGCTTGAAGTTGGAGTTTGAATATTCATCGCCGACATTTTAGTGTTTTTATGGCCCCTTGCATAGGTGCTTTTTATCGCACTTTTATGTTGATTGTGCTTTACTCATCATACCAGTCTAAAATGTGAATAATAAAAATGAATAAAACCATGTTGATGTCACAAGTTGCGAATGTATTTATAAGCCAAATGCCATTTAATCAATTTTTACAATTGAGTGTTAAGTCGCTTGATAGTGAGCAGGCGCAAATTAGTTTTCCATTTCAAGATGTATTGATTGGCAACCCAGTACAAAAGATTCTCCATGGCGGAGTTATTTCTGCGGTACTCGATAATGTAGGGGGTATGTTGGCGGCGGCCTCAGTAATAAATAAGTTAACTGATTTTGATATTACCAAAGTGCAGCAAAAGCTTGCGACCTTGGGTACGATTGATTTACGCACCGATTATTTACGCCCAGGAAAAGGGGAGGAGTTTACCGCTAGTGCGAGGCTCATTCGTGCGGGTAATAAGGTGTGCGTGTGCAGAATGGAATTACACAATGAACAAGGCGTACAAATTGCGTTTGGCACAGGGACTTATTTAGTTGGATAACCAAGCTTAAGAGCGTAGACTAGCGGCCTTTTTCACAGTTCAGGGCGTGTTATGTCAACCGATTTAGAGCAGCGTAAAGGAGCTATTCTTGCGTGTATGGCCTTTTTTATGTGGGGTCTGGCACCTATTTATTTTAAGCTTTTACAGAATATCTGGGCATTTGAAATTTTAATGCATCGGGTTATTTGGTCGGTACTATTTTTAATGGTAATTATAACTATTCGCCAACAATGGCCGCGTATTCGCCATATAATCAAAGAGCCTAGGCTAATGTTGATGATCACCGCGACATTGCTGGGCTTTAACTGGGGGCTATTTATTTGGGCAGTAAATAATAATCACATGCTTGATGCAAGCCTAGGTTATTACATCAACCCGTTATTAAATGTTCTTCTTGGTATGTTCTTTTTAGGTGAGCGGCTTAGAAAGTGGCAAGCTATTGCAGTTGCATTGGCGTTCAGTGGTGTGGTTATTCAGCTAATTAGCTTTGGTTCGTTTCCTGTGGTGGCCTTTTCATTGGCAGGTTCGTTTGCTGTTTATGGTCTATTACGTAAAAAGCTAGCCGTTGAGTCTTTACCCGGACTACTACTTGAAGCCGTTGTTTTGTTGCCAGTAGCGCTTATTTATTGGTGGTTTATGGCACCAACGACAAGTTCTGATTTAACTATAAATGATTGGCAGGTCAATGTATTGCTTATAAGCGCAGGGATCATAACGACCTTACCGTTACTGTGCTTTACTGCTGCAGCTAAGCGTTTGCAATATACTACTCTGGGCTTTTTCCAATATATTGGGCCAAGCCTTATGTTTGTATTGGCGGTGATATTTTATGGTGAAGTATTTGATACCCAAAGGCTGGTTACGTTTGCCTTTATTTGGAGTGCGCTGGCAATATTTAGCTGGGATTCGTTTTACCAGTCTAAAAAGCGTAAGCAACAAGCAAAGCTGGCAGTGGTTAAACCGCTTTAGAGTGTGTCTGGTCTGCAATGCGGTTGTAGCCAGATTATTTAGCGTTATATTGCCTTGAGCATAGCCAATAGACAGCGTAAATTTAATATTCTATTGGTAAACTCAGGGCTATTTTTTAAGGAACAGTCGAAACCCTCCTAAACATTTGAGTGCTTCACCTTTATCCGTATTGGCAAAATAAACCACAAACTCTTCCCCGGCTAATCGGACAACTAAATATTTTTTAAAGTAGTTAGGGCGTGTTGATCTTTGTGGTATGAAAAACAAACAGCATGAAGATAAGGTATAATTGAATTCGCCAGAAAACTTTACACCGAACCTACATGCCAAGATTAATGTTAACAGACGGGACATGGAATGTCTTATCAAAAGTAATGTACTTAAGTGGTCGAATTTATAATAAGCCCAACCATAGAAAAACGCTCGAAGGCATACTGTATAAGATGCGCACAGGTATTCCATGGCGAGATTTACCTTCTGATTTTGGCCGTTGGAGTGCTATCTACAGACGGTTTAATTTATGGTCCAAAAAAGGGATTTTGAATGAACTGTTTCGCGCATTATCTCGTGATGCGGACATGGATTGGGTCTTCATTGATGGCAGTATTGTCAGGGCTCATCAACATAGTTGCGGTGCAAGAACTGCTGACAATGAATCAATTGGAAAGAGCCGAGGTGGAAATTCTACGAAAATTCATCTTGCAGTCGATAGCGGAGGGTTGCCTGTTTATTATGAATTATCCTGTGGGAATACGCATGATATCGTCCATGCAGAGTCACTCGTAGCTAATTGCCCAACAAGTAATATGGTTGTCGCAGATAAAGGCTACGACAGTGAAAAACTGAGAGCGTTTGTTCGTGATAATAACGCTACACCCGTTATTCCACGTAAGGGCAACAGTTTAGTAGGCAATGAAGATATTGACTGGTGCATGTACAAATATCGGCACTTGGTTGAGAATGCATTTGGCCGTATTAAGCAATATAGAGGGATAGCCACGCGGTATGAAAAGCTTGAACGAAATTATCATTCAATGCTCGCTTTAGCATTTACTATGATGTGGCTACCAATGTGGGCTGATTGATATATGTACTACAAAGATCAACAGCCCCTAGTAAAGTACACGGATAAGTCTTTGAGGACTTCTCTAGGTGTGAGGTTTGATTTTACGGGGTCGCTTTAAATTCTTTATCTAAACACGCTTAATTGTATTGCTGGCTTCATGGTCATTAGTAAAAACGGCTAAAGTTGTTCTTTAATTTCATTGGTAGTGCGAAGGTTTTGTTGTATAAACTTTTTAATACCATACTATGCTGTTCTAATATGCTTGTTTTAAGCAAGGTAAAGTAGCTATTACGGGCGAATCCGCTTGGAAAACTCTGAACATTATAAAACTGACGTTAGCAAATAAGCGCTTAGCGAAGTGGTAAAAATCATAGCTCATAGTTGTTTCCTGATACCTTATTGCTTAGCTAGAGTTGAGGTAAGTTGTGTGATTTATTAAACAAGTTATTTTTATCGTAAGGGTAAGTAATGGATATCGATTTATTGAAGACCTTTGTTGAAGTGGTACGTACTCGCCACTTTGGTAAAGCTGCAGAGAATTTATATATAACGCAGTCAGCTGTGAGCTTTCGGATTCGCCAACTCGAACAAGTGTTAGGGGTTAACTTATTTATTCGTCAGCGCAATAATATCCAATTAACCGCGCCGGGCGAGCGCTTATTGCCACATGCACAGATGATTATTACTGCCATGCAACGCGCCAAAGTTGATGTTGCCCTTGCTGATAACATACACAAACAAGTGAGCTTAGCTGGTACGCCAAATATTTGGGATGCATTTTTACAGTTTGGTATTACTAATATTGTCTCAGCGATGCCTGGAGTGCCTTTGGTTGCTGAGGTAAAAGCGCAACAAGAAAGCACTCGATTATTACTGGAGCGAACACTCGATTTAGCCATTTTATTTGATCCGCCAAAAGTCGATGAGTTGGTGGTTGAAAAAATTTGTGAGTTGCCGATTATTGCTGTTAGTAGCTTTGCAGGCGCCATTAACGAAGATTTTTTTGATAACCAATATGTTTATGTTGATTGGGGCACGACATTTTCACTTTGGCATGCGCGCCAATTTACAGCTCGAACGCCGCCATACTTTAGAACAAGTACAGGACGTATTGCGCTTGATCTTATTTTACAGTGCGGAGGGAGCGCGTTTATTCCACAAGTTTTGGTACAAGCGCATTTAAATAAGGGCGAGCTCTATCATGTTCAAGATGTGGCTCATACTTCTCGTGATATTTTCGTTGCTTATCATCGTGATAATGAACAAAAGCCATTAATAGAAACTCTCGTCAATTTATTAACCCAACCTGCTTAAATGGTGGGGTGCTACTTCATTTGTGTCACTTTGATGTCTTTTTTGGTTTATTTTTATGAATAAAAAACGACAATTATATTTCTATTGTAATATTTTTGTCATTTACTGCTGGCAGACTGCTTCTGTTTTAAATATTAGTTTGTTGCGTTTACTGAGGAAATTACATGAATTTTGCAAAATCGGGTTTACTTTTTGCTACTCTTAGCTGTTTACCTTTTTCAGCTTTAGCCGAGGTTGACGTTTATGGTAAAGCTAATGTGACAGTACAATCATCAGATGATGGAGAGGGCTCTTTCACTGAAGTTAAAAGTAATGCATCACGATTTGGTTTTAAGGGCTCTGAAGAAATTAACGATGGATTAAAAGCCGTTTATAAGTTTGAGTTTCAAGTTAATATATCCGATGACTCTAAAGACACGGTTACTTCACGTAATCAATACGTAGGTTTAAAAGGTGGTTTTGGTCAGGTTGTGATTGGCCGTAACGATACGGCTTTAAAAGTATCACAAGGAAAAATAGATTTATTTAATGACCTTGAAGGTGATGTTAAAAATATCTTTCAAGGTGAAAATCGTTTAAGTGATACCGTCACTTACTCTTCTAATGATTTTAGCGGTTTTAAAGTGTTTGCTACTTATGTGGCTGAGCAAGATAGTGAAGGTGATAGCGGTTATTCAATGGCTATTACTTATGGCGATTCAGGTCTTAAAAAAAGCAATGTGTATGCTTCAATTGCAGCAGATAGCGAAGTAAATGGGTATGATGTCATCCGCGCAAGTCTTCAAGGTAAAGTGGCTGATATTAAATTAGGCGCTATGTATCAAAAGCAAGAAAAAGTTGATGGGACTGGTGAAGCTGATGGCTATTTAGTCAATGCGGCATATACTTTGAATAGCAATACGTTCAAATTACAGTATCAAACGATTGATTTTAAAGATGGTGATAACAACTCTGCGATCTCAGTAGGTGTTGATCACTCATTGAGCAAAAACACCACGTTATTTGCCTTCTATACTAATTTTGATATGGACAGCAATGTTGATCAAGATTACTTAGGTGTTGGCATGGAATACAAGTTTTAGTCTTGAGACTATTGAAAAAGCCTTACTTCTTACAGTAAGGCTGTTTACTATTAAGCTTGTGCATACACTGATTTACCCGCAAGCCAGCGATTGATAAGTTGTTCTACTTGTTCAGGGTACTGGCGGAGCATTTGTAGTGCGATAGGTCTGACTAAGTTGAGTGTGTGTTTATCTCTGGTTAAGTCAGCAATTTTAAATTCCGCTAAACCTGTTTGTTTAGTGCCGAGCACTTCACCTGGACCACGAATTTCTAAATCGCGTTCAGCAACTACAAAACCGTCATTGCTATCTCTTAGCACAGCTAAACGTTTTTGTGCCGTATGAGACAAGGGGGCGTGGTATAAAAGCACACAATGGGATGCGATTGCACCACGACCAACTCGGCCACGTAACTGATGTAATTGTGCAAGGCCAAGCCGTTCAGGATTCTCAATGATGATCAAACTGGCATTCGGCACATCAACCCCGACTTCAATAACCGTTGTCGCCACTAATATATGAATTTTTCCAGCTTTGAACTCGCTCATAATAGCTTGCTTTTCTGCTGCTTTCATACGGCCATGAACTAATCCTATAGTTAACTCAGGCAGTGCATGAGTTAACTGCAGTGCGCTATCTTCTGCTGCTTGGCATTGCAATGCTTCCGATTCATCAATTAAGGTGCAAACCCAGTAAACTTGGCGGCTTTGCTCTGTGCAGGCGGTTTTTACTCTAGCAATAATTTCTTCGCGACGAGTATCTGCTATTGCAACGGTTGTTATAGGTGTGCGTCCTGGCGGTAACTCATCAATTACTGATGTTTCTAAATCGGCGTATGCCGTCATCGCAAGAGTGCGTGGAATAGGGGTGGCAGTCATCACTAATTGGTGTGGGTAACAATCCCCGAAACGGCCTTTTTCTCTGAGTGATAAACGCTGGTGGACACCAAAACGGTGTTGCTCATCGATGATAATAAGTACGAGGTTATTAAAAATTACATCTTGCTGAAAGAGTGCATGGGTACCAACAATCATTTGCGCTTTGCCTGAGGCTATTTTTTCAAGAGTAGCAACGCGTTCTTTGCCTTTGGTTTTACCGCCTAGCCAAGCGACATTAATACCTAACTCTTCAAACCATTGAGTGAAGTTAATGCCATGCTGCTCTGAAAGTATTTCGGTGGGTGCCATCAATGCGACTTGATAGCCCTTACTTATAGCTGTAAGCGCGCTTAGGGCAGCCACTAAGGTTTTACCAGAACCAACATCACCTTGCACTAATCGCATCATAGGGTAGGGCTCTTGCAAGTCATTTTTTATTTCTGCGACTACACGACTTTGTGCATTAGTTGGTGCAAAAGCCAGCTTTGCTAAAAATTGCGGTTCAAGCGGGTTATTTGGCTTTAATGCAACGGCTTTTACTGTTTGTCCTTGTTGTCGTAATTTTAATAAACTGAGGTTTTGTGCCAGTAACTCTTCAAAAACTAAACGCTGCTGTGCTGGGTGCAAGCCTTGTTCAAGTGCTATTAAGTCAACATCATTAGGCGGGCGATGTAAAGTGAGCAGCGCCTCAGTTAAGCTCAATTGTGATAGCTGATACTCAGGTGGCAATAACTCTTCTACAGTGTACTTTTCTAATAAGCTGATAGCTTGATCGCTAAGGGCCCTAATCGATAGTTGTTTTAATCCTTCAGTAATGGGGTATACAGGCGTTAAGGTCGTCGTTGAGGGTTGCTCTGAGAGACTATCGCTTAAGCTGTATTCTGGGTGAGTCATTTCAAGACCATTACGACTACGGCGGACCTCACCAAAGCAACGAATTACTTTTCCTGCGCTTAGCGCATTTTTTTGCGCCGCGCTAAAGTTAAAAAAGCGCAGGGTTAAACGTCCGGTACCATCATTAACCTGACACACCAGCATACGGCGTTTACCAAAGGTGATTTGGCTCGTTTCAATTGTTGCTTCAATGCTTACATGGCTATGTAGTTGTAACTGATTGATCGCATAAATACGGGTGCGGTCTTCATAGCGGTGCGGTAAATGAAAGAGCATGTCTTGCACTGTATAAATTCCAAGTTTTACTAAGCGCTCAGCCATTTTAGGGCCCACGCCTTTAAGATCCGTAATTGGGTAGCGGCTTAATGTTAACGTTGACAAAGTCTGCTCAAACTTTTCATTTTAGGTGCTTTTGAGTTTACGTGCGAACACGGCTGTCATCAAGTATGTTTTAGTCGCTGCCAAAATGCATTATCGGCAACTATTTCACCTTGTTCATCAAGAGCTGGGTAAGGTAATGATTTTTCTTTGCACTTTTGCGCGATAATAGGGTGGCAACCTTCAAACAACATAGTGTGTTTAATATCTTTATCAAGCATATTGCGTTGGTATAAACCTGCATTAAGACGTTGGTTTTGGGCTTCAAATAAAATCAGTGCGGCAGCAACTGATACATTAAGTGATTGCGCCATACCTTGCATGGGAATGATGATGTTTTTATCTGCATGAGCAAGCGCTTGCTCTGAAATACCTGTTTTTTCTTGGCCGACAATAATAGCGGTTGGTTTAGTGTAATCTATATCGCGGTAATCAACAGCATCAGGACTTAAATTGGTAGCAAGTACCTGAACTTGAGGATTTTGCTTGCGTATGGTGGCGACAGCGGTGTTGATATCTCTATGTAAATGAGTAGCAACCCAGTTTTTACTGCCACCAGAGGTGTTGCTGGTTAACCACTTTTGTTTTTCAGGCCATACCGCGTGAACATGATGGCACCCGACAGCATCTGCGCTTCTGACAATAGCGGATAAATTATGGTGTTTATGTACATCTTCAAGGCACACGGTT
Source organism: Pseudoalteromonas sp. AOP31-A2-14 (assembly GCF_052378035.1). NCBI lineage: Bacteria > Pseudomonadati > Pseudomonadota > Gammaproteobacteria > Alteromonadales > Pseudoalteromonadaceae > Pseudoalteromonas > Pseudoalteromonas sp. AOP31-A2-14. The sequence continues at coordinate 2,844,229 of NZ_JBQSXI010000001.1, read as the reverse complement.
AAGTCTGTTTGGCGACGGTCAAGCACCTCTTTAACACGGTGATAGCGAGTGTTTTGCATTGTTAACCTTGTCTGAAATTTCAATTTTTTGTAAGTATATCATTGCTAAGGCATAACTGAGCGGCTAATTGGGTTTTGTAGTGATATTAAAGTTTCGGTTGATTGAATTGCTTCAATCGCTTGAATCTTATTGATCAACACATCTTGTAAGTGATCGATCGAGCGAGTCATCACTTTAATAAAAATACTGTAATTGCCCGTCGTGTAGTAGGCCTCAACGACTTCTTCTAACTCCTTTAAATGCAGTAAGGTTTGTGGGTAATCACGGGCATTATTTAAGTTAATACCAATAAAGCAACATACATCATAACCGAGTTGTTTCGCGTTAATAGTTACCTGAGTGCCAGTAATAATATTGGCTTGTTTCATTTTTTCAATTCGTACATGAATTGTGCCGGCACTGACAGTAAAGCGTTTAGCCAGTTCTGCGTAGGGAGTGCGGGCATTGTCCATTAAAGCATAGAGGATCTGTTTATCGAGATTATCGATTTGATAACTTTCCATATGAATAGTACTTAGTAATTATTGAATCTTTGTTTTTTATACCATTAAATTAATGGATTTAATACATTAAAGGTATTTTTATTATTGGTTATTGAATTAAATGTATAAATGGTTGAGGATTACGTTATTGAGCTTTTGCCGCAGTGGCAAATAAGCAAATAAGCAAATAAGCAAGTAACAATAACTGGGAATGAGGCCAATTATTATGAGTTCACACTACCTGCAACAGCAGCAGCAAATCAGCAAGGTGAAACAGTTTTTTTCGAGTCAGCTGGAACAACAACTAGGCTTAATAGAAGTGCAAGCCCCTATTTTGGCTAAAGTCGGTGACGGTATTCAAGATAATTTAAGTGGTACGGAAAATGCTGTAGCAGTAGCCGTTAAAACGATTCCTGATAGTCAATTTGAAGTTGTTCATTCGCTAGCCAAATGGAAGCGAAAAACCCTAGCTGATCACAGTTTCAGTATTGGAGAAGGGCTTTATACTCATATGAAGGCATTGCGCCCAGATGAAGAGTCATTAAGTCCTATTCATTCTGTGTATGTTGACCAGTGGGATTGGGAAAAAGTAATTTGTGAAAGCACTGAGCGTTCACTTGATAAGTTAAAAGAAACCGTTCAGGCACTGTATAGTGGTATTAAAGCAACAGAGCGTTTTGCTGCAAGTGAATTTGATATCACGCCTTTTTTACCCGCAGAAATTACTTTTGTGCATAGTGAACAGCTACGTCAAATGTACCCTGACTTCACTGCTAAGCAACGTGAAAAAGCGATTGTTCAAGAGCATGGTGCAGTATTTTTAATTGGTATTGGTGGGGCGCTTGGCGATGGTGAGGTTCATGATGTTCGTGCCCCAGACTATGATGACTGGTCAACCCAGACCTGTGAGGAATACAGTGGCTTAAATGGTGATATTTTAGTATGGAACCCGGTACTTGAAGATGCCTTTGAGATTTCGTCAATGGGTATTCGAGTCAGCCCAGATGCACTTGCTACACAGCTTGCAATCACTAAAGATGAAGCGCGTCTTGAATTTGATTGGCATAAACAGTTGCTTGATAAGAAATTTCCACAAACAATTGGCGGTGGTATTGGTCAATCTCGCTTAGCTATGCTATTACTGCAAAAGCAGCATATTGGTCAAGTTCAAGTTGGCGTGTGGCCAAGTGAGCTTAAGCAGCAATTTGCTGAAATATTATAGTACGCTATAAATAAAAAAAGAGGCGACTTAGCCTCTTTTTTTATTATTTGTATTTTTTAGCCGGTTTTAAATTCAACTTCAATCTTTCCCTCTTCAAGCTTTATATTGCAAGGTGGGTAACTAGCTGTTTATCTGTCCTGGCCAGCTTTTTAAAGCAACTGTCAGTTTTAGCTGTCACGGCTGCCCCACTTACTGCAAGATTGATAGTCATCTGTGAGCCAGATTTGTTGCCTATTTCACCTGCGACTATCGTTTGTGCATCAATAATTTCACCGCCAAACAATTTACCTTGTAAGTTTTTTGCAGGGCCTATTTGTATAAGCTCTTGAGCATTGATTAAGTTATGATTAGCTTGGCCTTCAAGGTCGCAACACCGTTATGGCAAGCTTGAACAAGGAGTAATCCTTCTTTACTACAAAAGTTTAAGGGGGGAAGTAGGTCTTTTTACAGAGTGCTAGAGAAATATGAACGAGTCAAGAAAATGAATGTTTTGCTTGCAACACAAGCAAAAAAGCACCTAATCTTGATTAGGTGCTTTTGATTAACGCTTTACTTACATAACGTCAGGTTAGTTGGTTGACGGTAATTCCATAATGCCATCAATTTCAATCTGCGCGCCTTTCGGTAGTGCTCTTACACCAAGTGCTGCACGAGCAGGGAAGGGCTGCTTGAAGTATTGGCTCATCACTTCGTTGACGGTCGCAAAGTTTGATAAGTCAGTAAGGTAAATATTAATCTTTACTAAGTCTTGAATTTTACCGCCTGCTTCTTCACACACTGCACAGATATTTTTAAATACTTGATGAGTTTGCTCGCTAAAATCCTCAGATACCATTTCCATTGTTTCAGGCACTAGTGGGATTTGCCCTGATAAGTAAACGGCTGTACCAACTTTAACTGCTTGGCTGTAAGGACCGATCGCAGAAGGTGCTTTATCGGTCGAAATAAATGCTTTATTCATGTTTTTCCCTTGTTATTTCTTTCGATAGACTTTTTGCACATCAGGCATTACGCGAATGCGGCGCATGATATTAGCAACATGGACACGGTTTTTAACTGTGATCCCTAAATCTATCACGTACAAATTACTTTCTTTTTCGTCAGTGGTAATTTCAACAATGTTAGCTTGAGTTGTAGCAACTACATTGGTGAGTTTAGCCAGTGCCCCTTGATGATTTATTATTTCAACCCGCAAAGCAGCGATATATTCTTTTTCCGGGTTATCATCCCATTTCACAATTAGATACTTTGAACGCTCGTTCTCCCAACCACGTATGTTTTTACATTCTTGGCGGTGTACCGTAAGCCCTTTGCCTTGACTTATATGCGCGGTGATTGCATCTCCCGGTACTGGGCGACAGCATTTAGAGTAATTTACCAACATGCCTTCGGTGCCAATAATGGTCGCTTTGGCTTTTTTAGCAATATCAGTTAAGTCATCGGTATCTGATTGCAATAAGCGCTTAGCAATAAGCATGCTCATTAAGTTTCCTGAGCCAATATCAACCAATAACTCTAATACGGTATTTAACTCGTGTTCTTCAAGTACGCGGCTGATATTTTCATCTGGTATATCATCGAGTTTATATTCACCTAAAGCTGAATCTAATAAGCGAAGACCTAAATGCATGGCCTCTTCGTGATGTTGGCTCTTTAAGTAATTACGAATACCTAAACGGGCTTTCCCTGTGACAATAAAGTTCAGCCAAGTTGCATTTGGATGCGCGCCAGAGCTAGTGATCACTTCAACCGTTTGCCCTGTATCTAAGGCTTGACTCAATGGGTGAGGTTTTCGATTAACGCGAGCGCCAACACAGGTGTTACCTACATCAGTATGGACTGCATAGGCAAAATCAACTGCTGTTGCCCCCATGGGTAATTCTACAATACGACCATCTGGGGTGAATACGTAAATCTCTTCCGGGAATAGCTCTGTTTTAACGTTCTCAACAAACTCAAAGGATGACCCCGCACTTTGTTGTAATTCGAGTAAGCTTTGCATCCATTGGCGAGCACGTTGCTGCGAGGTGTTTCCTGCGCTATCGCCTGATTTTTTATACATCCAATGGGCTGCAACCCCTTTATCAGCCATATGATCCATATCGTGAGTACGAATTTGAATCTCAACAGGAATACCGTGCGGACCGACAAGAGATGTATGAAGAGACTGGTAGCCATTGGTTTTAGGTACTGCAATATAATCTTTAAAACGAGTTTCAATTGGTTTATATAAATTATGGGCAACACCGAGTACACGGTAACAGATATCCATTTTATCGACATTAATACGAAATGCATAAATATCCATTACTTCGTTAAACGACAGTTCCTTGTTTAACATTTTTTTGTAAATACTATATAGGTGCTTTTCTCGACCGGAAATAGTAGCTGTAATACCTGCCTCTTCTAAGCGGGCTTCTATTTCGGTTTTAATATTTGAGATAATTTCTTTACGATTTCCACGAGCTTTTGCCACTTCAGATCTAAGTGCGCGATGGCGCATAGGGTAAAGAGCCTGAAAACCTAAATCTTCCAGCTCGTTTTTAACATCATGGATGCCTAAACGATTTGCTATCGGTGCGTAAATTTCGAGTGTTTCACGAGCTATTCGACGGCGTTTATCAGGGCGTAAAGCACCTAAAGTCCGCATGTTGTGGGTGCGGTCGGCTAGTTTTATTAAAATAACCCGAATATCCTGCGTCATCGCCATGATCATTTTTCGGTAGTTTTCAGCTTGGAATTCTTTTTTATCTTTAAAGCTGAGCTTATCGAGTTTACTCACACCTTCAACCAACTCGGCAACTGTTTCGCCAAAAATTTCGGCTAAATCTTGTTGGCTAAAGTCAGTATCTTCAATTACATCGTGCATCAACGCTGCCATTAAGGTTTCGTGATCAAGATGCATAGTTGCAAGTATTTGGGTTACTTCCACAGGATGGGTGATGTACGGTTCGCCACTTGAGCGAGTTTGACCTTCATGGGCTTCACGAGCGACCACATAGGCTTTTTGCACCAGCTCAACATCGGCTGGGAGCAAGTATTCAGATATTTTCTTTTTTAGACCTTCAAAAAGATACAAAGTCACACTCCAAGGCGCTAGTGAAGTAAATCGGTAACGGTATGGATAGAATATACGATGAAAAGGAAGGATTGCCAACGGCTAGAGTCGAAATACTCAGCCGTTAGCTAAATCAGCACAGGGATGCGTGATTATTGGTTACCACCAACAATAGCAGCAACTGCAGCCATTTCAGCGGCTTCTTGGTGTTGTTGCTCTTCACGGTCAATAACATCCATAGAAGAATTATCAACTAAACCAAGTTCAATTTCACGTAAAGCAACCACTGTTGGTTTATCGTTTTCAGTGTCGACTAGTGGGTTTTTACCACCAACCGCAATTTGGCGGGCACGACGAGCCGCAACTAAAATTAAGTCAAAACGATTACCAATTGCATCTACTGCATCTTCAACAGTTACGCGAGCCATCTCAGCACTCCAAATAAATTTTTAAGCAAAGACGTAGTTTACTCCAACGAAGCAAATTCGCCAATAGCTAGTGGTTAATTTTTATCTATTAAGGTTACTTTAGTAAATTACTTAACAAGTTTTTATGACTAATCGCTTGGCTTTTCAATGATAAACGCTTTGTCATAACAATCATTTCAATTTCATTTAAAGTATTTTCAAAGTTATCATTAACTACTAAATAGTCATACTCATCATAATGCGAGGTTTCTGACTGTGCTTTAGCCATACGCCCAGCAATTACTTCTGCTGAATCTTGGCCGCGATTATTTAATCGTGCTTCAAGTTCTGTTTTTGAAGGCGGTAGAATGAAAATAGTTTCAACATCCTCAACCAGCTCTCGAACTTGGCGAGCACCTTGCCAATCAATATCTAAAAATACGTCAATACCCGCGGCTAACTGTTCTTCAATAGCTTGCTTAGACGTACCGTAGTAGTTATCAAATACTTGCGCCCATTCAAAAAAGTCATTTTTTTCAATTAATGATTTGAATTGTTCAACATTTACAAAATGGTAATGCTCGCCACTTTTTTCACCTGGGCGAGGTGCGCGAGTGGTGTGTGATACTGAAACCTTCATGTCATTATGTTTTGTAAGTAATGCATTAATAAGGCTAGATTTACCTGCCCCCGAAGGGGCCGATAAGATAAATAAATTTCCGCGAGTTTGCGCCATGATTTTCATCTCTACTAAAAATAAACAGGCTCGAGTTACGAGTAACTCAAGCCTTTAATGTTTACATTGTACTTGATTTAACGAACATTGCTCAAGTTGGTTACTTGAGTGAGTAACTGGATTACTCTATATTCTGGATCTGCTTATTGGTTCATATTTTTAAACTTAAACATATCAATGCTTTGAGCTTTAAGGTGATATGTAATATTGAATGCTACTCACCACTTTAGTCACCAGCTGATTGCTTCTTAACGTATAGGGGAGAAAGTTAAACGAATACTCCGGGGTACTTGCTCTACTAAGAATATACCAGCTTTGAGTGCATTTCTCTATACATGGTCGAATCTCACAGTTATGGATATTACTGTATCCATAAGGGTTGAGTATGAAATTTTCACTTTTAGATGACACTGATGTTAGCCAAGCTTTTGCAGCGCATCTTCGTGGCTTACGTGAGCAAGCTAAGCTATCGCGAGAAGCACTTGCCCAGCGAAGTTGTGTGCCTGCGCCTACCATTAAAAAATTTGAACTCACTGGGCAAATTTCATTTCGCCAGTTACTACTCTTATGGCAGTCACTTGACTCACTCGATATGCTTTATCAGCTAACTCAGGTAAGCGCAGACCGCACTGCTTTACCGACCAGTATAGAAGAGGTCCTCAAAGATGAGTTTTAAATCAATTCAAAAGCTCAATGTGCAACGAACGCTTACAACGGGCGAGACTGTGCCGGTTGGTGTATTAGCTCAAAACCGTCAAGGAGTGTTCTTTCAGTACTTTGATGAATACATTAGTAAGTTTGGAAATTTATCCCCGTTTACTTTAAAAGCAACTGGACAGCTTCAACAAGCACCTAAAGAGCCTCACCAGGGAGTTCATGGTGTTTTTGGTGATAGTTTTCCTGATGGCTGGGGGTTGTTGCTTCAAGATAGAATATTTCGCCAGCAAGGCGTTTTACCTGCTCAAGTTACCGCGATGGATCGCTTGCGTTTGTTGGCAGCCAAGGGATGGGGGGCTTGTCTTTTACGCCCGTATCAGCGTTTTCACCTGAGCAACATCAAAATATTGACATAGCAACACTTGGACTAGAAGCACAAACCTTGTTTGATCAGTCTCTGCCTGAAGAGTTAGATGGTAAGACTCAACAAGTTTTAGCAACTTCGGTCGTTGTGGGTAGCTCAGGTGGGGCAAGGCCTAAAGCACAAGTTTATATGCCTGCTGGTGATGCGCAGCAATGCCGTACGTATACACAGCCAGGGGATGAAGCATGGTTAGTTAAGTTTACGTCGAAGAACTTGGCACTAGGCCACGAAGAAGGTTTATGTGAAGCCGTGTATTTACAAATGGCTGAACAAGCAAAGTGCCAGCCACCGGTTTGGCAGTTAATTGATGCGCCACCAAGTAGCGGTGCAAAAGCTTGGCTAACACTTAAACGTTTTGACTATTTACCTAAAGTACAAAGATTACCGGCACATAAAGTAGATGGCGAACAACATGCAGGGCGTTTGCATATGCATAGTGCTTGTGGTTTATTAGATGCCGACTTTCGTACTCCTAGCCTAGACTATAGTGACCTTATTAAAGCGAGTCGTCAGTTGTGTAAGTCTCCTGCAGCAGGGCAACTGCAGTTTCGTCGTGCTATTTTTAATTTATTTGCTGCAAACCAAGATGACCACAGTAAAAACTGGGGCTTTTTGCAAGGGGATGATGGTAACTGGCAGTTAGCCCCTTTTTACGACGTTACATTTAACCCTCATCCCTTTAATGAGCATGCAACAGCCTTTGCAGGGTATGGAAAAGCGCCGCCACTCAAAGTAATGCAAAAGTTGGCAGCAAGTGCAGGTTTTGCTCACTGGAAAGAGGCCCAGCAATGTATTCAGAAGTCGTTGAAGCGATTGGTAACTTTTCATCCCTTGCAACACAACAAGCGATCAGTAAAACAACTATACAAGCAATTGCAGAAACACTCGCCCAGCGAAAACAAGAGAACGCAGCACTACTTTGCTAGGGTTGTACCGAGCTAGGACAAATACCCCAGCAGTGACGCCCCTAAGATTGTGCTAAAGCAACATATATAAACTAATGAGTAACAGGGAGTTCCCTAAAAACTTTACCGTATCAGGTAAGCGTAAAGCTTGGCTAGAGAGCGACGTTGAAGAGTGGATGTTAAGCAAGCTAGAAGCCACAGAAGTGTAACTACAACTAAGTAAAACTAAACGCATATTGAGCCAGGTCGTTAACGGCCTGGTGCTTTATGCGCTCATTATGCTTTTAGCTTAGAGCAATTGGCGAGTTGTATTGACCATTCCGCAATTTTCTCATACTCTACTTTTGTTCACAGTTAGAGAAAAATCAATGAGTGACGAAATACTAACAATCCAAGAGCTTGCAGAGTACCTAAAGCTTAATGAAAAAACAGCTTATCGGTTAGCGGGTGAAGGAAAACTGCCAGGCTTTAAAGTCGGTGGTTCATGGCGTTTTAAGCGTGAAGATATAGAGCAATGGATAGAGAAAAAAAAACAAGGAAAGTGAATGAAGATAATAGATAATGTTAATAGTTTATTTGGTGACGATCTAAAAGAAACAATTCAACCAGGCGATAAACTAAGAATCGCCGCGTCTTGCTTCTCTATCTATGCCTATGAAGCTTTAAAAGATGAGTTAGCGAATATTGATGAACTAGAATTTATATTCACGTCACCCGCTTTTGTTCCTAGCTCTGTTACCGATAAAGTTCGAAAAGAGCGTCGTGAATTTTTTATTCCTCAAGATAAGAGTAATCAAACTGAGTCGAGCCTCTATGGGACAGAGTTTGAAATCCAACTGCGAAATAAATTAAACCAAAAAGCCATAGCTAAAGAATGTGCAAATTGGATACGAAAAAAAGCCACGTTCAAATCAAACATAACTAGTGCACCAATGCAGCAGTTTAGTGTCGTTGATGGAAGTAAGCCCTCGGCCTATATGCCTATAAATGGCTTTACTGCTGTTGATCTTGGTTATCAAAAAGGAAATGCGGTATCTAATTTTGTTCATAAAATTGATGACAATATAATGTCGAATCAATACGTTCAGCTTTTTGAGCAAATTTGGCAAGACACAGATAAAGTAAAAGAAGTAACAGATTCAATTACTGAGCATATCGAATCAATTTATCAAGAAAATGCCCCAGAACGAGTTTATTTCTTGATGCTATATAATCTTTTTCATGAGTTTTTAGATGACTTGAACGAGGATAACTTACCTAACGAGCGTGTAGGCCATTTAGATACGCTTGTTTGGAATAAACTATTTAACTATCAAAAAGATGCTTCAACTGGGCTTATCAATAAACTAGAGCAATATAACGGTTGTATCTTAGCTGACTCGGTCGGTTTAGGTAAAACTTTTACAGCCTTAGCTGTTATTAAATATTACGAGTTAAGGAACAAGGACGTCTTAGTATTATGCCCAAAAAAATTAGCAGATAACTGGCTTAATTATAATCGAAATTTAAATACTAACATCTTTGCAAAAGACAGATTTCACTATGATGTTTTGTGCCATACCGATATTGACAGAACTAGCGGGGAGTCTTTTGGAACACCTCTAAATAGAGTTAATTGGGGTAACTATGACTTAGTTGTTATTGATGAATCGCATAACTTTAGAAATGATAACCCTGTAAAAGACCGCGAAACACGTTATCAAAAGCTGATGCGAAAAGTCGTGCGAGATGGTAAAAAAACTAAAGTATTAATGTTATCGGCTACGCCAGTTAATAATAAATTTACGGATTTAAAAAACCAGTTAGCGCTAGCTTATGAAGGTAATCAAAAAGAGTTAACAGATAAGCTAAGAACAACCAAATCGATTGATACTATTTTTAAAAATGCTCAACGAGCATTTAATGAATGGGCAAAGCTAGAGCCAGAAGAAAGAACTCCATCTGCTATATTAAGTAGTCTTGAATTTGATTTTTTTGAATTATTAGATGCTGTAACCATTGCTCGCTCTCGTAAGCATATACAAACATTTTACGATACTACTGATATTGGTAAGTTTCCCACCAGAAGAAAACCATTATCGTTTCATTGCCCATTGACTCATAAAACGGACGTCATTTCATTGAACGAAATATTCACTCAGCTTAAATTACTTAAGTTATCTGTTTATGCACCGGTTAGTTACATTCTACCTAGTAGGCTCAAAAAGTATGAAGAGCAATACGATACAGAAGTAGATGGGGGTAAAGGTAAGTTACGTCAAGTAGATAGAGAGAAAAGCCTAGTTGCATTAATGACGACCAATTTACTTAAGCGTTTAGAAAGTTCAGTTGAAGCATTTAGGCTCACATTACAAAGTTTATATGACAATCACGCCAATACCTTAGCAGCTATTCAAGCCTTTTATGATAACGATGGTGTCACTGAAATTGATGACTTTGCAGGTGCCATGGCGGCAATTGATGCTGAGGATGATGAAATGTTGTCATTTCAAGAAATGGAAATTGGCAACAAGATCAAAATAAAACTAATGGATATGGACCTCCCATCTTGGCAACAAGACTTAAATGGCGATATAGAAATTATAGGTGCCTTATTAAATGAAATGAAAGCTATTACTCCAGAGTACGATGCTAAGCTTCAGCATCTAAAACAGCACGTGTTAGATAAAATAGAAAACCCAATAAATCCAAATAATAAAAAGATTATTATCTTTACAGCCTTTGCCGACACTGCTGAGTACTTATATAACAATTTAGCTAATGATCTGTTTCAAACTAAGCAGCTTCATACAGCAAGGATAACAGGCCAAGGTAATCCTAAAAGTACAATTAGGTCACGTAAAAAAGGTTATGACATTCAAGAGTGCCTAACTCTTTTCTCACCACGTTCAAAAGAAAAACATTTAGTGTTACCCAATGAGCCTGCAGAAATAGACCTATTAATTGCTACAGACTGCATTTCAGAGGGCCAAAACCTACAAGATTGTGATTACCTTATTAACTACGATATACATTGGAACCCTGTGCGTATTATTCAGCGATTTGGCCGTGTGGACCGTATTGGCTCACCAAACGACTCAATCCAACTTGCAAACTATTGGCCAGATATATCGTTAGACGAATATATTAACTTAAAAGAGCGCGTAGAAAGCCGTATGACTATTGTTGATGTTACCGCAACGGGTGACGACAATGTACTCAGCGCCAAAGCTAACGATGTGAGCTACCGTAAAGATCAGCTTAAACGCTTGCAAGAGGAAGTCATTGAACTCGAAGATGTTAAAACGGGCATATCAATCACAGATCTTGGCTTAAATGAATTCAGAATGGACTTACTTAATTATGTAAAAGAGCAAGGTGAGCCGAGAGGTGTGCCTAATGGCATGCATGCAGTTGTACCGAGCAACCAAAACTTAGGTTTAAAGCCAGGAGTTATATTCACACTTAGAAACATAAATAATAGTGTCAATATAGATCAAAAAAATCGCTTACACCCTTATTACCTCGTTTATATCAGCGATACTGGCGAAGTGATAGCAAATCATGCGGAAGTAAAAAGATTATTAGATTTAGTTCGTACATCATGCAAGGGAGTCAATGAACCTATAACCGAAGTGTGTAACCTATTTAACGAGCTCACTAACGACGGCAAAGAAATGGATAAATATTCACAACTGCTATCAGACACTATACGTTCAATTATTGAGGTGAAAGAAGAACAAGACATCGACAGTTTATTTAATGGTGGCGAAACAACTGCGCTTATCAACACTATTCAAGGGCTTGATGATTTCGAGCTGATCAATTTCTTAGTTGTGCAAGACCATACTAAAGCAAGCGTTGTGAAAAAAGGCTGCACTAATGCCTAACGCTATTTTCTACAAGTACCCTAAAAGTACTGAGGTCAATCGCACATTACCTAAAAGCAAGCTTTATGAGCAAGGCAAGGTAAACTCGGCTATTCGAGAATTATTTGTCACTCAAGTTGAACAAATTACCTGGGCAAATAAACTCTCTGCTCAAACTCTTAACATAGAAGCCCATGAGCAAATAAAAGAAATTCAAATATTCAGTATTGTGCTCAAAGGTGATGAGTTAAGTGAGGAAGTATTACAAACCATAGACAAAGCCATACTGCACCCCATTATTTTTGAGGTAATCTCTCACAGCCAAAATATGAGAACAACCACTTGTTTCAAGGAGGTAGGTATAAATGGTAGTGTTACATTATCAGAATATTACAGTTCAAGTTGTCAAAAACGTATAGAAAATAGTAACTCAGAGTCAACGAGTACTGATAATCGTCAAAATTTACCGTTAACGCTAAACATTAAAGCGCTCTACGAGCAATTATTAGCATCATTGTTACCTTATCCGTTAAAAGAGCATGAGACTTTTCCAGAGCTCATAAAACGGATCGACGCCATTAAGATGCTTAACAAGCAGCAACAACAAATAAGTAAAAAACTCAGTAACGAGAAGCAATTTAAAAACAAAGTAAAGATCAATGCTGAGTTAAAAAAAATTAAACAAGAGTTAAAGCAACTCACAGTTTCTGTTTAGCAAGAATTAAATAATTTACAAGGAATATCAATGGACAAGTTAAAAATGCATTCACCTGACTTATCACAGAGCAATATAGAAAAAATTAAGGAGTTGTTTCCTAATTGCGTTACAGAAGCAACTGATAATAGCGGTAACTTAAAATTGACTGTAGATTTTGACCAGCTAAAACAAGAGTTATCCGATTCGATAGTCGAAGGCCCACAGGAGCGCTATCAGCTTAATTGGCCAGGTAAACGTGAAGCATTGTTAACGGCCAATGCGCCAATAGCGAAAACCCTGCGACCTTGTCGCGAAGAAAGTGTTAACTTTGATAAAACAGAAAATTTGTTTATTGAGGGAGATAATTTAGAAGCATTAAAGCTTTTACAAGAGACTTATCTAGGTAAAGTGAAAATGATTTACATTGACCCGCCTTACAATACCGGCAATGACTTTATTTATAAAGATGACTTTTCTATTGAAACTGAGAGGTATTTAAAAGTATCTAAGCAAACAGATGATGTATCAAATAAGCTAATTACAAACACTGAATCAAATGGAAGGTTTCACTCTGACTGGCTAACGATGATCTATCCTAGATTAAAATTAGCAAAAAACTTACTATCTGAGGATGGTGTTATCTTTGTCTCTATTGATGAATCTGAATATTCTAACTTGATAAAGTTAATGGAAGAGGTTTTTGGTGAAAATAACTCCGTTTGCACTTTTGTTTGGAAAACAAGACAAGCAAGTGGAAAGCAGGTTGCTCATTCTAATACATCCGTAGAGCATGAATACATTGTAGCATTTTCAAAAACCCCGTATGCAAAACTTAAAGGAGTTGAAAGAGATGCATCTACATACAAGAATCCAGATAAAGATCCAAGAGGTATTTGGGCAAAGCACCCTCTAGATGTTGGCTCTACAGCAGAAGAAAGACCGAATTGTTTCTATACATTAATAGATCCTAATACTGGCATAAAGTATGAAGCCAATCCAAATAGGGTCTGGGCTTATGCTCCTGAAAGCATGCAAAAACTGATTGCCGAGGGTAAGGTTATTTTCCACCCAGAAGGTAAAACAAAGCCGATGCTTAAAAAGTTTTTTAATGAATTAAAAACAGATTCAAAACCAATAAGTAGTTGGCTCCAAAAAGACATTTTTAATATTGGTTATAATACAGAAGGTACAAAAAAAGCAAATGAGTTATTTGATAATAAAAAACTTTTTGATTACCCAAAACCTATATCTCTTATTAAGTTACTGATCTCTCAAACGTTAGAGGATCATGAAATTGTTCTGGATTTTTTTGCTGGCTCTGCTACTACAGGCCATGCTTTACTTGAGAGCAATTTAGAAAATAAACTAAATAATACTTTTATACTTGTCCAAATCCCACAAACGATAAATGAGAAAACATTGGCATATAAGGAAGGCTACAGGGTCATTAGTGAGCTAAGTGCTGAAAGACTTAGAAGAGTAATAGAAAAAAATAATTTAAATGAAGGGTTTCGTTTTTTAAAGGTAGACTCATCAAATATGACTAGTTCTCATTACACACCAGGTGAAACTAGCCAAGAAGATATGTTTGCGCAAATTGAAAACATCAAAGAAGGTCGCACTGACGAAGATCTATTATTTCAAGTGTTATTAGACTGGGGCGTTGGGCTAACCTTACCTATTACACAGCAAAAAATTGAGGCTAAAGATGTATTTTTTGTTAATGTAGACGATGAAGGAGAAAATGCAGATTTAATCGCTTGTTTTGGCAAGGATATCTCAAATGAACTTATTAAAACGCTTGCAGAAAAACAGCCTTTACGTGTGGTATTCAGAGATGATGGTTTTGTTAACGACTCAGTAAAAATTAATGTTGAACAGATATTTAAACAAATATCACCAATGACCGATGTTAAATCAATTTAAGGGAGCAACTATTAATGAAACTTAATTTTAAGCCCCTTGATTACCAACAAAAGTCGGTGCAATCGGTTGTAGATTGCTTTAAAGGTCAGCCAAACATAAAAAGTATTCAGTATCGCATTGACCCTGGCCTAGTAAAGAGAGGGCAAACTCAAAATGCTAATTTTGATGAAGAGGGTTTTAAAAACTCAGCTATCCAGCTGTCGTCAGAACAGTTGCTAGAAAATATTCACGACGTACAAAAAGCACAGAACTTACCGTTGTCTGACGGCTTAACGTACTTTACGGATGATAAAGGAAAAAAATTAAAAGGTACGTATAAGCCTGGTGCCGATATTAATTTAGATATCGAAATGGAAACCGGCACGGGTAAAACCTATTGTTATATTAAAACTATTTTTGAGCTCAATAAGCAGTATGGCTGGTCAAAATTTATTATTACTGTACCGACGATTGCTATACGAGAAGGAGCGCACAAATCATTAGAGGTAACGGCTGATCATTTTAATCAAATTTATAATAAGAAAATTCGGTTTTTCACCTACAACTCTAAAGATTTACACAAGATAGAAAGTTTTTCATCTGACTCTGGTATAAACGTGATGATTATTAATATTCAAGCGTTTAATGCCACAGGTGCTGATAACCGTAGAATATATGAAGAGCTAGATGATTTTCAAAGCCGTCGTCCTATTGATGTTATTAGTGCTAACAGGCCGATATTGATCTTGGATGAGCCCCAAAAAATGGAAGGTAAGGCCACACAGGAGTCTTTACCGCGTTTTAATCCATTATTTATTCTGCGCTATTCTGCTACTCATAAAACAGTTCATAACAAGATTCATCGCCTTGATGCATTAGATGCTTATAATCAAAAGCTGGTGAAGCGTATATCGGTTCGTGGTATTAAAACCAATGGTTTAGCAGGCACTAATGCTTACCTTTATCTTGAGCAAATAGAAATATCTAAAAAGGCACCTGTAGCGCGTTTAGAGGTAGAGCAAAAATTAAAGTCTGGCAGTATAGTTCGCAAAATCATTAAAGTGCATAAGGGTGATCGACTTATCGATTTATCTAATGGCCTTGCTGAATATGATGGCTTTGTCGTTTCTGAAATAAATGCAGTTACTGATACCGTAGAGTTTTTAAATGGTCAAAGCATTCAGGTAGGCGTGGCGTCAAATGATATAACTGAAGAGGCTATGCGCCGTATTCAGATACGAGATACCATTAAAACACATTTAGATAAAGAGCGCCGGCTATTCGGTAAAGGAATTAAAGTATTATCACTGTTTTTTATTGACTCAGTTGTTAAATACCGAGACTACGGTCAAGATGATGAAAAAGGTGAATATGCAAGAGTGTTTGAGGAAGAATATGAAATTCTCAAACAAGAGTTTTTATCTGATTTAGCTGATGCGGACCCATATAAAAAGTACTTGCTAAACTTAGATGGTACTAACACTCATGAAGGCTATTTTGCTATTGATAAAAAGAAAAAGCTCGTTGATCCTAAAGTTAAAACACGTGGTGAAGAGCGAGGCTTAGCCAATGATGAAGGTGCAACCGCGGCTTATGACCTTATCTTGAAAAATAAAGAGCAACTATTAAGTTTTAATGAGCCTAAGCGATTTATATTTTCTCACTCTGCTTTGCGCGAAGGTTGGGATAACCCCAACGTTTTTGTGATATGTATGCTTAAACATGCCGACTACGATAACGTTGTATCACGCCGACAGGAAGTAGGCCGTGGTTTACGCATTGCAGTTAACCAACAGGGTGAAAGGCAAGATCACCCCGCAACAGTTCATGAAACTAATGTACTTACCGTTGTAGCCAACGAAGGCTTTGGAGATTTTGTAAAAGGCTTGCAAAGCGATATTGCAGAATCACTATCGGCACGACCTAAAAAAGCAGACAAATCATATTTTGTGAATAAAATTATTAAAACAGACGATGGAGATTTAGCTATTACTGATGAAATGGCTAAAGCTATTGAGCGTTACTTAATTAAAAATGATTATACCGACGATAATGATGAAATAACTGATCTTTACCATAAAGAATTGAAAGAAGGTGAACTTGGTAAACTACCAGAGTTGTTAGCCCCCTTCACAGATCAGGTTATAGAATTAATTAATGGCGTGTTTAGTCAAGCACAGATGCCTGAAATTACAGATGATCGTAAACCTAAATCAAATGTATTGAATGCTAACTTTGATAAAAAGTCGTTCCAAAAACTTTGGAGTAAAATCAACCGTAAAGCAGTATACCAAGTTAACTTTGACTCTAATGAATTAGTTAAAAATGCAGTAGTTGCAATCAATCAAAATTTATATGTAACCCCTCTGCAATTTACAATTGAAGTAGGCGATCAAAAAGAGCAGCTTTCTGAAAGCGAATTAAAACAAGGTAGTAGTTTTGAAGTTAGAGAAACGGGTCGACAATTGCACAATACAACGGTGCAATCCTCTGTTCCTTATGACCTATTAGGTGAAATATCAGAAACTACTAAATTAACCCGAAAAACTATATGTGAAATTCTACAAGCAATTACACCTGAAAAGTTTGGCTTATTTAAAGTTAACCCTGAACAGTTTATTAGCGAAGCGACGCGTTTAATTAATGAAGAAAAGGCAACGGCGACAATTCAGCATTTGTCTTACGATCTTATTGATGAAACTTACGATACGGATATCTTTACTCAAAATCAGGTAATAAATGATTTTAGTAAAGTCGTCGATAATCTTAAAAAACACGTCTACGATTTTGCATCTACAGACTCGAAAGTTGAACGTAAATTCATTGAAGAAATGGACACCAGCAGCGATATTGAAGTTTATGCCAAACTACCAAGAGGTTTTACTATCCCGACGCCACTCGGTACAGAAGGATATAACCCTGATTGGGCAATAGCGTTTAAAGAGGGTACTGTTAAACATGTGCTATTTATTGCTGAAACAAAAGGCTCAATGTCTACTATGCAGCTTAAAAAGATTGAAGAAGCTAAGATTGAATGTGCTAAAAAGTTCTTTAAGCGATTAGAGCAAGAAGTAAAATCTAATGATGAAGCTGAGAAAGTTAAATTCAATATGGTTGCCAGCTATGGTGATTTATTAAAAGTAGTAGATCAGTATTAGATGATACTTGCTAGCTGTTATAGTGGAGACGATAACCATGTTCTTAAGGATGCTCAATTTAGTGAGTATCCTAAGAATGTTCATAATATTTTTTTAGTAGCAAAGAGTATTTATTTATATTCTTGTGATGTGCTGGATATGAAAACAGAAGTTAGCACAATACTAGAAGCCAAAAGTACTTTTGATCACAGGGTATTACAAGATGCTCATGACACCATGGCGGCCTATTATAGATTTAGCTATGATGATGGTGTTCAACTGGATCTAATTGACCCTGTGCTAACTAAAGAAGAGCAATACCTGATAAATTGGAACTCATGGTTTGATAACGAACTTAAACAAATAATGGGTACTAACTCGCAGTTAGTTCGCAGTGTTAATGAAGCGATAGCATTCGAGAACACAGAGCGAGGTTATAATGCAGAGGATAAAATTATAGAAATCCTATCCTTCATCTTCTCAATTGGCCAATAAGTTCTCCTTAAGAGATAAAGCTAGTGCTTCTAACGCAATTTTGCGCTCTTCAAAGTAATCGTATTTATCATAAATACCTTCTACCCCTTTTAACTTATGATTTAAGCATCTCTCGGCTACATAGCCGGGGGGGCCTTGCTGTGCTAGTAAAGTACGACAGGTGGCGTAAGTCATGAACCGTAAAGTGAGGCATGTCACCATTAAATTTGGTTGGACTTCCCAGCTCTCTTTTCCAAGTTGTTTCAGAAAATTTCAATACTTAAGCCTAATATTTATGTAAGCGCGTAATTAACCCCACATACCAATGTTAATGGTACCTATGCATAATTACCTCAGCACATTAATCTGAGGTAATTATGAAAAAGCAGCAAAAAATAAAGTACTGGCAAGCCATCATTGAACAACAGCAATCTAGCGCGTTAACTACCATTCAATTTTGTCGTGATAACAACATTAACCCATCTACTTTTTATGCTTGGCGTAAACGCCTTGCTAGCGAAATACCACCGGCTAAAAAGCAACAGGTGATCCCATTTGTTATTCATGAGCAAGCCTTTACACAATCCTCAATGATTAAGCTCACCACACCAAACGGCTACCAATTAGATTTCGAGTCGACATTAGCGCACCAAGCACTCGCCAAATTATTGAGCGTACTGTGAAACCTTGCACCCACCAAGTTTACTTGGTCACGGGGTTCACTGACATGCGAAAATCAATCAATGGCCTGAGTATTATTGTCAGCGATACCCTATCACTCGATCCTTTAAGCCAAGCATGGTTCGTTTTTTGTAATAAACAACGCGATAAATTAAAAATTTTATTTTGGGGTACGAACGGTTTTTGGCTTTATTATCGTCGTTTAGAGCAAGGGCGATTTCAATAGCCCAAAGATACTCATGAACACACGGCTATGGGGATTGAGCAACGCCAATTACAATGGTTACTATCGGGGCTACCAGTCAGTAATCAAACTCGGCACCCAACCTTATCAGGATTATCGGTGATGTAAATTAACACGATCGTTTTTTTATACTTGAACGATCTTCCCCATGTGTCATGCTATTAAAATGACAGACAATATCCTCATCACCGAACTACAAAATCAGCTTGCTCTTATGCAGGCTAAGCTTGATGCTTTACAAGAGGATAAGGTTGAAATGCAAGCGCGTATCGACCATTTACTGGCTGAGCTTAAATTAAGTAAATCGCAAAAATACGGCAAGAAAAGTGAAAAAGACCCGCGAGGTACCTTCAACGAAGCTGAGCAGCATAAATCCACAGAGCCGCCTAAACATCATAAAAAAGGTAAACAAACATTAGCGGCGCATTTTGAGCGCGAAGAAGTTGAGCACAGGTTAACGGTACTTGATTGCCCATGCTGTGGTGAACAACTGCACCATTGCGGTAGTGAAGACAGCGAGCAAGTGAAAATTATTCCAGCGAAAGTAAGTGTCATTAAGCACAAGCAATTTAAATATGCTTGCAGACATTGCGAGCACGAACAATTGACCAGTAAAATTATCACCGCGCCTAAACCCAAGCAGCCTATTCCTGGCAGCATTGCGAGTCCAGAAGCGTTATCGGCGGTTGTTACGGGCAAATACTGCGATGCCTTACCGCTTTATCGTTTCGTTGACATACTGGGCCGTGGCGGCCTTGAACTATCGCGCGGAACATTAGCTAATTGGTGTATTAAAGCGGGCCTGCTAATCAGCCCCTTAGTGGCAGCCATGCAACGTCACTTGCTTAGTGAGCACAGTTTATGTGCCGATGAAACCCGTACACAAGTCTTAGATGAAGGTGACAACCCTAGCAGCAATTCCTACATGTGGGTTTATCGCAGCAATGAGGTCAGCCGTGAGCCTGTCGTGATTTACGATTACCAAGCAGGTCGAAGTCGCGCTTGCGCAAAAGAATTTCTTGCCGGTTATCAAGGCTATTTACAGTGCGACGGTTACCGTGTTTATGACGGTATTGAAGGCATTACCCCTGTTGGTTGCTGGGCACACGCTAGACGCAAATATAACGATGCCTTAAAAGCAGAGTCGAAAAACAAAGGTCGAGCGCATAAAGCCATCAGCTTTATCAGCCAATTATATAAACTGGAAACCCACGCTAAAAACAAACAGTTATCTCCTCAAGCGCGGTATCAGTTACGACAAGAAAAAGCCTTACCCATATTAATGCACTTTAAAGCGTGGCTTGATGAAGCCGAAGGTAAAGTAACGGCGGGGAGTTATATTGGCAAAGCGATAAAATACACGCTTAATCAATGGCCGAAATTAATGCGGTATAGTGAAGATGGCGAACTAGGGATTGATAATAATATTACTGAGCGAGATATTCGGCCGTTTACCACTGGTAGAAAAAACTGGCTATTCTCAAAATCGGTTAATGGTGCTCAGGCCAGCGCGATACTTTATAGTATTGTGATGACGTGTCGTGCTAATGACATCAATCCGTATTACTACTTTGTGCATTTATTTAAAACGTTGCCGAATCGAGATGTGGGTGATGATGATTTTACCGACCTAATGCCGTGGAATGTGCAGCTAGACTTCGATTATAGCTAAGCGCACTGCTTAAATGCGCGCTTACATATTTATTTTAGCTAGCTGTTTAATTTAATTCAAAACATTTACATAGGGATTCCACTTTAGTGGAATATGAAACGCTACATTGCCAAAGTATAAGAGGCTGGTATAATCTGTTCGCTTTATTGACTTATAAATCAACAGTTTGCGGGTTGGTTTTCAACCGTAAATTAGTACTAATAAGCTATTATACTTTTGCAGTCATCAAAAGGAGAACATGATGAAAAAAGCTTTCTTGTCAATTACATGTGCGTCTATTCTAGTAGGTTGCACTTCAGCTGATGTATTAAGGCATCCCGGAGATGTTGCTAAGACTAGTAAGTATGCCCCACAGAATGAAAAAAAAGCTGATAATAACATTGGAGTAATGCGCTATTTAAATGAAGGTGCATCTTTCGTAAGAGAAGCTCGTCGTGAAGATGCTTACAAAAAAATGTTTAACATATGTGATGGTAAATATGAGATTTTAGCTGAGACCAGTTCCGAAACATCACCTATGATTTTAACAACAGAAACTAATATTGGCTTTATGTCACAAACAGTTTCATCCTCATATAGATACATCCACTTTAAGTGCGTATAAATAATAAAACGGATCTGTGCTTGTTAACTCGGATCCGATTCACTATATATTTTGTCAATATTTATAATTGAATGAAATCAAAGCCATGTCCTGGCAATTTCAACTCAAATGAACTAGCCACATATTTTAACATTGTAAGTATTTCTTTATGCCTAGCTTTATATAAAAACTTAATTACTTTGGAGCCACAACAGCACCTCTGATAACAACCACCGCTTAAGTGAACCAATACGATAACTCGGAGGCGTTTTATTTTGTCGCTCTAATCGCCACCAGGCTGTTCTGCTAATACCGGTTATCTCTTTTCGCAGCGTTTCATCAATGTACTGATCAAACGCTGCTGTTAGCGATGGTTTGGTTTGTTTATTATTTTGTAGGGACATAACTTTGTTGGATCCAAGCATCAATTTCAGAACGTTTAAACATGACGCGTTTACTCGGTTTAAAGTGTGGAATTTCTTTTCTATGAGTCAGCTTGTAAATAGCCGAACGAGATAGGCCTAAGTATTTTGCGCATTCTTCAGCGGTCATATATTCTTTTGTTACCAACTGTACTTTCTTTAATTCAGACATTGCTTGGCTAATCATCTGTAATTCAGGTGACATGGGCTTTCTCCTTTGATATTACTGTTTTTAATCAACATCCCTAGGTTACCTTGATTAGTATATAAACGACGGGTCTGTAGTTTCCCATTTTGGGCAGTTATAGCAGTTTACCCTTATTTTTTATCCATAATTTAGTGCTGATAATAATTGGTTAATTGATCTAGTAATTGTATTAATTGGTAAGAACGCAAAGAGTCTTTTAGTTATTGATATTAATATAAAAAGTTTTATTTTTATTATGGCTTACATAGGTAAATGCACGTGTTTTATGAATAGAAGAACGTAAAGCGATAGATAAATGCACGTGTTAGTTTTCGTAATCTTAAAGGTTAGATTAGCTGCTGGGTTGGTGTTAGCAGTGGTTGAAGAGCTTAGAGTTAGCGATAGGTAGAAGCACGTGGATAAAAAGGCTTATCCACAACTTTTTGTGGGTAACTTTTGTTACTGATAGGGCTATATATGTGGCAGATAACGTTTTAGAGTCAATATACTTTGCTCCCAAAAAATTTTATCAGTGATAGCTGGATAGGCCTGCATAACGAGTGCTAGTTGTTGCTTAAAACACTGCTTAAACGGTGATAGGTTTTGATTGCTAGCAAACTGACTATGTAACTGACGCCAACTGATCCGGGTCATTGGCTTTTTCAGAGATACCGCACGCCAATTCACCACTATTTATGGATAGCTTTTTGTCTCTGATAAGGCTGTATATGTGGTTGATAACGTTTTAGAGTCAATATACTTTGATCCCAAAAAACTTTATCAGTGATAGCTGGGTAGGCCTGCATAACTAGCATTAGTTGCCGCTTAAAACTCTGCTTAAACGATGATAGGTTTTGATTGCTAGCAAACTGACAATGTAACTGACGCCAACTGATACGGGTCATTGGCTTTTTCAGAGATACCGCACGCCAAGTCAGCCAAGTATATAAATCAAATGCGAATGGAGTTTTAATGAGTGCCTCTACAGCACTTTTACTTAGCGGTGTACAAGATTGGTAAATATGCTTTTTAATGGCTTCTGATAGCTGTGGAAATGCCTTTTTTTGGTTAGGCATCTCTAACCGTTGAAATAAAAATGCATCATCTATTATTTTATGTCCGTCTCTTATCACGGTAAATCTTGTGTTTGAAAGCGCGTTAAACTGAGTTTTAAAGCGCCTCACATCAGATCCACTAGTACTTAAGGTTATAGCTTTGAGTAAAGCTGCTTGTGATTTAGGCCAATTAACGGTGCCACTCTGAGTTAAATTATTCGCGGTGTAATATAAAATACGCCTAGCGATAGACCCATAAGGTAATTGACTGGTAGTACGTAGTTGCATTTCAATTTGGCCTGAATCTCGAGTAAACAACCCTTCATCAGTACGTGCCATGGGTAGTGAAAGCTGGCAAAACAAACTGGGGTAATACACTATTTCAGGTGCTTCGTTTTGCATATCAAGCAGCTTAATGTATCGCTCAAGCTTTTCACTACTGCAGTTGAGTTTCATTTATTCAGCATCATTTTCGTGGTTTGTGTGTGTGCAATATTGTTGATCGAGTTGGGAAGTAACCAAGCATGTGTTTGTCGCCAATTTGGGCAGTTACAGCACTATAGTGTCAGTTTTTTCTTTATGTTACTTGTAGCGAACCATGCCTTGGGAACTTTCACATGTGAAACTTTTGGGGGTGCTCGTTGACTACAACGTTGCACTTTTGAACATCATGCTAAGCTTGTAATAAAGTAATACGAGGGTAAGACAATGCTTAAAAGATATTGGTTATGGTCGTCGGTCGGGTTATTAGTATTCGGTGCAATCGAAGCTTGGTTATCAAATTTAGGTTACACACCCTTTTCCTTGGTGTTGGCAGGCTTAAATAGCATGAGTGTGCTTATTATAAAAGGGATAACTGGCTTTATATCGACTATGCGACATTTCTTTTCTCAGTTTAGTGAGCTGAATCAGTTTAGTAACCAAAGTCAGTTTAGAAATGATTTTAACGTTAATTGTAGCGCTCAGAAATTTACAGGAAGCTCAAATGATGAGCCGCTTGACTTTGAGGATGTGTCGTTTGGTCTGAATAAGACTGGTGATATATTAGATGCCTTCGGTAGACACCCTATGATTGAGCTTACGCATCCGTTATATCATTTTTACGAAGAGTATCGATAACTTTCCCAGTAGAAACAAGGTTTACACCTCACATTGGCTATTTCCCACATTATTCTGTCTAGGCACGGAGTACTTCCCTGTAACGCTCCAAATAATTACATGGAATAAAGTGGGAATTTCCCACATCAGATAGGTATCTGGAAAGGAATTGGAAAGTTCCCTTGGCTCTTTGACAGCCTTTGCAAGAAATTATTTTGATATAAATGGCTAGAGTTCCCCAAAAACGGCAATTAGCCATGCATGCTTTTCGATCGTTGCATTTTAGTATTGACGAAGTTCATTAAAAGGAGAAAAGCATGGACTTTGATAAATATATGCAAGCATGGCAAGCGAACATGCGCACCAACAATACAAACTTAGTTACTAGAGCGTTTACCGATAGTCGTAACTTTGCAACACACACTCATAATATGTGTCGTATAGACCAAGTTCGCTTGGCCTACTTAGCAAATCGAGCAGCTGATTATTTTTGGTCCCACAATCGTGCTCACCGGACCGATTTAACAGATGGCTACCCTGGACATTATGGTTGTCGTGTAAGACTCGCTGCGCCAAAGTTTGAACTTAGTTGGTATTACAATCAATTTAAAAGGAAAAACGACGGTAGTGGCAAACACAATGTAATTAGCCATTACTTGCCAAAGGAAGGAGAGCATGGTTACTTCAACAATCGATTCAATAGAGCGCATGACTGGGAGCTTCCTATTATTTTGGATACAGAACTAGCTTTCAGATTGTGCCGCCGTATAAATCAAAATTTAACAATCATTAGACGAAAAACATCAATGAACCTTCGGTTACTAGATTCATTGGAATGTCTTTTAAGTGGATTTGCAGGAGCAAACAATGAGTAATGAGTATGAGTATGAGTATGAGTATGAGTTTTTACGTTTACTACGCGTAGTCAGCTTTTCAGGGTTTGATCCAGTGCCCAGCGACCTTAATTTAGTCGAAGAATGGATAGAATCACAACGAGGTCGCCTAGAAGAGTACGCTGACGATATTGTTTTAAATTTTACAGACTGCCATCGAGCGGCCGCAGCTGAACTTGGGGTAAATTATCCATTTGAGTATGCACTTAATGTCCGCTTTCTAAAAAAAGGAATAAGTTATGTGTGGCATCGAGGAATTTTCTATGGGGGGCGCAAATCGCCTAAACGAATTGAGTATTATAAACTCATTCGAAATAGTTTTGGTAATATTCCAGGTTGGGAACGCTCAATTTATGATTGTGTCATTAACAACTTTGAATTACTTTATAAACACCAATCTCGTTTGCAGAAACTTACTAAGCACTACAGAGCATTGCGAGTAAGCTTAGAAAAGATCTGATAGTGCAAACTTGTAAATAATTAGCTAGCGGCTTGATGAAAGTTAAATAGCCGCTGGCTAATAATAGCTAAAGTATTATTTGTACTAGCTCAGGTTTTGTCTGAACTAATACAGCTTATTTTCAAATTAAAATCAGTGTTTTATTTGTAGTACCTTCGGAAATTAATCAAGTTCAGTCCAAACTAGTGGCTCGATAACATCTGCAATCTTTTGGTGGACATGCCGGCGTTCTTCGTAATAGTCATATCTGTCGTATATACCTTCAACTCCCTTCAAACTATGATTAATCGCGCGCTCACCAACTGCACCACTAAAGCCTAATGCTGACACCTGACTGCGAAAGGTACGACGGAGATCATGAACAGTAAAATGCTGGATATCTCCCATTAAATTAGGGGCGGGTCGTTTGCGACCTTGTTCAATACCAAACATTTTGTTAATAGCCCTATTTATGGTATCTGAGCCAATAAAGGGTTTGCTAGCTCCCCTTCGTGCTGGTAGTACATATTCTGAACCAAATGAGCGAGCTTTGAGTATATTGAACCATTTGACTGCTTGGGCTGGTAGGGGAATGGCTATACCTTTTCCCTTTTTTACGCGCTCGTCTGGTATTATCCATTCACCTTTATCTAGGTCTAGCTCACTCCAGGATGCTTCAGTAAGCTCAGACTTGCGGATACCTAGTACTAAATAAAGGCAAACAGCGATGTAATTATCCATACCAAAGCGGTCCATGTGCTTTCGAAAAACAGCAGTCACTTCTTTTATTTCAGCTAAGGATAAGGCCCTTTCACGTGACTTTTCAATACCCCCAGCATCATTAGTGCCAAATGCTGAAGCGGGATTGTTTAGTGTTAAATCAAGCTTCACCGCGTGACGGAAAAGTTGTTTCATATACATCAGTACATCATTAGCTATGCTTGGTCGGTTGCTTAATTTAATGCGCTGTAAAACTTCTCTAACGTCGCGAGCATTTACCTTCTCAACTCGCATATCACCGATAACTGGCTTTATCTCCTTACGGTACAAGCGAGCAGGAATGTTCGGGTGCTTCAATCGAGGTTTAATATCATTGGTAAACCAGTCTTCAAATAAATGATCCATGGTTTCAATACCTGACCAAGCTTCCTTCTTTCTTGCCACCAGGGGATCTAGCCCGTTCATTAACTCACGCTTTTTCGATAGCAATTCACTACGAGCATCCGCAAGGCCCATAAAAGGGTACTTGCCTAGTGTCATCTCCCGTCTTTTTTTATGAACTGTGTAGCGATAAGACCAATACGACTGGCCTTTTTTAGGCACAACAAAATATAAGCCGAGACCATCAGCATATTTACCGTGTTGTTTTTTTCTGTCTAGTGATGTGATTTTTGTTGCAGTTAACGCCGTCATGGTGAAATTCCTCTTATGAGCTACATATAAAGTACTCACCACTCATAACTTTTGCAACTGTTTCGTACTCACCGGTGAACTCACCACAAAATTGGTACATATGGGAAGGAAGGGGAAAGTGTATAAACAATAAAGCCCTTAATTTAAAGGGCTTTGGAAGGATTAGGGAAGTTACGAGTAATTAAAATAAATCACTCAATATTCTGGATCTGCTCGCGCATTTGCTCAATCAATACTTTAAGCTCTACAGCTGCATTGGTGATGTTGCTGTTGATTGATTTAGAAGCGAGGGTGTTTGCTTCGCGGTTAAATTCTTGCATCATGAAATCTAAACGGCGGCCACAAGCGCCACCTTTTTTAAGGATTTTTTTAGTTTCTTTTACGTGTGATTTTAAACGGTCTAGCTCTTCAGCAACATCTTGCTTTTGCGCAAGGTAAATAAGCTCTTGCTCAAGACGAGACTCGTCGATATCTGTTTTTAAATCTTCGAGCTTTTGGTTTAGTTTTTCACGCTGCCACTTTGCAATTTCAGGCATATGTGTTTCGATTACTGTAACTTGCTCTAAAATTGCATCAAGGCGGGTGGCTATCATTTCTTCAAGGTTGGCCCCTTCAGAAGCGCGGGCTGATTTAAAGTCTTCGATTACTTGGTCAAAACCTGAAATAAGAGTGGTGTTAACACTGTCCATATCGAGTTCTTCAGCTTCCATTACACCTGGCCAGCGTAGGATATCAACTGGATTAATATCGCCGTTACTTTGTTGTTGAACCCACTTAGCACTATTAATAAGTTGCTCAGCAAGTGCTTGATTAATTGATAGCTCGCCAACATGCGCAGGGTTTGCTACAAATTTTAAGAAGACCTCTACTTTACCGCGTTGTAAGTGCTTACGCAGACGCTCACGAATTACTGGCTCCATGCCACGAAATTGCTCAGGTGCGCGAATAAAAGTTTCAAGATAGCGCTGGTTCACTGAACGAACTTCCCACGTGCCAGTCCCCCAATCGCCTTTTATTTCGCGACGCGCATAAGCTGTCATACTGTGGATCATGGATATTTTCCTAAATTTATAAATACAATATTACGATGATTATACCGTAACACTGGTGAAGCTCTAGCGGAAATTTTTGTTGATGAGAATTTTACAATGGTCTTTTATGTAAATCGGCATGGCATCTAGCCTCACATCGACTTATAATATGGCAAATTCAGAATAAAGGGGATCGTTAATGCGTCCAAGCGAAAGAACACCTAACCAAATTAGACCGGTTACATTTACGCGCAATTATACTATGCACGCTGAAGGCTCTGTGCTGGTTGAGTTTGGCAATACTAAAGTACTTTGTACAGCAACAGTTGAATCAGGTGTACCGCGTTTTATGAAAGGCCAAGGTAAGGGATGGGTAAATGCCGAGTACGGTATGTTACCGCGAGCTACTCATACCCGTAATGGTCGTGAAGCGTCGCGTGGTAAGCAAGGCGGTCGTACTATGGAAATTCAACGCTTAATTGCACGCGCACTTCGCGCAGCCGTTGATTTGAAAGCGTTAGGTGAAAACACTATCACTATCGACTGTGATGTTATTCAAGCCGATGGTGGAACGCGTACAGCTTCTATAAGTGGTGCGTGTGTAGCATTAGTTGATGCACTTACTCATATGCGTAGTAAAGGTATGATCAATTCAAATCCTCTTAAGTTTATGATTGCGGCAATTTCAGTTGGTGTCTACAAAGGCCAAGCTATTAGTGATTTAGAATATCTGGAAGATTCTGATGCTGAAACAGATATGAATGTGATTTTAACTGAAACAGGTAAAATTATTGAAGTTCAAGGTACAGCTGAAGGTGAACCGTTTTCGTTTGACGAGCTTGATGAGCTACTGACATTGGCTAAGCATTCAATTCGCGAAATTATCGACGTTCAAAAGCAAGCACTCGCTTAATAGGGGAATAGGTTTAATAGCAATGAAAAATTATCAAAGAGAATTTATTGAATTTGCTCTTGAAAAGCAGGTACTAAAGTTTGGTGAGTTTACCTTAAAGTCTGGGCGTACTAGCCCATATTTTTTTAATGCGGGTTTATTTAACACCGGTCGCGACCTTGCGCGCCTTGGTCGTTTTTATGCTGCGGCTTTAGAAGATGCAGCAATTGATTATGATGTTTTATTTGGCCCGGCCTATAAAGGCATCCCTATCGCGACGACCACGGCGGTTGCTCTTGCTGATCATTATGATAAAGACATGCCTTACTGCTTTAATCGTAAAGAAAAAAAAGCACATGGCGAAGGTGGTACATTAGTAGGCTCACCACTAAATGGTAAAATCATGCTGGTGGATGATGTGATCA
Organism: Pseudoalteromonas sp. AOP31-A2-14; assembly: GCF_052378035.1. Lineage (NCBI taxonomy): Bacteria > Pseudomonadati > Pseudomonadota > Gammaproteobacteria > Alteromonadales > Pseudoalteromonadaceae > Pseudoalteromonas > Pseudoalteromonas sp. AOP31-A2-14. The sequence continues at coordinate 2,815,182 of NZ_JBQSXI010000001.1, read as the reverse complement.
CCGCGGGTACTGCAATTCGTGAATCAATGGAAATCATTGCAGATAATGGCGCAGACTTAAGTGGCGTATTAATAGCACTAGATCGTCAAGAAAAAGGTAAAGCAGAGCTTTCAGCAATACAAGAGGTTGAACGCGACTTTAATACTAAAGTTATCTCAATTGTAAAGCTTGCTGATTTAATTAGTTACCTTGAAACTAAAGGTACAATGGAAGAGCATTTAGCACCTGTTAAAGCGTATCGTGACCAATACGGTGTAGCGTAAATATAAATTTTAAAAGCCTCGCTAAGCGGGGCTTTCTTTTGACTATAATTAACAGAGCTTACAAATGAAAGATGTATTCAAGCCTAATGGCCTTGGCCTAAAGCGAGTTTTTAAAGCAACGTATTGTTCTTACCTTGGTTTTAAAGCTGCTTTTAAAGAAGAAGCAGCCTTTAGGCAGGAGCTTGTACTTAGTATAGTGTTACTACCTATTTCATTTTGGCTAGGGCGTGTTGATCTTTGTGGTATGAAAAACAAACAGCATGAAGATAAGGTATAATTGAATTCGCCAGAAAACTTTACACCGAACCTACATGCCAAGATTAATGTTAACAGACGGGACATGGAATGTCTTATCAAAAGTAATGTACTTAAGTGGTCGAATTTATAATAAGCCCAACCATAGAAAAACGCTCGAAGGCATACTGTATAAGATGCGCACAGGTATTCCATGGCGAGATTTACCTTCTGATTTTGGCCGTTGGAGTGCTATCTACAGACGGTTTAATTTATGGTCCAAAAAAGGGATTTTGAATGAACTGTTTCGCGCATTATCTCGTGATGCGGACATGGATTGGGTCTTCATTGATGGCAGTATTGTCAGGGCTCATCAACATAGTTGCGGTGCAAGAACTGCTGACAATGAATCAATTGGAAAGAGCCGAGGTGGAAATTCTACGAAAATTCATCTTGCAGTCGATAGCGGAGGGTTGCCTGTTTATTATGAATTATCCTGTGGGAATACGCATGATATCGTCCATGCAGAGTCACTCGTAGCTAATTGCCCAACAAGTAATATGGTTGTCGCAGATAAAGGCTACGACAGTGAAAAACTGAGAGCGTTTGTTCGTGATAATAACGCTACACCCGTTATTCCACGTAAGGGCAACAGTTTAGTAGGCAATGAAGATATTGACTGGTGCATGTACAAATATCGGCACTTGGTTGAGAATGCATTTGGCCGTATTAAGCAATATAGAGGGATAGCCACGCGGTATGAAAAGCTTGAACGAAATTATCATTCAATGCTCGCTTTAGCATTTACTATGATGTGGCTACCAATGTGGGCTGATTGATATATGTACTACAAAGATCAACAGCCCCTAGCTACATCCTTACTACACTGGGCATTATTAATTAGCACATTATTGATCATATTAATTGTTGAATTACTTAACTCAGCAATCGAGGCATTAACAGATCGTGTTAGTACTGAGCGCCATGTGCTATCAGGAAGAGCAAAAGATATGGGATCTGCGGCGGTAACACTTTCATTGTTGATCGTTATGATCGTTTGGGGTGCGAGTTTCTATATAAAGTTATTTCAGTAAACCCTCTATATAAACCAATTAGTACACCTAAAATGTTAATAAAGTGCTAGTTATGTTGTGTTTTTAACACATTTAGCTCAAATACTCAGCGAACAGTACTTTATTTCAAGTTTTCTTTAAAAAACGCTTGCGTAAAAATCTGTCCTCCCTATAATGCGACCCCACTGACACGGCAGAGCAGGCAACGCTTAGCGAGGCAAGCAGCAAGTCAGTAAGTCGAGTAAAACTTGAGTTTAGATTTTTTAGAAAGTTTAAAATTAAGTGTTGACAAAAAAATAGGAAAGCGTAATATGCGCAGCCCTAGCGAGGTAAAGCAAAGCGCTTTAATCGCAACGTTCTTTAACAATATAAAGCAATCATCTGTGTGGGCGCTCGTACAGATTGAGTTCTAACAGCCGATTCTAGTTCGCTAGATGAGGCAAAAAATTTAGAGTCTCAATTGAACTGAGTGACCAACGGAATAAATTTATTTATTCAGCACAGTCAATTCAATATCGAAAGATATTAAATAAATTCAGAATTCATTGAGCATGTCCGCTCCCTTTATGGGAAGGACAGAAAAAACTTTTAATTGAAGAGTTTGATCATGGCTCAGATTGAACGCTGGCGGCAGGCCTAACACATGCAAGTCGAGCGGTAACAGAGAGTAGCTTGCTACTTTGCTGACGAGCGGCGGACGGGTGAGTAATGCTTGGGAACATGCCTTGAGGTGGGGGACAACAGTTGGAAACGACTGCTAATACCGCATAACGTCTACGGACCAAAGAGGGCTTCGGCTCTCGCCTTTAGATTGGCCCAAGTGGGATTAGCTAGTTGGTGGGGTAATGGCTCACCAAGGCAACGATCCCTAGCTGGTTTGAGAGGATGATCAGCCACACTGGGACTGAGACACGGCCCAGACTCCTACGGGAGGCAGCAGTGGGGAATATTGCACAATGGGCGCAAGCCTGATGCAGCCATGCCGCGTGTGTGAAGAAGGCCTTCGGGTTGTAAAGCACTTTCAGTCAGGAGGAAAGGGTTGTAGTTAATACCTGCAATCTGTGACGTTACTGACAGAAGAAGCACCGGCTAACTCCGTGCCAGCAGCCGCGGTAATACGGAGGGTGCGAGCGTTAATCGGAATTACTGGGCGTAAAGCGTACGCAGGCGGTTTGTTAAGCGAGATGTGAAAGCCCCGGGCTCAACCTGGGAACTGCATTTCGAACTGGCAAACTAGAGTGTGATAGAGGGTGGTAGAATTTCAGGTGTAGCGGTGAAATGCGTAGATATCTGAAGGAATACCGATGGCGAAGGCAGCCACCTGGGTCAACACTGACGCTCATGTACGAAAGCGTGGGGAGCAAACAGGATTAGATACCCTGGTAGTCCACGCCGTAAACGATGTCTACTAGAAGCTCGGAACTTCGGTTTTGTTTTTCAAAGCTAACGCATTAAGTAGACCGCCTGGGGAGTACGGCCGCAAGGTTAAAACTCAAATGAATTGACGGGGGCCCGCACAAGCGGTGGAGCATGTGGTTTAATTCGATGCAACGCGAAGAACCTTACCTACACTTGACATACAGAGAACTTACTAGAGATAGTTTGGTGCCTTCGGGAGCTCTGATACAGGTGCTGCATGGCTGTCGTCAGCTCGTGTTGTGAGATGTTGGGTTAAGTCCCGCAACGAGCGCAACCCCTATCCTTAGTTGCTAGCAGGTAATGCTGAGAACTCTAAGGAGACTGCCGGTGATAAACCGGAGGAAGGTGGGGACGACGTCAAGTCATCATGGCCCTTACGTGTAGGGCTACACACGTGCTACAATGGCGCATACAGAGTGCTGCGAACCTGCGAAGGTAAGCGAATCACTTAAAGTGCGTCGTAGTCCGGATTGGAGTCTGCAACTCGACTCCATGAAGTCGGAATCGCTAGTAATCGCGTATCAGAATGACGCGGTGAATACGTTCCCGGGCCTTGTACACACCGCCCGTCACACCATGGGAGTGGGTTGCTCCAGAAGTAGATAGTCTAACCCTCGGGAGGACGTTTACCACGGAGTGATTCATGACTGGGGTGAAGTCGTAACAAGGTAGCCCTAGGGGAACCTGGGGCTGGATCACCTCCTTATACGATTTAGAACTTATTTGTTCGTAGTGTCCACACAGATGATTGTTAGTTAGAAAGCGAACGCTTACTAATTAATATGCTCTTTAAAAATTTGGAAAAGCTGATAATAAAATTCTGATAGATACGTTGTATTTATCAAGAGTTTTCAAAAGTAAAAAAGAATGATAGCAGTATCATTCAGTGCCATTTAGTTAACTCTTATGAGTTGATTGATTGGTATCTACTTTAGTATTCAATATTAACTTCTGGCGAAGTTAAACTGTCACAAAACAAAGACCCGTTTGGGTTGTATGGTTAAGTGACTAAGCGTACACGGTGGATGCCTTGGCAGTTGGAGGCGATGAAGGACGTATTAACTTGCGATAAGCTTAGTCAAGCTAGTAAAAAGCACTTGAGACTAAGATTTCCGAATGGGGAAACCCACCTGCTTGCAGGTATCGTTAACTGAATACATAGGTTAACGAGGCGAACGCGGAGAACTGAAACATCTAAGTACCCGTAGGAAAAGAAATCAACCGAGATTCCGGAAGTAGCGGCGAGCGAAACCGGAACAGCCCTTAAGCTTTTGTTGTGTTAATGGAAGGCGCTGGAAAGCGCCACGATACAGGGTGATAGTCCCGTACATGAAAATGCAATTTAAGTGAAATCGAGTAGGTCGGAGCACGTGAAACTTTGACTGAATATAGGTGGACCATCATCTAAGGCTAAATACTCCCAACTGACCGATAGTGAACCAGTACCGTGAGGGAAAGGCGAAAAGAACCCCTGTGAGGGGAGTGAAATAGAACCTGAAACCGTGTACGTACAAGCAGTAGGAGCCTACTTGTTAGGTGACTGCGTACCTTTTGTATAATGGGTCAGCGACTTATATTTTGTAGCGAGGTTAACCGAATAGGGTAGCCGTAGGGAAACCGAGTCTTAACTGGGCGATGAGTTGCAAGGTATAGACCCGAAACCCGGTGATCTAGCCATGGGCAGGTTGAAGATTGAGTAACATCAATTGGAGGACCGAACCCACTAACGTTGAAAAGTTAGGGGATGACCTGTGGTTAGGAGTGAAAGGCTAATCAAACCGGGAGATAGCTGGTTCTCCCCGAAATCTATTTAGGTAGAGCCTCGGACGAATACTTACGGGGGTAGAGCACTGTTAAGGCTAGGGGGTCATCCCGACTTACCAACCCTTTGCAAACTCCGAATACCGTAAAGTACTATCCGGGAGACACACGGCGGGTGCTAACGTCCGTCGTGAAGAGGGAAACAACCCAGACCGCCAGCTAAGGTCCCAAAGTCATAGTTAAGTGGGAAACGATGTGGAAAGGCACAGACAGCCAGGAGGTTGGCTTAGAAGCAGCCATCCTTTAAAGAAAGCGTAATAGCTCACTGGTCGAGTCGGTCTGCGCGGAAGATGTAACGGGGCTAAACTATGCACCGAAGCTGCGGATTCATCTTAGGATGAGTGGTAGGGGAGCGTTCTGTAAGCGGTTGAAGGTGTGCCGGGAGGCATGCTGGACGTATCAGAAGTGCGAATGCTGACATGAGTAACGATAATGCGGGTGAAAAACCCGCACGCCGGAAGACCAAGGGTTCCTATCCCATGTTAATCAGGGTAGGGTAAGTCGACTCCTAAGGCGAGGCCGAAAGGCGTAGTCGATGGGAAACGGATTAATATTTCCGTACTTGGTATAATTGCGATGGGGGGACGGAGCAGGCTAAGCAAGCATGGCGATGGTTGTCCATGTGAAAGTGAGTAGGTTAGTGACTTAGGTAAATCCGGGTTACTGTTAGACTGAGACACGAGACGAGCCACTAAGGTGGTGAAGTTGTTGATGCCATACTTCCAGGAAAAGCCTCTAAGCTTCAGATTATACCGAATCGTACCCCAAACCGACACAGGTGGTCAGGTAGAGAATACTAAGGCGCTTGAGAGAACTCGGGTGAAGGAACTAGGCAAAATCGTACCGTAACTTCGGGAGAAGGTACGCTCCGATGGGTGACGGGATTTACTCCCTGAGCTAATTGGAGCCGCAGTGACCAGGTGGCTGGGACTGTTTATTAAAAACACAGCACTGTGCAAAATCGCAAGATGACGTATACGGTGTGACACCTGCCCGGTGCCGGAAGGTTAATTGATGGGGTTATCCTTAGGGAGAAGCTCTTGATCGAAGCCCCGGTAAACGGCGGCCGTAACTATAACGGTCCTAAGGTAGCGAAATTCCTTGTCGGGTAAGTTCCGACCTGCACGAATGGTGTAACCATGGCCACGCTGTCTCCACCCGAGACTCAGTGAAATTGAAATCGCAGTGAAGATGCTGTGTACCCGCGGCTAGACGGAAAGACCCCGTGAACCTTTACTACAGCTTGGCACTGAACATTGAACCTACATGTGTAGGATAGGTGGGAGACTTTGAAGATGAGACGCTAGTTTTGTTGGAGTCAACCTTGAAATACCACCCTTGTAGTTTTGATGTTCTAACGTTGGTCCCTGAATCGGGATTACGGACAGTGTCTGGTGGGTAGTTTGACTGGGGCGGTCTCCTCCTAAAGAGTAACGGAGGAGCACGAAGGTTGGCTAAGTACGGTCGGACATCGTACGGTTAGTGTAATGGTAGAAGCCAGCTTAACTGCGAGACAGACACGTCGAGCAGGTACGAAAGTAGGTCATAGTGATCCGGTGGTTCTGAATGGAAGGGCCATCGCTCAACGGATAAAAGGTACTCCGGGGATAACAGGCTGATACCGCCCAAGAGTTCATATCGACGGCGGTGTTTGGCACCTCGATGTCGGCTCATCACATCCTGGGGCTGAAGTCGGTCCCAAGGGTATGGCTGTTCGCCATTTAAAGTGGTACGCGAGCTGGGTTTAGAACGTCGTGAGACAGTTCGGTCCCTATCTGCCGTGGGCGTTTGAGAATTGAGAGGGGTTGCTCCTAGTACGAGAGGACCGGAGTGAACGAACCGCTGGTGTTCGGGTTGTCATGCCAATGGCATTGCCCGGTAGCTACGTTCGGAACTGATAAGCGCTGAAAGCATCTAAGCGCGAAGCAGGCCTCGAGATGATTTCTCACTAGACTTTTAAAGTCTCTGAAGGGCCGTTGAAGACTACAACGTTGATAGGCAAGATGTGGAAGCATGGTGACATGTTAAGCTAACTTGTACTAATTACCCGTGAGGCTTAACCATACAACGCCAAACGCGTTTTATGCGACAGTTTATACAGAAGTTAATGACTAAAGTAGATATTACGTAGAAAGACTTAAAAAATATTATCAGCTATTTTCCAAATTCAGTTAGTGCGTAGCGATACGAATTAACGCCCAAATTTGCTTGGTGACAATAGCGTTTTGGACCCACCTGACTCCATGCCGAACTCAGTAGTGAAACGAAACAGCGCCGATGATAGTGTAGCATTTGTTATGCGAAAGTAGGACATTACCAGGCTTCAAATTCAGTCGAAGGACTTTAAACTTAATAATTAAAAATAAGAAAATTAAACAGAATTTTCTTGGTGAAAATAGCGTTTTGGACCCACCTGACTCCATGCCGAACTCAGTAGTGAAACGAAACAGCGCCGATGATAGTGTAGCATTTGTTATGCGAAAGTAGGACATTACCAGGATATAAATTAAAGAAACCCGTTACAGTAATGTGACGGGTTTTTTGTTTGCCCAGCGAAGCTGGCAAACCCGATAGGCTGAAAGATGCCTTATCACCCTGACTAAGGGGAAGATAATCTGAATGGCAAGGGCGTCACTGGCCAACGGTGGGGTCTGAAGGAAGCCATAAGAAGTTAGAGGTACACAACTAACCGTAACCTGTTTCGGCAGTATTGGTGGGTCAGCGTGCAAAATAGCGCAACGCCCTATACTTAGTCAGACCAATACTGTGCTTGAGGGTGGGATTTCTAACAGGGAGCCAGTGCAGTAACTGGGGAAGCCTGGCATCTAAACTTAATGAGAGTAAGTGGCCTAAATTCAAGGTGAAAGCCAAGATTTAGTGTCGGTGTGAGGTGGCAGATGAACCCGTAGTAGTGAGTAAGGCTAGGCCGATGAAAGCCAGTAATGGTGTGGAGGGGAAAACCAAGCCGACCATCAACATTATGTTTGATGGGGTCAACTTTAGCCAAAAGCTTTAATTGATTGCGAAGGGGGGAAGTATTCTTTAAGCGTATGAAAGACGGGAACTTTTGTTTATCGGCTCACAAGTATTTCGACGGAAATAGCCAAAATATGACGGCCAAACAGGAATGTAGACGCTGAGAATTGAAGGGCGAGCAATGGAGTAATGACTGACCACTTAGGCAGATTGCCAAAAAAGGCTAGCACACCTAATGTCATCATGAAGAATCAGCGATAAGTAGAGTGACACGAGCAGACATACCGCAAGCAAAGGCAGAAAATGACAGTTTACTACAGCTTGTACGGACAATTATTAGACATTAATAACCTGTACAAGGGATTCAAAAAAGTGAAAGCAGCTAAAGGAGCGGCCGGAATAGATAGGCAGACCGTAGGCGCATTCGCCCTGAATTTAGAAGCAAACTTAAAACAACTGCAACTTGAGCTGCAAACCAAGCAATATAGGGCACAACCTGTCAAACGGGTGGAAATACCCAAAGATGATGGCGGTGTCAGAATGCTAGGTATCCCCGCAGTTCGAGACCGAATAGTGCAACAAACACTATTGAACATACTCCAACCGATATTCGACATCGACTTTCACCCATCGAGTTATGGGTATAGGCCGAAACGAAGCTGTCATGACGCTATCAGTAAAGCAAGTGTATTTATCCGTAAATACCATCGCGACTGGGTCGTAGACATGGATTTGTCGAAGTGTTTTGACCTGCTTGATCATGCTTTGATAATTAGGAGTGTTAGACGCAAAGTGACGGACGGTAGTATTTTAAAACTGATTAATCAGTTCTTAAAAAGCGGAGTAATGATAGGTGAACACTGGGAGGCTAGTACGATAGGAAGCCCACAAGGTGGCGTAATTAGCCCGTTATTGGCCAATATCTACCTAGATGCTTTCGATCAAGAAATGAAAAAGCGTAATCACCGAATAGTGAGGTATGCAGATGATATCTTGATTTTGTGCAGCACAGAAAAAGCAGCGCAAGAAGCACTTAAGGCATCCACCCAGATACTAGAGCGAGACTTGAAATTAACCGTGAACCAAAATAAAACCCATATTGCTCATAGCAGCAAAGGAGTGAAGTTTTTGGGAGTAGAGATAGGTAGCCAGTGGACACGGATACAAGCATCAAAACTCATCGGGTTTAAACAAAAAGTGAAGCAATTAACAAAACGTAACGGCGGCATAAATTTAGCAGAAGTAATAAAACGGCTAAATCCAGTTGTGCGCGGTTTTGTAAATTATTTTAGTATAGCCAATTGTAAACGAGAGCTAAAAGCCTTGGCAGGTTGGATCAGACGAAGACTAAGGGCAATACAGCTGAGGTTGTGGAAGAAGCCATCAAGGCTACATCGACGACTAAAGCAGTTAGGAAAAAAGCCACCGTTTAAGTTCATTAAGATGAACTCGTGGCGTAACTCACTAAGCCCTTTATCTTGTGTATCGATGCCAAACCAATGGTTTGAGGAGCTTGGTTTATATCCAATAGAAAAAGTGAATACGGGATGGCTTGCTTTATCGGCGTTTAGGAAATAAGTTGATAAAATGTGAAGGGTACAGGAGCCGTATACGAGGTCCGTACGTACGGTTCTGTGAGAGGGATGAGGCATAAGCCTCACCCTACTCGATGTTTGCCCAGCGAAGCTGGCAAACCCGATAGGCTGAAAGATGCCTTATCACCCTGACTAAGGGGAAGATAATCTGAATGGCAAGGGCGTCACTGGCCAACGGTGGGGTCTGAAGGAAGCCATAAGAAGTTAGAGGTACACAACTAACCGTAACCTGTTTCGGCAGTATTGGTGGGTCAGCGTGCAAAATAGCGCAACGCCCTATACTTAGTCAGACCAATACTGTGCTTGAGGGTGGGATTTCTAACAGGGAGCCAGTGCAGTAACTGGGGAAGCCTGGCATCTAAACTTAATGAGAGTAAGTGGCCTAAATTCAAGGTGAAAGCCAAGATTTAGTGTCGGTGTGAGGTGGCAGATGAACCCGTAGTAGTGAGTAAGGCTAGGCCGATGAAAGCCAGTAATGGTGTGGAGGGGAAAACCAAGCCGACCATCAACATTATGTTTGATGGGGTCAACTTTAGCCAAAAGCTTTAATTGATTGCGAAGGGGGGAAGTATTCTTTAAGCGTATGAAAGACGGGAACTTTTGTTTATCGGCTCACAAGTATTTCGACGGAAATAGCCAAAATATGACGGCCAAACAGGAATGTAGACGCTGAGAATTGAAGGGCGAGCAATGGAGTAATGACTGACCACTTAGGCAGATTGCCAAAAAAGGCTAGCACACCTAATGTCATCATGAAGAATCAGCGATAAGTAGAGTGACACGAGCAGACATACCGCAAGCAAAGGCAGAAAATGACAGTTTACTACAGCTTGTACGGACAATTATTAGACATTAATAACCTGTACAAGGGATTCAAAAAAGTGAAAGCAGCTAAAGGAGCGGCCGGAATAGATAGGCAGACCGTAGGCGCATTCGCCCTGAATTTAGAAGCAAACTTAAAACAACTGCAACTTGAGCTGCAAACCAAGCAATATAGGGCACAACCTGTCAAACGGGTGGAAATACCCAAAGATGATGGCGGTGTCAGAATGCTAGGTATCCCCGCAGTTCGAGACCGAATAGTGCAACAAACACTATTGAACATACTCCAACCGATATTCGACATCGACTTTCACCCATCGAGTTATGGGTATAGGCCGAAACGAAGCTGTCATGACGCTATCAGTAAAGCAAGTGTATTTATCCGTAAATACCATCGCGACTGGGTCGTAGACATGGATTTGTCGAAGTGTTTTGACCTGCTTGATCATGCTTTGATAATTAGGAGTGTTAGACGCAAAGTGACGGACGGTAGTATTTTAAAACTGATTAATCAGTTCTTAAAAAGCGGAGTAATGATAGGTGAACACTGGGAGGCTAGTACGATAGGAAGCCCACAAGGTGGCGTAATTAGCCCGTTATTGGCCAATATCTACCTAGATGCTTTCGATCAAGAAATGAAAAAGCGTAATCACCGAATAGTGAGGTATGCAGATGATATCTTGATTTTGTGCAGCACAGAAAAAGCAGCGCAAGAAGCACTTAAGGCATCCACCCAGATACTAGAGCGAGACTTGAAATTAACCGTGAACCAAAATAAAACCCATATTGCTCATAGCAGCAAAGGAGTGAAGTTTTTGGGAGTAGAGATAGGTAGCCAGTGGACACGGATACAAGCATCAAAACTCATCGGGTTTAAACAAAAAGTGAAGCAATTAACAAAACGTAACGGCGGCATAAATTTAGCAGAAGTAATAAAACGGCTAAATCCAGTTGTGCGCGGTTTTGTAAATTATTTTAGTATAGCCAATTGTAAACGAGAGCTAAAAGCCTTGGCAGGTTGGATCAGACGAAGACTAAGGGCAATACAGCTGAGGTTGTGGAAGAAGCCATCAAGGCTACATCGACGACTAAAACAGTTAGGAAAAAAGCCACCGTTTAAGTTCATTAAGATGAACTCGTGGCGTAACTCACTAAGCCCTTTATCTTGTGTATCGATGCCAAACCAATGGTTTGAGGAGCTTGGTTTATATCCAATAGAAAAAGTGAATACGGGATGGCTTGCTTTATCGGCGTTTAGGAAATAAGTTGATAAAATGTGAAGGGTACAGGAGCCGTATACGAGGTCCGTACGTACGGTTCTGTGAGAGGGATGAGGCATAAGCCTCACCCTACTCGATGCTGTCTGGTGTTTAATAGTAAGCGCGCAATTAAACCCACATACCAATATTAATGCTACCTATGCATAATTTACTCAGCATATTAACCTGAGGTAATTATGAATAAACAGCAAAAAATAAAACACTGGCAAGGCATTTTTGAGCAGCAAAAATCGAGTGGTTTAGCCATCATTCAATTTTGTCGTGATAACAACATTAACGCATCGACTTTCTATGTTTGGCGTAAACGCCTTTCTGACGAAACGATAAGGGTTAAAAAGCAACAGGTGATCCCGTTTGTTATTCATGAGCAAGCCTTTACACACCCTTCAATCATTAAACTCACCACACCAAACGGCTATCAAATAGACTTCGAGTCGACATTAGCTAACCAAACGCTAGCCAAATTATTGAGCGTACTGTGACACCTTGCACCCACCAAGTTTACTTGGTCACGGGATTCACCGACATGCGAAAATCAATCAATGGGTTAAGTATTATTGTCAGCGATACCCTATCTCTCGATCCTTTAAGCCAAGCGTGGTTCGTTTTTTGTAATAAACAACGCGATAAATTAAAAATTTTGTTTTGGGATACCAATGGTTTTTGGCTTTATTATCGTCGCTTAGAGCAAGGACGATTTCAATGGCCAAATCATGCTCAAGCACACGTAGCCATGGGGATTGAACAACGGCAGTTACAATGGTTATTATCTGGCTTACCGGTAAATAATAAAACCCGCCACTCAACTTTATCAGGGTTATCAGTGATGTAAATTAACCAGATCGTTTTTTTTACTTGAACGATCTTTCCCATGTGTCATGCTATTAAAATGCCAGACACTATTCTCATCACCGAACTACAAAATCAGCTTGCACTTATGCAGGCTAAGCTTGATGGCTTAGAAAAAGATAAAATTTCACTGCAAGAAGATAAGGTTGAAATGCAATCGCGGATTGACCACTTGCTTGCTGAGCTTAAGTTAAGTAAATCCCAAAAATACGGTAAAAAAAGTGAAAAAGCCCCACGGGGCACCTTCAATGAAGCGGAGCAGCATAAAACGACTGAGCCGCCTAAACACCATAAGAAAGGTAAACAAATACTGGCTGAGCACTTTGAACGAGAAGAGGTTGAGCACACCTTAACCGAGTTAACGTGTCAGTGTTGCGGTGAACAACTACATCAATGTGGTAGTGAAGACAGCGAGCAAGTGAAGATTATTCCGGCGAAAGTCAGTGTCATTAAGCACAAACAATTTAAATATGCTTGCAGACATTGCGAGCATGAACAATTGGCCAGTAAAATAATCACCGCGCCTAAACCCAAGCAGCCTATTCCTGGCAGCATTGCGAGTCCAGAAGCGTTATCGGCGGTTGTTACGGGCAAATACTGCGATGCCTTACCGCTTTATCGTTTCGTTGACATACTGGGCCGTGGCGGCCTTGAACTATCGCGCGGAACATTAGCTAATTGGTGTATTAAAGCGGGCCTGCTAATCAGCCCCTTAGTGGCAGCCATGCAACGTCACTTGCTTAGTGAGCACAGTTTATGTGCCGATGAAACCCGTACACAAGTCTTAGATGAAGGTGACAACCCTAGCAGCAATTCCTACATGTGGGTTTATCGCAGCAATGAGGTCAGCCGTGAGCCTGTCGTGATTTACGATTACCAAGCAGGTCGAAGTCGCGCTTGCGCAAAAGAATTTCTTGCCGGTTATCAAGGCTATTTACAGTGCGACGGTTACCGTGTTTATGACGGTATTGAAGGCATTACCCCTGTTGGTTGCTGGGCACACGCTAGACGCAAATATAACGATGCCTTAAAAGCAGAGTCGAAAAACAAAGGTCGAGCGCATAAAGCCATCAGCTTTATCAGCCAATTATATAAACTGGAAACCCACGCTAAAAACAAACAGTTATCTCCTCAAGCGCGGTATCAGTTACGACAAGAAAAAGCCTTACCCATATTAATGCACTTTAAAGCGTGGCTTGATGAAGCCGAAGGTAAAGTAACGGCGGGGAGTTATATTGGCAAAGCGATAAAATACACGCTTAATCAATGGCCGAAATTAATGCGGTATAGTGAAGATGGCGAACTAGGGATTGATAATAATATTACTGAGCGAGATATTCGGCCGTTTACCACTGGTAGAAAAAACTGGCTATTCTCAAAATCGGTTAATGGTGCTCAGGCCAGCGCGATACTTTATAGTATTGTGATGACGTGTCGTGCTAATGACATCAATCCGTATTACTACTTTGTGCATTTATTTAAAACGTTGCCGAATCGAGATGTGGGTGATGATGATTTTACCGACCTAATGCCGTGGAATGTGCAGCTAGACTTCGATTATAGCTAAGCGCACTGCTTAAATGCGCGCTTACGTTTAATAAGTTTGGGACTGAGTAAACTGTCAGGAAGCCATGAAGAGCTCAGCAGTGATTGAATCAAGAAACATAGAGTCGCATATTTGTGATGTGTCTCGTGCCCGCTCTAGGCACTATGACACTACTAAGTTTTAAATTGAAGAACCCGCGTCAGAGATGAAGTGGGTTTTTTGTTATCTGCGATAAGGTATCTTTGTGGCTACGCTATTTATGCCCCTGTAGTACGTAACCTACACATAGACAGTACTAGAGCTTTAGGACTTGCTCTAGTTGTTGGAGGTTATCAATGATATGCGTTGGTTTTATATTATCAGGTAAGCTAGAACCTGGATGACGTAGCCAGCAGGTATCGATACCTGCATTTTGACCCCCTAAAATATCACTACTTGGCGTGTCGCCTACCATAAGAATTTTTTTCTTTGGTGGGTTACCCATTAACTGAAATGTGTGATTAAAGATTCCTGGGTTAGGTTTTGCGATACCGACCTGCTCAGAGATCACTAACCAATCAAACATGTCAGCTAAGCCTGTTTGCTTTAAACGACGAGCTTGTAACTGTGTAAAGCCATTAGTAATAATACCGAGCTTTGCATGGGGTTTTAATTTGTTAAGCAGTGATATAGCTCCTGGCAACGGCTTACAAATTTCAGCCATAGCTGTTAAAAAGTCGTCGTTGAGTTTTTTCGCTGGTACGTTTAGCTTTTTTGACCACTCGCTAAAGCGGGTAACTTGTAGATGTACTGCTGTTATCTTGTCATTTTGGTATTCAAGCCAAAGTGGTTTGTTTATCGCTTGAAAGTAACTGTAATCAGCCGCTGTAAAATCAACACTGTAGCTTTTGAACATGTGTTTTAGGCCTGCTTGAGCATCAAAACTAAATAAGGTTTCATCGGCATCAAATAACACGTGGCTGTACTTCATTATTACTCCGTTAAAGCTTGTATAAAGTTGGGTGTAAAAAAGGCGCCATGGCAAGTGTCAGCGCTTGAATATAAGTGCTTTCTCGCGTTGCTTGATGGTTAGTTAAAAGGCCAATGGCACCACCTTGTTGTTTTATGTTGGTGGTACTAAACGCAGTATCCATAACATCACCGAGCTCTTTACCTTCGATAAGTGAATTGTAAAGTGCTGATGGTAAAGGTAAGTTACTACTGCGTCCTATACTGCAATCTGAGTGATTAGCAATCACGACATATGCAAACGTGGCTGGGCCATAAGAAAAATTTTCTGCTCCGCCTTCCATTGCGCTGTAGAAGTCAGCTTGGTAGTGCTTTTGACAATATTGCACGCGATTTTGTGCGCCTATGCGAGTTTGTTCTTCGCCAATAGGTTGGTCGGGCACATTTGATGGTGCAGCAACCCCTTCACAATCAATATTATGATTGGGGTAATAAAGCTCGAATATTTTTTTAGCGGCATTAATCTTTACTGGATTTTTAGAACCGACAATTATTTTTAATGATAACTCACTCATACAGAGCGCTCCCGTTAAAAGTAATAGGGAAGTGTACGTGAGTTATTCAAATCGGCAAGCCTACTGGTGTTAAGTTTTCAAGAGCGCGTTTCTTTAAAATGATATCTTTTATCAGTGGCGTTAAAACTAATTCCATTGCTAATCCCATCTTTCCACCGGGTACTACGAGGGTATTAATTCGTGACATAAAGCTTCCCTCAATCATACGCAGATAATAAGGGAAATCTGCATCATCAATGCCCCTAAATCGGATCACTACGAAGCTTTCATCAAGTGAAGGAATATCTTTTGCGCTAAATGGATTCGATGTATCAACTGTAGGTACGCGCTGGAAGTTTATATGGGTACGAGAAAATTGCGGCGTAATATGGTTTATATAATCATCCATACTACGCACGATAGAGCCCATTACAGCTTCACGAGAATGACCGCGCTCAGAAGTGTCGCGAATAAGCTTTTGGATCCATTCAAGGTTTATTATAGGCACCATGCCAATCAGTAAATCAACATGTTTTGCAACGTCATGATCTTGATCAACAACGGCACCGTGCAGACCTTCGTAAAAAAGAATGTCGGTGTTTTTTTCAAGTTCCTGCCAGGGTGTAAATGTGCCTGGAAGTTGGTTATAAGGTACGGCTTCGTCAAAGGTATGTAAATAACGACGTAGCTTACCAGAACCTGTTTCGCCGTATGTGCAAAATAGCTCTTCTAGAGCACCAAAGTCATTGGCTTCACGGCCAAAATAACTAATATGTTTACTTTCACTTTGTGCTTCACGGATTTTTTTATCCATTTCAGGGCGAGTATAGCGATGAAAGCTATCACCTTCTATAAATGAAGCATCGATATTAAGACTACGAAATATATGCTTAATGGCATTCGTCGTTGTTGTAGTTCCTGCACCTGATGAACCAGTAATAGCAATTATAGGGTGTTTAGCTGACATAGTTATTCTCGTTATTATGCTCTAGTCATTTATAAAGAGCTTAACAGTGTAGGTCAAGTGACGGAATGTTTAAATAGCGTTATGATAGAACAATAAAATAATAATTAGAGAAAATGATGAATTTAATTTTAAAGGTGGCCCAGTTCATCACGGTAGCGGCACTTACACCACTAGTTACTAATGCAGCTATGCCTAAAAGTGAAATATTATTGGCGCATTTAAATACACCGCATGGCCTTAAAGTGAGCCGTATTACAGAAGCCGATAGTTACACTAATCAGCCATTATTAACTGAAAAAGGTATTTATTTTACCAAAGAGGTAATAGCAGATGAGCAAAGCCAAACCGATATCGCCTTTTATGACTTTGCTACTAAGCAAACTACCAACCTCACCAATAGTGAAGTAAGTGAATGTTCACCTACACTATCACCTATTGGTGAAGGGCTTTCTGCAATTGTTGTTGAAAATAATACAAAGCAAAAATTATGGTATTACCCGTTTGATAAGTCAGCATCACCAAAACGTATCTTTGAATGGATCGAGCCGGTTGGTTATCATGCTTGGGGTGTAAATGACGATTTAGTAATGTTTATTTTAGGCGAGCCACATACTTTGCAATACACATCTGTAGCCTCAGCAAAGCCTGAAGTGGTAGCAAATAATATTGGCCGTACTCTGTTATTTAATAGCGCGAACAATCAGTATCTATTTAGTTATCAAAAAGAGCAGCAAAATTGGCTTGCTAGTTTTAAGCCTCAATCGGGTGAAGTAACTGAGCTATTTCGTTTGCCGCCATCACTACAAGATTTCATATTAATTAATGATCACACCTTAATTTATGCACTACAAAACCGCGTATATAAACGTTCTCTTATAAAACCTGATGAAGTATCACTATGGCTTGATTTAACGCCTTATTGCGATACTACGATTACGCGTATGAGTTATTTTTCTGAGCAGCTAGCATTTGTTTGTAAAAAGTAATAAGTTACCTGAAATACAGTTTACCTAAAGGGCGTTTATGTCAGTAAGCACGGAGCAGGTTAAAGAGTTAATTATTGAGTTGGGCTGTCGTAGTAATTTTCAAATTAAAAACATTACCGAATTTATGTTACCAAAATCAAAAGAGGCAATTTACCTTCATAGTGAAGGGGGGCATCCTAAAACAGGGCAAAATCATACTTGAGCGTTATTTATCCTAAAATAAGCTGCTCTCTTACCTCATCTGACCAAGCAGCCTGTTTCAACTTACCTTTCATACTGTCTTTTATCGCGCTTAATTTCGCTAAGTTCATCGCAAATCGTCTGAAGGTCGCCATATTCTCGGGGGCATCACCTCGACGAATACGTGAATCGTCTTCTTTAAATGTCATATCTAATACCCAGTGTGCTGAGTTTTCTATTCCCCAATGCTGGCGAATAGACTTGGCTACTTGCTCTGGGTTTATCCCTAGCGAGCTGATGTAATAACTCGTTTCCATTGTATGACTATCGCCAACATAACGCTGTCGTACTACCTCGACTATGGAGTTGAAATTGACCCAACCGTGGCGCTGCTCAAGCCAATCTGTCACCAACAGTTGAGTGTACGTGCGCTGCTCTATTCGACCATGCCCATCATTTACTGTTTCATGGCTATTTTGCTGGATGAGTGATGGCTGCTCTCGTCTGACTTTGTGATAGTAGGCTTGAATTTCTTTGTTCAATTTTCCTTGGTTATTCTTCACTTGCAGCAAATAGTCTCCGTCTTTCTTGCTGACGGCTTTCGTCACTTTCTTTAAACAATGCATCGCGTCTGCTGTGATGATATTGCCTTTAAGCTCAAGTAATTCAATAAGTGCCATCACTGTTGATACTTCATTCTTCTTACTTTTGGATTTGCATTGTGCTAGTACTAGGCCCTGTTCAACTGCATAAGCTGAAACACTGTGAATAGCTGTTTTTTTATCACCATCATAAGAATGGCGAAGTGTTTTACCGTCAAAGGCAATGACGCTTTGATTATTCGCATCTCTAAGCTCATTAACCCAAGAAACAAAACAAGCTAATAAAGCTTCAGGGGCCAGTGAGCTAATGATACGAGCAATCGTATCATCGACAGGAATACCATTTTCAAATGAACGAAACTTACGTAACCAAGTCAGTTTACTGTCACCGAATTGCTTAATATCCTTCCACCCTTCAGCACCTGAAATAATCGCAGTGACTGTAAGGAATATAACATCCAGCAATTCATGTTTTTTGTTGATGTGTGAACGAGTATCTTGAATGTCGTTGAAATGGTTGATGAATGACATGTTAATCGCCTTTGAGAAAAAGGCGATTTGATCACAGATTCGAAGTAATAATCAAGTTAAGTATGATCTTGCCCTGCATCCTAAAATAATAATTCGGCCAATATTTGAAATTTTTAATGACGATTTTTCAGCGCTTGATGGTGTAGCGCGTATTGATGGTTTTTTTCATAGTAGTGAAATGACGCGTTTTCCGACTCGTATATTTAAAAGTGCGAAACCTATTCACTATGGTTTAGCTTACAAGATCACCTCGCGCGAAGGCGCAGATGCATTTATTACTAAGTTAGTGAATACGATTTCTCAGTAATATATAAAAAGATACAAATAAAAACGGCAAGCGAGTAGCTTGCCGTTTATGCTTTTAAGGTACGTAGTTAACGCTTTAAGAAGTTATTGACTGATTCAAGCTCGCGCTCTTTGAGTGCGATACAAGTATTTACACTTTCTTCTAATTTACTTAATGTCCGAGCATAACCTGGGACTTCACTGATTTTATCAGTAAAGAACTTTTGTGTTTTTTGTAAGCTTGCCTCACTACAACCTGAAGTGGTGAAAAACGGTAAGTTAGGCACAAAAAACGGGGGTAGCTGAGCAACTACATTATCGTAATTAGCGTAAATCCAGTTGATGAATAAGGTTTCACGCGCATCGGTATACGCTTGACCAGACATAATGGTACGCATATCAGAGGCGGTTACTTCATCTGTTAAGCTATATTCAAGCACTGCATTTTGTAATTCTGGTTTACCAAAATAGCTCATTGCAGCAAGCATTTTAGTACGCACTTGTGGATCTTTCGTGGTTTTGAAAGTATTTTTATAAACGTCTAGTAAGGCTTTATCACCATGCAAAGCCGCTAAGTTTAAATAAGTAGATGCTAAGTAAGGGTCTACTTTCTCAGGGTTATTTAAATACAGTTGGGCTTGCACCTTTGCGGTATTGATCACACTTTGATCTTCGCCAGCAAAACCTAGCTGAGCAACAACTTGGCCTCTTAGCTGTGAAATACCCGCATCTTCACCTTCTTTTGCTGTTAAACCGTATTGCTTAGCTGCGGGTGTAATACTTTTACGAATAAACTCAGGCCATAGCTCTTTGTTGCTTCCATCTTCAAAAGTACGCTTTTTCGATGCTAAGTAACCCAGCGCTGTATTTGCAACGCGCGGGTGTTTGTCGCTAACAAAGGTTTCTAATGTTTGCATTAAGTGCGCGGCTGATATTACTCCTGCATCAAGTAATGCATCCGCAGCTGATAATAGCGCTAAGCGCTCACGTACACTGAGGTTTGTAGCCGCATTATCGATTAACGCAGCAAATTGCGGCTCATCAAGCACCCAGCGGTAATAACCAAGCGCACCTTGATCTGGATAAATCCACTCAGGTGCAAACTCAAGCTCTACTTTTTGGTTTTCTTTGGTTAGTAAAATATTGGCTGTTTTTACTTTATCCCCTGCACCATATTTAATCGCAACGGGTACATTCCATAACTGTGCAGGCGCATCAACACCGGCGTTAGTAAAGCGGCTCTGGTTTATGGTGATTGATTTACCTTGTTGGTTTACTTTTAGCAGTGGAAACGAAGATTGCTCAATAAATGACTTTAATACACTCGCTACGTCTTTATTTGAGGCTTTACCCAGTGCCTGCCATAAATCGGCAGCTTCAGCATTTTTATACGAAAACTCTTTAAGGTAAGCTTGAATACCTTTTTGAAAAGCATCTTCACCAATCCAGTTTTCAACCATGGCGAGTACTGAACTGCCTTTGCTGTAGGCAAGACCTAAACCATCCATAATGTCTGCTTCGGTTTTAATCGGCTTACGAATAGGCTTGGTGCTTAAACGGGAATCTAATGCCATTACTTTGTTTTGTGGTAAGTCTAAGTGCGACTCAAACTCAGGATTAAGTTGTGCGGTAATTTTAGCCGCCATCCAGCTTGCAAACGCTTCGTTTAACCATAAGTCGTTCCACCATTTCATCGTTACTAAGTTACCGTACCATTGGTGAGCAAGTTCGTGAGCAATAATAGAGATATTACGCTCTTTTTTGCTACGAGTTGCTGTGGCTAAATCAACTAATAGAATATCTTCACGGTAAGTGACTAATCCCGCATTTTCCATTGCACCGAATGGAAACTCAGGTACTGCGACTGAATCGAGCTTTTTATACACATAAGGAATGCCAAAATAATCCTCTAATGCGCTAAGTACTTTGGGTATGTTTTGTTCGGCGTATTCACCTAAATGAATTTTACCTTGCGGAGTAATTACGCGACCTGGAACTGCCATATCTTTTATTTCACGCTCTTCAAATGGGCCTACAGCCATTGCCACTAAATAAGAGGGAATTGGTGGTGTTTTATCAAAGAAGTGAGTGGTCATATCCTCATTAACTACGGTTTTAAGCTCTGGCGTATTGGCGTACACTTTTTGTGAGCTTGGCGCAGTAATGGTCAATTGAAAAGGGATTTTATAGCTTGGTTCATCAAAAACCGGAAATGCGCGGCGTGCATCACTCATTTCAAATTGGGTAAATAAATAAGGAACCCCTTGATCAAGGGTTTTATATAAACCAACACTTTGGCGATTATAAGGTGCGGTAAAATCAATTTTTAAAGTATATTTTCCTGGCTGGATCTGCTCATCACAGCTAAATTTTACTTTACCTGTTTTCAGCATTTCGGTACTTAAATCGCAATTTTCATCACCGAATAGTTGCGCCATTTGAGTAGCGTAATCAACACCGTTTAGCTCAATATATTTGGTCGGTTTTAGTACTTCAAGGGCTATTTCGGTTTTACCGCTAAAAGTATCTTGTGCAGGGTCGAGCGTAAGATCAACGTTTTGTGAACTTGGTTTAGCAAGTTTTTCAATAACAAACTCATTGGCATTTGCTGAACTTACCGCTAAGGCAATACTGAGTGTTAGTAGGCTTTTAATGAACATAGGAGTCTCTGATAGTTTCTTGTTAGAATGTATACAAAGCCATCCTATCAGTTTTTTATTAATTGAGTAATGAAGAACTTAGTAACAAAACTTGTCAGTCAGATTGCCTTGAAATAAAACGTTGCCAATGTAGTTGCGGGTTAACTACCCTAATTTGTTGGATGATTAAGTTAAGGCTGTGGGTATCGGTAAAAGCATCGTTTGAGTAGTTGTTAAAACCCATTAAATAATTAAAGGCGTCTTTATTGGCTGCTTGTAACGCGTAAATACGAATTTGCTGCTCAAAGTTAAGCCTAAGGCTACTAATGGCGGTTTTCATTCCAAGCTGATCAATACTGGGTATATTGCACTTTTGTAAGTAACCTGCGCGCTCGCCTTCACCTGAAAACCAAATTCGTACTTTTTCACTATAACGGCCAGATTTAGCAGGCAAGTCAAATAGTAATCGAGTATGGCCTTTGAGCTTTAGCATTTTTATATAATCACTCAAACCTGCATCAAATAGCGCCTGATGAATAGGTACTAATCGGGCTTTTATTTTTCCGCTAGTATGAAAATGAAAGCAAGGAATTGTAGTGTCGCAAAGATCACTAAGTGTTAAATGGCCAATTTCATCACTATATGCACCACTATAATAGGCAATAAGTGGTAGCCAAAAGTGCCAGTGCTTAGCTTGTTCATGGGGTAAGCGCTGGTCACCATAAATATAACCATGATTAATAGTGTGCAATTCCATAGCGGAAAAAGGCCTGCGGCCGAGATGGGATTTCAATTTAATACCTTGAAAGCAAAAATACTCGCTAGTTTATTGCAAATTTTATTAAACAAATAAACTAGCGAGTTTAAAGTAGGGTTATTCGCTTAATGCACGGGCAAGGCCTACCGGCTCTATTTCTATGCATACTTGGTCATCATTCCAATTTAAGCCAACTAGGGCATCATCAATTTTTAAGTCTTCAACCCATTCATCTAAAAACTCAACAACACTAATTTCAACAGGGCTGTATCCTGCCCACTCTTCTTTACATTGCGCTTTAGCGCTGGCTTCACTTTCCCACAGAAGTAATACATCAGCGTTTTCAAACTGGTTTGATTCGCAAACTACAAAGCCACCATCTTCTGCACCAAGTGCCCAAAGTTGCTCGCTAAGGCGTACTTTTTCAACAAAACTGACTAGTTCAGATTCAATTTCAATATCACTCATGCTTTTTACCTTTTATATTCTTGAATTCAAGTATTAAGTGCAATCATTATGCAGCCACCAGAACTTCTGATTGCCCCGTAAATAATTCATGAGGGGTTTTATACCCTCTTGTTTTTCTTGGCCGATGGTTGAGCTTATCAACTGCCGCCTGTATCTCTGCTTCACTTAGCGCCATAAAGTCAGTTCCCTTGGGGAAGAAGCGTCTAAGTAAGCCGTTGGTATTCTCATTTATGCCCCGCTCCCATGATGAATAGGGATGAGCGAAATACACATCAGCTTCTAATTTTTGTGCAACATGCTCATGGTGAGCAAACTCTTTTCCATTATCTAACGTCACGGTAATAACCTTACCTTTATATGGTGTCATACACGTGATCAGCGCATCGGCTGTTATTTTCGCATGCTTGCTTTCAATTCTGTGAACGACTGTATATAACGTTTTACGTTCAACCATTGTGACAAGCGCATTTTTACGCCCTTTACCTATCACTGTATCGCCCTCCCAATCACCAATCCTAGACTTTGAATCCACAATACTTGGGCGTTCATCAATGCTGACTCGATTAACTATCTGTCCACGTTTATCATAGCTTCCATAGCGTTTTTTATACTTTTTACATGCACGAGTGAGTGTCTTATGTAGCTTGCCACCACGAGCCTTGTCTCTGTAAATATATTGATAAATTGTTTCATGATGTAAAACGACCTGTTTCTCTAAAGCTAAGCGGCCTGCCACTTGCTCAGGGGAAAGTCCGTCATGCAACAATTTATTAATCCAGTGAGTGACGTCCTCTGTTAACTTACTTGCTTTGAAAGATGACTTACGTCTTTGTTCAGCAAAGTTATTGGCTTGGTTAGGCCGATAGCCTTTAAGTCCTTTATTGCGTTTTAGCTCTCTAGAAATAGATGACGGTGAACGAGTTAGTTCTTCAGCTATCTGCTTTTGGTTATTTCCTGCTTTTATTAACGCGTAAATCTGGTATCTTTCTTCTTGTGTCAGCTGTTTATATTTCATTAAAGCAATTTCCTTTGGCGAGAAAATGGCCGAATTATAACAGCTGGCCATCTAATCTGAGAAATTGCACTTATTATCCGAATTTAGGATTAGTTACGTGGACTGGTTTGCTTGGCGCTTTTTTTAGGCTATATGTTTGCAACGCAATTAACTGAGAAGTAGCGTTAAACTCAATCAAGTAAGCAGTATCACTATTCATAGCCTTTAATTTTTATCAGTTAAATGACTATTTAAATAGTTTAATGTTTCAATAACTAGTTCATTTGTAGATTAAAATTATTTTATCATTCTTAATATCAAAACCAGAGTGTTGGCACAATAAAATTTTTACTCAAAAGAAAGCCGTACTCAATAAATGAACACGGCTTATATCGATTAAATTATAAATTGTACATTTACTCAGTACGGCTTGTTACTTCTAATAAGTGATAACCGAACTGTGTTTGTACTGGGCCTTGCACTTGATTAAGTGGCGCAGAAAAAACAACCTTATCAAACTCTGGTACCATCATGCCTGGACCAAACTCACCTAGTGCACCACCGTCTTGGCCAGACGGACAGTTTGAGTGTTCTTTGGCAAGCTCTGCAAAGCCTTCACCTTGCTCTATTTTGCTTTTTAAGTCTAAGCATTGCGCTTCGCTATCTACTAGTATATGTCTTGCACTTGCTACTGCCATAAATTCTCCCATTTAATTGTGGTGTATTTTTAACCATATTTACCGTTAGTCTAGTCTACTTGTTACTACATGTACCAGTTTAAATTTAAATATCTTAAATAGCCTTTTTAATAGCTCGCGGATTCAAATCTGAAGTGCATAACGTTTAGGCGGCTTTAGCCGCCAAGTGATCCTGCATCAATTTTGCAGGCGTTTCAAATCCAAGTGTCTTCCTCGGACGATTATTAAGTTGCTCAAGTACTGGTATAACTTGCGCTGGTGTTACCGCCTTAAAATCGGTGCTCTTCGGCCAATACTGACGTAGTAATCCATTCGTGTTTTCATTCAATCCGCGCTCCCATGAGTGATAAGGGTGAGCAAAATAAACAGGAACACTTAAAGCCTCTGTGATTTGCTCGTGATAAGCGAACTCTTTTCCATTGTCAGCCGTGATGCTATGAAGCGCTGACCTATATGGCCTTAATAGCTCTATCGTCGCCGCAGTGACGGCTTGTGCTGTTTTGCCTGCCACCTGAGTTGATACAGTGAATTGGGTGACCCGCTCTACAATGGTAACAAAGGCGCCTCGATGACCTTTGCCTATGACGGTATCTATTTCCCAATCTCCGATACGACCTTTCTCATCAACTATTTGTGGGCGCTCTTCAATGCTAACGCGATTTTTTATTTGCCCTCGGTTTGTTTTACCATGACTGCGCTTGTGATATTTCTTACCGTGTCGGCGCAGATGTAGGTATAACTCACCACCTGCTTTTTTATCTTCCCAGATATACAGATAAATGCATTCATGGCTGACAGACAGTTCACTTTCTTTGCGTAACCATCCCGTTATTTGTTCAGGACTCCACTTCTCATTAAGCTTCTGGGTAATTAAAGCTATCATTTCAGGTGTCATCTTAAGCGGTTTTCTTACACTTCTTCGGCGAAACAAAGCCCGCTCATGAGCTTGTTTGTGTCTGTAACCTCGCTTACCTGTATTTCTAGAAAGCTCTCTTGAAATCGTAGATTGCGATAAATTAGTTAGCTCAGCAATACTTTGTTGCGTAAAACCGCTTTTCTTTAGAACGGCGATCTGGCATCTTTGCGCATAGGTCAGTTGTTTGTAATGTCTCATTGTAAAATCTCTTGCCGGAGAAAAAGCAGTTAGTTTATGAGCAACTGACCACTTAATCTAGCCAAAACAAGTTATGCACTTACAATTTGAATCTAGGGCTGTAATTAATTTATCAAAATTGGGCTTAGTCTCACTATTAAAACGCCCAACTTGCTTGTGGTCAACATATACAACATATTTCTAAAAGTTCCAGCTGTGAGCTCGTTTGTATATTAAGGTGTTTAATATAGTGTCGGTATCATGGTTATGTCGCTCGCTGGCGGTATTCACGGCTAATAATAGTCTGTTTTTTATTGGTATAATAAATCAATGCTTTTTTATAGTGCGGCTTATGTAGTGTGACTTTGACAAAGTCATCGTTTTTAGTTGGCTATTTTGTACTGGTTGCTTTTCATCAGTTTATAGGGAGGCGTTAAGAAGGGCACTTATAAGCATTATACTTTTAAAAGAATGGTTATCAGAGCTAGTTATTTAGGCTAAATATACGCTATTATCAGACATCTTGAACAACACTATTTTTAAGTTTATATGTCTATTCGTCTAGCTAATCAAGCTGACTTGGCTGCAATTGTAGCTATTTATAACGAAACTATTCCGTCGCGTATGGTTACCGCGGATACTGAGCCTACCACCGTAGATGAAAAACAAGCTTGGTTTGACAGCCACAATGAGCGCCGACCTATTTATGTTTATGAGCAAGCAGAGCAAGTGAGCGCTTGGCTTAGTTATAAGTCATTTTATGGCCGTCCAGCTTATGACGGTACCGTTGAAATAAGCATTTACCTTGCGAGTGCAGTCCAAGGGAGAGGGCTCGGTAAACAATTGCTTACGTTTGCTGAACAACAGGCCAAGATGCTTAATATTAGTGTATTGTTGGCATTTATTTTTAGCCATAATATACCCAGTATAAAACTATTTCAGCGCTTTGAATATCAAACGTGGGGAGTGCTACCAAATATCGCAACTATGGATGGACAAAAATATAGTTTAACCATATTAGGTAAGAATTTGTAAAATATTAAGTTTAAAAACTAATTATTTCAAATGGTTAATTTAAAATAACAGGCGATATCCTGCCTATAAAAAATTATAGGTTATGCTTTTATTATGAATGAATAATAAGCGTAACGTGTTGTGCGGCATATTTTAATTGTAGGCAGTAATAGCCTAGCTATACGTGTTAAAGTTCTGTTAGAGTTGATTGGTTGTACCGTTGAGTTACTTCATTTCTCAATGTTGGAAGAAGATATCTCTTATGGTCGTTTGATTTAATTTTATCGCTCATGGTGTGCCGCTAGGTACTGTAAAAATAATATTGGAACATAAAGAGCTAAATTTAGCTTTATTGCTTGAGCGCTAATAATACTGATATTAGGCGTCGCGAGGTAAGCCTTTTTCGACGATACGAATGAGCCGAGCGGTTTTCCTAAGCTGTTTGGCTTTTTTGTTTTGCTGCTGCTCAAGCGCCCAGTCTATATGCTCAATAACCAGTTCACTAGATTGCTCACGAATTTGATTAAGTGTATCAATTATAGTTTGATCAAACTCGGCGTTACCTAATCCTACAGCTATGTTTCGGCGCCAGCGTTGATGACCAATACGGCGGATTGGGCTGCCTTCAGTATTTTTTAAAAAAGTGGCTTCATCCCAGTTGAAAAGCTCTATTAAATCTTTATCTTTTAGCTGTTTTCGTGGGTGAAAGTCGGCTTCATCAGTTAGCTGCCCATAGCGATTCCAAGGACATACTAACTGGCAGTCATCGCAACCATAAATTCGATTACCCAGTAATGAGCGATACTGCTCAGGAATAGCGCCTTGCAGCTCTATCGTTAAATAAGAAATACATTTACGGGCATCAACAACATAAGGTTCAACAATAGCGCCAGTAGGGCATAAAGTCATACAGGCAACACATTTACCGCAGCCTTCAAATTCATTGGGTTTATCAACGGGCAGGGGAATATCAACAAATAATTCCCCTAAAAAGAACCACGAGCCGGCCTCTTTATTGATCAATAAACTATGTTTACCCTGCCAACCAAGTCCTGCTTTTTCGGCTAATTGGCGCTCAAGTACGGGGGCAGAGTCAACGAAGGGCCGAAAACCCAATTCGCCTACTTCAAGCTCTATTTTTTGGCCTAGCTTTTTAATACGATTACGCATTAACTTGTGATAATCACGGCCAAGTGCATAACGACTTATGTAGGCCTGATCTGTATTTTTGAGTGTTTTAGCAAAGCTTGCATCAGGGGGGAGGTAGTTCATTTTTACTGAAATCACCCGCTGTGTGCCGGGTACTAGTTCTGCGGGGCGTGCGCGCTTCATACCGTGCGAAGCCATGTAGTCCATATCACCGTGATAACCTAAATCTAGCCAGCGCTGTAATTGAGCTTCATGTTTAGTTAGGTCAATATCAGTAATACCGACCTCGCTAAAGCCAAGCTCTTTGCCCCACTCTTTTATTTGCTGAGCGAGTTGCGTGTAATCAGGGGCTGGCATCGTCACGGGTGTATAACCATAGTTGCAAAATAACACCGCAATTTACCACATATACCCAAACCATCTCAAGATGCGAGCGTCGTTGGGGTTAAAAGCGATTTAGGCAGGTATTAATTGCAGAGTATGATTATTTCTTATTAAAACCAATAATGCAGTATAAATCACTTTTAAACCAATTATTTGGGAATTTCACAGGTACTCACTCTCTTCGGTATTACTTCTTAAAAGGCACTGCCATTTTTACTAAGTAACGCCTTGATATTAGCCTCTGTGAAATGCTGAACTCAGCATTTTTAGATAGTTTAGGTAAGTCACAAGAAGTTAATATCTTCACTGATTTAGAGCGAGTTTAAAATCATTTTGGTATTACACGGATAATTGGTAAAAATACCGTCCACGCCATAATCAAGCATCAGCTCGATGTCTTCTTGTTTATCAACTGTGTAGGCATAAACTTGTAAACCACGTTGTTTTGCGTCAGCAACAAATTCATGGTTAATAAAGTTTTTGTCTATGTGAATACTAAACGCATGTAACTGCTCAGCAAACTCACTATAATGAATGGGGATAGATGACGTTAACGCGCCAATTTTCACCCAAGGTAACTTTTGCTTAAGCCACATTAATTGATGATGATCAAACGAAGACACCAACAGGTTGTTACGAGATAGTTTATTGTCAGCCACATTCTCTTCAATTAGCTCCACAAATTTATCTAAAGAAAAAGTATGCTTAAGCTCTAAGTTAAGTATCGTTTTATCGTCAATCCAATCGATAGTTTGTTGTAAAGTTGGTACAAACTCACCTTTTCCGGCATCAAATTGTTGAATTTGTTCTCGGCTTAACTTATTTACTTTACCACGCCCGCTGGTGGTGCGATCGAGCCATGTATCATGAATGATCATGTAATCATCAATACAGCTTTGTACGTCTATTTCAATACCGTCTACTTCAACTTCGACGGCGGCTTTAATGGCACTTTGAGTATTTTCGGGGTGAGTACCACTTGCGCCGCGATGGGCGAATACTTTTATCATTATTTCTGTTTCCGTGTAACTGACCATGTTTCGTAAAATGCTGCACTAATGACTAAAGCTCCACCGACTAAAGTCAGTAATGAAGGTTGTTCATGTAGCAATAAAAAAGCTAAAAAGGTGCCATATAGTGGCTGCAAACACGATATAAGCCCTGCAGTGGAAGCTGATAAGTACTGCAAACTTGCTGCAAATAGCGAATGCGGTGTTGCTGTAAAAATAACGCCAGCTACGACTAATAAGCCTAAATCATAATGTGATACTTGCATTATCGGCACTTCAATAAAGGCGCATAACAACAGCGTTGCTACCCCTGTCTGGTAGAGCATCGTTTGCGGGCCCGAATATTGGCTAAAGTATCGTTTATGAATGATGTTTCTAAATGCAAATAAACAAGCGGATAGAATTCCAGTCACAATACCAAGAGTTACTTCATCGCCAAAATTACTCCATGGTACGAGCAAGCAAATACCAAGCATGACTATAAGCGCACTAAGTAAATCTTTTATTTTAGGGGTTTTAGCGTGAAAAAATGGTTCAATAAACACGGTGATAACAGGGTAAGTAAAAAAGGCAATCATGCCGATGGTGATGCCAGCCATTTGCATACCTGCAAAATAAGTCACCCAATGTAGTCCCACCGTGACGCCTAAAAAAAGTGCGACAGCGTAATCTTTACTGTTAGTAAGCTTAATTGATTTCTTTTGCGCAAGCAGTAACAATAAAATAGCGAAGCCTGCAACAGCACTGCGATATACAGTAATATCCAACGCATTGAGATTGATTAATTTAGCAAACAAAGCAGTGCCGCCAAATAAAAGTACAGCAATGTGTAAATACATTAAACTTTGCTGCTGTGGTTGCATATGCATACATGTACCTTTTTTATATTAGCACTTGAGTTAAAATCAAAGTTACTAATTGTGTCGTTTTTTGTATCGAGAGTTGTGATAAGTGCCCGTTTTATAGATGACAATTTACACTACACTCAACGGTTATTAAAAGAGATAGTTAATGTATTGAGTTAGATAAATTAAATTGAGAGCCAATATGAATAGTGCCGCGTTGATTGGTTTATTAATCGCAGGTATTTATGAAGTAGTTTGGGCACCAGCTATGAAGCAATCTAATGGTTTTACTAAGCTTTGGTCGAGCTGCTTAGTAGTCACTTTCCGAGTATAAACGTTGTGATAATAACTACTTTTCGGTGTTTGTCAAACTAGTTGTCGCGATCACTACGTTATGCACTCTCAGCCTTGACACTATTTTGTTCAGGGTTTAAGTACACTTCTTTTGGTAAATCCCAATTACGGATATTACCGCTCCAGCGCTCAGGGTGAGCATCTTTAGCACCTTGATAAACTTCTTTTCTATTAGCCAATATGTCACCCGCTAATCCTGAATGCCTTTGATGTGGGCTGACGTATTTGATGCCACTATGTTTGTGGTTAAAATTATACCAGTGGCTAAATTTCAACACCCAACTACGCGCCTCATCAATTGTTGAAAACCCTTTATACGGATAGTCAGGGCGATATTTACACGTTTTAAATATCGACTCAGCATAAGCATTATCATTGCTCACCCTAGGACGATTAAAAGACGACACGACACCTAAACTATAAAGTGTTTCAAGCATTGATGAGCCTTTCATTGGGCTTCCATTATCCGAATGCAGTACCAGAGGATTATCTTTAACTCCTTCTTTTAAATGAGCTTTCTTAATTAATATTGATGCATTTTCTGCTGATTCGTCATCATGAATTTCCCATCCAACAATCTTTCGACTAAATATATCGAGTATCAAATATAAATAAAAATGCAGCCCTTTAGCGGGGCCTGGTAACCAAGTAATATCCCAACACCACACTTGGTTTGGCCCTGTAGCACAGTGTGTCGTCGGTACTTTTCTCTCTTTTATCTGACTACGTCCGCGAGCGTTTTGCTGTTTTTCTTCATGAAGAACACGATAATATGTTGATTCAGAAGCAAGATAAATACCCTCATCTGCTAATGTAGGGACGATTTGGCTTGGTGGTAAGCTCTTAAAATCATCGCTATTAACGATGGCTAATATGTTATCTCTCTCTGCTTTTGATAGCTTATTTTTTGGCTCAGGGCGCTGAGATATTGGTCTACCATCTGTTTTTATGTTCCCGTCAACAGTCCAACGTTGATACGTCCGGACACTGATCCCAAGTTCACGGCAAGCTTTAAACTTTGGCGCACCAGAACTCACAGCTTCATTAACTAGTTTAACTGCTTGAATGCGAGCTGAGTCGAGGATCATTCGTCCTCGGCTTCCCCCCAGATCGCATTTGCTTTTTTTCTTAACACCAATAGTGCTGCGGTTTCAGCGAGTGCCTTATCTTTTCGACGTAGCTCCTTTTCTAATTGATTGATCTGTTTTTTATCTTTCTTTGTTTCGGTGGAGAAGGCTTTTTCTTGCTCTTTAACGTTAGCGTTTGCATCTATACACGCATTTCGCCAAGCCGATACTTGTTCCACATAAAGACCTTTGCCTCGGCAATATTCCGCTAACTCAGCTTGATTTAAAGAGGCTGTTTCCAACACGACTGAGAATTTATTTGCTGATGACCACTGCTCAGCATTCTTTCCATCACCTGGCACTAAATGCCCCTTATCAATTGCTTGTTTTCGCCAATTATACAAGGTTGATTCACCAATCCCCATCTCGATTGATAATTGGGCTATTGCTATATTATTTGGAGGCATCATCTTCTGAAGAGCCGACTCTTTGCTTTGCGCTGAATAATGTTTCATTGTTACTCCACGCCCTCTGTTTAATGGTTGAATATTAAGCGCGACAACTAGTCTGACAGAGAGGGTTTTCACGGGGTGGGTATATTCGTCGTTCAATGGCGGATGGCGTAAAAGGGCTAAAGTATCCCCAAAATTAGCCTTTATATATCAATGAACTAATAGTGTTAAAAAATATGGGTAGTGAGGGAACATTCATGGTGTTTTGTGATCTTATGAATCGCTTAAAAACAACAGAACTAAACACCATGAATGCGTCTACTATTTTGCACAATATGCTCCGCGCTGTCACCCCTAACTCTATTCATAAAGCCAGATTTAATACTCTAGTCGCTGCCGTTAAATCTCTTTTGCACTGTCAGCAATGCACCTTGACATCTATTGGTCGCAATTTGGATTCAAAAACAACTGAAAAACATGATATTAAGCGTATTGATCGACTACTCAATAACCACGAGCTTTTGCGTGAATCGACATCGGTTTATGTTCGCTTAAGCCGTTTTGTGGTCACTGAAAAGCATCCCGTCATATTGGTTGATTGGAGTCATGCAGATACACAAACCAAATACTGTATTCTGCGTGCTAGCATTGTCAGTGAAGGTCGCTCTTTGACCTTATACCAGGAAAGTGCATTCAGCTTTCAATATCATTGCCCAAAAGTACAAAAACGGTTCTTGAAGATGCTCAAACTGATCTTGCCGAGTGATTGTCGGCCCGTTATTGTTACGGATGCGGGCTTTAAAGTTCCTTGGCTCAAAGCCGTGCGAAACAATGACTGGCATTATATTAGCCGAGTTCGAGGTACGGCACACTTGAAAACGCAGGGCAGCGATGAGTTTGTTCCATGCCAGTCACTATTCAAGAGCAATCAACGTAAGAGCCAGTATCTTGGCGCGACCGAGCTGACCAAAAGTGCAAAATATCAAACGCATGCAGTGTTGGTTGGCAAGGGACATAAGTTATTAAAAAGAGATAAAGAACGCGGTTATAAAGAGCCTTGGCTACTCGTTTCTTCACTTCCAAAAAGGCACCATTTTCTCGAAAAAGTGCTCAAGCTATATGGTATGAGAATGCAGATAGAGGCAGGGTTTCGAGATCAAAAAAGTGTTAGATTCGGCTTAGGCTCAGATCTGCACAGAACGAACAAACTCAATCGATTAGACATACTTTTACTGCTCGCAACTCTGGTTCATTGGTTCTCAATGATGCTGGGGGCAGTGATAGACAAAGCAGGAAAGACAGGCGCTTTTCAAGCTAATTCAACCAAAAAAAGACGAGTAGTGTCATGGGCATTTGTTGGGCTGCGATACTTCAAAAAACAGTCCATTAAACTGCGACGGCGAGATTATTTGGAAGGGCTAGCCTATTTCGTACAGGTGGTAGTGAAACTCGATTGGAAAAATATGGATGTGAGTGATGTAATTGAAACTTAATGATTATTTCTGGGGATCCCTTAGGTAAAAGGGGTCGTTTTAAAATAAGCATCGAGTGATTACTTGATTACAACGTTAAAAAAATCATACAGAACAAAAAGTAATAGCGCCTGAGCTTGTTTAAGTGCTTTAGAAGGTAACGAACCACCGTTCAAATAAAGAAGAAAAAGCATTAAAACTTAGTGGTGATGGGTTGAAAACTACTGATATCGCCGCAAGGTTATATTTAAGTGAGGGCACTGTACGTAATTATTTATCAGAGGCTATCGCTTAATTAAATGCCAGCAACCGAGTTGATGCAGCACGTATAGCCAAACAAAAAGGGCGGTTATAACGTTAAATTTTGCAGTTTATGACTGCCAAATAGGCTTTATTAAAAGTTTCATAGCTTTTGCCTGTCTCATTGTTCGGTTATGGGTTAAAATAACAACATAACCAATTAACAAGATAGTGAATGTCAAACCAAGATCCCAATCTCAGTCGAGAACAAGAAAAGTACGAAAATCCTGTCCCAAGCCGTGAGTTTATACTTACTCATATTAAAGACCGTGCAAAACCAGCCAATTTCCAGCAATTATGCGAAGAAATGGCGGTAAATGATGACGAGCGTCAGATTGCTTTTAAGCGGCGCTTACGTGCTATGGAACGCGATGGTCAACTCTACTTTACTAAGTTTAAATGTTACGCCTTAATTGACGAAGCAGGACTTACGAAAGGTAAAGTAATTGGTCACCGAGATGGGTTTGGCTTTTTAGAAGTTGAAGGCGAAAGTAAAGACTGGTTCATTGCCAAGCATCAAATGAATATGGTGCTTCATGGTGACATTGTACTAGCTAAAGGCACTAAACGTGGTTCTGGCGGTAAGTGTGATGCACGTATTATAAAGGTGCTCACTAATGAACGTGCGCCTATTGTTGGCCGTTATTTTGTTGAGCACGGCATTGCCGTGGTTGTGGCAGAAGATCCTCGGATAACGCAAGATATTGTTATTTTACCAGGCACTGAAAACGGTGCGCGCCATAATCAGATGGTACAAGTGCAAATTACCCAAAACCCAAGCCGCAATATGAACGCAGTAGGTAAAGTAATTGATGTACTTGGTGAGCATTTAGCCCCGGGGATGGAAATTGAAGTGGCACTGCGTAACCATGATATTCCACATGTTTGGCCTGAAGCAGTTGAAAAACAAGTTGCTCACCTTGGCGAGTTTGTTGAAGGAGCCGATAAACAAAACCGCGTTGATTTACGTGACTTACCGTTAGTTACTATTGATGGTGAAGATGCCCGCGATTTTGATGATGCCGTTTATTGTGAACGTAACAAATCGGGTGGCTGGCGCTTATGGGTAGCTATTGCCGATGTATCGCATTATGTAGGTATGAACACACCGTTGAATAAAGAAGCGATTGAACGTGGTAACTCAGTATATTTTCCTGAGCAAGTTATACCGATGTTGCCTAAAGTTTTATCAAATGGTTTATGCTCATTAAACCCTGATGTTGATCGTTTATGTATGGTCGCAGAAATGATGGTATCAGATGAGGGTAAGCTTTCTGGCTATCGTTTTTACGAAGCAGTAATGAACTCCCACGCGCGCTTAACTTACACTAAAACCAATGCTATTTTGCAAGGCGACGAAAGGCTACGTAAAGAATACGCTGATGTCGTACCGCACTTAACTGATTTACAGCAAATGTACATGGCGCTTAAATCAGCTCGTCAAGAGCGCGGTGCAATTGAGTTTGAAACTCTCGAAACTCGTTTTGTATTTAATGCTCAGCGTAAAATTGAATCTATTGTGCCAGTGGTGCGTAACGACGCTCATAAATTGATTGAAGAATGTATGATTTTAGCCAATGTATCTGCGGCTAAAATGCTAGAAAAACACAAAGCCAGTACGCTTTATCGTGTTCATGATGAACCCGACGGTGAAAAGCTTGGTAACTTTAGACAGTTTTTATCTGAGCTCGGTATTGAATCAACATTGAGTGATGAACCAACACCGAAAGAAATAACCCATGTACTGGCAAAGCTTGGCGACAGGCCTGAAGCTGAACTTATTCAAACGATGCTGCTGCGCTCAATGAAGCAAGCGGTATATCAAGCTGATAATATCGGGCACTTTGGTTTAGCGCTGGGTGAGTATGCACACTTTACTTCACCAATTCGCCGCTACCCTGATTTAGTTGTGCACCGCGCTATTAAAGGTATCTTACAAGCGCAAGGCATGAAAACCTCCGGTGACTATGTTTACAGTGATGACGAAGTTGACCAATTAGGTGAGCAATGCTCTACCACTGAACGCCGGGCTGATGATGCGACCCGCGAAGTAGCTGATTGGCTTAAATGCGAGTTCATGCAAGACCATGTTGGAGATGAGTTTGAAGGGGTTATTTCTTCAGTGACTAACTTTGGCTTGTTTATTCGCCTAAATGATTTACAAATTGACGGTTTAATCCATGTCACTAATTTAGGCAATGAGTATTTTCAGCATGATGGCGCAAAGCACTGTTTGATTGGTGAGCAAACCCATAAAGTTTACCGTTTAGGTGATAAAGTAACTGTTCAAGTGGCCTCGGTTAGCTTAGACGAACGCCGTATAAACTTAACCTTAAGTGGCGATGTGGCGCAAGATCGTTATTCACGCCGCCGTAATAATGACAAAGATGGACATGCGCCGGCTAGTGTACGCTCGCAACTGAAATCCGGTAAAGTACCTGGAAAGAAAATCGACGGCAAAGAGTCGCGTGGCCATAAAGGTAAAGCCTCCGATACTCGTAAAGGTAGAAAGAAGCCTGCCAGTCGAGCTAAAGCGACTGACGGCGGGACCACAAAAAAAACTAAGAAAAAGACTGTTAAAAAGCCGAAAAGGCCCGGAAGAAACGCCCGCAAAAGTAATAACTCAGGAGCAGATAATACGTGAGTAATGAATTAATTTTTGGCTTTCACTCTGTTGAAGCAATTTTATCTAAAGAGCCTGAGCGTTTTGTAGAAGTTTATGCCCTTAAAGGTCGCGATGATAAACGCTTAACCCCGATTATTAATGAGGCACGTAAATTTGGTATTTCAGTACAGTTTATGCAGCGTAAAGCGCTTGATAACAAAGCTAAAGGTGAGCAGCATCAAGGTGTAATCGCAAACGTCAAAGCAGCACCAACGTTTAATGAGAAAGATCTTGATGTGATCATTGCCCGTGAAGATACTCCGTTTTTACTGGTGCTTGATGGTATTACCGATCCGCATAATCTAGGAGCATGCTTACGTAGTGCTGACGCTGCAGGCGTTCACGCAATTATTGTACCTAAAGATAAATCAGCCAAGCTTAATGGCACAGCGCGTAAAGTTGCTTGTGGTGCGGCTGAAACCGTCCCCCTTATTCAGGTTACTAATCTAGCGCGTACTTTGCGTGAAATTAAAGATGCGGGTGTTTGGGTGGTGGGCACTGCCGGTGAAACAAACACTCATTTATTTGATGCGAGCTTAACCGGACCAATGGCTATAGTGATGGGGGCTGAAGGAGAAGGAATGCGTCGTTTAACTCGTGAGCACTGCGATTTACTGGTAAAAATCCCTATGGCTGGCACTGTATCAAGCTTAAATGTGTCTGTAGCCACAGGAGTATGTTTGTTTGAAGTGATGCGTCAGCGTAATGCTGGTTAGTTAACGAGTTAAAAAGTTACCTAGGGTAAGGATTAGATTATTAATCTGAGCCGAAAACTAAAAAGCCGATGCTATGAAGTGACCCCCAATAGTTGGACAGTCCAATTACTGGGGGTCTTTTTATGTCCAAACATCATCGAGCTTTTAAGCTCAAAGTAGCTGAGTTCGCTTTATCTGAAAGCTCTCTGGCGATAGGTAATAGATTTAATGTTACACAAAGGCAGGTCCGATATTGGACCGCTGTTTATCGAATTCATGGCGCTGAAAGCTTCAGGTCTGTTCACAAACCTTATTCTCAAGCATTTAAGATAGAAGTGTTAAAATCGATGGCAGCTAACAGTTGGTCACTCAGCTATACCAGTGCGTTCTTCGATTTATCGTCCCCAGGTATTCTTTTTCAATGGCAAAAGCTTTATGCTCGCGATGGTATATCCCGTCTCCAACCACAGAAAAAAGGTAGGCCAACCATGACAAATAATTCTTCTTCATCAAAACCAGTAGAGCAAATGACTGAGGAGGAGTTACGAGAAGAGTTAGCATACTTACGAGCAGAGAATGATGTGCTAAAAAAGTTAGAAGCCTTGGCTCAAGCCAGAAAGAAAAAAGCAAAGACAAGACGATAGTCGTCGAAGAGTTCAAGGCAAAACATAGCTTACGACATCTATTAAAGGCCACGGGGTTGGCGAAGAGTGTCTACTATTATCATCGAACTACATGTGAGCAGCCCTGCGCCAACAGTGATTTACTCGTAAAAATACGTGATATCTATCACACGCATAAAGGGCGATATGGCTATCGCAGAATTACGAGTGCCCTAAGAAAAATGGGGGTACTCGTTAATCATAAGCGCGTTCAACGTCTAATGAATGAGTTAGGCCTTAAGTCAAAAGTAAGGCCTAAGCGCTATAAATCTTACAAAGGTGAAGTGGGTAAAATCGCAGAAAATACGCTTAACCGCGAGTTTACTGCGCAGAAGCCTAATCAAAAATGGGTAACGGATGTGACGGAGTTTAAAGTGGATAATGAGAAGGTATATCTATCGCCTATGATTGACTTATTCAACCAAGAGATAATCAGTTACGAAGTAAGAAAATCCGTTGCGCTTCCCTTGGTAACTGACATGCTTAAAACCGCAACGGCTAAGTTGAAGCCGAACGAGAAGCCGATAGTACACTCAGACCAAGGATGGCAATATCAAAACAAGCAATATCAAAAGCACCTTAAAGAAAAAGGGTTAAAACAAAGTATGTCTAGAAAAGGAAACTGTTTAGATAACGCTGTTGCTGAAAATTTCTTTGCCATACTGAAAAGCGAGATGTATCACAACGAAACGTTCAAGGACGCGAATGAACTCATTGAAAACATCAAAGAATATATCCACTATTATAACAATGAGCGTATTAAGCTGAAACTAAAAGGCCTGAGTCCGATACAATATCGAAATCAGGCCTTGGCTGCCGCTTAGAAATGAGTCTAACTTTATGGGGTCACTTCAGCTATGTGTATCGGCTTTTTAGTTTGTTTTGTACTATACGCAAAAAATAAGATTTTATTGTTATTAGTCGCTACACTAGGCGGGAATTATTTTAGGGAATTTATAGGGTTTTAACAGTGAAAAACGCGGTACTTGCATTACGTGCACAGCAAATAAGTGAATCTCGTCGTGAGTTTAATGCCCGTGGTGGGAAGATGGTTCGCTGTGAGCGCTGTTTGTTGGCAGAGCATTACTGTATTTGTGAGGGGATAGAGCAAGCCCGCTGTAACGCTGCGGTATGTTTATTAATGTATCACAATGAAAGCTTTAAACCTTCTAATACTGGGCGTTTAATTGCTGAAATAATACCTGATAACTATGCCTTTCGCTGGGATAGAACGCAGCCAGATGCTGACTTGTTGTTGCTGTTAAATAACCCTAAGTATCAGCCGGTTGTTATTTTCCCTGCCAGTGATGTAGAGCCTGAACGCGTGATCACTGAGGTTAAAGTTGCCCCTAGTAAACAGCCTTTATTTATCTTTTTAGATGGTACATGGCGTGAAGCTAAAAAGATGATACGAAAAAGCCCATACTTAGATAATTTCCCCGTCCTATCTATCTCGCCAGAAAAGGTCTCTGACTATCGCTTACGTATTGCGCCTCACGCACACCAGCTCGGTACGGCAGAGGTGGGCATTATGGTTTTAGCACTAGCGGGTGAAGACGATGCGAGAAAAAAACTGGAAGATCACTTTATCCGGTTTCGTGATGCTTATTTATTGGGTAAGAGAAATAAAGGTAGGCCGCTTTAACTAAAACGACCTACTCTTGTTGTAAAGTGATGCCTTGATGTTAAGAGATCTGTGGAGCGCTGAATTCTACATATTAAGGTAGTTTGGATACTGATATCATTCACAATAAGGGTGAGTTTCATGCCAATGTTTGGCAATGTCTAAACGGGTTGCAAACCATACATTTTCAAACGAACGAGCGTATTCAAAAAAACGCGCTAAGGCTTGAATACGCCCTGGGCGACCTACAATTCGACAATGTAAACCAATCGACATCATCTTCGGTTTATTTTCACCTGTTGATGAGCCTTCTTGATATAGGGTGTCAAAGGTATCCTTTAAGTAATTATAAAACTGATCCCCAGCATTAAATCCTTGAGCTGCGGCAAAGCGCATGTCATTCACATCTAAAGTGTATGGGACGATTAACTGTGGCTTACCTTGTTTGGTGCTCCAAAAAGGGAGGTCGTCGCTGTAATCATCAGCGTCATATAAAAATGAGCCGTTTTCAGCTACTAATGCTGCGGTGTTGGGACTCGTACGACCGGTATACCAACCCTGTGGTTTCTGGCCTGTGAGTTTTGTAATGATCGCGATTGCCTGTTGCATATGTTCGCGTTCGGTCTCTATATCGATATGTTGATAGTTAATCCAACGTAAGCCGTGACTGGCTATTTCGTGACCAGCTTCTACGCAGGCCTTAGCTACGTCAGGATGGCGCTCTAGTGCCATTGCAACAGCAAATAAGGTAATGGGAATATCATACTTTTTAAATAATTTTAATAAACGCCAAACGCCGGCACGCGAACCATACTCGTAAATAGACTCCATACTAATATGGCGCCCTTCAACATGTGGCGCGTTGATTATTTCAGATAAAAAAGTTTCAGCTGCTGTATCTCCATGCAGTACACAGTTTTCCCCACCTTCCTCATAATTAAGCACTACTTGTATGGCAATCTGTGCTTTGTTAGGCCAGTTTGCATGAGGAACTTGGTTTGCATAGCCAATTAAATTTCTTGGGTAATCTTCAGTTGATTTACTCATATAATTATCCTTTTTTGAGTGCAGACAACCAAGCGTCTAATGTTTGGCGTTCTTCATCAGTCATTTGCGTCATATTTGCCAAGGGCATATCTTTAGTAATAATTGCCCGAGTATGAATAAGGGCACTCACTTTTTTAGCTTGTTCAATTGAGTCTAACTTAAAGCCTAAAGGCGCTGTTTGAAATAACTCAGAGCGAGGGGTTTGACTATGGCACTCACTGCAGTGGGTATTAATTATATTCCATGCTTGAGCATCTGTTATGGTATTACCAACCTGTGATGATGAAGAAGCTGTTTTTGGCCATGGAGCAATGGCTAGCATCACGACTAAAAACGCGCCGATACCACTAATGAAAACAGATGGCTTATTAACACCTTGGTGTTTTAAATTAAAGTAATGACGTATCCACATACCAACTATAAATAACGCAATGAGAATTAACCAACCTAGGTCATGACTGTAGGTGAAAGGGAAGTGGTTACTGAGCATTATAAAAATAATAGGTAAGGTGGCGTAGTTATTATGTACTGAACATTGCTTTGCTTTTAAACCTGGCGCAGAGTCCGGAATACGGCCGGCTTCGATTTCACTCACCATATAGCGCTGGCCTGGCATGATAATGTGATAGACGTTGCCGGCCATACAGGTACCAATCAGCGCTCCTACGTGAATGTATACGGCGCGGTCGCTAAATAATTGATCGATTCCCCATGTCCAAAGGGCTAATAAACCAATGGCAACAATACTAAAAGCGATGCCTTTTTCGACCAGCGGGCTTTTACAAAGTAATCGATATACGCCATAGCCTAGAGCAATAAGTGCCAGTGATGAGCCAATTGCGGTAAATTTACTTAACTCACTTTTGCTTGCATCAAGTAGATAAATATCCGCACCGACATAATATAATAGGCTAAATAATAATACGCCGCTGATCCATGTTGTGTAGGCTTCCCACTTAAACCAATGGAGTGTGCTAGGCATTTTCTCGGGGCCATTTTGGTATTTTGCTACTTCATAAAAACCACCACCGTGTACAGCCCATAAGTCGCCCTTAATACCTTTGTCTTGCTTCCACTGTGGTGGGGTTTGTAAGTTATTATCTAGCCAAACAAAATAAAATGAAGCGCCAATCCAGGCAATGCCCGCAACCACATGAAAGTAACGGAACATTAAGTGAGCAAGCTCAAATAAGTAATTTTCCATGGTTAAGCCTCTTTAAGTATAGGAGGTTGAGTAACTGAAAACGGGTCGTTTAAGTCACGTTGATAAACACAATCACCCATAATATAAGTTTGTTCAATACAGCGGTCATCGCCGAGCATCATCATTGCAAATAGTTTTTCGTGTAGTGTTTTAGTATGACCGATTCTGAACTTTAAAAAGGAGGTTGCTTGGTAATCAATAACAATAAAATCAGCCTCGCAGTGAGTTGCAAAGTTACCGATAGTGCCCTCTAAATCGAGGGCTCGAGCACCGCCTAGCGTTG
Source organism: Pseudoalteromonas sp. AOP31-A2-14 (assembly GCF_052378035.1). Taxonomy (NCBI): domain Bacteria; kingdom Pseudomonadati; phylum Pseudomonadota; class Gammaproteobacteria; order Alteromonadales; family Pseudoalteromonadaceae; genus Pseudoalteromonas; species Pseudoalteromonas sp. AOP31-A2-14. The sequence continues at coordinate 2,773,375 of NZ_JBQSXI010000001.1, read as the reverse complement.
CTAAATATAAGCCTTTAAAAGCAGAGAATTTTTGACCTTGTAATTGTTGTATTTTATAAGCTTCATTGGCGGTTTGAAGCATGGAAAAGCTTGTGCCAGCCCCAATATCTGTGCCCATACCAACGTTTACGCTATGCTCTTCGCAAGCTTTTAAGTTAAACAAGCCAGAGCCTAAGAATAGGTTTGATGTAGCGCAATGTGAGAGCGCGGCATCATTATCAGCTATACAACATAGCTCACGATCGGATAAATGAATGCCATGGGCAAATACTGAGCGTTTACGAACCATGTTTTCTTTTTCATAAACAGCTAAATAGTCTTCGGCATCGGGAAATAACCCTTTAACCCAGTCACACTCATCTGTGTTTTCAGACAAGTGCGTATGTAAATATGTGTCTGGGTATTCAGTTAATAGCTGGCTACATTTTTGTAGCTGCTCAGGTGTTGAGGTAGGGGCAAAGCGAGGAGTCACAGCGTAGCTTAGTCTGTCGACATTATGCCATTTCTCTATTAGCGCTTTTGATTCATCGTAGCTACTTTGTGCACTATCAGATAAATCATCAGGGCAGTTGCGATCCATCATCACTTTACCTGCAATCATACGTAGGTTTCGTTTTTGTGCTTCACTAAAAAAAGCATTAACTGATTGCGGGTGTACCGTGCCAAATACCATCGCTGTAGTTGTGCCATTGCGCAATAGCTCATCTAAAAATATTGTTGATACTTCTTGAGCGTAACTTTCATCTGCAAACTTTTTTTCGGTCGGAAATGCATATTCAGTTAGCCAACTAAGCAGTTGCTCGCCGTAGGCGCCAACCATTTCAGTTTGCGGTAGGTGGATATGGGTATCAATCATGCCCGGCATTATTAATTTACCATCATGTCTAGTTATGTCTACGGACTCATCAAGGTGTGCCAAGATATCTTTTTCAAAGCCGACCTCTACTACTTTGCCGTTTTCAATAACGAGCGCGCCCTGTTCAAAATAGCGGTGGGCGCTTTGGCCACTAATTGCCGGATCGTCTATGAAATCTAATATATCACCACAAATTACTTTGCTGTCTTTATTATTAAAGATACTCACGTTAACTTCCTCTGTAGGTTGAAAAGCCAAATGGCGATAGGAGTAATGGAATATGATGGTGTTTAGAGTCTTGTAATCTAAATGTGATCTCTACTTGAGGGTAAAATGCAGGTACAGGCTGCTTTTGATAATAGTTGTCTAGATCAAATATCAATTTATAGGTGGCGAACTTAATTGACGTGTCAGGAGATAACCAATCGATGATCCGTCCATCCGTATCGGTCACTCCTTTTGTTAGTAAGTGCCATTGCTTGTCAACTTGCTGATAAAGTGACACCGGCACATTAGCTGCCGGTTTTCCTGTGCTGGTATCTAAAATATGGGTCGTAATAGGGCTTTTGCTCATAGTAAATTCTCTAATCTAATTTGTGTAATTTTGGCTTGCTCACCAGCGGCTATTTGTAACTCTTCAGCGCGGTTGTTATTAATTCGTTGCTCTATTAGCGCCAGCATTTGTTCAGCGCTTTTACCGGTTGCACAAACAATAAAAATAAAGCCAAATTTATGTAAGTAGTCATTATTTAAGGTAATCATTTTTTCAAGTGTCGATGTATTTGCTTGACTCATACCAGATTGCTCAAGGCCTGCTTTACTTGCTGTTGCAGCATATTTTTCGCTTAGTGTGGATAAGTCTCCAATTTGCGGGTGTCCCTCAAAAGCAGCTAAGTAATCGTCTTCGTCTAAGCGCTGCCAAACCGTATTTGCGGTGCTAAGTAATTGCTCACGGTTAGTAAATGGACGTGCGGCTAACATACCTTCAATCCAGCGTGGCGCTACACAGCAATGGCTAAGTGCTTGTTGTGCTTGTTGCTCATTAAATAGGTTTAATTTTATTTGGTTCATGTTTGTGATTCGCTTTTTGTTGTCATTGTTTCATCAGCACCAATTAATGCATTTTTTAACGCACGCCACTGCAAACCCTGACGCTTGGGTGATTGACTCTGTTGTGCTTGATATAAGTTAATAAGCTGTCCACTAATCGAAATAGCGACTTCCATAGGAAGCTTACCTGTGACATTTTTTAGTCCAACAGGGCAAACCATTTTACTAATTTGCTCTGAGGTGAAGTTGCGGTGCGCTAATCGTTGTTCAAAGCGTTTTGCCTTAGTATCTGAACCAATAACGCCTAACCAATGCGCATCGCCGCGCTTAATAATTGCTTGGGTGAGCTCAAAGTCGAGCTGGTGGTTATGCGTTAAAATTAAATAACACGTGTTCTTGGGGGCTGTTTTGACCTGCTCCGTGGGTTCTTCATCAATGATTTTTATGACATTATTAGGTATATGTTGTGGAAATACGTCAGCACGGCTGTCTATCCAGCGTATACGCATAGGCAGCTGTGCTAAAATACCTATTAAAGCTTGGGCGACATGTCCTGCACCGTATATATCAAGTGTAAATCGCTCGCATTGCATACACTCAAGCATTACAGTGGCTGCCCCTCCACAGCATTGCCCTAAGTTTGCACCTAAGTTAAATTTTTCAATAGCTTGCGATGGCTCACCTATTGCGAGCAACTCACGGGCTTTTTCAATAACTTTAAATTCAAGATGGCCGCCACCTAGGGTGTCGTATATATGTTCACCACTGATAACCATTTTTGCCCCACTAGCACGAGGGGTTGAACCAACAGTGCCAAGTACAGTGGCAATTACGTAATTAATCCCGCTTTGCTCATGCTGTGCAATAGCCTGCGCCCAGTTTTGTGTGTGAAATCCTTGAAAAGACTGGTTTAAATGATTCATTTTCTTTCCTCTAGCCACTGCTGTGTTCGCTCAATAGCACCAAGCACTCGCTCGGGTGTGGTAGGCGTATCAAGTGGAGCTGTGTATTGATAATCAGTAATACTACTGACGGCATTTCTGATTGCACTCCAGACACTGAAGCTGAGCATAAAGGGAGGCTCTCCCACGGCTTTTGAGCGAAACACGGTTGTTTCTGGATTGGCTGAATTGTATAAGTTGACGTTGAATTCGCTGGGTGTATCGCCAATTGCTGGTATTTTGTAATTAGCTGGGCCGAAGCTCGTAAGCTCACCTTTGTTATTCCACTGTAGATCCTCAGTGGTCAGCCAGCCCATGCCTTGGATAAACGCACCTTCTATTTGGCCAATATCAAGTGCGGGATTAATAGAGCTGCCAACGTCGTGCAGTATATCCACTCGGGTTACAGTGTTTTCGCCAGTTAGAATATCAACTTCAACCTCACTCATCGCTACGCCATGTGCATAGTAAAAGAAAGGTCGTCCCTCGCCTTTGGCTCTATCGTAATGAATTTTAGGGGTGGCGTAATACCCGGTTGATGAAAGTGAAATACGGTTCATGTATGCAAGGTTGGCGAGCTCTTTGAAGCTTATTTCTCCTTTATCATGAGTAATTTTATTATCTTTAAACACGATACTTTCATTAGGGACAGTAAAGTGCTGGCTAACAAAATCAATCATTCTCTTTTTAATAGTATCGACCGCATTAAGTGCCGCCATACCATTTAAATCTGTGCCGCTGGAAGCTGCGGTTGGAGATGTGTTAGGGACTTTATCAGTGCGCGTAGCACTAATACTTACCGCGTCAAAATTAATCCCGAAACCATGGGCTACAATTTGTGCTATTTTAGTATTTAACCCTTGGCCCATTTCTGTGCCGCCATGGTTTAAGTGGATAGAACCATCACTGTAAACGTGAACTAATGCTCCCGCCTGATTTAGATGTTGTACTGTAAAAGAAATACCGTATTTAACCGGCGTCATCGCCAAGCCTTTTTTTATTATTGACGAGCTTTGATTGAATTGTTTAATATGTTGCTTTCGCGACCAATAGTCACCCGAAAGTTCCAATTGAGTGATCATGTCTTTTAAAATGTGTTGTTCAACAGTTTGGTGGTAAGGCGTAATATCCCGCCCAGGACGATATAAATTAAGCTTACGGATCTCTAATGGATCTTTACCGAGCTTGGCGGCGATATCATCCATTATTAGCTCACCCATAATCATTCCTTGTGGACCGCCAAATCCTCTGAACGCTGTGTGGCTAACGGTATTTACTTTACAGCGATTACCTTGAATTCTTGCTGCAGGGTAATAGTAGGCGTTATCAGCGTGAAACATGGCTCTATCAACTATCGCATCTGATAAATCAGGTGAGTAACCACAAAAGCCATTAACGGTTATATCCGCACCTTCTATGAGTCCATTTTCGTCAAAGCCGACATGGTACTGGTTGTAAAAAGGATGGCGTTTACCGGTTAGTTTAAAGTCATCGCTGCGAGCTAGGCGCAACTTTACTGCACACCCTAAAAAGTAAGTGGCTAATGCTGCTAGGCATGCCCACGGTGCGCCTTGGGTTTCTTTGCCGCCAAATGCTCCGCCCATTCGACGGGTTTCTACTGTGACAAAGCTAAATGGTTTGTTGAGTATTTTAGCAATTAAATGTTGCACTTCGGTCGGGTGCTGAGTTGAGCATTGTATATGCATGCCGCCATCTTGATCTGGTTGACTTAATGCTATTTGCCCTTCTAAGTAAAAGTGCTCTTGGCCCCCAATATTAATTTCACCCTTTAGTTGATGAGCAGCACTTTTTATTGCGTTAGCACTATCACCTCGGTTAAGTGAGTGAGGAGGCCTAACCCAGTGTTGTTTATCTATTGCTTCTTTTATATCTAAAATAGGCGATGTTTGCTCACATTCTATAACAACTAAACGTGCTGCACGGCGTGCTGTTTCATGGGAGTCGGCGACGACCACTAAAACAGGTTGCCCATGATATTGAACTTCATGATTGGTAAGTAAAATATCTCCGGGAAAGACAGGGCCAATATCGAGCTTGCCCGGTACATCATCCGCACCAAATATACGCTTAACACCAGTAAGAGCCTCTGCTTTGGTGGTATCTATAGACTTTATAAAGCCACTCGCCACAGGCGCTAGTACTGGATATGCGTGCAAGCAACCTTGCGGTTCAGGATTGTCATCGGCGAAATTAGCGCTACCACATACTTGTTTAATCGCACTTTCATGGTATTTAGATTGACCGACACTACCGCCTTGTGACTTTAATTTATCCATTTCAAAGTGACGCATGAGAAATCCTCGTAATGGCTATTGGGTCGCTATTTACTGCTGCCATGGAGTGACAAAGTTCAATACCAATACGTTGTAATAAGTTTTTGCTTACCGTTATTCTGTACGATGCACTGGCACGTACATCACTCATAGGCGAAAAGTCTTCATTTATGGCCGCTGCTGCGTTGATAAAGCTGCTTACCTCAAGGGATGAATTTATCAGTCGCTGTTCTATATTCTTAGCCTGTTTAGGCGTTGCCGCCATTCCTCCCATTGCACAGCGTACGTTGGTAATAATGTTGTCTTTATGTTCAATTGCTAATATTAAACAGACTGTTGAGATATCATCTTCAAATCGTTTTGAAATTTTATGACAGGCAAGCTTGAGGGATTCAGCGCGTTTAGGAATATAGATACGGCTAATAACTTCGTCTTCTTTTAATACTGTTTTACGATAATCAACAAAAAAGTCGCCAACGTCGATACTACGTACCCCACGAGTTGACAGTAAATCCATTCTGGCATTAAGAGCAATAAGCAAAGGAGCCGGATCGCCTATCGGAGAAGCATTACCTAAGCTGCCACCTAATGTGCCACCATTTCTTACTTGAGTTGAACCTAAACGTTCAAACAGTTCTTTTGCTTCAGGGTAATAGCCACAAAGTGTATCTATAAATAGACTGTAAGGTAGTGATGCACCTATATGTAACTCACCATTATTATCAGTTAGTTGCATTAATTCTTGTGTTTGACTAAGTGAAATAATGGTATCAGGTAATAATAGATTTTGACTAAGCTCTATAGCAAAGTCGGTACCGCCTGTAACTAAATGAGCATTAGTATTTGTTGCTTTTAGCTCAACAAGTTGGCTGGCTGTTTGTGGTAAATAAAATGTACGAGGACCATTTTTTAAAAAAGGAATCTCGTCATTTTCCTTGTCAGTTAGAGAGGCTTTAAATTTAATCGCAAGTGCAGAGTATGTTTCATCTGCTCGATCATAACTGTAGGCTTTTTCTGCGGCGAGCAATATTGGATTATACCCTGTACAGCGACATAAATTACCGCCAAGAGCGTGTATGACTGCTTTTTTACCAGGGTAGGTTGAGTTATTAATGTAAAGTGCAAGTAAGCTTATAATAATACCTGCAGTACAAAAGCCACACTGTGAACCATGACACTCAACTAAAGCTCGTTGCACTGGATGCAGTTCATTTAAAGTTGGATAGAGAGAGGGGGTAACAGCTTCAACTGTTACTATATGTTTTGCGTGTGCATTACCTAATAATAATAAACAACTATTCATTGTTTTATATAGCCAATGAGTCTGGCCATTTTCATCGGTATGTTCTTCACCAACTAAAATAGTGCATGCACCACAATCGCCAGTAGCGCAGCCTTCTTTGCTGCCAACTTTACCCTTTTTGGTGCGTAGCCAGTCCAAAATGGTGAAACTAGGCGAATATTTTTCTATTTCTATTGGCGTGTCGTTTAATAAAAACTGAATCACACAGACCCCCTTAACATTTTTAGAACCTTTATTCTTAAAGGCTTTTTGTTCATTTTTTGTTGCTGTTTACATACGGGTAAGAAAAAAAACTTTTCATCTTGGTAAGTATATTGCAGATATCATGCCGTTGTTGACCGTTTGGTCAGTTATGTGAAGTATGCATACTTATTTTAAGTATAGGTACTAAAAGTATTTTCATAATGAATAATAAATACGGTCAGTCGATGCAAATATTTATCAGCAATAACCATGTAGGTTCTGGCGCTTGTTAGTTATACATAAACCAAGTAATAAAAATATAAATAAACATTGTTAATCAATAGCTTAATTTTTCAAAGTAAAGAGATGAACAATAAGAAGAGCGTTAATACATTACCGGGAAAATGCCTTCGGGTATAAAGAGGAAAGAAATGTCAGAAGAAGCGATTTCATCAGATGATCTTATTTATAAGGTTGATGATAAGCCAAAGGCAACTGAATCATTTTTTGCAGGGCTTCAACATGTCCTTGCAAGCTTTGTAGGGGTAATCACACCGACACTTATTATTGGAGGAGTGTTGGGGCTGGGGGATGAAATACCCTACCTTATTAGTATGGCATTAATAGTGTCTGGTGTGGGCACGTTTATACAGGCTAAGCGAGTTGGCCCAATTGGTGCGGGTCTGATTTGTGTGCAAGGAACAAGTTTTGCTTTTTTAGGGACAATACTGGCAACAGGGTTCGCCGTAAAAGCAACTGGGGGAGATAATGACGCCATGCTGGGCACTATCTTCGCGGTGTGTTTTTTAGCTGCCCTGATGGAAGTATTTATAAGCTTCTTTGTTGAAAAGCTAGGTAAAGTGATTACACCTATCGTGACAGGGGTGGTTATTACGACCATTGGTATCTACTTAATTAAGGTGGGCATGATTGATATTGGTGGAGGCAAATGGTTGCTTGATAATATGCCGGAGAAATTCGCCTCTGCAAAGCACTTAATTGTGGGCTTTACGGTTGTCGCATTAGTGGTACTTCTTAATGCGAGCAAGAACCAATGGGTTAGATTGACCGCAGTAGTCGTGGCAATGATTATTGGTTGGCTGCTAGCTATAATTCTAGGTATTGCAAGCTTTAAATTGGGTGAGTTTGATTTAATCGCGGTGCCTATCCCTTTCAGGTATGGCTTTGATGTTGATGTAGGAGCATTAATCGCATTTGGTTTCCTATACCTAATTACTGCAATCGAAACCACTGGTGATATTACCGCTAATTGCTCAGTATCTAAATTACCTGTTAAAGGGCCTGAATATTTAAACCGCATTCGCGCAGGTATTTTGGGTGACGGTATAAATTCTATGATTGCCGCTATGTTTAATACCTTCCCTAATACCACTTTTAGCCAAAATAATGGTGTGATCCAACTCACTGGTGTGGCGAGCCGCTATATTGGACTTTGGATTGGCGTTATTTTATTTGTTTTAGGTTTGTTTCCAATCATTGGTGCCGTTTTGCAAAATATACCTAAGCCTGTGCTGGGTGGGGCAACTCTTGTGATGTTTGGGACCGTGGCTGCTGCGGGTATAAAAATATTATCGAGTGAAAAAATTAATCGTCGTAGCTTACTCATTATGGCTGTTAGTTTTGGGTTAGGTTTAGGGGTTAGTTTTGTGCCTGAGATTTTTACTAACGCACCTAAATTAATCACGGCTATTTTTGGTAGTGCAGTCACCGTGTCGGGTATGACGGCGATTGTGATGACGCTTATATTGCCACAAAACTATTCAGCGAGTACTGACAAGCACAATAAATAAAATGATTAAGGGATAATAAAATGACATTTAAAGCTGCAACTAAACTCGCGCTTATTTGTGCTATGGCACTGAGTTCAAATAGTGTAATGGCAAAAGAGTTATGGTCTAACTTTAGTATAACGGGTTTATCCGGTGATGATTATTTAAATCCGTTTACTGGGGTTGAAAATGATCGCTATGTTGTAACTGTGGAGCATGCGTCTGGGCAAACATGGGGTAATACCTTTTTTTTCCTAGATCGGTTAAGCAATCCTGATGAAGTGTATGGCGAACTTAACGTAAACCCTACGTTATATAGATTTGAGGACAGCTTTGTAAAGGAGGTGTTTTTAGGTCTACAAGTTGAGTATGGTTCTGGCGATACGAACCAAAACAATTTCTTATTTGGTGGTGGCTTATCGTTGAATATACCGGGTTTTAAGTACTTTAATGTGGCATATTATCGTCGTAACCAAGATGAGATAGGCATAGAGCGAGAAGATAATAACCAAATAACCGTTACTTGGGGACTCGATAAAGGAAACCTTCGCTATGATGGTTTTTTGGATATTGTAGATGACGCAGATACGATATTTGGCACCAGTGAAGGAGGGTTTAATTTTACTTCACAGCTTAAATACAATATAGCCCCAGCGCTGAACTTAGATACCAGTAGACTTGATGTGGGTATTGAATATGTTTATTGGAAAAACAAATTTGGGGTCGATGGCATGACTGAAAAAAATATCAATCTGCTAGTTAAGTGGCATTTTTAAATATTGTAACGAGTAAAAAAGCTGAGCAATGCTCAGCTTTTTATCATATCCGGTACAGGGTTAACTGACTAATTGTTTTGCTAAGCGGTGATGTTTGTGTTTTATTTCATCCAGTTCTTGGTTTAACAGTTGTGCGTTTTTAACTAGCCAGTTTCCTTTACACATTACGGCGTCAGCGGTATGTGCTCCACATAACACTAATGCGGCTAATGGATCATGACTGCCTGAAAAACGCAGTTCATCTAATTTAAATAAAGCTAAATCAGCTTGCTTACCTACACTAAGTTCACCGATATCATCACGGCCAATAACCTCAGCCGACCCTTTAGTAGCCCAATAAAGCGCATCTAAGTGAGTTATTTCGTTGGCAGGGTAGCGTAACCGATTTATTAATAGTGCTTGCCTAACCTCTTGAATCATATTGGAGCCATCGTTTGAGGCTGAACCATCGACACCTAAGCCTATTTTTACCCCGGCTGCGGCGAGTTCTTTTGTTCGACAAATTCCAGAAGCTAATACCATATTAGATGACGGACAGTGGCAAATACCGATTTTAGCCTGTCCTAAGCGCTTTATTTCATCATCGTTAAACCAAATGCCATGAGCAAGCCATACATCATTTGCAAGCCAACCGACCGACTCTAAGTAATCAAGCGGGCGCATGCCAAACATATTTGTGCAAAATGTATTTTCATCTTCAGTTTCGCTTAGGTGAGTGTGTAGCATGACATTGTTTTTTCGCGCGAGCTTGGCTGTTTCAACCATTAAGTCGGTTGTTACTGAAAAGGGAGAACACGGGGCGAGGGCTATATTGAGCATACTGCCTTGCTTATTGTCATGATAGCGTTGAATAAGCCGTGCTGAGTCAGCCAAAATTTGTGCATCGCTTTGTACTGTTTGCTGGGGAGGTAAGCCACCATCCTTTTCACCTAAACTCATGGAGCCACGAGTCAATGTTACGCGTACCCCCATGTTATTTGCGGCGCTAACTTGTAGGTCAATAGCATGCTCAATAGCTTGTGGAAATAAGTAATGATGATCAGCAACAGTTGTACAACCTGAGGCTATGAGTTCAGCTAAACCAAGCTCGGTCGATGCGCTAATCATTTCAGGCATGAGTTTTGCCCAAATGGGGTATAAGCTTTTTAGCCAAGGAAAAAGTGGCTTATTAATCGCATCACCAAAGGCGCGAGTTAAGGTTTGATAAAGGTGATGGTGGGTATTTACCAGGCCTGGCAATAATACATGTTCAGAGGCATCGAACACTTCATCAATAGTGGTATGGGGTGTTTTGCCTTTACTAATTAGTTCGATGATTGTGCCGGTTACTTTGTCAATGACAATACCGTTGTCTGCATTGTTATTGTTAGCTGTGAAGACACCTCGAGGGTGTTTAATCCAAATATGATAGTGGCTCATTTACATTTTCCAATGTGAGTGAGCTAGGTGTGAATATAGCCAGCTTAAGCCCATATATTGAGATAGCGTGGGTATCGTGATCACAGCCATAGCTCTTTTGAAACCAACCTTAATCGTACTTGAGGTTGGCATTAGAGTTATGGCAGTGACTTGCGTGTTAATCTGCCGCGTTTAAGACTCATTTAGGGTGTAAACTAAAAGAGTCTAGATGAGTTCAATTTTAAGGCAGTTTAACCATTTAGTCCATTTTTTGCCTGCAAGCATAATGCACTAAACATAACCGACAACGATTTAGTAACGTCGTCATCTATGACTGCTTCAGCTGGGTGGTGACTGATACCGCCGGGGCTACGTATAAATAGCATGCCTATCGGGCAAATGGGTGCAATAGCCATCGCATCGTGGCCGGCTCCGGATGCAAGAGAGGGGGAGCTTTCATTGTTAAGTCTGCAGGCTTCAGTGAAGAGTGCTTGAATGTCACTATCGCATTGCACTGCTTGTGCTGCATGAGTCCATTGCCAATCAAGTGATAAGTTACGTTTTTGCGCGATAAGCTCAGCACGGCTTCTAATTTCATTTATTAGGTTATCTAAATCGTCATCATGTTGGGCGCGAGCATCAAGGCTTACCGTCGTTTTACCTGCAATTACATTAGTCGCACCCGGACGAGCAAAAATTTGCCCTACGGTAGCTACTTCACCATTTTCAGCTTTACTTGCAAGCTTTTCGATTTCTAAAACAAGTTCAGCAGATCCAGTGAGTGAATCTTGGCGTAAATTCATCGGTGTGGTGCCTGCGTGACCACTTTGCCCTATAAGAGTTATCATCGCTCGCTTGGCACCCGCAATCGCGGTAACAACCCCCAAGGCTTGATCAATAGATTCAAGCACTGGGCCTTGCTCAATATGAGTTTCCCAATAAGCAAGAATGTCACTTGGATTGAGGCCTGCATTTGCAACATCAGAAGGGTCCAAGCCGAAATCAAGCAGGGCTTGGTGCATGGTAATTTCTTGGGAGTCTGGTATGTTTAACCAAGCGGGATCAAAATTATTAGCAAGTGCTTTTGATCCAATTAAGGTTGTGGCAAAGCGTGTGCCTTCTTCATCGCAAAAGCCCACCACATCTAAATGAAAAGGTAAGTCGAGCTTTAAGTGATGGGCAAGGGCTGCGATTTCTAAACCTAACAACACGCCTAATATTCCATCATATGCACCGGCATTAGGCACTGTATCAAGGTGCGAACCTATGATTAAACGTTTAGCTTTTGAGTTAGATGAGCGAAGGCGTCCCCACTGGTTACCCACTTCATCTTGCCAAGTTTGCATGCCTGCATCGCTCATCCACTGACTAACGGTTTCGTTACATTCTTTGTGTTCTTTGGATAAATATTCGCGGTGAATCCCCCCTTGCATTTGTGATATTGCACTGAGCGTTTTACAGCGTAATAAAGCACGCGATGCATGAGTTTTAGCAAGAGTTGAGTCTAATGTAGTCATGCTAATCCTTATTTGTAATGATTTAGTGCGGTAATGGCTGCTTCACCTTTAGGGCCTTTGTAGCCATTGGCATGCAAGCAAGCATCAAGGCTGGCGAGCGTTTGTAAAACAGTATCTTTACGCGCGTTGTAGCCCATTGTTCCGATTCGCCATATTTTACCGTGTAATGGTCCAAAAGAGGTTCCGATCTCTATGCCAAAGTCTGTAAGCATTTGTCCTCTGACGTGATCAGCGTTTATGCCCTGAGGAATATATACACCCAACACATTATTCATTTTGTGGTTAAGGTCGCCAAATACATTTAAACCTAAGGCTTGAATCCCTTTGAGTAGGGCATCGCCATGAAGTTTATGACGTGCAACACAGTTATCTACACCTTCTTCGATCACAATACGGGCACATTCAGATGCACCATAAAGCATGCTGGTGGCTTCGGTGTGGTGATTCAAGCGTTCCTCACCCCAATAGTTCATGATCATACCCAAGTCAAAGTAGTTAGAACGAATAAAGGGTTCAGTGCCATCTTGATGAGCACTTGTTCTGATACCTGCTTCTACTTTCTTACGTTTTTGGATCCAATCCGCACATTTGTCGCTTAAGGTTAGAGGCGCAGAACCTGAAGGGCCGCCTAAACACTTTTGCAAACCAACAGATAGGGCATCTAGTTTCCATTCATCGGCTGGTAAATCGTTACCTACGATAGACGCGGTTGCATCGCAATAAAACATTACGTCGTGTTTTTGGCAAATATCACCAATATGCTCAAGAGGTTGGTTCATCGTGGTGGAAGTATCACCTTGCACCATTGCTAAAACATGGGGTTTAATTTGGCTAATTGCTTTTTCAATTTGTTCGGGAGTGAATACTTCTCCCCAAGGGACTTCAATGGTATGAACTTTTGCACCCACTCGTTCTGCTATCTCTGCGAGAAGGTGACCAAATCGGCCCATTATAGGCACGAGGACTTTGTCACCTGGTCGTAAAATCGAGCATAGTACAGCTTCAATACCTGCCCGTGAGGTACCATCAATAAGCATTGTCCATTCGTTTTGGGTTTTAAAAACCTCGCGGTACCGCGCCATAGTTTCATTCATAAAGCCGGTCATAACAGGGTCATACTGACCCACAAGCTGTGCAGACATTGCACGTAACACCCGAGGGTCCGCATTTATTGGCCCAGGCCCCATTAGTAGACGCTGGGGGGGATTTAAAGGGTGTATTTGAGTGTTGTTAATCATTATTTAAGATCCCAGAGTTTGAGTAAGCATACGAATACCGGTTAGCATGAGCACGACGGCAAAAGCGCGTTTTAATTGTTTTTGATCTAGCTTGCTACCAATTTTTACACCCATAGGAGCAAATAAAATAGTAAGCGGGATAATTAAGAAAAAGGCAGGCAGGTTAACTAAACCCCATGTGCCCATAGGCGCATCATCAGGGGTGCTACCGATGCTCAGCAGGGTAATGACACCCGGTAAGGCAATGAGTAAACCAAATACAGCGGCGGTACCTACCGCAACGTGCGTACGAACATTAAAAGCGCTGAGTAAAGGCACCCCAATAGTGCCTCCGCCGATGCCAATCATGACTGAAAAACCACCGACAACACAGGCCATTATCGCTTGACCTATTTTACCCGGTAATTGCTTCACAAGTGCAGGAGCTCCAGCTCTAAAAAGCATATTTAAACTCACAAGTATGGCAATACAGGCAAACATAAGTACCAGTGCATTACCTCGTACTGATTGTGCTAAAAAGCTACCTAGCACCGCCATTACTAAAATAAATGGCGCCCAATATTTTATTAGCGCAAGATCAATATTGCCTTTACTGTGATGTGAGCGAATTGACGAAATTGAAGTAGGCACAATAGTCGCAAGCGAGGTGGCTGTTGTTATCATCATTGCTGATTCAGGACTCACCCCAAAGTTAGGTAATAAAAAGTAAAGCACAGGTACAATAACAATACCGCCACCGACACCGAAAAGGCCTGCTAAAATACCGGCAAAGATGCCCGTTGCGATTAAGGCCAATAAGATTGACCACTGATTTATAATTTCTGACATGGAATTCCTAGTATATTGTTGTCACGGTTGCAAGGCCGTTTGAGCGAGGGTCCGTTGCTGCTTCAAGTGTATCAGAGGTTTCAAGTATTGCCCCTGCATGGCCCATCATTTCATTGTTATCAGTTACACTTACCCAATCATGATTACGACTATTTAACTCATCTTTTATCTCATTGGCTAGGCTTTGTTCTAATTTTAAATTGGTACTTGAATCACCCCATGTTCGTCCTAATAACCAGCGTGGGGCGCTGACCGCATCGGTAATAGATTTGTTACGCCAGACATAGCCCGCAAATACAGCTGCTTGAGTTTGCGGTTGGCCTTCACCGCCCATAGTGCCATAGGCTAGGCGCCGACCATCCGCAAATTTAGCTAAAGCGGGGTTAAGAGTATGCGCTGGTTTTTTATTGGCAGATAAACAGTTTATCTCGCTTTTGTCTAAGCTAAAGCTAATACCTCGGTTATTCCATACAAAGCCACCTTCGCTCATGAGAACGCCACTTCCAAACTCCCAGTAGATACTTTGAATAAAGCTAACTAATTGCCCGTTTTTATCTCTAGCTGCCATCCAAACAGTATCACCGGGTTCGGTACTAAAAGGCCAGTTTTTAGCTTGGCTCATATCTATATTATTAGCTAATTTGGTTAATTGTTCTTTAGTTAGTGCATTTTCGTAAGCTGCGCCCACTATGTCAGGATCAGCCCATAAGGATGGACGGTGAGTAAAGCTTTGCTTTGTCGCTTCGACAATTAAGTGAGCCCAATCAGCCTCGGTTTTTGCTAAGTGCTTTAGCTGGTCAACCGCACCTAGTATTTGTAACGAATGAACGCCTTGAGTTGGAGCAGGTAAATTGTAGCAATCTATCCCTGAAATATTCATAGTCAGAGGAGTGACAACAGTCGCTTGTGTATTCATAATATCCTCAGCGGTCATAACGCTTCCTTGGGCCGCTAAGTCTTTGATAAATGAGTCAGCAAGCGGACCTTGGTAGAAGGCATCTAACCCTTGTTGCGCTAACTGTTCTAATGTATCTGCAAGCTTTGGATTATTAAATTGCTGACCAGCATGCAGAGGTTTACCGTTAGGAATATATAGGTCTCTAAATGCTTTGTTAGTGCCATCAGTTTGTGCAAGCTTTTCACAGGCAGTTTGTAAGCTTTTAGTAACAATAAAACCATTGCGGGCAAGTTCAATAGCGGGGGCTAAAATCCGTGTTAAAGGTAATTGAGCATTTTTGTCAATGTGTAGCGCTTTTTGCCAACCTCTGATTGTGCCTGCTTGAGTTAGTGCGCTTAAACCACCGCGCTCAGGAATTTGGGTTAGATCTTTATAAGCACTGATATCACTTACTGCGCGCCCGCAGGCATCAATAGCGATAGGTGAAGTGGCCTTCGGATTATCTATTAGCCAAAATCCATCTCCAGCAATGGAGTTCATATGTGGGTATACCACACTAATTACAGCAGCGGCTGCGACCATGGCCTCAGTGGCGGTTCCGCCTTCTTTAAGTATATTTATACCTGCCTGGGTGGCCGAAAAGTGTGGGGCGGTAAATGCAATATTTTGTGTACTCATACAATTATGCTCTACTTTAGTTGTGTGTGAATCAGTTGTATGCAAGCTAATAAACTTTTATCGTTACCATGACTCATCATTAGCGAAAAGCCATAGGGGGCGCCATTTGCTAAACATGGCATTGGAATATGCACTTGCGCTGAGCGGCTCAAGCCTGCAATAGCCGATAATGTAATTATTTGCATGCGTAAAGCGTTTGTATCCGCTCCCAACAAGGGTGCTGTTGTCGGTGTAGTGGGTAAAAACAAACAGCTTTTAGAATCTAAGTTATTAGCAACTAATGCTTGCCAGTGCTGTTGTACTTTTTTAGCTTCACGCTCTTCTTGTTCAGTTAATGATAGTGCCATGGTAAAGCGTGCTTGAATAGCCGGAGCAAAGTGTGAAAGTCTCTTAGGTTGCTCTAGCCAATCTCGATACGTGTGAGCAATAGAGCGGCCTTGTAATACTCGAAACGCATCACTAAGTTCGGTAAATATTTGTTTACTCGGTACACTAAAACGCTTGTGTTTAGAGAACTGTTTTTTTGTGAGAGCCAACGAGTTCAGTAATGTGGCTTCTAATGAAGGATCAACGAGCTCAAGTAACTCATCCGCTATTACCAAGGTATTAACCGGATTGATAGGTTGCTTAGGTAATAAAACATCGCCTACCTCTTTAAGTAGTTCTGCGCTTGAGGTAAACCATCCAATAGTGTCAAATGGCGCTGCTAGAGGTATTAACCCATCTTTTGCAATAACATCGTGGCTTGGTCTAATACCGAATAAACCACAGTAACTAGCCGGAATTCGTATTGAGCCACCTGTATCAGTCCCCAGTCCTATATCTGCTAAATCTTTCGCGACTGCGGCAGCAGACCCCATGCTCGAACCACCACAAGCATGGCCTGCCAGCTTAGGATTTTGAGCTGCACCGTAATGTATATTATTACCTTCTAGACTATATGCTAGCTCATCCGTGTGGGTGAAACTTTGGAAGTTACAACCTTGTAGCATTAGTTTTTCAACACAAGAAGCTGTGCTTAGCATGGGGGCTGCATTTTCAAACCAATGAGGGTTACCTGCGCTATTACGCTCATTTTTTACAGCAAAAACATCTTTAACCGCTAAGCGTTTATTGGCTAATAATCCTTGTTGGGTTATTTGCCAGTTTTTTGGGCCATGATCGCAAAAAATGCCGATGTGATTATTGCTTGTTTTTATGCTCATGTTAAAACTCGTTACTTGGTGAAGTTGAGAGAATCGTGTATATGCATTGTTGTTTGTACAAAAGAGATAAATGTCATTTTATATTTGCAAAACAGCATCGCTTTGAGTTCTAAAGCGCGCTCTATGCTTGATTTTGAAGTTGAGTATTTATCTTTTTAGTGAACGTCATTGCTAGTCATTAAGCAAAAGCAGTGCCATAACTATTATGTTGTCCGATTGGTCAGCTTTTATTGGCTCCGCAAGGAACTCATATAATAATAAACCGAAAATGAAGGGTTAAATTAGGTAAAAACGGCCTAATTTGGTGCGCCTTTGCACCAAGTTAGTTCTCTTGTTTATGAGGACTGTGGATTATATAAGTGATTTTTTGCTGATCAATACACCATTAACATCAGCATAAATCCAATCACCTTCATTAATTGTTGTACTTAACATATTTACAGGTTGGTTTTTATCACCAAAACTTCTTTTATCAGTACAGCGAGGGGTGGAACCTAACGCCATTACAGGTAATTCTAAAGTTGTTAGAATTTCTATGTCACGACAACACCCATTGATAATAACCCCTTCCCAACCATTACTTAGCGCGCGCTCGGCCATAATATCACCAATAAAAGCAAGCGTTTACTGGCAAACCCATCAATAATCAGTACTTTTGCAGTACCGTCTTGGTGAAGTATGTCAGCAGCAAGAGAATTGTCATCAGGGCAAGTGACGGTGATAGCTTGCCCGCAGAAGTGTTTGTTTTTCCCAAAATGGTAAAGGCCACTATCCATAACTTGGACGTGGTCACGGTGATCATCATATAAATCTGGAGTCGTAAATTTTAGCATTGTATTTGCTCACTTTGAGTAGGAATAGTTAGACCGAGCCCTTTTAGGATTATATGGGCTATGGAGTCGGTAATCGTGTCGACATCAACTTTATCGTACTCAGGTTTATCAAGTACCAGTAATACTTCACTTTGAAAGTCTGCATAATATTGGGTAGTAGACCAAATAGTAAATAACAAGTGGTAAGGATCAACTCTGTCGATCTTACCTTGTTCCATCCAGCTTTCAAATATTGCTACTTTCTGTTCAACCCAAGGACGTGTATTGGCTTTTATATAATTTTGTAAGTAAGGAGCCCCGCGTAAAACCTCACCCGCAAATAGCCTAGATTGCAAAGGCTTATTAATCGATAAGGTAACTTTATTTTTAATGTAGCTGTACAACACTAATGCGGGATCATCAGAGGCTGTATTTTTGTCTAACCCTAAGTTCCAGTTGACAACAATTCGATCAATAACAGCCTCGTATAAGCCATCTTTACTTTTAAAGTAATATAAAATATTCGCTTTAGGAAATTGCGCTTCTTTTGCTATTTTGCTCATGCTTGCGCCTTCATAGCCGAGTTGAGCAAACAATTGTTCAGCTGCATTTAGGATAAGCAGTTGATTTTTCTCTCGGGTGACTTCTTTTTTATTTAGCTTTTTGTCTGTGATCATTTTTAGTTTGTAATGTCAGAACATTATTTATTCTTAACTTTGCAGCGCTAAAGATCAACAGTCTAACTATGAATATTATAAGTTTGTATATAAGAGGCGAACACTTTTAGCGATAATTTTATATTATGAGGGTTGAATTTAAAGGTATTTATGTCGCATTTGAGAATGAATGATGGGTATATCAATATATTGATGAAGTAGATAAAAAAGAAAAGCGCGTCCTATTTCTAGTCGCGCTTGCGGGATCTTCTTAATTTATTGCATCCTGCAATGGTACTTGATTAACTCCATAATCCTTACTAATCCATGTGATTACGCTATTACTTTTATCTATGCGTAATGTAGGCTATCCGAGCCTATATCCTTATTGCATCCGTGTTCCATTTTCACAATTCCTATTGTGCTTCCTTTACGCATCATCCTGATGCTGTCCAATTTAGTAACACTCCATTGTGTGCTCATCCTGAGCTTGCCCTTAAATCCTTGTTAGGGTAACGGAATCTATAATCCTTAGATTAATGAGTAGTTAATCCATGTCTTTACTCATTAAGGCATTGCTGCCTAACCGATGGAAATAAGTATAGAGTTTTTATTTAGCTAAAAAAGGATAAAATTTGAATGTAAATATTTGTCAAGATTTTGAAACTTATTAAAAGTAATTTAAAATCAATGTTTTACTTTTTATTTTCGTGTTTTTTTATCATCGTTATACTCAATTTCTGCCATACTTGTAAGAGATGTCTCACGTAGTATTTCCATAATGGGAGGCATGTAGCTTAAATAGTTAAACAGAAACTCATTAATCTAATTCATTACTGCGAACTTCTGAACCTTTTTGTTGTTCTGTGTATAAAAGGTGGTTGCAGAGTTTCTTGGTCAAAGCATATACTTATAGGTAAGTATTAACAGTCACTGAATCGAGTTATTTCAATTAGATAACGTTGAGTTAGCTATTAATAGAATAAAATAGAAATAGGCTACGCGGTTTGCTGCAATGCTTTTCATTCGAAAAATTCGGCCGTGTCAAACATTTAAGCTAAGGATATATCATGGCGCAAGCGCAATCTGGAATTTGTGCTGAGGCAAACTTACACGGTTTGCATTTGTTTTTTAACGTGCTAGATAGTCACGATGAGTCTTTACGTAAAAAATTAAAACGAGTCAGTGCAATACAAGATGAATTTGCTGATCAATTCTCTGAGTCTATGCTTACAAGCTTTGTCGCAATTGGTGCTCAGTATTGGCCGCACTTGCTTCCTGAGTTTATCCCAGACGAATTAAAAAGTTTCCCTAATATAACTCATAGTGAGTATCTTATGGGGGCTGAGCCTTTCGACTTATTTATTCAAATCCGTTCAGATCGCGAAGATGTAAATCACTTATTTGCACTGCAAATCTTAAAGCTATTTTCACCAGATGTTGAGCTGGTGGAGCAAGTTCGTAACTTTCGCTTTTTAGATGGTCGTGATTTTAATGGCTTTATTTATGGTGGCGATATGCCTTATGGCAGACAAAAACGCACCACGGCATTAATTAATAAGCCAGGTCACTTTGAAGATCAGGGCAGTTATATTCATGTGCAACGTTTTGTGCATGATTTAAGTGTATGGCAGCACCTATCACTGACAGAACAAGAACAAATAATGGGGCGCACACGCTTAGATAACACACTTGTGGTGCCTGCTATAAAAAGTAGTCATGCCGTTAGGGTAGAACTTAAAGATGAACAAGGGCTGCCGATTTTATTAAATCAAAGTATGCCTTTTGGTGATGTACACGAACAGGGGATTTTAACGGTTAGTTGTTCCGCTTCAGGGGAGGCTTTTACGCAAGTGCTTAAGAGTCGCTTGGGGGAGTGTTCTGATCATTGGCTTGATTTTACTCAAGCCGATATGGGATCTGCGTTTTTTGCACCATCGTTAAACTTTTTAAAGCAACTGTAAGTTTAAACCGTATCAAATAAGATATGAACACGCTCAAGGGTGACATCTATTTCAGATATTTTCGCTGGCGCGATAAAAATAGTGTCATCGCCAGCAATGGTACCAAGTACGCCATCGGCCTTGCCTAATGAATCAAGCAAGCGAGCAATAAGCTGTGCAGCCCCAGGGCTGGTACGAATGATAATCATCATTTCGTTATGCATAATATCTATAACTAATTGGCGTAGAGGGCTTTTAGCAGTCGGTACGCCCATTTCAGCAGGTAAGCAGTAAACCATTTCTTGTTTTGCGTTACGGGTGCGTACAGCACCAAATTTACTTAACATGCGTGAGACTTTACTTTGGCTTATATTATCAAAGCCTTGCTCTTTTAAGGCCTCAACTATTTCACCTTGTGAGCCAAAGTTCTCTTCTTTTAATAACGCTTTAAAGGCTTTAACTAATGCTTCTTGCTTGTCTTGGGGTTGCATGTCGTAGATTCTTATTCATTAATGGTGGGGTAATTCTACACAATATTGCATAGTTATGCAGTAATTGTCTGATGAATTTCACCTGTAAACTACTTTATTTACAACTATGGTCGAAATTATATGCAAAATAAGCAGGATAAATTTGTCTTTAGGTGTTAATTTCATTATCTTTAGTGCCACTAAGTTTTTCCTACCTTAAATTATGGAGAGTTTTATGAAAGTTGCTGTTCTAGGCGCAGCTGGCGGTATCGGCCAAGCATTGTCTTTATTATTAAAAACAGGGTTACCTGCAGGTTCTGAATTATCATTATATGACGTAGCCCCAGTTGTTCCAGGTGTAGCGGTTGATCTTTCTCACATCCCAACTGACGTAAAAGTAGCGGGTTTTGGTGCCGATGACCTAGGTAAAGCGTTAGAGGGGGCTGATGTCGTACTTATCCCTGCAGGCATGCCACGTAAACCGGGTATGGATCGCGCTGATTTATTCAACGTGAATGCAGGTATTATCAAAACATTAGCAGAAGGCATCGTTGCTAACTGTCCAAAAGCATTAGTGGGTATTATAACTAACCCAGTAAACGGTACAGTGCCAATTGTAGCTGAAGTATTCAAAAAAGCGGGTACATACGACGCTAAGCGCGTTTTTGGTATTACAACCCTTGACGTGATCCGCTCTGAAGCCTTCATTGCTGAACTTAAAGGCGTTGATGTTGCGTCAGTTAAAGTCCCAGTAATTGGTGGTCACTCAGGCACGACTATTTTACCGCTTCTTTCACAAGTTGAAGGTATATCTTTCACTGATGAAGAAGTTGCTGCACTTACTCCACGTATCCAAAATGCGGGTACTGAAGTAGTAAATGCTAAAGCTGGCGGTGGTTCAGCAACGTTATCAATGGGTGCTGCTGCAGCTCGTTTTTGTATGTCTTTAGTAAAAGGCCTGCAGGGTGAAGATGTAGTAGATTACGCATATGTTGCTATTGAAAACGGCGATGCAGAATACTTTGCACACCCAGTACGTTTAGGTAAAAACGGCGTAGAAGAAATTCTTTCTTACGGCGAGCTAAGCGCATTTGAAGAGAAAGCCAAAAATGACATGCTAGAAACCCTGAAAAAAGACATCAAAGAAGGTGTTGATTTCATGGCGTAATAGCCTATATAACCTGAATTTAGGTTAAATACTAAAAAAGCCTGCAATTGCAGGCTTTTTTATGGCTTAAATAAAAATTTAGTGGCTGCGGTCAACCGCTATTTTGGCTAAGCTAATTAAGGCCTCTTTATAAGGTGATTCCTCTAATACTGTTAAACTAGCAATCGCTTTGTCGGCTTCTTGGTTTGCTTTATCCATCGTAAAATCAAGTGCTTTGGTTTGTGCGAGGGTATCTAAAATTGCGCTTAAATTATCCATACCATTGCTGTGCTCGATAGCATCACGAATTAACTGTACTTGCTCAGGCGTGCCATGCTGCATTGCATAAATTAATGGTAATGTTGGTTTACCTTCAGCTAAATCATCGCCAATGTTTTTACCAAGTTGTTTAGCATCAGCATTGTAATCAAGCACATCATCCACTAATTGAAAGGCGGTACCTAAATGCATGCCATACAAATTAAGCGCTTCTAAAGTTGCGTTATCTTGCTCGGTGATTATTGCAGCCAGTCCGGTTGCCGCTTCAAATAGCTTAGCAGTTTTAGAATAAATAACCTGCATGTAACTGTCTTCAGTTGTATTAGGGTCGTTGCAGTTCATTAATTGTAATACTTCACCTTCAGCAATGATATTGGTTGCATTGGCTAAAACTTGCATTACCTGCATCTTGCCAATACCTACCATCAACTGAAATGAGCGAGTGTAAATAAAATCTCCGACTAATACGCTGGCAGCATTACCAAATTCGGCGTTAGCAGTGGGTGTTCCGCGGCGTAAGTTTGATTCATCAACCACATCATCATGTAACAAGGTTGCTGTGTGAATAAACTCAACAATGGTTGCTAAAGTGATATGTTGTTTGCCTGAATAACCGAGTGCCTTAGCAGCTAAAATAGCCAGCATCGGGCGAACGCGTTTACCACCACTATTGACTATATATAGCCCTAGTTGGTTTACCAGCGCCACATCGGAGCGCATTTGTTCATATATAAGTTGATTGACGTTATGCATATCGTTTTCGATTAACGTCTGGATAGCTTTTATATCCATTGATCTCCGAGCCAATGTTAATGGGTATACGCAGCTGATTGTACAACAAAAAAAGGCTCGGCTCGATATTTTGTGACGAATAGCTAAAAAAACAGCATAAAAGTGGATTAATTAGGGCTGAATTAGTGTGCCTTTCTTTTTTTTGTTTGAAAAGTAATCACTTATCTGGCGCGTTATTCATATTCATTACACTCATATTTATTTATTTACTATTGATGTTAAAAAGCGCTTGGCATAATGCCAATTTAATATAAAATAGGGGAAAATATTGAATTGCCCTTGTCGCAGCTATTTTTTATTCATTTTATCAAAAAGAGGCTTGCTAGTTTTTAAGCATTAGCGTAGACTTCGCGCCCTATTGAAGAATATTTTAGTTGCGTCGATTTGAGGGCGCACAGACGGAGTTAATTATGTACGCGGTTTTCCAAAGTGGTGGTAAACAGCACCGTGTGACTGAAGGTCAAACGATTCGTCTTGAGAAATTAGACGTTGAGACTGGTGCAGCAGTTGAATTTGATTCAGTGCTTTTAGTTGCTGATGGTGAGAAAATCGAGATTGGTGTACCGTTCGTAAACGGTGGTAAAATAACAGCTGAGGTTGTTTCACATGGTCGCGGTGAGAAGATTAAGGTTGTTAAATTTAGACGCCGTAAGCATTCTCGTAAGCAAATGGGCCATCGTCAATGGTTCACAGAAGTTAAAATCACTGGCATTAGCGCTTAATTAGAGGTACTTAGAAATGGCACATAAAAAAGCAGCTGGTAGTACTCGTAACGGTCGCGATTCAGAAAGCAAACGCCTAGGTGTTAAGCGTTTTGGTGGCGAATCAGTTCTAGCGGGTAGCATCATTGTTCGTCAACGTGGTACTCGTTTCCACGCTGGCACAAACGTAGGTATCGGTAAAGACCACACTATCTTCGCAAAAGCAGATGGTAAAGTTCAGTTTGAACAAAAAGGTCCTTTAAACCGTAAATACGTAAGTATCGTATCTGAGTAATCAGTTCGGTTCTTGAAAAACCCCGCCTTTGCGGGGTTTTTTGTTTTAGGCTCCCTGTAAATTTATATACCCAAGTGTTTTAATGCAGAGTGTGCTCTATAGGCCACTTCGGTATATAATAGTGTTATTAACAAGCCAATCTTAAAGTGAGTAATCATGAAGTTTGTAGATGAAGTAGAAATTCGTTGCGATGCGGGTGATGGCGGTGGTGGTATCGTCTCTTTCCGTCGTGAAAAGTATGTCCCAGACGGCGGCCCAGATGGCGGCGATGGCGGTGACGGTGGCAGTGTTTATCTACAGGCGGATGAAAACTTAAATACACTTGTTGATTACCAGTTTGAGCGTTTTCATCGTGCTGAACGTGGAACCAATGGTCAAAGTCGTAATTGCACAGGTAAAAAAGGTGAAGATTTAATACTTCACGTACCCGTTGGTACACGTATTACCGATGTTGATACCCAAGAGTCATTGGGTGACTTAACCCAACATGGTCAAAGAACAGTGGTTGCAAAAGGTGGTTTCCATGGCTTGGGAAATGCCCGGTTCAAATCAAGTACTAACCGTGCCCCACGACAAAAAACGTTAGGCACGCCAGGTGAAGTAAGGCCGCTTAAATTAGAGCTTATGCTATTGGCTGATGTGGGGTTATTAGGTTTGCCAAATGCGGGTAAGTCTACCTTTATTCGCAGTGTGTCCGCAGCTAAACCTAAAGTAGCTGATTACCCGTTTACTACGCTTATTCCTAATCTAGGTGTTGTTCGCCCTGATACGAATAAGTCATTTGTAATTGCAGACATTCCTGGCCTTATCGAAGGTGCTTCTGATGGTGCAGGTTTAGGTATTCGCTTTTTAAAGCATTTAGAGCGATGCAGAGTACTGCTGCACATAATTGATATCATGCCAGTTGATGGATCAAATCCAGTTGATAACGCATTCGCAATTATTAATGAACTACATCAGTACAGTCCTAAATTGGCAGATAAGCCACGCTGGTTAGTATTTAATAAAATTGATTTATTGCCAGAAGATGAGGCTCAAGCGCTCTGCCAGAAAATAGCAGAAGAGTTAGGTGAAAGTGAAAATATTTATCGTATCTCTGCGGCTAACAAGCAAAATACTCAAGCGCTTTGTCACAATATAATGGCGTTGCTTGATAGTATGCCTAAAGAGAAGTTTGAAGCCTTTGAAGAAGATGAAGAGGTTGAGTTCAAATGGGATACTTATCATCAAAAGGCAACCGATAAAGGTAACGATGACGACTGGGATGATGACTGGGACGATGACGATTACGACGTTGAAGTGATCTACGAACGTTAAATGTTATGTTTATTAAAAAAGGAGCTGCCGCTCCTTTTTTCTTGTGTAATACAAAAATACTGGGTTTTAATGTGAAAATATCAATGATAGCAGCTATGGCAAATAACCGTATTATTGGCTGTGATAACAAAATGCCGTGGCATTTACCTGCCGATTTACAGCACTTTAAAAAAGTGACTATGAGTAAGCCAGTGGTTATGGGGCGTATAACATTTGAGTCTATAGGTCGACCATTACCAGGGCGTAGAAATATTATTATTAGCCGTAATGTAGATTATGATGAGCCGGGAATTGAAGTTGTTTCATCTCCAGAAGCCGCTATATCACTGCTTTTTGATGAAAGTGAAATAATGATTATTGGCGGTGGCAATGTTTATAAGCAATTTTTAGCTAAGGCCGATACGTTGTATTTAACCTTCATAAACTTAACTACTGAAGGGGATACTCAGTTCCCTGATTATGAAGAGTCGGCTACTTGGCAGCAAGTGGCATGTGAGGAATATGTCGCTGATGAAAAGAATAAGCACGATTATAAATTCGTCACACTCAACAAAGTTTAGTCGCATTAAGGTGGTGGGTGGGCGTTAACACTTCATATCAGCCACCTCAATAAATAGCTCTTAAGTTAGCTATGGTGCGTTTTTCGATATTTCTTTCGGTGCATTTACTCAGATAGTCCTGATGACTGCCGTCAATACACAAGCCTAATTACAGAAGTGATTCGATATGAGTGTGAAGTGATTCGATATGAGTGTGAAGTGATTAAAGTAATCGATTTGTACCTAAACAAAGCGCAAAGTAAACTAAGCTCGACATATATGCAAAATAGCCTCCCTGCAAGATTTATAAAAGGTCAATTTTAGAGTAAGTAAAAAGTTATTTATAGGTTATTAAGTGCTGATTTTTTTTGGCTTCGCCTACTAAGTTGCTTTGAGCTTGTTTAGCGTGCGCCTTTTGTGGTTTGCTCTGCAATTGCGACAATAGTATCTAGCGTCAATTAACTTGGCCGGTTCCGCGTCAATTATCTTGGCCGGTTGACACCGAATTTTATTTGCTCTTATTGAGCGCTGTTTTGCGTCGGTAACTTTCACCTTCGCAATGAATAATCGTTGCATGATGAACCAAGCGATCTATTGCCGCTACAGTCATCGTTGAATCATCAAATAGTTCATCCCATTGTTCGAATGATTTGTTTGATGTGATGATCATGCTGTGTCGCTCATAGCGATGGGCTATCAATTCAAACAGCACGCTCGTTTCCTGTTCCGTTTTTCGTACGTAACCAACGTCATCAACGATTAATAAGCTGTATTTATCGAGCTTTACAAGTTCGTCTTGCAAGCGTAAATGTCGCTTTGCTTGCTGGAGTTGTTGAACAATCGCTGACGCGGCAACAAACTTAACTTTATGGCCCTGCTCGATAAGGCCATAACCGATACTACTGGCGATATGCGTTTTACCAAGACCACTGGCGCCAAATAGCAATATATTGCCACCGTGCTTCAACCAATCCGGCTGATTTATTAAATCAGCAACAAGGGGCTTACTAACCCCATCAACAAGGGTAAAGTCGAAGCTGCTAAGGTGTTTACCCACGGGCAATTTTGCATCTTTTAAAAGCCGCTGAAGGCGTTTATCATCGCGTGTCGCAAGTTCAATATGGCACAGCTCAGATAAGTATTGCTGTGGGCTCCATTGTTCTTCTATCGCTTTTTTGCCCAGGGTATTCCACTGTTGAAGCATGGTGCTAAGCTTTAATTGTTTCAGCATTAAAGGTAACGAGGCCGTGAAGTTATCCATGTAGACCTCCCGGTATCATGCTGCTATAAGCGCTCAAGCTGTGTTGCTTTATTGTTATTGTGGGTATGTTTGATGCAATCACTAAAAATTGCGCTTCACATTCTCGGATGGCCGGTAATTGTCGCTGAGTAATTGACGCTGCTACAAATCGTCCTAATTGACGTTCGCACCCACTTTGTTTTGCTAAATGGAGCAGTTTTACCATGTAATAGCTCGCTTCATCCGCTAAAAGGTGGGCATTAACGTATTCCCAAATAGCTTTGTAATTGTCGCTTGGAAGTAAGTCGTCACGTAGTTGTGAGTAGCGAAATGCCAATGGTTTTTTAACCAGTGCGTCAATAACATGCAAGTAACTAATATTACGTGCACGGCATCCTTTAGAAGCATAGACACGCGCTAACGTTTGAACTAAATCGCTGCCATAGTGCAGCTCTAAACGGTTGTCATATAAACGAACCAGTAATCGGCTACCAATAAGGCGTGACGGGACGCTATAGGTAACACGTTTCAATGAAATAGTACTCGTACGTGACACCGTTAGATAATGCTCGGTGTAATTGACGCTCATCGTCCGTGGTAAAGCATGTAATTGTCGCTGCTCTACTGCGTATTTATCACTTACACGGCGATTACGGCGAGCTACAATGTCGGCAACAAACGATTCATAGACTTCTCTTGTCTGAAAGTCATAACTACCACGGATTTTTAATGCTTGCTCCAGTTGCGATTTAAGATGCCCATGAGGGCTCTCAATAGCCCCATTTTCATGCGCAATACCGCGGTTATTGCGGGTCGCTTTAAAGCCATAATGGGTGACTAATTCATTAAAGCGCTCTGTAAAATCGTTATCATTAGTGTGATTACGATAGGCGGCACTCAGACTGTCTGTACGCACTTCTTTAGGCACACCGCCGGCTGCTTTAAATGCGTTTTGCACGCCATCAGAAAAAGCAGCAAAGCTTTCACCGCCGTAGATCACTTGGGCGTAAGCCCAGCCACTGGCGGGCATACGATAATGAAACAACATATGCTTTAAGGGTTCACTAGCAATGGTAACGGGTGACTTCACATGTGTAAAATCACACATACCTAATAGGCCATACTCGTGTGTTTGCAGGAATACGACCTCTTTACTTGAGCCATACAGTGCCCGCCATTTATGAATTCGACGCTCTAATGTACGCCGTGAGCTAGGGTTAAATTTGTCGGTGTGAAACTCGCAAAGGTGATCAAAAATTCCCACCGGAGTTAACGTTGCATCACCTTGAAGTAGAGGGACAACAATACTGTCCCAGATAGACTCAAGTGGATCTATACGCGTTCGCCATTGGCGTTTATTAGACAATGGCTGCTCATCCAGTTTATCAATGCGCCTTGCTGAACGTTCTGAAATACCTGCTTTCGCAGCCGCGATAACTTGGCTATTACGTTTTCTATGTTTCATATAAATAGTGACCTGCTGATCAGTGATTCGTGTTCCCGGCACAGTGAACTCCTCCGTTCTGCTGTACCGAACCTTATCAGATCAACCGGCCAAGATAATTGTCGCTAGACCGGCCACCGTAATTGTCGCTTAATACAATAGGCTCTAACCGTTCGCGATCTCTTGCGACACATGCTATTGCTTTTGCGCTGCAGTTGAAATCTCTTCACTGACTAATGGGCTGAACAACAGCGTCTGTAATAGAGTTTAAAGCGGTATTAGCATGATCTGATTGCCCTTACCGCATGATTCAGCTTGATGCTTACCACGTTACGGCTGCTGCTTCAACGCGGCTTTGTAGTGATTCAATCATGTCTGAACTTTCTTGCATCGACTCCTGCATTTACTTGCTAAAGAGTAAGTTAGTTTGATCGACAATACCGCGAATGACGTAAAATATGCGACCAATTGAATAAGCTTATTAATAACTTGCGAAGTATCTTCTATTTCACGGGCTAGCTGTTCAATAGTGGCTTTATTTTTATTTGAAATATTTTTTATGCGTTCAGTTTCTTTATCAGCATTTTAATTTCACTTAGAGCTCGCTCAACTTGAACTGCGGATTACGAACAAGATGTTAAGAGTTATTTCTGGTAATTTAGGTGAAAAGGTGTGAATTTTCTGTAAAACGTTGCTTGGATGAAAGTTCTATTAACGTCATTACGCCGCCCCATACGCAGCCTGTATCTAAAGCGTGTACGTTTTTATTTTGTGTAATGCCTTCAAGTGCCGCCCAGTGACCAAACATAATTTCAAAGTTTATACCTTTTAAATTATGGTGGGCAAACCAAGGCATTAGTGTATTACTATCATCAATCTTGCCTTTTGCGCTAAGATCTAATTGGTTATTGGCATTAAGAAACCGCATTCGGGTGAAATAATTAACAATATAACGAAATTTCTCTTGGCTCGATTGCTTGTTAATATTTTTTGTTGGGTGGGGCATATACATTGAGTTAAAAAATGCGAAAGCATCATTGCCTTGATAGCATTGCTCTGCAAACTTTGCATATTCAAGTGCTTGGGAAACACTCCATAGTGGATTTAAGCCAGCATGAGAAACAAATGTTTGTTGCTTTTCGAGCCAAAGAGCGAGCGGTTGCTGCTGTAGTAAAGCAATATAATTAGCGAGTTTAGGGCTTGCAAACAGCGCAGATAAGTTATCTTTAGGATTCGGTTTTTTATTACGGTGATAACACGCTATTAAGTGTAGGTCGTGGTTACCTAAAGTGACGGTAATACTGTCTTGGTATTGGTATAAGTAATCAAGGCACGCTAGGGAATCGGGACCTCTTGCAACGATATCGCCGACTAAATAAAGGTGATCTTTACTTGGATTGAAATCAACCTGTTGTAAAAGCTGTTTAAATTCACCAAAACAGCCTTGTAGATCACCGATTACATAATTAGCCATGTAATTGATTAATGCAGAATATTAGGACGCGCTAAGCGAAATACGTTTATTGGTGCATCAAACTCGGTACCAAACTCATTACGTAATGTATAGTAACCTTGCATGGTGCCAACGGGAGTGTCAATTACCGCACCGCTGGTGTATTGGTAGCTTTCACCGGGGCCTATGGTAGGGGTTTCACCTACGACTCCTTCACCTTGTACTTCGACTTCTTTGCCATTGGCGTCAGTTATTAACCAATAACGACTAAGTAGCTTAGCACTGCAAAGGCTGTGATTTTTAATGGTGATTGAGTAAGCAAAAACATATTTGTCTTTCTCTGGTTGTGATTGGCCTTCAACATAGAATGTTTCTACCGATACTTTGATCGGCGAGCCTAAATTACTGCTTGTGGTCATAAATCCAATTAGCTATATCAATAAATTGTTGTAACGACAGACTTTCAGCACGAAGTGTAATATCAATGCCAATTGTTGTTAATTCGTCTGCGTTGAGTAAGTTGCTTAGACTATTACGAAGTGTCTTACGGCGTTGATTAAACGCTTCTAAACAAACGGTATTAAGAATTTTTGTACATTTAGCACTGCGTTGCTCTGGCTTTTTGGGGATTAAGCGGATCACTGCTGAATCAACTTTAGGCGCAGGTTTAAAGCATTCTGGTGGCACGTCAATAACAGGCATTGCGTGGCAATAATATTGTGTCATAACACTTAAACGGCCAAAAGTTTTACTTCCAGGGCCTGCGACCATGCGTTTCACGACTTCTTTTTGCAGCATGAAATGCATATGTTCAATATTGTCGGCAAACTCAAAAAGATGGAATAACAAGGGCGTAGAAATGTTATAAGGTAAGTTACCAAACACTTTTAACTTTTTGTCGTCTTGCACAAGGCTTTCAAAATCAAACTTCATAGCATCACCTTGGTGAACCGTCAGTTTGGGGCCTAAAAATGGGTGTGCGTTTAAGCGATCAACTAAGTCTTTATCAAGCTCAACAACGGTTAAGTGGCCGCTAAGCTCGGTAACAGGCTCGGTAATTGCGCCAAGACCTGGACCAATTTCTACTAAATTATCTTCTGGTTTAGGGTCGATAGCCGTTACTATCTTGTCGATAATCATACTATCGTTAAGAAAGTTTTGACCAAAACGCTTACGAGCGCGGTGTCCTAAATGTACTTTATCTGTCATTAATTTTGTGCTTTTTCATGGGCGAGCTTAATTGCTTCGCGGATCGCTAATTCAAAACTGCCAACATCAGCTTTACCGGTGCCGGCTAAATCAAGGGCTGTGCCATGATCAACTGAGGTGCGTATAAACGGTAAACCCAACGTAATATTTACTGAGTTACCAAATCCCTTGTATTTTAGCACAGGTAAACCTTGATCGTGATACATTGCAAGTACCGCATCAGCATCGCGTAGGTACTTATCTTGAAATAAAGTATCCGCAGGAAGTGGACCAACTAAGTTCATACCTTGATTATTTAATAGCGTGAGGGTCGGGGTAATTGTTTCAATTTCTTCACGACCTAAATGACCATCTTCACCAGCATGTGGGTTGAGGCCACAAACTAAAATACGCGGGTTTTCAATGCCGAATTTAGTTTGTAAATCATGATGTAAAATACCCGCCACTTTGCTTAGTCTATCGGCGGTAATTGCCCGCGATACATAAGCTAGGGGAATATGGGTAGTCACCAAGGCAACACGCATGCCTTGAGTCGCTAACATCATAACTACATCTGGAGTGTTAGACTGCTGAGCAAAATATTCAGTATGGCCACTAAAAGAAATACCCGCTTGGTTAATTATCCCTTTATGTACTGGGCCTGTAACAATAGCGGCAAAGGTACCATCCATGTTCTTTTCACAGGCTATGCGTAAGGTATCAAGTACATACTGACCGTTTCCATCATTTAGTACGCCAAGCTCTACCTTAGCGCCTAAATCAACTTGGTGCAGATAAACACTGCCAGCGGGGGCGGCCTCTATGGCTTGGCTTTCATTAAATGGCAGTAAGTTAATACTTAAACCAAGTTGCTTGGCTCGATCTTGTAGTAACTGGGCATCGCCAATCACTACAAGTTGTGCATCCCATTGCTGCTGGGCAAGCGTTAATAGTAAGTCAGGGCCAATACCTGCGGGTTCACCCGGCGTTATAGCTATACGTAAAGTCATAGTTACTGCGCAGTTGGGAAAATTTCAACATGGGCTTGTTCACGCATTTCTTGCTGCCAGTTGAAGCTTTCTTCTTTAAATTTACGATTGAATAATAATTGGTGCGCACGGTTACGTTTAGCTTGTTCTGTTTTATCGGCAACACGCTTGTCTAATAACTGCACTATGTGCCAACCAAAGCTTGACCTAAACGGGTCACTAATTTCATTTTTATCAAGTGATAGTAAGGTGTCTTTAAATGCGGGGACGTAGGTTGTTGGGTCTGTCCAATCGTATTCACCGCCTTTAAGTGCTGACCCAGGGTCTTCTGAATATTCTTTGGCAAGCTCGGCAAAATCAGCAGTACCAGCGCGCAGGTCTTTAACAAAACCAGCTAGCATATTACGGGCTTTTTCTTCACTTAGAATGACAGATGGCTTGATTAAGATATGACGTGAGCGTACCTCTGTCGTTTCAACTACTTGGCGACCACGAACATCTTGCACTTTAACAATGTGAAAACCAGCACCAGAACGAAGAGGGCCAACTATACTGTCTTTCTTTTGACCTTTTACTGCTTCAGCAAACAATGATGGCATTTCGTTTATGCTCATCCAACCTAATTGACCGCCTTCAAGTGCTTGTGAACCGCTTGACGATGAAATAGCTATACGTTTGAATTCTTTACCTTCTTGTAAAAACTCAATGACCTTATCAGCGCGAGTTTTAGCGCTGGCAATTTCGTCCGCAGTAGCACCACTTGGAATATCAATTAAGATATGGCCAATATTATACTCTTCAGCACTTTCACCTTGGGTTTCCATGATCTTTAATAAATTATCCACTTCTTGGGGGCTGATATAAATACGACGATCTACATTGGCACGCGTAACTTGTTGAGTGGTAATTTCTTTACGAATTTCTTCGCGGTAATTTTGAAAGCTTTCACCTGAGCCTTCAATAGTGCGACGTAAGTCTGCAATTGTACCGCCTTGCTCTTTAGCCATGCTCATTAATGTTTGGTCAAGCTGGCTATCAGAAATTTCAAGGCCCATACGCTCTGCAAGTTGCATCATAAGTGTTTGGTTGACTAGGCGCTCCATAGCTTGAATACGTAACGTATCATCAGAAGGAAGCTCTTGGTTTTGCTCTTTAGCCTGTGCTTTTACACGGTTCACAATCGTGGCAACTTCGCTTTTTAAAATAACGCCTTGGTTAACAACACCGACTACTTTGTCGATTTCTACAGGTTTTGCTAAAACACTTTGGCAAAGACCAATGGCGAGTGTTGCAGTAACTAATAATTTTTTTAAATTCATATTCTTTTTAATACTCTTGCTAATAGTACAGTGGTACTAGTTATTAAGAAAATAGGGTCTACGATAGCCAAAAATACCTTGTTGTAATAATTTTTGTGCATCATAACGGCTTTTACTACCTAGCCCTTTTAATACAATATTAAAACCAATACTGGTATCAAAAGTTGCTTGGTCTTGACCAATCGCTTGATTTAAATCAGTTTCAATTTGACGACGGCCGGTAATTTGAAATGCCCAACAGCAAGATTCATATTGTAACCCGCTGAATATTTCGATACTACGACCACCTTCTAAATCACGGTGATAGCTATTTACAAACTGCCATTCTTTGCTCAGTGGGATACTGGTAAACAAGCCAATTTGTTCGATTGTATTGCCTGAGACATCATTTGCATAGCGATGGTTCAATTGTACCAGCTCATTATTGTCACCTTTATAATCTAAAGTAACATTTGATTGGATAATTTGCCTACCATCTGTGTCGTATTGAATGCCTCCAGATAAATACCAGCGGCGATGCCAATGTACCATGGTTTGCGCTGCAAACAAGGCATTGTAGTTGGTATCTGAGTTTAATCCTTGTGATGTTGGCTTAGCATCATCACTGAGATAAAATATTTGCCCGGCACTAAAATTAAATAACTCTTCACTATTGCTATCAAATAATCGCGTAGTTGCCCCTAAGGTAAACTGATTTGCGGCGGCTATTCGGTCTACGCTTGAAAAACGCACATCTCTAAATAAACCAAAAAAGTCATCTTGTAACTTAGTGGTGTCATATAAACCAATATCAGACTGATCTTTATTAGGTGTATATAGATATTGCACCTGAGGCTCAAGGGTTTGAATGCCGTCGTCTACAAATATAGAGGTGTCACGTTCAAAATTAAGTTGGCTGTATAAGCGCACTTTCGGCAGCGTTCTTGATACTGATTCTTTATACTCAGTGCCCGTTAAGTCACCTTCTTGCTGATAATTAGTATGTAGTACACTGAACTCTGATAAAAATGACCATGCATATTGTTGATACTCAAAGCTTGCTTTTGGCTCGACATGTATACGAGTGGCCTTTTCAATTTGCGCCGTGTCATTGGTGAAGTGACTTAGCTCGCCATCAAGCGTTAGATTCAGGTTAGCAAAATTAAACGGTGCTGTTTGCGAAAAGCTAATTTGTGGTAATGCCGCATAAGACTCTTGGTGATCACCAAGCACTTCAAAGTTTTGAATTTTAATGTCTGTGCGCCATGTTTCACCTAAGTAACTTAACGAACCAGTACGATAAAGCTGAGTGTCTGTGCTTGTTGCGTAATTTGAATTGAGATCTGTCAGGTAGTTATCGTCACTAACATTGGTAATATCAATATTGGCTCGCCAATTTTCACCAAAGTAACTTTGTTGTTGCCAATGAAACAAATAGCGAGAACCTAGAGATGTTTCTGATTCATCACGGTCTAAATACTCTATACCGACTAAACCTTGGCTACTTTCATTTAAATAACGAAACTCTCCTTGTAATTGCAGGCCTTTTTTAGACATGTAACGAGGAGTAATCGTGGCATCGTAATTAGGCGCAATATTCCAATAATAAGGAGTGATAGATTCAATACCATAGCGGCCGGAGCTTGAAAAATTAGGTGTTAATAATCCTGATTTACGGCGATCATCTAGCGGAAAGGTGAAATAAGGTAAGTAAAATACCGGTGTATCCATAATACTTAAAACCATATTATGGGTTTCGCCCCAGCCTTCTTCGCGAGATAGTAAAATTTGCTCTGCTTGAATATCCCAAAGTGGTGTTTCGCTTGGACAGGTAGTAAAGCTTGCGTTCAGTAGATCTAAGCCAGAATTGTTGACTGTGAGTTTTTCTGCGCCGCCGCGACCTTGTTGCTGAGTCAATTTGTAATCAGCGCCCAGCAAGCTCACTTCTGAGTTATTCAGATCAGCGTTTAATCCTGCGCTATTTACTTCGCTAACTAAATCGCGGTAGGTAATTGGCCCGGTAGCATTTAGTAAACCGCGCTGCTTATCGACAAGTGCACTTTGTGCGGACAAACTCATAGTAAGGGTGTTAATATCAACATTGCCAGTAAATTCTGCACTTTGGTCGCCGAGTAGTTCGATATCATCAGATTGAATATCAACTACACCTTCCTCAAGGACAGAAAGCGGCTGCCAAGCTCTGGTTTGCATTGAATTGCCACAAAAATTGTGTGCCAGCTCAGTTTCGGCAAATGATGGTGCGCTAAGAACGCTTAGCATCATTATGCCCCAGGTTTTGCTCATTTAGTAACCTTAATCGAGTGTCGTTGAATATTAGCTAGACATAATAAAGGAAAACAATGGCAAATACAGTAATTGACTTAGTGAAAAATAGATATCATTACGAAATGGACCGTTATAAAAGTTTACAGCAGTTTTTAATCCCTCACTTTAGTGGTGATGAATACCAGTTAGCTGCAATCACCGGAGACGCCAGTTTTCGCCGTTACTTTCGCCTTAATCGAGGGCAAGAGAGCTTTATTGTGATGGATTCTGATCCGCAAAAACTCGATAACACCCCTTATATAGAACTTAACAAAGTATTCTCACAGCATGGCTTCCAACTACCAAAAATATTACACGCTGATGAAAAACAAGGATTCTTCTTATTAAGTGATTTAGGAAACACTCACTTAGCAGATTTACTTGATGATGAGCAGCGGACTCATCATTACCAACATTTAATTTCACTCAGTGCCAAGTGGGCAAAAACCCCAGCTGGCAAACATATGAAAGATTTTGATCGCAGTTTTTTAGAGCTGGAACTTGGCATTTTTAAAACCTGGCTGATTGAAGGATTACTTGACAGTAACCTTAATCAACAACAATTAACTACTTGGCAGCAAAGCAGTGAAATACTAATTAGAAATGTACTCGCTCAGCCGAGTGTTACAGTACATCGTGACTTTCACAGCCGTAATATTATGCGCAGTAACGAGCAATGGGCCATTATTGATTACCAAGATGCCGTTCAAGGTCCTGTTTGTTATGACTTGGTCTCTTTATTACGAGACTGCTATTTTAAGCTTCCAGCTGATGAATTAAGCCATTTGCTTAATTACGCTTTTACTGAGTTTAATCAGCAAGGTTTGCTTAATAACGTGACCTTTTCACAGTTTAAGCAGTGGTTTGATTTAACGGGGATGCAACGCCATTTAAAAGCTGCAGGTATTTTTTGCAGATTAAATTTACGCGATGGTAAAAGTGGCTATATGAACAATATTTTACCTACCTTACACTATATTAGTGATGTGGCTAAACACTACCCAGAGCTACAAGCGCTGGGGTTATGGATAGAGCAAAGTGTGATCCCAGATGTTCAAGAGAAGTTAGGTTAGTGATATGATGAAAGCGATAATCCTGGCTGCAGGGCGCGGAAAACGTATGATGCCGCTTACTAAAGAGTACCCCAAACCGATGCTTAAGGTGTTAGGTAAACCGCTCATTGAACATCATATATGCGCCTTAAAGCAGGCTGGTATTACAAATATTGTGATTAACTTAGCATGGCAAGGCAGTAAAATTGTTGATTACTTTGGTAATGGCGGCCGCTTTGGGGTGAGTATTGAATACAGCCCAGAGCCTGAAGGTGGATTTGAAACCGCGGGTGGCATTATTGCTGCGCTGCCATTATTAACTGAACAATTTTTAGTGATTAACGGCGATATATTCACCGATTATGATTTCACTTCGTTAACTCAGTTACATCTTGAAAATAGTGAGGGGCATATTGTACTAGTCGATAATCCAGCGCATAACCAAAACGGGGACTTTTCATTAAACCACAGCGAAATGCAAACCGAGCGCTTTACATTTTCAGGTATTAGTCGTTTTGGCCGTGATTTTTTTAATAATTACCCCGCTGGTAGTTTACGCCTTGGTCCAATTTTAAAAAAGCAGCTCGCCAGTCAGCGGGTATCGACTGAGCTTTATTTGGGGCAATGGGACGATATTGGTACGCCTCAGCGCTTAGCGCAACTGAATGACTCAAAAGTAGAATTTAATATTAATAGGAGCGATGCCCATGTGGGGTAAAATTCTTGGTGCCTGTTTTGGTTTTATGTTTGGCCGTATTATTGGTTTATTTATAGGTCTTTATTTAGGCCATATGTTTGATAAAAGTTTAAAACAAAATTTTGATAAAGCAGGTGGCTTTAGCGGACTTTTTAAAGGCGATGGCGATGTAAGCGAGCGCCAAGCGCTATTTTTTTCAAGTTGCTTTTCAGTTATGGGGCATATTGCCAAATCAAATGGACGAGTAAGTGAAATTCATATTCGTGCCGCTGGCTTATTTATGGATGAAATGGGGCTTACGGGTGACGACCGCGTCGAAGCTCAGCAAGCCTTTAATGCGGGTAAAGAAACTGATTTTTCAATTAAAGAAACTGTTGATGACTTTAAAGAGCGCTTTGCGAGACGCCATGATTTACTGCAGTTATTTTTAGAAATTCAAATTCAAATGGCGTTCTCTGATGGTGTACTTGCCGAACAAGAAAAAGAGTTACTGCAAGAGGTAAGTAAACAACTGGGTATTTCTAAAACCCAATTTACTTTTTTACTCAAGCGTTACCAGGCGGAGTTTAACTTTCGCCAGCAACAACAACGTCATAATCAACGCCAGCAAGGGCAAAGCAGTAGTTATCGCGAAGGTTCAGGGCACCATGTGCCTCCTGATAACGGTATGAGTCGTAAACAAGCTTTGGCACTACTAGGTTTAAACAGTGAAGCAACAGCACGAGAAATTAAAGTCGCGTACCGTAAACTAATGGCGCAGCATCACCCTGATAAACTAGTATCACAGGGGTTGCCAAAGCATATGATGGAGCTTGCGGTGAAAAAAAGCCAAGATATTCAAGCGGCTTACGAGTATTTAAAAAAGGCGTCGTAAAAAGCCGTCTATTTCTTTGGCGAGCCTTGACGCTGATCAGGCTCGCTGGGTAAACCATTTAACTCAGTACGTAAAAAGTTAACTCCTGTATTATTCGTTGGAGTGTGTTGCCAATCAGCAATGATCAACACGACACCTCGTTGACTTGCTGTCATACTTTCGCGATGCCAAACTTATAAATTCGACTTCACCGGCGAGCAGTGGACGAACTTCTTCGTTAGGTAAAAAGCTTAATATCATCGTTTATCAGGCTAGACCTAGATATGATATAACCGGCTTCCCACACTGGCGTGGCAGCGGCAATGCTGGCTGCAACGATTAAGTGCGTACAATAGTGGAATAACATAACCGGCAATCACTTAAAAAATAAACGTAATGATTTATCGGCTAACAGGCGATATTATTTAGCTACATTAGGGTGGTCTATCTTTTTAGGTTAAATTTACAGCAGCTTGTTTGGTTTTAAGTCAAATTAGGGCGCGTGTAGTGTGGTTGCTCTTTATTAATAGTCGATAACGCAGCATAAATTTTAAGCATGCACTGTCTCTAGAGCTCTGCCTAGATTGAACAAATTTTAATCCTGCAAGAAAGCTCAACAGATTCTAGTATTAAAACTCAGGCTCAGCTTCAAATACGAGTTGCTCCTCGGTTACAGGGTGAGCTAAGGCTAGCATTTGAGCGTGCAACTGCAAACGTGTTACCCCCGCTAACGCATCAGAGCGAGCGTAAAGTCTATCACCTAAAATAGGATGGCCTAAGCTGAGCATATGTACACGTAATTGATGAGAGCGACCGGTAATGGGTATAAGCTCAACACGGGTTGCCTGTTCCTCATATTCAAGTACTTTAAAGTGAGTGAGCGAAGGCTTACCTTTATCATGATCAACCATCTGTTTAGGACGGTTAGGCCAGTCACAAATAAGCGGTAAATCTACCGAGCCAGTTTCTTGTTCCAGTCTCCCAAAAATACGGGCAATGTAACGTTTGGCGGTTTGGCGCTTTTGAAATTGCATACTTAAATGACGGTGCGCCGCTTTATTCATGGCTAAGCAAATAATCCCAGAGGTCGCCATATCTAAGCGATGGACAATTTTAGCCGTAGGAAATACACGGTTTACGCGGGAAATTAAGCAGTCAGCATGCTTAGGATCTTTACCCGGGACTGTTAATAACTCACTGGGCTTATTTAAAATCAGCAAATCATCATCTTGATATAAAATCGTGAGATAAGGAGTTAATGGGGGATTGTAGTTAATTAACACAGCGAGCCTTAATGATTTTGTAAGGGGACTATTTTAGTGGAGTGAGTTAAAAGGCTCAAGGAAAATTTGTGCGTGGCGTAAATACTCACCACGCTTTTACAAACTTAAATCTTATCCTTACAACTCAAATTAATGTGACACTACAATTAAGCGTATTGCATCAAGCTGTAACTGGGCTTTTTCAATATGCATAGTTAGCTCGGTACGTTGTTTATCGTAGAAGTTTATTTCTTCATCACGAATATTTGGGTTGATTTGTTTAAGTGCCGTTAACCGTGCTTGCTCTTGTGCAAGTGATGCTTGCATGTTGGCTAGCGCCTCACTTCGAATGTCTTCAAGTTTGGTTTGTGCTATATCTTTTGCGGTGGTTATCATTGGATGAACAGCGGTTTGTAATGCGCCGGCTAATTTACTCGCTGTTTGACGCCCCACGGCTGAAAGCTGTTGGTTAAAGCCTTCAAAACCAACGTTATCACCTAGGTTGTTACTGCTCTTATCAAGCAAGATACGAATCGGTGTTGGCGGTAAAAAACGGCCCACTTGTAAAGCTTTTGGCGCCATGGCTGCGGCTACAAAAATTAGCTCTACAAAGAAAGTGCCTGGCGGTAATTTTTTGTTTTTAAGCAGAGCAACAGAAGCCGTACCAAAGTCGTCATCGCAAATCATATCTAAGCTGCCTTGCACCATTGGGTGATCCCAGCTGATGAAGTGTACATCTTCTTGTGAAAGCGCGGTGTCACGATCAAAAGTGACGGTCATGCCATCTTCTTTTAAGCCTGGGAACGATGGGTTTAACATGTGTTCGGTCGGCTTTAAAATAATGGTATTTTCGCCTTTATCCTCTTGGCTTACGCCGAAAGTGTCAAATACGTTGATCATATAGCTTGGTAATTCAAACCGGTTGTCTAGTTTTTCAATTTCACTAACTAATGAATCCGCGGCGCCTTGGCCTGACGAATGGAGTTCTAATAAACGGTCACGGCCATTTTCCATTTGCTGGCGTAATGTTGCGTTTTGTGTTGCAACTTGCTCAAGGAGTGGATCTAGCTCCTCTTCGTCGCAGTTGTGTGCGCCAATAAATTCAAGTAGTTCTTCACCGAACTCCTTATAAAGTAACTGGCCTGTGCTTGAAGTAGACTCAAAGGCATCTAGACCTTCATTATACCAGCGTAATAATACTTCTTGAGCAGTGTTTTTAAAATACGGCACATGAATGTTTACATCTTGCGTTTGACCGATACGATCTAAACGGCCAATGCGTTGCTCAAGTAAGTCTGGGTTAAGTGGTAAATCGAATAAAACTAAATGATGTGAAAACTGGAAGTTACGACCTTCTGAGCCAATTTCAGAGCATAGTAATATTTGTGCGTTGTCGTATTCATCGGCAAAGAAAGCGGCAGCGCGGTCACGCTCAATAATCGACATTCCTTCGTGGAATACAGAGGCTTTAATAGCTTCGCGTTCACGCAATATTTGCTCAAGGCTAATAGCAGTTTCGGCTTTGGCACATATTAATAATACTTTTTCGTGCTTTAACGTTTTTAGCGTCTCGATCAACCAATCAACACGTGGGTCAAACATGCCCCAACTGGCGCTTTCGCCTTCAAACTCTTGGAATATTTTTTCAGGGAATAACGCACGGTGTGCGGTTAGTTCTGCACTTTGAATGCCGCCCATATTGCCAAGCACCGCCATAGCCGTTTTATATTGCTTAGGCTGTGTCATCGGATAAGCATGAAGCTTACGACTAGGATAGCCATCAATGCCACTGCGGCTATTTCTAAATAAAATACGGCCAGTACCGTGGCGATCTAATAACATTGATAATATTTCACTGCGCGCGGCTTTGTCACCGTGCTCGGCTTTAGCAAGTACTGCGGTGATGTCTGTTTCTTTGAGTAACTCAACTAAGGTTGCTTTGGCATTGGGTTCAAGTGTTTCTTCTTGCAATAACTGATTAGCAGCTTCTGCTACATCTTTGTAATTTTCTTCTTCAGCTACAAACGCGTCGTAATCATAAAACCGGTCTGGGTCGAGCAATTGCAAGCGGGCAAAGTGACTGCGATGACCAAGTTGATCAGGTGTTGCCGTTAATAAAATAAGGCCCGGAATATCTTGGCTTAGCTCACTCATGCGCTGATATTCGGTGCTTGGTTTATCATTGTTGATGCTTAAATGGTGCGCTTCATCAACGACTAATAAATCCCAATCGGCAAGTGTTGCTTGTTCAAACCAACGTTTCTTCTTGGTTAAAAACTCAAGGCTGGTGAGTATCAGTTGCTCGGTTTCAAATACATTAGGTGAGTCGGCAAAGGCTTCGTCGCAGCGTTCTTCATCAAAAATAGAAAAATGTAAATTAAAGCGGCGCAGCATTTCAACTAACCACTGATGCTGTAAATTTTCAGGTACCACAATGAGCACTCGGCTAGCACGGCCAGTTAAAATTTGCTGATGTAAAATCATGCCCGCTTCAATGGTTTTACCCAAGCCTACTTCATCTGAAAGTAATACTCTTGGCGCAAAGCGTTTACCCACTTCTTGTGCGATATAAAGTTGATGCGGTATAAGGTTGGCACGTTGGCCAATTAAGCCTTTAATAGGGGATTGCTGACGTTCAAACTGATGCTGCCAAGTTTGATAGCGTAAAGTGTAGCGATCAAAGCGGTCTACTTGACCGGCAAATAAGCGGTCTTGCGGTTTATTAAATTTAATAAAATGGTCTAACAATGTTTCTTTTAACTGCGCTTGCTCACCGTTATCAACGCGGGTGCCGTGATAACATAAAAGCTCGCCTTGCTGTTCAATTGACTCGACTTCAAGTTCCCATTCTTCAACGCTTTTGATCACATCACCAGGATTAAACGCCACACGAGTTACCGGGGCTTCTGACATTGCATAAACACGGGTTTCGCCACTGGCGGGAAATAAAATACTGACTTGGCGGCCTTCAAGGGCTACTACCGTGCCTAATCCTAAATCTGACTCTGTATCACTGATCCAACGCTGACCTAAGGAAAAATTCATGTATGTCTCGTCTATGAAGAAAAAGGCGGCTATGTTACCTGTTCACTAACACCACTGCAAGGCGCTATTTAGCTCGCTTTTAATTAACTTTATAACTGTGAATTATTTCCATCCTAAATTCGGATAATAAGTGCAATTTCTCAGATTAGATGGCCAGCTGTTATAATTCGGCCATTTTCTCGCCAAAGGAAATTGCTTTAATGAAATATAAACAGCTGACACAAGAAGAAAGATACCAGATTTACGCGTTAATAAAAGCAGGAAATAA
The DNA here is from genome assembly GCF_052378035.1 of Pseudoalteromonas sp. AOP31-A2-14. NCBI lineage: Bacteria > Pseudomonadati > Pseudomonadota > Gammaproteobacteria > Alteromonadales > Pseudoalteromonadaceae > Pseudoalteromonas > Pseudoalteromonas sp. AOP31-A2-14. The sequence goes on along the minus strand of NZ_JBQSXI010000001.1, from coordinate 2,730,355 downwards.
CCAAAAGCAGATAGCTGAAGAACTAACTCGTTCACCGTCATCTATTTCTAGAGAGCTAAAACGCAATAAAGGACTTAAAGGCTATCGGCCTAACCAAGCCAATAACTTTGCTGAACAAAGACGTAAGTCATCTTTCAAAGCAAGTAAGTTAACAGAGGACGTCACTCACTGGATTAATAAATTGTTGCATGACGGACTTTCCCCTGAGCAAGTGGCAGGCCGCTTAGCTTTAGAGAAACAGGTCGTTTTACATCATGAAACAATTTATCAATATATTTACAGAGACAAGGCTCGTGGTGGCAAGCTACATAAGACACTCACTCGTGCATGTAAAAAGTATAAAAAACGCTATGGAAGCTATGATAAACGTGGACAGATAGTTAATCGAGTCAGCATTGATGAACGCCCAAGTATTGTGGATTCAAAGTCTAGGATTGGTGATTGGGAGGGCGATACAGTGATAGGTAAAGGGCGTAAAAATGCGCTTGTCACAATGGTTGAACGTAAAACGTTATATACAGTCGTTCACAGAATTGAAAGCAAGCATGCGAAAATAACAGCCGATGCGCTGATCACGTGTATGACACCATATAAAGGTAAGGTTATTACCGTGACGTTAGATAATGGAAAAGAGTTTGCTCACCATGAGCATGTTGCACAAAAATTAGAAGCTGATGTGTATTTCGCTCATCCCTATTCATCATGGGAGCGGGGCATAAATGAGAATACCAACGGCTTACTTAGACGCTTCTTCCCCAAGGGAACTGACTTTATGGCGCTAAGTGAAGCAGAGATACAGGCGGCAGTTGATAAGCTCAACCATCGGCCAAGAAAAACAAGAGGGTATAAAACCCCTCATGAATTATTTACGGGGCAATCAGAAGTTCTGGTGGCTGCATAATGATTGCACTTAATACTTGAATTCAAGCATTTATATAAAACGTAAATAGGTAAATTCAAAACAAAAAAAGCTTTGTCATAAAAGGGTCTTTTATGACAAATAGACTAAACTGAAATTATACTTAAATAATTAAGTATTGCAGGATGAATTTCAGCCAGTGTTACTTAGTTAATTGGGTATAGCATAAAAATCATAAAACGTAAGGAAAGTGCTATGGAAAAAGCTTCGACCCTTGATAGTAAAATGTATGTGCTTGATACCAACGTATTACTTCACGAACCTCTCGCTTATTTATCTTTCCAAGAACACGACGTAGTGATCCCCATGACAGTCCTAGAGGAGCTGGATCATATTAAAGATCGCAAACACGATGTGAGCCGCGATGCGCGAGTGGCAATTCGTGGTCTAGACGAAATACTTAAAGATGCCAGCCCCGAGCAAATGTTACAAGGGGTTGCATTACCCAGCAATAAAAAAGCCCGAGCGGCCTCCACGGGGCGTTTAATTATCGTTAACGACCACTTATTTGCTGACTCTATTTCAGGATTGCCGGGTAATGAAAATGACCACCGTATAATCAATTGCGCCGTACATTTACAAAAACAGCATAGTGATAGCAAGGTGGTGCTGGTTACTAAAGATATTAACATGCGCTTAAAAGCCAAAGGCGCTGGGCTTAAGTTTGTTGAAGATTATCGCACTGACCAACTTATAGATGATATTGCACTATTAACCAGTGGTTATAAAAAAATTAATGGTGATTTTTGGCAGCAAATAGGCGAGTGCGAAAGCGAGCAACAAGGCCGAGATACTTTTCATCATGTTGCTAAAGAAACCATTCCGGATGCATTTTGTAATGAATATATTTTAGATAGCAGCGATCACTTTGCTGCAAGAGTTGAAAGTTACGATGATAAAACGTTGACCTTAAAAGATATTAGCGTAGAGCGTTTAATGAACCAAAATGCATGGGGAGTTAAGCCAAAAAATGTTTATCAAGGTATGGCGCTTGATGCACTACTTGATCCTGGTATCGAACTAGTTATTTTAACGGGCCCTGCAGGCTGTGGTAAAACTTTACTCGCGCTTGCCAGTGCTCTTGAAATGATTATTGAAAAAGGTATTTACGATAAAGTGATTGTTACACGTAACACCCCTGAAATTGCCGAGTCTATTGGCTTCTTACCTGGTACCGAAGAAGAGAAAATGGCGCCGTGGCTGGCTGCTATTACTGATACCTTGGAGGTATTACATAAAGGTGATGAAAATCCGGTATCAAGCCGTAACTATATTATGGAAAAGGCCAATATACAGTTTAAGTCGGTTAACTTTATGCGTGGTCGTAGTATTCAAAATGCGGTGGTAATTTTAGACGAAAGCCAAAACCTTACCGCCTCACAGCTAAAAACCATTATTACGCGTTGTGGCGAAGGCACTAAACTGATTTGCTCAGGTAACCTTGCGCAAATTGATAGCAACTATTTAACCCCCGTGACATCGGGGTTAACTTACATTGTCGAGCGCTTTAAAGACTTTGAAGGCAGCGCAACAGTGAACTTAAATGGTGTGGTTCGTAGTCGCTTGGCTTCATTCGCAGAGGAAAACTTATAGCTTACACCGACTATGTAAGCTCGCTAATCTGTGTTTGTATAGGGTTATTTTATAGAATCCGCTTTTAATTTTTATCATTAAGATAATAACATTGATCTGAACCATCATTAGTGGACACTTCGTTAAGCGACATTTAGTTGTTCAAATTTCTCGGGGCTTAAATAGCCTAACGCACTATGCCTTCTCTTTTTGTTGTAATCAATTTCTATATATTCAAATACATGCTGCCTCATGGTTTCTCGGTTCATAATAGGCTCATATTGGATGGCTTCGACCTTGAGTGAATGGAAGAAGCTTTCCACACACGCATTATCCCAGCAGTTGCCTTTACGACTCATACTTTGCATTAAATGATGTTCGCTTAATAAATCACGATAAGCATGGGAAGCATATTGGCTGCCTCTATCACTATGTACAATGACATCTTTAGGTCTACCTCGGCGCCAGATAGCCATTTGCAGGGCGTCACACACCAAAGATGATGTCATGCGTGTACTCATTGACCAACCAATCACTGAGCGCGAGTACAGGTCGATAATCACAGCGAGGTAAAGCCATCCTTCGCTGGTCATTAGATACGTGATATCACCTGCCCATTTTTGGTTGGGCTTATCGGCGGTAAAGTTCTGCTCAAGTAAATTAGGGGCCACAGGTAAATTGTGTTTACTGTCGGTGGTCGACTTGAATTTACGAGCTGCTTTAGCTACTAAACCCTGACGTCCCATGCTTCTGTTGATGGTTTTTACATCATGTTTATTCCCTTGCTCCGCCAGCTCGACTTGGATACGTCTCGCACCGTCTCGCTCTTTACTGTCAACAAATACGGCTTTGACCTGAGTATCTAACATTTGCTGTTGTTGTTTGCGCTTACACACGTGCTCACATGATTTTATCCATGCATAAAACCCACTTGGCGATACACAAAGTACCTTAGCCATTCTGATAACGCTGAATGTGCTTCGGTAGCTTTGCATAAATTCAAATCGTGTTATTTTTGATTTTTCGCGAAGTAGGTGGCGGCTTTTTTTAATATGTCTAGCTCCTCTGCTTGCACCGCTAGTTGGCGTTTCAAACGAGCATTCTCGGTAGCTAACGTACTTTCTCTATCTGATGTAGATGCCTTTTTCAGAGCAGCAGTTCGCCAATAGTAAAGCTGGGACTCTGCGACACTTAATTCTCTGGCAGCTTGAGCAAAACCTACTTTACTCGCCAGCTTTAGTGCTTCTTCTTTGAATTCTTCTGAATAGGATTTACGTTTGGTCTTAGTTGTCATGTTTCACCTCTATGAGTTAGTTTACTCACTTAATGAGGTGTCCAAAACTATTGGTTCAGATCACATTAGCGATCTCTGGCGGTGGCACTGGTTGTGCCATTGCTGGTGGTATTTTTGCTATGCTTACTTTATACACAATTAAAGTAAAGCGTAGCGCAGTTACAGCATGCAATGAGTGTGGCAGGTTTACTTGATACCATGTTTAATTTGTATGACCTGCGGTTGTCGTATCAGCTTGATAGAGTGTGGCTTAGTGATGTAAATAAGGCGGAAAATTATTGCTATCGTAAAACCCCCAAGTAAAGGTGGTGAAACAGTTGGTTAAGGTCGATTTGCTTCCGACCTTAAGGCCGTTAATGACTGGCAAAAAGTTATTGCCTTAATCTCGGCTTTTAGTATTATATTTCTCTGTAATAACTCAGTCCTATGGCTTATGTTAACCCCGCTGTGAGAGGAAAGAAAAGTGAATTATTAACCTCGTCTCTTGACGGTAAATTTAAACCACTATTACAACTTATGAGTTCATCATCAATCTGCAATAAACGCTGTGGGTGGTGGTTGATCTTGATAACCAATAAGGCATGCCAGCGATAGCGGAGGTTAAAATACGGAGCATCAATAAAATAGCGCTTGCTCAACGTTTATTGTATAGCCACGCGCCTCTACAGAGCACACCTGTCACTACACCTGATGTTACGGGTATGCTTATTTTAGTGGTGGATGATAATCAGCTGAACCAGGATGCTATCAGTCGTATTTTGTGCCAACAAAATATTAATGTTGTAACAGTCGATAATGCCATAACCGCCATTGAACTAGTTGATAGTTTAAGACCTGATCTTATCTTAATAGATTTGCAAATGTCTGAGCTGGATGATTGCCAAGCTATCAAGCGAATACGTAAGCATTATGATAAGCAACAACTGCCTATTTTTGCACTTGCCGCTCATAGTGAAGTAGAGGATAAAGCTCGAACTGCGGCGGTGGGGTTGAATAAGTATTTAACTAAACCGGTAGCTGCTGCAACGTTAGTGCGTGAAATTGGTCAGTTAAACTTAACTGCATCGGTGTTTTTTGACCGTCCCTTTGCCTTAGCACAATTTGCTGATAATGAAGATTTAATGGTAAAAATGTTGCAAAAATTTGCACTATTATGCGATTCTCAATTAAACCTGTTAGAAACCCACTTAGAACAGAGTGAGCTGCAACTATTAGTGCATAATATTAAAGGCGTCTCAGGAAGCTTAGGTTTTATGCGTTTATCTCAGGTAGCACAAAAGATTGAAACCAACATAAGGACGGCCAGTAACGCGCATGCTCAGGTGTTAATTACTGAGCTGAGAACGCATTTAAAGCAAGTGCTTAGCTACCTTCAAGTACAAGGGTTAATAGATGTCACAGCAAGCTAAAATACTCATCGTTGATGATGATCCTCTAAATCGTTTAGTGCTTGAAAAAACATTGCAGCATGAGTACCAAGTTTTTTTAATGCCAAGTGGTGAAAAAGCCTTAACCTTTGTGAAAAGTAATCATGTCGATTTAATTATTCTCGATATTATGATGCCTGGCATTGATGGCTATGAAGTATTGGTTGAGCTTAAGGAAAACCCAACCACTCAAGCTGTGCCGGTGATCTTTATCTCAGCGAATGATAGTCACGATGATGAGGCAAAAGGCTTAGAACTTGGCGCAATGGATTATATAACTAAGCCGTTTAGCACCGCGATTGTTCGTGCTCGAGTACGCAATCAACTGATGATAAAGCAAAAAAATGACTTACTAGAAATGCTTGCATCAATAGATGGTTTAACTGAAATCCCTAATAGGCGCTATTTAGACGATAATCTTGCTCGCGAGTGGCGACGAAGTCGTCGTAATGGCACGCCCTTATCTGTAGTGTTAATGGATATTGACCACTTTAAACGTTATAACGATTGCTATGGACATCGCGCCGGCGATGACTGCTTAAAGCAAGTTGCCCATGCTTTAGTTGCAGTATGCCAGCGAGGCAGTGATTTTGTGGCGCGTTATGGCGGTGAAGAATTTGCAGCTGTGCTGCCGAATATGGGTAAACATGATGCAATGGAATTTGCTAATAAACTACTTAACGCCGTAAAATCACTTAATATTCCTCATAGAGCATCATTAAATGCTGAATGTATTACGATTAGTGTCGGTGTTGCTACGACCGAAAATGGCCAAGTATATGCTGAGCATGCTTTATTAGAAGAGGCTGATCTTGGGCTTTATCAAGCAAAAGATAATGGCCGCGACCAGATTATTGCTAGGCTAGTGCAAGCAAGCTAATCGCGGCTTAGTCAATTAAACGAGCCTATTACGTGCTTCACTTTGTTCAAAGGCTTTAATATTAAGTGCAATTTCCGCAATCAGTCGGGCAATTGACTGTTTACTTGCCCACGCAATATGCGGAGTAAGTAATAAGTTATCACCACGGTATTGAGCTAAAGGGTTATCCGCTTGAGCGGGTTCTTTTGAAAGCACATCAACGCCAGCGCCAGCTATTTCGTTACTGGCTAGTGCCTGAGCTAAGTCGGCTTCATTTATAATACCGCCGCGGGCTGTGTTAATTAAAATTGCGGTTGGTTTCATCATCTGCAATTCTTTTGTGCTTATTAAGTCTCGACTTTGCTCGGTAAGTGGGCAATGAACACTAATAATATCAGCCTCTGTAATTGCTTGATTAAACTCAGTTCGACCTTCGCGGGTTGGAGTATCTTTACGTTCTGCGATGATAACCGTTAGGCCAAATGCTTGTGCAACATTAGCAACGGCTTTACCAAGGGAGCCATAACCGACAATAGCGAGAGTTTTATCGCTCATATCTTCAAAGCTGTAGTCTAAGCGACAAAACATATTACTTTGTTGCCAAGCCCCTTGCTGGCAATCGTTAATGTAACGATGGGTGTTGCCCAGTAAGTTAGTGATTAAAGCAAAGGTGTGTTGTACTACAGAGGGTGTTGAATACCCAGCAACATTAGTAACGCCTATACCTAGTTCTTCAGCGGCCTCTAAGTCAATATTATTGGTGCCTGTTGCTGCTACACAAATAAGTTTAAGTTTAGGTAATTGGCTCATAGTATCGCGGTTTAGCACAACTTTATTGGTGATCAATATTTCAGCATTTTGGCTGTGTTCTATAACATCTTCGGGGGTTGTTAAGTCAAAGCAAGTCACCGTCCCTAGATTCTCAATTTTGGTTAGTGGGCTTTTAGCAAGAGTTGCCGTATCAAGTACCGTAATATTCATTGGCTGTTCCTTTAAATGTTTTTATTTGTTGACCTTGGTGTTAACTCTAAGGTTTATGCTTGTACATATTGATAATATCTTAATTGGAGATAATGGTGAAAATAGGCGAATTTGCTAACCAGCTAGGTATCTCAACCGATACGCTAAGATACTATGAAAAACAGGGTTTGTTAATGATCACGGCAAGAACGCAAGCGGGTTATCGTGATTATAGTAAAGCAGACATTATACAAATGAAATTTATAGTGCGCGCTAAAAATGTTGGTTTTAGCTTGTCAGAAATAAAAGAGCTACTACAAATTAAGTTTCATAAAAATCAGCATTCGTGCCATGAAGTGAAGAGGCTAACAATACATAAACGCGATGTAGTCGCTGAACGTATCGCTGAGCTTACACGATTTCATCAGTCATTATCGTTACTAGCCGATAAATGTTGTGGCGGTGAAGAGCCAGCTGATAGCTGCTCAATACTCACCGCGCTGGAGGATATAGATGAACTTACTAATTAATTTCTGGGAACTATTTTTGATCTCTGCACCGTGGTTGATGTTGGGGTTATTTATTGCCGGGCTACTTAATGTTTATTTACCCGTGAACTTTTTAAATAAACACTTAGGTAAAGAAGGGCTTTGGACGACCATAAAGGCTGCATTAATTGGTGCGCCCATGCCGCTTTGCTCATGTGGGGTAATTCCCGCTGCTATTGGTCTAAGACGAGCTGGCGCATCAAAAAGTGCCACCACTGCGTTTTTAGTTTCTACTCCTGAAACTGGGGTGGATTCGGTATCCGTCTCTTATGTGTTACTGGGGCCCTTTATGGCCGTAATTCGCCCGGTTGCAGCTATATGTAGCGCAATTACCGCAGGTGTATTGGTGGGGCGTGATACATCAAATGAAACACAAAAGCAGACTCATTCCAAACCAGACTTTGCAGATGAGTCTGAATATGAAGCCGCAAGTAATTGCTGCTCATCAACAGAAAAAGTTGAGCCAGAATCCAGTTGTTGTACATCAACGGTAGCATCTGTTAGCCAGTGGCATAAGTTTAAGCAGGCGATTAACTTTAGTTGTAATAAGTTACTTTCAGATACTATGAAGTGGCTAATGATTGGTTTGTTTTTTGCGGCCTTAGTGCAAACTTTTGTGCCTGAATCATTTTTAACTCAGTGGGGGAGCGGTATACTCGCTATGTTGGTGGTGATCTCAGTTAGTATTCCGATGTATATTTGCGCCACAGCCTCTACGCCGATTGCAGCGGGGCTCTTATTAAGTGGCGTTTCACCCGGTGCGGTGCTGGTGTTTATGTTGGCAGGCCCCGCAACCAATATTGCCACACTAGGTGTGGTTGCAAATGAACTCGGAAAACGAGCCGTAGTTGCCTATTTAATAGGGGTTATAGGTGTTGCGTTATTATTTGGCTTTTTAACCGATTATTTAGTCACTGAATTTGGCTTTGTAGTGAGCCCATTATTAGGTGAAGAACAGGCGGTATTGCCTCATTGGTTAAGTATGCTAAGCGGCGTAATTTTAATGGCACTTATACTACGGTTGGTGGTCAAAGGGATAACCAAAAAATATCAAAATACGGATGAGATCATTTCGTAAGTTTTGTTATTAAAAACATTTAAGGCATGCGTGGGTGGTTTGGGTATAAATTGTGGCTATATTAATGACTTGGTTCGCATTTCAGATTGTCTGAGTTATAATCACCCCAACTATAAACGGTGCGCTTTGGCGTACCGTTTTTTAACTTTATAGAAGTAGTAATGAGTGAATTAGTGGATAAATACGCCGATATTAGACCTTACAATGATGACGAGGTAGCCGACTCAGTTACACGTTTGATTAATGATAATGCGTTTGTTGACGTGCTCGCTAAGTATAATCTGCCGCGTTTTCTTTCATCCTTTCCTTTTTTAACGCGTCCTTTGGTACGTAGCCAATTACGTAAAAAGTGGGGAAAACTTAACAGTGTAGAGCAAGTTCAGCAAGAAGTAGCTCAATATTTAAGCTTGTTAGTTAAGCGCACGACCTCAGAGGTGACTTTTTCAGGTTTGGACGGGCTTAACCCTAAGCAAGCGTATTTATTTATATCAAACCATCGCGATATTGTACTCGACCCTGCGCTTATTAATTGGGGCTTATTCAGTCATAAAATGAAAACAGTGCGTATTGCGATTGGTGACAATTTATTGCAACGACCATTTATTACTGAGCTGATGCGGCTAAATAAAAGTTTTATAGTAAAGCGTTCAGCTAAAGCACCTAAAGAAATGCTGAAAGCATTATCGCAACTTTCAGCTTATATTTATGATTCATTAATGGGAGGCAATTCTATTTGGATTGCCCAAAAAGAAGGCCGAGCAAAAGATGGTCTTGATCAAACTGATCCGGCGCTTTTAAAAATGTTACAACTACAAGGGCGCAAGCAAAAGAAAGAGTTTGCTGACTACGTTCGTGAACTAAAAATTGTGCCTGTGTCTATTTCGTATCAATACGAGCCATGTGCTATCGCTAAAGCTAAAGAGCTTCATCATAAACAGAACCATGGGCAATATGTTAAATCTGCCGGCGAAGACATAGCCAGTATTGTTGAAGGCTTTAGTAGTGCTAAAGGGCATGTGCATTTAGCGTTTGGACAACCGATTGAATCAGGTTGTGAATCGCCAGAAGAGCTGGCTAAAACTATTGATAAGCAAATTATTAACTCGTTTTTTTTACACCCAGGTAATTATATTGCTGGTGGCTGTAAGCAAGCGGTGATTGATAAAAATGATGCGACTAAATTTGAGCAACGTATGAGTAAGGTGCCTGATGAACTCAAGCCCTTAGTAATGGCTATGTATGCCAAACCATTTCATCGTAAAGCAGAGATTTCTAATAGCGAACCTTAATTTAACTTATTACTATGAATTAAGTCACTTTAAGGTGGCTTTTTTTTTGACTAATTTTCGCGCTATACTGAAATGACCTATTTAGTCTTGTGTGGATTTAAATCAAAATAATGCAACAAATTGAAATATTTGATATTCCAAGTCCATGCAAGGGTATTTGCCAAGTTAATAATCGAGGTTATTGCAAGGGCTGTTATCGTAGCCGCGATGAGCGTTTTGGTTGGAATAACTTTAGTAATACTGAAAAGCGTAAAGTGGTTGTTTTGTGCCAGCAACGTTATAAGCGTTACTTACAAAAAAAGCAAAATAGCGAAAAAAATAAATCAGCACCGCAACAAGATGGCTTTGATTTTTAATCTAAATTATAAAGTTTGCACCTGTTGAAAACGCCACGGATCTACTTTTGACCTAGAACCTTGTAAGTTAAACCTGTTGAGGTTGTTAACTTTTTAATTGGTTTTATGTTTGAGGTGCTTTAATAGTAGCGCAAACTCGCATCTTATGGTGGTTTGGGTATACTCTTAGGTTCGTTATATTAGCAAAGTTAAAGTGTTTTTTATGTCATATAATTTATGTTTACTGCCCCGTGAGCAAAAGTATCAAATTCAACTTGATTATGAAGCCTCATTTTGGGCGTATCAAATAAAGCGAAATAAAAATACCCGTGAACAAGTCTATAACACGATTAATAGCAGGCCTATTGCTGAGCAGACCTTTTTAAAGCAGCAGTTTGAACAATACTTGGCATTGATGTTGAGTTAATGAGTAAACTGCGTTTTGAGCGTTTGGCGGCAATTAAAACACCGCTAGTCAATAAGTTTTACACGGCTCATAACGCTCGTGGTCGCGCCAATAAGCAAGACCAAGTATGGGTTGCTTACCATGGACATGAAATAATAGCCGCGTGTCGTATTCAACATCGACAGAGCTACTTATTTTTATCAACCTTGCTAGTTGCACCACCTTGGCGCCGTCAGCAGGTAGCTCAACAACTTCTACAGGTTATATTAAGCGAGCAACAGCAAGTGGTATATACTTTTTCGTATCGCAATGTTGTTGCGCTATATAGCGGGCTTGGCTTTATCGTTACAACAGATTTACCAGAGGTATTTGAGGTACTTTATAACAGCTATAAAAACCGTAATATTATCCCTATGAGTTATCACCCGATAATTTTATCTACTGCATCACCGGATTATAAATGAATCAATTTGTTAGCGTATTTTTGACTATAGGTTTATATATCAGCCTTACGTTGACAAGTATCGAAGTGGTAGCTGAAGTAAAACGGTTATCCCCTACAGAGGGGCTTTCTCAGAGTTATGTAAATACCTTGGTTATTGATAATAAAGGGTATTTGTGGCTTTCGACAGAAGGCGGACTGAATCGCTATGATGGCTATCAAGTGGTGCATGTTGAGGGTCCTAACGGCGAGTTAGATGAAGTAATTATTGATCGGATTTATCAAGATCCGCAGGGTAATATCTGGATAGCTTCATTGCTTGCGGGATTATTTAGGTATGATCCCAAAAACGATATTTATAATCAGTTTTTATCAAAACCCCTATCTGAAGAACAAATATTTCAGCAATCCGTTTTTAGTATGTTAGCAGTTGATGATAAAACGCTATGGATAGGACGTGGTGGTGACTTTGCAAAGTTAGATGTAGAAACAGGTGAAATAGACACTATTTTTGAGCTGCCTAATCGAAAAGATAGCACTATTATACGTGCGCTTTTTCATTATCAAGGCTATATTTTTATTGGCACCAGTGATGGCGGTTTTGTTTATGATATTGCAACTAATGAGTATCGTAAATTTGAACACCTTACTGGCGAACCTACTCACGCTTACCAAAACTATATTAAATCTTTTGCACTGGCCGAAAACGATAAACTGCTTGTTGGAACTGTTCGCGGACTTTATGAAGTCGATATTAGTAATATAGCGGCCCTATTTGGTTCGACCAATCAAACTCTTCAGAATAAAGTGCTGCTACCTAACTTAAATATTTGGCAAATTATAAACGAGCAGGGAGTTCTTGATTTAGGTACGGATAAGGGGTTGTTCAAGTATAACTTAACAACCACAAAGCTGACTAAAGATGAACGTATAAATAAAAGTAAGTATACGCTATCTGATAACAGTATTATTGATATAGTAAAAGACAGTTCAGGGGGGATTTGGGCTGGGACTAAAAGTGATGGTGCTTTTTATCTTCCTTCGGATAATTATCACTTTGAAAATGTCGATGGCAGTAAAGTTAAAGGTGATGGACTTTCACATAGCTCCATTTGGGGGATCACTGAGTTTGAAGATAGACTTTGGCTGGCAACGCATAATGGTTTAACCGTAATTGATTTAAACAGCTATCAAAGCAAAGTTTATTTGAAAAATTATCAAGTGGATTTATTTACTACAGAGTTTAGCATTTATAAAGTAATGCCTTATAAGGATAAGCTATGGCTGCATACTAACCGAGGGTTATTTCAATTTGATCCAAAAACGGCACAGGTGAGTGCGCCGCCATTAAAAGATCCTAGTCAGCGTACACAAATAAAAGAGTGGGTACATGGTGTTACGTTAATGCCTAATGGTGAGTTATTTTATGTACATCCAGATTATGGCATGTTCGTTTATAATATTAATAATCAAACGATAACTCAGTTAGGTGGTGAGTTTGACAATTTTGACCCCTTTTTAGCGTATGGCTTTTTAGCTCCGCTTTCAACTAAGCCAACATCACCGTTATTTTATAATGCTGGGATTTTATATCAAGTTGATAGCCATGATTTTTCACTGACCAAAATTTATACCATACCAAAGCAGCATGATAATGTGGCTATTAATGTGATGTCATATATTGTAGATAATAACAATGTGTTATGGCTTTCGTTATCTAACTTTGGCCTTATTGGTCTTGATGCCAACACCTATGAGCATATTCACACCATTGATTTAGATAAGCATAAATTAGGTACATTGCTATATGACATGGTACTTGATGAAAAAGGTATGATTTGGATGAGTAGCCATAAAGGTGTGTGGCGATTTAATCCTGAAAATAAGCACTTTCAACAATTTACTAGTGGCGAAGGGCTGGTATCAACTGAATTTAATAGTGGCGCATTTACACAATTAAAAAGTGGTCAAATTGTATATGGCTCTTTAAAGGGAATTACTTATTTTTACCCATTAGATAACTACCCTAAGCATGATTTAATTGATCGGGTAAACATTACTAGTATTGATTTAATGTCACGAAACCGCCGGCCTGAGTTAAAGCAATCTATTGATTCAATAACCTTAGCGCATGATGATATCGGTTTAGAAGTGGCTTTTTCTGCAATGGCGTTTAATTATCAAGAGCGCATAGTTTATGAGTACCAGCTTGCGGATGAACAAAAAACCTATACGCGCAACAATAACCGTGTGTTATTTCCTAAATTAAACCCCGGTAACTACCAGCTAAAAGTGTGGGCAAAAGACCCTCTAACCGGTAATTATACGCCGCCTGCTAATTTAGACATTATTGTTGATTACCCGCCGTGGCGAACGCCGCATTTTATTGCGCTTTATTTATTTATTACATTTTCCCTTATCGCAATTTGGATGATAAGGCGTCACCGTATCCAGAAAATACTATTAACCGCACATAAACAAAGCAAAGAAAGTGAAGCAAGATTAAAACTGGCTCTCGAAGGAAGTCATTCAGGGGTGTGGGACTGGCAATCATCAAGTCCAATAATTTATCAGCCGCGTTTAAAAAACGAGTTAGGTTATCAGAGTGAGTCGGCTAACTTAGATGGTTATTTAGCAAAAATTCACCCGCAAGATAAGCAAAACTTTCGCTTGGAGTGGTTGGAGTTTTTATCAACCGATAAAGGCTACTTTAATTGTACTTATCGTTTACGTCATGCCGAAGGCGAGTGGCGCTGGTATAAAGACTTTGGGAAAGTGATCGAGTGGCAACAAAACACGCCTCTTAAGGTTGCGGGTACGTATACCAATATGACTCGAGAGTTGGTTTTTGCTGAGCACGCCAGGTTATTCGGTGCAGCCTTTGAGCAAACTCGTGATTGGGTATTTATTCTCGATAAAAACCTGCGCATACTTGCGACAAATAAAGCATTACAAAGCGCTTTTAACTTTCCTAGAGATTTTCGTTCTAGTCGTCATTTAAAATTGGGGCTGGGTTTACGAACCCGAATTCATTACTTAAGAATTATGCAAAAGCTTGCTGTTAGTGAGCACTTTTCACTAGAAGATACTGTGCAGCTAGCTAATGGTGATAAACGCCAAGTGTTGATTAAAATTAGTGCTGTGGCAGGTAATAATAATCAGCTTGAGAGTTATGTTATTACTCTAACTGATATAAGTGCTCAAAAAACTGCAGAGCAAGAACTTAATTTATTAGTTAATTATGATGAATTAACGGGCTTACCCAAACGCACTATATTTTACGATCGCCTCGAACATGCTCTTGAACAAGCATCACGGCATAAGCGTAAAGTAGCGCTGTTAACCATTAATATTAAGCGCTTTAAACACTTCAATGACTCATTTGGCCATGAGACAGTTAGTGTAATAATTAAAAAAATAGCTGTGCGTATTCAAAGCTGTTTGCGCCCTCAAGACAGTGTTGCACGCTTTGAGGACGACAAATTTAAAGTACTTATTGAAGATACTCAGCAAATAGAAGAGATACTATTGCTCTGTGCTAAATTAATGCAAAGCAGTGTGCAACCCATTACGGTTAATGAGCGACATTTAAGTGTTAATTTAAGTATTGGTGTGGCGATTTATCCTGATGATGCCACTCAAGCCAAGGCATTAGTTAAAGCTACGGATATTGCTTTATATCATGCAAAGCAAAGTTTGGAGCCGTGCTATCAGTTTTATCATCAAGAAATGAATGAGCATGTGCAAAGGACGTTAAACCTAGAGTCACAATTGATAAAAGCTTATCACGAACATGAATTTTGTAATTATTATCAACCTATAGTGAACTCCTATACGACCCAAGTTGAGGGGGTGGAAGTTTTATTACGTTGGCCTGGTAATAAGCAATATCAAAACCAGGAGTTTGCCCTTGCAGCAGAAAAAATGGGGCTTATCACTAAAATTATGCTGCAAACTTTTGCGCGGGCGTTAATTGAGCTAAAGCAATGGCAAAAAATACAACCTGATTTGTATTTATCTATTAACTTGTCAGCGTTGGATTTTGAATGTAATGACTTAGTCGCTGAGATTGAAGCCCTATTAGTAAATGCTCAAATCCTTCCTCAAGCAGTGGTATTTGAAATCACCGAGTCAGTGATGATGCATGACTCTAAGCATGCATTAAAAAGCATGTTAAAATTAAAAAGCTTAGGCTGTCGGCTTTATATGGATGATTTTGGTACTGGTTATGCCTCATTGACCTACTTAAAACGCTTTCCAATTGACGTGCTTAAAATCGACCGTAGCTTGGTTAGTGATATTGGTAATGATGATGAAGCGATCATCAAATCAATTCTCGCACTGGCGCAAAGCTTAGGTTTAGAGTGTGTCGCAGAAGGTGTTGAAAATACTTCACAGGTCGCATTCTTAAATGATTTTGGCTGTAGGGGCTATCAAGGGGGGTTATTTAGTAAACCCGTGCCAGGGGACGATGTAAGCCTGCTACTTTCTAAGCCGTGGGGTAATATTTTTAATCTGTAAGTTAACCTTACTTTATACGCACTTTTTCAAGATTTTCGCATTTCCTCCAGTAAAAGGTTGCAGTAACAGCGTGGTATGTTGACGTAGTATTATCACTTGCGGCTCAGTTTATGTAGTTGTTAAATCTAGGTGCATATTTATGCTGCCTTCCTCAAAGTCGCGGCTAATAACAAAGCCAAGCTTGCGTGCCAGTTCAATCATTCCGGTGTTTTCTGGTAAGGTAATACCTGAAATTTCTTGTACGCCTTGGCTTTGGCAGTGACTGATTGCAGCATTCATTAATATCTTACCTAGTCCTAAGCCTTGGCTTTTAGAGCCCACCACAATAGCAAATTCCGCGTGTAGTTTATCAGGGTCGAGTAACACGCGTGATACACCTAAGGTTTGGCTCTGCCCTTGATTATTTTGAGTGACAATAAACGCCATTTCTCGGTCGTAATCAATCTGAGTCATTTTAGCGAGTTGATCATGATTAAACTGCGGAAGCTCGCCAAAAAATCGTTTATAACGATCTTCTTTTGCTAATGAGCGATCAAATATCTGATGAGCTTTTTCATCTTCTGGCTTAATTGGCCTGAGAGTCGCCTCAGTATTGTTTTTTAAAGTGATTTTTTGCACTAGTTCAATAGGGTAAGGGCGAATTGATAGTCGTTTACGATGTGATTGAATTTTGTAACGGCTTAAGGCCATGCTCGCATCAAGCACTAAAAGCTGCCCGCTGCTGGCAAGAATTGGATTTAACTCCAAAGAAGTAATATCAGGTTGGTCAATTATCAGCTGAGAGACGCGGGTTAGTAACGCACAAAGCCGATATTTATCAACTTTATTAGGTAATATACGCTCTTTTAACACTCCTTTATCGTGCGCTGCAGCAATTAAGTATTTTGCTAAGTTCATATTAAGTGGCGGCAATGCCACTGCTGCTTGTGCAGACTCTAGCCCTGTTCCAGCCTCACCGAGTAAAATAACAGGGCCAAAGTTAGGCTCGGTTTTAATTGCAACACGAAGCTCATTTGCACCTGCGCGCGGCGCCATTTTTTGCAGTGAAAAACCTTCAATAATTGCATCTGGATAAGTATTTTTAATTCGTAACAGCATTGCAAAAGCCGTTTGCTCAACTTCTTGTGCATCATTTAAATTAAGCACCACACCACCGACTTCTGATTTTGATGCAATACTAGGACTAATTAGTTTTAATGCTACCGGAAAGCCAAGCTCTATAGCATGTTCTTTTGCCTCGGTTGGGGTATAGGCAATTTCAGTTTGAATACAATCAATACCGTAATGGCTTAATATTTGGCTTGCTTGATGAGTTGATAAGTAATTTTGTTGCTGTTCAATAAATTCATTAACTAACTGTTTAGCCGCGGGTTTATTAATCTGCTTATCATCAGTATTTGACTCTGGCGTTTGTGTTAAATGTTTTTGGTTACGACGGTAACTCACTAAATGCATAAATGCGCCAACTGCACCTTCAGGGGTACGATAAGTTGGTATAGCATTATAAGTGCAAACCTTTCTGGCCGGGTAGGCGGCATCTTCGCCCATAAAATTAGTCATGACATAAGGGCGCGCCATGGGGGGCTGTTTACGCAGTGTTTCGACAATAATTTTTGCGTAATCCTCACTGGGAGCAAGGGCCGAAGGAGTATGAATAATAAGTAAGTTTTTTACTTCTTCGGCGTGTAATAAAATTTCTAGGGCTTTTTTATAGCGCTCAGGTGCAGAGTCGCCAAAAATATCGACTGGGTTTGAGGTCATTTCAGATTGTGGAATAACTTTATTCAGCGCAGCACGTGTTTGCTCGCTAAGTTCAGCTAACTTTCCTGAGCTTTGTAGTAAGCTATCAACTGCCATAACGCCTGGGCCGCCGCCATTCGTTAAAATAGTCAGGTGCTCAACCTTTAAGAGTTTTGGATGCATAGCAAGTGTTTGTGTGGCAGCAAAAAGCTCTCGTAAGTCATTTACTCTTAACATACCGGCGCGTTGAAATAAGGCATCATAAACGGCATCTGAGTTATGTTGTCCATCAGAGTGGTTTTCTAAAGATCCAGTAGTCGTTTTACCGGTTTTAATAGCAATTACAGGTTTACTAAAGGCAGCAGCTCGAGCAGCTGATATAAAGCTGCGAATGTCATCTATATTATCGATATACAGTAAAATGGCTTTGGTTTTTGAGTCACGCCCTAAAAAATCAAGCAATTCGTCAAAGTCGATATCTAAGCAATCCCCAACAGATAAAAAATACGAAAAGCCAATTTCTTTATTCTTAGCCCAGTCTAAAATTGTTGAGCATACCGCTGCTGATTGCGATACAAACGCAAGCTTGCCCGCGCTTGCCACCGTATGAGAAAAGCTGGCATTAAGTCCTAAGTGAGGGATCAGCAGCCCCAAACTATTTGAACCTAAAATTGATACTTTTGCGTTGTTAGCCGCTTGTGTGAGTTGGTTTTTTTGTTCATTATTAAGGCCATCGGCAATGATAATGGCATTTTTACAACCCAGCTTACCGAGTTCGCTAATTATATTGACTAAGGTATGTTTGTTTGTACAAATAACAGCCAGGTCAGGGACTTTAGGTAACGCTTTAATCGTTGGGTAAGCCAGTACACCGCGTACCGCGTTATGGTTTGGGCTTACGGGCATAATAGGGCCATTAAACCCACCTTGTAGTAAGTTTCTCATCACTACAAAGCCTGCTCGCGCAGGGTTATTAGAAGCGCCAATTACGGCTACTGAAGTGGGAGTAAAAAATTGATTAATACGCTTTACGCTCATTGCCTGTCCTGTGCAGCTATTTTGCTTTATTTAATGTAACCTGTTTAAAGGTTTTTTTCGAGTTTCATGGGTATGATCCATAATCTATATCACGGAGTAAAAAATGAATACCAAACATTATTACCCTTTAGCTATTGCTGCTGTCGCTTTTATGTTGGGACTGCTTGGCTTAGGGCTTATTTTAAAAAGTGCCGCCTTAGATGTTAAGTCGATGGAGCGAAGCGTTCAAGTTAAAGGGTTGGCTGAGCGAGAAGTCATAGCTGATACGGTTATTTGGCCTATCCAATTTAGCGATGCTGATAATGACCTCGTGGCGTTGGTTGACCGCATTGAGCAAAAAAATGACGCAGTGCAGGCATTCTTAAAATTACATGGTTTTGATGACGCTGAAATATCAGCATCAACACAGTCAATTATTGATAAACAAGCGCGTGAGTACGGCGGCGAAAACCAGAAGTTTAGGTATGTTGGGCGCGTTAATGTATCTGTGCACTCTAACGACCCCGAAAAAGTTCAGCATGCGTTGAGTAAAATAACCGAGCTGGCAAAGCAGGGTATTGCTATTGTACAAGATAACTACGAAACGCGAGTACAGTATTTATTTACTGGGCTTAACGATATTAAACCGGCAATGGTTCAAAAGGCCACCGAAAAAGCCCGTGAGGTCGCACTTAAGTTTGCTAAAGATTCACAGTCTCAGCTTGGTAAAATAAAAACTGCGCGCCAAGGGTTATTTAGTATTAATGATCGCGACTCAACCACACCGCAAATTAAAAAAGTACGTGTCGTCAGTAGTGTTGAATATTACTTATCGGATTAAAGCTGAAACCTTATAAGTCGCTTGTTATAAGTAAATGCTTGTTGACTAAGTAAGTGTGTCGCTACATTTTGCAAAAGCTGTATTTTGCTTCCACGCGTTGGGCACTTAAGTATAAGTGCTCAAGCTCGGCGCTTTGTTGGTGAACATTAAAGGCTTTAAAATCATTTTCGAGTGCTGACAATGGGTGGTGCTGCAAACGCTCATTAAGTTGTTTAGTACATAATTCCATTACTATCTTATGCCACTGTATTATTTCATTGTATTTTTCCTAGCGTATATCTTGAAAAAATGCAGCTGGGTCAACTCACTTTGGCTTAGCTATCATTATGACGTTAAATCAATTAGCATAAACCCATTAATGTAATATTCATGTTTTATTATGAGAATTAGTCAACTAGGTGTTTTATCCAGTGCTTTGCAGCGCCCTTGTACACATTATGACGAGCGTCCAGAGCAAACCAATATATCATTGCTAGTGATCCATAATATTTCATTGCCAGCAGGGCAGTTTGCAACGCCCTACGTTGATGATTTATTTATGGGCTGTATAGATTGTAGTGCCGAACCAGGCTTTACCGACTTGAGAGGTTTACGGGTCTCTGCCCATTGCTTTATTAAGCGCACAGGTGAAGTAGTTCAATATGTGCCATTTTTAAAGCGCGCTTGGCATGCAGGCAACTCTGAGTTTGCAGGACAAAGCCAATGTAATGATTTTAGTATTGGTATTGAGCTTGAAGGAACCGATATTACGCCTTATACCCAAGCGCAATATAATGCATTACAATCTATAACTAAATTATTAATGAAAACTTACCCTGCAATTACCCTTGAACGTATCGTGGGTCATTGTGATATTGCACCAGGGCGTAAAACTGATCCTGGTGAAAGTTTTAACTGGCAGTACTTTTTGGCCGCCTTAAAAAGCGTTGAGTGAGAATACTATGATTTTAATTTCTATCATTATCGCGTTAGTTTTAGAGCGTTTAGGTGCACGTTCAAACTATTGGCAAATTAGTTACTATGGGCAAGGTTATCTAGCACGTTCGCAAAAGTTACTTTCAGAAAAGGGGGTGTTTAACTCCCCTGCGGGCTTTGTTGTTTGGTTATTGTTACCTGTAGTTGCCGTTGCATTGCTATATGTTTTTTTAGATTTTGTAATTTGGCAGTTACTAATTAATGTTGTGGTTTTATTGGTGTGTTTTGGCTGTGCTAAACACCGTGCGTTATATAAGTCTTATTTAAATGCGCTTACTCGGGATGATAACGAAGCCGCCACTTTGTACGCCTACCAAATGGGCCAAAAGCATACCGCAGGTGAAGAAAATGGCGAAACATTTGGCCAGACTCTAGCATGGATAAACTTTCGTTTTTATTGCGCAGTGATATTTTGGTTTGTGGTTTTGGGCGCACCGGGAGCTGTTTTATATGCATTGGTACGTACCTTTGCCGATCTAGTTCGAGACGATCATCAGGTAGTTTTTGCAAAACACTTTAAGCTAATACATTCATTGTTATTCTGGCTAGATTGGTTGCCCGCACGAGTGGCCAGTTTTGGTTACTTGGTGATTGGTAACTTTAATAAAGGCACTAGTTGTTGGTTAAGGTATATTCTTGATTTTTCAGTGAGCAACCGCAAAGTAGTAACAAAGACTGCACTTGCAGCAGAACAAATAGAGCAGCAGCATTTTGGTTGTACTTATGAAGCGACCTGTATGATGCGATTAGTAAAGCGCAATGTGCTGTTTTACTTAGTATTGATAGCACTACTTACTTTATTTGGTGGCCTAGCTTAACAGTAGCAAATCATATAGTGATGTAAAAACGCAGTTTAATTTTAAGTGGCCTTCAATAGTTGGGCATTCCAAATTAGGCTGCGTTTTTGTTTTAAAATAAACGACTAAACTAAAAATTCGTCAAATAATTGTTCAAACTTTTGCAATTTCGGGGCTATTAATAAGCTGCAATAGCGCTGCTCTGGGTTTTCATTGTAGTAGTCTTGATGAAATTGTTCAGCGGGGTAATAAGTACTTGCAGAGCTTACCTCTGTAACAATTTTTTGCTCGCTTTTAGCGCTAAGCTCGTCAATATAATCGTGAGTTTTCTGATGTTGCTCTTGGTTGTGATAATAAACTACACTGCGGTACTGGGTGCCTACATCGTTGCCTTGGCGATTTAACTGTGTGGCATCATGCAAGGTGAAAAACATCGCTAATAAGGTATCAAAGCTTATTTTTTGGCTATCAAAGGTAATTTGTACCACCTCTGCATGGCCGCTGGTGCCAGAGCAAACTTGTTTGTAAGTCGGATCACTGGTGTCACCGCCGGTATAACCTGAGCTTACCGCTAATACACCTTTAACTCGTCTAAATGCGGCGTCAATACACCAAAAACAGCCGCCCCCGAAAGTTGCTATTTGCTTTGTTGTGCTCATTATATTCTCCAAAATAATATCGTTGCTTTAGTAGATAGCTTAAGGTGAAGATTGGTTTCTTTAGTATGACTTATTTTAGCGTGATAAAACATGAATAAGGAAGTTTTGAATCGAAACAGAGAAAGGGAGATGCTGTGAGTGGTCGTTCTCACAGCACTTTTTACAGTTTTTATTTATCTGATAGCGGCTTGGCAATCGCTTGTTGTTCTAGTTTATGCTCTAAAAACTCAGGAGATTGCGTTTTACGCGCTAGTGCATAGTAAGCGCCTGGGACTACAAATAAAGTTAAAATAGTGGCAACAATAACGCCAGTAAACACCACAACACCAATTACCATTCGACTCTCTGCTCCGGGCCCCGAGGCTAAAACGAGCGGTACTGAGCTCATTACGGTGGTGAGTGATGTCATAATAATTGGACGTAAACGTTGTGAGGCCGCTTGCACAATTGCTTCGCTAAACTCCATACCTTGGTCGCGTAGTTGGTTGGTAAATTCAACAATTAAAATACCGTTCTTAGCACTAAGACCAATCAACATAACAATACCAATTTGGCTATAAATATTAAGCGTTAAATCCGTTGCCCAAAGTCCCAACATAGCACCCACTAAACCCAGTGGTACTGTTAGCATGATCACAAATGGGTGAACAAAGCTTTCAAATTGTGCTGCTAGTACTAAAAAGGTAACTGTTAATGCAAGGATAAATACGTAAGTCATCGCTGATGAACCTTCGTAAAATAATTGCGATTCGCCTTTGTAATCAATAGCGCCTTCTATGTCGTTTTCTTCTTCGGCAACTTTATTTAAAAAGTTAAGGGCTTGTTCTAACGTATAACCATCCGCCAAATTTGCACTTAAAGTAATGGCTCGCATACGATTATAGCGGTTTAATCGTGATGCGGTCGCTTGTTCTTTAAGGGTAATTAAACTATCAAGTGGCACAAGCTCCTCTGAGCGAGATTTAACGTAAATATTCGAGATATCAGTCGGATCGGTAAAGTCTGTTTTAGTGCCTTTTAATATAACATCATATTCTTCACCACGGTCAATAAAGGTGGTGGCACGTCGTTGGCCAAGCATGGTTTCTAAAGTACGGCCAATGTCAGACACTGAAACCCCTAAGTCAGCGGCTTTATTTTTATCAATATTAACTAAAAACTGTGGGAAGGTTTCTTTATAGTCGTGATCTATGCGTACTAAACCTGGGTTCTTCTCAGCGCGTTCGATAATACGGTCGCGCCAATCGGCTAATTGGTCGTAGTCATTACCTTGTAGTACAAACTCAATAGGGCGTGATGAACCACCACCGCCGATACCGCTGCGCATAATAGCAAAAGCGCGAATATCAGTTACTTCAGTCATTTTTTCGCTGATTTCATCCATTACCTCCCAAGTTGAGCGCTTACGCTCATCCCAGTCAGCCATGCCCACAATAGCCACACCACCACTGTCGCCCCAACCGGGGACACGAACTAGCACTCGGCTAAGTTCGCCTGATTCAGAGTAAGGCATTAGCCGCTTTTCAATTTCGGCCATATTCGCAGCATTATTTTCATAGCTAGCGCCTTCTGGGCCATTCATTGCTATAAAGAAAGTTCCGCGGTCTTCTTTAGGAGTTAGTTCAGAAGGAATTTGCTTAAATAATAGAAAGCTTGCAACGCCTGCCAGTAGTATCGTGATGGTCAAACCGCCACTGCGTTTCATATTACTATGTAAGGAATTGCGGTAGCCTTGTTCAATTTTAGCAAATACCTTATCCATCCATTGACTGAATTTACTTTCTTTCGCCGATGGCTTTAATATTTTAGAGCAAAGCGCCGGAGATAGAGTCAGGGCGGTAATACTAGAAAAGAACACTGCAGCACTTACAGCCATAGCAAACTCAGTAAATAGTGCACCAATACGACCATCCATGAATACCAGTGGCACAAACACTGAAATAAGTACTAAGGTTGTCGCTATAATCGCAAAACCTACTTCACGCGCGCCACGAAAAGCCGCTAATAGTGGTGGATCGCCAAGTTCAATACGGCGGTGGATGTTTTCAAGCATAACAATCGCGTCATCCACTACTAAACCGATTGCAAGCACTAGGGCTAATAGAGTTAGTAAGTTAATTGAGTAGCCCATCGCAAGCAAAAACATAAAGCTGCCAACCAAGGCTACTGGCACGGTGACCGCTGGAATTAATGTTGCTCGAATATTGCCTAAAAATATAAAAATAATTAACACGACCAAGCTCATTGAAATAGCCAGGGTGTTGTATACTTCACTGATTGACTCTTTAATGAATACAGATGAATCATAGCTATCTTGTATCGTAGTGCCTTCAGGTAGGTTACGTTTTATATTTTCAAGTTCGGCGCGGGCATTATCGACTACTGTTAAAGTGTTAGCTTTGGCTTGTTTAACAATGCCTAGGCCAATCATATCGCGGCCGTTACCTTTAAAGAGGCTTTCGTCGTCAGCAGCCTCAAGTTGTACATCTGCTACTTCTCCTAAACGTACCAGGTAGCCATCAACACCGCGTTTAATTACTAGGTTTTTAAAGTCTCGCTGATTTTTGTAACTGCGAGCTGTACGTACAGTAAAGTCGCGATCGATGGATTCTATTTCACCCGCAGGTAGCTCAACATTCTCACTAAGAAGTGTGTCTTCAATATCAGAACTGGTAATACCACGTGCCGCCATGGCTTGGCGATTAAGCCATATTTTCATGGCATATTGGCGCTCACCACCAAGGCGTACATTTGATACTCCATCAACAACCGCTAAGCGGTCAACAATAAAGCGTTGAGCATAATCAGAAAGCTGTAACGAATCCATATTGGTGCTGTTTAATACAAACCAAGCAATAGGGCTTTCATCAGTATTGGATTTAGAAACTTCAGGCGGGAGCACTTGCTCAGGTAAGCTATCGAGGGCACGGGCAACACGTTCTCGAATATCATTTGATGCGGCATCAATATCGCGCTCGATATCAAATTCAATCGTAATGTATGACCGGCCATTACGGCTTGATGAGTTAATATTTTTAATGCCCTCAATGCCTGAAATCCTATTTTCAAGCACTTGAGTTATTTTTGTTTCAACAATTTCTGCTGAAGCGCCAGTATACTCAGTACTAATACTGACAATCGGCGATTCAATATCTGGAAATTCACGCAGTGGCAACATCGAAAAGGCCACTAAGCCGAAAGTTAATAATAGTAAATTAATCACAATGGCAAAAACGGGGCGCTTAACACTTATATCAGTTATTTTCACGGTTTATCCCTTCACAGTGACTTGACTGCCTGAGCGAATTTTTATAATTCCCTCAGTAACAATTTGTTGACCATCTTTAAGCCCAGCATCAATTGCAACCCAGCCGTTATGACGGCCAGTTACATTCACTTCAACCTTTTGCGCTACGCCATCGTTAACTTTAAATACAAAGTGTTTGTCTTGTTGCGGGATTATCGCTTTTTCAGGCACCATTAATGCTTGGCTTGAACTAATCTCTAAAGCGGTATTAAGTAGCATGCCAGGGCGCAGTAATCCTGATTTATTTGCAAAGCTTGCGGTTACTTCGACACTACGTGTTACTGAATCAATCCGTGAGCTAACATGGGTTACTTTTCCAGTAAATGTTTGCTCGGGGTAAGCATCACTTTGCGTCATTACTTTCATATCTAGGTGTAACTGAGCTAAGTATTTCTCAGGTACTTTGAAGTCTACTTTGATGATGCTGATATCATCAAGGTTTGAAATAATAGTCGCGCTGTTAACATAAGCGCCAACAGATATTTGGCGTTTACCTAAGATACCTGAAAAAGGCGCTGAGATAGTCATTTCAGCCAACTTGGTTTTAGCTGCCTCTAATTGCGCTTGAGTGGCGTCAACGCGAGAAAGCTGCTCTTCTAATAATGATTTTGCAGTGGCTTGTGAGCGAGACAGCTCTGTTAGACGATCTAATTGTCGTTTTTCTTCGCGTAAGTTAATACTTAACTCTTTTAAGGCTAATTCTTCTTGTTGAGATTGTAACTGAACGAGCTTTTGCCCTTTACTAACTAAGTCTCCATCATTAAAGTAAATAGCGGTGACATAGTCGCTTTGCGCACTATTAATGTAAATAGCTTGATTAGCTCGAGCGCTACCTATGGCTTCAATCAAAATCGCATTTTCTTGCTGAGCGACAGTATGAGCTGAAACTTGCGTTGTTGTTGAGGTGAGGCTATTTTGCTCACCTTGACTACTAGGTAGGTAAAGATACACACATAGCCCCAATAACAAAGTAATAATGAAAGGAAAGAGTGCTTTGCCAGATTGCTTTGAATACATTGTTATAATACCGGAAAATAAGTTGAAGGTAGTGTACAAAATAAGACCGGAGAAAAGGTGTTATATGTCTCAAAATTTTGTGACTTAGGCGTAAAAGTTAAAAATTACTCGTATTTTGTTCCTGTAATGTAACTAATTGTGAAGGTATTATGTCTTTTCAGACTAAATGTAAGCGATGTTTAAAGTTTCGTCAGTTAACTTTGTGGATGTTGGTAATGATTTTTTTTTATTGGTTTTATTACTATGTCTAGTACTTCTGAATTAGCGTTAAAATTAAGGGCGCAAGGGGCAAAAAACGGCATTGAAATATTATTAGTTGGTGCTGTTGGGCTGACTTTTATTATGTTGGTGAATTTATTAAGGCCTGCTGAGATAAGTATTTTAGAAATATTTTTAGCCAGTGCCTGTTGTGCGGCGATTTTTGTGGGGTTTTTAAAAACCCAAGAACCTTACTATAGTTTAATCATAACTGCCCATTCACTGACCTATAACCATAAGTATGGCTTTTGGTGTATGTTGCAATCTAACTTACAAAAGGTTGGTATTCCTAAAGTGGAGGAAAGCCTTGATTATTTAGAGCTAAATGCTGTGGGTATTAAGCTTAAAGACAGTGATGAGTTTTTATTACAATTAGCCCCACGTATAGCGGGTAAGTTATTAATAGAGCAGCGCCATTTATTTATGCAAGCAGTTCAAAAACACTGCAAAAATGGCAATTGCCCATCAGAATGGTTAGTAGAAGATAATCATTACACGTCAAGCAGTGGTTTTCAGTTAGATGGTTTGTTGGCAATGTTTGCTAATCGAATGCAGCACTTACAGCAATTAACGGGTTATGATTTATTATTACCTGCCAGTGTATTAGATCGCAGTATTTGGGATTTTAGCTATTGTTTAAACCATTGGCGCAAAGATCCCAATGCTTTTATAAAAGCCCATTTACCTAAAGATTGAATGATGGCGAGTATGATTTAGCGATGAGTTAAGAAAAATCTTTTATAAAAAGTGGCAGTAATACCATAATACATAAAGATAAAAAGCTCGATTTGGTTATAGTTAACGGTGAGAACCAACCTCGTATAAAAGTAACGCACAATGGCCTTGAGATCACGGCAAGCCGCTGGGATTAAAAAACGAAATAGTTTTCTCGACACGCAATTGAATAATTATTGGAGCAGTACCTCAGGAGTTTCAAGAGCTGATCTAGCGTGGGTGTATCAATTTGATAAAGGTCTTAACAGTTTACATGCAAAGACCTCGGATATGTTTTTACGCTTTGTGCGTTATGAAAAGTAACGTTTAAATACAGCTAACTGCGCTTGTTCTAGCGCGGTTTTTATATCTGCCCCTTTAATACCTTGAGCAATAAATTGTTGTGGGTTAACCGCCCTTGCTTCATGGCTTGCTTGCAATAAAGTTTGTTGATGTTCAAGTTTTCTGCATTGATTTATCTCGAGTGCGTTTAATAATGCCGTAAAGCGCTCAGGGCGCCGCCATAAATCAAGCCGATTGCAGCTTGAGAGTAACTGCTCAGGGTTTATTGTTTTAGCTGTTAGCACTTGCTGATGCTGCACTACATAACAAGCCAGATCGCGTACTTCGTTAGGTAATCTTATTGTTTGTGCAATCGCATTTATCTCGTCATTATTTAAGCTGCTGGTGGCTTGGCAAAAAAGTAATGCGGTATCGAAAATTTTATGATCATTCGCATAGTTAAAGCGTGCTTTTATTTTTTGATATAAAGCGTCATCCCACTGCTTGGCAAGTGCGGGGCTAATGGCTGTTAATGCATTTAGCTCGGCCAGTGTTTGTAAAAACTCAGCAAACGCGCCATCGCTTAATGATTTTTCACATTCAAGCCATAATCGCTCAGGCGTAAGGGTCTTTAGCTCACCTTTTCTAACCATCTGCTTTAATAATGTTTTCGTTTCATCGGCGATGGTAAAGCCTAAGTAATGATAACGGGCAGCAAAACGCGCTACACGTAAAATACGTAACGGATCGTCACTAAACGCGGATGATACATGGCGTAAAATACGGTTGTCTAAGTCTTGTTTGCCGCCGTAAGGATCAATTAAGTTGCCATCATCGGCCTTTGCAATGGCGTTAACGGTTAAATCGCGGCGCTTCAAATCATCTTCTAGGCTTACATTTGGGCTAAATTCACATACAAAGCCGGTATAGCCTTGGCCTTGTTTTCGCTCGAGGCGAGCAAGTGCGTATTCGTCTTTAGTTTTTGGATGCAAAAATACCGGAAAGTCTTTACCCACTTGTTGGTAGCCTAAATTAAGCAGTTGCTCGGGGGTTGCCCCGACAACCACATAGTCACGCTCTTTAATTTTTCGATTCAGTAATTCATCGCGAACTGCGCCGCCAACTAAGTAAATTTGCATGTTTAAAGCTTCACCAATCATTCGTTTTAATTTATTTTACGTTAATTACACAATAAACGATAACAAGGTTTTCACTTAGGCAATTTTTTTGCCATTATAGACGTTGATTTACTAAGCAAGGAATTTTAGGGTGTATTTAAGCTACTTTGGCTTGTCAGAAAAACCGTTTTCAATTGCGCCAAATCCACAATATTTATTTTTAAGTGAGCGCCATAAAGAAGCCTTGGCACATTTAACCTATGGTTTGGGTGAGTCCGGTGGTTTTGTGTTATTAACTGGCGAAGTAGGCACCGGTAAAACAACACTCACCCGCAGTTTGCTAGAACAGTTACCAAATGATACCCAAGTTGGGCTTATTCATAATCCTGCACTTTCTCAGTTAGAGTTATTAGCCAGTATTTGTGATGAATTTGCGATTGGTTATGATGAGCAAAGTGCGACCTTAAAAACCTTAACCACCGCAATTAAAAATAAATTAATGGCTAATCATGAAGCTGGTGGCCATACTATTTTAATTATTGATGAAGCTCAGCTATTAGCCCCAGATGCCTTAGAGCAACTGCGCCTACTTACCAATATTGAAACAGACTATAAAAAGCTTCTACAAATCGTATTAGTTGGCCAACCTGAGCTACAAGCGTTATTAAAGCGCAATGAATTACGCCAACTTGCTCAGCGTATTACTGCTCGTTACCATTTACTGCCGCTTACAGAAGGGCAAACTTTTGCTTACGTTAAGCACCGACTATATGTTGCAGGCAGTGAGCAGGGCGTATTTTCGACTGATGCATTAAAAGCTATTTTTCACTTAAGTGCAGGAACGCCTAGATTAATTAATTTACTGTGTGAGCGCTGTTTAGTAGGGGCGTTTGCTCAGCAGAGAACGGCTGTAGATAGTGATATTGTGATGCGCTCAGCTGCTGAAGCTTTACCGCAAAGTGATGCTTATCAAACCCAACACAGAAAGCAACAAGCCGCTTCTTATGCGTGGCTTTACCCTATCGCATTTATTGGCGTGTTCGCCTTAGGTGTTGGTTTATCCTATGTTATTTAAGAAGTTATAAACTATGTCGTACTTATTAGATGCGTTAAAACAATCACAACAAACAGATTCTGCCCAGCAGCATGATTTAGCTTTGCAGCAACAACAGCAACAACAGCAATTAAAGCGCTATCGCTTTTTAGCAATTTCTTTTGGCTTAATACTTGGCTTTTGTTTAACTTTATTTGCTGGCTTTTCAATAGGAAAGTGGCTGCAAAGCAATAACCAAAAAAAAATGTCGAACCAAAATATAGAAGTCGTCACTGAAAAGAACCCGGACTCAATAAAAGAGCCTATGAAGCTTGAAAAAAATGCAGAGCAAGCGACTAAACCTGCTACTTCACAAACAATAGCGCCGAACATTCAGCCTCAACGTAATCAGCCGCTAAATAATCAGCCTTTAGCACCAAGTAACCCGAACAATCAGCAGTATCAATGGGTGCAAGTGCCAGTAAATACACTATCAAACTATTCACAAAACCAAGCGATGATAAATAATGGTGGTGGGTCGCAAACTAACGCGCCTGTAATGCAAAACACAATGCCAAATAATGCAGCCGTAGCCGGGCCAGAAAAGCCAACTAATTCATCCGAAGCGCTCGACTTAAGTAAATACAAAGTGCTTGGTAAAGCGATTGAACAAGCCCCTGAAGAAAAAAGGGTAGTAGCTAAACAAGATGAAGAGCTTGAAGGGGTATCTGATAACTTAAAAAATGCGTTTGCCCAAGCCGTTGCCGATACCGACAAAATCGAATCTCATCAGGTAACGCGCGGTACTAAAAGTTCATCTTATGCTGACCCTATTGAGCTGCTACCCGATGGCTTACATGCCATGTTACCAAAAATTAAATACCAAGCTCATATTTATTCATCAACCCCAGACAAGCGTTGGATAAAACTTAATAACCGTGAATTATTCGAAGGTGATAGCATGGGGGAGATCCGGTTGTTAGAGATCACTCCTGAACAAAGTGTGCTGAGTTTTGACGGCTATGAGTTTAGTTTAAAAGCGCTACAGGATTGGCCTGAATAAATCAGTTTTATGCTAAAATTGATTGCTTAAAAAACGGTTGAAATCAATGTTAAAGTCGGTCGGCTTTACTGCGGCTTCAAGGCTATCTTGGCTGCGGCGATGAGCTAAATCGAGCTCTTTTATGATGTGACCGCCTTTATAAGTGGTAGGTAATGATTAATAAGTTCCAAAAGTGCGTTGTCCAAAGGAGTCTGCCTAGATTGAACAAATTCTCATCCTCAAAGGTCAACAGGCCCTTGTAAAAAGGGCATCAAATTGATGCCCTTTTGTTATATTTACGGGTGATTATTCGTCGTCTTCAACCAGCGTCATTAATGAGGTATTGCCACCAGAGGCTGTGGTGTCAATACTAATGGCTTTTTCACTTAGTAAGCGTTTGATTAGTGTATCGTAATACTCAGAGCTGATAACCGGTAGAATCGCACCTTCACGCTCAGCCAACTGTTGGCTGAAATAACCAAGACGAGAAGAGCGAGAAGCAATAACAGCCGCAGCTAAATGAGGGTGTGCCAAAATAGCTTGCAATTCGCTTGGTTTGGCTACTTGGAATACCCCTTCAGCAACACCGGTTGCGATAAATTTATCTTTGAAGGCAACGGCTTCTTCATAAAATAATTCAGAGGCTACGGCTATCACTGTATTACCTGCTGCAAGGGCCGTGATAATAGAGATAGCCCAAAAGTTAAATGAAGTGCTCTTATCGGCGTAGCAAACAACACAGCCTCGTGGCTCAAGGTGTAGAGTGTTTGATTCCCCCGTTGGTCCCGGTAGCACAGTATGTTTACGCATGCGTTTTTCAAGGCGGTTAAGCTGTGCGCGAGCATCTGAAAGTGTTAAGGCTAAATCGTCGGCTAGATCGTCAATAATTTCAACGGTTGCGATTTTAGCAAGTAACTGACGTACAGCTGAAACACGGTCATTGAGGGCTGTTCTGCGCCAAACTCTTTCATCACGAACGGAGTTTGCCATGAGTGCATCAACTTGCTCTGCAGCACCTTCGTAGTGGTGTAAATCAAGCTCGTCAGGAGTTAAGTTGGTCATTTGTACGTTATCTGGAGAGGCAACCTCTTTAACTAAACGTTGTAAGTAGTTAGGACCACCCGCTTTAGGACCCGTCCCTGATAAACCACGACCACCAAATGGTTGTGCACCGACAATTGCGCCAATCATGTTACGGTTTACGTATACGTTCCCTGCACGTGATAGCTTAGCTAATCGTTCGCATCGCTCCTCTATACGCGAATGAATACCCATAGTTAAACCAAAGCCGGTGCCATTTATTTGCTCAACAACGTTTTCAATATCAGTACCTTTAAAGCGTATGATATGTACGCATGGGCCAAATACTTCTCGTTTTAATACAGATAAATCTTTGATTTCGTATAAACGCGGAGCAAAGAAGTACGCGCCGTTTTCAGTGTTATCAGGAATGTTGCACTCGTAATGAAGTGTGGCTTTGTCTTTTAAGTACTCCACATGTTCATTGAGGTTGTTAAGCGCTTTTTCATCAATCACAGGGCCGACATCGGTCGAAAGTAATGATGGGTCGCCAACATGTAGCTCTTTTAATGCACCAGCAAGCATTTCAATAATGCCGTCAGCAACATCTTCTTGAATAAAGAGTACCCGTAGTGCTGAACAGCGTTGTCCCGCACTTTGGAAACCAGAGCTAATTACATCATCAACGACTTGCTCAGGTAGTGCGGTGGAGTCAACAATCATACAGTTTTGACCACCCGTTTCTGCAATTAGTGGCACTTGTGTATCGGTACGAGCAGCAAGTGTTCGCGAAATTAAGGTACCGGTATCGGTTGAGCCAGTGAACATTACCGCTTGAATGCGCTCGTCAGGGACGATGGTTTTACCCACATCACTGCCGCTGGCAACAACCGGCTGTACAACATGTTCAGGTAAGCCTACAGAAAGCATTAGCTCAATAGCGCGAAGCGCGATAAAGCTAGTTTGCTCCGCGGGTTTAGCTATAACCGTATTACCAGTGACTATTGCAGCGGCGACTTGGCCTGTAAATATGGCTAGCGGGAAGTTCCACGGGCTAATACATAAAATAACACCACGAGGTTCAAAGCGCTCATCTTCAGCAAGCTCTTCTGCACGGGCTGCGTAGTAGCGGCAAAAATCAACGGCTTCACGAACTTCATCAATGCCATCTTGAGCGACTTTACCGGCTTCTTTAATACATATAGCGACTAATTCATCGTGATGACGCTCTAAAATATCGGCAATACGGCGCAGTAAGTTAGCGCGCTCTTTTACGGATGTTTGTGACCAAGATTCAAAAGCCGTTTCGGAGTTTTCTAGTATTACTTTCATGTCATCGCTATTTTGCAGCTTCACATGACCAATAATTTCTTTGTGGTTCGCCGGGTTCTTTACTGCTAATGCACCTTCTGGTACTTGGCTTTGCTCAATATTGTGCTCGCGAAACCAGTTATCAAGGTTTTCTTTGAGTGGCGTAATAGCATTGATATCGGTTAAGTCCATGCCTTTTGAGTTGGCGCGTTCATCACCGTATAAATCAATTGGCATTTTGATTTGCGTATTATATTTATTACGTAAGCCCTGCAATGTTTCGACTGGGTCAGGTAGTAATGCTTCAACGGGGTGTTTTGTGTCTACAATTGCATTAACAAATGAAGAGTTTGCACCGTTTTCAAGTAAACGACGAACTAAATAAGCAAGTAAGTCTTCGTGTTCACCAACGGGCGCGTATACGCGGCATTGCAGTTTTTCTTTTTCAACTATTTGGTCAAATAATGATTCGCCCATACCGTGCAGACGTTGGAACTCAAAGCCTTCATGGTTGCCTTTAGCCACTTCTAAAATAGTCGCTGCAGTATAAGCGTTATGCGTCGCAAACTGAGGATAAAGCACATCACGTGCTTCCAGTAATTTAATGGCGCAGGCTTTATAACATACGTCAGTGGTCGCTTTACGGGTAAAAACCGGGAAGTGATCTAAACCACCTTGCTGAGTGGTTTTAATTTCAGTGTCCCAATAAGCGCCTTTTACTAAGCGCACCATCAGTCTACGTTTGGATACGCGACGAGCAAGGTCGGTTAGCCATTCAATTACAAAAATTGCGCGCTTTTGATATGCTTGTACAGCAAGGCCAAAGCCATCCCACTCACCTAAGTCATCATCACTAAATAACGCTTCAATAACATCCAATGATACATCTAAGCGATCCGCTTCCTCGGCGTCGACTGTAAAGCCAATATCGTAACTTTTAGCCACCATTGCCAGTTCTTTAAGTTTTGGCAGAATTTCGTTCATTATACGTTCGCGGTGGGTAAACTCAAAGCGAGGATGGATAGCCGACAGCTTAACTGAAATACCTGGGCTTTTTACTGGGCCGCGGCCATTAGCAGCTTTACCAATTGAGTGAATCGCTTTTAAATAGCTTTGGTAATAGTTCTCAGCATCTTCCATAGTACGGGCGGCTTCACCAAGCATGTCATATGAATATACATAGCCTTTACGCTCTGTATCGGCTGCTCGCTCAATGGCTTCGTCAATGTTTCGGCCCAGAACGAATTGTTTACCCATAACCTTCATAGCAAAGTTTACAGAACGGCGAATAACCGGCTCGCCAAGGCGGCCTATAGTTTTCTTTAACATACCAAACTGTTGTTCTTTGCTTTTATCATTATAGTTAACCATTTTACCGGTAACTAATAAGCCCCACGATGATGCATTTACAAATAATGAATCACTACTACCTAAATGTGAACTCCAGTCGCCATTAGCGAGCTTGTCACGGATAAGTGTTTCTTGAGTGTCTTTGTCTGGAACGCGAAGTAGTGCTTCGGCCAAACACATTAGTACGACACCTTCTTCAGTTGAAAGTGAAAACTCATTCAATAGTGCATCAACACTACTTTGCCCATCAAGATCTTCACGAATTTGATGTACCATTTGACGAGCACGTTCCCAAGCACGGCTTCGCGCTTTTACGCCCACTTCTGCTAATGGTAAAATATGAGTAATCACTTCATTTTCGTCTATACGGTAGAAATCACGAATTTTTTGCCTGATAGGACAAGTTGTTGTTAAATCGCCTTTGAATAACATAAGCAACCCTCAAGAGTGTGGAGTGTCTTTAAGCAAATTACTTTGCTCGTCGATTTTCATTGTAGTAATGCGTGCATTCTAATGAAATTCCAGCAGAATATGCTGGTTAAATTTTACGTTTTACGATAATTCACAGGGCATACTTTAAGCTTATCCACATAAAATTCTGCCATGGCAAGTCTAAATATATGGCGCATGCTCGATCTTATCAATTTTAGATGTTCTGCAAAAAATGGCAGAATTTCAAATGTTAACCTTGCTAAGCAGGTTAACTTAAGCCCAAGCCCATGTCTAGACCGTATAAAACGGCTTGAACAAGAAAGATATATTGAAGGTTATTACGCCAAACTAGTGAGGCTAAACTTAATCAACGTTTAGACGCTCATATGCAAGTATCGTTAGTTACCTAACACAGCTGTGGTAGTGGGGACGTGGGCATATTCTAAAAAAACCAAGTTATTGGGTGCTAGATGGTCGTCGGGAGTAATGACTAGTTACTGAAAAATCGCGTCCCGGGCATGGATGAGTACAGCCACGTTTAGGCGAGATGGCAGCGCAATTTAAAATATGCACAAATAAATTATGAGCGTACTGCACTTTACAGAAGTGCTGTGATTGCATTTTTTGTTAGTGAGTGGCTTGCGAGCGCTAAAATAAAGCTATCATCGGTTCGGGTTTATCTGATGTTGATATATTTAGTGCATAAAGTAAAAAAGCATCCAAAAAGATGCTTTTTTATTACTTAGCTTATGCCCAACCGTCATAACGTTTACGACGTGATAAAACAATCGTTAAAATAATGCCTAAAAATAATCCGATAAAAGCAATTGCGCCGCCGTAAGTTAATAGTTGACGTTTTTCTTTAGAGCTTGCTGCTTGCTTTTGGTTACGTTCTGCTTCCATAGTCGTTTTTAATTTAGTTATTTGCTCTGCAAGCGCTTGGTTTTGAGCTGTTAGCTCTTGGTTTTGCTCTTGCAACTGTGGTAATTCTATTTCAGCTTGACGAAGCTGCTCTTGCATCAACGTCATATCATTATTGAGTGCTTGATATTGTTGATGTAAGCCAGCTGTTTTACTTATATATTTGCTTTCAACCCAGCCTTCACGCTCTTTATCATCTAACACCTTAAAATAGCCGTTATCTTCATCGGATAAAAGGGCGATTTGCGTACCTGCATCCACAGAACCCAAAATTCGATAGTTCTTTCCCGGACCGGAGTGCATAAATATATAGAGGTTATCTATAATGTAGGCGGTATTTTCATTTTCTGGCGCTGAGTTTGACGTTTCTTCAGCGTAGCTAATAAACGAAGTGGCTAGCAGTAGTAGCCCGAATAAACAGTGTTTTAACATCAATCTACCTTGTTAATGTAACCTTGTCCGTAGCGGTCATGATTTTTATTTCAATTATATATAGGGATAGTATGGATTTCACTAATTAATAGCAAGGCTGATATTGTAATCCATTGATTATGGACACAGCTTTACCTAACTAACTAAAAAATTTGCATTGTTAGTCTGCTTTGTTTATTTTGAGCACTTAATTATTTTAAAGGTAATCCGCGACTCTAATGGATACTGAGATAGAACTGAAATTTTTGGTGTCAGATGCTGTAGTTTCACTGATCCCCGCGTTAATCACTCAATTTGCTAAAACCGTTACTAATAAACCTTCGCGCAGTTTGCAAAACGCTTACTACGATACGCCAAGTCGTGAACTTCGCGCGCTGGATATTGGTTTTAGAACCCGCTGCGCTGATAGTCAATGTGAGCAAACCATTAAATTAGCAGGAGAAGTAGTCGGTGGGTTGCATCAACGCCCTGAGTTTAATCTACCCATCGCCAACGCTCGTCCAGATTTATTAGCATTCGATACCAGTATTTGGCCTCACGGCATGCAGGTAAATGCTATTGCTGAAAATCTTTATCCTATTTTTAGTACTAACTTTATACGCCGTACTTGGCTCGTTGAAACCGATAGCGGTGCTAAAATAGAGGTGGTACTTGATAAAGGAGAAGTAGCAGCATCGGGTGCAATGGAGCCAATTTGTGAGCTTGAAATAGAACTCATGCAGGGCAGCCGTAGTGAGTTATTTGCTCTTGCAGATAAGTTAGTTGGCACAGGGAAAATCCGCCTTGGGTTATACTCAAAAGCCGCGCGGGGCTACCGCCTTGCTGACAACAAGCCGCTGAAACCTTCTAAATCAATAGGCTTTGTTTCGCTAACGCAAAATGCCAGCCAAGAACAAGCGTTAATAGCTGCTATGAATTTTGGTATTCGCTTTGTACAGCAGCACGAGCAATGCTACTTTGATAAGCCGAGCTTAAAAACCCTCAAGCGTGTTACCGATGGTATTAGTTTAATTCGTCATACTTTTTGGCTTTATGATGACATTGTTAGTAAAGATAGCACTAATCAGCTACGGACTGAGCTAAAGTGGCTGTTAAGTGAGATTGCTTGGGTTGAAAATGCCATTCAACTAAAAACTTATACTTCAAAGCGCCACGCTTACTATAAAAAAATTAATAATGCTCCTGAGCTCACCCAAGTTATCACTGACTTAAAAGAGCTACAGCCAAACATTGAAGATATTAACGCTTTATTTCATAGCACTCGTTACAATCGTTTATTACTCTCACTAACGACTTGGTTAGTAGAGAAGCAGTGGCGTAAAGATTGGGGGCAGGTTGAATTGCAAGCTGCTGAAAAGCCTGTTAAAGATATTGCTAATCGATTGTTCGAGAAAGACTGGCAAGATATGCACCGCTTATTACCAGAACAACAATCGTTTTCTTATAAAGACTATTTAGGGCTTAAAGTGAGGCTTGAAAATAGTTTACTCAGCGGCAATTGTTTAGGCGCTTTGTTTGATAAAGAAGAGCGTAGTGAATTTAGAGTGCCATGGCTTGATATTTCTCATGGAATTTATGAGTTAAGTACGCTTGAGTATTTAAAGCAACTTTGCGCAGGACAAGATGATGAAGGCTTAATAAAAATTCAAAATTGGTTGGAGCAAAAGTCAGAGTTTTTAGTTAGCGCAATGGAAAAAAGCCGCCACGCCTCATTGGCAAAACCACCTTACTGGTTGTAATTGATAGTTACAAGGATGATTAAAAGTGCGCATTGTTTATTTGCTAATATTATTAATTGGTTTTAACTGCGCAGCAAAAGAGGCGCCGTGGCAGCATTGGAAGTCTCAAGATGGGGTTACGGTAAACTATAAAAAGCACGCAAACGGTATTTTTGAAGTGCAGGCTGATATGACTGTAAAAGCCGTAATGGCGAGTGATTTTATGGCCTTATTAAGTGATACCTCGAGCGCACCACAGTGGCTTGAAAATGTCACTCAGGTCGACGTTATTGCACGGCCCAGTCGTAATGAAGCCCTTGTTCATACCCAGTTCGATCCACCGTGGCCGGTAAGTAATCGCGACATGGTTAGTCACTCTTGCTACAAAGCCATAAGTGCCAAGCAAACTGAGCTTATTATTCAAGGCCGCCCTGATTATATCCCAAGGCTTGAAGGTTTTATTCGATTTGAGCAATTACGTGCAAGTTGGCTACTTACACAAATTAACGAACAGCTCAGCATTGAATATACCGCATTTGCAGATCCCGGAGGGTCATTGCCTTATTGGATAAGCAATAAAGTAGGTTTAAAAAGTGCGCTTAAAACGATGCAAGCTTTACGTGTTCAGCTCATTAATAAAGACTATACCAAGGCTGAGCAAGTGAGCGTGGTGGGTCAGTGTAGCGGGTGAGTTGGTTAAGCCGAGTTAGCTAAGTAAAGTTTTAGCATAACCTATTTTAATATCGGTCAGAAAAATACAAAAAAAGCGCCAAATGGCGCTTTTTTTGTATTTGCATAAAGGCTGGAATTAAAGGCCAGCTGCTGCACGAAGTGCGTCGGCTTTATCGGTGCGCTCCCAAGGGAATTCTTCACGACCAAAGTGACCATAAGCGGCTGTTGGTAGGTAAATTGGACGTTCAAGATCAAGCATTTGAATTAGGCCATATGGACGCAGGTCAAAGTGTTCACGAATAAGCTCGATTAAACGGCTTTCTTCTAACTTGCTGGTACCAAACGTTTCAACGCTGATTGAGGTAGGCTCTGCAACACCGATTGCGTAAGACACTTGTAGTTCACACTTATCAGCAAGGCCAGCAGCTACTACGTTTTTAGCAACGTAACGTGCAGCATATGCCGCTGAGCGGTCAACTTTTGATGGATCTTTACCAGAGAAAGCACCGCCACCGTGACGCGCCATGCCGCCGTAGGTATCAACAATGATTTTACGACCCGTTAAACCACAGTCACCCATAGGGCCGCCGATAACAAAACGACCTGTTGGGTTAATAAAGAACTTAGTTTCGCTGGTGATAAGCTCAGCTGGAAGTACTGGCTTGATGATAGTTTCCATCACTGCTTCTACTAAATCATTTTGTGAAATGTCTTCACTATGTTGAGTAGAAAGCACTACCGCATCAATACTTACTGGTTTGCCATTTTCGTATGCAAAAGTAACTTGTGATTTTGCATCTGGGCGTAACCAGTTGAGCTCTCCACTTTTACGTACTTGCGCTTGGCGCTGGACTAAGCGGTGTGAATAAGTCACTGGTGCAGGCATTAGCACTTCAGTTTCGTTACATGCGTAACCAAACATTAAGCCTTGGTCACCAGCGCCTTGCTCTTCGGGGCTTGTACGGTCAACACCTTGGTTGATGTCAGGAGACTGCTTACCAATAGTATTTAAAATTGCACACGAATCAGCATCAAAACCCATATCAGAATGAGTGTAACCAATTTCACGTATCGTTTTACGGGTGATTTCTTCAATATCAACCCAAGCACTCGTGGTGACTTCACCACCGACCATAACCATACCGGTTTTTACGTAAGTTTCGCACGCAACACGGGCATGAGAATCTTGCTCTAAAATGGCATCAAGTACCGCGTCAGAGATTTGATCTGCAATTTTATCCGGATGACCTTCAGAAACTGATTCAGAAGTAAATAAATGTTTTGCCATTGTATTTCTGCTCACAAATATTGCGCTTCACAAACGTCGGTAAGAGCGCTAAAAAATTAAGGGACGTATTTTATCTAAAACAAATATATTTGCATAGTATTTTTACGCCTAGACGTCTATTTAAATGCTAATTAACCTTACTAATAACTTTTTGTTCTTAAAAAATTTTCATAATGGCCAATTAAATAGGGTTTTTAATTGCACACAGCCCCCACAATAAGTAAGAATGGGTGTTCAATCCCAGTTGTTTGGGTAACATACAACAACCAGCGCAAACACAGTTAAAGGTAGGAGAATTCATGCCGTCTCGCAAAGAACTTGCAAACGCTATTCGCGTCTTATCAATGGACGCAGTTCAAAAGGCCAAATCTGGTCACCCTGGGGCCCCTATGGGCATGGCTGATATCGCAGAAGTATTATGGCGCGATTATCTAAACCACAATCCAACCAATCCAGAGTGGGTAGACAGAGATCGATTTATACTTTCAAACGGCCACGGTTCAATGCTTATCTATTCTCTACTGCATTTAAGTGGTTATGATTTACCAATTGACGAAATCAAAAACTTCCGTCAAATGCATTCTAAAACTCCGGGTCATCCAGAATATGGTTATGCGCCGGGTATTGAGACCACTACGGGGCCATTAGGTCAAGGGATCACAAACGCCGTCGGTATGGCCATTGCTGAAAAAGCACTTGCTGCACAGTTTAACCGTGAAGGCCACGATATTGTTGATCACCACACTTATACTTTTTTAGGTGATGGCTGTCTAATGGAAGGTATTTCTCACGAAGCGTGTTCACTTGCTGGCACTTTAGGGCTTGGCAAGTTAGTGGCATTTTGGGATGACAACGGTATTTCTATTGATGGTGAAGTTGAAGGTTGGTTTAACGACGACACACCAGCACGTTTTAAATCATATGGCTGGCATGTAATCAGTGGCGTCGATGGACACGATTCAGACGCTATTCGCGCAGCCATTGAAGAAGCGCGTAGCATCACCGACAAACCAACCTTAATTTGCTGTAAAACAGTGATTGGATATGGCTCACCAAATAAATCAGGTAGCCATGACAGCCATGGTGCGCCATTAGGTGAAGATGAAATTATAGCTTCTCGTGAATTTCTTGGTTGGACGGGGGAAGCATTTGATATTCCGGCTGATATTTATAATCAGTGGGACGCAAAAGAAAAAGGTCAGCAACTTGAAGCAAGTTGGGATGAAAAGTTTGCTGCCTACGCAAAAGCACACCCAGAGCTTGCTGCAGAATTTAAACGCCGTACAAGCTCAGAACTACCTGCTGATTGGAGCGAGAAATCTCAAGAATATATCGAGCAACTACAAGCAAACCCTGCAAACCCTGCGACACGTAAAGCCTCTCAAAATGCATTGAACGCATTTGGTCCATTATTACCAGAGTTTATGGGTGGCTCTGCTGATTTAGCTGGCTCAAACCTAACAATTTGGGATGGTTCAAAAGGCGTAACTGCTGATGACGCAAGCGGTAACTATATTTATTACGGTGTTCGCGAGTTTGGTATGTCGGCCATTATGAATGGTATTGCATTACATAAAGGGTTTATCCCTTATGGCGCTACATTCTTAATGTTTATGGAATATGCGCGCAACGCAGTACGTATGGCTTCATTAATGAAAGTGCCGAGTATTTTTGTTTATACGCACGATTCAATTGGTTTAGGTGAAGATGGTCCAACTCACCAACCTGTAGAGCAAATTGCTAGCATGCGCTTAACGCCTAACCTTGTTAACTGGCGTCCATGTGACCAAGTCGAGTCAGCCATTGCATGGCAACAAGCCATCGAGCGTCAAGATGGGCCAACATCTTTGATTTTCACTCGCCAAGGTCTTGAGCAACAAGAGCGTTCAGTACAGCAGTTAAGTGATGTGAAAAAAGGCGGTTATATCCTTAGTTGTGACGGCGAACCCGATCTTATTTTAATTGCGACAGGATCTGAGGTGCAGTTAGCGCAAGACTCTGCAATTGAACTACGTAAGCAAGGCAAAAAAGTACGTGTTGTATCAATGCCATCAACCGATGTATTTGATGCACAAGACGCTGCTTACAAAGAAAGTGTACTACCAGCAAGCGTTACACGCCGCGTAGCCGTAGAAGCCGGTATTGCTGACTACTGGTACAAATACGTTGGCCTAAATGGCGCAGTAGTGGGGATGACCACCTTTGGTGAGTCAGCTCCTGCTAACGAGCTGTTTGAACACTTTGGCTTCACCGTAGAAAACATCGTAAACAAAGCAAACGAATTGTTTTAATTTTTACGGCTTAAATTTAAAAGCCCGCACTGTTTTAAATGCAGTGCGGGCTTTTTTGTTGGGGAAATTATAAGAGTAAAGCTAGAGTGGCACGAGCCATACAACTTTAGCCTGATTAAGGTAAAAGGGATTTCACCACAGAGATCACAGAGGCGCTTCGCGCTTCATAGAGAAAGTCTAATGAATAATCTCTACCACTAAGTCTCCTTTGTGGTGAATAAAGCTCGCCCTTTAAACCCTAGTAGCTTTGACCTTTCACCTAGCTTCTATGTTTCAAGTGAGTATTTTTCACACCTTGTTACTTGCAAGCCTTAGGCGTATCAGGCACTGTAGACGTAATTAAATTTATAAACTATAAACAGGAGTGAGGATGTCTCAGTTTGATAATGTAAGTGTGATTAAAAAAGCCAACGTATATTTTGATGGTAAAGTATCAAGCCGTACCGTGGTTATGAGTGATGGCAGCACAAAAACATTAGGTTTTATGCAACCTGGTGAATTTGAATTTGCTACAAGCAAAAAAGAATTAATGGAATTAAATGGTGGTGAATGGCAAGTTTTATTACCAGGCGAGAGCGAATGGAAAACCATGTCTGAAGGCGAGTCATTTAATGTTGATGCTAACGTGAAATTTCAGGTGAAAGTGGCTGACTTTGCTGATTATTGCTGTTCGTACACTTAATATACAAAATTAAGTATGCTGTTGAAGAGCCCGCTACATGCGGGCTTTTGCATATTTAATGTGACTGAAC
Source organism: Pseudoalteromonas sp. AOP31-A2-14 (assembly GCF_052378035.1). NCBI lineage: Bacteria > Pseudomonadati > Pseudomonadota > Gammaproteobacteria > Alteromonadales > Pseudoalteromonadaceae > Pseudoalteromonas > Pseudoalteromonas sp. AOP31-A2-14. The sequence goes on along the minus strand of NZ_JBQSXI010000001.1, from coordinate 2,687,718 downwards.
TGATCTGAGTCAACTTTAGTAACAAATAAATGTCATATTTCTGCTTTTTCTCCTTGTGTTAATTCAAATAACCCCCAATACTAATTATGAGGTAACACAAAAAAGGATACCCTATGAAAATTAATCTTTCTGGTCACCATGTTGACGTTACTGACTCTATTAGAGAGCACATCAACGAAAAATTTTCAAAAATTGAAAGTCATTTTCCATCTCTTATTGCACTTGATATTATTCTTTCCAAGGAGCATCACAAGTTCCAAGCAGAAATTAGCACCATTTATGAAGGCGCGCGCTTGTCAGTAAAAGGTGAGAACGAAGTTCTTTACCCTGCGATTGCAAGTGCAGCCAAAAAACTCGATGCGGCACTAAAACATCGAAAAGGACAAGTTAAAGCAAATCTACACGAAAAACCAGTGAGTACGACCCCTGAGATTGCTCACGAAAAAGTTCAGGAAATGGACTTACGTTAATCATTTTGGTTTTTAATATGGAGCTGGTTTTTAGGTAACTAAAATCCAGCTTTTTTTATTCTAAGTTTCTCACAACATTAAACTTATTCACTTTCATTAACTCTCAATTTCCTCACTTTCAATTTAAATTAAAAGACTGTAAGTTGTTTAGTAATTATAAATAAGCAGTTAAGAAATTTATGTCAACAGCAACTACTAAGTGGCAAGGGCGCTTAAATGCGTTAGGTCCCGGTATATTAATGGCAACCGCCGCAATTGGTGGTTCTCACCTGGTTGCATCTACACAAGCGGGGGCGCTGTTTGGTTGGCAGCTACTGTGGCTGATCATTGCTGTGAATGTGCTTAAGTACCCATTCTTTCGATTTGGAATCGAATATACATTAGCGACAAAGAATAGTTTAGTCGAAGGGTATCAAAGCAAAGGTAAGTGGTTTTTTTATAGCTTTATAGTACTGAACATTGTCGCTGCTATTGTTAATACAGCGGGAGTTATATTACTTACTGCAAGCCTATTGCACTACGCTTTACCCGTAAATATCTCTATTACATTATTGTGCTGGTTAATTTTATTTGTGTGCTTGTGCATATTGTTATTAGGCCATTTCAAAGCCCTTGATAACGCGGCTAAAGTTATTATGGTTATATTAACTTTCACTACTGTCATTGCATTAGGTATTGCTTTTAACAATGGCCCGGTTAGTAGTACTGACACCGTTGGCCCATCACCCTTTGCACTTGCCATGGTTGGTTTTATGGTTGCTTTAATGGGCTGGATGCCCGCACCTATTGAAATATCAGCATTAAGCTCGCTTTGGCTTAAAGAAAAGCAAAACCAACAAACAGTAACAAGAGCGCAGGGTTTATTTGATTTTAATATCGGCTACTGGTTAACCGCAGCATTAGCATTAGTATTCTTCTCCTTGGGCGTATTAGTGCAATTCGGCCAAAGTAGTGAGATTGCGCTTGGTGGCGTGGCATTTGCCAAGCAGCTTATTGATATGTATGCGTTGACTATAGGCGAGTGGGCACGGCCATTAGTATCAGTTATCGCTTTCTTATGTATGTTTGGTACTACCCTAACTGTGCTTGATGGTTACGCTCGCACCTTAAATGAATCTCACAAACTACTCGGTTTTAAGCAATCTAAACACAGCTTAAATATTTGGCTCGTGCTACAAGCTTTTGCTGGCATGGCAGTGATTTTATTTTTTAAATCAGCCCTCGGCCCCATGCTTACCTTTGCCATGACACTTGCGTTTGTTACCACGCCTATTTTTGCATGGCTAAATTTTAGCCTAGTGCGCTCAGAGCCCAGTATTCAGCATTCTAAATTGGTGCGAACATTGAGTTGGGTTGGCTTGGTTTATTTGGTTGGTTTTGCATTGGTGTTTTTGGGATGGAAGGTAATTTAAGTTATAGGTATTTAAAATTAATGTACTCAGTATGTTTTTATTATCGGTATTTTTGTGTATGCTAAAAAGTAACTAGTTTTAGTTAGCCCTTACAATTTGAATGGATAGGGTCTTTAATCTGGACTGAATATTTAATCGCTGTTCTTATTTAGCTAAATTACATAACTTAAATGGAATTAATATGTATAGTTCAAGTAAACGAGCACTTAAGCTAACTTTTGTGTTGGTAAGTTTTTTGTTTTCAGCACTTTTGTATGCCACTCCACCAGCTAATACGCAACAAGCTTTATTCCACTGTAAGGCGATAGATTTTGACCCCACCACTGCATCGCCAGAGTTTGAACACTGGTACCCAATAAAAGGTATTACCAATGCTGGTAGTGTATGGATCAGAGGTCAGCTAACAAGTTTTGATGCGGCGATGCAATACCATAATCTTTTATTAGACCAATCACTGCACAAAGAGATATTAAGTGGTCCAAACTATAATGATGTATTACAACGATGTACTGAATACGTTGAAAGTCATAGTTCTTTTATAGAAGAGCAAGGTACTTGTGATATTACACTAGATGGAAAAACCACTAATGGAACTGTCAATACTATTGCAGGGGAGTTTCGAGATCCACCAGACGGCAGACCTGCAACATTTCAAGAACGAATTAATGGGGCCAATGGCTATATATTCCAATATGGTTTTACATATCAAAAAATATATTGGCAAAGAGCCGCATGTACCCAGCCTGGTTATGGAACGGGGGCTCCTGTATATATTTACCCTCTGCCATTTATTATTACTTATGACGCAAATGAAGAAAAAGATTGTGATGATGGTTGCCCACAAGATAATGGCGTAGATGCTTTTTCAGGGCAGATAAATAACTCAATACCTGCATTACCACAAAAAGAATCAACGAGTTACAGTTCTGGTGTGTTCCATACTTTACAAGACTATTTTCCGCTTGATTTTACTTATTCAACCAATACAACTACCGAAACTGAAAATATAACTGATGTAAGTGGCCAATGGGTTAACCAACTTGATATACGAATGAATACAGGATTTGTATCGCCATACAAAGATGAAAATTGGCAAGCAGTAAATTTTCTTAAAGAAGTAAGTAACATACAGATTTGGCGAAAAGGAAAGCTATCATCGTCATTTGATTACTACGATTACGACATAAATAACCCACAATGGGTTAGCCGCGTTGGTAAATATCAAGAAAAGTTAACTGGCGGGCAACAACTCAATTCTGAAAATTCTGATTTTATTTTAAGTAAAGCCAACTTAGACAAAGAATACTTTAGTAAAGGGCAACTCACTAAAATAAAAAAAGCGGATGGTACGGTCGTAAAAATAAATCACTTATCCAAGGTTTCCTCTACTTTTAGTGTTTCTAAGGGGCCTGTGCCCAGCGTTCAAGGTAGTATTACTACCATATACGATGATACAGGTTACTTTTACGATGTTACTCTGGGTAGCGCATTGTTTAGGCATCGTTTTGATAATAATAAACGGCTACTGTATATAGAAAAACCTAAAAATAAAAAGGGTATCCACCCAAGAATTAATTACCATTATGATGATGAACGTAATTCAAGTTTATTAACCTCTGTAACCAATGAATTAGGCAAAACAACATTAACGTATCAATACGATGATAAAGGCCGTGTAGTCGAAACTTCAGACGGCAGTGATTATGGTGTTACGAGTGTTAACTATAAAAATGATAACCAAAGAGAAGTCACAGGCAAAACCGGTAAAGTTGAGCTGTTTGACTTTGTGATGGGAAAAATAGCAAAAGTAGAATGCTTAACTTGCTTAAATGAATCGGTTAAAACTCAAATTATTGATTTTGATAAACAGTATGTTGATGTAAATGGTACGGTCACGTTACAAGAAAAGGATTATGGTACAGGGCTTTTATCATCAGTCACAGTGGATGCTGAGGGTCTCGAGCCTGACATAACAGAGTATTCTTGGAAGTATAAAAAACCTTTGCTAAGTGAAATTAATAATAATGGTATTTATACGCGTTTTAATTATGATGAAAATGACTGGCTAACAGAAACGTCAATTGGGAGTCGTCAAACAGCGCAATACTCATATAATGAGTACGGCAATATTACTAAAGTCGATGGCCCAAGAGTCGATGTTAGCGATATTACCCTGCTAACCTATAACAACCAAGGTTTAGTGACTGAAATAAAAAATGCATTATATCAACCGCAGTTAGTTGTCTCAGCGTATGATGATATGGGCCGTATTACACAGTATAAAGAGTTAGATAACCACAGCGTGAGTATGAGCTATACAAACACTGGGCAAGTGTCCTTATGGGATAATGGTATAACCCAACTTAACTACGACTACTACTTAAATGGCCAATTAAAATCTGTGACAGACAATCAGGGTATCACCTCAAGTTATACCTATGATGACAATCAAAATTTAAACACGATAGAAGTTAATGCGACGGATAAAATTAAGTATCAGCGAGATAGCGCTGGGCGTGTGATTGCCACCCAACTTATCAATGAAAATAATACCGTTGTTTACAATCAAAGCAATCGTTACGATGTAGACGGAAATATTGCCTCGGTGTCTGACTTTGGTGTTGAAAACACATTTACCTACGATGCCAAAGGCAACGCCCTCACTAATTTAGATGCGAACCAGCAAGCAATCAATTATCAGTATGATGGCTTAAACCGGTTGACTCAAACACAAGACCAAAATGGCTATACCACACTGTACGATTACACTATAACAGGCAAGTTAGCTGCGGTGACAGACGCAACAGGCAAGGTAACACAGTACACCTACAATGATATTGACGAGCTAATTACACGTACCAGCCCTGATTCAGGTATAACACATTACGAATACGATGAGGCCGGTAACCTGATAAGCTCTACCGATGCGCGTAATATCACAGTAAACATTGAATACGATGCGCTTAACCGCCCTATTGCTATTCGATATCCAACTCCTCAGGAGCAAGTGTTATTTACGTATGACGAAGCAACCGGCAGTAATAATGGCACAGGTCATCTAACGTCGGTTACTGAGCACAGCGGTACTACTGGCTTTAAATACAATCAATTTGCTCAATTAACCGAAACAAGCTGGTCTAATAATCAAGTTCAATTTGCGTTAGGGTTTGATTATGGAGATAGTGACCGATTACAACGTTTGCATTACCCAAGTGGTAATAGTGTTAGCTACAGTTACGATACGCTGGGGAATATTCAATCAGTTGAGTTAACTACAACAAAAGGGGTAACGCAAATAGCGTCGGGCATCCAGTATTTACCATTTGGACCGATGACGTTAGCCGAATTAGGGAATGGGCTTACATTACAAAAAACGTTCGATACAGCGTACCGTGTGACCAGCCAGCAAGTAACAGGGGTGAATCATATAAATTATATTTATGACTTGGTTGGCAATATTTCAGATATTACGGACCAAGAGCAACCGCAATTGAGTCGTCATTACACATACACTCATGTCGGGCAGCTTGCCCTAGACAGCTGGGCCGCGCGTGAATTTGAATACGACGGCATAGGAAATCGTTTAACGCATACACAAGGCGACACACCCAATGTAAATTATGTTTATGCTGATACAGAGCACAGATTATTAGCCGTGAACACTCAAAGCCCGTTATTATTTACCTATGATGCACGAGGAAATGCCATTAGCCGTGGTGAAATGACGCTGAACTATAATGACGCAAACCGATTAGAGTCGGTCACCAACAATGGGTCAACCACGCACTATCAGTACAACTATAAGGGGTTAAGGGTTCAAAAAACAGTTGCAGGAAATAACCGCTATTATTTTTATGATGAAAATGGTTTATTAATCAGTGAGGCTAATAGCAGTGGGCAAATAACCAAAGAATACATTTATCTACAGGGTGAGCCATTGGCAATGGTAAAAGCAGGCGCTATTTATTATTTTCATAACTCGCACTTAGGCGCCCCACAACGGCTCACCGATGAATATAAACAAACAGTATGGCAAGCCCAGTATAATGCCTTTGGTACAACGCAGGTAAATACTCAACAAGCAATCGCTGAGCAAATAACGAATAATATTCGTTTTCCGGGGCAGTACTTCGATGCAGAAACAGGGCTCTATTACAACTGGCACAGATACTACGACCCAGAGATTGGTCGGTACTTACAATCAGATCCGATAGGATTAGCGGGTGGTATCAATACCTATGGGTATGTTGGTGGTAATCCGATGATGTATATAGATCCTTATGGGCTATTTTCAATGGATCCTGTTTGGGATGCTGTTTATCAAGGTACAGGGGGGTGGACGCCAGACCCATCCACAGTTAACTTTATTGCTGGGTTTGGGGATTCAATTTCGTTCAATTTAACTAAACAGTTTAGGCAGTCACAAGGTATCTGTAATGTAGATTATGATTCTAGTTCTTATAGTTACGGTAATACAAGTGGAACTATACTTGGACTGGCCAATGCTGGGCGTACGGGCTTTCAAGTTTATAAAGGTTTAAGTAACGCAAGAAAGTGGAGAGCTAATAGTAGAACAGCCAGAAAGACTCGAGCTAGGAAAATCGCAGCAGCTGGATCTTATAGGCCTAGTGCAGCTGATGCAACGTTAACCTTGATTGGAGGTTCTGGTGTGGATTCATTTGCATCGCTAGGGTCAGAGAATAATGAGGCAGGAAGATGTAGTTGTGAAAATTAAAATTAAACCCAGCTTGATTCTCTGGACATTTATTTGCATTTTTTTAGTTGTGTGGCTTAGTTTAGATCTTTGGTTAGGTATATCTCGGGGAGAAATACAAGATCTAAGAACAGGAAACAGTTTGTTCCTAAATAATAGGCCCGTTTGGTTTACTATTGTATTTTTTTTAAAATCTTTGGCTATAACAGCGTGCCTCTATTTTTTATATGGTGTAAGTAAGATCGTTAGAGTGAAATTAACCCGGTAGTTTATGTGATTGTTATGGTAATTATGACCTCGGTGCTGAGGGTTTACATATTTTGACTTAGTATTTTAATGGTTTCGGGGTTGAGACATTGCTTTTTATTTGTGCATAGCATGTAACAACTGTGATTCATTAGAAATTCTATGAAGGAGCTAGGAATACATATTACACCTGATGATTTAAGTAATGTCCTTAATGATGTTGAGCTTGTAAATGGTAACTATTACCCTTAAAGCGTTCGTCTCAGGGGCCAAAGTTGTATCAGAGTGCTCCATGGGCGGGATGGTAATTAAAAGTGAAAAAATTATCTTTAGCTGTGTTATCTATTGTCGTATTGTATTTTGGTTTTATTGTTTTCCTGGCCTTCTCGAAAGGATATGACATTGAACATATGGATTGGAATAATGATGGCACTACAACATTTTTTGAAATGCTTGATTCTGAAGGTATTGGATTTAGAAATATTGATGAAAAGTGTGGGGAATACTATTCCCTTAAAGATGGTTTAGAAGTCAAGAAAGTTTGTGAATAACTACAACTGGCACAGATACTATGACTCAGAGATTGGTCGTTATATTCAGAGTGACCCAATAGGATTAGCGGGTGGTATCAATACCTATGGGTATGTTGGTGGGAATCCAGTTAGTTATGTCGATGCGAATTGATTGAGAGGTGTTGCCATGAGGCCTGTTAATTATCGACCTGTAAATAGAGCAACGCAATACAACGAAAATCATATTAAAAATATAGATGCTAGAACAAAAATGTTATCAGGACTCTTTTCTGACATCACTAAACTACAAAGATTATATACAGCAGATGGTGTTAGGTATGCATCGCCAAAGGTCTGTGTTTGCCAATCAACAGTTCAATTCTTTAGTGATAAATTGCCAATAACAATTTATGGTTCTGACGAATGTACTGAATTGGATAAGGATGGTGATGGTGCTTATGACTTTACAGGTAAAGCTATTCCAAATTGTAGATGTTACTAATTATTTTTACTATCTGGTCACTAAGGGAAACTATGAAAATTGCATTTATATTAATAACATCATTAATTTTTATCGGGTTATATATACTAGTCTGCCTTAAGATTTTTTATGGGAGTTCACAAGCCCTCTCTGTCAGACTAGTTGTCGCGCTTAATATTCAACCATTAAACAGAGGGCGTGGAGTAACAATGAAACATTATTCAGCGCAAAGCAAAGAGTCGGCTCTTCAGAAGATGATGCCTCCAAATAATATAGCAATAGCCCAATTATCAATCGAGATGGGGATTGGTGAATCAACCTTGTATAATTGGCGAAAACAAGCAATTGATAAGGGGCATTTAGTGCCAGGTGATGGAAAGAATGCTGAGCAGTGGTCATCAGCAAATAAATTCTCAGTCGTGTTGGAAACAGCCTCTTTAAATCAAGCTGAGTTAGCGGAATATCGGTGTTTGTCAAACTAGTTGTCGCGATCACTACGTTATGCACTCTCAGCCTTGACACTATTTTGTTCAGGGTTTAAGTACACTTCTTTTGGTAAATCCCAATTACGGATATTACCGCTCCAGCGCTCAGGGTGAGCATCTTTAGCACCTTGATAAACTTCTTTTCTATTAGCCAATATGTCACCCGCTAATCCTGAATGCCTTTGATGTGGGCTGACGTATTTGATGCCACTATGTTTGTGGTTAAAATTATACCAGTGGCTAAATTTCAACACCCAACTACGCGCCTCATCAATTGTTGAAAACCCTTTATACGGATAGTCAGGGCGATATTTACACGTTTTAAATATCGACTCAGCATAAGCATTATCATTGCTCACCCTAGGACGATTAAAAGACGACACGACACCTAAACTATAAAGTGTTTCAAGCATTGATGAGCCTTTCATTGGGCTTCCATTATCCGAATGCAGTACCAGAGGATTATCTTTAACTCCTTCTTTTAAATGAGCTTTCTTAATTAATATTGATGCATTTTCTGCTGATTCGTCATCATGAATTTCCCATCCAACAATCTTTCGACTAAATATATCGAGTATCAAATATAAATAAAAATGCAGCCCTTTAGCGGGGCCTGGTAACCAAGTAATATCCCAACACCACACTTGGTTTGGCCCTGTAGCACAGTGTGTCGTCGGTACTTTTCTCTCTTTTATCTGACTACGTCCGCGAGCGTTTTGCTGTTTTTCTTCATGAAGAACACGATAATATGTTGATTCAGAAGCAAGATAAATACCCTCATCTGCTAATGTAGGGACGATTTGGCTTGGTGGTAAGCTCTTAAAATCATCGCTATTAACGATGGCTAATATGTTATCTCTCTCTGCTTTTGATAGCTTATTTTTTGGCTCAGGGCGCTGAGATATTGGTCTACCATCTGTTTTTATGTTCCCGTCAACAGTCCAACGTTGATACGTCCGGACACTGATCCCAAGTTCACGGCAAGCTTTAAACTTTGGCGCACCAGAACTCACAGCTTCATTAACTAGTTTAACTGCTTGAATGCGAGCTGAGTCGAGGATCATTCGTCCTCGGCTTCCCCCCAGATCGCATTTGCTTTTTTTCTTAACACCAATAGTGCTGCGGTTTCAGCGAGTGCCTTATCTTTTCGACGTAGCTCCTTTTCTAATTGATTGATCTGTTTTTTATCTTTCTTTGTTTCGGTGGAGAAGGCTTTTTCTTGCTCTTTAACGTTAGCGTTTGCATCTATACACGCATTTCGCCAAGCCGATACTTGTTCCACATAAAGACCTTTGCCTCGGCAATATTCCGCTAACTCAGCTTGATTTAAAGAGGCTGTTTCCAACACGACTGAGAATTTATTTGCTGATGACCACTGCTCAGCATTCTTTCCATCACCTGGCACTAAATGCCCCTTATCAATTGCTTGTTTTCGCCAATTATACAAGGTTGATTCACCAATCCCCATCTCGATTGATAATTGGGCTATTGCTATATTATTTGGAGGCATCATCTTCTGAAGAGCCGACTCTTTGCTTTGCGCTGAATAATGTTTCATTGTTACTCCACGCCCTCTGTTTAATGGTTGAATATTAAGCGCGACAACTAGTCTGACAGAGAGGGGGTACGGTACAAAGGAAGATAAACGTATTGAAGATTAATACAATGAAAATGGACAATGCTCGACTAATTATGGCGTGCAAGATGGTGATTACAGAAAGATTGAACAAACATTTGGTAACTATGAAGATGATTGGTCTGTAAGTGGTAAATCTTGGCATTGGGCTCCTGCTGTCCCCAATAAAACTTATAAACATTTTCCGAGCAATTAAATGAATCTTGAATTCAAGTATTAAGTGCAATCATTATGCAGCCACCAGAACTTCTGATTGCCCCGTAAATAATTCATGAGGGGTTTTATACCCTCTTGTTTTTCTTGGCCGATGGTTGAGCTTATCAACTGCCGCCTGTATCTCTGCTTCACTTAGCGCCATAAAGTCAGTTCCCTTGGGGAAGAAGCGTCTAAGTAAGCCGTTGGTATTCTCATTTATGCCCCGCTCCCATGATGAATAGGGATGAGCGAAATACACATCAGCTTCTAATTTTTGTGCAACATGCTCATGGTGAGCAAACTCTTTTCCATTATCTAACGTCACGGTAATAACCTTACCTTTATATGGTGTCATACACGTGATCAGCGCATCGGCTGTTATTTTCGCATGCTTGCTTTCAATTCTGTGAACGACTGTATATAACGTTTTACGTTCAACCATTGTGACAAGCGCATTTTTACGCCCTTTACCTATCACTGTATCGCCCTCCCAATCACCAATCCTAGACTTTGAATCCACAATACTTGGGCGTTCATCAATGCTGACTCGATTAACTATCTGTCCACGTTTATCATAGCTTCCATAGCGTTTTTTATACTTTTTACATGCACGAGTGAGTGTCTTATGTAGCTTGCCACCACGAGCCTTGTCTCTGTAAATATATTGATAAATTGTTTCATGATGTAAAACGACCTGTTTCTCTAAAGCTAAGCGGCCTGCCACTTGCTCAGGGGAAAGTCCGTCATGCAACAATTTATTAATCCAGTGAGTGACGTCCTCTGTTAACTTACTTGCTTTGAAAGATGACTTACGTCTTTGTTCAGCAAAGTTATTGGCTTGGTTAGGCCGATAGCCTTTAAGTCCTTTATTGCGTTTTAGCTCTCTAGAAATAGATGACGGTGAACGAGTTAGTTCTTCAGCTATCTGCTTTTGGTTATTTCCTGCTTTTATTAACGCGTAAATCTGGTATCTTTCTTCTTGTGTCAGCTGTTTATATTTCATTAAAGCAATTTCCTTTGGCGAGAAAATGGCCGAATTATAACAGCTGGCCATCTAATCTGAGAAATTGCACTTATTATCCGAATTTAGGAATAAAATAATTAAACTTTTTGGCGCAATAGATTTGCTGTTTATTTCTTGGTTGGTTATTTCGTCGGTTATAAATGGGAGTATTCCATTCTACACAGGTTTACTCGATGATATTAAATCGTCAGGCGGTTTTGCTATATGGGCTGTCTCTTTTACAATTTTGGCTCATTTAGTTAAAGTGTCAATAATTGCTTCTGGTTATCTTTTAATTAAGGAGAGGAGACTTGGTGCGTACGTAGCTCTAATACAATTCCCATTTAGGTTGCTACTTATTATACCGCCAACATTTTTCTTTTTTAGCGCCTTAAGAAGTGTAGTCCCTTCTTTTGCAATCGTAATTATAACATTGTTAATAGTTTTGGAGGTTGCAAAAGTACTTATACTACTCAAGTGGCTACGAAATAGTAAACGTAGTGAGAATTAATGTTAAATATTATTGCTAATAAAAACGGTGTTTTAATTTGTTGTATTTCATAACTCGCACTTAGGCGCCCGACAAAGGCTTACCGATGAATATAAACAAACGCTCTGGCAAGCCCAGTATAATGCCTTTGGTACAACGCAGGTAATTACTCAATAAGCAGTCATTTATTATAATTAACTCAGCTCTTTTATCGCTCTACTTATGCCATCTAAGCTCAGCGGGTACATTCTGTTATCCATCAGCTGCTTTATAAAATCAATGGATTGATAGTAACGCCAGTGTTCAACCGGTTGTGGGTTGACCCATGCTACTTTATCAAAGTGATTGGTGACCCGGTTTAACCAGGCACTGCCAGGCTCTTCGTTGTAGTGCTCTACCGAGCCGCCGGGGTAGGCTATTTCGTACGGGCCCATGGTCGCGTCACCAACAAAGATGACCTTGTAGTCGCTGGTGAACTTGTTGACCAGCGTCATGGTGTTAATTAGATTACTATGTCGGCGCTCGTTATCTTGCCAAATATGTTCGTATAAACAGTTATGAAAGTAGTAAAACTCTAAGTGTTTAAATTCGCTGTGAGCGGCGCTAAATAATTCTTCGCAGGTATGAATGTAATCATCCATTGAGCCGCCAATATCAAACAGCATGATCACTTTTACGGCGTTGTGGCGCTCGGGGGCCATTTTTACATCAAGCATGCCGCCTTGTTTTGCAGTAGCGCGAATAGTCTCGTTTAAATCAAGGGTATCACTTGCGCCGGTACGGGCAAATTTACGTAGTTTTTTAAGCGCGAGTTTAATTGTACGCGAGCCAATTTCCCTGTCTGAATCTAAATTTTTATATTCACGTTTATCCCACACTTTTACGGCGCGGCGGTTACTGTCTTGACCAATCCGTACGCCTTCTGGGTTATAGCCATACGCTCCAAAAGGCGATGTGCCACCAGTGCCTACCCACTTACTGCCGCCTGCGTGGCGTTTTTGTTGTTCTTCTAGGCGCTCTTTAAGGGTTTTCATTAGCTCGTCGAGCCCACCCATGGCTTTTAGTTGGGCTTTTTCTTCATCGCTTAGGTTTTTTTCAAACTCTTTGCGTAGCCAGTCTTCGGGTAAGTTATGTTGCTGCTTTAGGCTCTCTAATAAGTCAATATCGGCAATGCCGCTAAAGTAATCAGCAAAGGCTTTGTCGAAGCGGTCAAAGTGCGTTTCGTCTTTAACCATAATGGTGCGGGCTAAATAGTAAAAGCCGTCAATGTCGGCAAATACCGCGCCTTTTTTTAGCGCGTTGATCAAATCAAGTAGCTCACGCAAACTCACGGGTAAGCGGTATTCACGTAATTTGAAAAAAAACGCAATTAACATCTTAGCGGCGGCTCATAAAGGCAAGTTTTTCAATTAGGCTGATATCTTGCTCATTCTTTAATAATGCACCAAACATCGGCATTAGGCCGCCTTTTTGGCTTTTATCGTGGAGAGTTTTCGCGTCAATGTCTTCAGCCATTAATAACTTAAGCCAATCAAGTAGCTCACTGGTGGAAGGCTTTTTCTTAATACCGTTTACTTCACGAAGGCCAAAAAACACTTCAAGCGCTTGGCGTACTAAATCTTGTTTTACATCAGGGTGGTGTACATCAACAATTTTCTGCATTTCATTGGTAGATGGAAAATCAATGTAATGGAAAAAGCAGCGGCGTAAAAATGCATCCGGTAATTCTTTTTCGTTATTTGAGGTGATGATCACAATTGGGCGCTGTTTAGCAATAACACGCTCGCCAGTTTCATAAACATGAAACTCCATTTTATCAAGCTCTAATAGCAAATCGTTAGGGAACTCGATGTCGGCTTTGTCTATTTCATCAATCAATAATACGGGGCGTTTATTATTCTCTTCGCCGTAGGTAAAAGCTTGCCAAAGTTTACCTTTGACAATGTAATTGCCAATGTCGTTTACACGTTCATCACCAAGTTGACTGTCACGTAAACGTGATACTGCATCATACTCGTATAAGCCTTGCTGGGCTTTGGTGGTCGATTTGATATGCCATTGAATAAGCGTGGTATCTAAGCTTTTAGCTAGCTCCTCAGCTAGCATGGTTTTACCTGTACCAGGCTCGCCTTTTATTAATAATGGCTTTTCTAGCAAAATTGCCGCATTAACCGCTTGTTTTAACGAGTTACTTGCGATGTAGTTATCTGTAGAATTAAATTGCACGTAAATACCTATCTGGTCTGAGCAGTAAATAATAAGGCTATCATGCCATAGTTACTCGGCCTCTCCAAGGTACGCAAAGCGTGGAATAGTTCGGCCGTCTTTTTCCACTGTTTCTAAAAACATACTCAGTGGCCGTGCCCACATACCATGCTCATCATATAACGCTTGATATATCACGAGTGGTTCTTCGGTTTCGCTGTGGGTGGCAACATAAAACACTTTGTATTTAGGGCCTTTGTAGTGTTGGTATATTCCCGATTTGAGGGAAAGTGGTTTTATTGCTGTAGTCATGTTTTGATCTCTTGTATAATTTGCGCTTGCACTTTTAATGCTAACAAATTTGCCAATATTATGAACTATATACCGTTAGATGATTACAAAAAAGCGTGGGTTTTTCGCCATCAAGACGCGCCCGTTAATGAACAAGACCTTGCTTTAATTAAACCAATGAGCTCAGAACGTGCTGCTGTATTATGGAGCACCATGGTGAGCCGTGAGCATGATCACCCCGACTTTTTTGATAAAACCGATTGGTGCGGCAAGGAAGAAAACTTTACCCAAACATTACACTGGGAAGCTGCATGGGAAGAGGGAGCTGAGCTGCCACCACAAGAAATACTCGATCACCTTGATTGGCAAGCTAATACTACTGTGTACTTTTGCATGTCGCGGGATAATATTATCGAAACGAGCTTTGCGGTGTTTAAACGTAACTGGCAAAATTTTATGTTTTTAGCTGATGGAAGTTTATTACTGGGTAAAAAACGTGACGCGGTTATTCAGTTTTTAGAAAACGGTGATGCTAAACTAGGCACTAAACCCGCGATTATCTAAAGCGACCGACAAGTATTAAAGAGCTTAAAAACTAGCCGACACTATGCTATAAAATATAAACCTAACCGTTTTTGAGTGTTTATGTTGTCAGCCCGCGACCCGCAATCAGAGCAACAAGCTGAAATTTGGCAAAACGATGCCAAACGGGCTGATTATGCCCAGCTATGTAATGCTTTTTATGCACGTGAAATAGCCCGTGTTGCGGCTATTTTAGACGAAGAGAGATTACGCCGCACATTAACCAGTTTGCCGTATTACATAGAGCGAGCATCAACCCGTATTGTTAACGGCGATATACCAATGACTCTTGACTCGCAAAATGGCTGCTGGCTTGATAAACAAAAAATCAGTCCTGCTAAATTAGATACGCAAGCCAACCAGGCTTTTTATAAAAATTATGCAAAAGCAGGCCTAGTTGTGCCGATATTAATAAATTGTCCAGAGCAAACTCGAGTTAGAATAGACAGCGTCGATCAAGTAAGCGACAATAAACTTCATTGTAATGAGCATGGTTGGTTTTCGTTTCAAGGTGAGCCGCTTGAAGGCCAGTTAGGACAGCTTTTAAAACCTAATAAAGCATTGATGAGCAGCGCATGCTGTGGCCATCAATGGCGTTTTAATAAGCGCTTCACGCCGCGCATATTATCGTTAAGGGAAATGTTATTGGCTGCGAATATTAATTGGCACGACTTTAAACAGCCCAAAGTGTAAATAAAGTAACCCCGTTTTTAATAGGCACAATGAGTATTAACGGGTCGAATAAATCATGGAGAGTTAAATGCGACTATTTCAAATCGCCTTGTTGTGTTTGGCGTTGTTTGTACAGTACCGATTGTGGTTTGGTCACAACGGTTTACAAGACTATAGTCGACTTAAAAATGCGGTGGCTTCACATCAGCAAACCAATGAAAAGTTAGTTAAGCGTAACAAGGTGCTTCAGGCCGATATTAAAGACTTAAAAGTAGGCAAAGAAGGTGTTGAAGAGCGCGCCCGTAATGAGCTTGGAATGATAAAACCAGATGAAACTTTTATTCGCGTTTTGCCTGGTAATCCACAATATGAGTAATAACTACCAATGAGTAATAGCTCTCAAGTCACTATTGCTGTTGTAGTGCCCGCGGCCGGAGTCGGTAGTCGTATGAAGTATCATGCGCCAAAGCAGTACATAAGCCTTGCTGGTAAAACTATTTTAGAACACACATTATACAAGCTTAGCCAAGTAAAGGGTGTGCGTAGTATTAAAGTCGCGATTAGTGAAGGTGATGGTTATTATGACGATTTACCCTTTATAGATGAGCGTATAGCGCGGGTTAATGGCGGTAAAGAGCGCAGTGATTCTGTACTAAATGCATTAAAGGCGTTGGCGGGTGATGCACCTGATTGGGTATTAGTCCACGATGCCGCAAGGCCATTAGTAACAATAACTGATATAGAGCATTTAATTACCGAGTGTTTAGCAGCAAATGAAGGTGGCATTTTAGCCACGAAAGTTAAAGACACCATTAAAAGAGGTCGAAGTCATGTTGAACAAACTGTACCTCGTGATGAATTATGGCAAGCACTTACCCCGCAATTTTTTGACTATCAGCAATTAAAATCAGCGCTCACACAGGCGCTTCAACAACAGGTAAGCATCACTGATGAAGCGTCAGCTATTGAATGGGCGAAGCTGCCGGTTAAATTGGTCGCTGGGCGCAGTGATAACATTAAAATTACTACCCCAGAAGATTTAGATTTAGCTAATTATTTACTGCAAAAACAACAAGGTGAGAGCGAAACATGATTCGAATAGGCCACGGCTTCGACGTTCATAAATTTGGTGGCGAAGGCCCTTTAACAATTTGTGGAGAGAAAATAGCTTACCCGCAAGGCTTTTTAGCTCACTCTGATGGCGATGTTGCTATACATGCTTTATGCGATGCTATTTTGGGCGCGCTGGCCATGGGCGATATTGGCAAGCATTTTCCTGATACAGCCAGTGAATATGAGAATATCGATAGTCGTATTTTACTGCGTCATGTAGTTGATTTAGCTAAGCAACAAGGTTATGTGCTCGGTAATGCAGATGTCACTATTGTTGCTCAAGCTCCAAAAATGTTGCCACATATCCAAGCCATGCGAACTAATTTAACCGCCGATTTAAACGCTGATATCAACCAAGTTAATGTCAAAGCCACGACCACTGAAAAACTCGGTTTTGAAGGGCGTAAAGAAGGTATCTCAAGCCATGCTGTGGTTATTATGAGTAAAAATATGAGCAAAGCATGAGTGAATTAAATTACTTATACGGTGCGCCTTTATCAAAAGCTGACTTTAAAACTAACGCAGAAGACTTTATGGTCGATGAAGAGCTCGGTATAGAACTTACCGGCAGCGGTGAGCACGTTTGTTTGCAAGTGGTTAAAAAAGGTGAAAATACTCAGTATGTTGCTAAGTTACTGGCACAAAAGGCGGGTATTTCGCCACGTGATGTAAGTTACGCCGGTATGAAAGATCGCCACGGAGTTTGCTCGCAGTGGTTTAGTGTACCCGTTCCCATTAAAAAGCATATTGATTTTACTGAACTCAATAGCGATTCCATGTTTGTGATTACTCAAAAGCGCCATAATCGTAAGCTGCGCACGGGGTGTCATAAAGGTAATAAATTTACCATTACGCTTCGTAATGTGACTGAGCCTCTTGATATTTTGAGCCGCATAAATGCTGTACGCACGGGGGTGCCTAATTATTTTGGCGAACAACGCTTTGGCCACGGCGGGCATAACCTCGAAATGGCAAAAAAAATGTTTGCAGGTGAGCGCATTCGCGATAAAAAACTACGTGGTTTAGTTATTTCTGCTGCGCGTTCTTATGTATTTAATCAAATAGTTAATTTACGCGTAGCCGAGCATGGACTAGCTAAAACCATGCACCGTGAAGTATTTATGTTTAGCGGGGGGAATGCCTTTTTTGAAGATGCTATTAGTGATGAAAATATAGCAAGGCTAGCCACCGGCGAAATTGTTATGTCGGCGCCAATGGTGGGGAAAAGCGAAGGGGGATTAACAGAACAAGAAAAAGTCTGGCTTGAACCTTATCAATTATGGTGTGACGGATTAGGTGAATTAGGGCTTAAGAATGAGCGCAGGAAGCTGCGTTTAGTGCCGCAGCATTTAGCTGTTGAAACCATCGACGAAGCAACAATAAAACTAAGCTTTGGTTTACCTAAAGGGTGTTTTGCAACTGCTTTATTGCGTGAACTTGTGGATTATACGGATGCCAGCCCGCGAGTAGAAAAACAAAAGGACGCTAAATGAAAATATTATTAAGCAATGATGATGGTGTAAATGCTAAGGGTATTCGTGTTCTTTATCATGCGCTTACACAGATTGCTGAGGTTACCTTAGTTGCCCCTGATAGAAACTGCAGTGGCGCGAGTAATTCGCTTACTTTAATAAACCCATTACGCGCTACCACTTTAGATAATGGCTTTATTTCAGTTAATGGCACACCAACAGATTGTGTGCATTTAGGGGTTAATGAGCTTTCATCAGAAATGCCCGATTTAGTAGTGGCAGGCATCAACCACGGTGCAAATTTAGGTGATGATACTCTTTATTCTGGTACTGTAGCAGCTGCGACAGAGGGGCGTCATTTAGGCTTTCCTGCGATTGCTGTGTCGCTTTGCTCTAAAGAAGGCAATCATTTTGAGACCGCAGCAGCGGTCGCTGTGGGTATTATTAAAGAACTGACTTCTCATCCGTTACCCAAAGATCAAATCATTAATCTTAACGTTCCTGATGTACCATTGTGCGAGCTTAAAGGTGTACACGTTACGCGGTTAGGTTCGCGCCATAAAGCCGAAGCCATGACTAAACAACAAGACCCTTGGGGACGAGACATTTACTGGTATGGTATTTTGGGAGCTGAAAGTGATGCAAGCTCTGATACCGATTTTTATGCAATTAATAATGGTTATGCTTCGGTTACACCGCTAAATGTTGATATGACTGCTAAAGACAGTTTAGGTGCGGTTACCCAATGGCTGAAAACAATGGAGATAAATAGTGCTGGCTAATTATTCTCGCAGTGCTCAGGCATTAGCTGAATTATTACAGCGTGAAGGGGTCGAAGATAAGCACGTTTTAAGTGCTATTGCTAATATTCCTCGTCATGTGTTTATTGATGATGTGCTAAAACACAAAGCGTATCAAAATACCGCGCTGCCGATAGGTAAAGGGCAAACAATATCGCAGCCTTATATTGTTGCGCGGATGACTGAATTACTCCGTTTGGCAGGAGTACGTGAAAAGGTGCTCGAAATTGGTACGGGATCGGGCTATCAAACGGCGATACTGGCTAAAACGTTTACTAAAGTGTGTTCGGTAGAACGTATTAAAGCATTGCAATGGCAAGCTAAAAGGCGTCTGCAGCAGCTTGATTTATACAATGTCAGTATGAAACATGGCGATGGGTGGCAAGGCTGGCATTCACAAGCGCCTTTTCAAGGTATTATTGTTACCGCCGCGGCATCAAAAGTACCGCAAGCGTTACTTGATCAGCTTGCTGATGGTGGGGTGATGATCGCGCCTATAGGCGAGCAAGATCAGAAATTAATTATGGTAGTTCGCGAAGGCGATACGTTTAATCAGCATATTATTGCACCAGTCAGGTTTGTACCTTTAGTGCCTGGTGATATTGAATAGGAAATCATTTTGAAGTTGTTTACTAAGCTATACGACATGGCCCTAGTGTGGGCAAAGCACCGTCATGCAGAACGTTATTTAGCTGGGATGAGTTTTGCTGAATCTGTTTTTTTCCCCGTCCCACCCGATGTGATGCTTGCGCCAATGTCACTTGCACAGCCAAGTAAAGCATGGCGGTTTGCCAGCCTTACTACGATAGCGTCGGTAATAGGTGGTATTGTAGGGTATTTACTTGGGTTTTGGTTGTTTGAACCGGTTGTTGAGCCTTTCATTACACAAATGGGCTGGCAAGATAAGTTTGCGACGGCATTGAGCTGGTTTGAAAACTATGGGGTATGGGTGGTGTTCTTAGCAGGTTTTTCGCCTATTCCTTATAAAGTATTTACTATTGGCGCAGGATTAATGCAAATGGCATTTTTACCGTTTTTATTAGCCTCAACTATTGGCCGTGGTGCACGGTTCTTTTTAGTTTCAGCATTAATGAAATGGGGCGGTGTAAAAATGGAACAAAAATTACGTCAATATGTTGAAGCACTTGGCTGGGGATTAGTACTATTAATTGTCATCGCGTATTTTTTACTACGTTAAGCATTAAAAATTTACTTTTATAAATTAAGGAGCAAATTACGATGAGTAAACGATTAACAGTTTATGTTACTTTGTTTATTAGCATTTTGCTTTTTGGTTGCTCGTCACGAAACACTCCTGCGCCGGTTAGTAGTTTAGATACTAAAGTTGTAGATCATAACCTCGGTGTCATCATAAATGGTAGTAGTTATAAAGTACAAAAAGGCGATACGCTTTACTCTATCGCGTTTAGCGCCCAGCAAGACTTTAAAAAACTCGCTAGAAACAATGCTATCCCGGCTCCTTACGTTATCCGTCCTGGTCAAATTATTAACCTCAGAGGTACGACGAAGAAAAATAAAAAGACGGAAAAGTATACGAATTTGAGTAAAAAGTCTACATATAACAAACAAAAAAATAACAAAAATTTAAAGAAAGAACTTGATCAGCCAAAACAACGAGAGTATGTTCAAAAACAAGCCAATAAAAAAGTTAGTAATACTAATAGCTTGAACACTAAGAAGGTTCTGTGGTCTTGGCCAGCTAAAGGTAAGGTGACCCGGCGTTTTTCGAGTAAGGAAAATGGTTATAAAGGTGTACAAATTGCTAACAAAAAAGGCGTGTCAGTTTTATCCGCTGCACATGGAGTCGTCGTTTATGCCGGTAGTGCATTAAGAGGGTACGGTAATTTAATCATTTTGAAACATAATGATGATTACCTTAGTGCTTATGCACATAACTCTAAATTGTTAGTCAAAGAAAAACAGGAAGTGAAGGCAGGGCAGAAAATAGCAGAGGTTGGTAGTTCTGGTTCATCAGTGACGGCACTTCGTTTTGAAATTCGTTACCGAGGCAAAGCTGTAAACCCTGAAAAATACCTGCCTTAATTCGGGTATTGATAAATAGTGATTTAGTTCAATCACATATTTGCTTGGGAGTACGCTCATGAGTCATATAGAAAAACTTGAGAAAACCAAAGATGATAAGCTCGACAATATAGCGTCTGAAGAATCTAGCACTGGGTTGCTTGAAAAAGTAGACAACGAAGAAGAAATATTTGCCAAAGAGGAAGTGACTAAAAATCTCGATGCAACGCAGCTTTATTTAGGCGAAATTGGCTTTTCGCCTTTATTGAGTGCTAAAGAAGAAGTGTTCTTTGCTCGAAAAGCACTTAAAGGTTGTGAAGCTTCACGTAAACGAATGATCGAAAGTAATTTACGCCTAGTTGTAAAAATTGCCCGCCGTTACAATAATCGTGGTCTTGCATTACTTGATTTAATTGAAGAAGGTAACTTGGGACTTATCCGCGCTGTTGAAAAGTTTGACCCTGAACGAGGCTTTCGTTTTTCAACCTACGCAACGTGGTGGATACGACAAACTATTGAACGTGCCATTATGAATCAAACGCGGACTATCCGTTTACCCATTCATGTGGTTAAAGAGCTTAATGTTTATTTGCGAACAGCTCGTGAGTTAACTCAAAAGCTAGATCATGAACCAACCGCCGAAGAAATTGCACAATGCTTAGATCGACCCGTCGAAGACGTGACAAAAATGCTACGTTTAAACGAAAGAATTACTTCTGTTGATACGCCAATCGGTGGCGATAACGATACGGCACTGCTTGATATTATTGCAGATGATAAAGGTTCAGGTCCTGAAGGTGAAGTGCAAAATAATGATATGGATAAACACATTATTGATTGGTTAGGTGAGCTTAATCCTAAGCAGCGTGAAGTACTGGCGCGCCGTTTTGGTTTGTTAGGTTATGAGCCATCGACCCTTGAAGATGTTGGACGTGAAATTGGTTTAACGCGTGAACGAGTAAGGCAAATTCAAGTGGAAGCACTACGTCGTTTAAAAGATATTTTACAGCTTGAAGGGTTAAGTACAGACAGCTTATTTGAGCAGTTTTCGTAACTTAAACTTTGCTTTTAAAATTGCAATTTAAAAGAATTATTTAATAAAGTAATTTAAAGAAAAGCTGAAGGTGATATGCCTTCAGCTTTTTTTGTATTTACGTTTTATAGCGTGCTTAGTTTTATAAGTTAAAGCAGCGCTTTTAGCTTATAAAGTAAGTCTTGAGCTTGGCGTGGGCTTAAGTTATCAAGATCAATGTCTGCTAACTGTGTTTCTACCTCTGAAGGCTCACTTATGAATAATGACGGTTGCTGGGTGTTTATGTCGGCAGTAACAGGTTGATGATTTTCGAGCATTTTAAGCTTTTGTTTGGCTTGCTTTATAACGGCTTTTGGTACGCCTGCTAAAGCGGCTACTTGTAAGCCAAAACTTTTACTAGCTGCGCCATCTAATACCGTATGCATAAAGGCGATGGTGTCGTTGTGCTCAATAGCATCTAAGTGCACGTTCACTAAGCCTGTTTGCTGCTCAGCGAGCTCTGTTAATTCAAAATAGTGTGTTGCAAAAAGTGTTTTTGCAGCAATTTTTGAGGCTAAATAATCGGCGGTCGCATAAGCAAGAGATAAACCATCGTAGGTACTCGTACCGCGGCCAATTTCATCCATTAACACCAATGATTGGGTGGTGGCATTATTTAAAATCGTTGCGGTTTCGGTCATTTCAACCATAAAGGTTGAACGGCCCGAGGCTAGGTCATCACTGGCACCAATACGGGTGAATATACGGTCAATATTGCCTATTTTAGCGGCATCTGCCGGAACATAAGAGCCAATGTGTGCCATCAGTACGATTAGTGCTGTTTGGCGCATATAGGTTGATTTACCACCCATATTAGGGCCAGTAATAATGAGCATTTTTCGTGCGCGATTAAGCTCAACAGGGTTAGCAATAAAAGGGTCTTTCATTACTTGCTCAACCACTGGGTGGCGGCCCTGACGAATACTTATATCGTCATTATCATAAAGCTCTGGTTTAGCGTAGTTAAGCGCTTGGGCACGTTCTGCTAAATTATTTAGTACATCTAAATCAGCAAGTGCCTCTGCCATGATCTGTAGTTGCTCAATATGCGGCGCTATAAACTCAAATAACTGCTCATAAAGCTGTTTTTCAAGCGCCAGTGCTTTTGACTGGCTGCCAAGCACCTTGTCCTCGTGTTCTTTAAGCTCTGGAATAATATAGCGTTCGTTATTTTTAAGGGTTTGGCGGCGAATATAATCAGCAGGTACAAGGTGCGAGTTAGCGCGGCTTACCTCAATAAAAAAGCCGTGCACTCGGTTGTAACCAATTTTAAGGGTACTTATACCAGTGCGTTCACGCTCACGCGCTTCAAGCTGCTCTAAAATATCTGTTGCGCCTTGGCTAAGCGTGCGCCATTCATCAAGCTCACTGTTATAACCTGGTGCAATTACTCCACCATCACGGATTAATACTGGCGGTGTTTCAATCACCGCACGTTCAAGTAAGCTTTGTAGCTCAGGTAGCTCCGCCGATTGACTGATAATGCTGTTTATACGTGCGTCACTGGCATCGTTAAGTAACAGGTGAAGCGGCGCTAAGGCTTGTAATGCGCTGCGCAAACGAGTTAAATCACGCGGCCTTGCGGTACAAAGTGCTAAGCGAGCAATGACACGCTCCACATCACCAATTTGCTTAAGTGATTCATGCAGTTCACCACAAAGTTGTACATCAATAATGGCGCTAATGGCATTTAAGCGAGAGCTTAGCTCTACTTTATTTCGAATCGGTGTGTGAATACGGCGCTTTAATAATCGCGAACCCATTGCTGTGGCTGTTTTATCAAGTACTTGCGCTAGGGTGTTTTCAAAACCACCAGAAAGATTAACAGTGAGCTCTAAGTTTTTACGTGTCGCGGCATCCAAGATCACAGCGTGTTCGTTTTTCTCAAGGGTAATAGCACGAATATGTGGCAAGCCAATGCGCTGGGTATCTTTAACATATTGCATTAAGCAACCAGCTGCGGTGATGGCTGCGTGGGCTTTTTCTACCCCGAAACCGACTAAATCCTTAGTACCAAATTGGTCGCACAATAAGTGATTCGCGGTATCTAAATCAAATTCCCATTCTGGGCGCCTGCGAGCACCTTTAATATGTTCGATTAAATGAACGTTTTCAAAACTTTCAGGGTATAGTAATTCAGCAGGGGCAAGGCGCTGCAGTGATGAGCTAAAAGCTTCATCAGTATTTACTTCAAGTATGTTAAAGCGCCCTGAATTAATATCTAAATAAGCAATGCCATACAGGCCTTTTTTATTTTGCCAGACACTAGTGAGCAAGTTGTCTTGGCGTTCTTGTAAAAGCGCTTCGTCAGAAATCGTGCCGGGGGTGACAATGCGCACAACTTTACGTTCAACCGGGCCTTTGCTTGCTGCAGGGTCACCTATTTGTTCACAAATAGCGACAGACTCGCCCATTTGTACTAACCGGGCTAAATAGTTTTCTACCGCATGATAAGGTACGCCTGCCATTGGGATAGGGTCGCCGCCGGCTTTACCGCGATGGGTTTGTGAAATATCTAACAACTGTGCGGCGCGTTTTGCGTCATCAAAGAAGAGTTCATAAAAGTCGCCCATACGATAAAATAATAAAATATCACGATGTTCGGATTTTATTTTTAGATACTGCTGCATCATCGGGGTTTGTTGATTTATAGTGTGCGGTGCATAAAGATCAAACGACATGTATTTACCCAAAGGCTGAATATGAAATTACATCAAGAGATTAAAACACTTGCTGCGCAATTAGGCACTATTTTAACGGATAAATGCTTATGGATCACTAGTGCTGAATCATGTACTGGTGGTGGAGTTAGTTATGCACTAACCGATACCCCCGGAAGCTCTGCTTATATTGACCGTGCTTTTGTTACTTATAGCAATCAAGCTAAGCAAGATTTACTGGCTGTTAGTGCTGATACATTAGATGAGTATGGTGCAGTAAGCGAGCAAACTGTGCTTGCTATGGCAAAAGGCGCAATTTCGGCAACAGAAGCCGATATTGCTATTGCAGTGTCGGGTGTTGCAGGCCCTGGTGGTGGCAGCACAGATAAAC
The DNA here is from genome assembly GCF_052378035.1 of Pseudoalteromonas sp. AOP31-A2-14. Lineage (NCBI taxonomy): Bacteria > Pseudomonadati > Pseudomonadota > Gammaproteobacteria > Alteromonadales > Pseudoalteromonadaceae > Pseudoalteromonas > Pseudoalteromonas sp. AOP31-A2-14. The sequence continues at coordinate 2,662,773 of NZ_JBQSXI010000001.1, read as the reverse complement.
CGGTGGGCTTGGTGTGGTTTTGTATTCAAATTGGTAATAAACAGTATGCAAGCCAGCAAATATTTACCGGTGATAGAGCACAAGTTAGGTTGCAAGCTATTGTTTACTCATTAAAAGTAGTAATAGATAAGATAAATTTATAAAATTAGCTTGATACTGTAATTTCATACAGTATACTTGTTCGCATTAGCCGGATTTGGAGAATAAAATGAACGATAATAAACAAAAAGCGTTGGACGCTGCTTTATCACAAATTGAACGTCAATTTGGTAAAGGCTCAATTATGAAATTGGGTGATAATAAAGCACTTGATATTGATGCTGTGTCTACGGGCTCATTAGGTATTGATATTGCGTTAGGCATAGGTGGCTTACCTATGGGACGTATTGTAGAAGTGTATGGTCCTGAATCATCAGGTAAAACAACCCTAACTTTACAAGTTATCGCAGAAGCGCAAAAGGAAGGAAAAACCTGTGCTTTCGTTGATGCAGAGCACGCACTTGATCCGGTTTATGCGCAAAAGTTGGGCGTAAACATTGATGAGTTATTAGTGTCACAGCCAGATACCGGTGAGCAAGCATTAGAAATTTGTGACATGTTAGTACGTTCAAGCGCCGTTGATGTTGTAATTGTTGACTCGGTAGCAGCATTAACACCAAAAGCTGAAATTGAAGGCGATATGGGTGATTCGCATATGGGCCTACAAGCTCGTTTGATGTCACAAGCGCTGCGTAAATTAACGGGTAATATTAAGCGTTCAAACACTTTATGTATTTTCATTAACCAAATCCGTATGAAAATTGGTGTTATGTTTGGTAACCCTGAAACCACGACCGGGGGTAATGCACTTAAGTTTTATGCCTCAGTACGTTTAGATATTCGTCGTATAGGCTCTGTTAAAGAAGGCGATGAAGTTGTCGGTAACGAAACCCGCGTTAAAGTAGTGAAAAATAAAGTCGCGCCACCGTTTAAGCAAGCTGAGTTTATCATTATGTACGGTGAAGGTATTTCTAAGCACGGTGAATTAATCGATTTAGGTGTTAAGCACAAAATTGTAGAAAAAGCCGGTGCTTGGTATAGCTACAATGGAAATAAAGTCGGCCAAGGTAAGTCTAACTCAATTAAGTTCTTAAAAGATAACCCTGAGATCTCTGATGAAATCGAAGGAAAATTACGTGGTATGTTGTTATTAAAAGCCACTGAAAAAGCAGCCGATGGCGAAGAAAGTTTAGGCGATAAAGCCGACTTATAGCCTCTGCTTGTAAATTGAATGAGTTAAGCTTGATTTGACCCGAGCTTAAAACTTAAAAAACCGCTAAATTTTATTTAGCGGTTTTTTGTTTTTAATTGCCAGATAATCTAGGGTTTTGCATAGCTTGAATTCAAGTATTAAGTGCAATCATTATGCAGCCACCAGAACTTCTGATTGCCCCGTAAATAATTCATGAGGGGTTTTATACCCTCTTGTTTTTCTTGGCCGATGGTTGAGCTTATCAACTGCCGCCTGTATCTCTGCTTCACTTAGCGCCATAAAGTCAGTTCCCTTGGGGAAGAAGCGTCTAAGTAAGCCGTTGGTATTCTCATTTATGCCCCGCTCCCATGATGAATAGGGATGAGCGAAATACACATCAGCTTCTAATTTTTGTGCAACATGCTCATGGTGAGCAAACTCTTTTCCATTATCTAACGTCACGGTAATAACCTTACCTTTATATGGTGTCATACACGTGATCAGCGCATCGGCTGTTATTTTCGCATGCTTGCTTTCAATTCTGTGAACGACTGTATATAACGTTTTACGTTCAACCATTGTGACAAGCGCATTTTTACGCCCTTTACCTATCACTGTATCGCCCTCCCAATCACCAATCCTAGACTTTGAATCCACAATACTTGGGCGTTCATCAATGCTGACTCGATTAACTATCTGTCCACGTTTATCATAGCTTCCATAGCGTTTTTTATACTTTTTACATGCACGAGTGAGTGTCTTATGTAGCTTGCCACCACGAGCCTTGTCTCTGTAAATATATTGATAAATTGTTTCATGATGTAAAACGACCTGTTTCTCTAAAGCTAAGCGGCCTGCCACTTGCTCAGGGGAAAGTCCGTCATGCAACAATTTATTAATCCAGTGAGTGACGTCCTCTGTTAACTTACTTGCTTTGAAAGATGACTTACGTCTTTGTTCAGCAAAGTTATTGGCTTGGTTAGGCCGATAGCCTTTAAGTCCTTTATTGCGTTTTAGCTCTCTAGAAATAGATGACGGTGAACGAGTTAGTTCTTCAGCTATCTGCTTTTGGTTATTTCCTGCTTTTATTAACGCGTAAATCTGGTATCTTTCTTCTTGTGTCAGCTGTTTATATTTCATTAAAGCAATTTCCTTTGGCGAGAAAATGGCCGAATTATAACAGCTGGCCATCTAATCTGAGAAATTGCACTTATTATCCGAATTTAGGTAGCTAAAAAGTATAGGCTAAAGTAAATTAGCCTTATAGCTACCAATTAACACAGACGAGGCGCACCGCAATAACTTTGTGTCCAGTATAAGTTGTTTAAGTACTGCTTTGAAATTAGATTATTGATATTAAAAGTAAGGCCCACATTGTCAGTAGCGTCTTAGCTTGCCATTAAGTCGGGTGCGCCATAGGCATGTTGTTTGATAGTGGTTGTAGCGATATTATTGGTACTCGCAATTATTAAGTTATAAAGCAAAAAAAAGCGGCCTAGGCCGCTCAAAGAATTAATAAAAAGTCAGAAAATTAGAAAGCGTATTTAGCAGAAAACTGTAAGCGATCCATATCGCCATCAGTGCCGCTTTCTAAATCTCGTTGGGCGTGTTTTAGTTCTACACCAAAGGTTAGCTTTTTAACCGGTGAGTATAAGATATTGGCACTATAACTTTGGCTCGTTTTAGTAGGGTCATCGGTAATTACGAGTAAGTCTTGGTTGTTATCAGCTGAGAAAAATGAATACAAAAAGGTTGAACGCCACTGGCTATTCCAATAATGCTGATAAGCGATAAAGCCCGAGGTTGAGTCAATGGCATCTAGTTGGTCGCCGTCAAGCGCTGCACCATTGGCAATATTTACACCTACGTAGCGGCCTAAACCCTGACCTTGAGTTAGCATAAATTTAAGGTTGTTTTCACCTAAATTAACTTTACCAGAGGCACTTACACCAAATGATGTTTCATCGGCGTCAAGGCCATCTTGCTTATAAGTTAATTGACGGGCTAAACCGGTGACAACAAACTCACCCCAGTCCGCTTTTAAACCGTAGCGCGCAGTAAAGTCAGGTAAAGTTGCGTCATCGGTTTCAACACGGACACCACCTGGTGCAGTGATTGTACTTTCTGGATTCTCTAAAGAAAATGACCAATTACCTGTTGCATAACGTATCTGGGCTTGGCGAACAAACACTGTGCCCTCCGCTGGCCCTATAAAATCAAGTGCTTCAGGAAGAGCGCCTACGTTTTGAAAATTCGACCATGCTTGACCAAATAACCAGCCGTCATAAGTAATATAGGCTTGACGAATACGTGGTGCGTATGAGCTTGTAACACGTTCATTTCCGCCAGGAGCTGATGCTAAAAAGTCGATTTCAATTTTAGTATTGATTGATTTACCGTTATCAAGCGTAGTAGCTGTGCCAAAATTAAAGCGCGACTGACGGGCGTGCATATCAAGTACTGGATCGTTATCTACATCAGTACCAACAGGTGTTGTGCTAGGTACGTAAAAGTCACGGCCAACATTATCTCCTGCCGGTACACCCGATGAATAATCACTCCACATTGCATCAAGTTTTATATAGCCGCCGTAACTTATTTCGGTGTTACCAAGGCTTGCTGCATTAGCCGTTGTGCTTATTGCGCAAAGTACGGCGCTTGCGGTAAGAGTTTTGATTGCTGTTACTGTTGTTGCCATCGTTTTATGTCCTATTCGGGCTACTTGTTGCAAAATTGTAATCCACTTTTGATTAAGTGCGCTTGTTACTCAATTACCTATTGGTCTATTAGACTAAGGTGGCAGGCGAAGTATTAGTATAAAGTAGGGGTAAAAACACCGTGATTTATAGTTTAAAGTGATGAGGAAAAATAATTAAACCTATTTACAACTAAGGTCTAATACTCTCACCAGCTATGCTGAGTGATCCTTGGGAGAAGAAATTAAAACGGAGACGACGATGTCACAAACTATCTATCCAGTTCCTGAAAATATCAAGAATGCAGCATTAGTTGATAACGATAAATATAATACACTTTACAAGCAATCTATTGATGACCCAGAGGGTTTTTGGGCAGAGCACGGAAAACGTCTCGATTGGTCAACCCCATATACAAAAGTAAAAAACACTTCATTCGATAAAGGTCATATTGATATCCGTTGGTATGAAGATGGTCAATTAAATGCTTCATACAACTGTATCGATCGTCACTTGGCAACTAACGCCGATAAAACCGCACTTATTTGGGAAGGTGATAACCCAGCAGATAGTGAGCATATTAGTTACCAAAAGCTTCATGATGAGGTGGCTCAGTTTGCCAATGGTTTAAAAAAATTAGGTGTAAAAAAAGGCGACCGTGTTGCTATTTACATGCCGATGTCACCACAAGCAGTTTACGCCATGCAAGCGTGTGCAAGAGTGGGTGCTATTCACTCAGTCGTATTTGGTGGTTTTTCACCGTCAGCCATTGCTGACCGCATCAAAGATTCAGGCGCTAAAATTGTTATTACTTCTGATGAAGGCCGTCGTGCTGGTAATACCGTGCCACTTAAAGCTAACGTTGATGAAGCCGTAAATCAAGAATCAGTAACCACTATTGAGCACGTTATCGTGCATCAGTTAACCGGTGGCGAAGTGCAATGGCACGATCACGATATTTGGTGGCACGATTTAGTCGCGGACTTACCTGCTAAGTGTGATCCTGAGCCGATGAACGCTGAAGACCCACTATTTATTTTGTATACATCAGGCTCTACTGGGCAACCAAAGGGTGTAGTACATACAACCGGTGGTTACTTAGTCTATTCATCAATGACGCATGAGTATGTGTTTGATTTAAAAGAAGACGATGTCTTTTGGTGTAGCGCAGATGTAGGCTGGATAACCGGCCACAGCTACATTGCTTATGGGCCGCTTGTAAACGGTTGCACACAAGTATTATTTGAAGGTGTACCGACTTACCCAACCGCAGGGCGTATGGGTGAAATAGTTGATAAGCATGGCGTTACTATTTTGTACACTGCGCCAACAGCTATTCGTGCGTTAATGGCTAAAGGTGATGAGCCAACAACTTCTTCAAATCGTAATAGCTTACGCGTGCTAGGCTCTGTCGGTGAGCCAATCAACCCTGAAGCATGGACATGGTATTACGAGAAAATTGGTAATGAAAATTGCCCAATAGTTGATACGTGGTGGCAAACTGAAACTGGCGGTATTATGATCACCCCTCTGCCGGGTGCAACTGACATGAAGCCTGGCTCTGCAACACGACCATTTTTTGGTATTGCTCCCGCATTATTTGACGCTGAGGGTAATACTCTTGAAGGTGCGATTGATGGTAACTTAGTGATTCTTGATAGCTGGCCTTCACAAGCACGCACAATATATGGCGATCATGAACGTTTTGAACAAACGTACTTTTCAGCATACCCTGGTGTTTACTTTACGGGTGATGGTTGTCGTCGTGATGAAGATAGTTATTACTGGATCACAGGGCGTGTTGACGACGTACTTAACGTATCGGGTCATCGCTTAGGTACTGCTGAAATTGAAAGTGCTTTAGTTGCGCACGAAGCGGTTGCAGAAGCTGCTGTTGTGGGTTATCCGCACGATATTAAAGGCCAAGGTATTTATGTTTATATTACGCCAAATGAAGGCATAGTAGTTAGTGATGACCTAACTAAAGAAGTGCGTAACTGGGTTCGTAAAGAACTAAGTCCAATTGCCTCACCTGATATGATCCAATGGTCACCAGGTTTACCAAAAACGCGTTCAGGTAAGATTATGCGTCGAATTTTACGTAAAATTGCGGCAAATGAGCATCAACAGTTGGGTGATACTTCGACTCTTGCTGATCCGGGTGTGGTTGATGAGTTAATCGAAAATCGATTAAACCGCTAAATTTGCGTTAAAAACTTGATTATAAGTTGATTCTAAACGTAGTATATCGGCTGTTGTCTATTATTAGACAACAGCCGAATTTATTAGGAGTGAACCATGAGTCAGTTTTTAATAGCGGACGATCACCCGTTATTTCGTGAAGCATTAAAAGGCGCATTGAGTTTAAAGTTTGAAGGTTTAGAGGTTTTTGAATCAGAAAATTTTGATACCACATTGCAGGTGCTAAGCGAACAAGAAGATTTAGATATCTTATTACTAGACCTACATATGCCAGGTAATGGTGATTTATATGGCCTTATTCGTATTCGCGAAGATTACCCTAGCTTGCCTATTGCGGTGGTGTCGGGCAGTGAAGATATTAATATTGTTTCAAAGGTAGTGAATTACGGTGCGATGGGCTTTATCCCTAAGTCATCATCGTCGGATGATATTGCTGGGGCTATTAATCAAATTCTTGATGGCGATGTGTGGTTACCACTTGAACTAAAAGACAAAGTAGCAACCATTAAAGGTGAAGACAAAGAAATAGCCGCACAGGTTGCGTCGTTGACTCCTCAGCAATATAAGGTATTACAATACTTGCATGAAGGGTTACTCAACAAGCAGATAGCCTATGAGCTGCATATTTCAGAAGCGACAATAAAAGCACATATAACCGCTATTTTTAGAAAGTTAGGTGTTTATAATCGCACACAAGCCGTGCTAATTGCAGCAAAGTTGCAACTTGAACCTATTGAGTCCACATAGCTAGACAAAAATTGAATCAAAATAATAACAACAAGAAAGAGGCGCAGTGCCTCTTCATTTTTAGCTGTATAAGAAACTAACTAAACGGCTTTAATAAAAATCTTAAAAAACAACCGTTCGATTACCGTTAATGAACAGCTTATGTTCAGAAGCCAATTGCAGGGCTTTACAAAACACGTTCTTTTCAACATCTTTACCCATTTTTGCCATTATTTCTGCGGTATTTGCATGATTAACATGCGTTACGTCTTGCATAATAATTGGTCCTTCATCAAGTTCATTATTAACAAAGTGCGCGGTAGCACCAATAATTTTAACACCTCGTTCAAACGCCTGATGATAAGGTTTAGCACCAATAAATGCAGGCAAAAATGAATGGTGAATATTAATAATTTTGCCGTCAAAGCGTGCTACAAACTCAGGACTTAAAATACGCATGTACTTAGCAAGGCCAATAATGTCAGGATTATAGCTGGCTATTAAATCCCCCACTTTTTCATCGTGCTCTAATCGACTCAGTCCTACGTGGCTAACTACATGAAATGGCACATCAAAGCCTTTCGCCAACGGCGCTAAATCAGGGTAGTTGGCAATAACGGCTAGTACTTCAATATTCAACGCTTGCTCAAACTGCTTTAGTAATACGCCACCAAGACAATGCGCTTCTTTGGTTGCAAGCAGCACCACTTTGGTTTGCTCATCATTATGCAGCGTAACAGTAGCACCTATGGGTAATATCTGCTCAAGTCGAGAGATAAAGTCATTGCTTGGTTTTCCTGCTAATTCAGTGCGCATAAAAAAGCGCTTAGCGTCTTTATCAACAAATTCATTATTGCGAGTTATATTCAAATTATGTTCGTGGCACAGCCCGGTAACTTTAGCTATTAAGCCTACATCGTCCACGCATTGTGTGGTTAGTATTGTGTTCATTGTCTCATTCCAATCCCTCATTCCAAGGCTTCATACTAGCAATCACTAAGGCTTTTAGTCACTGTTTAAAATGTATATTTTAAAACTTTATTTATTACTTGCGAAGCTCAAGGGTAAGGTGTGTTTTTAGCGGTGTATTTTTTTCATGAATTCTAAATTATTTGCAAAAAGTAGTGAGTGAAATAAATAAAAAAAACTATATATCATAGAGTTATTTTTGGCGTAGTGCTTGCTCTGTTAAGTTTGTTCCCGTTTATTAATTAATAAGGAGATAACATGACCACATTACAAACAGGTACTCAATTACAAGGTAAAAAAATTGCTATTCTTGCAACTGATGGTTTTGAACAAAGTGAGCTTTTATCACCCCGTAGCGCGTTATTAGATGCTGGTGCTGAAGTCGAAATTATATCGATTAAAGAAGGGGAGATAATCGGTTGGGACGAAGATACATGGGGAGAAAAGGTCAGCGTAGATAAGTTAGCCAGAAATGCACAAAGCGCTGACTACGATGCGTTACTATTACCTGGTGGATTGTTTAATCCTGATAGTCTACGCCAAGATGCTGATGCAAAAGCATTTGTTGATGGGTTTTTTGGTGCTCATAAAAATAAGCCTGTTGCGGCAATTTGCCATGCTCCGTGGTTATTGGCTGAAATTAACAAAATACGCGATAAAAAAATCACGTCTTACCCTAGTATACGAACCGACTTAATCAACGCAGGAGCCAACTGGGTTGATCAAGAAGTATGTGTCGATGCAGGTTTAGTAACTAGCCGCAGTCCTGCTGATTTACCTGCATTTAACCGAAAATTTATCGAAGAAATAAAAGAAGGCAAGCACAACGCACATTAACGTGCGTCACAACATTAAAGTAAAGGGCTAGTATGGCCCTTTATGCCATATCCTTATTTTTTACTCTTTCTTACAGTTTTTAACTATTAGGTAAGGAACTGTAAGTGAGGGTAATGGTTTGTAAATCATGAAATTTTTTACCTTTTGTTTGAGTCTCATATACGATTATAAACAATAAGGAATTGATTCCATGACCCCCCCCGTTTTTTGAAAACTGCTTTTATCATAACTTTTTGTGCTGTATTAACCGCTTGTTCAGACGATGATTCATCGGCTCAAAGTGGTTATGTACAGCTGTATAATGGCTCTTACAACAGTCCTTATACACGGCTTTTTGTTGATGATATTGAGCGTTCTGGTACTGAATTTGGTGATGTCTCCACCTGGCATAATTATAGTACAGGTAATTATGACTTGAGCTTTCAATATTTAGATGCGAATGACAGCTATATTACTATTTATGAACAAACCGTGAGTATTAGTGATGACACAACACAATTGATTGTAATGAGTGGTGATTTTGCAGAGCCGACATTTAGTGAGTTAAGTATTCCAACCACAAGTGATGAAGACGTACTAAACTTAGGTTTTTTTAATATTGTAGATGAAGGGGTTAATTATGATGCTTATTTAGCTACAGCTGACGGCTTGTTTGAAACGGCAGAGCTAATTAGTACTGCAGGGTATTTACTAGAACCAGAGCTGCAAAGCTTTGATGAAGGTTATTACACACTGTATATAACACTAAGTGGTGAAAATGAGGTGTTGTTTGAATCGCCAACACTTTATTTTGACGATAGCACGAGTTACGTTACTGTAATTCGCCCAAGTTACGCCACCGAGCAAAACGGTATTAGTTTAGACGTCGTCACCCCAAGCAGCAATATTATCCAACTTAAGCACCAAGATGCCCAAGGTCAACTGCGCTTTATAAATACTATTGATGATTATCCGCAAACCAGTTTTAGTGTTTCTCGTGGCAGTGAAAACAGTCTTACAGAATTAACCCCTAATGATAATTTTTCAAACTATATTGAATTTACTCCAAATAGTTATAGCATTGCAATGTTAGACGACACCGGTAATAGCGTGGTTGATAACTTTTTACTTACGCTTGAGAGAGAGCAAAGTAAAGTGGGGCTTTTCTATGATGATATTGATGTGGGTCCACGGATGATGACCATAGAAGAGGATTTAACTCCTAGTAGTTATAGTCATAATGTGACAGTTGTGAATTTACTCGATAATTATGCAGGACAACCCATTGCAGATGTTGACGTGTACTTTACCCTTAATGGTGAAACCATTGAAGATGCCAAAAACACCATTGATGGTTTAGCTATGTATAGTCAAGAAGTACAAAGTGTTGATAATGCATTGTACACCACCTATGTATTATTTGAAGATAACGGACAGCAAATTGTGTTGTTACAACAAGGGGGTATGGACTTTAGCCAAGAAGGTAATTACCTGCTTATTTTAGAGCATGATGAAATGAGTGATTCAGGGTATAAAATGACTTTAGAACGTACAGTGACAGATTCAATTGAATAGTTAACTTTAAATTATCAGCTTCAATGTAGTTGGGGCTGATAATTTGGCTGTATTTTCAATATACTTTGCGTTATAAAGAGGGGTATTAATACTGACAAGGATTGAACCATGGGAGCAAGCATAGCATTAATTGTTATTTTATTGCTGGCTGTTTTAGCTGGCTCTATTGCAGGGGTTGTTGCATTAGCGAAGTTAAGTAATCTAAAGCAACAAGTAGCCGAATTGAAAGAGCAATTACAGAGCGTAATCTCTTCACCGAGCTTGAGGCCATTATCACCAAGTGAAAATGTAGAAATAAAGGCCGAACATACAAACCGAAAGGCACAGCAGGCGCAAAGTTCTGATCAAGCTTCCTCAGTACTCTCAAAAACCTCAATCGATGCAAATAAAACAAATCACACCCAACCTATTAAAACTCAGACAAAAAAAATAACCAAACCGTCGGCAGTATCCGTACTAGTTAACAAATTAAAAGACCAGTTTTTAGAAAATTGGATGACCTGGATTGGTGGGGTCGCATTGGCGTTCGGTGGTATATTTTTAGCTAAATACAGCTTAGATTCTGGATTGCTATCAGCGAGTTTACGCTTAGTCTTAGGAGGCTTATTTGGCGTAGGACTAATTGCTTTAGCAGAGTATTTACATCGTAAAGGTATTGTTTTTGAAGGTTTTAATAATTACATACCCGCAGCCCTTGCAGGGGGCGGTTTTATTAGTTGCTTTGCTTTAACATTATTAGCTTATAGTAGTTATCAAATACTCAGCCCAGCACTTGCTTTTGTTATGCTAAGCGTTATTTCATTAGCTGCAAGCTCAATGGCATTGCGGTTGGGCCCTTTGCTTGCCGTACTAGGTATCGTTAGTGCTTATAGCGTGCCGCTATGGGTTAATACCGGTAGTGGTTATTTAGTTGCACTACTTACTTACATTAGTTTTATTACATTATCGGGCGTGCTGGTTGCAAAGAAAGTAAAACGCAATTGGCTTTGGTATTTACTGTGGGCAGGGCATATAGGCTGGTATTGGCTCCTGTTAAATGCTGCTGATACACAACAATATTGGCTGATGGGTATCTTTGCATTGCTCTCTATAGTTGGGCTTATTGCTATGATGCGCTTAGGCGTTAAGTTGACTCTTTTAGAGTATCGTCCACATAGTGTTAAGCGATTATGTAAGCTTATACCTGATCATCCGTTATTGTTGGCACTGGTACTGCCGCTTTTACTGATGATGCTAATAACTTTACCTACAATGCAGTGGCAAATAACTGCGCTTTGTTCAATTGTATTACTGTTATTTTTGGTATTGCAAAATAGCCGTTGGGATCTTTGGCAAGGGCTGGCTCTGCTTATAGCTGTGGTGCTTATTTTTAGTCAACAAAGAGCAATTAATACCGATGAACACCTATTTGTATTTACAGGTGTTTATGGTTTGGGACTGTTACTTGGCGTAGCGTTTTGTGCTTATGGTTTATATTTTGGTGCCCGCTATTATAAGCGGCTTGCTTTTCATTTACTTGCGGCGCTCAGTATATTTGTGCTGATTGCTACGTTGTATGTAATTATACCTGTTGTCGGTCTTAGTATTGCTTACCCTGTGTGGGTGGTTATTTTATTACTAACTAGTGCAGTACTTATTAAACTTGCCCAGAAAGCGCGAAGCCAATGGCAGCAGTTTAGTTACTGGATTGGTGCAAATGCCAACCTTACCTTATGCTTAACGATGATACTTGATAATAGTGGTTTAACGCTTGCGTTAGCCGTGCAAGTTTTATTAATTAGCTATTTGGTTAAACGCCATCAAGTACCTATGCCTCATTGGCCAATCAAAGCCTTGGTTGCAGCTGTTCTTGCAAGGCTTACCTTTGCACCATGGATACCGAGTTACGTTGATCTAACGATATTTTCATTACATTGGAGCCTTATTGTTTATCCTGTTGCGCTGGTATTATTTTGGCTTGCGGCAAAGCAATGGCAACAAACTAATATGAAAATATGGCTTGAAGGAGCAACACTTCATTGCTTGGCACTGTTTGTAACCACCGAAACAAGCTATCAGCTGGTAGGGCACTACCCGCAATTAACTAACTTTAGCTTTTACGAACAAGTGCTGTTGAGCTGTAACTGGCTGGCACTGGGCTGCGTTTATTTGCACCGCTCACAAAGTGCAGGGCAGTTAGGTAAGCTTTATAAGGTTGCAGGGCTTTTATTAGCTGGCTTAGCAGGCTTATTATTATTTAATACCACGATAGACAAAAACCCACTTTTAGAGCGCCTTTATATTGGAGAAGTACCACTGTTTAACTGGCTATTATTAACTTGGTTAGTGCCAAGCGTACTTATTGTATGGCTAGCAAACTTTATTAAACCGATTAATAAAACGCTTAGCCAAGTATTGCTGGGGGGAGCTGGTTTACTGGCCGTATTAGCGATAAATAGCTTAATTCGCCAGTATTGGCAATCTGGCTTTATACACTTGAGTAAACCAACGAGTGACGTCGAGCTTTATAGTTACTCTATTATTTGGTTACTTTTAGGTGCGTTAGTCGTTATTGCAGGACATTTAAAGCAACAGCTGCTACTACAAAAAATCGGTTTGGGCATTCTTGGTGCGGTGATCGTGAAAGTGTTTTTAATCGATATGGCAAGCCTTACTGGGTTGCTCAAGGCGGTGTCATTTATCGGTTTAGGGCTATCGCTTGTGGCGTTGAGTTGGTTGTTTCAGAAACTCAGAAGTAAAGCCGAAGCTACTTAGTTTAAAATGTAATGTACACCTAACAATATTGTTGGGTGTACTTCATTATGGTCTCTCAACAATATAGGTTAAATCACTATAGGTTAAATCACTATAGGTTAAATCACTTTCATTTTTTGTAAAAAATATCTTTCAGTGAATATTTACAAACAGAGTAACTGACGCTCTACTTTAGAGAACATTTAAATGAATTAAGAATGAAGTGTAAGTGGCAGAGATCTCTACTCATCTAGTAGTAATAAAGCTAAAGGCTGATTCATTTTATACATCGTTTTCTGATTTATGTGTGATTCGCATATTCAGCCATTACAGCTAAAATTTAGCACATTTTAAATCAGCAGATCCATTCAACATTTTTGATGTCTAATGGCGATAAACTTAACGTCGAATAGCCTTTTTTAGTCTTGTATCTCGCTTTACGTTTTGTTCCTTCGTATTTTCATTTACGTACTATGATTAAGTAGGGCTTTTAATTTTCCGGGCTTTATCGGTTTAGATAAATAATGAATACCCGCTGCTTTGGTGGTTTGCTTTAATTCATCATCGCGTACTGCGGTAATTAAAATAGCGGGCACGTCGTTTTGCCAAATTTCACGCAGAGTTTTGATAAGTGTAATACCGTCGCAGTTATGGCCTAGTTGATAATCCATTAAAATAACATCAGGTGCGCCGTTTGCTTTGGCATAAGCTATTACAGCTTCTACTTGATCAAACAGCTGGTAATTGGCTTGCCACTTCTGTAATAAGCTTGCCATGGCACTCAGGTTTTCTGGATCGTCGTCAACGGCAATAATATTCATTGCGCTGCGGTGTTCAAACAAACTGCCGGTCACGACTTTTTGCTGTACTTGTTGCGACTCTCCGTAAGGAACTTCAATACTAAAGCGGCTACCTTTGCCAACTTCAGAATGCACATCAAGGCGTACACTGAGTAAGTCAGCCATGCGTTTTACCACTCCAAGTCCAAGGCCAACACCTTTATTATCACCGCCTTCAATGCGGTAAAAGTCATTGAAAATCTTACTTTGTTCAAGGTCTGAAATGCCAGGGCCGGTATCCCATACTTCTATGCGTAGCTGATGTTTACGTTTTCTGCATGCGACTAAAACATGGCCGATATCTGTGTATTTCACCGCATTTGATACGAAGTTTTGGATTATTCGACGCAGGTAGGTAATGTCGCTATGCACAATTTGTCCATCAGAGCGTACCTTCAGAGATAAGCCTTTTTCACTTGATAAAATAGCGTATTCGTTTTGTAGCGGTGCTAAAATATCGTCGATATTAAAGTGTCGTGGGCTTGGGGTCATTGCACCTTGTTCAAGCTTGGCTATTTCTAGTAAGGCCGACATTAAATGCACTGTTGAATCGAGGCTGTCGCCGAGTTTCTCAAAGTTGTTTTTATTACTAACCGTGAGCGAGCCTTCATCAACGGCGGCTAAATATAAACGTGCGGCATTAAGAGGTTGTAAAATATCATGGCTCGCCAGTGCTAAAAAGCGAGTTTTACTGTCGTTGGCTTGTTCAGCCTCTTTTTTGGCAAGGGTTAATGCTTGCTCGGTTTGTACTCGGCTATCTATTTGGGCATGTAAATCTTTATTAATGGTACGGATTTCTTGAGTACGTGCTTCAATACGGTTTTCAAGATCCATGTTCACTTCTTCAAGGGCATTTTGGGTTTCAATATGGGTGGTAATATCTGAAAAGCTGGTAACAAAACCACCATCAGGTAACGGGTTACCTATCATTTCAAATACTTGACCATTTTTACGGTGGCGAATAAAGTGATGTGAACTGCCATTTTTTAAATGTTGTACGCGTTTGTCTACATGGCGTTCTATTTCACCGGGGCCGCATTCCCCGCGCTCTGCATTATAACGGATCACATCCTCGATAGGTTGGCCTACCTCTAAAAAACCATCAGGGTAGTGAAACATTTCTGCGTAGCGTTTATTCCACGCCACTAAGTTTAGGTCTTTATCGACCACTGATAAACCATGGCTCAGGTTTTCAAGAGAGGTGAATAATAAGTTTTGGTTAAACTGTAATGCTTGGGTGGTTTCGTCAAAAAAGTTAACCACTTCTTCAAATGCCATGCGCTTGCCTGAAGCTACGGTATGTATTAACGCCTGCGCGGATGAAGCACCCAATACGCCGGTTAATGCACGTTCGCAATAGGCGATAAACTCAGGTTCAGGGTGGGCGTTGTTATCATCTAGCTGATGATTTAACGAAAAGTGCGCTAATATTTGTTGGCTGCGCTGCACTCCTAAAAAGGTTTGCAGTAATACTTTGAAGTCGTAAATCGTGGCTTTAACATTTTTATTTAAACGCCTTGCCAGTACAGCTTGCTCCTTGGGGGTTACAAAGGCCGCAGCTTGAATTTTATCAATTAAGCGCTCCTCTGCACCTAACGAAAAGCTAATATAACAGCCAATATTGGCAAATAGCGCAATCAGCGTACCACGGGTAATTAATGTTTGCTGTAGCTCGGCATCAAGCGTATTTCCTGTATTTAAAATAGGTAGCATTAAAAATAATACCCAGCAAATAAAGCCCGCTAACATGCCAGCATAAACGCCATAAGCATGGCCTTTACGCCAATATAACCCGCCGACAATAGCAGGTAATAACTGAGTTACTAATGAAAACGCGACTAAGCCCATACTGGCAAGCGCTTTACCGTGGCCAAACCACTGCTGATAAAAGTACGAAAGAATTAAAATACCAGCAATAGTAAAACGCCTAGTTAATAGTATTTGAGACTTATAATTACTGGTGATCCGATTACGTTTAAACTTACGGCGCAGCATTAATGGTAACACCACATCGTTAGTAACCATGGTGCTAAGTGTGAGTGTTGCCACAACAATCATGGCGGTTGCTGCTGAAATACCGCCAATAAAAACAAAGGTAGTGAGTAACATATTTTCATGCATTAGCGGTAGGGCGAGTACAAAGCTATCTGGTGAGAAGCCATTACCAATGCCTGGATGTATAGCTGCAGTTGCAATGGGTAAAATCATCGCCGCTGTTAGCAGCAAATAAAGCGGGAACGCCCAGCGTGCAGTAAATAAGTGACGTTTGTCTTGGTTATCGACCACAGTTACATGGAATTGACGTGGCAAACAGATGATTGCCGCCGCCGCCATTAATGACTGGCCAATAAAGTTAAAACTAAAAAAGTCAAAGTTATGCCAATGCTGCCAAATTGATTCAGAGTTAAGTGACGGGGTGCCTTGTGGTAAATTAAACAAGGTGTAAAGGGCAAGCCCAGCAACGGCCACCAGTGCTAATAGTTTGATCATTGACTCAAAAGCAACTGCTAGCATTAATCCTGAACGGTACTCGGTTACATCAACTTTGCGGGTGCCAAAAAATATAGCAAACAGGGCCATAATAAATGTCGCTGAGAGCGCAAGTGTTGAGCCTGATATTTTGCTGTCAGTTTGTAGTAACAAAAAGCTGCTGCTGAGCGCTTTTAGTTGTAAGGCGATGTAGGGGATCGTTGCAAGTAGTGCGATCACGGTAACCATAATAGCGGTGGTTTGGCGTTTGCCATAACGGGCTGAGATAAAGTCAGCAATGGTGGTTATATTTTGCTTTTTACTTACTAAAACCAGCTTTCGTAAAAAACCCTGACCGAAAAAAAACAACAGCGCTGGGCCGAGTAGAATAGGCAGATAACTCCAACTGCTGGTGGCTGCTGTGCCCACCGAGCCATAGTAAGTCCACGAAGTGCAATAAATACCCAGCGATAAAGAATAAACAAAAGGATGGTGGCTAATGCGTTTAGCTAGCGGCGTGGTTTTATCGCCCCAATTAGCTAGCCAAAACAATACGCCAATGTACGCTAACGCGACAAAAATTAGTGCAGCAGTCATGTTTTCATTCAACTTTTATTATGTTGCTGCCCACCATACCAGAACTTACCCCGATATTGAGCCTTGAATTTTAGAACTAAAAACAAATAATTTTTAAGTTGTTGATTTTAAGGGGTATATATTATTTTTCAAAGTTAATAAGACTAATGTCGCACAAGCTTATAAAGCAATTTTATTGCGTGCTATTACTCAGGGACTTAATGCTTAACACTATGAAAAATAATGTTTTAAACCTTTATATGTTAGTACGGTGTATGCAGTTTACGTAAGTGTTAACTTGTTGTTCCGACTATGGTAGCAATTCAATATTACGCTGGCGTTGCTAACTTAGTTAATGACAATTAATTACACCCATCACCTTTACGTGATGTCTAAGGGGACATAATAAAATGGCTTTTAAAAATGAAGAACAAGCAAAAGCTTATTGGGCGGAAAACATTTCGCTGCTATTTAAGTTGCTAGCAGTGTGGTTTGTCGTGTCATTTGGTTTTGGCATATTACTGGTAGATGTACTTAATGAAGTGCGTTTTTTTGGGTTTAAGCTTGGTTTCTGGTTTTCCCAGCAAGGCGCGATTTACACCTTTGTAGCTTTGATTTTTGTGTACGTTTTCAAAATGAATACGTTAGATAAAAAATATGGCGTAGACGAATAGGAGCTAAGTAATGGATGTTCAAACACTCACATTTATAATTGTCGGTTTAAGCTTTGCGCTTTATATCGGTATCGCAATTTGGGCTCGCGCGGGTTCAACAAAAGAGTTTTACGTAGCAGGTGGAGGCGTACCACCTTTGGCAAATGGTATGGCAACAGCTGCTGACTGGATGAGCGCAGCGTCATTTATTTCAATGGCAGGTATTATCTCGTTTTCAGGCTATGATGGAGGCGTCTTCTTAATGGGCTGGACCGGTGGCTATGTATTATTAGCACTGTGTTTAGCGCCTTACTTACGTAAGTTTGGTAAGTTTACAGTGCCAGATTTCATTGGTGACCGTTACTACTCACGAACCGCGCGTTTAGTGGCAATTATGTGTGCTATCTTTATTTGCTTTACTTACATTGCGGGACAAATGCGCGGTGTAGGCGTGGTCTTTTCGCGTTTTTTAGAAGTTGAAATAGAGACCGGTGTTTACATTGGGATGGTCATTGTTTTTTTCTACGCAGTGCTAGGTGGTATGAAAGGCATCACTTACACGCAAGTAGCTCAGTATTGTGTACTGGTATTTGCTTATCTAGTGCCGGCAATTTTTATCTCAATGATGATGACAGGTCACTTCTTCCCACAAACAGGTTTTGGTGCCACGTTAATTGGTAGTGATGGCGTTTATGTACTTGATAAGCTAGATGGTTTAAGTACTGAGCTAGGGTTTTCTCAGTACACCGAAGGCTCTAAGAGCATGATTGATGTATTTGCAATCACAGGTGCGTTAATGGTGGGTACTGCTGGTTTACCTCATGTTATTGTGCGCTTTTTCACTGTACCTCGTGTAAAGGATACGCGTATCTCTGCTGCTTGGACATTAGTATTCATTTCTATTGTTTATACCACAGCACCTGCAGTTGCTTCATTTGCCCGGGTTAATATGATTGATACTATTAACGGTAAAGACGGCAGTGGCACCTTATACACTGAAGCACCAACATGGGTTAAAAACTGGGAAAGAACAGGGTTAATTACTTTTAATGATAAAAATGATGATGGCAAAATGTTCTACACTGCGGGTGACGTGAACGACCCTAATAGCGTTAATGAAGTAAGCGTTGACCGCGATATCATGGTGCTTGCCAATCCAGAGATTGCTAATTTACCAGCGTGGGTTATTGCCTTAGTCGCAGCCGGTGGTATTGCTGCAGCACTTTCCACTACAGCAGGCTTGTTACTGGTTATTTCGACCTCGGTCTCTCATGATTTACTTAAGCGAACTTTAAAACCCGATATTAGCGATAAGCAAGAGCTACTTGCAGCGCGCTTGTCCGCTATGGTGGCGATTGTTATATCGGCTTACTTTGGTATAAATCCGCCCGGGTTTGTGGCATCGGTGGTGGCATTTGCCTTCGGGTTGGCTGCGGCGAGTTTCTTTCCCGCGATTCTCATGGGAATTTTCTCTAAGAAGATGAATAAAGAAGGGGCAATATCAGGCATGGTAACGGGTATTACTTTTACCGCTGCGTATATTATCTTCTTTAAATTTATCAGCCCAGAGCTAAATAGCCCTGAACATTGGATCTTAGGTATTTCGCCTGAGGGAATAGGTTTAGTTGGTATGGTTATTAACTTTGCAGTAGCTGCTATTGTGCTTAAGTTTACTGCTGAAACTCCTGTTGAAATTCAACAAATGGTAGAGGGTATTCGTAACCCTAAAGGCTCAACTGGAGCGCACGCTCACTAAATCTTGTAAGTTAAAAAGTTCACCAAGCCCGACTTAAGTCGGGCTTTTTATTTATGAGAATAATAGGTAGTGTAATAATCATACTAACGCTATGAAGGTGCGAATAAACGTTATGAGTACTGAGCAACAAGACCTTATCCAATTTGTTTTAAAACAAACCCCATTTAGTCAGTTAGACGCCAGCGCTGCTGAATATTTTGTTAATCACCTTGATAGTATTTACTTAACTCGTGAAAACCAAAATGAATGGCTAAAATCTGATTCGCCAAAATTGTTTTTAATTCGCTCAGGGCTTTATGATTTGGTCGATGAAAAAGGGGATGTAGTAACACGACTTGCCGAGGGCGATTATTTTGGTTATCCATCATTGTTAACCGGTGAAGCAATTCAAAACCGTTTGCAGGTGCAAAAAGAAGGTATTGTTTATTTACTTGATCAAAGTAGTTTTGATTATTTGCGCCGTGAGTATAAAACCTTTGAGCAGTATTTTGTACGCGCTCATAAAAATCGTTTATTGTCGTCGCATTATAAAAGCCAAAATGAGAGTTGGTCTGAGCGTAAAATTGCTGAACTAATGTCGCGTAAAGCGGTAGCATTACCGCCTGATGCCAGCATTAACCAAGCCGCTAAAAAAATGAAAAAACACGGCGTATCGTCAATTATGATCACCGAACATGAATGTTTAGTTGGAGTTATAACTGACCGTGATTTACGGAACCGTGTATTGGCTGATGAAGTTGACTCAAAAGAGCCGCTCAGCAGTATTATGAGCGCCAAGCCAAAATTTATTTTTGAAAATAACCGAGTGTTTTCGGCGCTGCATTTAATGCTTAAATTTAATATTCATCATTTACCTGTGCTTGATGAAAACCACAAAGCACTGGGCATGATCACCAGCACCGATTTACTACGCCAACAAAAAAGCGACCCAGTGCAGTTAATTGGCCGTATTTATAAAGCTCATAGTGTGACAGATTTAAAACGCTATGGGCTTGAAGTGCCCGAATTACTACGTGGCTTTTCGAACAATATAGATGATATTTCGTTAGTGGGGAAATTGCTCAGTGGCGTAACCGATGCGCTAACCTCGCGGTTAATTTATTTATTTCAGGAAGAGCATGGTACAGCACCAACATGTTTTAGCTTTATTTGTTTTGGCTCACAAGCGCGAGAAGAGCAAACTCTGCACTCAGACCAAGATAACGGCTTATTACTACCCGATGGCTTAACGGAGCCGCAGCAAGATTACTTTAAGCGTATGGGGGAGTTTGTCTGTGAGCAATTAACCCTGTGCGGAATTAAACGTTGCCCAGGTAATATTATGGCTAGTAGTGAGCTTTGTAGAATGAGCAAGTCTGATTGGTGTGAACGTTTTTTAAACTGGGTCGAAGCGCCTACGCCAGATGCTATGCTAAATTGTAAGATATTTTTTGATCTGCGTTTTATTGAAGGATCTAACACGCTTTACGCTAGTTTTTGTGAACAATTAACGCGTATTTCTCATAATGAGCTGTTTTATGCCGCCATGGCAAACGATATCAATACTAATTCGGTACCAATTGGTTTGTTTAATCAATTTAAGCTTGAAAAAGACACCCGTCAGCATAAGTTTATTGATTTGAAAAAGCGCGGTGTCGTGATTATAAATGATATAGTTCGTTTGTATGCTCTTAAGGCTGGTATCCGCCTTGCTAATACTCAAGAGCGGCTTGATGCTTTATTAAAACTTGAATCTGAAAAATGTAATTTCTTAAGCAATAAAGACATTTATAACCTTAAAGACTGCTGGCGGTTTTTAACGCAACTGCGCTTGCGAACACAAATAAACCAAGAGGGGTTGCCTAGTAACTGTATTAACCCTGATAATTTAAACTCACTTGAACGACATCAGCTAAAAGAGGCTTTTTATTTAGTAAAGCAGTCGCAACAAGCGGCTGCCTTTAAGTTTGCCCGTGGCAGCTTATGAGGAGCTGCAAAGTAATAAAGCGCTGGTTCAGCCGTTATTTAACGCGCAAGCAATTGTTAGCGCAAGATGCCAAGGTGCAGCGTTATATAGTGATTGATTTAGAGTTAACGGGATTTGACGCAAAGCAACATGAAATAGTGTCTATTGCTTGGCTTGCTATTGAGCAGCAATGTATAAAGTTGAGTAAAGCTCAGCACTATATTAATAAAGATGTGAAAAACTTAGCACAAAGCCCTGTTTATCATGGTATTGGAAAGCAAGATGTAATAAATGGGCAAAGCCTTAAAAGTAGTTTAGCAGCATTGGCAAAAGAGTTACCTGGCACTATTTTGGTTTTTCATAATGCAGGGCTTGATTGGCCTTTTTTAAAGCGGGCCTTTAAAGCTCATGATATCAGCGCTCAGCCACAACTTGTTATTGATACCTTTCACATAGAAAAAAAACGCCTGCAACAACAAGGGCTCGACATTGCCTTAGACGATTTAACCCTTAATGCATGTCGTGCTCGTTATCAGCTTCCACGGTACAGTAATCATCATGCACTTACCGATGCAACAGCAACTGCAGAATTATTACTCGCACAATACCACCAAATATGTGGCGGCAAGCGCTTGCAAGTTAAGCAGCTGGTTTAGCTAGAGTAATATTACGCCCACCAAGGTAACCAAATAGGGCGCAACCTAAACTTGCGATAGCACATAGCCATAATGTAGGTGCCCAGCTATTAAAATAGGTGTGCAAAGCGCCAGCTAACATGGGCCCAGTTGCGGCTATTAGGTAACCAATGCATTGTGCCATTGCTGATAGGGAGCTAGCTTGTCGGCTGTCATGTGTTCGTAAGCTAACAAACGACAAGCCTAAAATAAAACATGCACCAGAGCAAAAGCCCAGTGTTATTGACCAAAACAATGCAAGCCCAGGCATAAACAACAAACCAAACGAACAAAGTGCGCCAATTAGCGCTAAAGAGCTGGTTAAGATTCGTTGATCTTTTAATCTTGCTAGTAAGGGGATCAATACAATACCAGGCACAGCAGATGCCGCCTGAAAGGCGCCTTGCATAGCGCCTGCTTGAACGGGAGACATGCCACTTTCAATTAAAATACTTGGCAACCAAGCGACCATAATGTAAGTAAAAAACGAGTTAAGGCCTAATAGTAATGTAATCTGCCACGCCAATGACTGTCGCCACACATTCGTTTGCACAGGGGGGTTAGCTAGTTCTTTCGCTGGCATAGTATGATATTTAAGTTGTGGTAACCAAAGAGCTATACTGAGTAAAGTAAGTAAACCATAACTTGCCAGTGCCAGTTGCCAACCCATATTGTGATACTCACTAAGTGGAAGCACGATAGCTGAATAGCTGCCACCAAAAATAGCCATTGCTAATACATACGCTGAGGTCATAACCGCAACTTTATGCGGGAAGTCGCGCTTGATTAAACTCGGTAATAGTACGTTACCTATGGCTATACCAACACCAATAATAGCGGTGCCTAAATATAACAAAGGTACGCTGGTAATTAGCCGCGAGGCGAGGCCTGAGCCTATAAGTATCAAAGCAATAAACAAAGTAACTTCTAGCCCTAGCTTTTTAGCAAGCCAATTAGCAAGCGGAGACGCTAAAGCAAAAGCTAGCAGTGGTAACGTTGTCAGCATTCCTGCTTGAGAAGGAGATAAGCTAAAAGATGCAATAATACCTTCAAGTACAGGGGCTATTCCGGTTACTGGTGCGCGTAAATTAACAGCAATAAAAAAAACGCCGAGAATAAGAATAATAGAAGAGAAAGCAGTCCGTTTAATCGGGGTTGAATACAAAGCTAAATCACCAAATAGATGGCAGGTGCGCCAATTATACCTGAAGGTCAGTGACGTTGATATTAAATAAGCTAATAATTAACCTTTGTTTTTTAATAACTTAATCATTAGCTAATGACAATGCTAATAGTGCACTGAAAAATAATTAACCCCACTTTTTATAGTCATCCGTTTATAGACATAACACGTCTATATTGATTTAAAAAAGGGTGGTTTTATGAATAACATTACGAGTAACAACAATCGCAGCGGTTTATGTTTAACGGTATTGAGCAGTGCGATTCTGGTTGGTCTGGCAGGTTGCAATCAAACATCACGTAACGAAGTCACAGAGCAAGAAGAACAACTTGATAGCAACGAAGTAACACAAACAAAAGTTGATAATAAACAGCGGCTATCACAGCAATATCAACTACAAAAAGAGCCTGTTTTACAAGTGCGAAATTCCAATATTCATGTTGCAAGCCTTGAAAAAGTGCCGCAGGATTTAATGCATACAAATGCTGTAACGACATCGGCTATGCCTCAACCCGCGATTATTGATGATGGGACATTTACCACAAAGCAAGACCGTGAAAATTACTTAAAGTCACAACAGAATCCTGTTAAACAAGTTAAAGTTGCGCCGGTATCTACTTTTTCAATTGATGTCGACACGGGGAGTTACAGTAATACCCGTCGTATGTTGAATGTAGGGCAGCTGCCGTCAAGTGATGCTGTACGCGAAGAAGCCTTTATTAATTATTTTGACTATGATTACAGCGCACCCACTAATATAGCAACGCCGTTTAACGTTGAGACTGAAATAGCCAGTGCGCCCTGGAACGAGCATCGTCAGTTATTAAAAATTGGTATTAAAGGTTTTGAGATAGAAAAAGCCGATTTAAAAGCCGCTAACTTAGTGTTCTTATTAGATGTGTCGGGGTCAATGAATGCGCCGAATAAGTTACCGTTATTAAAAACCAGCTTAACCATGCTTACCAAGCAATTAGATGAAAATGACTCAGTAGCTATTGTGGTTTATGCCGGAGCTGCAGGCGTCGTATTACCTGCAAGTAAAGGCAATGACGAAGGTGCAATTACAGCGGCTTTAAATAAATTGGCCGCAGGGGGGTCAACGAATGGTGAGCAGGGTATTGAGCTTGCCTATCAAATTGCCGCTAAAAATTATAAAAGCGACGGTATAAATCGCGTGATTTTAGCCACCGATGGCGACTTTAACGTAGGTACGCAATCAATTGATAAACTCAAAGAGTTAGTTGCTAGTAAACGTAAAACAGGGATCGCGCTTACTACACTCGGTTTTGGTCACGGCAATTATAACGACGGGTTGATGGAGCAATTGGCAAATATTGGTAATGGTCAACATGCCTATATAGATAATATTAACGAAGCACGCAAAGTTCTGGTTGATGAGCTCAGTAGTACTATGCAAATTATTGCTAAAGACGTGAAGGTTCAGGTTGAGTTTAACTCGCAACAAGTGGCTGAATATCGCTTAATTGGTTATCAAAACCGCCTGCTCGATAATGAGGATTTTAACAATGACAAGGTGGATGCCGCAGAGCTCGGTGCAGGGCATACAGTGACCGCGCTTTACGAAATCACCTTAGCTAACTCAAAGCATAAACAAATTGATGAGTTGCGCTATCAGCCACACGCGCAGAATAAACCCATTGATACGAATGAGCTGGCATTTATTAAAGTGCGTTATAAAAAGCCAGGCAGTGAACGTAGTGAACTTATCACTCAAGCTGTTTCAACTCCTTCTACGCCACGGCCATTATCACAAGCGAGCCAGGACTTTAAATTTTCGGCAGCGGTGGCTGGATTTGCACAATTACTAAAAGGTGCAAAATATACCGCAGACTGGCAGTATGAAGATTGTGCGAAGCTTGCTATTGCAAACAAAGGCATCGATACCTTTGGTTACCGTAGTGAGTTTATAAAATTGGTAAATAACGTCGCAGCACTGTAATAGTTATAAAATATACAAAGGACATTATGACAGATATAGCAGACGAGCAATTAATGCTGAATTATGGCCAAGGTGATGTACAGGCTTTTACGCAGCTGTACACGCGCCATAAAAATAGCCTTTATCGGTATTTTTTGCGTCAGTGTGCGACTCTTGAAATGGCTGAAGAGTTATACCAAGAAGTTTGGAATAAATTAATAAAAGCACGCGCTCAGTATCAAGTGAGCGCTAAATTTACGACTTGGCTGTATAGCATTGCCCATAATGAACTGATAGATCACTACCGCCGTAACAGTACTCAAAATAAGTGGTTTGATACCGATGAGCAGGCTATAGACAAGTCTGCCCACTTTAATCAAAGTTATGATGAAAATCTCTATCAGGCTCAACTAGTAGCTCAGTTAAAACAGTGCTTAGCGCATTTACCAAGGCAGCAAAAAGAAGCCTTTTTACTCAAGCACGAAGCAGGGTTTACCTTAAAAGAAATAGCCGAATTAGTTGTAGAAACCGCTGAGAATATAAAAAGCCGAATTCGTTATGCACTAACTAAATTAAAGCAATGTATGCATTATAAAATGAGGAATAGCGATGAGCGATAAATTAACTGATCATGATATAGCCTCACTTTATAAGCGCGGCGCAACTGAGCAGCCAAGCAACCAGCTTGATGCAAAAGTACTACAAAGTGCAACCGATGCAGTTAATACCAAAGACATAGAGAGCTTTACTGCAATTGAGCCAAAAAGAAAGCATAAACGCTTTTATCAAACATGGTATGGGCAACTTTCTACGGCGGCGTCATTGGTGTTAATTGCCGTGTTATACATGAAAAATACCACGCAGCACCCGCAGTCATTAAAGGTTGTAAATAAACCACAGCTATTAAGTGATACAAAGCCAGAGGCTGCGCCTGATGCATCATTTGAAATGATGGAACAAGCAGATATATCTGAAAAGGTACAAAGTTTTGAGCGTAATAGCTCATCTAAAGAGGCTGATAAACAATCTAAAAAATATAGTATTACTGCTCGTAGCCAGTTTTCACTCGGGCTCGAGAGAATTACAAGCGAGGTTGCAAAAGAATTTAAGAGTATAGATATTCACCTTGCGAAAGGTGAGGTTGGGGAGGCTAAAGCGCAGTTAAAGGATTTACTAAAGGTGTATCCTGAATTAGAGGCTCACTTAAGTAAGCAATATAGAGAGTTATTAGGTAATACAAATTAACATAAATATTTTATTGCGACTTATCAGTGTTTTAAGCTGGTTTTATTAAGATTTTTTAAAAACTGCTATTTCATTTTCACTAGCAATCAATATAATTATTTATATAATATTGATGTATTGCAATCTTAGGTATAGGAAACCATGGAAAGATTATCAGTGTCGGTATCAAGCCTAGCACACTATTATAGTAATAAAGATCGGTTTAAAAAAAACAAAGGGGTTTTGAAAGAGACTAAAGATGTGAAAATCAACTATGATTCCCTTGATGATAAAAATCAACCCGCAATCATCATACGATTATTACTACTTATAGGCTTTTTAGTTTTATGCAATTTATTTTACATTTCTTATTAATTACTTCGATTTTTTTACTGTTAGTCATACTCAAAGGCTATAAAGTTAAGCGGCTTTTTAGGGTGCCACTGTATTGTATTTATTTAGGTGGTAACTTAAATAAAAATAAGCCAATTATCTTGAAGAAAAATGAACTCGTAGGGGCGCCTGATGCAATATTTTTTAATCCATTAAAGTTTAGAATCGTTATTGGTGAATTAAAAAGTCATTATTATCGTGGCCATGTAACTGTTTATGAGGAAGCTCAGGTGACACTATATATGGGCATGTGTACAAGATGGTATTTGCTGAATCCAGTATGTATTTTGCACTATTGTGATGAAAGTACTGTCGGCATTAAATATAATCCTGTGTTGTTTGCTGAAATATTTAAGCAGCGCCATGACTGCTTAGAGATTCTAGAATCTTAGCTCTCGCTACAAAATAAATCTAAATTGATATTTACAACTAGATCAAAAAAGACTAATAAACTACTAGGCTTGTTAGAGCTACCATGCGAAGCTTGCCGATAACATTACATTACGCGGTCTTCCAGGAAAGTAACGATCGCCAGTGAAGCTCGTATAGTCAGCACGTTCTGCATAAGCCGTATCGGTTAGATTATTGATTCGTGCAGTTAGTTTTAACTGCTCTGTGACTTGCCATGCCGCACGTAAATTAACTAAGTCGTGACCTGCATAACTATGTAGGTTTTCAGGATCAGTAAAGTAGTCACTAACATGATGCCATTCAAGTGCAAGTACAGTGTTATTAGTCGCTTGCCAATTAATTTGAAAGTTGGCGATATTCCGCGGGGCAGTGTCTATATCATTACCATTAATATTGATGCCTGATAAGGTTTGATCGTAGCTATAAGTGTGCTTTGCATGAGTGGCAGCAAGGGCTAGTTGTAATGAATTAGTGAGTTGGTAATCAAGCTCTAGCTCAATTCCCCGGTGTTGGGTTTCGCCATCATTGATAGTAAAAAAGTCACTATCACGAAATATAACGTTTTGTTTGTTCATCGCATACGCCGAAAATACATAATGTAGCTGTTGGTATTGGCCTTTAAAGCCCATTTCAACGTTGTCGGCAGTTACAGATGCGAGAGAAGCGACTTGTTGCTCACGTTGTAATTGATAAAGCTCAGCCGCTTGTGGGGCGCGATAGCCCCTTGATGCATTTGCATATATGTAATTGTTATTACTTAATTGGTAGCTGAGGCCAAGCTTTGGGGATGTGTTAGTAAATTTATTCTCGCCACTAGGCGGGCGTGAGTAGCGACAGCCGCCCATTG
Organism: Pseudoalteromonas sp. AOP31-A2-14; assembly: GCF_052378035.1. Taxonomy (NCBI): domain Bacteria; kingdom Pseudomonadati; phylum Pseudomonadota; class Gammaproteobacteria; order Alteromonadales; family Pseudoalteromonadaceae; genus Pseudoalteromonas; species Pseudoalteromonas sp. AOP31-A2-14. The sequence goes on along the minus strand of NZ_JBQSXI010000001.1, from coordinate 2,634,916 downwards.
TGCATTCGCTGCCATCTTCTTTCGTACGCCCAGCGAGCAAATTATTAGTGTAGTCGTAATTGAGTTGCTCAAACCGAGCGCCTAAATTTACGCTAAGTTTCTGCCATTGCCAATCAAGGCTAACAAATGGAGCCAGTAGGGTGCTGGTTACATCATAATCGTAATGTTTACCTTGTGGAACTGTCGCGACTAAAAATGCTGAACCTTGAGTTGGTTCTGCTTGATACTGCAAAAAATCAGCGCGGGTGTATTCGCTGTCCAGCCCTAAATTAAGGGTTAACTTCTCCGAGTAAGTATGTCGCCAAAGAGATTGTACGCCAACGCCATTTTGGCTATTTTCCTCAAGGGGCGTACCCGGTAAAAAGTGTTTAAAAAACGTCATGCTTTGGCTTCGGACATACGGTGTAATAGTGACTACGTCTTGGGCTGTTTGCCATTGTACTTTTGACCAAAGTCTAAATGAACGAGCTTTTCTAAATGCGTCAGGATCAAAGTTTTTTTGTGCTATTTCATCGTCTTTATAGCTTTCAAAGCCCTCAATGAACCCAGCTGTTTTTTGATCTAAATGAGTGTAACTTAGCCCTGTATTCACTAAAAAGTCATCACTTTCATAGCGATGGCGCAGATTTAATTTTTCTTGGTCGACACTTTCATCATCACGGTAACCTGTATCACGAGTAACACTGGCATTTATGCCAATACCTTGATTACCCAAGTCTGTACCACTTCTAAGTTTTAAACGGCTGTAACCATAAGAACCTAAATCAACCCCAAGCAAGTGTTCATCGTAAGTCGTGTCAGGGGTAATTACATTAATTACGCCATGTACGGCATTTGAGCCGTAAAGGACAGAGCCTGGTCCCTTTAATACTTCTACACGTTCGGCCATTTCAGTGTGTGCTTCAAATAACTCGTTTATATTACAAAACCCCGCTGCGCGAAGAGGAATTCCGTCTTCTGCGGTCAATATTCCACCACACGCTCCTGCGCCCGAAAGAACAGGAGAGCGCAAGGCCGGCAAATATTCTTGGCCATTGCCATGTTGAATATTAGCACCAGCAATTTGCTTTAATACTTGTTCAATATGAGTCGGGGCAATTAAATCTAGCTGCTCTTTAGTGATGCTGCTTATTACTAAAGGCAGAGGTTCTGCGCTTACTTCTGCGCGTGATGCGGTAGTGGTAATACGTTCAATATCGTTTTTTTCGCTACCTACGCTTAATGTGGAGGTGAGTAATGCAGCGGGGACTATAAATAAACGCATTGTTTTCCTTAAAATTATTATTTAGGTCAAGTATAAAATAACAACTCCAGTGATAACTAGCAATTACGATAATGTGAATTATTTTAAGTAGTCACTCTGTTTTTTTCTTTAACTTTCATTTTAATGTAAGTACTCACTGTCTTTATATGTTCTGAAATGTAGTTGCTGTTTGATTCATGCGAGACTGTTAGGCTTTAAAGCGAAATAGCCGTTGAAGGTTTTTATAATAAAATACATATTTGCAACTTTTTTAGCCGTATTAGGGAAAAGTATATTATCGGTACAAGCAAGTGCTAAACATGAACGTGAACATGATAGGGTGAGCGTAAGGAGCTAATATTATTAGAAGTTGATGGTTTACTAATCCACCAAGTGCATGACACACGAGAAATTTTATTGATAGTGAGCTGGCATCAATTACACGATTAGACGTTGTTATAGTTAGTACACTTCATGTGAAGTTCATAAATCTTTGCTATGTTTAAGTTCAGTTAAATAGAGGCTATTTATGAAAGCATTTATATACTTGGCTGTATTAGCACTGGGAATGATGACGAGTGGTGTTGATGCTAAACAAAAGTACAAGAATAAACATACGGGAAAAGGTAGTTTGCCACCAGGCTTACAGAAAAAAGTAGCCAATGGTGGACAATTACCGCCAGGTTGGCAAAAAAAGTATCACCGGGGTGATATTCTAGATCATGATATCTATAGATATGGAAAAATATTAACACCGATTGGCCGTGATAATGTAATTACGATTGAAGTCGATGACACTATTATCCACTTGGTACATAACACACGAGAAATACTTTCTATTTTGAGTCGTGGTAAATGAAAATTGAAAGTGGCTTAATTGAAAGTTGCTTGACCACAATAGCTTGGTAACTTTCATCTTTACTTTATTTGCATAACGCCAGCCTTTAAATACTAGGTGGCTGCCTGGACCTGAAGTACTGCCATCGCGTTCGGTGGTTTGACTTAATGCGGTATCGCAGATGATGCCGTCAGCACCAGATATATTCACGGTATTACCTAAAACAGAGCCTTTAAAGCCACCCGCTGATGCTAATCAACATTGCTTAACGGTGCATATACTAAATAGCGACTTTCTTTGAGCGGTCATACCATTACTTGAAGTGTAAACTTGTGCGTCGCTGCCAATATTTAATTTATCTTGAATAATAGTCAAGCTACTTTGACCCGGAATCGTCAAAGGGCTGGCGCCTCTAATGGTTGACTCCACCATAGTGGCGATTATCTTGGATTACTAAAATAGCCATGGAGGTGAGTATTAATACCGTAACAAGGATAAAGCCCTTGTTGTTTTTCATAGGTTTAAGGCTATGATAGATGGGTAATCAAAATGGTATGAATTAAATTAACGGCAAAGGCATTGATAGCAACTGCTTAATAGTCAAAAAACAATGCGTTTAAAATGTACTTAACTTACTTAGTTAAAAATAAGCCTACAGGGAGACTTTGTGTATACAGCTCTTTTTATTATCAGCGGATTTTTGTTATTGGTGAGTGCGTTGCCACTTTCATATAGTCAGCATTATCTAGTTCGAAGTTGTGACTTTGTCAGGCTACAAATCGCTTATCTGGCTATTTTTATGCTCGTCGTTATTATTTGGCTGGCTGTTGTAGACTCCTTTACATGGATACAGCTTAGCCTACTAACCATTAATGTTATTTCACTTGCCTTGCAGAGCTGGTGGATTTATCCATATACCTTTATTGCTCCTAAAGAGGTTAACCATGCGCAAAAGGGCAAACGTCATAGCGTAAGGATCATGTCGGCTAATGTGCTTATGTCGAATAAAAATAGTGCGGCACTACTCGATTTAGTTAAGCGCCATGAACCTGATTTATTAATAACTCTTGAAAGTGATAAGTGGTGGCAAGATGAGCTGGCACCTTTAAAAGATGATTACCCTTATAGTATCGATTGTGCAAAAGATAACCGCTATGGTATGCATTTGTTTAGTAAGTTTAAAATTAAGCAAGCGCAAGTTTGTCAATTAGTTGAAGAAGATGTGCCATCTATTCATATCCTTTTTGAAAACGCAGAAGGGATTGAGATGCAAGGGCACTTTATTCACCCTGCGCCACCAAGTCCAACCGAAGAAGACACCTCTCGTCCGCGTGATAGCGAACTTGTTATGGTCGCTAAAGCATTAAAAGAGTGTAAACGTCCGGTGATAGTTGCTGGGGATTTAAACGATGTGGCATGGTCACGCACTACGCGTTTATTTATGCAAATAAGTGGCTTGCTCGACCCTCGTAAAGGTCGCGGCTTTTTTAATACTTTCCATGCTGATTATTTTTTCATGCGTTGGCCACTTGATCACCTTTTTCATAGTGGTGGCTTTACCGTGAAACGTATTAAGCGCTTAGACAAATATGGCTCAGATCACTTTGCACTATTAACCGAGCTTGTGCATCAACAAATCGATCAGCAATCAACGTATGAACAAACCAGCGTCACCGCACAAGTGGCTGATGAGCTGATGATGGATCATCTAGATAAACACCAAGTCCCGACTTTTGATTAGCGAGCACTGTTCTTTAGAGCTGTCTTTTCTGTAGATTAAAGGCCATATGAGTGGCCTTTTGGGGGAGCTATTAACGTTTACTCATTAATCATAATTGTCTTGATATTCACAAATTCACGAATACCAAAGCCACCATGTTCGCGGCCGTAGCCGCTGTCTTTTACGCCACCAAAGGGTAAGTTTGGTTGTGCAAGACCGTAGCCATTGATGTTGATCATGCCGGTATCAAAGTGCTTTTTAGCCAGATCGATGGCTTTTTTCTCATCTTTTGAAAATATACCGCCGCCTAAGCCATAGCGGGAGTCGTTAGCAATGCGCATAGCGTCATCATTGTCTTTTGCTTTAATTAAAGAGGCAACTGGACCAAATAACTCATCGTCATAAGCGGGCATACCTGGTGATAAGTTTTCAAGTAGTGTGGGTGGGTAGTAGTAACCAGTTTGTTCTGGTATTTCTCCACCTGTTACAACTGATGCCCCGGCTTTTTCTGAGTCTTGTACTTGTTGATGAATTTTATCACGTAAGTCTTCACGAGCCATTGGGCCTAAGTCGGTATCATCACTCATTGGGTCGCCCATTTTCATCCCTTCAAACTGTTCAATAATGGCTTTTTTAAAGTCATCATAAAGAGCATCAACAACCACAAAGCGTTTAGCAGAAACACAGGTTTGACCGTTATTGACCATGCGTCCTTGCATGCAGGTTTTGACTGCAAGTGTTAAATCGGCATCATCAAGAACCATGTAGGCATCGTTACTACCTAGTTCCAGTACGGTTTTCTTTACTTGTTTGCCAGCGCGCTCAGCCACTTTTTTACCCGTGTCGTCGCTACCGGTAAATGTGACTCCGCGAATCGCTTTATGATCAATCAGTTCGCTGGCTGTTTTGCCATCAACTAGTAGGTTCTTAAATACATGATCAGGGAACCCAGCTTCATCAAACATACTTTCAATTTTTTCGGCCATGCCAAACACATTACCAGCGTGTTTAAGTACGGTTGTATTACCAGCCATAATATTCGTGACTGCATAACGTATTACTTGGTAAAGCGGAAAATTCCAAGGTTGAATACCGAGTAGAACGCCTGTTGGTCGGTAGGTTACGATTGCTCTGCCGCCTTGCATATCTCGTTCTTCATCAGCTAATTGCACTGGGCCATTTTCAGCTGTATAACGACATATAGCTGCACATAGTTCAATTTCTTGAAATCCTTGCGGATATACTTTGCCCATCTCTTCGGTCATTAATTTAGCGATTGCTTCTTTGTTCTGCTCAAATACAACAGCTAACTGGTTTAAATGTTTAGCTCGTTCGGTAAATGTAGTGGTACACCAATCTAAAAAAGCTTGCTGGGCTTTATCAACCTCTGCTTGTGCTTGGGCTAAAGTAAGCAAAGTATATTCATTAATAGGCTGCTCGGTGGTGGGATTAATAGTTTTTACTGTATTAGACATCATTATCTCCTTACAAATAATATTGTGTAAGGGTTTGCAAGGCTGACACCAACTCTATATTTAGTTCGTTTATAGTTATATTTTATTGTAATTAGTGAACTTTTAATTTCCACGTGGCTCATTCGCTTATTAATTTAAGTCGCTATTTAGTCTTATGCCGGTAAAAAGTGCAGGTAGCTGAAAAAGTTACAAGGAGTATAATATGGCAAAATTGTTTAATACCCGTTTAGCGTTAATACAAGCGATGTTCAAAAGACAAATTTAGTAATCGCTGTGTAATGGCGGTGGCTTAAGCTTTCTATCTTGCGCTATGCTGCCTAAAGAGTAGTTACTGAGTGGGCTTACAAAACTCCCTCAAGCTAGCGAGCAATCTTATAACCTCAACTTTTTTGTCATACACCGCTCAGTTATAGTCACGAACAAAAAGCAGATTTGCATATATTGCTTGCACCTTATTCTGCTGAGTTTGATATTGATGAGTCAACGTTAGGAATGAGTGCATCACGAAAACCCATTGATGCAGGTATAGTTGGTTTAATTGCGCCATTTAAACCGCTGAAGGGGCTTTCACTTTGGTTTTCTAAAGCCGTCTATCGTAAGCAGAATAAAAAGCTACAGTGGTAGCGTGATTTCTATTGCGGCTTTATTAGATTTAGCGTCATTATAATTTAAAGCCCGTAAACCTATCTTACTGTGTTTTTATCTTAGTATTACTGACCGTCGTTCACTTTTTTGGATCTCCCATAACATGAGAGTTGGCTCACCTGTGGCGGTATTGATGGAAAGTATTTTTATTGCTAGTAACCTTGTTGGATTATCTCGTTTTTATATAAGAGAAAACACGCTTAAGGGTGTTGAGCTATGAGCTTAAGTAAAAAAGTTTCTCGTTGAATCGACATACCTTGCTTGTCGCTCATGGCCATGGTGGTTTCGTTATGAGCAATGGCAGTATTAATATCCATCCATTTTGGTTGCATACCATTTTGTTGCTCGTAGAGTTCCATGCAGGGTTTTGCAAATTGGTCACTCACACTGCAAAAGTAGCAGTATGATTTGATATGGATAATGTCATAGTCATCTTTGTACCAAGGGCGATACTCTTGGTACATACCAAGCTGACCCGTTATTTGTATATCTTGCGCGCCTGTTTCTTCAAAAAGCTCACGTTTTAGGCCTTGTTCGATGCTTTCACCGTTATCAATCCCACCGCCGGGTAAGCTGTAGTCGTCATAACGCGGTGTATACAAAAGCAAAATCTTCTCATTTTTAATGACAATGGCACGCGTGGTTTCGCGGGTAAACTGCGTACCATTAACAATGCCAAGGCTTGGGTGTATGACGTCGCGAAGTAGTTTCATAATTAGGCTTGCTTATATAAGTTAGAGCAATGCTATTTTAACGTGTGTAGCGTGTAAAGCGAATATTTGTCTAAAGTGACCGTTGATTTTTCAGGGGGGTAAAACGAAGGTATTTAATCACAGTGTGAGATTTATAGCCTCATAGGCTGTCGATAACTGCACCTGCTTTACTCTACTGACTTAATCGCTGAAATAATAAGTGAAAATAGAGCAACAAAAAGTAACCCCCTAAATAAATAGCAAGCAATAATAGACATTTAGTCGAGGTTTTTAGCTTGTGAGGAGTATTTATTTCGGCTAAAAATTTATAAGCTGTTATTATAATGCGTTAAGGTTTAATTTACTTTATTTTGCAAATGCGGCAGCGTAGAATAAGAAAAAAGCACAGGAATTTTATATGTTAAACATACTTTTAGTTGATGACGATGCTGAGTTTAGCGAGGTAGTTTGTCATATCATTGAGTTTTTAGGGCACAACATTAGTACTGCTGCTAATTTGGCGGAAGCTCAGCAATGGTTTGAGAATAATACCTTTGACCATGTTTTTTTAGATTTCATGCTCCCCGACGGCAGTGGCTTACACTTAATTGAACACTTACAGCAGTCTATCCATAATCCCAAAATCACGCTTATTTCTGGCCACCCCTCTATTAAGGGTAAATTAGCTGAGATGTGCGCTCCTAATGTTGGCCATTTAGTTAAGCCATTACAACGCGAAGATATTGAACTGGTTTTATCGCCTAAAAAAAGCGGCGATAAAAAAGTCTCGAAGCCTGCTGTAACTAAACATTTTGATACGCTTATTGGTGAATCACAAGTAATGAAAGATCTTTACACTATGGTTGAACGTGTGGCGGCCACTTCTGCCAATGTAATGCTGATGGGTGAAAGTGGCTCGGGTAAAGAAGTTGTAGCACAGGCAATTCATAATGCGAGTAAATGCGATGGCCCTTTAGTTACGACTAACTGTGGTGCATTTTCAAAAGAATTGATAGGAAGTCAGTTGTTTGGCCATGAAAAAGGCGCTTTTACTGGCGCTATAGCTCGTAAAGAAGGGGTGTTTGAGCAAGCCGGTGGCGGTACGTTATTTTTAGATGAAGTAACCGAAATGCCTATCGATATGCAGCCAAATTTACTGCGTGTACTTGAGAGTAAAAAAGTAACTCGGGTAGGCGGTAATCGTGAACAACCGGTAAACTGCCGGGTTATATCTGCGACTAACCGCTCTTTAACCGAACTTGCCCAAAATAATATTATTCGCGAAGATATTTATTTTCGTTTGGCGGTTTTCCCGATTGAGATTCCAGCACTGCGTGACCGAAAAGAAGATATTTCGTTACTTGCTAAAGCATTTTTAACCCAGCTTAACGATGAAAATGGTACCAACTATAGCTGGCAAAGTATCCAGCTAAAAGTATTGGAAAGCCACGATTGGCCGGGTAATGTGCGCGAATTACGACATGCTATCCACCGTGCTTTTATTATGAGTGACCCAAAGGAAAGCAGTATTACCTTACCTGAAAATTTAGAATCACCTTTTTCACGTATCAATAAATTACAGACTGAAGAAAATAAAGTCAGTGCTGGGCAAACCATCGAAGAGGTTGAAAGAGAGTTGATCCACGTGACTTTAGATAAAGTACAAGGTAATAAAACCTTAGCAGCACAAATGCTCGGGATAAGCACAAAAACCTTGTATAACCGTTTAAATGCTTATGGTGGGATTGGCGAATACAAGTAAGCCTGACACTAGATTAAAGAAACAAAGAGGGCAGTATGAGTAGTAATGAACCGATTAACAAATTAGTACATGACGCGCGTGCACCACTTAACCGTATCTCGATGAATGCTGAGCTTATTAAGTTAGTACTTGAAAATGATATGCCAAAAGACAAAGCGCTAGTGGCGCTTGATAAAATAATTGCTAACTGCCAACAGTGCAGCGAGAGCTTGCAAAAAATATCAGATTCACAATAGGACATTTAATGAAAAAATGGCAGGGCAAAGCGAACCTTATATGGGCGAGTTTTATCGGTATTGTATTGTGTATTATTGTAGGTAATAGCTTTTTAGCCGTTAATATAATTAATAGTTTAACCAAGACTCAGCAGAGCTTGGATAACACCAGCATGATCACAACAGCTATCAGTAAGTTACATTTATCTGTTGTACAAGCAGAGTCAGGGCAGCGTGGTTATTTACTCACCGGTGATAAAACTTATTTAACCCCTTATTACGAGGCCATATTACAACTAAAATCTCAGGTAAGCTTGGTTAAAAGCCTCAGCTCATCTATTGAGGGGCAGGCTGACGATATTGCTCGCTTGCTTTTTTTAGTCGATGACAAAGTAGCTGTACTCACTAAAACTGCTGATTTAGCCTTGGCAGATGAAGACAGACGTGCCCATTATTTACTAGAAACCCACAAAGGACGTGATTTATACGAGCAAATACTAACACTTGTTGGACAAATTGAAGAGCGGGAACTTAACTTTAAGATTAGTCAGTTTGTGAAATTAGCAGAAATAAAAAAGGATGCTAAAATTACGTTTGCAATAACAGCAATTACTAGTGCTTTATTGATTATAGGCATGTTTATACTTACGCGGATTAATTTACGTAATGCCAGTATTTACCGTTCAGAGCTGGAGCAGCAAAATGAAATGCTTGCAAGCAAGGTCTCTGAGCGGACCCAAGAGTTAATGATTTACTCTGATGAATTAAGCCGTTCAAACCGAGAACTCGAAGACTTTGCGTTTGTAGCAAGTCATGACTTACAAGAGCCTCTGAGGAAAATTCAAGCGTTTAGCGATCGCCTTGAAACTATGTTTAAAGATGAACTCGGCGAAAAAGGTATTGATTACATTGGCCGCATGAAAAGCGCAGCACAAAGAATGTCAAACCTTATTAATGATTTACTTGAGTTTTCTCGGGTCACTACGCGAGGTAGAGAGTTTATCGATATTGATTTGAGTAAAGTGTTGAGTGAGGTTGTAAGCGATTTAGAAATCGCAATTAAAGAATCTGACACTGAGGTTGATATTGATGATATGCCGGTTATTCAGGCTGATCCTAGCCAGATGCATCAGCTTTTTTTAAATTTACTTTCAAATGCTGTTAAGTTTAGACGCCCTGATGTGGCACCACGGATCAGTATTAATTATCAGCATCAGAGCGAATTTAGTGAAACTCATAATACAGATATTGAATGGCAAGTTATTACAGTTACAGATAATGGCATTGGATTCTTAGAAGAGTATACAGATAAGATTTTCGTACCGTTTCAGCGTTTACACGGACGCTCACAATATAAAGGCACAGGCATTGGCTTGTCTGTATGTCGTCGAATTGTTGAACGCCATGGTGGAACTATAACGGCGCAAAGTGAAAGTGGTGAAGGGGCAACCTTCATAATTAAATTACCTGTGGAAGCAGAGCTTTTCACATTGCAAGGGGAGGCGTAATGCCACTTAATACAGTAAAACCAATCACCATTTTAATGGCTGACGATGATGAAGATGACCGTTTATTAACTCAAGATGCGCTAGCAGAAAGTCGCGTTCTTAACGAGCTTCACTTTGTTGAAGATGGTGTTGAGCTACTTGAGTATTTAGAGCGTAAAGGCAAGTTTGAAGAGCGCGATTCTTCACCTCGCCCAGGACTTATTTTACTTGATTTAAATATGCCGAGGATGGATGGTCGAGAAGCTTTAGAGGCAATTAAAGGTAACCCTAACCTTAAAGGTATCCCGGTCGTTATTTTAACTACATCTAAGCAGGAAGAAGATATGGTTAAAGGATATAACTTAGGTGCAGCCTCGTATATTACAAAACCTGTTACCTTTGATGGCTTAGTTGATTTAATGAAAACACTGGGCAAATATTGGGTTGAGTTTGTAGAGCTACCTAGTAGCTTTAACGATTAATCGCAGGAGAAATAATGATAGATAGGGCAACCAAGCTGCTACTTGTTGAAGATGATGAAGATGATTATATTCTTACTTGTGATTATCTTAAAAGCTTAAGCTCCCACAATTTTGATGTTGAGTGGGTCAGCTGCCCTATAAAAGCCGTAGAAGTATTAAGTCAAAACCAGCATGACATTTGCCTGCTTGACTACCGCCTTGGTGCATCCGACGGTTTAGTGGTACTTAAGCAAGCAATTGAAAATGGTTACAATGGTCCTATCATTATGCTTACCGGGCAATCTAATGAAGCTCTTGACAATGCAGCGCTTGATGCCGGAGCTGTTGATTATTTAGTTAAAAGTGAAATGAGCAGTAGTCGTTTCGCGCGCTCTATTCGTTATGCTCTAGCAAGGCGAGATGTCGAAGGTGAGCGTGTTGAGCGTTTAAAGGCGGAAGCTGAAAACCGTTCAAAAGACCGCTTTTTAGCCCACTTAAGCCATGAGTTACGCACGCCGCTATCTTCAATACTTGGTTATACCGAGCTGCTGTTGCAAAGCGAGTTTAATCAGCACGCAAACAACGAGCTAGGGGTGATTTATCGTAACGGAAAGCACCTACTGAGCTTACTTAATGATGTTCTCGACTTATCTAAAATAGCGGCCGACAAACTTGAGCTTAACTTCAGCGAAGTAAATCTCGACAGTCTAATGGCTGATGTTTTTACCTTAATGCGTGTATCTGCACTTGATAAAGGGTTGTGTTTGCGTTTTGAGTCGTTACAGTCATTGCCACTATTGGTTAATCTAGATGCAACACGCTTTCGTCAAATCCTTATAAATATTATTAATAATGCAATAAAATTTACCGAGCAAGGTGAGATTGTTGTGCGTGCTTGGACTGAATTTGTTAACGACCAAGAAATGCTCTTTTTCAGCATTAAAGATTCAGGTTTGGGGATTGCCCCTGAAAAGCAAGAGTTGATCTTTAAGCCCTTTGAACAAATAGCAGATATTGAGTCCCGTTCAGTCGGTGGTGCAGGGCTTGGGCTGGCTATATGTTCAGAGTTATTAACGCGAATGCACGGCAGTATCGATTTAGAATCGACTGTGGGTGAAGGCTCTGAGTTTATTATTTCAGTGCACCCGGGCAATATTAATGGTGTGCAAAGAGAGCCATTAAAGCTTGATTTAACGCCGAATATGCAGCAAAAAACAGCACCTTGTAAAGTCAGTGGTCGTGTACTGGTAGTTGATGACCTTAGAGATTTACGTGTTTTAGTGGGGCATATGATAAGTTCTGCCGGTGCAAAAGTAGACTATGCTGAGCACGGCAAGCAAGCCCTTGAAAAAGTTCGCTGTGCAGAGCAGCAAGGCTCGCCTTATGAGTTAATCTTTATTGATATTCACATGCCTGTAATGGGCGGTAAAGAGGCAACAATTGAGCTTAGAAAGCAAGGTTTTAAAGGGGGCATAGTTGCCCTTACTGCCGCAACCATGAAGGGGATACATAATGAGCTATCAGCACTTGGTTTTGATGATGTTATAGGTAAGCCAGTAGATTCTAATTTACTGTATCAAACTTTAGCTAATTACCTTGACGACCATCAGCAGACAAAGCCTGCACACCCTACACCAGAGGTTCCAGCTGCTAATTTACGCTTTTTGTTGTTAGAGGATGACCATGATGCGGCGCAAATTACTCAGCTGTTACTCGAGAGTCTTGCGGTTGAAACCGTTATAGTCAATAGTTGTGAGCAATGTATAGAGACATTAAACACCGACAGTACCTTTGATAAAGTACTACTTGATATGCATTTACCTGATGGCGATGGTTTAACTTTGGCTAGTCAATTAAAATGTCAGCATCCAGCGCTAAACCTTGTTATTATCAGTGGCGCAGAGCCAGATCCTCAAAAGATAAAGCAGCTAGAGATAGAGCACGTGTTACTCAAGCCAATAAATTTAAGCTTGCTAACTCAACTCATTGAGGGTTAGCAATTACTGAATTGCGGATCACCAGCTCAGGTTTAAATAAGGTTTGCAGTGGCAAGGTGTTTTTTTGATACAGTTCATTTAGCATCCAGTTTGCTGCCATAGTGCCCATATCATTTATAGGGTAATTAATCGTGGTCAATGGCGGATATACGTGACGTGTGAAAAATATATTATCAAACCCCATAATCGAAAGTTGCTCTGGTAAGGCAATGCCTTGCTCTCGAGCGCTGACCATTGCCCCTGTTGCCATTTCATCATTGGCGCAAATAAGTGCTGAAAATGTTTTATTATCGTTATGCAGTTGCTTGAAGCCCTCATAGCCACTTGATTCTGTATAGTCACCTTGATAAAGCAACTCACAATTTAATTCTTGCTCAAATTCTGCTAAGGCTTGTTTGTGGCCTGAAAGACGATCTTGGGCATCTTTTTTCCAAAGTGGTCCACTGATATAAGCTATATCTTTATGGCCCTGCTCAAGTATATGTTTACATGCAATGTAACCACCATAAATGTTATCTAAAATAATACAACGATCGCTAATATCAGGAACATATCGGTTTAGTAATAGAAAAGGAATTTTACCTTTACTTAATGCAATCAGGTATTCGTCACTTACCGCTTCTACATGCAAAATAAGGCCATCACAATTACGACTGATCAAGAATTCAATACCTTGTTGCTCACGCTCAGCATCACTATGACCTGCGGCAATGATGGCATGTTTACCATGACTTCGAAATATATTTTCAATGCCGCTCATCATTGGACCATAAAATGGGCCGTCGAGCTTTGATACTAATAGGCCCACACTATTTGAGCAGTTTGATGCGAGCGACTGTGCTATCGAATTAGGGCGGTAGCCAAGCTTATTCATCGCTGTGGTGACTTTTTCGCGCGTGTTATCGCTCACGTTGGCGTTGTTATTCATTACCCTTGATACGGTTGCAAGAGAAACCCCGGCAAGCTTTGACACCTCGTATATGGTGGCCATATTATTCCTTTTTATTGTTAGCGGCTAATTCAGCATCTATTTGCAGCACAGTTTTATTATCAAGAATATACCTTTTCATGATCAAGGCTACAAGCACGCTACCAATGGCTGGAAATAAAGTAAATGAGGTTAAAATTCCTGATTTAGTGGCTTCGCTTATTTCGGTATTTGCTTGGTAGCCATAATATGCCAATAGCCAACCCGCAATAGCGCCGCCAAGTGCTAAGCCTAGTTTTATAAAAAACGCCACGCTTGCGTATACTAAACCCGTTAAGCGTTGGCCTGTTTTCCACTGTCCGTAATCAATAGTGTCAGCCATTTTAGCCCATAGTAAAGGAGTTGCCATTTGCGTGAAAAAGCACCATAAAAAGTAAACTCCAAAAGCGATAAACAGGTTTTCTCCTGGTAACCAAAACGCAATGCAACTAATAACAGCCGATATGTATTGTAAATAAATATAGGCGGTTTTTTTGTCAACACGCTTGCTAAGTGGTTGCGCGCAGGCACAGCCTAAAATATTGCCAATCATCCCAAGGGTAACGAATTGTGTAACTAAATCAGCTTCACCCAGTACATATTTCACATAATAAATGGCTAAAGTGGTACGCAGTACCATGCTGGTTAAAAGTACTACTGATGCGGCGCACAGCACCCTAAAAGGACCATTTTGCCAAAGCGTAGCCATTTGCTGTTTAATATTTAGCTGCTTATTGGGAGGGTTGCTGATGCGTTCTTTGGTAAAGTAAAAACAAATTAAAAACAGCGTCACGCCTAATACACTCATAATTACCATTGTTAGCTGATAACCTAGTGCATTATCGCCTTCACCAAGCCAGTCTACTAATGACAAAGTGCAGCTACTAACTATAAGCCCACCAAACATACCAAATACGAAACGGTAGGATTGAATGGATACCCTTTCTGCTGGGTCGCGGCTAAGCACGCCACCAAGAGCGGAATAAGGAATATTAATTGCTGTGTATACCAGCATTAGTAAAGTGTAAGTTATAAACGCGTAGACAACTTTACCTGTTGACGATAAGTCGGGAGTAGTAAAAGTAATTATACTGACGATACCAAACGGTACCGCTAGCCATAAAAGATAAGGGCGATAGCTGCCATATTTAGTGCTTGTTTTGTCCGTGAGGGCGCCCATTAATGGATCAGTCACAGCATCAACAACCCGCACAACTAAAAACATAGTGCCAACAATTGCAGGAGAAATACCAAATATATCGGTATAGAAGAAAGTTAAAAATAGCATCACCGTTTGAAAAATGATGTTACTTGCAGTGTCACCTAAACCATAGGCTATTTTTTCTTTTTTTGTCAGCATAAGTTGGCACTCATTATTGTTATTTTTGGCGATGTTTTAATAGTGCTCGATATTGTTTGGCACTTTCTTTTAATGTTCTTTGTTGGCTTTGGTAGTCCACATAAACAAGGCCAAAACGTTTTTTATAGCCGTACGCCCATTCAAAGTTATCCATTAAGCTCCAAGCAAAATAACCTTGCACATTAACACCTTGATCAATGGCATCACTAACAGCATTAATGTGAGTGTGATAATAGCTAACGCGTTGATAATCTAATACTTGACCGTTTTCATAGGTATCAGCCATTGCAGCGCCATTTTCTGTTACATATACTTTTGGCAGTGAGTATAACTTATCAAGAGAGACAAGTAATTCGGTTAGCCCTTGAGGATATACCTCCCATCCCATATCTGTCACTTCAATATTTTTTAAGTCAACTTCGCTAAACCAATTATCAGTAGTATTTTGGTAATGTATACGGGTGTAGTAATTTACACCAATAAAGTCGATCGGTTGGCTAATAATTGCCATATCACCTTGTTTTATATCTGGCTTTACTGTTGACGACAGCTGATTTAGTAAGTCAGGGTATTGTCCTTCAAGGACGGCTTTTATATACCACTGGTTGTGATATTGATCTGCCAATAGTGCCGCTTGAGTATCATCGGGAGTTAGGGGGTAAGCGGGGCTAAAGTTAAGCACAATCCCAGCCTCTATCAAAGGGCAGTTTTTACGTAGTACTTGCATAGCAAGGCCATGAGCTAATAATAAATAGTGCGCAGCTTGTCGACCTGCTTTTTGACTTTTTATACCAGGCGCATGTACACCAATTTCGTAACCTAAATAAGCACTACAAAACGGTTCATTTAAAGTCGCATATGAATCGACTAATCCAACAAGTTCTTTACTCACCAAATCAGTATAAGCTGCAAAAGCATAGGCTGTTTCGCGGTTTTGCCAGCCCCCGTTATCTTCTAAGTGCTGTGGTAAGTCCCAGTGATATAAGGTGACATAAGTTTTAATATTACGTGCTTTTAATGCAGTTAATAAATCGCGATAAAATCCGATTCCTTGTTGATTAACTGTGCCATCTTGATGCAAAACGCGTGGCCACGAAATAGACAATCGATACGCATCAACAGCTAAATCAGCAATCATCTCTACGTCTTGCTGCCAAAGCTCAACGTGATTACAGGCTACATCACCATTACTATTATCATCAATTGTATTTGGTTGTTTGCAAAAAGTGTCCCAAATACACGGTAGGCGAGAGTGCCGATCGCCTTCGATTTGAAAAGAAGCTGTTGCAACACCAAAAGTAAACTGTGGTTTTAGTAATGCGGATTCAGGTAATAAAGATATAGATTTAAACACGATTTGAGTTGTCCTTTAACTTACAGTTTTTGCAGCAACTTAATTGAACACAACATAACCTTTCAATGTAAGCGCTTACAAGTTTTTGTAAATGAATTGCTAAATTTGATTTGTATGATATAAATGTAAGCGCTTACATTAAATGTTGCAACTACTATTTGTCTTTGAAATTCTAATGAAAAACAATTTTTAAGTTGTAATTTACTGATAACTATAAATAATAAGAGAAAATTTATGGCTCATATCTCTTCGTCTGTATCGGCAACACAAAGCCTACAGTCTACACCCAAGCAAACCTTTGCTTTAGCGTCATTGACGACCTTGTTTTTTATGTGGGGATTTATAACCTGTTTAAACGATATTTTGATTCCTTACCTCAAAGGTATGTTTTCACTGAGTTATACCCAAGCAATGCTAATCCAGTTTTGCTTTTTTGGTGCCTACTTTGTGATGTCTATTCCTGCCGGTAAGTTAGTCAGTAAGATAGGTTATCAATACGGTATTGTTGTTGGATTAGTGGTTGCTGCCATTGGTTGTGCGCTTTTTTATCCCGCTGCTGATGCCCATGTTTATGAACTGTTTTTGTTTGCTTTATTTGTACTTGCTTCAGGAATAACTATTTTGCAGGTATCTGCGAATCCGTACGTTAGTGTATTGGGCGCAGCAAAAACGGCTTCTTCACGTTTAACCATGACCCAAGCTTTTAACTCACTGGGTACGACGGTTGCCCCCATTATTGGTGGCTGGTTAATCCTAAGCGAAGTAAGCCAAGCAACAGCAGAACAAGTTAAGTTTCCTTATTTGATGCTTTCTGCGAGTTTGTTAATTATGGCGATTATTTTTGCTTTTTTAAAACTCCCTAAACTGGGTAAAACCACAGACTCTGAAGCTGAAAGTCAGGATGTTGAGGGGTTTGTTGATTTAGGTAGTGTATGGCAGTATCGCCACCTAATTTTAGGGGCTGTGGGGATCTTTGTTTATGTCGGTGCAGAGGTGGCAATTGGTAGCTTTTTAGTGGGCTTTTTAACGCTTGAAAATATTGCCGGTTTTACTGAGCAACAAGCAGCTCATTATATTAGCTATTACTTTGCAGGCGCTATGATTGGCCGGTTTATAGGTGCAGTAGTGATGCAAAAGCTTAATGCCGGTAAAGTGTTGGCGTGCCATGGCTTATTAGCTGTAGTGCTTGTTTTAGTGGCCATGACCGGCCAAGGTATACTTGCTATGTGGGCTATTTTATTAGTCGGTTTATGCAATTCAATTATGTTCCCGACTATTTTCAGTTTAGCGCTACAAGGCCTTGGAAAATATACCTCACAAGGTTCCGGTATTTTATGTTTAGCTATTGTAGGTGGTGCGATTATTCCATTATTACAAGGCGTACTGGCCGACAATATAGGTGTGCAGTTAGCGCTACTTTTACCTATTGGTTGTTATTTATATATTACTTACTTTGCGCTATTTGGCTCAAAAGTATCTTCTTCAACTCGCCATCAATAATTAGGTGCATAACATGATTTTAAAAAAAACATTCACACTGTCGGCGCTAATGATTGCAACAATCGCGATGAACGGCTGTTCAGGCTTCGGGAATTCGCAAGATAAAAAGTCGACTGACAAAGAAATTTGGCCAACGATTCAAACAGGTATTAAAGATGATGCCGCTATGGAGTCGAAAATAGCAGCGCTTGTAGCAAGTATGACTCTTGAGCAAAAAGTAGCGCAAATGATTCAACCTGAAATTCGCGATATCACTGTTGAAGATATGCGTAAATATGGTTTTGGTTCTTACTTAAATGGTGGTGGTGCATTTCCAAATAATGATAAACATGCCACAGCTGATGATTGGATCGAATTAGCCGAAAAAATGTATCAAGCATCAATTGATGATTCGCTTGATGGTAGTCGTATTCCAACTATGTGGGGGACTGATGCTGTACATGGTCATAACAATGTAATTGGCGCGACTCTATTCCCTCATAACATTGGTTTAGGCGCAGCTAACAACCCTGCACTGATTGAAAAAATAGCCGCTGCAACCGCGCAAGAAGTTATGGTAACCGGTATTGATTGGGTGTTTGCCCCAACAGTTGCTGTAGTACGTGATGATCGCTGGGGTCGTACCTACGAAGGTTACTCAGAAGATCCACAAATAGTAAAAGACTATTCAGCGGCAATTGTAAAAGGTTTGCAAGGAGCTGTTGATAAAGACTTTTTATCTGATAAGCGAGTAATAAGTACTGTTAAGCACTTTTTAGGTGATGGTGGTACGCAGGGCGGTGACGACCAAGGTGATAATATTGATAGCGAAGCAGACTTATTTAATATTCATGCACAAGGTTATGTTGGAGGCTTAGGGGCTGGTGCGCAAACCGTTATGGCATCGTTTAATAGCTGGAATGGTGAAAAAATTCATGGCAGTAAGTACCTACTGACTGATGTACTAAAAAATAAAATGGGCTTTGATGGTTTTGTAGTCGGTGATTGGAACGGTCACGGGCAAATTGAAGGGTGCACTAATGGCAATTGTGCACAAGCTGCTAATGCAGGCCTAGACGTATATATGGTACCAACCGATGCGTGGAAACCATTGTATGAAAACGTAATTGCTCAAGTAAATAGTGGTGAAATTGCAAAGTCGCGTATTGATGATGCAGTAACGCGTATTTTACGCGTAAAAATGCGAGCAGGATTATTTGATAAGCCAAGCCCAGCCAAGCGTCCTTTGTCAGGTGAAACAGAGGTGATTGGCAGTAAAGAGCATCGTGCTGTTGCTAAGCAAGCAGTGCGAGAATCACTGGTGTTACTTAAAAATAAACAAAAGTTACTTCCATTGTCACCAAAAGCAAATGTACTTGTTGCAGGGCTTGGCGCCGATAACATTGGTATGCAGTCAGGTGGTTGGAGTGTGACATGGCAAGGTACAGGCAACGAAAATAGCGACTTCCCAGGTGGTACGTCTATTTTTGATGGTATTGAACACACTGTAATGCAAGCGGGCGGACAAGTTCAATATGACTTAAAGGGTGAGTTCGATGCACGCCCAGATGTAGCGATTGTTGTATTTGGTGAACAACCTTACGCTGAAGGTAATGGTGATTTAGATAACCTTGAATACCAACGTGGAAATAAAACAAACTTAGCTCTTTTACGTAAGTTTAAAGATGCCGGTATTCCGGTAGTGTCATTATTTATTAGTGGTCGCCCAATGTGGGTAAACGCAGAGCTTAATGCCAGTGATGCATTTGTTGCCACTTGGCTTCCAGGTAGTGAAGGTGATGCGATAAGTGATGTATTGTTTGCCAATACAGATGGCTCAGTTAATCATGACTTTAAAGGTAAATTATCGTTCTCTTGGCCTAATAATCCAGTCGATAACGAAAATCGTGGTGACGCTGATTACTCGCCACTATTACCTTATGGTTTTGGTTTAACTTACTCAGATAGCAATACGCTTAATGATGACCTGATAGAGAAAAGCGAGTCATCACAAAAGCTTAAAAACTTAGTGTTATTTGAACGCGCAGTTAAAGCTCCTTGGAGCTTGGAGTTGCAAAGTGGTGAGCAACAAAAAACCATGGCAAGCAGCCGTGAAACTGTCGGTGCTGTAAGTGTTAAAACGTTTGATAAAGACGTACAAGAAGATGCGCGTGCAATTACTTTCAGCGGAGCTGAGTCAGCAGCTGTGCGATTAATGTCGGCATTTCCGTCGGATTTACGTTCGTATGTTGAAAAGTCAGGACAACTACAAATGCAAATTAAAGTGGATCAACACGCAAATGCGCCGCTTTGGCTTGGTATGCAATGTGGTGATGATTGCCAAGGAAAGTTAGATATAGCTGAGCAATTAAATCGCACTGATGAATGGCAAACTTTAAATATAGATTTAAGTTGCTTTGCAGAGCAAGGGATTAACTTAGCTCAGGTTTTCTCACCTTGGCAGTTAAGTACCGCTGCGCCATGGCAGGTATCAATTGCTAAGCTTAGCATTATCGCTGAGCGTGCTGATAACACAGCAATAGCATGTCAGTAAAAGTAACTACAACAATATTGTTGGTCGGCGCATTAAGCGCCTGCCAACAGGCCGAGCAAGTTGCATCAACTCAAGCGAGTATAGGAAAAGGGTGGCAGCTGGTTTGGCAAGATGAATTTAATGCCAACAGCATTGACTTAAATAAATGGCAGCACGAAGTTAATTGTCGTGGTGGCGGTAATGACGAGCAGCAATGTTATACCGCTCGCGAGCAAAACAGTTACCTAAAGGACGGCTTATTACACATTGTTGCATTAAAAGGTGAGTACACTGGGCCTTTACATAATAGCGATGAAGTAACTAGTGACGAGCAAAAAAAGCTACAAGGCACACAACCATTTACATCAGCGCGTTTACGTACAAAAGGTCAAGGTGATTGGCGTTATGGCCGGTTTGAAATTCGCGCCAAACTTCCCGCTGGACAAGGTGCTTGGCCTGCAGTTTGGATGCTACCTACTGATTGGGAGTATGGTCGCTGGGCGTCATCTGGTGAAATTGACATCATGGAAGCGGTTAATTTAAAAGTTCCGACTGATGATAAAACAGCGCCAGTTGGCACGCCTGAAAGCCGAGTGCATGGCACATTGCATTATGGCGGTCCTGCACCTGAAAACGTATACAGTGGATTAGCTTATAGTTTTACAGCAGAGCAAAACCCAGCTGATACCTTTCATACTTATGCCCTTGAGTGGCAAGAGGATGAAATGCGTTGGTATGTAGATGATGTGCATTATGCAACATTTGAAAGCGAACAATGGTACTCAAGTTCAGCGCAAGCCAATGGCTCTTTTATCGAAAATGGCGGTTTTGCCCCATTTGATAAGCATTTTCATTTATTACTCAACTTTGCAGTTGGCGGCAATTGGCCTGCTAATGTGAATGAAAAAGGCGTGGATGAAAGTGGTTTTCCTAAGCAAATGCAGGTGGATTATGTACGCGTATTTCAATGTTCTGTAGATACTAAAACAGGCAAAGGTTGCGCGACCTATCAAGATACTGCCCAGCAAATTGAAGGTGTATCTAAGTAACTATTATATTAACTTAAATAACTTTGAGTCTTTAGCTAATTAATGTATCGCCGAACTCGCTACATTAACTGGCTTTTGACTCAAATATAGTCAATTAAAAAACTATTAGCGGTTGAGCTTTTGCAGCAATAATTGACGAATTTTGCGTGCTGTTTGATCGTCAATATCCCCTAAAACTCCTTTCGCATTTTCTGCTATATGTGCGCCTAAATCTTTGTCTTCACTGAATACATAATGTTCGAAAAATTGCTGCCAATTATTACGCTGAGATTGTGGCAAATCTTTAATCGCTAACATGCTGTGTAACATGGCATCAAACGGGTTTGCCAAATAATCTGGCGCTTGTCGCCACCAGTAATTAACCAACACATTAAATTGGCTTTGTGCGCTTACATGATGCCACCAAAGGGCGGGGATAAATATGCAGTCGCCTGGTTGCAGTTTTGCTATTAGCGCGTTGTTGAGGGCGTTTTTAAAGCGAGGGAAGCGGTTGAAATCAGGGTTATCAAAGTCTACCAAACTAACTGCTTGTCCTGCAGGAGTAAACTCCAACGGACCTACGTATAAGTTATCTACTTGCTCTGGGGGAAATAAAATAAACTCACGATTACCCGCAGCAACACAGGCAAGGTTGTCGGCATTATCATAATGAGCTGAAATACAGCTATGATTGCCCACCCATAAACTTTTTAAGCAATCATGGGAGGTTACTTGTAATGGATTTTGTGTGGTAAATTTAGGTGCACAATAATCACAGGAAGTTGATCCCATATAGTGTGAATCTGGATTTTCTGTTGTTATTAAATGTTCTAATGTTGTTAGTAGCTCGCTTAAGTTACTGGCATACTGTGTAAAGTTAAATCCACTCATATTGGTATTATAAAAGTAACGACCTTGCTCTTTTGCTGGCGCTGAAAACGCACGTATAGAAGAGCTGCTCGCAATGCTTTTTAAGTAACTCAGTGCTTGTGCATCACTTTGTTTTGCATTTTTGACCATTGGCCAATGCGCGCACACATTTCTAATAACAATCGGTGTGGCTTGCTTTGCCAAAAAAGCAGGTAAGTCGGTAATATCATCAAGATGACATTCTTTAACTTGCTGGTGTATTTGTAGAGTAGAGCTTTGCATTACTGCTGTAGCCACTTTTTTCTCAACAACATTGGGATTTGCTCAAGTGAAGCAACCGCCATATAAATTGCGTGTAAATAACCGCTTTGTTGTAAGTTTTGTAGTTGCGAAGTTGTTAGGCTATTTAACGTTTGCTGGTTGATGGTATAAAAGCCGCCCACAGTCACTTTATCGCCATTTTGTTGTTGATATTCAATCGAAAATGCTTCAATTAAATTAAGTGCTAACAGTTGTTCAAAAAAAGCGGGTAGGGCTTGGTTTTCAAGGTGTAAGGTATTGAGCACTTGCGCAATATGATTTAAATAATCGGTGTTGCCGCCGTGCTCTAAAAATATATCTTCACCTTGCTCTTTATTAATACGTAGACTGTCTAAATCAACATGCACCACTAAGGATTGTTCAGGCACACCTTGGTTGTATTGGGTTTGTTGGCCAATTAAAAAGGGTTGGCGCTGCATGCTTAGCGGTAAGTAATTTAACGCTAAGTTACCTTGCTTATCGAGCAATAAGTTTTCGTTATTTTCAAAACCAAATAAGGCTAACGCTTCAAATTGTCCTGTTTGTGGGTGTTTGCGAAATACAATGGGTTGTTGAGCTTGCACTTTAGTAAACTCAGAAGGAAAAATAGTCGTGCAACTAACGGCGTCGCCCCATTGGGCGCCGCGTGCGGTGATCACTTTTAAATCTTTGTGGGTAATATTATCAAGTAAAACGTGATTGGCCATTTGGCCTCCTGCATGTTCAATAAGGTTAATTAAATAGGTTTGCTTAATTTGTTTTGTTAAATAGGCTGCAAACCAAACTTTTGAATATGATCAAGTAACTGACGGTTAGTTGGCAGTTTCGCTAGCCCTTGCTTTGCTTCTTGTTGACTATTAGTAAAGTGCTCAATAACGGATGTGGGCATCTTTATTTTAGGGAACTGCGGTAAATGTTTCATACCATATAAAACATATTGATAACTTGCTGCTGAAAATACTTCTTGAGCACGGTCAAAATCATTCAGCCATGGACTTTGATATTGCCAAAGTGCAAGGTTGTCGAGTAGTCGTTGCGGCGATGTATTCACGTCTCTATGTGCCTGCCAATACTCACTCGTGCGCTTTGAAAGTACGTAGTGTAATTTTAAAAATTCAATAATACGCTGCCAACGATAATGACACTGTTGATTAAAGCGCTTAGCAAGTTCGGGTAACGCATTGCGATGAGTTGGAAAATTCGCTAATAAGTTATTTAAACTAAGCTCAACCATAACTAACGCTGAGGCTTCAAGTGGTTCAATAAACCCTGCTGACATACCTATCGCAATACAGTTTTTATGCCAAAACCGATCCCGATAACCCGGGGTGAACTTAAGTTCACGTATTGTTAATTCGCTAGGCTCTAAATCACTTTGTGTGGTTTTTAAATAATTGATTAATTTATCTTTAGCACCTTGGGTTGATTCAAACTCACTAGAATACACCATGCCGACACCGCGCCGGCTTTGCAAGCCTATATCCCAAATCCAACCAGTATCTTGTGCGGTTGCTTTAGTGTAAGACAAAATTTCTTGTTCATCATTTTTATAAGGGACTTGTGCGGCAACGGCGCGATTATTAAATAAAATATGATCTTGTGCTTGCAATGGTACTTTATAGTGCTTATCAATCAAGTGGCCATGATGGCCTGAGCAATCAATAAATAAGTCGCCCGTTATAATGCCGCGATCCCGGGTTTCTACTGCAGTAATGTAGCCATCAATATCGTTAATAACTTCATCAACATGACTAATGACATGGTTAACTTCTAGCTTATCAATACAGTGATGTTGCAATAACTGAGCAAATTTCCCTGCATCTAAATGATAGCCATAATTGGCGTGTGTTTGATAGTCACTGTGCAAGTGAGTTTTTGGGGCTTTATTATGATCAAAAAAGTAAGTTTGGCTTGATACGGCATGGCTAAAACTAACTGCCTCGTGCTGTGCAAACCAATAGGGTGCAATATTTAGGTTTTGATAGGCAACGGGTAAGCTAAAAGGATGGTAGTAATATTCATTATTTTTATTATTTTTTACATCATGGCACCAACCATCAAAGCGCGAACCTTGCTTAAAAGATGCGTCGCACTCGCGGATGAATTGCGTTTCGCTAATGCCTATGGTTTTTAAGGTTTGGCGCATGGTAGGCCAAGTACCTTCGCCAACGCCCAAAGTTGGCACATTAGGCGATTCAATTAGAGTGATTTTAGCGTTATGAGTTAAGTGGGGTTGAGCTGCAATTAAGCCTGCGCTTAACCAACCAGCGCTGCCACCACCGATAATAACGATATGATTAATAGAAGATGTAGTCATCAATAATTACCAGTATTAAGGGATAAGTATCGTAGCAAAAAAAAGCCGCATAAAGCGGCTTTTTAACTACAAAATCTTAAAAAGCGTAACGGAAGCCTATGTTATAACGCGCACCATATTGGTAAGCACTAAGTAACTGTTCTGAGTAGCGAACATAAGTACGCTGCGTTTCATCCGTTAAGTTTAGGCCTTCAATAAATACCGTTAATTGATCGTTTACTGAATAGTTAACGTTCACATCCAACTGTCCGTAGGCTTCAGTGAAGATAGGCGATGAATGTTGATCAAAACCTGTTAAGAACTCATCACGCCAGTTATATGAGAGGCGAGCAGATAAGCCATCTAAGTCATAAATTGCAGAAATATTAGCTGAATCACTTAATCCAGGTAGCGCAAACTGATAGCCCGTTGCATCACGATCAGCTTCTACATCACCAAAAACAAATGTCGCATTGGCAGTAACACCAAAGCCTGAGTCACCAAACATATGCTGAGCCGCTACTTCGTAACCCCATAGATTTGCAGTTTCAACGTTGTTATCACGTGAAACGAAGAAGTTAGTTAATGGGTCTGAAGCATTACCAACAATTGAGGTTCCTTGTGCGGTGCCTTGGTTTTCATTTATTTGGTCATGAATTGCTTGGTCCGATTGTAACTCACCTGCGGCGGCCAAATCAGCGCGTGCTTGCTCAGCACGATCTCCGCTGTACGGGTCTGTTATACCGCCTAGCGTTTCTTCTGTTGTTACATTAACTAGGAAGTTTTCAACCTGCTTACGGAAATAACCTGCTGATACATAGCTGCCAGAACCGTAGTAATACTCTAGTGATAAATCTAAGTTATCAGATGTGTAGGGTTTTAAGTTAGGATTACCAACAGAAACTGTACGTTGACCTACTTTAGGATTGCCTAAAAATGAAGTTGTTGAACGTAGTGAGCTCACTGGTGGACGAGCAAGGCTTCGGCTATAAGAAAAACGAGCCATTACATCTTCAACCACTTCAACATTCATATCAAAACTAGGTAAAAATTCACTACTGCTGCCTTCACCTTCAGAGAATGAGCGTTCATTAGCATAAATGTATGACCACTCACTACCGTTTACCCATTCCATGTTTACTGCCGGGCGTTCTAAGCTGTTTGCGGTAACGTCTGTTTTTTCATAACGCAGGCCTGTAGTTATATTAACTAGCATGCCATTAAACTCGGTTTCGAAATTTGCTTGCATGTAAAACGCTAAGGTTTTTTCGCTTACACGGTGGTCGTCATCAATAGGACCTGATTGAACTTGACCATTCACATCAGCAGGCCAGCTACAAGCGCCTACAGCGGCATCTGGATGATTACAATCGATACTTTGTGCAATATTAACTATTTCATCAAAATCAGCATCGTAATAGTAATTTAATAATTTGTCGCTGCCGCCACCTGAAAATCCATCCAATAAACCGCTGCTATCAGTGCGCGAGAATAAGCTGTCGTCGTACCAATCAGCTGATGTACCCCACCAACCCGCGGCTAACTGGCCTGAGTAAGCTGAGGTTGTACGAAAATCTATAGTGGTGTGTGAAACGCCAAAATTAATACTGGCTAATGCGCCACTGTCTTCGTTATACCATGTACCTTTCAATTGATATTGATCAAGGTCATTAGTGTTTACTTCTTTACTAACACCAGCAAAGAGAGTGCCTATATCGCTTGGTAATAACTCGGCTTGGCCATTCGTGAGGGACATACCAATAAGTGGAATATCTGTTTGGCTAAAATCAGCTGTTTTTTCATCAATGGCTGCAGTTGGGTTTTCGCAATCGATGCATGAAGTATTACCGATGATCATGTATGCGTCTTGGCCTAAGCCTGTTCCTGCACTGGTTGCTGATGAGTTATGTGCATCAAACTCAAGGTTCAATGTATCTGTTACTTGCCAGTCAAGGTTTAAACCTAACGATTTATTTTCGTTTTCTGTTGAACTTCTATTGAGGTTTGTTGAGTAATCGCCACCATACTCAGAAATTTGAGTATAAGTGCCGTTCTCATTAATATTTGCTGAGCTTACATTCCCGCCATTATTAAACCATACACCAAAACTACGGCCTTCTTTTTCTAGCTCAAGTTTAGAGTAAGTGTAATCAACCGTTGCGACTAGGTCGTCAGTTGGTGCGTATTGCAGAACAAGTTGTCCATTAGTACGTTTACGGCTGTTATCTGAAAAAGAGTATCCCGCATTTTGTGGGTACCAAGTGGTACCATCAGCGCGTTGGTTATTATCTGTCACCGCGGCATTCGATGAAGAAATATCAACATTTGGGATCCAGTTATCAACCGCCATTGATTGCTCGCGGCTATCGCGCTCTTGTACAGAGCCGGAAATTAAAATGCCAAACTTATCATCATTAAACGTGTTGCTGTAAATACCTGAAAGTTCGGGGGTTACATCATCACCGGTTTCGTTTGATGTGTCATAAACTGCTTTAGCACCAATAGATGCATGCATACCAGGATTTGACAGAGGTTTTGCGGTCGTAATATTTACCGTTGCGCCAATACCTCCACTTGGGGCGCTTGAGCGCGCTGTTTTATATACTTCAACACCGCTGACGCTCTCTGTGGCAATATCACCAAAATCGAACGAGCGACTACCAGTGGTAGGCATTTGACGATCATTTAGGGTGACTAAGTTAAACTCAGGGCCAAAACCACGAACGGTAATTTCGCTGCCTTCGCCGTTACTGCGATTAATCGATACGCCGGTGATACGTTGCAGTGATTCAGCAAGGTTGGTATCAGGAAATTTACCAATATCTTCAGAAGTGATGGCATCAACAACACCAGCAGACTGACGTTTGATATCCATCGACTTAACTAAACTGCCTCGAATACCAGATACTTGAATGACTTCGATATCACTTGCTTGGTTGTTGGGCTCTTCTTCGGCAACTGCGGTGTGAGGAATTAGCGCACTTAGTCCCATTGCCATAGAGAGGCTCAGGGCTAGCTGCTTTTTCTTAAAATGTGTGTGATTCATGCAAATCTCCAAATCTGGTTTTATTTTTATACGTTGCTATCATTGTAAGCGCTTACATTTTATTTCAAAAAAATGCCAAACCCGAGTTTTCTTAATGTAACCGCTTACATTAAGTTAGTATAAAGTTACATAATGGTCAATACCAATCACCATTTATAAATGCGTTAAACAGGGCAAGATCATACTTAACTTGATTATTACTTCGAATCTGTGATCAAATCGCCTTTTTCTCAAAGGCGATTAACATGTCATTCATCAACCATTTCAACGACATTCAAGATACTCGTTCACACATCAACAAAAAACATGAATTGCTGGATGTTATATTCCTTACAGTCACTGCGATTATTTCAGGTGCTGAAGGGTGGAAGGATATTAAGCAATTCGGTGACAGTAAACTGACTTGGTTACGTAAGTTTCGTTCATTTGAAAATGGTATTCCTGTCGATGATACGATTGCTCGTATCATTAGCTCACTGGCCCCTGAAGCTTTATTAGCTTGTTTTGTTTCTTGGGTTAATGAGCTTAGAGATGCGAATAATCAAAGCGTCATTGCCTTTGACGGTAAAACACTTCGCCATTCTTATGATGGTGATAAAAAAACAGCTATTCACAGTGTTTCAGCTTATGCAGTTGAACAGGGCCTAGTACTAGCACAATGCAAATCCAAAAGTAAGAAGAATGAAGTATCAACAGTGATGGCACTTATTGAATTACTTGAGCTTAAAGGCAATATCATCACAGCAGACGCGATGCATTGTTTAAAGAAAGTGACGAAAGCCGTCAGCAAGAAAGACGGAGACTATTTGCTGCAAGTGAAGAATAACCAAGGAAAATTGAACAAAGAAATTCAAGCCTACTATCACAAAGTCAGACGAGAGCAGCCATCACTCATCCAGCAAAATAGCCATGAAACAGTAAATGATGGGCATGGTCGAATAGAGCAGCGCACGTACACTCAACTGTTGGTGACAGATTGGCTTGAGCAGCGCCACGGTTGGGTCAATTTCAACTCCATAGTCGAGGTAGTACGACAGCGTTATGTTGGCGATAGTCATACAATGGAAACGAGTTATTACATCAGCTCGCTAGGGATAAACCCAGAGCAAGTAGCCAAGTCTATTCGCCAGCATTGGGGAATAGAAAACTCAGCACACTGGGTATTAGATATGACATTTAAAGAAGACGATTCACGTATTCGTCGAGGTGATGCCCCCGAGAATATGGCGACCTTCAGACGATTTGCGATGAACTTAGCGAAATTAAGCGCGATAAAAGACAGTATGAAAGGTAAGTTGAAACAGGCTGCTTGGTCAGATGAGGTAAGAGAGCAGCTTATTTTAGGATAAATAACGCTCAAGTATGATTTTGCCCTGATGCGTTAAATAGGTATGTTTATGTTGTTATAGGTAATATTTATATATTTTTTTTATAAAAGTAATCATATAACTTTAATTTTAGGTGGTGTTCTAAAAAGTATGCTGGCATCAGACGTAGCCATAATTGATGTAAAAGAACACCAAATCAAACACTTTAAAATGATTATCAAGCTTTTTTGAGAAGCAACAAGTCTTTCTAACCGCTCGTCTTAATCGGTGTCTAAGGCGACAGTTATTACCCTCTATACCTATGGTATGCTGTTTGCCAACCTGTTTGTGATCACCTTTAAAGGCGGTTTTAAAGCTATCCCAGTTGTCCATACTGATAGAGCCATAGCTTACTTTAAGTTGCTTTAAACGTGCTCTTAGCTTCTTAGCTGTTTTTAAGTCACGTTTGCCCCAGACATAAGCGACAATCTCATTAGTAGCACGGTCATAAGCGTAGATGAGCCAGACTTTACGCTTCTTGCGATACACGTAAGTCCAGAACTCATCAACCTCTAAGCGTTCATAGTAGCGCTTCTTAGGCGCGATCTTATAAACAGATGAGCCTATGGTGCCCAATACTTTACCGATACTGACTGAGGCTATAATAGCTATGTCTCTAACACCGCAACCTCTCACCGTCATTAGCCGTATGATGTCTTCTATTTTAGAGTGACAGCCCTTATAAGTTAAGGCATGGTCACCAATGAATTGACGTTTGCAGTCCTTGCATTGGTAGTTCTGCTTGCCATAGCTTTTTATGCCGTTTTTCTTTAAACTGGGACTGTGACAGTCGGGGCAGCTGATATCTATTTGTGTCTTCATAACCTCAAATATATCATCTTGCTTTGGCTGTCACCCTCCTTTATTTCTTCAGCATACTTTCTGACACACCACCTAATTTTATTGGGTTTGTGTAAAATAAAGGTATAAATTAAGTTTGTTAAAGCTTTAAACTGAAGGTCTTTGACTTTAATAGGTGAATTTGATGAGCAGTGATAATAATTGTGGGTTGGAATTACCAGCTTCTAAAGTTATTTGCATTGGTCGTAATTATGTTGAACATATTACGGAGTTAGGTAACGAAGTTGCAGATGAAATGGTGGTTTTTTTAAAACCGGCAAGTGCTATTTCAACGCAGTTGAGGAGTCTTCATAATAATGAGCCGTTACATTTTGAAACTGAAATTTGTTTTAAAGTTGTACAAGGACGCTTAGCTTATGTCGGTATTGGACTTGATTTAACCAAGCGTGATTTACAAAGCAAATTAAAAGCAAAAGGCTTACCTTGGGAACGCGCTAAGGGGTTTGATGGCGCCGCGCTTTTTAGTAACTTTATTGCATTTGATGATACCAACATTGAGCAGCTAGCACTTACTTTAACTATTGATGGCAAGCAGCGTCAGCAGGGTAATGTAAGCCTAATGCTTTATAAACCACAGGCAATTATTGAACAAGTAAAAGAGTTTATGACACTTTGTGATGGCGATATTATTATGACAGGCACTCCCGCGGGAGTAGGCATCGTTAATACGGGGAGTGAATTTATTGCAAAACTTTATCAAGGGAAGACATTACTGCTTACTCAGCAATGGTTGGCTGGTTAAGTATATAGCTGTTATTACGTGGTGAAATTATTAATCGTTCTATCTAACCTGTAACGGTGGTTTGATTTATATTGAACTGAGTTAAAGGTCTGGTTATGTTTGAAAACCCTTTAAAGTACTGTTTAACAAACGACGGGTAGTTGATGGGATAATTGATAAGCTGATAATTTAGCTAGAGATTTCATTATCGCTACTGTGCAGTGAGCGCTTATTATGTTTGGTGTTAAAAGCTATCTCATTAAGTAAAGTTAAAGGCGTGCGGGATGAAAATGAAGTTAACTTATTGCTAAATATGACCATGCAATACTCTGTGCCGCCATTTCAACAGGCTAAAATCGGGTGTTGTTTTTTATATTCAGAGGTATGTGTTAAAGCCTAGCCACTCCTTATAAGTGTAAAGTGACAGGGCTTTTTTATTGCTTGGCTTTTAAATAACCTAATAAGGTGCGGGATATTGCCTAAAAATCTTGTCTATATCAGCAAGTAACTCTTTGCTTAACGTTATATTGAAGGCGTCGATATTTTCTTTTAACTGATCATTGTTGGTGGCACCAATAATTGTCGAGGCAACACCATCTACTTGATTACACCAAGCCAGTGCAAGCTGCGCTGGGGATATATTATTAGCTTTAGCAAGTGCGGCATAGGCTTTAGTTGCTTGCTCTGATTGATCAGTATCACGGAAAATACCGTTGCGCTGCGTAAACGTCCAGCGACTACCTTCTGGACGAGCACCATTTAAGTATTTACCCGTAAGTAAGCCTGCGGCCAGAGGTGACCAAGGTAAGTAAGCGATGTCTTCATGAATACATTGCTCCATTAAATACGGCCAGTCTTTTGCGTGAGCGAGACTAAATTCATTTTGAATCGATACCATACGCGGCAAGTTATGTTGCTCACTTAAACGCAAAAACTGACTAACCCCCCATGGCGTATCATCAGAGAGCCCGCAGTGTTTTATTTTTCCTGCTTTTACGCAATCGTTTAAGCCTTCAAGAATATTGAGCATACCTGCGATATGTTGTTCGGTATTCGCATCACTAAAGCGTACTTGTCCTGGCCATTGCTTGGCAAAATGTGGCGAGGTGCGATTAGGCCAGTGCAGCTGATATAAATCAATCACATCTGTTTGTAAACGTTTAAGCGACCCTTCTACGGCGCTCACAATAGCCTTACGAGTAATATCGGCACCATCACGCACCCAAGGCAAACCATTACCCGCAATTTTAGTGGCAAGCACGATATCATCACGTTTTTGTTTGTTACGTGACAACCAATCGCCAATAATAAGCTCTGTTTTACCGTAGGTGTCTGGTGAAGGAGGCACGGCATACATTTCAGCCGTATCAATAAAGTTAACTCCTTTATCGAGTGCATAACTAAGTTGGTCGTCGGCATCTGTTTGATTATTTTGTACGCCCCACGTCATGGTGCCTAAGCAAACGCGTGAAACATCAATACCACTGTTGCCTAGTGGAGTGTAAAGCATAGTTAATCCTTGTTAATCACGAGAATATTTATGAAGCTCACCGAGTAATGTTTCACTTAAGTCAGCTTTTTTGCCTGTTTTAAAGTTAAACATCACCACTTGCGACGAACCGACTGTGGTAATGGCATTTTGTTGTTCGCTAAATACGGTGTAGTGCATCATAAACCTATCTTTATTAATGTCACTAATGCTCACTCCGATCAACACCGTATCAGGAAACGTAACAGGGCGTTTATAACGGGCATTATTTTCGCTTATTACAGGGCCTATACCTGTTTTTTTTAAGTCTCCCAGTAGGTTTATTTGATTTAAAAAATCAATTCGTGCGTTTTCAAAGTAGCGAAAGTACACCACATTATTAACGTGCTGTAAGGCATCCATTTCGCCCCATGCGACATTGACTTTAGTATGAATAGGGTGTTGTTCTATAAACGATTGCATAACAAGAGCCGACTAATAAAGTAAAAACTTAGGTTAGCAATATGTCGCTTTCAGCTCAAGAAAATTAGAAAACTAGAAAACTAGAAAGCTAGCAAAAATGTGCTAGATTGATAAGCTCACGCTTACACTTATTAGTCTTATGGTGAGTGGGTGAGCGAAAAAATACAAAGGAGCTATTATGCAGCATATAACAACAAAAGCAGTTAAATGGTTGGCGATGCTAGTTATAATCGTGTTGGCGCTAGTGTGCTACAGTATGGGAGCAATGTCAGGGTTTGTTAGCTTAGTGGTCCTTGGTTTTATACTTGAGGGTACTTTTTGGTTGTTTTGCGCAAAATTGTTTAGCCGTAAAAAGGGCTTGCAGGACAATAACTAAGTCTAATAACTTGCTATCGTGGATGGTTTAAATAATAATGACTGTACAAATGCACAGTGTTAATTAGCCATTTAATGAAAAAATTTATTCACATTGACATGGATTGTTTTTATGCCGCAGTGGAAATGCGCGACAATCCAGCGCTTGTTAATGTGCCGCTTGCCATTGGCGGTAATAGCCGCAGAGGTGTGCTTTCAACGGCTAATTATGTTGCCCGTGAATATGGCGTGCGTTCGGCCATGTCTAATTACCGTGCCAAACAACTTTGCCCAGACTTAGTGATTGTCTCTGGCCGCATGCAGGTTTATAAAGAAGTTTCTCAGCAAATCCGCGCTGTATTTAAAAAATATACTGACTTAATTGAACCGCTTTCCTTAGATGAAGCTTACCTTGATGTAACAAATAGTTCCTTATGTAAAGGCAGTGCAACGTTAATGGCTGAGCAAATTCGTGCCGATATTTTTTCAGCTACAGGGTTAACAGCTTCTGCGGGGATTGCTCCTATCAAGTTTATTGCCAAAATTGCCAGCGATGAAAATAAACCTAATGGCCAGTTCGTGGTGTTGCCAGAGCAAGTAGATGATTTTTTGGCTCAATTACCACTCGGTAAAATTCCAGGTGTGGGTAAGGTCACCCTCGAAAAGTTAAATTTAAAAGGTTTGTACACCGGTGCTGATGTCTGCGCTAAGGGGGTAAACTGGATGCAGCAGCATGTTGGTAATTTTGGTGTTTCGCTTTATCAAAAATGTGCCGGGCAACATATTGGGCATGTTTCTACCGATAGAATAAGAAAGTCATTAAGTGTTGAACACACTTATGAATATAACAAAAATAACCTTCAAGAATGCCTAGAGCAGCTTCCTTCATTACTAGAGGAGTTAACTCGGCGACTTAATAAACAACAACTCGAACAGCGTATTAATAAACTTAGTGTAAAGGTAAAGTTTGCTAACTTTGTAGTGACATCGGCGGATCAAGCCTATCATCAATTGGATAATCAAATTTTTACTGAGTTATTAACCAAGGCATTTAAGCGCGGTGCAGAGCAACCCGTACGTTTATTAGGGATTGGTGTGGGCGTTAGAAGTGAGCCATTAGTGCATCAGCAGTTGAGTATATTAGATTAAAAGTTTAAGTTAACAATTGTTGTTATTTTCTTTGCCTTAGTGTCGATAACACTATAAAGAGAAAACTCTGCAAACGGTCATTATTGTACTGTTAGAAGCAGGGTTAGTTATTGCTGCGCATTGCAAGAGAAAAATGCTTAAAAAGATCAGCAGCTATAAGTTGTAAGAGCTGTAACAACAACTTGCCAGCTATACTCTATTGATACTTACGTGGCTGGCAAAAGGTACGTAAATCAACGATAATAAGGCCTTCTGTTTTTATACTAGGACTTATTTTATGGCATATCCTCATGCAGTGGCGGCACCTTTATTAGCCTCAGATAAACACGACGCATTGATCATCATTGGTGATGATTTTTCTCATTTAGCCGACCCTGATTTAAGCCAAGCGATTAAAGCGCAGATGAAGGTTGATGCTCGTATTGGCAAGCAAGTTACTTTGCTGATTATTAACGCTAAACGCGTTATTTTAGCACCAACAGGTCCTTTAAATCGTGATTACGACGATGTTCGTCGCTATTTTGATGCCGCAAAGCTTGCCATCAATGAAGCGAAAGCGTCAGGTAGTACACACCCTGCTATTTACTTACCCCAAGCAAGCCAAGATCCGCGTTACCAATACGCACTAGAAGTGGCGTTTTTAGGTGCGTGCCAAGCATTATGGCAGCCGCTTGAAGCCCGTGAACATCATGGGGAGGGTATTGAACCGGTAACTCAAATTGCATTATTTGGTGCGAACCAGCAAACGATTAAAGCCATTAATGCTATTGCGGCTGGGCAATATGCTGCGCGCGATCTGTGTGGCACAGAGCCAGAACGTATGGCTCCTCCACTTTTTGCTGATTATTGCGTTGATTTATTTAAAAACAGCAATGTTAAAGTTGACGTGATAGCCGATATTGCAAAAATAGATAAAGATTACCCAATGATGAGTACAGTTGCTCGCGCTTCTTATGCGGTTGAGCGTCATCATCCACGTGTAGTAAAGCTTGAATACGTACCACAAAGTGAAGTACACCGTACGTTGATGTTTGTAGGTAAGGGGATTGTGTATGACACTGGCGGCGCAGATTTAAAAGTGGGTGGCTTTATGGCAGGCATGAGCCGTGATAAAGGCGGTGCTGCTTCTGTTGCTGGGTTTATGAAGTCTGTATCAGATTATGCTCCTGAGGGCGTTAAAGTGGTTGCTTATCTTGCGGTAGTACGTAATTCAATCGGTTCAGATTGCTTCGTGCCTGATGAAATAATTACCAGCCGTGAAGGTGTGAGAGTGCGCATTGGTAATACCGATGCTGAAGGGCGTTTAGCGATGGGTGATTTACTGAGTGAAATGAAAGATTTAGCTAAAGGTGAAATAAACCCAGAGTTATTTACGGTTGCCACTCTTACTGGCCATGCGGCACGAGCTATGGGCCCATACAGTGCTTATGTTGAAAATGGTCCTGCACGTGCGGCGAATGTATCACGTAAAATTGCTGATTTAGGTGATTTATGGGGAGATTGTGCTGAGGTATCTCGTAGTCGTCGTGAAGATTATAGCTTTATACAGCCGCGCACATTAGCTGATGATGTCTTATCAAGTAATAATGCAGCTTCAGCGGTTACCGCTCGTGGGCATCAATTCCCTATGGCGTTTTTAGCTACTGTAGGCGGTTTAGATAAGCATGGTAGTGATTCTAAGCAGCCATTACCTTATGTACATATGGATATTGCCGGTAGCGGTATTGAAGGTGGCGATTGGCAGCACGGTAAACCAACAGCTGCTACAATTAGCAGTCTGTTTGCTCGTTATTGTTTATAAGTAAAAATAAAAGGCGCGACACAAAATCGCGCCCACGGTTTAGTTTTAAATGTGTAAGCGCTGGTTTATCCGGCGCTTTTTTTATCGGGCTTAAAGTAAGCCACTGCATCTGAAAGTGTTTGGCTACTACTTTTCAAGTTATCGCTGGCTTTGCTGCCCTGTTGCTCTTACTACTTGACTGTCTTAAGGGAGTGGGAAAGGCTGAGCTTTCAATCAGCCTTTGTTGTTTACTTGCTTTACTCTTCATCAAAGTGACGGTTAAAGAAGCTAGTGATGGTTTTATGTAAGTGTGTTTGCACACTTTTACCACGTAGGCTGTGCTTAGAGCCAGGGTAAGTCATCATCTCAAACTCTTTTTCGTTATCTTGTAATTGCTTAAATAATTTAGTCGCGTGAGTAAACAATACGTTGTCATCAGCCATGCCATGATAAACCATTAGTGGGCCTTTTAAGCCATCAGCGTAAGGAAATACGGCGCTGTCTTCATAGCCTTTAGCGTTGGTTTGTGGGTGGCCTAAATATCGCTCAGTGTAGTGGGTATCGTAAAGTGCCCAGTCAGTCACTGGCGCGCCAGAAACACCTGCTTGAAAGTAATCACCCGCTTTAAACATGGTCATTAATGCCATATAACCACCATAGCTGTGACCGTAAATACCAATTCGCTTTGGATCGACATAATCAAGAGTGCGTAAAAACTCAACGCCTTTAATTTGGTCTGCTACTTCAACCTCACCTAGGTGCTTATAAATGGCATCTTCAAACTTTTTACCCCGGTTATATGAGCCGCGATTATCTAATTGAAAAATGACATAACCTTGTTGCGCCATATATTGAAAATACAGATTTTTACTGCGCCAGCTGTTTGTTACACGTTGTGCATGCGGACCGCCGTAAACGTTAACAATAACAGGATACTTTTTGCCATCTGCGACATTGCTAGGTTTAAACAAGCGATAATGCATTGCTTGGCCATCTTCTGCGGTAATGGTGCCGTATTCAGGAGTGACCAAATCATTTAAGTAAGGCGTAAGCGGATGGTTATTATCAAGCTTATTTTCTTCAAGCCAAGTAATAAACTCACCGTTTATTTTGCGAAGTGCAGCAGAACCCGGTTTATTAACCGATGAACTATTATCAATAAATGTTTTGCTATCTTTAGCAATCACAACATTATGATAAGCGCCTTGTTCGGTAATGCGTTTAATTGCGCCTTTTTTAAATAACGGTACACTATATAAGTGGCTTTCAATAGCGGAGTCTTTACGTCCTGCAAAGTAGGCTATGCCTTTTTCCTCATCGATGCCTTTTAAGCTATCAACGACCCAATCACCACTGGTAATTTGGCGGATCATTTTACCGTTAGTGCGATATAAATACAGATGTTTAAAGCCATCACGTTCTGATGCCCACACAAAGTGCTTTTTATCTTTCAAAAACTCTAAATCAAAGTGTAGGTTTATCCAAGTGTCGCTGTTTTCTGTTAACGCGACCTTTTGCTCTTCGCTTTTACTGTTATAAAAACGCAGTTCTAATTTGTGCTGTGAACGATTTTGCCATTGATAAGATAAAGTTTCGTTATCTTTAAGCCATTTAGCACGCGCGATATAGATGTCTTGATCTTTACCTAAATCAATCCAATCCGTTTTTTGATCGTCTATACTGACCACACCTAACTGAATTTTTACGTTGTTTGTGCCGGTGAATGGATAGCGCTGATTGAAAAGCTTTACTTCTTCGGCGTAAATTTCGTTACGAATGGCTTCTTTTACTGGGCTTTCGTCAATGCGGGTATAGGCAATTTTTGATTCATCACCAGACCACCAATAACCGGTCATCCGGCTCATTTCTTCTTGTGCTACAAATTCGGCCATGCCGTTTTTAATGACACCGCCGCCATCTTTACTCAGCTGCACTTCTTTACCTGACTTAAGATTTAATGCGTATAAGTTTTGATCACGAATAAACGAGACAAAGTTACCTTTAGGTGAGAAACGAGCATCGGTTTCAAAGGTGTCGGTTTCGGTTAGTTTTCGGCTTTTAGCTGAATCTACCTGATAGTAATATAAGTCACCATTGAGTGGGAATAGTAAGGCTTTGCCGTCTTTAGACCATTTATATTCTAAAATGCCTTTACCAAAAATACGTTGGCGTTCGCGGCGGGCTTTTTCTTCATCAGACAGGCTTTCGGGGCCTGAAAAAAGCTTGGCTGAATCAACCAGCATACGGTTTTTATTATCTTTTAAGTTGTATTCCCATAGATCGTAGCGGTTGTAGTCGTCGCTTTTACCTTGCAAGTAGGTAACG
This sequence comes from Pseudoalteromonas sp. AOP31-A2-14, assembly GCF_052378035.1. Lineage (NCBI taxonomy): Bacteria > Pseudomonadati > Pseudomonadota > Gammaproteobacteria > Alteromonadales > Pseudoalteromonadaceae > Pseudoalteromonas > Pseudoalteromonas sp. AOP31-A2-14. Next base: position 2,596,640 of record NZ_JBQSXI010000001.1, on the reverse strand, counting down.
CGGCTACCATCTGGTGAAAACTTAAGTTGTATAGGCGATTTACCCGCAAGACTCGGATCATCAAAAATACGTTCAAGGCTCAGTGGTTCAGCTTGAACACTAAAAGCGCTTGCCATTAATGGCATCGCCCAGGAGAGGTGTTTTATTTTTTTTAACACGTGATTACCTTTGCTCGAATAAAAACTGCCATGATGGTAATGCCAAGCGTGGGCAACTGCAACTAAATGCTTTAAAGTGGTTAGATAAGAACTTTTAAGGAATATAGCATGACAAGTACAGCGTTTTTATTAGCCCCAGAGCTTACCCGAGATTGTATTGAACTAGCCGACTGGCCACTGTGCAAAGTGTTATTGATGAACGACAGCCAATATCCTTGGTTTATATTAGTGCCGCGTCAAGCTGGGCTAAAAGAGAGTATTGATTTAAATGAACAAGACCAACTTGTTTTAATGCAAGAATCTGCAAAATTAAGCCATTTAATCAAAGAGGTATTTACTCCAGATAAGCTAAATGTGGCAGCGCTTGGGAATATGGTATCGCAATTACATGTTCACCATATAGCGCGCTTTAAAATTGATGCTGCTTGGCCTGCGCCGGTATGGGGTAAATACCCAGCAGTGCCATATAAAAAAGAGCAAATAGCAAAACTAAAAGCCCACTTTTAATCGGTTCTATTACTATATAGGTATATAACTTTTATAAAATAAGGAGCGAGAAATGATATTAATTCAGCGATTTGTTTATGTCGTATTTATCACTGCATTGTTGAGCGCAACCAGTGCCTTTGCAAAAGAACAGGCTATGAATACCCATGCAGTTAAAGCTGCAGCTGTTGGTAATTTAGTTATTCATGAAAATCAAATCTTGTCTGCAGCCCAGCCAACACAAGAGCAGCTTAAAAAACTTGCGAATGCAGGGGTTAAGCACGTAATTAATTTACGAACTGAAAATGAGAAAGACTGGGATGAAGCTAAATTAGTCACTTCATTAGGGATGCAATATTACTCATTGCCAATTTCAGGCGCGCAAGATATTAGCGTCGAAAACGCACAACAGTTGGCTACTGTAATGGGGGAGCTAAAAGGCGAGCCTGTACTGCTACATTGTGCTAGCAGTAATAGAGTAGGAGCTTTAATTGCAATCTCTGCCCATGCAGAAGGACTCGATATAGAATCTTCATTAGCCAAGGGAAGACATTGGGGAATGAGCAGTTTAGAGCCCGTAGTGCGCAAAATAATTACTACAAAGTAACCATAACGAGAGTGTTGACCTTTCAGGATTAAAATTCGTTCAATTTAGGGGCAATTTAATTGCGGTGCGAGACTTATAACCTGGCGGGCTAAGTGAAAATTGAATAAAGTGACGCATCCTGTTCACGCACTTTACCTATATTTATATAGGTAATAATGAGTTAATTATCCCTAAAAACAACTCGTGAGCAGCGCAAATTTAACCTTGAAATATAAACACGCCCTAATAAGTAGTATGCACAGTATCTTGTGCTCAATAAAAAAGCGTTACAGTTTTTAACTGTAACGCTTTTTTAGACTGTTTTTAGGTAATAAATAAGCTGAAACTAGTTAAGGCCCAACACTTCTTTACCTTGTTTAAAGGTAACATCAACCGGAATATTAGCTTCGCTTAGCTTTTCTAAATCTTTAGCTAGTTCTGCTTTGATATTGCCGTGAGTAGCAATAAGTTGATCTACTTTTTGATAATCACCGTCACCTTGCAAGGTTAAAATAAGACGTGAAAGCTTTTCCATCGCCAGACCCATTTTTTCCATATTTACACGATATAAGCCATTGTCATTTTTAGAAAATGCGCCTTCTTGTGCGAAAAAGTTAAAGCGGATCATGTTTGCTTTACCGTGCGCACTTGAAGCGCCAAAACGTACTGAACGGAAGATGCCAGCCATAAAGGTGGTGTAGTAATCTTCAAGTCTGCCTTCGGTGATTTCGCCTTTTTTAAGTAATTGTTCAACCATGTACAACCCTAAAATATCCGCTTTACCTTCTTCAAGGGCACTGGCGTGCTCTTGAAGAGACTGACGAACGGTACCCCTACCGGTTAGAGTATTTTTTATACCTAAACCATGAGCCACTTCATGAAACATAGTATTGGCAAAAAATGCGTCAAAGGTAATATATTTACGTTGTTCAGGAGCAATTAACTGCTCTGAAATTGGCACTAAAATTTTATCAAATTTAGCACGCATAGCATTTTTAAGTTGTAAACGGCGGGTGCCTTTTTCTAACTGCACTTGTTCATCATTAGGTAGGTTAATGGCGATTGTTTTACTACCCGCATTTGAATGCCCGGCGTAGTAAATTACATCGTAAGCATTTAAGTCGGCATCAGAGCCAGGTACTTCTTGCTTGTATTTTTCATCAACGGGTAGGCCCTTTTGTAACTCAGGTAGAAAGGCTGCGAACTTTGCTAAACGTTCTGACCACTTTAAATCTTTAATAAGTACATACGATTCGAACGCTGCGCGATAACCAAATAATTGGTCTTCATAGGTTTCGATAGGGCCAATAACGATATCAATAGGATTATTTTTCATATCCATCCAAGCAAAGTCTGATGCTTGGTACTGGTCGTTTTGTAGAGCGCTTGCGCGTAAGTTTAGATAGTTTGCAAACTCTTTATCATCAGCTAAAGCGCTAGCTTCACGTAGTAAGTTAGCCGCTTTTTCAAGTGGTTCTGCGTATTCCTGTGAATAAGCGACACTGAAAAGTTTGCCGGTATCATCACGCTTTATTACAGAATACAAATCGGTTTTTTCATCAACGTCAGCATTATTTAGCTCTTCTTTTGTGATATCTGCAGGGTAAAATTGGGCGCCAGCTGCTTTTTCTTCAAAGCCAGACAAAAATACTTTATCGCCATTTAAGCGATCCCAAGGACCGTAGTTTATATCAGCAAACTTTTTCACTTTGTCATCGCTGATGTTACTTAATAGCTCGTCTTTACCTTCACCAAAGGCTTGACGCCAAAAAAGCTCATCCATTACTTTTGAAGCATCAATAAGCTTGGCAATCATTTTCTTTTGATTCGCGCTTAAGTGCGATAAATCACTGGTAAGCGTAAAGTCGGTGTAGATATCAAGGCGGCTTTGCTCGGCATTAACCAGTTTGATGCCGGGTTTTACAGGGGAAGCCGCTTTTTTTTCAACATCAGCGGTTGATTCTTTTTTAGGAGAAGGGGCTTGCTCAGAGCATGCGCCAAGAAAAACTGCACCGCTTAAAATCAGTGCTTGGCTAATTTTATTAATAATCATTACATTGCCTGTTAAAAGATATGAGAGGTAATAGTACGTTAAACCAATATTGATTACTGGGTACTACATTATAGTTATTAAACAAAACTCAGTATTAAATAGCAAGTACAAAACAGTTCTGTATTTTTCAACTTTAACGGTAACTCTTAGTCAACACGGGATTAAATATCTTTGTAGCTGCTAATCAAAAAAGAATGTCACATTTACGGCAATAGAAAACGCTTTAATGACCATTTTGGTCGTCTGAATAAATAATAACACCTTGGTTCTTGCTACCTTGTCTGAAATTGCAGTAAATTGATGTGCTACCTATTGTAATTGAAGTAGAGTGTCGTCAAGTTATTGATAAGTATGCAGTATTAAAAGCTATATCGATAAAGGGATTATACCTCGCTTGGAATATTCACTACCGATGAATACCATGCAAGGATAGATGATGTGAAAATAGTATTTGGTTAATACAAAAATAAGTTAACAACTAATTAAACGAAAAAGCGCCATTGATATCAATGGCGCTTTTTCATTAAGGTTTACGTAAAAAGATCACGTTAAATCTTCAACGTCACCTAAACCTGCGGTGAGTTCTTCTAGTAATTGCTTAATTTCCTCAGAAGCTAAAATAAAGTCAGCGTCGAGCTTCACTGCCATATCTTCTTTAGGAATATCAGCATTTTCTTCTTTAAGCGTTTCTGAATAGCTTAAACGTTTAATTGAACCGTCATTTTGTAGCATAAATTTCAAACGTTCTTGCCAATCAAGTGCAAGCTTAGTGACACGCTTACCATTTTCAAGGTGAGCTTTAACTTCATCACAGCTTAGGTCATGGCCTTTTAGTTTAACTTGTGCACCGCTATCATCAGCCTCTTCAAGTTCAGCATCAGCGCCAATAGCAAAGCCTTCAGGGGTAGTAAAGTTGGTAAGCCAGTCAGTCAAAAATACATCTAAGTCATAGTTTGCAAAGGCTGGTACAACAGGCAGTGTACCCAGTGACTTACGAAGTAGTGCGAGTAGTTCTTCGGCTTTATTAAAGCTACTGCTATTAACGACTACCCAGCCATTTTCTTGGTCAATAAAGGCAAATTGTAAGCTTGATTTTTTAAAGGCTTGTGGCAAAAGGGTGTGAAGAATGTTTTCTTTTAGTTCGTCTTTTTCTTTTTTCTTAACAGGTCGATTTTCTTCTATTTCAATTTGCTCTATTTTTTCAACAACCAACTCATTAATAACAGCTGCGGGTAATACTTTTTCTTCACGTTTTGCACACACTAAAATACTTTTTTGTGAAAAGTGCGATAATGTTTGGCCATGTTTACCAAATGCCTTGGTCCAACCAAATGTAGAGAGATCTTGGCCACCACATGAACGGAATAGATCCTGTTCGAGAGCTGTTTCAAAGTCTTCTTGCGTATACGATACGTCTTGCTTAAAGCGGTAACAAATTAAGTTACTAAACCACATAATAAGGAATGTCCTGTGTATAAAATTGCCTAATCATAGCAATAAAAGGCTAGCCCTGAAATGAATGATTGTGCCATGAATGGGGATTTAATTACTTACCGATTAAACATTGAAAGTGGTTTACGCATGTTTTTTAAAAAGCTAATGCGATAATGCAGTCCATTGTCTGGTGAGCTGGTAACATCAATATCGCCACAGACAGTTTTTTGCCAAGGTTAAATGTAATATTAATTTATGAATTTTCCATATTAGTATGCGCCGACTCCACAATAGCTCGAAAGTAAGTAGTGCACGCAAATAAGTGTGTCACCGCTAGGATTATGCAAGCCTGTAATGGGCGTGAGGCGTTAGAGTTATAAAATCAATATAGTTTTGACTTACTTCATTTAGATTTTATCGTGCCAGAAGTCGATGATGTGAAAGTATTAGAAACTATTCAAGAGCAAAAAATAGTATGTTTTGTATTGGTGATCTCCGCGAATATACAAACAAAAATGAAACAACGCATCGTTAACTAAGGCGCTATAGATTTTATTAATAAGGCAGTTGATAAAAAGAGGTTGAAAAAACACTGCATAAATTTGGCACCTTATCGTTTTCTTTATAACCAAACAGCATAATTTATCTTTTTAAGTGGGGTTGACAGAATAGGACTGTTTAAGGCAGTCTACAGGCTATGAAAATAAATAATCACGTACTGACCACTATTATTATTACAACCACCATTCTTACTGGATAGTGGCATAGGTCGGTGCAACAAATTTAAAGGCCTGTGTTCACTAAGAACATAGGCCTTTTTTCGTTTTATGGGATGAGGAACATAAAAAATGCGCGTATTAAAATTTGGTGGGTCATCACTTGCCGACTTTGCTTGCTTACAGCAAGTAGCTCAATTAGTTAAAACACAATTAAAAGATGAAATGTTATTGGTGCTTTCAGCGCCCGGCGGTATGACAGATTCGTTAGTTACACTCGCCGCTAGTGCTGAGCAAGGCGATGATTATAGCGAACTTTGGCAAGCCTTAGTTGAGCGCGCTGAAAGTTTAAAGGCAGCGGTTGAAGCCGAATACGGCCAGCTTGAAAACTGGCCAAATTTAAATGAACTTAAAGAGAAACTAGCCGGCGTTAAATTAATAAAATGTTGTCCAGACCAAGTTCGCGCATTTGTGATTAGTTTTGGCGAGCGCATTAGTGTATCACTGATGCAGCGTTTATTGAGTGATAACAATGCCCATTACCTTGAAGCAACCAATTGTATCGCCTCGACGGGTGGTCACATTGATGCCGAAGCTGATTTAGTTACCAGTAAAGTACGTTTTCAAGCTGCCTTAAAAGCAAACCCGGCCACTATTTATATTATGCCTGGTTTTACAGCGAGCAATGAACAAGGCGAACTAACAACACTTGGCCGTAATGGTTCAGATTATTCAGCGGCCATTGCCGCTGCCTGTTTAGAAGCCGATGTTTGCCAAATTTGGACAGACGTTGATGGCGTATATAATGCGGATCCGCGCTATATCAAAAAAGCCACTAAAGTTGATTTTTTATCGTATAAAGAAGCCATGGAGCTTTCTTATTTTGGTGCTAAAGTATTACATCCAAAAACAATTTTACCGTGCGCGAAAGCGGGTGTGCCATGCGAAATTAAAAATACCCATAACCCGCTAGCTGAAGGGTCATTGATCAGTAATGATAATGTGTCATCAGAGTCTGTAAAAGCGCTTTCAAGCTTACAAAATCTTGCAATGCTAACGGTTTCAGGCCCAGGCATGAAAGGTAAAGTGGGTATGGCGTCAAAAGTATTTAATGCGCTTGCTCACGATAACGTGTCAATTGTTTTAATCACCCAGTCGTCATGTGAATTTAGTATTAGCTTTTGTGTGCATGAAACAGATTTATCATTTGCTCTTGCTGCGTTGCAATCAGCCTTTGAACTCGAGTCAAAAGCGGGTTTAATTGAGCCAGTGCAAGTACAGCGTAACCTAGCTATAGTGACTTTAGTTGGTGACAACATGCGTGCGCATCGCGGCTTAGCGGCTAAGTTTTTTTCGTCTTTATCACAAGCACAAGTAAACATTGTTGCCATTGCCCAAGATTCTACAGAAAGTGCTATTTCGGCGGTGATCGACGGCGAGCTGTGTAACGATGCTGTAAAAGTGTGCCATGAAAACTTCTTTACTCATATTCCATCAATCGATGTGTTTTTACTAGGCTGTGGTTTAGTAGGTCAAGAGCTTATTCAGCAATTAGAGCGCCAACAAGCATGGCTTGAAAAGCGTAACATTAAACTTAACTTGTATGGTGTAGCAAACTCCCGTCAATTACACCTTGATAGCGAAGGTATTGCTTTTGATGATTGGCAGCAAAAGTTAGCAGATTCAGAGCAAAGCTTTGATTTAAAACTAGTCGAACAATTTGTTAAACAAAACCATTTAATTAACCCTGTATTGGTTGATTGTAGTTCATCAGATGCGCTTGCCGGGCAATATGTAGACTTTTTAAATGCCGGTTTTCATGTTGTTGCTGCTAATAAGAAAGCCAATACCAGTTCTTATGCTTATTATCAGGAACTTGTTGCAGCAACACATAAAAATAGCCGTAAATTTTTATATGAAACTAACGTTGGTGCTGGTTTGCCGGTACTTGATAACTTGCAATTGCTGTTTAGTGCAGGTGATGAGTTATTAAAATTCAGCGGTATTTTATCAGGTTCACTTTCTTATATGTTTGGTGCTTTACAAGATGGCCTATCATTATCAGAGGCAACACAAAAAGCCAAAGAAAGTGGCTTTACAGAGCCAGATCCTCGTGATGATTTATCAGGTACTGACGTGGCGCGTAAGCTACTAATCATTGCACGTGAATCGGGGTTACCACTTGAGCTTAATGATATCGAAGTGGAGTCAGTATTGCCTGAAGGTTTTGCCGAAGGCGAAAGTATTGATGAGTTTATGGCAAAACTGCCAAGTTTAGATGCCGCTTTTAATGATCGCATTCAAAGCGCAGCTAACGAAGGTAAAGTATTGCGTTATGTTGGCACTATTGAAGATGGTCACTGCAAAGTAGGTATTGAAGCCGTTGATACTAAGCATGCCCTTTATGATATTCGTGACGGCGAAAATGCCCTCGCTATTTTAAGTCAATATTATCAGCCGCGCCCATTCGTTATTCGTGGTTATGGTGCAGGCTCTGAAGTAACAGCGGCAGGTGTGTTTGCTGATATCTTAAAAACATTGTCGCGCTAGGAGAGCATTATGATCGAAGTTTATGCCCCTGCTTCAATTGGTAACTTTTCCGTAGGTTTTGATGCTCTTGGCGCGGCACTTGCGCCTATCGATGGTACATTACTTGGCGATGTAGTTGCAGTAAGTCCTGCGACAACTGACGAATTTACTTGCTCAGGCGACTATGCTCATAAGTTACCGGGTAATGTTAAGGAAAACTTAGCATATCAATGTTTAGTGCATTTTCGCGAACACATAATGCCAAGTATGCCGTGCGTCAAGCTCGAGCTTAAAAAGAATTTACCAATTGGTTCTGGGCTTGGTTCAAGTGCGTGCTCCGTAGTCGCGACTTTTGCTGCCCTTGATAAATTTGCGGGTACAAAACTTAGCCAAGTTGAATTAATTGAATTGATGGCCGATTTTGAAGCTATAGTCAGTGGCGGTCGTCATTACGATAATATCACCCCCTGTTATTTAGGTGGTTTACAACTAACAGGTGATTTAATTCCCAATAAATCAATTAGCTTACCCGTTGATGAAAACTGGTATTACGTTGCTGCCTTTCCAGGGTTTTCACTAAATACCGCTAAAGCACGCTCAGTGTTACCTAAAGAATTAAGCATGCATGCAAGTGTTGAGTTTGCACAGCGCTTATCGGCGTTTAGTAGCTTATTACTGGCTAAGCGTTTTGATGATGCGCTTAGTATCATGAGTGATGAAATAGCTGAACCCTACCGAGCGCCACTTATTCAAGGCTTTAGTGAAGCTAAAGCAACACTGCCAGAACTTGGCGCTGAAATCATTAGCATTTCAGGCGCAGGGCCTACATTATTTGCACTGTGTAAAAGTGTAGATGCGGCCAAGGAATGTGCAGCATGGCTTGAACAAAACTATATTAATGAACAAGGCTTTTGCCATGTTTGTAAGCTTGATAATGCGGGCACACGTCAGTTGTAAAGAGTTAAAGGAAATTAGAACAAATGCAATTACATAATTTAAAAGATGACTCGCAAAAGGTGTCATTTATCGAAGCGGTTAAAACAGGCCTAGGTCGTAATCAAGGGGTGTTTTTCCCTGAATCTTTAGCACCAATGGAAAATATTGATGCGCTATTAGATATGGACTTTGTCACCCGTAGTAGCAAAATACTGTCTCATTTAATTGGGGATGAACTCCCTGCAGACACGGTAGAAAAAATGGTGGAAAGCGCCTTTAACTTCCCGGTTAAGCTGGTAGAAGTTGAAGAGAATATTTATTGTTTAGAGTTATTCCACGGGCCAACGCTTGCGTTTAAAGATTTTGGCGGGCGCTTTATGGCTGAGTGTTTAGCTCGGTTTAGTCAAGGCGAAAAAACCACAATTTTAACCGCCACCTCAGGTGATACAGGGGCTGCTGTTGCGCATGCTTTTTATAACAAGCCAAATATTGACGTGGTTATTCTTTACCCTAAAGGCAAAATTTCATTGGCGCAGCAAAAGTTATTTACCACTCTTGGCAATAACATTCATTGCTATGCGGTTGAAGGCAGTTTTGACGATTGTCAAAGTATGGTTAAAAATGCGTTTTTAGATGATGAGGTTCAATCTCGCTTAGGTCTAAATTCAGCAAACTCAATTAATATTAGCCGCTTAGTGGCTCAAGTATGTTATTACTTTGAGGCGATTGCTCAACTACCTAAAGAAAAGCGTGCTAGTGCGCATATTTCAGTACCTAGTGGTAACTTTGGTAATGTTTGTGCTGCGATGATTGGTGCCGTCATTGGCTTACCAGTAGATAAGCTTAGCGCGACAACTAATCAAAACGATACTGTGCCGCGTTTTATCCTTGATAAAAATTGGGCTCCAAATACCACAATTGAATCGTTATCAAATGCTATGGATGTTAGCAAACCTAATAACTGGCCGCGTGTACAAACCATGCTTGATAATAACTGGTTTAGTTATGATGACTTTTATTCAACGAGTGTGGACGAAAGTGAAACGCAAACAGTGATGAAAAAAATTCAACAAACGGGTTATCTTGCTGAGCCACATACGGCAATAGCTTATCAGGGATTAAAAGCTAATTTAGCACCAAATACCGCGGGTGTTTTTTTGGCGACGGCACATCCTGCTAAGTTTAAAGAAAGTGTTGAAGAGATTTTAAATATTGAACTCGAAATGCCTAAACCACTAGCAGATGCCTTAGCTAAACCATGTTTAGCACAAGATATAGCTGATGACTATGATGCACTTCGCTCTGAAATATTAGCTAAGTTAGGCTAAGACTTTAAGAGACGACTTTATTACGATAAAAGCCGGACATTAAATACAATGTTCGGCTTTTTAATAACCCCTTGAATTCAAGTATTAAGTGCAATCATTATGCAGCCACCAGAACTTCTGATTGCCCCGTAAATAATTCATGAGGGGTTTTATACCCTCTTGTTTTTCTTGGCCGATGGTTGAGCTTATCAACTGCCGCCTGTATCTCTGCTTCACTTAGCGCCATAAAGTCAGTTCCCTTGGGGAAGAAGCGTCTAAGTAAGCCGTTGGTATTCTCATTTATGCCCCGCTCCCATGATGAATAGGGATGAGCGAAATACACATCAGCTTCTAATTTTTGTGCAACATGCTCATGGTGAGCAAACTCTTTTCCATTATCTAACGTCACGGTAATAACCTTACCTTTATATGGTGTCATACACGTGATCAGCGCATCGGCTGTTATTTTCGCATGCTTGCTTTCAATTCTGTGAACGACTGTATATAACGTTTTACGTTCAACCATTGTGACAAGCGCATTTTTACGCCCTTTACCTATCACTGTATCGCCCTCCCAATCACCAATCCTAGACTTTGAATCCACAATACTTGGGCGTTCATCAATGCTGACTCGATTAACTATCTGTCCACGTTTATCATAGCTTCCATAGCGTTTTTTATACTTTTTACATGCACGAGTGAGTGTCTTATGTAGCTTGCCACCACGAGCCTTGTCTCTGTAAATATATTGATAAATTGTTTCATGATGTAAAACGACCTGTTTCTCTAAAGCTAAGCGGCCTGCCACTTGCTCAGGGGAAAGTCCGTCATGCAACAATTTATTAATCCAGTGAGTGACGTCCTCTGTTAACTTACTTGCTTTGAAAGATGACTTACGTCTTTGTTCAGCAAAGTTATTGGCTTGGTTAGGCCGATAGCCTTTAAGTCCTTTATTGCGTTTTAGCTCTCTAGAAATAGATGACGGTGAACGAGTTAGTTCTTCAGCTATCTGCTTTTGGTTATTTCCTGCTTTTATTAACGCGTAAATCTGGTATCTTTCTTCTTGTGTCAGCTGTTTATATTTCATTAAAGCAATTTCCTTTGGCGAGAAAATGGCCGAATTATAACAGCTGGCCATCTAATCTGAGAAATTGCACTTATTATCCGAATTTAGGCCCTTAATTAGACGTATGAGCGGCAGTTTAAAGTCTTAAGGCTAAAATAAATGGCCAACAAAAGAGAGCATTACACCGGTAGCGCTCCTGCCGCATTCGTTAAATGTCGATACCCACTAAATTAAAGCCAGCTAATGTGGTAGTTAATAGAGAAAGTGCAAAATGAATTTAATATTAACTTTGAAAATGTAGTAGTGGTTAGGCATTTATATTTTTAATGTTTCTATAAAAAAATATCATTACTAAAACACTGTGAAATAAATTCAATCCCTGTTTAAATATGTTCATCAATACAACATAGGCAAATTGACGTTTTCAGCGTATAATTTGGCCTTCATAAATACCATACACGTTGCCCTAGGAGCCCGCATGTTAGAACGTAGCATGAATATTTCGGATTTCGATCCAGAGTTATTTGAAGCAATCAACAAAGAAACTACTCGCCAAGAAGAACACATTGAGCTTATCGCATCTGAAAACTATTGTAGCCCACGCGTACTTGAAGCACAGGGTTCGCAGCTAACTAATAAATATGCAGAAGGCTACCCAGGTAAACGTTACTACGGTGGTTGTGAGCATGTTGACGTAGTAGAGCAATTAGCCATTGACCGTGCAAACGAACTTTTTGGTTCTGATTATGCAAACGTACAACCGCATGCCGGTTCTCAAGCAAATGCTGCTGTTTTCTTAGCACTTTTAGATGCTGGTGATACAGTATTAGGTATGAGTTTAGCGCATGGCGGTCACTTAACGCATGGTTCACACGTCAGCTTTTCTGGCAAGCTTTACAATGCGATTCAATACGGACTAGACGAAGTAACGGGCGAAATTGATTACGCTCAAGTTGAAGCGCTAGCGCTTGAACATAAACCAAAAATGATTATCGGTGGCTTCTCAGCATACTCTGGGGTTGTTGATTGGGCTAAATTTCGTGAAATTGCAGACAAAGTAGGTGCTTACCTGTTTGTTGATATGGCTCACGTTGCTGGTCTTATTGCGGCGGGTGTATATCCAAACCCGGTACCACATGCACACGTTGTGACTACGACAACTCATAAAACACTTGCAGGCCCTCGTGGCGGTTTAATCATCTCAGGGTGTGGCGACGAAGCTATCTATAAAAAGCTTAACAGTGCGGTTTTCCCTGGTGGCCAAGGTGGTCCTTTATGTCACATTATTGCTGCAAAAGCTGTGGCATTTAAAGAAGCTTTACAGCCTGAGTTTAAAGCTTATCAAACACAAGTTGTTAAAAATGCTCAAGCAATGGTTGCAGTTATGCAAGAACGCGGCTACAAAATCGTCTCTGATAAAACAGAAAACCACTTGTTCTTGCTTGACTTAATTGATAAAGACATTACGGGTAAAGACGCTGATGCAGCATTAGGTAATGCAAATATTACCGTGAACAAGAACTCAGTACCCAATGATCCACGTTCGCCATTTGTTACATCAGGCCTACGTATTGGTTCTCCTGCAATCACTCGTCGTGGTTTTAAAGAAGCTGAATCAAAAGAGCTTGCTGGCTGGATTTGTGACGTACTAGACAGCATCAACGATGAGTCAGTACAAGCACAAGTAAAAGAACAAGTTAAAGCAATCTGTAAAAAATTACCTGTTTACGCTTAATTAAGCAGTAAACAGTAATTTAGATCACAATAGCGTTGTTTTTTGCTATTATAAAGGCCGCTTAAAAGCGGCCTTTTTTGTCGTTAACGGAACTGATACCTATGCATTGCCCATTTTGCACCGCAAATGATACCAAAGTGATTGACTCGCGTTTAGTTGGCGGTGGTCACCAAGTAAGACGCCGTCGTGAATGTAATGAATGCCATGAGCGTTTTACTACCTTTGAAGGCGCTGAACTTGTGATGCCTCGGGTTGTAAAACAAGACGGCAGCCGCGAACCATTTAACGAAGATAAACTCCTCAATGGCCTAACGCGCGCCTTAGAAAAGCGTCCTGTCAGTACCGAGCAAGTAGATGAAGTAGTGAATATCATTAAGTCACAACTACGAGGCACTGGCGAGCGCGAAATTTCTAGTCATTTAGTAGGCGAGTGCATTATGGAAGCACTTAAAAAACTTGATAAGGTTGCCTATGTACGCTTTGCATCTGTGTATCGCTCGTTTGAAGATATTCGTGAGTTTGGTGAAGAAATTGCTCGTTTAGGAGAGTAGTGATGAGTGAGCAAACATTCACTGAGCAAGATACTAACTACATGGCACGCGCTATTGAGCTTGCAAAATTTGGCCGTTTTACTACTACGCCCAATCCAAACGTAGGCTGTGTATTGGTTAAAGATGATATTATTGTCGGCGAAGGTTTTCACCAAGTTGCAGGGCACGGCCACGCAGAAGTCAACGCATTAACAATGGCGGGCAGTAAGGCCAAAGGCGCCACTGCGTATGTAACGCTTGAGCCATGCAGTCATTATGGACGTACTCCGCCATGCGCCGAAGGATTAAAAGCCGCGGACGTTAAAAAGGTGATAGCAGCCATGGTTGACCCTAACCCGCAAGTTGCAGGTAAAGGTTTAGCTATTTTAGAAGATGCGGGAATCGAAGTTGCGTTTGGGTTGTTAGAACAACAAGCAAGGTTGTTAAATCGTGGTTTTTTAAAACGCATGGAACAGGGCCTACCATTTGTCACTTGTAAAATGGCAGCGAGCCTTGATGGCAAAACTGCCCTTAAAAATGGCCAAAGCAAATGGATAACAGGTGCTAAAGCTCGCCAAGATGTGCAGTTGCATCGCGCACAAAGCTGCGCAATTTTAAGTGGTGCAGACACTGTATTAGTTGATGATGCTAAGCTCAATGTTCGGGTAAATGAATTACCAAAAAAATTACCGACAGATTTACCCTTGCGCCAACCGGTTAGAGTTATTATTGATTCACAAAATCGCTTAACGCCAGATTTGGCCCTATTTAGCATTGCAAGCGAAGTGATAATCCTAACTACCCAGCTTGATAAATCAATCCAGTGGCCTCATTTTGTAAGCCATGTACTGGTGCCTGAAAAAAACAATAAAATTGATTTAATTACGGCATTAGTAATTTTAGCCAAACGCCAGTTTAATCATGTTTGGTTGGAAGCGGGAGCCACGCTTGCTGGTAAAATGGCTGAAGAAAACCTTATTGATGAATACATTGTTTATCTTGCACCTAAGTTTTTAGGAAGTGACGCTAAAAGCTTACTAAATTTTAATGAACTGACGAGTATGCAAGATGCGGTAAATTTAACAATGACTGATTGCACTGTGATTGGTGATGATATTCGTATCACTGCAAAGCGTGCTAAAATACCACAACTCCATCTTATAACTAAAGAGTAACCACTATGTTTACTGGGATTATTGAAGCCACGGGCGTCATTAGCGAATTACAAAAAAAGCTAGGTGATTTAGCTATTCGCATTCAAAGTAACGATTTGAAAATGGCTGATGTGAAGATTGGAGACAGCATTGCAACTAATGGTGTGTGCTTAACTGTGGTGACTAAGCATAGTGATGGGTTTAGTGCTGATCTATCGAATGAGACAATTGGTTTAACTGGTTTTGCTAACTATAAACAAGGCCAAAAAGTTAACCTTGAAAAAGCCATGCAACCGGTATCTCGTCTTGGTGGGCATTTAGTTTCAGGTCACGTTGATGGCATCGCGACAATTACGAGTATTACCCCTAATGCCCGCGCAACTGAATATTGGTTAAGTACTAACAGCGAGTTGATGAAATACATTCCTTATAAAGGTTCTGTTTGCGTTGATGGTATTAGCCTGACTGTAAATGCGGTCGAGGAAAACAAATTCAAACTCACCATTGTACCGCATACTAGCGAACAAACGAGTATTGCTGACTTTAAAGTTGGCACTGAGGTTAACCTCGAAGTTGACCAAATAGCCCGTTATTTAGAACGATTGATCAAAGGTGCAGAGCAGCCTGCAAGCTCAGATATATCAATGAGCTTACTCACGCAAGCAGGCTTTATTAAGTAATACCCAAACCAACTCGAGATGCAGAGCTCAGCGTTACACACAGGCTTAATCTCAAAGTGTTACGTTGCAAGAATGGCATGCCCTTTTATGGGATAACAATGATAAGAGTATGCCCTTGTGAAACGCTCGGTGGGTTGGTTTAAAAGCGACGTATACTTCGCTATTGATTTTAGTAATAGAATCACTATTATTTGCAATCAATGCCTTGTCTAAATCGCTTTTAATTCCCACTGAAACTCGCTTCTTGAGTTGGTTTGGGTATATAGACTCCACAAATTAATATGAGTAGGTTATGAATTTACACAGCGCACAAGAAATTATCGATGACATTAAAGCCGGTAAAATGGTTATTTTAATGGACGATGAAGACAGAGAAAATGAAGGCGACTTAATTATTGCCGCTGAGCACATCAGCGCCGAAGCCATTAACTTCATGGCCACTCATGGCCGCGGTTTAATTTGTTTAACCATGACTCAAGCACGTTGTGAACAGCTTGACTTACCCTTAATGGTGAAAAATAATGGTGCGGCTTTCTCAACTAATTTCACGATGTCAATTGAAGCGTCAAAAGGCGTAACAACGGGTATTTCAGCCGCTGATCGCGCGCGTACTGTGCAAGCTGCTATTGGTAAAGGCGCGGTGCCAAGTGATATTGTACAGCCGGGTCATATTTTCCCAATTATGGCGCAACCAGGCGGCGTGTTAACACGCGCAGGGCACACCGAAGCAGGTTGTGATTTAGCGCGCTTAGCAGGGCTTGAAGCCTCATCAGTAATTGTTGAAGTTCTAAATGCCGATGGCACTATGGCGCGTCGCCCTGACTTAGAAATATTTGCCAAAGAGCAAGGTATTAAAATAGGTACCATTGCTGACTTAATTGAATACCGTAACCTAAACGAAACCACTATCGAACGTGTTGCTAAGTGTAAGTTACCCACCGATCACGGCACGTTTGATTTAGTGACCTATAAAGACACTATTGATGGTCAACTTCATT
Source organism: Pseudoalteromonas sp. AOP31-A2-14 (assembly GCF_052378035.1). Lineage (NCBI taxonomy): Bacteria > Pseudomonadati > Pseudomonadota > Gammaproteobacteria > Alteromonadales > Pseudoalteromonadaceae > Pseudoalteromonas > Pseudoalteromonas sp. AOP31-A2-14. The sequence continues at coordinate 2,580,272 of NZ_JBQSXI010000001.1, read as the reverse complement.
ATGCGCTTATTAAAGGTGATATTAGTAAAGAAGATACCACGTTAGTCCGCGTTCACTTACAAAATACTTTTAACGATATTTTACTTTCAGACCGTAATGTCGACAGAAGTTGGGGCTTATCGGATGCCATGGCGTATATCGCTAAAAATAATGGCGCGTTAGTCATATTAGGCAAGCAAGAGCAGACTGAAGATTTAGAAGCGACCGTTAAAGCATTTGCCGCAGAGGATGCCGGTGAAAGTGTCAGCCATGGTAAGTTTAAAGGTACATCTCGTACGGTGGGTGTGGGCTCTCAGATACTGGCAGACTTAGGTATTGAGAAAATGCGCTTAATGAGTCGTCCTAAAAAATACCATGCATTATCGGGCTTTCATTTAGAAGTGGTTGACTACGTAGAGCCACAATAAGCGAGCTAAACTAAGCGCCTGTTTATTCTTCAGGATTAAACAAGTTTTAATTTTCAAAGGCAAACAGGCGCTAGGCTATCTTTTTATTTTTGTGGTATGATGCGCTGCAATTTTTGCGCAATCGCCGAACTTATTTTTTAGGGTTATCAAATGAAAATTATTGAAGGTAATAAATACGCCCCAGGCAAAAAATTTGCCATTGTCATTTCTCGCTTTAATGACTTTATTGGTAGTAGCCTTTTAGCAGGTGCTATTGATGAGTTAAAGCGCACTGGTGGTGTATCTGAAGATGATATTACTGTTATATATGTACCTGGTGCAGTTGAATTACCTTTAGCGGCAAAACGTGTTGCGGCAAAAAAAGAATATGATGCAATCATTGCGTTAGGCGTGGTGATCAGAGGTGGTACGCCACACTTTGATCTTGTAGCAGGTGAGTCAAACAAAGGCCTTGCACAAATATCGCTTGAGTATGATATCCCGGTTGCATTTGGCGTATTAACCACTGAAAGTATTGAACAAGCAATTGAGCGCGCGGGCACCAAAATGGGCAACAAAGGCGGCGAAGCTGCACTTGGTGCGCTTGAAATGGTTAATGTGTTAGATAAAATTTAAGTTTAAGGAATCTCTGTGAAACCAGCAGCAAGACGTAAAGCACGCATCTTAGCACTTCAAGCCGTTTATTCTTGGCAGTTAAGTGGTAATGCTATTGCCGATATTGAACAACAAATGTTGATCGAAAATGACATAACTAAAATAGATGTGGAATATTTTAAAGATTTAGCGCGTGGCGTTGCAGTTAATCATCAGCAACTAGACGAAGTCGTTTCACCACACCTTACTCGTCCATTTGACGAGTTAGATGAAGTTGAACGTGCTATTTTACGTTTAAGCAGCTATGAGCTTAAGTTCCGCGAAGATGTGCCTTATAAAGTTGCTATCAATGAAGGCATTGAGTTGGCTAAAATATTTGGTGCTGAAGACAGCCATAAATTTGTTAACGGTGTACTTGATAAAGCAGTTAAACAACTGCGTAAGTAATTAAACCGTAAGAAGGAGAGCCGGCTTGGGCCGGCTTTTTTGTATATGAAGGAATTTGAATTAATAAACCGCTACTTTAAAGGTCGCGGTATTACTCGTCGTGATGTTGACCTAGGCATCGGTGACGATTGCGCCTTAGTTACCATCCCTGAAAATTGTCAGCTTGCTGTTACTACAGATACCTTAGTGGCAGGTGTGCATTTTTTTGACGATATATCTCCCCGTGCTTTAGGCCACCGCGCACTTGCTGTTAATTTAAGTGACTTAGCTGCAATGGGAGCAGAGCCCACATGGATGTCAGTTGCTTTAACATTGCCAAGTCTTGACGTGCAGTGGCTTGAGGAATTCACTGAAGGCATGCATGAAATTGCCGAGTATTTTAATGTGCAGATTATTGGTGGCGATACCACGCAAGGGCCGCTAGCTATAACTATTTGTGCCAAAGGTACTGTGCCAAAAGGTAAAGCCCTGCATCGTAGTGGCGCCAAAGTCGGCGATTGGGTTTTTGTAACTGGCCCGCTGGGCGACGCAGGCCTTGCGATTGAATCGCGTAAACAAGGATTAAGTATTGCCCCAGAGTATTTGGGCTATCTTAATAAGTGTTTTGACTATCCAACCCCTAAAGTAGCTGCAGGACAAGTTTTACGAGGTTTAGCTTCTTCGGCTATTGATGTATCTGATGGCTTACTGGCAGACCTTGGACATATTTTGGATATGTCACAGGTTAGTGCAACGATTGACGTTGATAAAATTCCGCGCTCGGATGCAATGCAAGCAAGCCTAGATACCGAGCAACAATTACCGTATATTTTAAATTATGGTGATGATTATGAGCTTTTATTTACTGTGCCAGATGATAAAAAAAGTATGCTTGAAATAAAGCTGCGTCAATATGGTGTTGAAGCCAGTTGTATTGGTCAGATTAAAAGTGGTGAAGGGGCAATTGATCTTCGTTACAATAAAAAAAAGCTTGAGTTTAGCTGTGATGGTTTTGAGCATTTTAACGAGGAGACGGTTTGAACAAGTCTGTATTATTTAATTTAAAACGCCCGCATCAATTTTTTGGTTTGGGTTTTGGCCTCGGCTTAGCACCAAAAGCACCGGGTACTTTTGGTACTTTTGCAGCGTTACCTTTTATATTTATTACCATGCATTATCCACTGTGGCTGCAAATTGTTTTTGCTATAGTGATCAGTATTTTTGGTATTTGGGTCTGTGGAAAGACCGCTGATGATTTAGGTGTACATGATCACCCTGCAATTGTATGGGACGAAGTCGCAGGCTTTTACATTACCATGATTGGCGCTGCACTTAGTTGGCAGTCATTATTAGTGGGATTTTTATTATTTCGCTTTTTTGATATCGCTAAACCAGGCCCTATTCGCATATTAGATAAACGAATGCATGGTGGTTTGGGTATTATGGCGGATGATATTGTTGCGGGTATATTTTCGCTGGTTTGTCTGCAAGCCTTACTTAAAGCTGGTTATATACCGTTTTAAATATTTGGCATAATGAGGTGTAAGGTCATGCTACGATTTTTATTAGTTGTGTTTTTGCTGCTGAGTAGCATGCCCAGCATGGCATCGATAACCGATTATGTGGTTAAGCAGTGGAACATGCAAAATGGCCTGCCTTCACAATCACTAAAAAGCGTTGTGCAAGATGAGCAAGGCTACATGTGGCTTGGCACGCAATTTGGCCTGAGCCGTTTTGATGGCAACACCTTTACTAACTTTAACACTAAAAACAGCGCCTTTTTACCGAGTAATGGTATTAATAAGTTACTGGTCGATAGCGAAGGGTATTTATGGGTAGGTACTAAAGAGGGCGTCGTAGTTCTAAACCCTGCCACTATGGCAATAAAAACCTTTAATATTAAAGATCCTGTACGCGATATCATCGAAGATGGTAAGGGTAGTGTTTGGGTTGCAGCTAATGGCTTGTATTTTGTTTCACGAAATCAACTAAAGTTCGACTCTAATCAAGCTGATTTAACCTTCCCCGCGGTTATACACGCAACTAAAATTACTCAGATTGTCGGCTCAGTGAGCCAAATGGCAATATCACCTGAAGGTATTTGGTTGGTTAATGAGCGCTACTTGCTGCGCTTAACTAACTCTTCATCTGACTTTGCTAAACGACGACTAGAGCTGACAGCAAAAGTAACCTTACCTGAGCGCTTAGCGCAAACCATTATCCATGATATGGCGTGGTTAGAAGGTAACTTGTATTTAGCGTCAGAACTGGGTGCTTATTTTCTTGATTTAGATGATGAACTGCGGCCTTTTCCACTTCCTAATGCTAATAGCTCCGCGGTTTATAAATTTATGAGTGACTCCGATGGCGCACTATGGATTTCGACTTATGGACGTTTATTATTTCGCGATAATTCAGGAGATTGGCAATGGGTTGAACCGAGCCAACTAGATCAAAGTATTTGGTTTTCGGATATTTACCGAGACAAACAAAATAATATTTGGCTAGCTAGCTTTAGCGAAGGATTGTGGCTGGCTCACGAAGGGCGTATTGAGCGCCACTCCGCTATATCAAAAATGACTGAATCGGTAATGGCGATTAATGCAGCCCCTGATGGCAAACTGTGGGTCGCTAATCGTAGTGGGGTAGGCTATTTTGACTACGATAAAAACTTTATTAATAAAATACCTAGCAATCAATATGGTCGTACTGCTGTTCATGATTTGCAGTTTGATGGGGATAGGCTCTATATAGCCACCGGGCGTGGAGTATATTTTTATGAAAATAATACTTTGTTCACGGTACCCGGCAGGGCACTACGTGATAACCCGGTATTTGCGATTAGCCGCTCAAGCAAAGGTGGGTTTTGGTTAGGTACCGGGCGAGGTATGTACCGGCTGAGCTACTCAGGGCTAACTCCTTTTGCCTACAATGCCTTCTTGGGTAGTAAGTTTATTACTTACGTGCTTGATAAAGAAAATTTTGGCTTAATTGGTACCAGTAAAGGGGCTTATTACTTTACCGATCGAGGCATTGAAAAAATAGGTGACCAAACCACACTCGAAAGCGCTTATGTGACCAGTATTTTACAGGTTGATGGTATTGGTATATTAATTGGTTCGCTAAATGATGGCTTGTTCTACCGCAGTACGAAAGGCCGGTGGCGCCAGCTTGATGCATCGAATGGTTTACCGTATGGTTCGATTTTTAGTTTAAGCTACGATGATAAACTAAAACGAATTTGGGTAAGCACCATGAATGGGGTGTATCGCATGCCGGTAGACCAGTTTGGTAGCGATATAGACAGTTTAAAAGTAGAACAAGTCATTTCTTCATTTGATCGCAAGCTCGATGGTAAAGCCAGCCAATGTTGCGCTGGTCTTGGTCATGATGCTGTTGCAGATACGGGAAATTCAATTTGGTATCCCAGTTTACAAGGGGTGGTCGAAATTCCTAAAAGCGTCGAGCTGTTTGGACCCAAAGAGCTGCAGCCTAAAGTTGAGAGTATCACCACGAGCTTACGTAAATTTGCCACGGCTGCATTGGGTGACAACCCGAAGTTACAAACTGATGAACGTGATATTACCCTCAAATACACAGCGATTGATTATTACGCGCCAAGTAGCATTGAGTTTAGATATAAGCTCAGTGGGTTAGATAGCGATTGGCGTTATGCCAATACGCGCCGCGAAGCAATTTATACTAATTTACCGCCAGGACCATTTTTGTTTGAATTGGAAGCAAAACGTCAAGGAGATGATTGGAAAAAAGCGCGGCGTACTGAGTACACTTTTGTGGTGCCTAGGCGTTTTGATGAAACAATTTACTTTAGACTGCTGATCAGCGGTAGTTTTATATTACTTTTTTATCTAGTATTTTGGGTATTTAGAGCGCAAGAACGTCGTAAGCAAGTTGCGCTTGAGAGCTTAGTGACTGAACGTACAGGTGAACTACGCCAAGCTAATGATAAACTTAACCAAGTTAATTCTCAGTTAAAGCTTGTGAGCCACTCAGATGAGTTAACAGGGCTTAGAAGTAGACGTTTCTTGTTTGATCAGCTTCCTAAAGATATTGAACACTTTCAGCGTAACTCTCAGTCTTTACAAGCGCAGGGTAAGTCGCTGGTATTATTAGTTATGAATTTTGACGACTTTAGTCGTATCAACGATGCCTATGGCCCGCTTGCAGGTGATAGTTGTTTACAGCAAGTGGCTGCTTTATTAAATAGCCGAACTCAAGGCTCTGATTATGTGGCTCGTTGGAGTGGCGATGAATTCTTACTGCTATTAAGAGACTTTAAACGCAGCGCCATTGATAGTTATGCAGCTGATTTATGTATCGCTGTTGCTGAGCATACTTTTAACTTACCTAATGGTAAAACAACCCATATAACGACTTCAATTGGTTGGTCATTCTATCCGTTACCATTACTGGGCGGTCAAGTCATTGGTTGGGAAGCTTCGGTAAACCTTGCTGATATTGCGCTTCATCAAGTAAAAAAACGCGGTGGTGACGGTGTTGCGAATATTACCTTTGACGTACAACTTGATGCCTTTGAATTTGAGCAAGGTAACAATGTAGATAAGCAGCTAGGAACATTACAAGAAAGTGGCCTTGCAGATGTTAAGGTGTGGATACGCTAAAAATGCCCTTTTATGAATGTTGAGTTCATAAAAGGGCATGGTGAGGTTAAGAGTAAAACTCTTTATTTCAACCAGGTTGGTAAAATAGCCACTGACTCAGGGGCTGTAAATGAATAGCTTACATCGGCGGAAATATCGCCTCCAGGGCTATTAAGTATATTGTCAAAACGCATCACTAAGCTGTTTGATTTTTCTGCAACATACAAGTGGTTACCGCTATACATAATATCAACTGGGTTACCGAGCATAGTTGCTGGGCCACTGATATTAACACTTATGTTCACCAAGCCTGCTGCATTGCCGGCATTATTAACTACATAAATTTTACCATCTGTAGCATCAGTAGCGCTGCCAACATCTGAAATAATCAACGAATCACTTAACGCATCGTAATCAATACCGTGAATATTGGTAGGTGCAATGAGTGCCGCGCCACCAGATGCTGGAGTGATTAGGCGATCTTCCCCTGTGATTGTCGTCATACCAGCCATAAGCTTGCTTTTCACTTCATCAAACACCGCCACTGTGCCATTGGTTAATGCGACAAAGGCACGGTCTGTTTTAACGTCGTAATCAACATCCCAAGGGATAGCATCAGCTGATGGTGTTAGAGTTAATAACGGGCTAGCATCTCCTGTCGTACAGGTTGAAAAGATTAAAATCCCAGGCGTGGCTGCATTGTTTTCAGCAATAAAAATCATGCCGCTGTCTGAAGCAACATCAATCCCTTTAGGTGAAATAAGCCCCGTGGCGGCGCCTGTAATAATGCTGTCTTGACTAGCATTATAAACTTGACCATCTCGATGTAATGCGACTTTATTTGAGATCACAATCCCGCCCATTGCAGTGCTGCTATCATCGAAGGTTGCGTAGCTGTTACCTGCTTTATCAAAGGTGACACTTTCTACGGCAACACTTGCGTTGTAGCTGCCAAGCTCACTAGTGAGAGGGGCACTTAAACGGCTAATTTGTAAGCGCGTAATTAGCCCCACATACCAATGTTAATGGCACCTATGCATAATTTACTCAGCATATTAACCTGAGGTAATTATGAATAAACAGCAAAAAATAAAACACTGGCAAGGCATTTTTGAGCAGCAAAAATCGAGTGGTTTAGCCATCATTCAATTTTGTCGTGATAACAACATTAACGCATCGACTTTCTATGTTTGGCGTAAACGCCTTTCTGACGAAACGGTAAGGGTTAAAAAGCAACAGGTGATCCCGTTTGTTATTCATGAGCAAGCCTTTACGCAACCTTCAATCATTAAACTCACCACACCAAACGGCTATCAAATAGACTTCGAGTCGACATTAGCTAACCAAACGCTAGCCAAATTATTGAGCGTACTGTGACACCTTGCACACACCAAGTTTACTTGGTCACGGGGTTCACCGACATGCGCAAATCAATCAATGGCCTAAGTATTATTGTCAGCGATACCCTATCTCTCGATCCTTTAAGCCAAGCGTGGTTCGTTTTTTGTAATAAACAACGCGATAAATTAAAGATTTTATTTTGGGATACCAACGGTTTTTGGCTCTATTATCGTCGTTTAGAACAAGGACGATTTCAGTGGCCAAAACAGACTAATGAACACACGGCTATGGGCATCGAGCAACGCCAATTACAGTGGTTGCTATCAGGGTTACCGGTCAGTAATCAAACACGGCACCCGACTTTATCGGGGTTATCGGTGATGTAAATTAATCAGATCGTTTTTTTTACTTGAACGATCTTTCCCATGTGTCATGCTATTAAAATGCCAGACACTATTCTCATCACCGAACTACAAAATCAGCTTGCACTTATGCAGGCTAAGCTTGATGCTTTACAAGAAGATAAGGTTGAAATGCAATCGCGGATTGACCACTTGCTTGCTGAGCTTAAGTTAAGTAAATCCCAAAAATACGGTAAAAAAAGTGAAAAAGCCCCACGGGGCACCTTCAATGAAGCGGAGCAGCATAAAACGACTGAGCCGCCTAAACACCATAAGAAAGGCAAACAAACGCTGGCTGAGCACTTTGAACGAGAAGAGGTTGAGCACACCTTAACCGAGTTAACGTGTCAGTGTTGCGGTGAGCAACTACATCAATGTGGTAGTGAAGACAGCGAACAAGTTAAAATTATTCCGGCGAAAGTCAGCGTCATTAAGCACAAACAATTTAAATATGCTTGCAGACATTGCGAGCATGAACAATTGACCAGTAAAATCATCACCGCGCCTAAACCTAAACAACCGATACCGGGGAGTATTGCCAGTCCCGAGGCATTAGCGGCGGTTGTGACAGGCAAATACTGCGATGCCTTACCGCTTTATCGTTTCGTTGAAATACTGGGCCGTGGCGGCCTTGAACTATCGCGCGGAACATTAGCTAATTGGTGTATTAAAGCGGGCCTGCTAATCAGCCCCTTAGTGGCAGCCATGCAACGTCACTTGCTTAATGAGCACAGTTTATGTGCCGATGAAACCCGTACACAAGTCTTAGATGAAGGTGACAATCCTAGCAGCAATTCCTACATGTGGGTTTATCGCAGCAATGAGGTTAGCCATGAGCCTGTCGTGATTTACGATTACCAAGCAGGTCGAAGTCGCGCTTGCGCAAAAGAATTTCTTGCCGGTTATCAAGGCTATTTACAGTGCGACGGTTACCGTGTTTATGACGGTATTGAAGGCATTACCCCTGTTGGTTGTTGGGCACACGCTAGACGCAAATATAACGATGCCTTAAAAGCAGAGTCGAAAAACAAAGGTCGAGCGCATAAAGCCATCAGCTTTATCAGCCAATTATATAAACTGGAAACCCAGGCTAAAAACAAACAGTTATCCCCTCAAGCGCGGTATCAGTTACGACAAGAAAAAGCCTTACCCATATTAATGCACTTTAAAGCGTGGCTTGATGAAGCCGAAGGTAAAGTAACGGCGGGGAGTTATATTGGCAAAGCGATAAAATACACGCTTAATCAATGGCCGAAATTAATGCGATATAGTGAAGATGGCGAACTAGGGATTGATAATAATATTACTGAGCGAGATATTCGGCCGTTTACCACTGGTAGGAAAAACTGGCTATTCTCAAAGTCAATTAATGGTGCCCAAGCAAGCGCCACACTCTATAGTATTGTGATGACGTGTCGTGCCAATGACATCAATCCTTATAACTACTTTGTGCATTTATTTAAAACGTTGCCGAATCGAGATGAGGGTGATGATGATTTTACCGACCTAATGCCGTGGAATGTGCAGCTAGACTTCGATTATAGCTAAGCGCACTGCTTAAATGCGCGCTTACGCTAATTTGGCCCGTTGTCGGGCCTGCAGAGCTAGGATTGCTACTTACTGCGATACCTAATAGTGACATATTAGCCATTTGGCTATCTGAAATGTCAGCCATCTCATTTGGCATTACTGTTTCGGTAATCGATTCAGGCTTAATGGTGGTTGTGACTGAATCAGGGCTTATATCGCCACTAGGGCCGGAAAATATATTGCTAAATATTAATACCGCATCGTTAGATTTTTCAGCTACGCGTAAATCACTGCCAGTGAGGTTAATATCAACTGGGTTACCTAGCATAGTCGTTGGTCCTGCAATACTACGAGCTACAGCGGTATTGCCATCAGCTTGATCGGCATTATCAATTACAAATAATGCGCCATCGGTTACATCCTCAGCACTGCCCACATCAGAAAGAACAAGCTTATTGGTATCTCCATCTAAGACAATACCATGAATATTGACTGATATTTTTTCACCGGTATCATCACTCGGGGTAATAACTCGAGCGGGGGTTGCAATAAATCCACCATCTACATAGTCATCGTAGACTGCAACATCACCATTAGTTAACGCAACGTATAGGCGATCGTTAATATCGTCATAGGTTACATCCCATGGTTTTGCATCAGTTACCGTACTTGCTAAAGGAGCTACATCACCTGCAGCAGCGCTACCAAAAACAGTAATTTGCATGGCATCAAAGTCAGCTGCAAAAATTAAACCGCGCTGATGAGAAACATGAATCCCTTTAGGAGTTACAAGTGTTGTTGTTGGGCCGGTGATTGAACGGTCGTGATTGTTATCATACATGCCACCATCAGCACGATTCAGTGCATTACAGACCGTAACTAAGCTCCCATTGCCTGCATCACCTGCCTGAATTAGATTTCCTAAACTATCAAAAGCAACACCTTCGTTAGCGTTCGTGGTTAAGGTTTTGAGTGTTGCACTATTTTGATCAATTAAGTTAACAGTGCCACTATTATCAGGGCCATTGTTAGCAAGTATAAACTTTGCAGCGGCAAAGCCTGGGCTACCATCTTGGCCGTCAGCACCACCTGTGCCGTTATTGCCATCAACGCCTTGCATGCCAGAAGCACCGTCGTCACCATCACAACCACTTAAGCCAATTAAAATAGCGAGTGTTAGCGCTGAAAAGCAAGCCTTACGAGCAAAAGATAAAGAGTGAGTGTGATTGGCATTTAAGCCTGATTTAAACATAATCATTATTTTGTACCTTCTCTAATAATCCATCAAATGTGAACAAACAAGTGCTTAAGCTTAGAAATACATAATGCTAACTTTATTAAAAATGATCATTGTAGCGTATTAACTAGATCATTAATTCAATGTAACTGGCATAATAAAAGCATGAACGCTGTGTTCACGGTTAACCTCAATGAGTAAACGTATGAACAGCTAAATTGGATGCAATAAAAATACTTTATTTTAAAAAGCTAATAGATTCAGTAACTAAAAAAGGAGCAATAGCTCCTTTTTATATATCAGAGGGTGATAAACTGTTGGATGGAGTCTAGAATACCTTGGCTGCCTAAGCCCATTTCGTCATGCATTTGATCTTGTGTGCCATGTTTAATAAATTCATCAGGAATACCCAAATTTAAAATGCTTACCTTGGCTTTTTGGCTTGCTAAATATTCATTTACCGAAGAGCCTGCACCGCCCGCAATAGCGTTGTCTTCTAAAGTGACAATCACATCATGCTCGATAAGTAGTGAGTTTATAGCATGAGTATCAAGTGGCTTAATAAAGCGCATATCAATAAACGTAGCGTTTAATTGTTCAGCAGCTAATTTGGCGTTATCGAGTAAAGTACCGAATGACAATATTGCTACTTTTTGCCCTTTTCTAATTAATTTAGACTGGCCAATTTTAATAGCCGTCATTTGTTCAACTATTTCGCATTCACCCGCACTACCACGAGGGTAACGAACAGCGACAGGCTGGTTACACTGATAGCCTGTGTAAAGCATTTGACGGCACTCGTTAGTATCGCTTGGCGCCATTATTACCATATTAGGGATACAGCGGATAAAGCTTAAATCGTATGCGCCTTGATGAGTTTCACCATCAGCACCAACAATGCCTGCTCGGTCAATGGCAAATAGAACCGGTAAATTTTGTAATGCTACATCGTGAATAAGCTGATCGTAAGCGCGCTGTAAAAAGCTTGAGTAAATAGCTACAACAGGTTTTAAGCCTTCACAAGCAAGCCCTGCAGCTAGTGTTACCGCGTGCTGCTCAGCAATAGCAACATCAAAGTACTGCTGCGGAAACTCTTTTGAAAAGCGCACCATACCAGAACCCTCACGCATCGCAGGGGTGATCGCCATAAGCTTACTATCTTCTTGTGCCATATCGCATAACCAATCACCAAATACTTTGGAGAAGGTTGCGGCACCAGGTTTAGATTTTGGTAAGCTTGCAATAGTTGGATCAAACTTTGGTACGCCATGATAACCAATAGGGTCGGCTTCAGCAGGTTTATAACCTTTGCCTTTTTGAGTTTTAATGTGCAGTAATTGTGGACCCTTTAAATTACGCATATTGCGTAGGGTATCAACCAACATATTAACGTCATGACCATCAATGGGGCCGATGTAGTTAAGGCCTAGTTCTTCAAAAAAAGTACCAGGGATAACCATTCCTTTTAAATGCTCTTCCATGCGACTAGCAAGTTCTTTTACAGGAGGGAGACCTGAAAGTATTTTTTTACTACCTTCGCGAATATTTGCATAAAAGCTGCCCGATAAAATGCGTGCAAAGTAACTGTTTAGCGCACCGACATTCTCTGAAATCGACATTTCGTTGTCATTTAAAATGATCAGCACATTAGGGTTAATGTCCCCCATGTGATTCATTGCTTCAAATGCCATACCGGCAGTAATGGCACCATCGCCAATTATAGCTACTGTTTTACGGCCTTTATCTTCTTTTTCAGCGGCAATTGCCATGCCTAAGGCGGCTGAAATTGAGGTGCTAGAATGGCCAACACTAAAGGTATCGTATGGGCTTTCTTCACGAAAAGGGAAGGGGTGTAAGCCATCTTTTTGACGGATAGTATGCATTTGGTCACGACGACCGGTTAATATCTTATGCGGGTATGCCTGATGGCCCACATCCCATACTAACCTATCTTCTGGTGTATTGTAGACGTAGTGAAGTGCCACCGTAAGCTCTACAGTGCCAAGGCCTGATGCTAAGTGACCACTACTTTGCGAAACGGAGTTAAGTAAATACTCACGTAACTCAGTACTGAACGCCGGTAATTTGTTTTGCGCTAAATCGCGTAATTGTGTTGGTTCGTCAACCAAACTTAATAATGGATACTTGCTACTATCAAGTGTCATGATTTTTAATACATCCTTCGCTAACCAACGCATAGTATAACGCAATACGGCGCTGATTTTTTAGTTATTTTATACATCCCACTGGCACTGAATATGTGTGTTTTTAGTGGTTACGTTCGACAATATAATAGGCTAATTGTTCAAGTTCTCGAGTGTCGGCTTCTATTTCATTTAGGGCCGTAATTGCATCAGCTAACAAACTACGTGCCTTTTGTTTTGCGCCTTCAAGGCCTAGCAAGGCTGGGTAAGTGGCTTTATTAGCTTGTGCATCTGAGCCTTGAGGTTTACCAAGTACGCATGTATCACCTTCAATATCAAGAATATCATCTTGTACCTGAAAAGCTAAACCTATCGCTTTACCAAACACATCAAGCTGCTTAAAAGTATGTTCTGTGACATTATTTGCACATAATGCGCCCAATGTAATTGCACAATTTAGTAATGCGCCGGTTTTTAATTGGTGAATATGCTCAAGTTCATCAATCGTTATGGTTTTATTCGTTGCTGCAATGTCAAAAGCTTGACCACCTATCATCCCTTCTAGGCCAGAAGCTTGAGCAAGTTCCGAAATCATTTTCATTTGTTGTGTTGGTGTAACTTTAAACGGGTGATTAGCAATTAAATTAAATGCAAGTGTTTGCAGTGCATCACCGGCTAAAATAGCATGTGCTTCACCATACATGATATGACACGTTGGGCGACCGCGGCGTAGATCGTCGTCATCCATCGCTGGTAAGTCATCATGTACTAACGAATAGCTATGAATGCATTCAATAGCGGCTGCGAGTATATCTAGATCTTGTTTATTTGCTGCGAGCATTTTGCCCGTCGCATAGACTAAAAATGGGCGTAACCGCTTACCCCCATTTAAAATACTGTAATGAGTGGCTGTTTTTAAAGTGTCATCGGTATTAAGCGGCTGCGCAAAGTAGTTTTCAAGTATGGCTGCAACATCAAGCTGAGCTTGTTTTATTTGCTCTTTTATTTGCATTATTTATTCCGTAGTGTTGTCAAAATGAGTTAGTTCAGCCTTACTCTCATTACCCATTAAAATAGAAACTTTTTGCTCTGCTTGTTGCAACTTACTTGAAGATGCGTTGGCTAAAGCAATACCGCGTTCAAATTGTTTTAATGACTGTTCAAGGGAAAGTTCACCTTGTTCCATATCTGTTACGATAGTCGATAATTCTTCAAGTGCTTGCTCAAAACTGAGGTTTTCAGGTTTTTTGATCGCCATACGGATTCAACTTAGCTGTTATTAATATGCAGCCAATTTTAGGGGGAATGCGAAACTAGGTCAAAGACTGATGCACTTTAATAGTGATCTTTATGTAAACATTCATTTTATGAATGCAAGCTTAAACGTTGTGGGGTGGCGATATTCGATTAAAATGATGTTAATAATAGGTGTGCTGTTCATTTTTATATAAAATAATTCAATTAATTCAATAGATTGCCGATATGTAGTTAATAAGAAATGTGTAGAAGTAACATAATGTATCGATTCCTCTGGAGAGGTTAGTGGATTTAGCAACCATTGTCATGTCGATGTTTTAAGCAGCATTGGCTAAGTAGTAAGGTTTTGATAAAAATCGCATGGTAGTTGTAGGCCATGCTGAGACTCGCCCGCTGGTGCTAAATGTAACCGAAGTCGACCGCAGAGGTAACCGACGAGTAGAAATTTCCATACTGCAAGGTAAAGCTAAAGAGTCTGCTCCGATTGATGTAGGGCAATGATGCTTGGCAAAGTACCTATTTTCGCTTAATATTAACTAACATTAATATAATAAGTGTAATTAAGGTGAATATATGAAAAAGCTAAATAAATACAGCTATATGCCTGGTAATGGCGGTGGCGATGATGATAAAAAACCAGATTAAGGTAATTTAAAATTGCCAGATTGGTTCAATTATGGAATTTCAGTTTTAAATATTAGCTGGGTGTTTATTTTAAGTCCGGCTATTTTTGTTTTTTATCTACGAAAAGATTTTTTAGCCTTACGTTTTGTATTAGTGACTGCGGCATTTTTTTTCTATGGTACCTTAATTCATGACACGTTAAGAGAATTAGATGAGCCTTATATTTACCGCTATGTTGTGTGGGCGGCTAACGATTTAATATGGATGGCGTTAATCGCTTACTGGGCAATTAAAGATAAAGTATACCTGTGGCAAGGTGTGCTTGGTCAATTGGTGGTAATTAGCGCGCCTATTTTACAGTTGTTTCGTTTGGTCGACCGTCATCTATGGGATTTATCTTATAGTACCTACCTATATAAAACACTAATGCCGCTGATTAATACAGGCACGGCCATTGTGTGTTACTTACCGCTTATTTACTTATTTATGCAGCGTGATAGAAAACCAGCCAAGTAAAAAATTAGTCTGAGTTTTCAGATTAAAAGCACTGTGCTAAACTACTGTTTATATAAACAGTGAAATTAATGTGCAGCCATGAAACTTTATATTGCCGAAAAGCCATCGTTAGGTCGTGCAATTGCCGATGCCCTACCAAAGCCACATAAAAAGTATGATGGTTATATCGAAGTCGCCAATGGCGACTGCGTTTCATGGTGTATTGGTCATTTGCTCGAGCAAGCCGAGCCGGATGATTACAACACGCAGTTTAAAAAGTGGCGCTTTGATGACTTACCTATCGTCCCCGAGCAATGGCAGTTAAAAGCTAAAGCTAAAACCCGCAAGCAACTTACGATACTAAAAAAATTAATAAAACAGGCGGAAGAACTTGTCCATGCTGGCGATCCGGATCGCGAAGGTCAATTATTGGTTGATGAAGTGATTGAACAAGTAAAACTATCAAAAACCAAAAAGCAGCAAATTCAACGTTTATTAATAAGTGATTTAAATATTAGTGCGGTAAAAAAAGCACTGCATGCTATGCGCGCCAATAGTGACTTTATCCCGTTAAGTGTTTCTGCGCTTGCCCGCTCTCGTGCCGATTGGTTATTTGGTATGAACTTAACACGTGCCTATACTTTGGCTGGGCAAAAGGCGGGGTTTGGTAATGTGCTGTCAGTGGGGCGAGTACAAACACCTATTTTAGGGTTGGTAGTCAATCGCGATAATGAGATTGCTAATTTCGTTGCTAAACCCTTTTATGAAGTGTTAGCGCATGTAAGCACTGAAGAAAGGCAAGCTTTTACGACTAAGTGGCAACCCAGCAAAGCCTGTGCGCCTTATCAAGATGAAGAAGGAAGAGTGCTTCATCGTGGGCTTGCTGAAAATGTTGCTTCGCGAATTACTGAGCAACCCGCTGAAGTGACGTCACTTGAACAAAAGCAAAAAAAGCAGCAAGCGCCATTACCTTATAATTTATCTGCTTTGCAAATAGATGCAGCAAAGGCATTTACTATGCCAGCGCAAAAAGTATTAGATACTTGCCAAAGTCTCTATGAGCGTCATAAGTTAATTACCTACCCGCGGTCAGATAATCGCTATTTACCGAAAGAACACTTTCAAGAAGCAGCTAGTATTATTAAAGCTATAGCTAATAATGGTGGGCAGGGTAGTGAGCTGTGTAATAACGCGGATGTAAAAAAACGCAGTAAATGCTTTAATGATGCAAAGGTTGCCGCACACCATGCAATTATACCTACTGTAAAACAGCTACAATCAACTGTTTTAAGTAGTGATGAAGCTAAGATTTACCGCTTAATTAGCCGTCATTATCTTATTCAGTTTTACTCAGACTATGTTTTTAATGAGACAAAAGTTGAAGTGTGTATTGCTGGTGGTTTATTTAAAGCCAATGCAAAGCAAGAAGTGAGTTTAGGCTTTAAAGCGTTAATGGGAAAAACAGGGCTTAACGAACAGCAAACACTACCTCCTTTAACGAAAGGTCAGCAGTTACATTGTGCGAAAGGAGAAGTGATTGATAAAATGACCAGTCCGCCTGCACACTTTACTGATGCCACTTTACTAAGTGCAATGACAGGTATAAGCCGTTATGTTAAAAATATAGAAATAAAAAAGATTTTAAAAGAAACTGATGGCTTAGGAACCGAAGCGACAAGAGCAGGTATTTTAGAGCTTTTATTTAAACGCCGTTTTTTAGAGCGCCAAGGAAAAACTATTTTAGCAACTGCGACAGGTACAGCGCTTATCAGTGCTTTACCTGAGGGGTTAGCCAGCCCTGATTTAACCGCAAAATGGGAAGCCTCATTAGGAAATATCGCTGATCAACAAATGAGTTACCAGCAATTTTTAACCCCCTTATTAAACGACCTTAATAGCTTTGTAGAGCAGGCTAAACACTGCAATAGCGATGTTTTTGCCCAATTACCAAAAACGGCGCAAAAGCGGCGTTTTAGTAAAGGAGGTAAAAAAACGCCTTATCGAAAATCAACCTATAAAAAAACAACGAATAGTCGCGCTAGTAACGCCTAGCAAAAGCCGCCAACAGCGTTAGTTTAATTGGAACTAAAAACAAGGCAGGTTTAAAGCAAAAGTAAGCAATGTTTAAGAGCGTTTTGTTATTTAAACTTTAGCAATGTAACAGCAATCACTTAAAAAAGCGTAGGTGATTAGTGATGTGATACAAATGATTCGGGTAAGTTAAATTAGAGGTAATAAACAGGCGTTTTTTCAAGTACAAATTATGTAAATAATAGACTATCTCTGATCTTATCAATTAGCAGGTGTAGGGGCTTTGTCATCGCTTTATCACTGTTATAATTTAACAAGTTACTATGTAATGAGGTTTACCACGTGAATGATAAAATAAAACCGAAGCTTGCTATTGCGCTACTTGCCGCTGGCGAGGCTTCGCGTTTTGGTTCGCCTAAACAATTGGCTTACTATAAAGACCAAACACTAATTGAAAGACGTATTGCTTTACTCGAAACTATAAATTGCGACTTTATGGTAATTACAGGGGCGCATCATCCGGTTATTTATTCGCATTTAAGTCGCATAGCTAAAGAGCATTATGTAATTTTTAATCCAGATTGGCAGCAAGGGATGTCGAGCTCTATTAAAACGGCAGTTACCCATTGTCCTTCGCACTGCGAAGGGCTGATGTTTATTACTGTTGACCAAATACTTATCACACAAGAAGATATGCAAGCGCTAATAGATTGCTGGTATGAAGATTCGATGCATATCACGTGTTCAAAATACGCCGATCACCAAGGTGTGCCTGCTATATTTCCTATAGACTACTTCTCAAGCTTACTTGATTTACAAGATGATAAAGGAGCTAGAAATCTAATTAAATCATCAAATAATGTTAATTCAGTTTTGTTACCTAATGCTGAGCTTGATATAGATACCGTGGCGCAATTGAAGCAACAAAACAGTTAAATCAACCTTTATTAAAGGCCAAGGCGTGAAACTTAGCAATAATTGATAATGCAATACTCGTAGGCAAGTCACCTCCTATATCCAGTCCTGCAGGGCCAGATAAGTTAGGCTTTATAGCTTTCGGATTAATGCCGCTGGCTGAGACAACATCTTTATATCGTCTTTTAGGGCCTAGCAAGGCGATATGATTAATATCAGTGTCTGCTAATGCAGTCAGTGCTTGCGCATCTAATTCTAAATTATGCGACATAAGAATAGCAAAGTTAACTTTTCGTTTAATTGCATACTGAAATAATTCACTGTGTGGATCTTTTAAAATGCTATCTGCGTTAATGAAGTCATTTTTATTGGCATATGCAGCTCTTGGATCCCAAATAGAGACCTGCCAGCCAAGTTGTTTGGCAAGTTGACATACTGGCGCTGCATCTTTGCCTCCACCACAAATTAGTAAATGAATTTTTGGAGTTATGTCTACGGTGAGTTGCGTTTTGTTAGAGCTGTTAACGTAACTGCAAACGGTGTTTGTTTGATTATCATAATCTAAACCGAAACGAACACTTTTGCGCTGTTCTAAGTTGTTGAGTATTTCATTGAGATGTAAATGGTTGTTTTTGTCGTTAAGGGGAATAAATTTTATCCAGACTATACCGCCACAACCCATTTGATAGGAGGCGTCATTTTCATCTCTACCATCATATTCTTTGGTCATCACCTTCTCTAAGGCAAGGGATTTCCTTGCCATTAACCGAATATTGGCTTCAAGGCATCCGCCACTTAATACACCTAATTGTTCACCTTCTTGGTTAACAAGCGTGAACGCTCCGCGCTTGCGGTAGCTGTGACCTTGGCAGTCAACAATTATAGCCATAGCCCATGTGCTTTTAGGGTTGTGGTTTTGCCAAGCAGAGAGTACGTCATGGGTGTCAAGAGTGTTAGCAGGTAGCATTATGTATGATGGCTCGTAAGTATTGTGGTTAGAGAATAAATTGTATCTATCGTTATTAAAACTGTTGCTTTTTAATTTGGTTTCAATCTATGCATATATTTGGTCAACAAACTGCCTATGAACTTTATGTGTTTCATAGGCAGTTTATGGCTAAAGAGTTAAGCTTTTAGCTGATCACCAATAGGTAACTGCCTAATGCGTTTACCGCAAGCGGCAAAAATAGCGTTGCAAAGCGCTGGGGCATAAACGGGCGTCGCAGGCTCCCCGACTCCTGCAGGAGGGGCATCACTTTGAATAATTTCTACGTCTATTTCTAATGGGCTATCGCTCATTCGAGGGACGCGATAATCATGGAAGTTACTTTGTTGTACTCGGCCTTTATCAAAAGTGATACCTTCACTAATCGCCGCGGTGATACCAAAAATAGAACCCCCTTGTACTTGGTTGATGACGGTATCGGTATTAACAACCGTTCCCGCATCAATACTTGCCCATGATTTTATGATTTTTAGCTCTCCACTGTCAGAAACCTCTACTTCAACTACAGTCGCTACATAAGTTAAGAAACTACGATGTGCAGCAATACCTAAACCTCGACCTTTAGGCAGTTTTCTGCCCCACTTACTCATCTCAGCCACTTTTTCAATAACATGGCGCAGCCTAGCAATATCTAATGGATAAACCGCTTTATCGCCTCCGTAATTATCATATTCGGCATTTTGCTCTGTTACATCTAAGATTCGATCAGGACCTATGGTTTCAAGTAAGTAGTCTTTTTGATCGCGACCAGCTTTGTGTGCGGCTTCGCCGATGAATGACTGAATGGCAAAAGCATGGAAAATATTCGAAACCGAGCGCATCCAACCAATTCTCGTTTTAGCAGCAGCTTCGCCGTTTTCTAACTTCATATTGGGTGTGTTGATAGGGTTATCGGTAAAACCTAAACGTAACTCAAAGCTACCTGGCGTGGTGGCACCTTCTTGAAAGGTTGATGCTATTGGCGAAAATGCAGTACGATGTAAGTAGGCTTCAATTGCCCCGTTTTTATCTAGCGATGCTTCAATGTGCTGCGCCGAAACTGCATGATAAAAACTATGTTGTATGTCGTCTTCACGCGTCCATTGCACTCGGATAGGCTGACCAGTTTTCATTGAGAGGTAAGCTGCTTCTGCTGAAAAGTCAGGCTTAGACTTTCGGCCAAAGCCTCCACCTAGCATAGTGACATGAACGTTAATCTGCTCTTTTTGCATGTTGACCATCGCAGCAACGGTACTCATATCTGCTTGTGGATTTTGAGTCGCAGCCCATACATCAACGTGATCTTTGTAATACATTGCAGTTGCACAAGGCGGCTCCATTGGCGCTTGAGTCAAATGAGGGGCATAGTAGTCGGCTACTAACTTATCAGTTGATTTAGCTAATATGTCAGCGGCATCTCCAACTTCTCGCACGGAATTTTGAGGCGAAGCGACGGTAGCTAATAAGCTTGCTTTGAATGTTTCAGAGTTATAGTCGCCGTTTTTACCATCATCCCATGTTATCGTTAGCGCTTTTCGGCCTTTCATGGCAGCCCAGGTATTTTTGGCAATAATAGCAACACCGCCTTTGGGCTGAAATAATGGCGTTCCTTTTGATGCTGGGATCTCGACGATATCTACCACACCATCTATGGCTTTAGCAGCTTTAATATCAAAGCTTTTAACTTTGCCGCCAACTACGGGAGGGCGGGCAATCACAGCGATTAATGCTTTAGGTTCTAATACATCGGCAGCAAATGTCGCTTTACCTGTTACAAGATCTTTTAAATCAATATGCGCCATTGCAGTATTAATATAACGCCACTCGCTGCGCTTTTTAAGGGGAATTTGATCCGTTTGTGGCGGTGTTATGTTTAGCGCATCATTTACTAACTCTGCGTAGGTCAGGGTTTTTCCGGAGCTATGAGTAACAACATGCTGCTCTGCTATACATGAATTTAAAGGTACACCCCAGCGGGTTGCCGCTGCTTGTTGCATAAGGTATCGAACACTTGCACCCATTTCACGCAAACGTTGCATATTGTAACGAATACTGCGTGAACCATCGGTATTTTGGTCGCCATACTTAAGGTCGCCTTTACCTTGTATAACTACCACTTTGTCCCATGCTGCTTCCATTTCATCAGCTACGATTTGTGCGATGGCAGTACGGATCTGCTGGCCCATTTCAGAGCGGTGACAGGTAATTTCAACTATGCCATCAGGACGTAATGCAACAAATAAATTAGCCTCTTTAGCAGACTCCGATGGTTTTGTAAGTACTCCAGCCATGGCTCTAGGTGCAGCACCAACAAAACAAGTACCTAGTACTAAAGCGCCTACAGCGGCACTGGACTTTAAAAACCCCCGGCGTGTTAAATCAAAATATTGACTCATGCCTTTTCCCCTTTTTTCTCAGGAACATAATGCTCAACACCCGCCATTACTTTTGATGCAGATTTAATTGCTTTATGAATACGGGGGTAAGTGCCGCAGCGGCAAATATTACCAGACATACTCTGTACGATTTCTTCATCGCTAGGCGTCGGGTTACTTGCCAGTAAACTTGCTGCCTGCATCATTTGGCCGCATTGACAGTAGCCACATTGAGGAACTTTATGCTCTAACCATGCTTGTTGAACGGGATGCTCGCCATCATCACTTAAGCCTTCTATCGTCGTTATTTTTAAGCCTGAAACAGCGGAAATTGGCAATATGCATGAACGTTGCGCAACACCATCAATATGGACAGTACATGCACCACATTGAGCCATACCACATCCGAACTTAGGGCCTATTAACTGTAGCTCATCTCGTAAATACCATAGTACGGGAGTAGTTGGATCACCTGCAAACTCACGAGTTTTACCGTTGACGGTCAACGTAATCATGATTATATCTCCATTGTTTTAAGTAAATGATAGCGGCTCGCCTTGCCTGCCTGATGGGTTGTTATTAATATTAGGTCTATTAGCCTTTTTGGGTAGAAACCTACCACGGCTAGCGCATTTTAATCCCAGACTCTAGCAGGGTTGAGCGGTAATCATCGTCTAGCCCTGCCATTTTCTTTTTCCTCGCCATACTTGCTGACTTAGATGCATCTTGTTTAAAAAGCGCCATGGCTATCTTTCGCATTACATTAAACATTAATGGCCCTTGAAGTTTGCGTATTCTCGATTCATCTTCTCTGAAGTTCATATCAAGCATCCAATGCATGCTTTCAACCTGCCAGTGACTGCGTACTGCATTGAGTGCTTGCGCTGCATTTAAGTCTAATGAACTTATATACCAGCGTGTTTCAGTGGTATCCGACCCTGCCGACTTATCATGAACTTCAGCCCTGACCTTAATAATACTCGTTAAGCCAGGCCAACGATAATCCTTGCCTAGCCAGCTTTTATCTATAAGTAACTGCTGGCATGTACGTGTTTCAACACGCCCATGTCCTGAGCTTATTTCGGTATGTTCATCACAATTATGCTTAGTTAACCTTTCACGCTCGCACTTGTGCCACCACGCTTCTAGTTCCTTTTGCATGCCTGAATGATTACCTTTAAGTGCAAGAATATAATCTGCTTTTTGTTGGATGATTTGTTTTGCTATTTCTTGTTGGCATCCCATCGCATCTAACGTAATGATACTGTTTTCAATATCGAGCAGGGTGAGTAATTCTGGTATTGCGGTGATTTCATTTGTTTTATTATCAACAGCCGTCTGCCCAAGCACTAACTGGTGTTGGCAACTCCATGCACTGACCGTGTGTAAGGCACTTTTTCTGTCTTTTGTGGTAAATGAACGCCGTGCGGTTTTGCCATCGATAGCGATGATATCTGCACCTGTAGTTTCAATCAGTGATGATATCCAAGATTGAAATGCCCTTTCTATTTCATTTGCTTTTAACCGACACATGACGCGAGCAATCGTGTCATGTTTTGGAATTCCTGCGTTGAACGTGCCGTATTTTTTTAACCAATCAAGCTTTAGGTGCCCAAAGTCTTCAATATCTTCCCATCCTTCTGCACCAGAGAGTACAGCGCTAATAGCAAGGAGAAGAATATCGATAAGTTCATGCTTTTTACAACGTTCAATGCGAGGATCTGTAATTGAATTAAAATGTTTCAGAAAAGTAGTGCTCATATTTATGCGACCAAGTAATTATTATGCCTTGATCTGATCACTACTTGCTCTATAAGTTCAATTTATAATGATCTTGCCGTGAGAAACCTACTTAATCAAAGGCAATTTAATCGTAGCACAAGATTTGTAACCGAATAAGTTAAGTCAAAATCAAGCAATAAAAGGTAATTTGTCCTTATGCAAAACTAGACGCACAGCATATGTTTGGTATTTCTGTTGATTTTACCCTCTGTATAATAAGGAACAATCATACTACGTAGGCTCTGCCTTGACTAAAAACCTAGCGAATTTACTGCAAATTTAATTGCGAAATATTAATAGACCCTCGTATAGTACTAAAGTTAACACTTAATTTACAGGCGATTAAACCCGCAAATCTTGTTAGTCACCTAGATTATGGTTAATTAATAAAAAGTTTTTCATAAGTACAAATCAAGGTAGCGATTCCTGGTACTATTTTGTCTAAGTTCAGAGCCAAGGTGTTGGCTGATACAAAGGGAGTCGATAATAATAGCGTGGTATATAAACTAAGTTATTTCATAAAGGACCTTTAGACTTGTAATTGCTATCTATGCCACCATATAAAACTCTAAATACTCTGATATGGCAATCAATCGTAATGAATAATATGGTCAATGTTAATCCTCAAAACCTACAGCAAGTGTTAGGTGAAACCTCACAAGAAAAGCTAGTATTACTTAGCTTTTACTCGGCACAAAGCCCTGAATGCCAATCTCAAGCCATTATTTTAGATAAAATCGCGAGTGAATATGGTGAGCATTTACTAGTAGCTACACTCGACTGTGATACAGAGCAAGCGCTTGCATCACAATTAGCACAGCAAGTTGGCTTGCAAACATTACCAACGTTGGTTTTCTTAAAAGATTCAGCACCTGTTGATATGCTACCTGGCGCGCAAACTGAGCAACAAGTGCGTGAAGTATTAGCCAAGCACCTACCGGCACAATCTGAACTATTACTAGAGCAAGCTAAGCAAGCACTACTTGCACAAGACCTCAATAGTGCCTTTACTTATGCTAAGCAGGCTTATGAATTAGATAGTACCCACACTCGGGTTAAATTAGTGCTTGCTGATATATGTATTCAAATACATAAATTAGATGATGCGCAAGCCCTACTTGATTCCGTAGCTGAAAATGAGCGAGATGCTTATTACACTAATATTAGTGCTAAGTGTAAGCAAGCACTTGAAGTAACTGACTCACCAGAAATTAAAGCTAAGCAAGCACAAGTTGAAAAATCCCCTAACGATCTTGATCTAAAAATAGAGTTTAGTAGTTTATTAAATGAAGCAGGCCGAAAAGAAGAAGCACTTGAAGCGTTGTTTATTGTACTCAAGAAAGATTTAAACTTTAATGGAGCTAAAGCAAGCTTTTTAGCTATTATTGCCACTCTCCCAGATGGTGACGCATTAGCAGCTAAATATCGTCGTAAGTTATATAGCATCTTGTATTAACATTTATTGCTAATAATATTATAAAAGCACCTTACTTTAAGGTGCTTTTTGTATTTAGAGATATCGTTAAAGAAGTATCTTGAGTTTTAAAGAGACAAATACAAGAGTTGTCCACAGGGTTTTGTGAGTAACTTGTGGTTATCATCTTTGTATCTTTGGGGTAAAAAATAAATGTAAAAAAGGGAATAAAAACGCTTGCGTAAAAATCTGTCCTCCCTATAATGCGACCCCACTGACACGGCAGAGCAGGCAACGCTTAGCGAGGCAAGCAGCAAGTCAGTGAGTCGAGTAAAACTTGAGTTTAGATTTTTTAGAAAGTTTAAAATTAAGTATTGACAAAAAAATAGGAAAGCGTAATATGCGCAGCCCTAGCGAGGTAAAGCAAAGCGCTTTAATCGCAACGTTCTTTAACAATATAAAGCAATCATCTGTGTGGGCACTCGTACAGATTGAGTTCTAACAGCCGATTCTAGTTCGCTAGATGAGGCAAAAAATTTAGAGTCTCAATTGAACTGAGTGACCAACGGAATAAATTTATTTATTCAGCACAGTCAATTCAATATCGAAAGATATTAAATAAATTCAGAATTCATTGAGCATGTCCGCTCCCTTTATGGGAAGGACAGAAAAAACTTTTAATTGAAGAGTTT